>HG326664.1:177367-338843 GCA_000308255.3 Anaerococcus pacaensis 9403502 | reverse complement strand
TTTTTTATATGCGAACCTATGAGTACAATTATTAGTAGCGGATTGAAATAAACGTTTTACATATTGAATTCTTAAGACATAGTTAGTATAATTAATGCTATCAATTAAGGAGGGGTTATATGCAAATAGTTTTCACCAGCCCATACACGCTATTATTAGTTCTCACTATTGTAACTATCTGGTACTATGAAAAATCAGAAACTTTAGAATTTATAAATTTCCCTCCAGGGATAAATGGAGATGAGATAAGTGCTGATTCTGTGACAATCGCCTTTAAGGCCAACCCAAAAGCAGCAATCTATTATACAGTAAATGGCAAGAAAAAATCGATGATGGCAGATTATGATGGATATGGAAATATTTATCATTATTTTAATGAAGATAAGCTTGAACTAATAATCTATGCTGATAAGAAATACAATGAAGAAGTAAAGAAAGTTAGCCTAACAAAATCCGCTGAAGTAAGTGAGAAATCTTTCACACCAGCTATGGTTTTTGACAAGCCATATTATGATATAGCTAAAAACACCAGCATGAACTACTTTGTAGAAGATGACTACATATTAGTAGACATCAAAACCCCTGAGAATCATCCAAGCGAATCAATGGCCTATATTGATTATCTGATAGCAGATTTTTCCTATAGCATAGACCTATACAAGAAAGAGAATAATATCTACCGTACTATTTATAGGATAAATAATAGAATCGTGAACATGTAAAAACTGGAGAATCTAGCCTCCAGTTTTTTATATCTTGTCGTTCATATTTTTAGCATCATCCATAGATTTAATCATCCCCATATAGCGATAGCCAAACCCCTTGCAAAAGGCCTGGATTGTATCTTCGGCATGTTCATATTCTATAGGGCGAGGGCCACCGCCTTGAAAGATAAGAAAAAGTCTTCCGGTCAAAGAGTGAAGCTTGACCTCACCATAAAATCTATCGAGGATAGTCCTCATGGCACCATTTATTGTAAACCAATAATCAGGACAACCAAGCACTACATCATCCGCCCCCTTAATCTTTTCAACTACCTCATCAAATTGATCACCAGGTAGGTCTTGGCCTTTAAAATTGATGCGGTAGTCGATGAGGTTGATTATTTCATAGTCGTGGCCTGCCAAAAGTGTGGCCGCCATCCTAGCAGTATTGCCATTTCTATTTTCACTTGAATTGATAAATAAAATTGTCATATGTTCTCCTTTCAATAAATTTACTTTCTAACTACTTATCTAGCGTATTAATACCCGATAATAGTAATGTGTTATAATATAGACATACAAAGAAAGAGAGGTATGTATGACCAATCCAATAATTATCGATACTGATACCTGTATAGGTTGTGGGGAATGTGTAAGAGATTGCCCTACCAAGTGCCTCGCGATGGAAGATAATCATGCTGTATACGCCCATGATAGGTGTATGGAATGCGGGCATTGTTTTGCTATTTGCCCAGTAGCAGCTATAGACATGCGCGACTATGATACAGAAGATGTAGGCAGATTTTATACTATGGATCAAATAGGAGCTGATGATTTCTTAGCTGCTATCAAATCTCGTAGGTCTATTCGACACTTTAAGGATAAAAAAATAGAAGAAGAAAAAATTGAACTCATCCTTGAAGCTGGCCGACACATACAAACTGCTAAAAACATCCAAGACCTCAAATTCACATTGATTTCAGGAAATATTAATCAAATAGAAAATGAAATGATAAAGGCCTTTGCAACTCACAATGGAGATCAGAATAATACTGATAGGTACAAAAATTATCTATTTAAAGGTGCGCCAATGGTAATAGTCATTTCAGGGGAAAATGAGATGGATGCTGGTATAGCAACTGCATATCTAGAACTTTTTGTAGAGTCCCTAGGGCTTGGGGCCCTCGTATCAGGCTACAGCCATAGAATCATAGAAGGCTCAGCTGAAGTCAAAAAACTCATACATATGCCAGAAGGCCACAGGGTCCAAGGAGTCCTTGTCGTAGGCTATCCTGATGTAACCTATCATAGACCAGCTCCAAGAAAACCTGCCAACTACGAGCTAATATAAGAAATTGAAATGCAAAGACTAATACTGGCTGGAGGAGGCCACGGCCACATCAATATTTTAAAACATTTAATAAAAGATCCGATGGACGATATGGATATTACCTTAATCACCGACAATCGCCGCCAGTATTATTCTGGTATGCTAGCAGGCTTTATCGAAGGTATCTATACTGAAGATGAGATATCATTTAATGTGCCAGCTCTTTGTAAGAGGGCGAGGGTAAGCTATGTTGAGGAAAAAATCATTGCTATCGATGGAGATGAGAAAAGGGTGATTACAAGAAGTGATAGCTTTGATTTTGATTTCATCTCAATCAACCTTGGATCAGCCGCTGATGTCACCTTTCCAATACATTCAAATGACACCACACTTGTAAAGCCCATAGGTAAGGTAGTGGCAGCCAAAGAATACTTAGTCAATCATTTAGATAAACAAAGCCCTGATTATAAACTTGCCTTCACAGGAGGCGGAGCAGCTGGGGTAGAGCTTGCCATAGCCTTTAGAGAAGTCTTCCCACATGCTGAGATTTTTATCATCACTCTTGCTGATATTCTAACAAATTTTAATAAAAAGGGTAGGAGTAAATTACTAAAAATTTTAGCGGAGAAAAATATAAAGATAATAAAAAATGAGAGGGTGGTGCGAATAGATTATAAAATCATCATTACTGATAAAAACACCTATAGCTTCGACCACGCCTTTATCACCACTGGGGTCAAGGGAGTGGATGTGGATTATATTGGCTATGAGACTTCTGCTAAAAACGAGCTAATCGTAAATGATAATCTATTTGCAAATCCTTATACCCTTGCCATGGGGGATGCGGTAAAGATAGATAAGTATCCTAATATGCCAAAGGCGGGAGTCTTTGCCATTAGAGAAGCCCCTATACTTTATGATAATATGAGAAAGTTTGGCAAAGAAAATGTGAGCTTCTGCCATTACGAGCCCCAGCTAAAGTATCTGCAAATTATAAACTGTGGCAATAAAAAGGCTCTGGCAAATTATGCTAACTTTGCTAATCATAGTAGAATTGCCTGGAAAATCAAAGACCTCATTGACAGAGACTATATGAAGATAAAGTAAAAGTGGGAGATGATACCGCTTTTTGTAAACTATCAAGAAATTAAAATTAGGTTTTAAAAGATACATGTAACTGCAATTGGTATAGGTATAGGAGCATGGGGAGTTACTAACTTAAAGGATAGTTATGGTAATAATAACCCGGTGGTAAATCTCAAACCGTTAAGCATTTTATGACAAAATTTGAAGGATAATTTAGAAAAGTTAAATTTAAACTGTTAAATCTTTTAAAGAATTTTTGCTAAAATATTTTACCATAGTACATCTAAGTCCTTTAAACATCAGGTTGATTGTAAAAATTGTTTATTTAGAGAAGGAATCGTGCCTAGGCTAAAGAAGATTGTAAAAATCGAGATAAATTGTGTTTGCATAAATTCATTGTATAATATTTTTAATAACAATGGCCATCAACAAGGAGAGAAAATATGAAAAAAATTAGTGCAAATATTTTAGAAAGCAAATTTGAGCATTTGGTGGATGAAGATAATTTACAAATAACTCATCTACAAATCGAAAAAGGTGAAGAAATACCAAGTCACAAGTCAGATAAAAGTGTAGTAGTTGTAATTTATAAGGGCAAGGTGGATTTTAATGGAGAAAATGGAAATCAGATAATTATCCCAGGTGACATAATCACATTGAATCCTAATGAAATCCACGCTCTCAAGGCTCTTGAGAATAGTGATTTGATGGTTATAAAGGCAAGAATTTAAGACAATATTTATCTAAGATAGGCAGGTGGTTATTTTATCAACCTGCCTTTTATTTATATATATGAGCAAAGCTAAAGGAGGATTAGAATGGTGGAAAACAAAATATGTTATTGGATAAAATAAAAAAAGAATTTTTCACAGAGATATGTATGGAAGATTAATGAGAATATTGTGGGGCGATGCCTATACGATTATCCACCTATAACTTCTACCACTAAGCCTAAAAGATGAGGGCAAACTCTATTCAGCGGAGTAAGAAGTGATTTCATAATAGAGTTAGCGCTAACAGTAGATGTGACAGATGATGATGTAATGGTTACTTTTAATTATACAATCATCAAGGATTATTAGAAATAGTTACAGAAAATGATGTATGTTATTTAACTAAAGCAGCAAGTCTGATGGAATCAGAAAAAGCATCAACTAGGAGATCAAGAAAAATGAGAAAATTAAAAAAAGAACTAAAAGATGACATACTAAACTTTAGAAAAGAGCCTGCCAAGTAGATCAAAGCTTCTCTGTGAGATTCATGGGGCAGGATCTATATCAGGTATATTTGACAAAAAATTAGTTTTAGTTAATTAAAAAATATTGATAATTGAAAATCACTATGGTAAACTTAAATTAACCAAAATTAAAGGGTGTAAATTTGGAAAATAAAATTAAAAAATATAGAAAGTCTTTAGGTTTATATCAACATAGGTTGGGCGAAATAGGTTGGAATATTAAGAATAAGTATAAATAAAAAAAAGAGAGGTAAAACTGTACCTACTTTAAAGCTTGCGAATAGTATAGCTAATACTTTAGTCGTTTGTATGTATCAAGTATTTGATTTGGATGACACAGGTAGGTATAGCTGTTCAAAGTGTAATTGGTCTGATAGCCAATAAAATATTATCGGTTACATATAAAAGTGAGGTAGAGCTATGAGCAATTACAAGAATCCTCAGAGGTACAAAAACGGAGATACATTAACATCAGGCTGTTAATATTCGTAAATGTAATTCGAGAGTGAGGTAGGTAAAATGTTAAAAAAGAATATGTATGCTAAAGTATTGGGGATAATGATGTTAATAACGACAATGTTATTTCCTACTGAAGATTATTAGGTATTGCTATGAGAAATATAGTTTATATTTTTAAATGGTGTTTAGGAGTAATTTTTGCATTAATCACCATGTATCTAGTAAAAATATGTATATTTGGTAATTATATTCCAGAAGCATTAATTGCTAGGGCATTGCCTTTATCAATAATATTAGTAGCTATATCAATTTTATTTTTCTCTATCGGACATGAAAATAGAGAATAAATAGGCTTTATTGAAGCTTGTATATAAATTGAGTCAGGGTGAATTTAAATCCTGACTCTTATTTTTATATAAGAAGGATAGCAAAACAAACATGAGTTAGTTGTTGATAAATAAGTTGGACACATAATTAAAATAATCCTGAATATGAAGAAATACGGTCTAAACATGTTGTAAATATTATATTATACAAAACCAGCCCGGGGGCTTGTCAAGGAGCTTGGGCTGGTTTTTCTCTTTTTTTTGTAAAATTTATGTAAATGTTTGCTTAAATTCTTTCGTTTGTTATATAATATATATAACAAGTTAATAAATTTGTAAGATTAATATGTGTTTCATACCCTGAGAACTTCTATATTAGGTCTTGGGGGTTTTTTAATGAAAAAAAGGAGGTGGATATTTGTCAAAAGTTATTTTAGATAATGTATCCAAGGTTTATCCCAATGGCTTTAAGGCCGTGGATAGTGTAAACCTTACTATAGATGACAAAGAATTCATTGTTTTGGTAGGGCCATCTGGTTGTGGCAAGTCTACCACCCTTCGTATGATAGCAGGCCTTGAGGAAATATCTGATGGGAAGCTTTATATAGGCGAGACTCTGGTAAATCTTGTGGAACCGAAAGACCGCGATATAGCTATGGTTTTCCAATCTTATGCTCTCTATCCGCATCTGACTGTGCGTGATAATATTGCCTTTGCCTTAAAGGTGGCGGGGGTAAAGAAAGAAGACCGCTATAAGAAGGTCGATGAGGTGGCAAAGATACTTGAGCTTGAGTCAGTACTTAATAAACGCCCAGGTACCCTATCAGGTGGCCAAAGGCAGAGAGTGGCGCTGGGTCGAGCTATGGTGCGCGAGCCGCAGGTATTTTTATTTGACGAGCCCCTATCAAATCTCGATGCCAAGCTGCGCGTGTCGATGAGAGCAGAAATCGTCGCCCTACATAGGAAGCTACAAACCACCTTTATATATGTCACCCACGACCAAACTGAGGCTATGACTATGGGAGATAGGATAGCAGTAATGAATGCAGGGATTGTCGAGCAATTTGATACACCTGGCAATCTCTACCACAATCCGATAAATCTATTTGTCGCAGCCTTTATCGGTTCGCCTCAGATGAATTTCTTTGATTCGCATCTTACTATTGCCAATAATGAAGCAAGTATCAGGCTGGGGGATACTGATGTGAGGCTACCTGCTAGTATCTATGATAGGTTAAAGACTCATCAAGATATCGATGTGGTAGTGGGCCTACGAAGTGAAAATATTTCCTATGCAGATGCCAATGCAAATATAAAAGTCGTGGCGGATAAGGTCGAGCAACTAGGATCTGATACCTATGTCTATTTTGTGACTCCATTTTCAAATAACGAGTCTGTGGCGAGATTTAATCCGCCGCGCGATGTGAGAGTGAGTGAAGAAATTGGCCTTGATTTTGATCTTGATAGGATCAATCTATTTGATAAAGAAACTGCGCTTAATATTCTCGAAAATATAGAAATCGACTATTTCTAGGAGGTGGATATGAAAAAAGATAAAACAAACCTCCCAGCTAAGGTGTCTGATTTAAGTTTCACTGAACGAATTAAGTTTAATTTTAAGCGCTACTGGCATCTTTATCTCATGGTCCTCCCGGCAGTTATATATTTTATTATCTTCCACTATGGGCCAATGTATGGAGTGCAGATTGCCTTTAAAAAATATATGCCAGCTCTTGGAATCACAGGTAGTCCTTGGGTAGGATTTACTCACTTTAAGAAGTTTTTCGATTCATATTATTTTGGGACACTGATAAAAAATACACTTGGGATTAGTTTATATGACTTGGCAGTTGGTTTTCCAATGCCGATAATCCTAGCACTTACCTTTAATGAACTAAAAAATGGATTTTTTAAGCGCTTTGCCCAAACAGCAACCTATGCCCCACACTTTATCTCGACTGTAGTTATAGTGGGAATGCTGGTAGCTTTCTTATCACCTTCGACTGGGATTATCAACCACTTGCGAGCTGCTATGGGTCTTGACCGCAAGGCGTTCTTAGAAGATCCTCGTTGGTTTAAGACTATCTATGTACTATCAGGCGTATGGCAATCGATGGGTTGGAATACCATTATATACATGTCAGCCCTTGCCGGAGTCAATCCAGAACTCCACGAGGCAGCAGCCATAGATGGGGCCAGCCGTTTTCAAAGGCTACTTTATATTAACCTACCTAGCCTCATCCCAACCATGCTGATACTGTTGATTTTAAATTTTGGGTCAATCATGAGTATGGGTTATGAAAAAATCCTCCTCATGCAAAATCCACTCAATATTGCCTCATCAAATGTAATCTCGACCTTCACCTACCAGCAGGGTCTAATCGATGCCAATTATTCATACGCAGCGGCTGTTGGCCTATTTAATGCAGTGATAAATGCAGTTTTACTTTTAACTGTAAATAAGATTACCCGCCGCATTACAAAAGTTGGACTATGGTAGGAGGTAGATATGCAAAAGATGAATAAAATGCACAGAGGAACCAATGACAAGATCTTTGATTTTGTGGTTCATCTTATAGTAATACTCGTACTAATCGTAGTCCTATATCCACTGATCTATATCGTATCGGCATCTATATCATCACCACTTGCTGTAAATAGCGGGCAGATGAAGCTATTACCAAAGGATATCACCTTTGAGGGCTACAAGATAATTTTTAGAAATAAAGACATATGGACTGGCTACAAAAATACGATTATATACACTATTGTAGGAACTATTGTAAACCTAGTCTTTACCATACCAGCAGGCTACGCCTTATCCCGCCCAGAACTTCCGGGGAGAAATGGGATATTAAAGCTCATACTTGTGACTATGTTTATATCAGGCGGGCTTATTCCAAGCTATTTGCTAATCACAGGTTTGGGACTAAAGAACACCATGTGGGCGCTAATCTTACCTGGGGCGGTATCGGTTTATAATCTAATCGTAGTCCGTACCTACTTCCAGTCAAATATTCCAGAGGAACTCATAGAATCAGCTGTAATCGATGGAGCAAGCTATCTTAGGATATTCTTTGAGATAGTCATCCCACTTTCAAAGCCAATTATAGCAGTTATGGCGCTTTTCTACGGGATTGGTCATTGGAATCAATATTTTGGAGCCCTACTCTATATCGATGACAGGGCCAAGTATCCACTGCAAATGATCCTTCGTGAGATCCTAGTCATCCAAGACATGAGTTCCAATCCAAATATGTCCATGTCTGGAGAAATGGCACAATTCTTATACAGCCAACAGCAATTAGCCCAGGTCATCAAATACGGGGTTATGATTGTATCAACTCTACCAATTATTATCATCTATCCTTTCCTTCAAAAGTATTTTGTAAAGGGAGTCATGATAGGGTCTGTGAAGGGCTAGTATGAAAAATTTTAGCGATTATAAATGGACGGTTATTATTGGGCTAGTGAGTTTCATCTTGCTTTATGCCCTGCCATCCATTTTTGTTCTAGGCTATCAGGCCGAGCCCTTTGTGGGTATCCTATTTTGCCCGCTTCTTGGAATCTATGGCGCCTATAGGGCCATGCAGGAAGAAGAGATGGGCTGGATGATAGCAAATGTAGCGATTATCCCAATTTATTATATCTATACGTCAATCGTATATCAGATTTGGATAAGATAAAGGAGAAAAAATGAAGAAAAATATTTTACTAACAGGAGCTCTAGTGCTTGCTCTAAGTGCATGTGGATCCAACAATGCAGCTAATAATGATGCAGCTACCACTACTGAAACCTCAAGCACAGAAAGTACAGCCTCTGTAAACAAGGAAGGCTATCCAATAGTTGATGAAAAAATCACTATGACTCTCATGGCGCCAGGCCTTGGCATCAATGAATGGGAGGATATGGATTTCATCAAAGATTATGAAGAAAAAACCAATATCCATCTGGATATCACTACACCACCACAATCAGAATTTAAAACTAAACTAAACCTAGCTTTTGCCAGCCAAGATATCCCAGATATCATCTACGCTGGTGGGCCAAATACCCTAAATGCAGCAGCAGAAGTAGATTATGGTAGTCAAGGCTTCCTCGCACCTTTAGAAGATTTGATTCCAGAATACGCACCAAACTTTAACAAACTCATGGAAGAAAATCCAGAAATCCGCCAATCAATCACTACAGTCGATGGTCATATCTATGCCCTTCCACATATCACAGTTGGCCCAACTAGCCAATGGATTATGGGGCCAGTTTGGTACAATGGTGCATGGATGGAAGCACTAGGTGTAGATGAAGTGCCAACTACAACCGATGAATTTTATGATCTCATGGTTCGTTTCCGCGATGAAGATCCAAATGGCAATGGAGAAGCTGATGAGATTCCTATATCTGATGTAAACTTTGGTGGCATCCGCCACTGGTTTATGCCAGCTTTTGGTATTAAGGGCTGGGGAGTGAATGTAGATTTTGATACAGATAAGGTTTACTATTCATTTACAGACCCAGGCTTCCGCGGATATCTTGAATTTATGAACAAGTTGTATAGCGAAGGCCTCATCGATCAAGAAATCTTCTCTCAATCTAAAGAACAGCTCCAAGCCAAAGGCCAAGAAAACAAGGTCGGTGTTTTCCAAGAATGGTTTAGCTACTTTATCACAGGTCGTGATGAAGCTGAAGCAATTAAAGACCCAATGTATGGGCCACTCACTAGCGAATACCAAGACACTCCAGTCATGCCAATAGGACCAGGTATCAAACGTGGTTCATTTGCTGTATCAGCGAAAAACCCATCTGTAGAAGCAGCCCTTCGCTGGATAGATACTTTCTATACAGAGGAAGGTTTTGATTATCTATACTACGGACCAGAAGGATCATTCTGGGTATGGAATGATGATAAGACAGTAAAAGAATATTCTGAAGCAGCCCTTGCTAGCGATGATACAGACAAGTACCGTGGCTATGTGACTCCAGCCTACGGGATTACAGTGCCAGCTTATTCTGTGCCACTACCTCCAATTGGCGGGGAAACAGACAATCCATTCAATGATTTCATAGAAAAAGAAACCAAGGAAAAAATCCTAGACCACGGTGAGCTTATCTTCCCACTAACCTATCTGACTACAGAACAGCAAGAGGAAGTATCTGCTATCACTGTCGAGCTTGAAACATTTATGAAAGAAAACGAAGCCCAATTTATAAATGGGGCAAAACCTATCAATGATGAAACATGGCAAGAGTACCTAGACACTATGAATAAAATCGGTGCCGAAAGACTAATAGAAATCTATCAAGCATCATATGACAGGTGGAAAGCATTAGAAGAGTGAAAATTCAATCTAGACTAATCAAATTTGGAAATTTTATAGGGGATATGTTGATTTTACAAATCTATTTTATCCTCTATACACTGAGGGGAGCTATCTTACTAGGTATCTTCCCTGCTTTTTTAGCGGTGATAAAATGCCTTATAGCAAAGATGTATGAGACAAGCCCTGATGAAATGAAATACGATTTCAAAAAGACTTATCATGAGAATTTTGAAATTGCAAATAAAGTGGGTCTGCCAGCTGTGCTTTTATTTGTACTTTTGATTTGGGAATATAGGTACAATCAGTCAGTGATAAATAACGGATTGCTTTCAATAATGCTTACGATTATCATTGCTGCTATGCTAGTTCTACTAAGCCACCTGCCGATTACTATTTTAAGGTTTGACTTAGAATATAAGGACTATTTTAGTCAGGCCCTACTAATAGCTATGGCATCACCCTTTGAGCTAATATCAATTATACTAAGCCTATTTTTGATTGAATACTTATTTGCTCAATGGCTTATCCTTCCGATGTTCTTTTTCGCACCAATCCTTGCCGCGCCCTTTGCCTGGTTTTCCTATCATTCTGTGGAGAAGATTATCAAAAAACGTGAGGAGATTGACTGATGTTTATATATTTACTCGAAGTAGAAATCCGCATAAATGATGCTTATTCGCTAAAGGATAAGAGAAAGGTCGTTAAGTCAATCATTGACTATGCGAGAAATAATATAAAGATATCAGCAGCAGAAATTTCAGATAATGACATCATAAACTACGCCCATCTGGGTTTTGTGACTATTTCAAATGACAATGACACAGCAAGGGGGATACTAGAAAAACTCTTAGACCGCATAGGTAATTCCTATCCGGTAGTCATAAGTGAATACAGCTTAGAACGCATCTAGTAAAGATAAGGGTATGATAATCATATACTTATCTTTTTTATGTGAAAGGAGAAAGCAATGAAATTAATTTGTTATAAGAAATGTAGTACATGTAAGGGTGTGGAAAAGTCCTTAGCAGACCTAGGCATAGATTATGAATATAGAGATATCAAAGAAGAAAACCCAACAGCTTCTGAAATAAAAGCTTGGCATGAGCAAAGTGGGCTTCCTATAAAAAGATTTTTCAATACTTCTGGTAAAATTTATAGGGAAAACAACATCAAGGATAAATTACCAGAAATGTCTGATAAGGAAGCTTATGATTTACTAGCAACCGATGGTATGCTTGTGAAAAGACCTATACTTTTCACAGATGATGGAGAAATATATGTCGGTCCTGATGTGAAAAAATATATAGAAAGCCTATCATGAAAGAAAAAAAGGGCTTAGGCAAATATTTTATAATGCTCGCCGTTCTTTTGATTCTTTATTACTCGGTAAGATTCATACCAGTATCTAACAAAGCAAATAGAAAGGTCGAACGCGAGCAGCTGATATCTGAAAATATTAGGGCCTTGGAACAATCTAACACAGAATTGCGTACTCTAGTTAAAAAAGACAAAGAAGCTATCAATGACTTTTTCTTTAATCCAGATACAGCAGAAAAAATCAGAGGACTTATAAATACCTATCCAACAGATAGAGACCTAAAGATATCTGATAATCTCATTATCACCTTGCAAAAAGAGGGCAATCCAATCAGGGTAAGGCTCTTTGACAGTGAGCTAGAGGTAATCAATACTCGCTTTAATCCAACCGATGGCGCGGCAAGCGAGCAACACATCATGGATGTGAAAGTGGTGGAAAATCCAGAAGAGCTCAATCATTTTCAAATGATTCATTACATGAGGATGTATATGGTCGACACCTATGGGCAAGCGGCCTTTGATAGATTCCTTGATGAGACGATTGAGGATCAAATCAAAGAAAACAAGGACTTAATCAAGTGGATTAAGCAAAATTATATGGAAGTAGAAAAGTTGAGGGAAGAATGAGTTTTGAATTAAGGGGCCTTGCTGGCCTAACTGATAAGGCTCGTATGGATGAGCTGATAAATTTTATAAAAATACAAATAGATGATGAATCTGACCCACTAGCGCTTATGGGCAATGTAAGCGCATTTATATATGCCAGTATCAAAGACCTAAACTGGGCTGGATTTTATTTCTTAAAAGAAGATGAGCTAGTTCTTGGGCCCTTCCAAGGGCTTCCTGCCTGCACTAGGCTAAGCCTTGATAAGGGAGTTTGTGCAGCTAGCTTTACTCGTGAGGAAATAGTAAAAGTAGATGATGTCCACGATTTTCCTGGCCATATAGCTTGTGATAGTGCATCAGTTAGTGAATTGGTCATCCCATTATTTCACGAGGGCAAATGTTATGGAGTCCTAGATTTAGATTCTCCGCATGCCAACAGGTTTACTAATGTGGAAGTCGATGGATTTAAGAGAATAGCTGAGCTCATCCAAGATAAGATTCATTTGAATTTTTAAAAATCTTCTTTTATTTATTTCCTTTTTTTGATATGATATACAATATTAATTTAAAGGAATAAAGAATGAGAAAGAAACTAGAATTTAAGGAATTATTATTAATCGGATTGTTACTTTTTGGCCTATTTTTTGGTGCGGGTAACTTGATTTTCCCTCTTCAACTTGGCCAAGAATCAGGTTCAAACCTTACTCCTGTCACCATAGGATTTTTGATATCAGGGGTGGGCCTTCCCATAATCGGCGTGGCAGCGGTAGCCCTTGCTGATAGCAAGTCGCTATTTGAATTATCTATGCCTGCAGGTAGGTTTTTTGCATACTTTTTTACAGTCCTTCTCTATATTACCATAGGTCCTGGCTTTGCTATGCCACGTACGGCATCTATGAGCTATGAAACTAGCCTGGCAGATATAGTAGCAGGAAGCTCGATGAGCAATACCCTAGCCTTATTGTTGTTCTCGCTAATATTTTTCGTATTAGCCTATTATTTTTCATCCAACAGGGCAAATTTAATCGATGTCATTGGCAAATACATGACTCCGTTACTGCTTATACTTCTAGGAGTATTAGTAATCTTGGGACTAATTAATCCGATGGGACCTGTAGCAGGCCACATGCCTACAGAAAAATATATAACAAGTCCTTTTACTAAGGGTATCATAGATGGCTATAATACCCTAGATGCTCCTGCATCGCTTGCTTTTGCTGTTATAATCATAGCTGAGATAAAGCGAATGAGAATATCTGAACCAAGTGCTATTGCTACTGAAACTTTAAAGGCAAGCTTGGTTTGCTTAGTGGGCATGAGTATGGTTTATGTAGCTCTTGCCTATCTTGGATCTACATCTCACCTTATCATGGAAGCTGGCAACAATGGGGCCTATATCCTAGCTCTAATTTCCAATCACTACTTAGGTCGCTTTGGGCATTTGATGCTTGGTTTAATAGTAACTATAGCATGTCTAAAGACTAGTATAGGTCTGATAACTGCTTGTTCCGAAATATTTTTGGAAATATTTGATAATAAGATTACTTACAAGCAGTACTGCATGATCTTTGCTGTTGTTTCATTTTTGATAGCAAACCTTGGTCTATCAAAGATAATAGCATTGTCATTACCAGTCCTATTGTTCCTATATCCACTATCAATTGCCCTAATATTTTTAGCAATGACCTCTATCAAGATTGGTAAAAGACCAACTGTATATAAGTGGACCCTAGCCTTTACAGCCGTAATTGCATTCTTTGATTTTCTAAAGGCTACACCTGAATTTATATCAGGATCAGCTTTATCACAAAGTCTCCTAAAACTTCCAGCAAGCCTACCAGGTTTTGAACTTGGATTTGCCTGGATTATACCGGCCTTAATAGGTTTTATCCTTGGCCTAATCATTGATAATACTAGGAATAAAAGTAGAATATAATTATCTTAGGGGCTGTTGCAAAATATATAAATTGTTCCAATATCATTCGAGCACCCTCCCAGATAGTGTCTCAGTTCGCCGACGGGCTAAAAGCCTCCATGAGCCGGCGGGCTAAATCTCAAACTATCTGTGAGTGCACTCTAATGATGGAACAATAATTATCTATTGATTTGCAACAGCCCCTTTTTGAGAGGAGACTTATGAGACTTAGACACAAACCAAATGCCATACCAGAGATGGAGGCTAATGATAAGATATATTTTTATCCCAGAGACCTAAAGGGAAAATGGGCTGAAGTTTTTGGCAATGACCATCCGATACATTTAGAAATCGGAGCAGGCAAGGGAGACTTTATAGTAGAAATTGCTAAGAGGCATCCCGAGATCAACTTCATAGCCCTAGAGATGAATACCAATGCCTTCGTAGTAGCTAGTAGAAAAATAGAAGAGGAAGGCCTTATAAATGTCATTGGCCTCATAGATCACGCCGAGGACTTAGCGGATATATTTGCAGAAAATGAGATAGACCAAATCTATATCAATTTCTCTACCCCATGGCCAAAGACCAAGCACCACAAGAGAAGGCTCTCCCACAAAAACTTCCTTGAGCTTTATGAAAAAATCATAAAACCAGGAGCAATCATCGAGCAAAAAACTGACGACAGACCATTTTTTGATGATTCTTTGATATATTTTGAAGAATCTGGGCTCGAGCTTTTAGAAAGTGATTATAATCTAGCAGAAGAAGATTCGATAGTAACTGAATATGAGAGAAAATGGCGCGACCGCGACATGCCTATCCACTATGCCAAGGCTAAGTTTAAATAGACTTAGTCTTTTTCTTTGGGTAATTATATGATAGAACTTGCCAAGGAGGAAACATGACTAATAAATATTTAAAAGACCCAAGAACACTTTACCATACCGAAGGATACCACGAACCAGACCGAGATACACCAGCTACTCAAAATAAGATGCAATTTGTCCCGGACTGTGGGGAGAAATCTTATGTAGGTAATGGCAAACTAGAAGGCAGAAACGCCCTCATCACAGGAGGAGACTCAGGTATAGGAAGGGCTGCAGCTATTGCTTTTGCAAGAGAAGGAGCTAATGTAGCTATCCAATATGTGGCAGGTGAAGAAGCTGATGCAGAAGCTGTGAGAGACCTTATCGAAGCAGAAGGAAGAAAGGCGCTCATTATTCCAGCTGACCTTAGAGAAGAGGGAGCGGGTGCAGAGATAGTTGAAAAAACTGTTGAGGCCTTTGGAGCACTAGATATCTTAGTCCTAAACTCAGCTCAACAAATCATTTCAGAAAGCCTAGAAGACCTACCTATGGAGCAAGTCCGAGACACTATGAATATAAATATCATATCGATGTTTGAATCTGTAAAGGCAGCGGAAAAATACCTTGAGCCAGGTGCCACTATCATCACCACAAGCTCTATGCAGGCATTTGCTCCAACTGCGAAGCTATTAGACTATGCGACAAGCAACGGTGCTGTGGCTACTTTCACTAAGGGACTAAGCGAATACTTCGCACCAAAGGGCATTCGTGCCAATTCAGTGATTCCAGGCCCAATCTGGACCCCACTTCAACTTGACCAAGGCAATGATGATATAGAAAACTTTGGCCAAACTCAACCATTAGGTAGATCTGGACAACCAGTAGAATTAGCTAGCCTATATGTATTCCTTGCAAGCAACGACTCATCATATGTTACCGGCCAGTTATATGGTATCACTGGTGGCGCTAGGATGATTTAATATTTTTAAATATATACTTTAATTTCTTTAATTTTAATAGTATAATCTTATAGAAAACTAAAAATAAAGGATAAGAAATGAATAATAATAAAAGATCTATAAATAAGTGGTTGCTTGGCCTAATCTTAGTGGCAATCATCGCTGTAGCTGGATACTTTATAAGTAAAAATATCGAGGTAGAAGAAAAGATAACCATCACTTCAGAAACTGTAGAAGCATCCATCAGAGAAGCTAAAGAGCTTACCACTACCAAATACCACTACAAAAATATAGCTTCATACGAAAATAGCCAAGAATTCTACGGTGTAGAGCTACCATTTACCAAAAAAAGGTTCCTCTATACCTACTCAGGTACTATCAATGCTGGCGTGGACTTAGATCAAGTGAATGCTAAAGTAGATGATGATAATAAAATCATCACCGTGACCCTCCCTGAAGCTACGATACTAAGCCATGAAATAGATGAAGATAGCATCATGATGTTTGATGAAAAAGAATCAGTGTTTAACCAACTAAAACTTGAAGACTACTCAACCTTTAGGGCTGAAGAAAAAGGCAAGGTAGAAGCTGAGGCCTTAAAAAAAGGCCTACTAACAGAAGCTAACGACCAATCAAAGAAGGCAGTCGAAGAAATATTAAATATCAACCCAATAATTGCAGAAGAATATACTGTAAATGTTGGGTTCTAAGAAATGCAGGATCATCTCCTGCTTTTTCTTTATCTAGATTTAACATCTACTTTACTATAATAAATTAAAAAGGAGTGCTTATGAAAAAACAAATCGTACCTTTAATGCTTATGGCTGCAATTCTCGTAGCTTGCAATAATTCTTCTGACAATGCCCAAAGTGAAAAGCCCGCTACCGTGGCAATAGCTAAAGATGAAACTAATGAAGCTAAGGATGATAAAATGGTCGTACAAGATGATGATAATAAAGAAAAAAGTGATTTTCAAAAGAAAATAGAAAGTGATATGGAAAAAATCAAAGCTCAGCCAAAAACTATGGTCATAGATGGGGTAGAGGCTGAACCAAGCCCTATAGAGTCGCATTTTGCCAAGAACTTTAACTTAAAATCCATGGAAGAATCTAGTGATGTAAACCCAGACTTGATGGCTGTATCTAATTTATATCAAACAGATAAGGGCAATAAATTAATGATATCAGCGGTAGATTATGAGCATGAAGCTGACGAAGAGGCCTATTATTTATCAATACTTGATATTGATAATACTGATATCAAACTTCCATATGATATAAGTACTTCTGATGATTATAAGACTGCCAAAGAAAAACTCATGACTAATGATGCTTATTTTCCATATATGGACAGTGAGGGCTATAGCTTGATCTTATTTGCAGGCGACTATGGCTTTAGTCTAAATTATGAAAACGACAGGGCAGATAGGATTGATATCTACAAGGTATCTGATAATGATATCAAGATGGGACTTGTGATGAGAGAATATATGGCTGAGTATCCAGAAGATAATAATGGAACTATCACACTTGCTGGCAAAGAATTTGCTATGCCAATAAAGCTAGATAAACTCGAAGAAATCTTAGGTGTGAAATCAGAAACACCTACAGCCGAGGAAATGAAAGAAATAGGCTTAACATATTTTGATGAGTACCCAGATGGCCTTGTTGATTATAGGATATTTAGGATGGCCGAGGGTAATGTAGTCAGCTATTACTTCAATGAAGCTTATGCAGAAAGGGAAGACCAGGCTATTGATGCTCAGGAGATGGTAGGAGACATATATTCTGTTATATTCAAACGTGATATGCCTTTTGAACTAAAAAACGGAGATATGGATATCAATAACGATAATATCGACACAGAAAAAAATAAGTACTTACTAGCTGACCAAGCTGATGAAGTGGACCCTGCGAATAATTACTTTTATCTAGATGACAATCAAGTCGTAACTGCAGAATCAGATGTTATCACTATTGAAAATTCAATAAAGTCAGTAAGAGATTATGATAGGTTTATGGCAAGAATAAGTAGAGAAATGGAAACAGATCCATTTATTAAAGACTTATTTTATGATTATATGAACTACAGAGCTTATGATTAGACAAAGCTACGGATATTTCCGTAGCTTAGTTTGTAAGTAAGTAGATGGCTGTGACTAGGGGATAGAGAACTATCTGATGGCCTATATAAATAGGCATTGCATGGCGGCCAATTTTAGCCAAAAGTGAATCCGATCCATAGGCTCCGTAGAAGTCTTTACTCATTAAATATTTGCCCAGATAAAAGCCTGCTAAGAATATAAAGCTCCAAGGAATGATTGGGAAATAATCTGACGATTGGAAATATTGTGATGGAAAGCCAAGGAAAAATAGGTCTTTTTGGTAAAGGTTTGTAAAAAATCCTAATCCATATAGAGACCCTCGAGGGACCTTGTAAGTGAGGATAAATAGGCCTATAAAAACTATTATCCAAAGTGGGCGATTCTTGCTAAATGGCTTTATGAGGCCTGTGATTATCATTGAAATCCCCAAACCATTTAGGACTCCCCATAGGATAAATTGGTCAGGAGCTGCTATGAAAGTTACTATTGTAATGGCAAAACCAATAAGGGAAGTAAAAGCTCCCCTTTTGATATTTTTCTCTGGGGTTAGGAAATTGGATGTGATACCTGATATGATAAAAAATGAGCAGGCTATAGAAAGTTGCCATATGCGGTTGATGACTGTGCCATCGTACCAGGAAATACTCCAATAATAATTTATGTTATACATCAGGTGGAAGAGGACCATAGAAATGATCGTAAATCCACGGAATTTGTCTAAGTTATAATTTCTTTTCATGCTATAATTATACCAAAGATTTATATAGGAGGTAAAAATGTACGAATACAAGTTTGAAAAAGTTCAAATCACTAATGGTCTTAGGGAGACTCAAACCAACAATATAGAAGAAGTTGAAGAGATTATCAGAGACCATGCTAAAGAAGGCTGGAGATTGGTTCAAGTTTTAGTAGTGCCAAAAGAGAAAGCTCAGGCTTTTATGAATAATTTCTATGAAATAATCTTTGAAAGAGAACAATAAAAAAAGCCCCGGGGGGCTTTTTAAAATACTTATTTAGCTAGGTCTTCTGACATTTTTTTAACTTGTACTGCAAGGTCTTTTGGTGTTCTAGCTGTGTAGATGTTTTTGTCTACTACTAGTTCGCTATCTTCCCAGTTTGCACCAGCGTTTTTGATGTCTGTTTTGATGGTTGGAACTGAAGTTACGTTAACACCTTCAAGGATGTCAGCTTCTGCTAGAACCCATGGACCGTGGCATACAGCGCCAACCATTTTGCCAGCTTCGTGCATGTCTTTAACTAATTTAACTGTAGCTTCACATTTTCTCATAGCATCTGGTGAGTAACCGCCTGGTACATAAATAGCATCAAAGTCATCTGCGCTTACATCTTTACTAGCCTTATCTGATTTAACTTTTAGGCCGCCAGATTTACCAGTATATTCTGTGTCAGCATCTGTTCCTACGAGGGTAACTTCGAAGTCTTCTTTAAATCTATGGTATGGGTATAGAAGTTCTGATTCTTCAAAATTATTTTCTATTAAAACAGCTACTTTTTTCATTATATAAAATCTCCTTTGGTTTATTTCTAAAACTCTCTCCTTTTATTTATACCCAAGATTATCTGATTTCATCATAAAAGGGAGAAGGGTCGACTTTTATGGTATTGCGTTTTTTAAGTGTGAGCAAATGGAGATTGTCGCGAGCCCTAGTGATAGCTACATAAAAGACCCTACGTTCTTCTTCCATATGGACTTCTTTATCGGCATCATCAAATACTAGGGGGAATTCATTTTTTACTAGATCAATCACAAAGACATTGTCATACTCGAGTCCCTTGGATTTGTGTATGGTTGATAGGATTAGATTTGATTTTTTGTTTGAAGCCATGATTTTTTCATAAACTTTTATCTTTTCTTTAAAGTCGTCTATAGTTTGTAGATCCTTAGTGAAATTGACAATTGATTCGATATAGAGGTCTTTGTTTAAAATCACTTCATAATATTTACTTGCAAAGTGCTTTATATAGTCCTTGTAGCCCATGTGATGGTAGATGAAGGATATTTTCTTATCGAGACTTAAGCTTCTGATGTGCTTTAGTTCCTTTTCTTTTTGCATGAGATTGTAGGCCTTATCGTCATCGACTACTTCGTGGAGGTAGTCAAATACGTTGTAATTTATAGGTTTGAGTTCTAGTTTATCTATATCTTCACGCGATAAATAGCTTTTGATTTTATAATAAATCTTTACAAAAAGTTCTACATTGTCAAAGTCGTTAGAGAAATTTATTATATCTGTGAGATCTCTGATAAGTTTTGATTCGAAAAAGTCTGTTGACCCATTGTTTATAGCAAAATCAACCCCATCTTCCATTAGAAAACTTACTAGATTGAGTGATGAGATATTGTTTCTAAAAAGCACAGCATTGCTTTTATCCTTATCCATGTGGGCAAGGATGTATTTGTAGGTGTCATAGGAGCTTGATAAAGCTTTTTTTATGACTTTGCTGGTAGCGGGCCTGTTGGTGTAGAGATTTTTTTGATAGCGGTTGGGATTTTTCTTGATAAATTTATCCGCAGCAGTCACTATATTGGCCTGTGACCTATGATTGAGGTCCATATTTATGATTTTTCCGTCTGGATATTTTTCCTTAAAACTAAGCAAATAAGACGGTTCAGCTGCTCTGAAAGAATAGATAGACTGGTCATCGTCTGCTACTATCATGATGTTATTTTCTGGATAGATGATTCGCTCGAGGATTTTAAATTGGAGGAGTGATGTGTCCTGGCCTTCGTCTAGCTGGATGTATTTGTATTTGTTTTTTATTGACCTAAGAAGTCTTGGGTCTTTGTTGATAAGCTCGTAGGCTAAGACCTGCATATCATCAAAGTCTATGTAGGAATGTTCTCTCTTAAACTCTTCATATGCGAAATAAATTTTATTGATATT
Organism: Anaerococcus pacaensis 9403502; assembly: GCA_000308255.3. Classification (GTDB taxonomy): domain Bacteria; phylum Bacillota; class Clostridia; order Tissierellales; family Peptoniphilaceae; genus Anaerococcus; species Anaerococcus pacaensis. The sequence continues at coordinate 317,769 of HG326664.1, read as the reverse complement.
TTTAATTTGGCTATTTCTTAGATAAGTAATATCGGACATGGAGTTTCTCATATAGCCCACATCGGTGAAAAAATTTTTGAGATCTTCGCTAGACATGACCTTGCCATTGATCTGATAATAAATATTTTGAATGAGATTGTATTTGTTGTAGGAATCATCACTTTCAAGTATTTTTAGGGTTCGATTTTGCTTTTTGTAATAATTTCTGATGATAAGATAGCAAAAAGCGTGGATGGTCATAAAATTTGTATTAGGCCCCTCGTATCTTTCTTCCATATCGACTGCTTGAGTCCTACTAAAGGTCAGGGATAGAATCTTTGATGGATCTATTTCTCTAGATAATATTTTGATACGTTCTAAAATCATAGTAGTCTTGCCAGAGCCTGGCACAGCGAGGACTAGGCATGGCCCGTCCTTGTGGCTAGCTGCAAGAGCTTGTTTTTCTGTGAGTTTCATATATATATTTTATCATATTAAAAAGCGGTGAAGTATGGTAAAATTATATTATAAACAATAATGGGGGAAAATATGCTTACAACACAATTTTTGAAATCTAGAACAAGTACACGTGACTTTAAAGACCAGGATTTATCTAATATAGACCTTAAAAAAGTCTTCGATTTAGTAGAAGCAGAAGCAGAAAAACTTGGCAAAGAGGACGTATCATTTTTAGTAAATAACGATGGAGCAAGCGTATTTAACGCACTAGAAGGTGTGGCAGGCTATCGTGGTATCATGATCAAGGCTCCAGCATACATTGCTCTAAACACCCTAAATAACAACTCAGCATCTATTGTAAAAGGTGCTTATGGTATGGAAGAACTAATCACCAGACTAAATGAAATAGGCATTGGCACTTGCTATGTCACAGTAGCTGAAGCAAGTGATACTGTAAAACAATCAGCTTTCAATTTCGATCACGGTGATGTAAACCTACTTTTAGCTATTGGCTATCCATATGATGATACATATCGTGAACACAAATTTGACGACAGGATGGCTACAGAAGACATGGTATTTTTAGGTGACTTAGATACTCCAGCTACTGATGAGGACCTTGAACAATGGGGCCTAAATGACATATTTGACTATGCGAAATTTGCTCCAAGTGCACACAATGCACAACCATGGAGATTCTTAATCGATGGTGATGAAATAAAGCTATACATCAAAGACTACAAGGGTGATACCAATCTAGTAGATGCAGGCATCATCATGTATTACATTGACGAACTCGGCAAATCTCTAGCTATGCAAAATGGCTGGGAAATAAATCCAGAAATCGGCTCTGGTACTTATACTTATATATCAACAAAGAAAATGTAACGACGAAAGCTTTATATAGCATTTAGAAAGGTAAACATGATTCGACTTTATACAGAAAATGATTTTATCAAAATGAGACAGGCAGCAGAAATCCTCTGCCAAACTCATCTAGCTTTAAAAGAAGTCATCCGCCCAGGAATTACCACCAAGGCCCTAGATGACTTCGCACATAAATTTATAGTAGAGCACAAGGGGGCAATACCTGCCCAACTTGGCTACAACGACTTCCCATATACCCTATGCATATCAGTCAATGAAGAAATCTGCCATGGATTTCCTGGTGACTATGCCCTAAAAGAAGGGGATATAGTTTCAATTGACAATGTCATCGACTACAATGGCGGCCTAGCTGATTCTTGTTGGTCTTATGCCATAGGCGAACTTACACAAAGAGATCAAAAGCTAATGGAGGTGACCCTCGAATCTTTAAATAGGGGGATCGCAGCAGCAGTGCCAGGCAATCGCATAGGTGATATAGGAAATGCTATCCAGACTCTAGTTGAAGAAGAAAATGACTTTAAGGTCATCCGCGACTTTATCGGTCACGGCATCGGTAAAACCATGCACGAAGACCCACAAGTACCACACTACGGGAGAGCCCATCGCGGCCCACGTATCGAAGCAGGGATGGTCTTTACAATCGAACCAATGATAGCATCAGGTAACTGGCCAATGGAGCTTGAGGACAATGGCTGGGTAGCAAAAACAAAGGACCGTTCAAATGTGGCTCAATTTGAACATCAAATAATAATTCACGAAGATGGTCCAGAAATAATCACAGATCAAAGTAAGTATCAGCTGACTGATGAGGACATCGAATTTATTAAAAATAATCCAATTAAATAATTCATGAAAATTATTTCTTAAATATTACATGTATAGGTGCATTAGAGGCGTCAAGCGCTATATAATTGAACTAGCAAACATGTTAATCAATGAACTCACCGATGAAAATTTTCAATTATAAAATACTAAATAGGAGCCAAGCGCTCCTTTTTTGTGCAAAAAATCTATTTACGATATAATATATACAAAATACATAAAGGAGTTTAACATGGCAGAATATTATGAAAAAAGTGATTTAGAACAATTTGGTGAAAGTAAATTAGCAGAACTTCAAGAAGAACATTGGAACAATTTCCTAAATTACTATGGCAATGCTATGGGAGAGGGCAAATTATCTGCTCGCACCAAGGCGCTCATTGCTCTAACTGTCGCTCACGTTGAAAAATGTCCTTATTGTATAGAAGCATACACAACCACATGCCTAGACATGGGCATTAGCAAAGAAGAGATGATGGAAGCAGTTCATGTTGGCGCGTCTATGCAAGCTGGTATCACACTTGTAACTAGCGTACAGATGAAAAAATTAATCGATGAAATGGAATTCTAGTGGAGTATTTTAAAAAAGTAAACCAAGCAGTAGAAAGATTTGATGATAGGGTTGGCTATAAAATAAAAACCAAAGACCATATCGACACTATGCAACTAAATATCACCCGCCAGTGCAATCTAGCCTGCAAGCACTGCCATGTGGCATGCTCTCCCTCTAGAGATGAGGATATGACCTTTGAAGTGGCAGAAAAATGCATGGAGCTTTTGGCGAACTACGATTTTGATATAGTAGATATCACAGGCGGGGCTCCTGAGATGAGTAAGGTTTTTAAATATCTGGTAAAAGAATCAAGGGCCTTAGGTAAAAATGTGATGATTAGGTCAAATCTCACTATTTATAATAAAGAGGAATACAAAGATATCCCAGAGTTTTTAAGAGATTATAAGGTCGACATAATAGCCAGCCTCCCATTTTATGAAAGAGAAAAGACTGATAAGATGAGAGGCATCGGTGTATTTGAAGACTCTATTCTTATCCTACAAAAACTAAATGACTTAGGCTATGGGATAGATCCAAATCTTAAGCTTAATCTTGTATATAATCCATCAGGAGCCATGATTCCTATGGGACAGGAAGAGCTCGAATCTATCTACAGGGTAAAGCTAAAAGAAGAATACGGTATAGTATTTGACAACTTGTTTGCCCTAGCCAATTCTCCAATTGGTAATTTTGGTAGATGGCTTGATAAATCAAACAACCTAGACCGCTACATGAGGCGTCTATATGGGGCTTTTAATGATGATGTAATAGATGATGTTATGTGTCGCAATACCCTTTCGATTGATTATGATGGCAAGATATACGATTGCGATTTTAACTTAGCTCTTAAAATGGGTATCAAATTACCGAGAAAGACTGTATTAGATATTGAAACATCAGATTTAGAAAACCGCATTATAAATACAGCCAACCATTGCTATGCCTGTACAGCCGGGGCTGGGTCCTCATGAGGGGGATCCTTGGAATAGTTTATTCTAAAAAGTAAGAAGGAGATTAAAATTGACTGAAAATAAATGTTGTTGTTCAAAAGATACTAATAAAAACGAAGATAATATAAGAGATAAGGTAAGCAAATATTATAGTAAAGTCACAGTAGAAGATGAAGGAAAAATGCAAACTAACATTTGCTCATGTGCATCAGACTCTATGCCAGATTATTTAAAGGAAATTAGAAGCGAGCTTCCAGATGAGATAATCACAAGATTTTACGGATGCGGCTCACCAATTCCTAAGGCAATCGAAGGAATGACTATACTTGACCTAGGATGTGGGACTGGCTTAGATGTTTATATACTTTCTAAGCTTGTTGGTGAAAATGGCAGGGTGATTGGTGTAGATATGACTGATGACCAATTAAACATTGCTAATAAATATAAAGACGAAATGGCAGAAAAATATGGTTACAAAGCTTCTAATGTGGAGTTTCATAAGGGCTACATCGAAGATCTTAAGGCTATAGGTATCGAAGATGAGTCTATTGATATAGTGATCTCTAACTGTGTTATAAACCTTTCACCATTTAAAGAACAAGTATTTAGCGAAATATGGAGAGTCCTAAAGCGTGGTGGAGAATTGTACTTCTCAGATATCTTTGCAGACAGGAGAATCCCGGAAGAGATTGCCAATGATGACATCCTCCGTGGTGAATGCCTGGGTGGAGCTATGTATAGGGAAGACTTTAGAAGGATAATGACAAAGATTGGTTGGGCTGATTTTAGATATGTGAGTTCAACTGTGTCAACTATAGGCAATCCTGAGATTGAAGACCTGGTGGGCAATATCACTTTCACATCATACACCATTAGCGCTTTCAAAATCCCAGACTTGATAGAAGACATAAGCGAAGACTATGGCCAATTTATTAGCTACAAGGGCGGCATAGCTAATAGCAAACACTATTTCGACCTAGATGATCACCATAGATTTTACCTAGATAAGCCAGAAGCGGTTTGTGGTAATACATGTGCTATGGTGGAAGAAACAAGATTTAATAAATATTTTGAAATCCACGGCGACAGAAGCAAGCACTTCGGAGCCTTTGCTGGCTGCGGAAATGTACCTACATCTGAATCAAATGATTCATCTTGTGATGGCGGGTCTTGTTGTTGTTAATAATCTGAAACGAACCCCTCGATATTCCTATTCCGGAATTTGAGGGGTTCACTTTATATAAAGGGTTTTTAAAATTTACCAAGTCCTAGCATTTTTTCCATGGCACTCTTGTGGTAGGCTGATTGGACTAGGGCTTCTATTAATTCTTCATAAGTCAAGCCACTTGCTAAAGCCCCTTGAACGTATGGGCTACTTGGATATGATAGGCCTGGCATGGTATTGATTTCAAGGATATATGGTCTTCCATCTGCATTTAGCCTCATGTCGATTCTAGCATAGGTGTCGCAGTTCATTGCCTTAAATGATTTGATTGCTAAGAATTTCATTTCAAATTCTAATTCTTCATCTATGTCTGCAGGTGTAGTTCTAATAGTCCATTTGTTTTTAACTACATCCTTAGTTCTAAAGTTCACTCCACTTGCTGGATCAAATGTAAGTTCTGTTACTTCAAGGGCTTTAATACCATCCACCCCTTCAAGTACACCTACAGTAAATTCTCTACCTGGTAAGAATTCTTCTACAATAATAGGTGGGTTGACTTCGGCAAAGATTCTATCTAAGGTATCATTTAGCTCATCCATATTTTCTACCAAAGAATCCTTATGTACACCTACTGATACCGCTTCTGATTCTGGTTTTACGAAAAGTGGAAAGCGTTCTGTGAGGTCTTCCTTAAGTTCTTCATCGCGTTCCCAAAATACTTGCGATTCAACCACTGGTAGGCCCTTGGATTTTAGGATAATGTTGGCAGTTTCTTTTGATAGTGCAGTAGATTGGGCAAGCATGCCGCTTCCTACTATTGGGTAGCCTAGTAGCTCAAGGGCTGCAAATACATTACCTTGTAGGCTAAGATTTTCTAATGGATCATAGTGGATAAAGATGACATCAAGATTTGGTATATCCATAATATTTCTCATCATGTCAATATTGGCTGGTATTGGATATACATCATGGCCATTTTTTATGAGGGCTTCGTAAATAGCTTTTAACATATTTTCCATAATAGTATCAGCATTTGGATTTATTTTTCTAATCTCTTCTGTCATATTTTGATATTCTGCATATACTAGTGCAATTTTCATATTTCACTTCCTTAATTTAATCAGAAAAATAGAAGAATTAGGTTAGTCACCTAATTCTTCCATAGTTATTTGATTTTTAGTTTTTTCTCTTTCGTTCATTTTTTCGTTGTAACATTCGCGGCAAAGGGGTTCGTATTTGTCCTTAGAACCAATTTGTATCCTTGACTCATCAGATGATTTTCTATAACTTGCCCAAGCATCTTCTCCACAAGAAGCACATATGGCGTGGTGTTTGGTAAGCTCATCAGCGATTGGCATGATTTCTTTGATAATTTCAAAGGGCCTTGTCTTAAAGTCCATATCAAGTCCAGAGCAGACGATGGTGATATTCCTTTTCATCAGCTCATTGAAAATATCTATGACTTCTGTTGGGTCATTGGGGAAAAACTGGACTTCATCGATGCCTATAGCATCTAGCTCGTGTTTGTCAGCGTAGGCTAGGATTTCATTTAAATCTGTAACTTTCATGGCGTCAAGCTCGAGGTTGTCGTGGCTTACGATTTTCTTCTCATCATCGCGATTGTCTACCGCTGGTTTAAAGGCAGCTATCTTATAATTCGCAATTCTCATACGGTATAGTTCACGCCACAGAGATGTGGTCTTACCTGAAAACATTGACCCTGTGTGAACGATTAGTCTTCCTTGTTTTTTCATTATGGCCCCTAGACATTGAATCTAAAGTTTACTACGTCGCCATCGACCATGACATAGTCCTTTCCTTCCATACGAAGGAGGCCTTTCTCACGGGCACCATTGATTGATCCAGCATTTACTAGGTCATCATATGATACGATTTCTGCTTTGATAAAGCCTCGAGAGATGTCTGTGTGGATTTTGCCAGCTGCATCGACTGCCTTGGTTCCATTGGTGATAGTCCATGCTCGTGTTTCCATTTCTCCAGTAGTGAGGAATGAGATGAGGTTTAATGTTTCATAAGAATCGCGGATTACCTTATCAAGGCCAGATTCTTCTAGGCCTATCATTTCTAGGAAGTCTTTCTTTTCTTCTTCGCTTTCTAGTTCTGATATTTCTTGTTCGATCTTAGCTGATACTACAGATACTTCTGCATTTTCGCTAGCGGCAAATTCACGAACTTTTGCAACATATGGGTTATTAGCGCCATCATCAGCAGCGTCTTCTTCATTTACATTGCAGACGTAGATGATTGGCTTAGATGATAGGAGTTGATAGCCTTTTAGTAGTTTTTTCTCATCGTCAGTTAGATTTAGGATTCTTGCAGACTTGCCTTCTTTAAGTACTGTGCGGACTTTTTCTAGGACTTCTACTTCTTTAGCAACTTCCTTGTCATTGCGAGCTACTTTACGGCGTTTTTCTAGGACTTTATCTATCATTTCAAAGTCAGCATAAATTAGCTCTAGATTTATGGTTTCGATATCACGGATTGGGTCTACAGAGCCATCTACATGAGTTACATTTGGGTCATCAAAACAACGTAATACTTCTACGATAGCATCAGTTTCACGGATATTTGATAAGAACTGATTGCCCAGGCCCTCGCCCTTACTGGCACCTCTTACAAGGCCCGCTATATCATAAAATTCGATAGTAGCAGGTACGATTTTTTTACTATTGCTCATTTCTGCGAGTACGTCTAGTCTCTTGTCAGGTACATTCACAAGCCCCACATTTGGGTCGATAGTTGCAAATGGGTAGTTTGCAATGAGTGCTCCAGCTTTTGTAATTGCATTAAAAAGTGTTGATTTCCCAACATTTGGTAAACCAACTATTCCAAGTTTCATAAAGTTAATCACCTCAATTTTATTTCTAAACGATAGGAATATTATAATTGATTTGTGATAAATTTCAATCATAGATCTCCTACAAAATATACTAAGATTAAGTATAGTTATAAATAGAATATACATAAGGAGATTTACATGAATATCAATGACAGACTAGAAAATTTGAGAAATCTAATGGCCGAACGCAAGATTGAGGCTTATATCATACCTACATCGGACCCACATCAATCAGAATATTTGGCTGATCATTATAAAGAAAGAGAATTTATTTCAGGTTTTACTGGATCTGCAGGTACTGCCGTTATCACAACTGATGATGCTAAGCTATGGACAGATAGCAGATATTTCCTCCAAGCTGACAAGGAATTATCTTCATCAGAATTTGAGTTGATGAAAATGGGAGATGATAACTATCCAAGTATCGAAGCTTACTTGGATGAGGTAGTGAGTGACTTCGGCAAGGTAGCCTTTAATGGCAAGCTATTTTCTGTAAAAGAATACAAAAAATTATCTGAATCTATGGGGGCTAGGACTCTCGTTTCAGATGTTGACTACATATCTGGGCTATGGACTGACCGCCCAGACCTACGTGATGATAAGGTATGGCTACTTGGCGAAGAATATGTAGGCGAGTCAGCTAGCTCAAAACTTTCTTGCATCCGTGATGTGATGGAAGCGGAAGGCTATGATTATTATTTCATAGGTGCAGTCGAAGATATCTGCTGGCTATTAAATATCCGCGGCAATGATATCGACTACAACCCAGTAGTGCTTTGCTATATGCTCATCTCTAAAGACAGAGCTTACCTATGCATTGACGAAAATAAGCTAGATGGCGAAGTTAAAGATTACCTAGAAGAAAATAATATCAAAACCCATTCATATGACTACATCTACACACTACTAAAGGATATCCCAGGCAAAAACAGGATCTTCCTAGACCCAGAGCGTACAAATGTGGCCATATATGATTCTATAAATTCCAATGTAAAAGTATCTACTGGAACAAATATTACATCAAATATGAAAGCAATCAAAACTGAAGCAGAAATAGAAAACACACGTAAGGCCTACATCATAGATGGGGTTACACTTGTGAAATTCTTCAACTGGCTAGAAGTAGGTTCTACCACAGGTACTCTAAATGAATACGTAGCTAGCAAAAAGCTTCATGAACTCCGCGCAGAAAATGAGTCCTTTGTAGAAGATTCCTTTGAAGCTATAGTAGGATACAAAGAAAATGCAGCTATAGTTCACTACGCTCCAGCTTCAGTAGGTTCAAAGACAATAACAAACGAGGGTATGATTCTAATCGACTCTGGCGCCCACTACATGGAAGGTACTACAGATATCACTAGAACTATAGCCCTTGGCTATATCACAGATGAAGAAAAAACTGACTACACCCTAGTTCTTAAATCACACATCCAAACATTCCTAGCTAAATTTAAGGCAAAGACATCTGGTAAACGCCTAGATGCTATAGCTAAAAATCCACTATGGAATGCTGGTAAAGACTACTTCCATGGTACTGGTCATGGGGTAGGATATCTCCTTACAGTACATGAAGGCCCTAATGGGATATCTCAAGGCACAGAGACAGAATTTAAAGAACATATGTTCACATCAGTAGAGCCAGGCTTATATATAGCAAATAGCCACGGTATCCGCATTGAAAACCAAGCCTGCGTTCAAAAATGGCAAGAAAATGACTTTGGTAAATTCTACGAATTTGAAAACCTAACCTTCGTGCCAATAGATACTCGTCCAATAAAAACAGAGATGTTAACCAATGAAGAGCTAGATTGGATCAATGACTATAATGTTATGTGCTATGAAAAACTAAGCCCATACCTAGAAGGGTCTGACCTAGAATACTTGAAAGAGAGTTGTAGAGAAATTTGAGCAATGATCAAATCAGAGAAAAACTAAAAGAGCTCCCAGACCTGCCTGGGGTTTATATAATGAGGGATAAGGATGATGAAATCATCTATGTCGGCAAGGCCATATTCCTTAGAAAACGCGTCCGCCAATATTTTGACAACAACAAAAACAAGGGCGCCAAAGTCCTTGCCATGGTCAGCCACATCGACCACTTTGAATACATCATAGTAGAAAATGAAGTAGAGGCTCTAGTTCTTGAATCAAATCTCATCAAGCAAAATAGGCCCAAATACAACATCGTCCTACGTGATGACAAGCAATATCCTTATATAAAAATCACAAATGAAAAGTTCCCCCGAATTCAAAAGACCAGAAATATCTATAACGACGGGGCAACTTACTATGGACCATATCCCGATGCTTACGCGGTCAATGACAGTATAGACCTATTTCACATGTACTATCCCTTTAGGACTTGCAATCTCGATTTTGACAAGGGGGCAAGACTTGATAGGCCATGTCTAAACTACTTCATCAAAAAGTGTAATGCTCCTTGCATAGCTAATGAAGATGAAGGTAGATACATGAATGCTATTAGCGATGTAAAGTCATTTCTAGAAAATAAGTCTGACAAGATCCCTAACTGGGTCTTGGGGCAAATGAATGAGGCAAGTAATAGTCTAAATTTTGAAATGGCAAGTAAATATCGTGATTATTACAGGGCCCTATCAACCATATCAGAACGCCAAAATGTCACAGAAGCTGCGGGCGAAGATATGGATATTATTGCAATGAGCAAGGGTTCAACAGCTATTGTGATGCAAATATTTCTGATGCGCCAAGGTAAAATCGTAGATCGCGAGCATTTCATCATTAGAAATGACTATGTTGAAACTGATGCAGACATCATGAGTTCCTTTATCAAGCAATTCTACCTAGATATCATGTATGTGCCAAAGGAAATACTGGTTGAAACAGAGCCAGCTGACCTTATCACTATAAATGAATTCCTCAATCAAAAGCGCGGGACTAAGGTCAATATCCATAAGCCAAAACTAGGCAAGAAAAAAGACCTTGTCGACATGGCCTTTAATAATGCCAATGATATGCGCATAAAAATTGAAAAGCAAGCTGAGAAAAAGGATAGGAAAAAATCTGCTGGTATCAATCAGTTAAAAGAAATCCTAGGGTTATCGGAAATTAACCGCATCGAAGCCTTTGACATATCAAACACATCTGGTGTTCAATCGGTTGGATCTATGGTGGTATTTGAAGATGGCCATCCAAATCCTAAGGAATACCGCAAGTTTAAGATAAAAACTATAGTAGGCCCAGATGACTACGGGTCTCATAGAGAAGTCCTAACCAGACGCCTAAAAAATGGTGTCAAAGAAATTGCTGCTGGCAATACTGCTACCGGTTTTGGCAAATTGCCAGATTTGATTCTCATGGATGGGGGTAAGGGTCAGGTATCTTCAGCCAAGGAAATACTTGATGAATTTAAACTAGATATTCCAGTAGCAGGGCTTGTAAAAGATGACAAACACACCACTAGAGCCATTATCTATGAGGGAAATGAAATTGCCATAAATAGACGAGATCCTGTTTATAAACTTATCTATGAAATCCAAGAAGAAGCCCACCGTTTTGCCATAAATTATCATAGAAAGCTCATGCAAAACACTATGCAGACATCAGAGCTTGATAATATCAAGGGTGTGGGGGAGAAGACCCGTGCAAATTTATACAAGCACTTTAAATCTATAGCTAATATCAAAAAGGCAAGTGTAGAAGAACTTATGGAAGTACCCTTGGTTGGCAAGGCCCAAGCTCTAGAAATATACAAATACTTTAGACTGAAAGGATAATCTTATGGATGAAAACAATCAGATAGATCAGCCAACAAATGACGAAACTCTTTCTACAGAATCTGAGATTCCAAAGGAAGTAGAGCGAGGCACAGAAGCAATTACAGTCAAGCTTCACACCATAGTAGAGGGTTTGGGGCTTGAGATAGTCCACCAATCAAGCGATTATTATGACATCAGCCTAAATTCAGCTGATGTAAATAGGCCGGGCCTGCAATTAGCAGGATATCTAGAGGACTTCCCATACCAACGTATACAAATCATTGGTTCTGTAGAATACAACTATCTAGTTGGTCTTGATGCAAAGCTCCAATACGAGAGATTTAGGGGGATTTTATCATATGATATCCCAGCTGTAATCGTATCTTATAACGCCTATATCAACCAAGATATATTAGATTTAGCTGACTACTACGACAAAACACTCCTTCGTAGTCCAGAAAAAACCACTAAACTCATCAGTAAAATCAATAGGGAACTAGAATACCAACTAGCCCCTAGGTCCAATGTTCACGGTGAACTGCTCGAAGTTTTTGGTATAGGAGTTCTAATTATGGGCAAGTCATCTATTGGTAAATCAGAAACAGCCCTTGACCTTATAAACCGCGGCCACAGGCTAGTTGCAGATGACATGGTGGATATCATGGCAATCGATAATAGACTAAGGGGAACAAGCCCTGATAATATCCGCCACTACATGGAAATCAGAGGACTTGGCATAGTAAATGTCAGACGCCTGTATGGTACTGGGTCTGTAAAGACTGATACGCAAATAGATTTAGTGATAGAACTGGAACAATGGAAACAAGACTACGAATACGATAGGCTGGGCCTAGACGACCACTACATAGAACTTTTGGATGTAAAAGTTCCACACCTAGTGGTTCCAGTTCGTGCAGGAAGAAATCTTGCTATGATAGTAGAGGTAGCTGCTATGAATCAAAGAGAGAAAAACTTTGGCTACAATGCAGCCAGAGTCATGACCAATAATATATTCCACAAAGATATGGTAGAAGAAGGCGATGATTTTTAATTAATCATCGTTTTTTTGTCTATAATAAAAACGTTAAATTAATGTAAAAATATGAATAAATATGTTTTTCAATCTACAAGCCCTATTGACTTTTAATTTCGATTTCATTATACTAATTATAAGTGTTAACGATAATTGATAAGAAATTATTAGGAGGTCTAAATGACAATATCACGTGCAATGAAGACTATGGATGGTAACACTGCAGCAGCACACGTATCATATGCGTTTACTGATGTAGCAGCTATCTATCCAATCACACCATCTTCTCCAATGCCTGAATCAGTAGATGTATGGGCAGCTAACGGACGCAAAAATGTCTTTGGCAAAGAAGTTATGGTTAAAGAAATGCAATCAGAAGCAGGTGCAGCAGGAGCTGTTCACGGTTCACTTGCAGCAGGAGCACTAACTACTACATATACAGCAAGTCAAGGGTTATTACTAATGATCCCTAACATGTATAAAGTTGCTGGAGAAAGACTACCTGGTGTATTCCACGTCTCTGCAAGAACTGTTGCTACACACGCGCTTTCTATATATGGTGACCACTCAGACGTTATGGCAGCTAGACAAACTGGTTGTGCTATGCTTTGCTCAAACTCTGTTCAAGAAGTAATGGACTTATCTCCAGTAGCTCACTTAGCAGCTATCAAAGGAAGCCTTCCATTTATCAACTTCTTTGACGGATTTAGAACAAGCCACGAAGTACAAAAAGTAGAAGTTTGGGACTATGACACACTAGCTGACCTAGTAGACTACGATGCAGTTAAGAGATTCCAAAACAACTCTTTAAACCCAGAAAGACCAAAACACATGGGTACTGCTGAAAAGAACATCTACTTCCAAAGATATGTTGCATCAAATGGTGCTTATACAGATATCGTTGGCGTTGTAGAAGATTATATGAACCAAATCAACGAACTAATCGGCACAAACTATGGCCTATTTAACTACTACGGTGCAGACGATGCAGAATACGTAATGGTAGCTATGGGTTCAGTTTGCCAAGCAGCTCGTGAAACAATCGATGTTCTATTAGAAGAAGGCAAAAAAGTAGGTCTAGTAGAAGTTCACCTTTATAGACCATTCTCTAGCGAACATCTACTCAAAGCAATCCCACAAACTGCTAAGAAAATTGCAGTTCTAGATAGAACAAAAGAAAAAGGTGCTGAAGGTCAACCTCTATACCTAGATGTTAAATCAGCATACTATGATGTAGAAAACAGACCAGCTATCTTTGGTGGTGTATACGGTCTTTCAAGTAAGGATACTACACCAGCTGATATCAAAGCTGTATTTGATAACCTTGAAAGTGCAGATACAAAAAATAACTTCACACTATCTATCACAGATGATGTTACTCACACATCACTAGAAAGATCTGATTTCAAAATCCGTCAAGAAGGCACTATCAGATGTAAATTCTGGGGATTCGGATCAGATGGTACTGTTGGTGCTAACAAACAAGCTATCAAAATCATCGGTGACAATACTGACATGTATGCCCAAGGCTACTATGACTACGACTCTAAAAAATCAGGTGGTCTAACAGTATCTCACTTAAGATTTGGTAAATCACCAATCAGAGCAACATACCTACTAGATGAATCTGACTTTGTATCATGTTCAAAACAAGCATATGTATACCAATACGACCTATTAGCAGGTCTAAAAGATGGCGGTACATTCCTACTAAACACAACATGGTCAAAAGATGAACTAGATAATCACCTACCAGCTAAATTAAAAAGAGAAATCGCAAATAAGAACATCAACTTCTACATTATCGACGCTTCTCACATAGCTCAAGACTTAGGTCTAGGATCTAGAACAAATATGATAATGCAAGCTGCATTCTTTAACCTTGCACAAGTACTTCCAATCGAAGAAGCAGTAGGCTACCTAAAAGACTCTATCGTTAAATCATACGGTCACAAAGGTGACGATATCGTAAACATGAACTACGGTGCTGTAGATGCAGGTCTTGAAGCTGCTCAAAAAGTTGAAGTTCCAGCTAACTGGTCTGAAGCTCAAGATGAAGCTAAAGAAGAACGCGAATTACCAGAATTCATCAAAAACATTGTTATGCCAATGGTAGAACAAAAAGAAGATGATATCCCAGTATCAGCATTTGTGGGTATTGAAAACGGTGAATTCGAATCAGGTACAACAGCATTTGAAAAACGTGGTATCGCACTAAACGTACCAGAATGGCAACTAGAAAACTGTATTCAATGTAACCAATGTTCATACGTTTGTCCTCACGCAGTAATCAGGCCATTCCTAGTAACAGAAGAAGAAAAAGCAAACGCACCAGAAGGCTTTACAACCAAAAAAGCAATCGGTAAAGGTATGGATGAATACGAATTTAGAATTCAAGTTTCTCCACTAGACTGTACTGGTTGTGGTAACTGTGCAGACATCTGTCCAGCTCCAGAAAAAGCTCTTCTAATGAAACCATTCGAAGAACAAGTAGAAAACCAAAAAGACCTATGGACATACGCTCATGAAGAAGTAGGCTACAAAGAAGATGTTATGGATGACATGACACTAAAAGGCAGCCAATTTAAACAACCACTTCTTCAATTCTCAGGCGCATGTGCAGGTTGTGGTGAAACTCCATATGCTAAACTAGTTACACAAATGTTTGGTGACAGAATGTATGTAGCAAACGCTACAGGTTGTTCATCAATCTGGGGAGCTTCTGCACCAGCTATGTCTTATGCAAAGAACTTAGCTACAGGCAAAGGCCCAGCTTGGGGTAACTCACTATTTGAAGACGCAGCTGAATACGGCTACGGTATGAAACTAGCTAACGAATCTAACAAACACCTACTTGAAACATACATGAACGACTTCCTAGAAGCTGGGGTAGACAGCCCATACAACGAAGCATTCAAAATGTGGATCGAAGGTAAAGATGATGTAGCAGCTTCTAAAGAAGCAGCAGCTAAAATCCTTAGCCTAGAAAACGAAACTGTAGATAACGAAGCTGCAGCAAGCGCACTAGAAAAAGTACTAAACCTAAAAGACTACCTAATCAAGAAATCTCTATGGATCTTCGGTGGTGACGGTTGGAGCTACGATATCGGATTTGGTGGTGTAGACCACGTTCTAGCATCTGGCGAAAACATCAACATCCTAGTATTCGATACAGAAGTTTACTCAAACACAGGTGGACAATCTTCAAAAGCAACTCCACTATCAGCAGTAGCACAATTTGCTGCATCAGGTAAGAAAGTACGTAAAAAAGACCTTGGTCTAATGATGACTTCTTATGGTTACATCTATGTAGCTCAAATTGCTATGGGTGCTAACCAAAACCAAACAATCAAAGCTATCAAAGAAGCTGAAAGCTATGATGGACCATCTCTAATCATCGCATACGCACCATGTATCAACCACGGTATCAGAATGGGTATGGGTAAATCGCAATTTAGAGAAAAACAAGCAGTAGATGCAGGTTACTGGCACTTATGGAGATTTGACCCAAGACTCGCTGACGAAGGTAAGAATCCATTCATACTTGATTCTAAAGAACCAAGTGAATCATTCCAAGAATTTATCCAAGGCGAAGTAAGATACTCATCACTCAAGAGATCCTTCCCAGAAACAGCTGATGAACTATATGCTGAAGCAGAAAAAGCTGCTAAAGATAGATACGAAACATATAAGAGACTAGCTGGAAAATAGGAATTTTACAAATTGCCATACCTCGGTATGGCAATTTTTTTATGCAAATTTATGGATAAAATTATATTTTTTACAAAGGCACCCAATCTAACTAATAGCAAGACAAGACTTTCAAATTTTCTCACAGAAAAAGAACGCCTAGATTTAATGATAAAACTTATTATGGATAATTTTAAATTGATAAGAGAAAGTGGCTACGAATACACGATCTATTATAATGGAAATATATCTGATATTGATTTTATAGATGGAGAGAAAATACCTCAAACAGGCATTGATCTAGGGGAGAAGATGAAGAAGGCTCTATACAATGAACTAGAAAATCATAACAAAGTAGTCCTTATCGGCTCTGATTTAGAAAATATTAGCAAGGACTACATTTCAGAAGCTTTTAAGGAGCTTGATGCTTATGATGTCGTGATAGGGCCTGCTAAGGATGGGGGCTATGGCCTAGTTGCTATGAAAGAGCCCATAGATATATTTTTAGATATCAAATACTCCACTCCAACCGTACTCGATGAAACGATTGAAAAAGTAAAGTCTTTAAATAAATCATATTATCTTTTAGATGAGATCAGAGATATCGATACCATGGAAGACCTAGTGATAGCTGAATTTGATGATGAGAG
This sequence comes from Anaerococcus pacaensis 9403502, assembly GCA_000308255.3. Taxonomy (GTDB): domain Bacteria; phylum Bacillota; class Clostridia; order Tissierellales; family Peptoniphilaceae; genus Anaerococcus; species Anaerococcus pacaensis. The sequence continues at coordinate 300,983 of HG326664.1, read as the reverse complement.
AGTCGAGCACCTAGGTAGTGGTGAGTACAATTTAAATTATCTGCTGGATGATACTGTAATCAGAATAAATCTAGCCAGTCAACTCCACCTAGGAGATAAGCAATTAAAATACGAATATGATGCTCTTAAAGTATTAGAAAAATCAAACGTTACACCTATTGTTTATAATTACTATAAAAGAGGTAAGTATTTACCAAAGAGCTTTCTTACTATGGAATACATCGAGGGTAGGCCGCTTGATTATCATAAGGATATGGCAATAGCAGCAAGGCTTCTTAGTTCAGTTCATAATCTAGATTCGGATTTTAATGGATTCATATATGCTGATAAGCCCTTTTTCAGCATGTATGAAGAGTTTGTTGAGATGTATAGCCATTATCAGGATTACGACAATCGTGATGAAGAAGTAATAGAACGTATTGATAAGCTCATGGCAAAGGCAAAGGCTAGTGGGCTTGATTCTGATATCACAAATCCTTGTATTATAAACACAGAGCTAAATAATAGAAACTTTATCATAGGAGATAGGTCTGTGATAATCGACTGGGAAAAGCCAATCATAGGAGAGTGCGAACAAGACCTGGCCCATTTCTTAGTTCCTACCACCACCAATTGGAAGACTGATGTCATATTAACTGAAGCTGAAATGCTGGATTTCCTTAAAGAATACGAAAAGTATAGGCCAGTCGACTATGAAAAATTTTATAAATATCTGATGTTTAATTCACTGCGAGGCATCACATGGTGTTCCATGGCCAAGGTCGAATACGATCAGGGAAGATTTTTAAGTAATGATGAAACATATGCAAAAATAAATAAGTTCTTGAGCATGGAGTTTTTAGATATGATAGAGAGGTTTTATGATGGATACTGATAAAATTAATAGTTATTTAGAAAGAGAGTTCAACTGCACCCAGACAGTTTTCTCATACTTTGCCTCAGAAATGGGCATGGATGAAGAAACTGCTATGAAAATCGCAACACCATTTGAGATGGGTATGTATAAGGCCGACACATGCGGGGCCCTCACCGGAGCATATATGGCTCTTGGCCTAAAGTATGGTACACTCGACTTTGAAGACAGGATGAAACTAAAAAAGCTTACCGAAGAACTCACTGAAAGATTCAATGAAAAAATGAAATCTACTAAGTGCGTAGACCTAATTGGTTTTAATATCAATAACGATATGCAAAGGGCCCTAGATGAGGGCAAGCTTGAAACAGTATGCGGGGCATGCATTCCACATGCAATCGAAATCACAGAAGACATCATACAAAAAAATGGTGATAGGCTTTAATTAGCGGAATATGGAGATGTTTTGAAAAAAGTAATAATTGATACAGATTGTACTATAGATGTGACTGATTGTGATATGGACGATGCCTTTGCCGTATTTTATCTATTGTCATGTGATGATGTCGATGTGAGGATGATTACTACTACATTTGGCAACAATGATGAGGATGTGACATATAATGCGACTGCTAAGATGCTTAGCGATTTAGATATCGATGTGCCCCTTTATAAGGGCGGTATATACCCACATGAAGCAGCCTATGCTATCAAGGAAGAAGTAGAAAATAACGATGATATTATCATCTTATCGCTAGGAGCTACCACCAATACCCAAAAGGCCATCTCCCTAGGTATGGATCCTAATAAGCTAGCTGGCTTTGTAGCCATGGGTGGGATAACAGAAAAGCTCCAGTTTAACAAAAAAGTAATGAGGGAGCTAAACCTTAGCATTGACTATTTATCTACCCGATATATCTTAGAAAGAGTAAAGAAAGCTGATATCATCACTGGAAATAACTGCATGGCCCATCGCTATAGGGTAGACCGCAATCCAGAGTATAATTCCCGCTTTATGAACTATCTTAAGCCATCACTTCTGAGAATGACTGATGAATTCCTCGATGAATTTGGAGAACGAGAGCTAGTAGTCTGGGATGCACTTGCTGCTCTTTATATTACCAATCCAGAATTTTTCACAGATCATGAAAAAAATATCAAGGTTGATGAGAATCTTTTTTATGGATATTTGGCCGATGGAGATGATAAGACTGTAAATTTACCACAAATAAATGAAGATATAAATGCTATGGCATTTATAGTTGACGTAATAGAAAAAGCTGGCAGATAAAGCCAGCTTTTTACATGTTATTGTATATTTCAGCGATTTTTTCGATTGGGTAGCCTGCTCTAAACATCTTTTGGAGTTTTTTCATCTTTATACCGACCCTAATAGGCTTACCTTCAAATCTTCTAGTTGAAGTAATAATAGGATAATCAATTTGCTTGATTTTATAGCCCAGATCCATCAAGTCTGCAGATATTGCTAAGTCTTCCATGAGGGGGATTTCCCTATAGCCACCCATTTGATTAAATAGATCTCTTTTTATAAAAATCCCCTGGTCACCAAAGGCAATATGGTTCATTCGGACTCTTATATTTGAAAAAAGTTCGCCCCATTTCATTATGAAATTAGTAGGCATAAATTTTAGAGTAAAACACCCACACTCTAAGCCACTAGATTCTATGTGAATGACGGCATCTCGGCCTATTATACTATCACAATGTAAAAAGAATAAGTAATCTCCTTTAGCGTATTTAGCAGCAGCATTCATCTGTAGGGCCCTGGTTTTTGTCTCCTGGATCTTTGGATAAGATATTCTATCAAAAGTCCCATCAGTGCTGTAACCATCTGTAAAGATGACCTCGAAGTCTCCGTCCATATTAGCAAGTACAGCCTCGATTTTTTCTATATTATCTATCTCATTATAGGTCGGGATTATTATTGATACCATTTTTCTTCTCGATTATATTTTTAGCTACGAGTGATAGGATAGTAAATACGACAAGAATGATAACTGAAAACATAAATTCCTTGCTAGTCACATCGCCGACATTGGCTCCGATATTTAAGTATACCATCATCCATGGGATAACTCCTACTATGGTAGTAATGAGATAATAGAAAAAGTTAATCTCAGTGAGGCCTGCTAGATAATTTACCAATATATAAGGAATCACTGGTATAAATCTAGCTACAAAAAATGTAGTCACAAGTACCTTTTGATTTTTGCTGTAGATTAGATCGTAGTATTTTTTTGGTAATTTACCGCGAACTGTATTTGCTATTTTTTCTTTAGCTAATTTATTGCTGATTAAATACATAAAGATAGTGTTGGTTACCACAGCTATGGCTGTATACACTAGGCCTTGATAGAAGCCAAAGAGTAGACCAGCTAGGACTACGAGGCTTATAGCTGGGAAAAATAGGGCAGGGAGGACAGTATATAGGATGATATATACAAGAGGTGCGAGTGCTCCAAAGCTCATTATCCTAGCCTGTAGCATGTCTATATTTACATATTGATTTAACCATATAACAAAAGCTATCACGAGGATAGCTTTTATAATCTTAGAAATTTGTTTTGTGTTTGTCATTATAGTATTTCCTGAATGCGACTCCGGCTACGAACAGTATTGAGAATACTACTACAAAGATTAGGATGCCACGAGCACCACCATCTAATTCTCCACCTGTGTAAGAATAGATGATAGTAGCAGGCAATTGTCCTAAGCCTGTAGCTAAAAAGAATCCCCAAAAGCCCATAGATGTAAGGCCTGCTGCATAACTTACGATATCAAATGATATGAAGGGTAAGAGTCTTGCAATAAGGATAGTGTGCTTGCCGTATTTGGCAAAGAATTCTTCTATATTGTCTAGGGCATTTTCACTAGTTAGGCTAATAACTGCATCACGGCCTAGGGCGCGCGCTATGAAAAAACATAATGCAGCACCAGCCATGGCAGATGTCCATGATAGGATAGCTCCTTTGACCCAGCCAAAAATAGCTGCATTGGCTAGAGTGATTAGAACTGCAGGTATAGGTGCTATAACAGATTGGAGTAGCATCAGACAAAATGATACTACAGCTGCAGCTTTACCAAAACTTCTAATATATTCTATTACTCCAGAAAGACCACCATTTTTTAGGGCGCTAATAGCCCCGTTTACCCCTTCTCTAAAGGCAGGGATAAGTAGATAAGCTAATATAAGGATCCCAATAGGGAGGAGGATAGCAATCTTGCCACTCTTTTTAACTCGAGTGTCTTCTATCCTCTCTACTCTGTCGTTTTTATGATCCATTAGCTAGTTCCTAGTTAGCTTCTGATAGATCGTATCCGTCGTATTCTTTAGTTCCATCCCATGCATTGATAACTTCATGTCCTTCTTCAGCAAGCATATTTGCTACTTTCCATGATCTGTTACCAGAATAGCAGTATGTTAGGAATGGTTTGTCTGTTGGAAGTGTTGGTACAAGTTCTTCTGCTTGATCTACTGGTACGTTGATTGCACCAGGCATGGTACCTTTGTTGTAATCTTCTGGATCACGTACGTCAACGATTGTGTAGTCACCGCTTGCTGCTAATTCTTTGAATTCTTCTGGAAGTGCTGTTCTTGCTTTTGTATTTGTTGTGTAAGTAAATTCATCAAGGCCTGCTGCATTATGAACTTTTGTAAAACCATTATCAGCTAATGTTTGAGCTGCTGCGGCAGAATTTGCTGCAGTATCAGCGTAAACTACTACATCAGAACCTTTAAAGTCTTCGATTTCAGAAATTCTATCAGCAAGTTCAGATTCTGGGATAGATAGAGCGTGTTTGATGTGGCCTTCTGCGTATTTATCAGCATCTCTAACATCGATTACTAGATAATTTTCTTTTTCTTTGTCATCTTCTTCGATCTTATCTAGTTCTTCACCTGTAATTTCATTGTAATTTGCTGCTGCTGTTTCAGTTGTTTCAGTAGTTTCAGCTGGCTCAGTTGTCTCAGTAGTTTCAGCTGGCTCAGTTGTCTCAGTAGCTGGTGCATTTTCTGCTGTTTGATTAGCGTTATTACAACCAACTAGTGTAAATCCACCTACTAATAGTAGGGCAAGTGCTTTGTTTGAATATTTCATATCTCTCTCCTTAATAATTTGTAGTATCTGTATTATAGTTAATACTACTAATGTGATATATTTCATAAGTTTTAACCTTTTGAAATTTCCAATTAATATTATAATCATTATTAACGGAATTACAAGGTTTTTTATAGAAATTTTGTGATATTTATAGCAAGTGTAAAAGCTTGCAACTATAAATAATATAGCTATTACTATAAATATAGCCTTTATATTATATTGGTTTTCGAACTTGTAGTTATAAAATAGAACAGTTCTCATAGCGCCCATTCTCTTGCGGGTGAAATAGTCGAGGACTACCAGCCCCAAGAGAAGGATAAGCTCAATGACTGTAAAAACTTTATTTTTAGTATCCTTGGGCTTTTTCATTTGATAAATCACCTACTGGTATAAGTTCAGATCCTTCTCTAGGATCTCCTACTTGAGCAAGTAATTCATCGTGCATTTGCCATTCGTTCCAGCCACCATCAAATAGTTTTGTTTCGATGCCATTATCGTAGAATCTTAGCATAGGAAGTGCTGCTCTCCAGCCGGTACCGCAGTAGAAGATCATTGGTTTAGTAATATCTACGCCTTCGCCTTCTAGCATGGCTACCATATCTTCATAGCTAATATATGTGCCATCTTCGTTTTTGTAGTCAGCTTCATCATGGCCCCATAATGCACCTGGAAGTTCGCCAGCTTTTGGTATATATGAGTATCCACTGATTTTACCAGTATATTCATCGTAAGTATCTGTTGCGATATATTGCTTGTCATCATCTTCGTTTTCGATATCAGCTATAGCTTCATCGAGGCTTACTATAAGTTCTGGACGAGCTGGATATTCTCTACCAAAATCAGTTTTAGCTACTGGAGCTACTTCGCCATCTTCTGTATCATAGCCTTTAGCTTCCCAAACTGTAAGTCCGCCATCCATTAGCTTAATATTTTCGACACCTTCCATCATAGCTGCAAGGGCAACTCTAGCTGCACCTGAATCTGGGCCGTAGACAATGAGAGTAGTATCATTATCTACACCATATTTTAATAGGGAATCTACGATTTCATCATCAGATTTGAAGTTCCAAACTGGGCCTTCTTCAAAATCATCTGTATTGATGTGGATAGCACCTGGTAGGTGGCTAGTTAGGTAAGAAGGGCTAGCTTCAGAATCACCCCAGCTAACTTCTGCTATGACATAGTCATCAACAGCGACATTACCATCGATGATGTCTTTTACATAATCAACATCTACAATGACTTTATCAGTTAGTTCTTGATTAGTTGTGGCTGTTTCTTCTGTTTCAGCATCTTCATCAGCTGGTTTGCTATCTTCTGTTTCTGTAGTTTCAGCCTCTTCTGTTGTAGGGGTAGTTTCTGCTACTTCTGTAGAAGGTTCTTCTACTGTTTGTACTTCTTCAGTAGGAGCCTTAGCCTCTTCATTGTTACAAGCTGTAATATTTAGTGATACAAGCCCAATAGTTAGAGCAAGAATCACTTTTTTATAATTTTTATTCAACATGTTCTCCTCGGTTATTTGAAAAATTTTGCCTTTAATGCATTTGGCAGGTAATTTGTCTTTACTTTTTCATCTATACCTAAAAATACTGATAGAAAATGGTGGACTTCGTTAAGTTCAGCAAATCTCATTGAACAAGTGGCACAATAGGTGTAGACTTTATCATCTTTGATGGCCTTTGTCATAGCTTCTGCTATCTCGCTTTCTTTTTTTGAAGCAAGTCCTCCAGATCCGCAACAGTTTATAGATGTGTATTTGTCATTATATGATCTGATATTTTTCTTTATAGTGTCAAATATCTTGCGGTTGTACCTATCTGAACATGGAAAAAATACGTTGCAATCATCGTCGATATACTGGATTAGATTATATTCATCTAGCCAATCGTATATGCTTATGACCTCTGCTTTATACTCATTTTGCATAAAGTGATAGCAATTTGGACAAACTGTCACTATCCTATCTATATCTAGCTTTTCTATTTCCTGATCAAGGCTTTGGCTATGGGTATTAGGATAGCCTGTACTTGCAATTGGTTTTCTGCAGCAGTCAATCGAAAAATCAAAACCATGGTCCTTAAAGATATCGATAAGGGCTTGACTCGTTTCTGGATAGAAGGCTGGGAAATTGCAGCCTAAGTATAGGAAGTCTTTTGATTTTTCTTTAGCCTTTGGTGGATTCTTGAATATATAAGAATCCTTGTTGATTTTAACAAATTTATATGAAGGATTTTTTTCACGCAAGGCTTTAGAAACATACTTGCCATTTAAATGCTTAGGACAAACACTAGCACATTTGTTGCATTCAAAGCAAGAAAAGGCGAGGTCATTTCTATCGGTATACTCTGCTAGATTTATATTATATTTTGATAAAAAGGGACAGTTTTTAGTGCATAGACCACAATCAATACACTCATTTCTGACATGTTCTAAGTAATTCATAATTATCCTGTCTATTTTAAGGCAAAAAAATAATACATTAATAAATTTTCCCTCAATAAATAATTACAATGTGTGTACAAAGCCATCGGCTACAATGTAATTAGTGAAATTTATTAACATATTCATTAAAGTTTATAATATCGCTTCCATAGTGTACTTATTGCGGATCGCAATTATGATTAGCAATATATAATAATGATAACACTAACTGGCTTTATGTCAACATATTTATTCTAAATTTATCCAGTATAGTATAAATATATGTATGCCTGTGATATAATATACTGTATATAAATTTATCCTTAAATAATGGAGGAGACAATGACTATAAAATATGTGAATAATTATGGAAAAGTTACCATCGATGATTCAGTGATTTCAAATATCATAGCAGCAACAGTTATGGAGTCCTATGGAGTAGTGGGGCTCGCTCGTAGATCTGCAAAAGATGATATATATGAACTCTTAAGACTTGAAAATATGGCCAAGGGAGTTGAAATTCAAAAGAAAGACGACGGTACCATTGATGTTTATATCTCAATATTTGTTTTATATGGGGTAAGGATAGCAGTGGTTGCTCAAAACATAATTGATAATGTGAAATATAAATTAGAAAAATCTTTAAATGTAAGAGTAAATCAAGTGAATATTTTAGTACAAGGAATTGGTGAATAATGAGAGAAATTGATGCAAGTAAACTCCAGCAGATGATACTTGGAGCTTATGAACTGTTAAATGAAAACAAAGAATTGGTCAACGACCTTAATGTCTTCCCAGTTCCAGATGGAGATACAGGTACCAATATGACCATGACTATGAAGTCAGGTGTGGACAAGATAGCAGGTGTGAGCCCAACAAATGTAGATGACCTAGCTAAGGGACTATCTCAAGGGACTCTGATGGGAGCACGTGGTAACTCTGGTGTTATCTTATCTCAACTTGTTCGTGGTATGAGCAAAGCGCTAAAGGGTAAGGCAACTATCTCAGCAAATGATGTTAAAGAAATATTTGAGACTGCTAATAAGACGGCATATAAGGCAGTTATGAAGCCAACTGAAGGTACAATACTTACTGTCAGCCAAAAAATGACTGAAAAGGCAGATCAGATTTATGCTGATGATATCGAGATTGATAAATACCTATACGAAATCATAGCAGAAGGCCAAATAGCCCTAGATAATACACCTAATCAACTACCAGTTCTAAAAGAAGCGGGAGTAGTGGACTCTGGTGGCCAAGGTCTGATTATCTTACTAAAAGGAGCTTTTTCTGCTCTTAATTCAGATATGAATATCGAAGATATCGAATCATCTGAAGTCATAGCTTACGAATGGCCATTTGCCCTAACTTTAAAAATTGCTACAACTGAAGATTCAGTAAAAAATATCATTAATAACCTAGGCCACATGGCTGATGAAATTGAAGATAATTTCGCTGATGAGACCTTAGACTTAAGCCTAAAAACAGAAAACCCTTCAGCAGTTCTTCAAATGATTAATGTAGAAGGTGTGATTTTAAGGGCGGAGCTAGAAAACTTAAAGCCAGACCTAGGCAAGATTCTTAAGAAAAAAGCTAGTCAAATGAAAAAGTATGGTTTTATAGCTGTAAGCCGTGGGGAAGGTTATGATTCAATATTAAAATCAATGAATATTGACCAAATCATATCTGGTGGCCAAACTATGAACCCATCTACAGAAGATATATACAATAGCTTAGAACGCGTGAATGCAGAAAATGTAATCATCTTCCCAAATAATAAAAACATCATAATGAGCGCTAAGCAAGCAGCTTCTATTACAGAAAAGAATGCTGTAGTAGTTGAAACTAGATCTATCCCAGAGACATTTACAGCTATGTTAGAATTTGACGAAGACTCTGATATAGAAGAAAACGTAGAAAATATGAATGAGGCAATTGCAGATATTCACATAGCAGAATTTTCTATTTCTATCCGCGATACATCTGTAGGCGGAGTGGAAATCGAAAAAGATGATTATCTTGGTATACTCGATGGAGATATCATAGCTAGTGAAAAATCATTAGAAGATTCTGTTGCTAGAACTCTAGAGGAAGCTATTGCAAATGACAGTGGTATTTCTCTAGTGACAGTTTATTACGGATCTGATATCGATAAGCGCGATGCCAAAGAAATGGTAAAAAGACTTAGCAAAAAACACAAGGACCTAGACATCGAATTAGTTTACGGTGGCCAACCAGTTTATTATTACACAATCACTCTAGAATAATATGAATCTTAGAGATCTAAAGGGAATAGGCCCAAAGAAAAAAGATTTATTAAGAAAACTAGATATATACACAGTCAGTGACTTGTACAATTACTATCCGACAGCCTTTGAGGATAGGAGAGAGCTGGTGAATCTTGAGACGGCAAGGCTTGATAAGAAATCCTACTTTGAATGGAAGATTGAATCGAGGGCTTATCAAAAGAGGACCAGCAGGGGCATAATCTCCTATATTTTTGCAAGTGAACCAGCCACAAATCATAAAATCAAACTCATATGGTTTAATGATAGGTTTTCGGCTAATAAACTCAAAATGGGTGAGACTTATAAATTTTATACCAAGGTAAGTTTAAATAACAATAGCCTTGAAGCAATCAATCCTATGTTTGTAGAACTAGACGATGATCAAATAGGATCTATCATCCCAATCTATCCACTCACTGCAGGGATCAATCAAAAACAACTCAGTGGCTTTATAAATGATGCTATGAAAAACTTTGATCCCAGTGAGGAAATATTTGAAGGGCCCATCCTAGATAAGATGGGAATGAGAAGTAAATTTCAAAATTTAACTGAAATTCACAAACCAACTGATATAAATAAACTTATAAAAGCAAAGTCTGATATAAAAGTCATGGACTTTACCAAAGAGCTTATATATATCGACTACATCAATAGAAAGCTTAATAAAAAAGAAAAATTAAACCTATCTTATAATCTCGATGATATACTGGAGAAAATTGGCTTTACCCTTACTCGTAGCCAACTGATTTCTCTAAAGGAAATCCTAGCTGATGCCGAGAGTGAAGACTTGATGAATAGGCTCCTGATTGGAGATGTGGGCTCTGGTAAAACAATTGTTGCTATTATTGCTATGATTGTCTTTGGCCTAAACGGCTATCAGTCAGCCATGATGGTGCCTACAGAAGTTCTTGCCACCCAGCAGTTTGAGAAAAATCTAAAGTTAATAGAAAGCTTTGGCCTTACAGCAGGTCTATTAACGGGGTCTACAAAAAACAAGGCAGACTTTAAGGAAAAACTTGCTGCTGGTGATATAGATATAGTGATTGGTACTCATGCCCTCATTCAAGAGGATGTGACTTTTAAGAATCTCAAATTTGTAGTAAATGATGAGCAGCATAGGTTTGGTGTAAATCAAAGGCAGATGCTAGGGATGAAGGCTGATGGAGTAAATTATTTGTCCATGACAGCAACTCCCATACCAAGGACAGTGAGTCTTAGATTATCAAAAATCTTAGACCTATCTCTTATAACAGAAAGGCCAGCCGGCCGTAAGCCGATTGTGACCAAGGTAGTCCATCAGGCGATGGAAGATTCACTATTTTTTGAAATAAGCAAAAACCTCGAGGCCGGTAGACAGATTTATGTAGTTAGTAATAACATCGATGCTGAAGATAAAAACAGCGTAGAAAACCTATATAAAAGATATAAAAACAAGTTTAAGGCTTATAACGTTGCCAAACTCCACGGCGATATGAAAGCAGCCGATAAAGATAAGACACTAAAGGATTTTGCATCAGGGAAAATCCACATCCTCATATCTACCACAGTAATAGAGGTAGGTATAGATGTGGCCAATGCCAACACAATGCTTATCTATAATGCCAACCACTTTGGCCTCTCATCTCTCCACCAATTGCGCGGTAGGGTAGGCCGTGGCGAGCATGAGTCATATTGTTATCTGGTAAGTAAGCATATTGATAATAACTCAAAGCTAAATATCTTAGTAAACAACGAAGATGGTTTTGATATAGCCAAAAAAGACTACGATCTACGTGGTGGAGGCAAGATATTATCAGCTATCCAGCACGGCAGAAACTTAAACCAAATCGAATATCTGTCTATGACAGCAGATGAAATTGACAAGAGTTTTGAGATTTTAGATTATGTAAAGACTTATGATTACAAATATGTAAATTTTGCTTATATAGAAAAGTTCTTTAAAGAAGATAAAAGGATTATACTTAATTAATGAGAGTAGTAGCAGGCAAGTACAAGGGCTTTCAGCTTGATGGCCCAAAAGGAAATACAACTAGACCAACTGATAATAAAATAAAAGAAGCTATATTCGATATGCTCTACCCAATAAATCCCAACTCGGTAGCCCTAGATTTGTTTAGTGGATCTGGACAAATGGGTATAGAATTCTTATCAAGAGATTTATCTTTTGTCTACTTTAATGAGGCAGATAGGAAAATCGCAAAAACTCTTGAAGCAAATTTAATTAAGCTTGATACAGATAATTATGATATCAGCATAGCAGACTTCAAAGTTGCTCTTATGACCTATAGTGCCAAGGAGATCAAATTTGACTATATTTTCCTAGACCCACCTTATGATACAGATTATCTGGCTAGCGCAATAGATATTATAATTAATAATGAATTGTTAAATGAGGATGGTATAGTGATAACAGAATCAGATAGAGATTTAAAATTTGATGATGATTTATATCTTATAAAAGAAAAGACATATGGAAGGAAATTCGTTAATATATATATAAAATGAAAGTAATATACCCAGGGAGCTTCGATCCACTTACATATGGACACCTAGATATTATCAAGCGCTTAAATGGCATGTTTGATGAAGTAATCGTTGCAATCCTAATTAATGAAGAGAAGAAATCACTCTTTAGCTTAGATGAGCGAGAAGAGATGATTAGAGAAGAGCTCAGAGAACACAAGCTAGATAATGTAACTATTAAATCATTTGATGGGCTGATGGTAAATTTTGCAAAAAAAGAAAATTGCAAAGTCATAGCTCGTGGACTCAGAGCAGTAGCAGACTATGAATACGAAAAAAATATCGCCCGCATCAATAGCTCATTATACGAAGGGCTTGAAACAATATTTTTATTAGCCAACTCCAATTACTCCTTCATATCATCAAGTGGAGTGAAAGAAGTGGCAAGTTTTAAGGGTGATATATCACCTTTTGTAAGTAAAAACGTGGAAAATAGAATTAGAGAAAAATATAATTATTAAGGAGGATGGCACATGGCAAACACAATTACACAACTAATCAATGAGATGGAAGACATAATGGATGAGGCATCTGCAGTACCTTTTTCTAGAAAAGTATCAGTAGATCCAGACGAAATTTACGAAATCCTTGCTGAAATGAAGGATGCACTTCCACAAGAAATCAAACAAGCAGAATGGACCTACGCAGAAAAAGATAGAATCCTAGGTGAAGCAGAAGCAGAGGCAAACGAAAGGTTAGCTCAAGCTGACACTGAAATCCAAAACTTCAAAGAGCAAGCAAAAGTTCAATACCAAAAAATGGTATCTGAGCATGAAATCACCCAACAAGCACGTGGTGAAGCAGATAGAATCTTACAAGAAGCAGCTGCAGAAGCAAATAAACTTCGCCAACAATCATACGAATACATCGACAAATTATTCTCATCTTCTGCTGAAAACTTCAGCCAACTAGCTCAACAACTAGAAAAAAATAGAAGATCAATCTTAGAATCCAGATAAGAAAAAGGACGCTTTTTAATAGCGTCCAATTTTTTTTGTATAATCCAGGTACACTTCTCTATTTAAGGCTAGCGAATAAAGGTTTGATGCATCGACCATTTGTGAATATAACATCTGATCGGTAAAGCTGAGCTCATCTCCATCTTTTTTTGTAAGTACTGGTTTTAGTTTACTGTCTTTAAATACAAATTCAGATTTTTCATTAAAGCCCAAGACCCTATAAAAGCCAATATTATACATATTGAAAGCAGCCTTGTTTTCAAGTATATAATTTATCATCATACGCTTTATCCTAGATGTAGGATATCTTTTTGTGGTAGCACGAGTGATGAAGTCCCCATAGTCTGATGAAATCATCACTAGTCTTTTGAAATAATTTTCCATTCCATCTTCATAGCCTACTACCCCCTCAAAAGGCCTGCGTTCCATAAGAATTAAGAATTTAAATATTTCATAAAAGTAATTCATGCTTACCTTACCGTATTTATCTATAAAGGCATTTATATTTTCATAAGAATATGCTGGCACATGGGTCTTATAGTCCTTGTCGATATGGGCCCTAATGGCTGTGGATGATGAGATATTAGTATCACGAAGATTTCCATCCTTATTGGCAGATGAAATTCTTTTGATAGGGATAGGCTTCATAGATGAATTTATCTTATGAATGGCCCTGATGTATTCTAAAGCCAAGATATTATTTGATGTTATAAAATCATTTTCTCCTAGAATCTCACATGTAGCGTCATAGCGGGCCTTGGTAAATGAGGCTTCTTTCATATATTCTTTGGTAAGATTATCTAGCTCATCGGCTCTATTGATTAAGATTTCAACTTTTTCCAAAAATTCACCTGGCTCAATTTTCTCTATCCCAAAACATAGATAGTCTACGTTTAGTTTATCTAAGATTTTGACAGAGCCTGAGGCGAAGTATTCGGCCGATTGGAGGCTGATATGAACTGGCATTTCAACTACCATATCAAAACCCGATTTCATAGCACTATCAGCCCTGGCAAACTTATCGATAATTGCTGGTTCACCCCTTTGTACAAAGTCACCACTCATAAGGCTAATGGCGATATCTGCCCCTGTTTCTTCTTTTGCTTTATTTAAAATGTATTCATGACCATTGTGAAATGGATTAAATTCAGAGATAATTGCTAACTTTTTCATGGAGTATTTATACCCAATATGTGAATAATTAAGGGTATATTTTAAGTAAATTGACAATATTAAGCCAATTTTGTTTGTCAATAAAATTCACGATATGGTATAATAATGTAAGAAATACTTAGGAGGAATTATGATTTCAGCAAATGATTTAAGAAAAGGTGTTACCTTTGTTTATGACAACGACGTTTATCAAGTAGTGGACTTCCAGCACGTAAAACCAGGTAAGGGAGCAGCATTCGTACGTGCAAAGATCCGTTCAGTAATGGGTGGCGGTACCAAGGATGTTACATTTAACCCAAATGATAAGTTTGAAAATGCAGTGATTTCTACCAAAGAAATGCAATATTTATACAATGATGGCACACTTTACTACTTCATGGACCCAGAAACATTTGAACAACTTGGTCTAGAATACGAAGCAGTTGAAGAAGCAATTATGTATGTACGTGAAAATGATACAGTGACTATGAAAATATACCAAGGTAAACCATTTAACGTTGAAGCTCCAAACTTTGTTGAACTTAATGTAATAGAAACAGAACCAGGCATCAAAGGCGATACAGCTACAAACGTTACAAAACCAGCTACAGTAGAAACAGGTGCAGTTGTACAAGTTCCAGTATTTGTAAATGAAGGCGATACGATCAAGATAGATACCAGAACTGGAGACTACCTATCTAGAGTATAAGGAGAGAGCGATGGCTAATACTTTTAGACATGGACAAGTAAAGATTGCCAATGAAATCTTAGACCAACTAGCTGTTCGAGCTAGCGAGGAAATATCAGGCGTACAAGTAACAACTCATTCTGATAATAAGATTAATCTAGAAAAGCAACAAGGTCCAAAAAGCGCAATAACAGAAGTAGATGGAAAACTAATTATCGATCTTACAGTAAATCTTAGCAAAAATATCAATGTAAGAAAAACTGTCAAGGCTGTTCAAGAAAATGTAATCAGAGTAATCGAGTCAATGACAGGTATACCTGTAGCTCGTGTGAATGTAACAGTACCAAGACTAGATATCTGATGAAGAGAACAGATGAAAGAGATTGGGTTTTTAAGCTCATCTTTGAAGATAGTATAAATAAAATAGAAAATCTAGAGCAAACACTAGCTAATCACGAACTAAATGACAATGAGTTTATTAAGGACTCACTTATTTCTTATAATGAAAATTATGAAAGAATCGAAGCAAGACTCGTAGAAGAGCTAAAGCAAAGATATAAGAGACTATCTAGAGTTAGCAAAGCCATATTGTTTTTATCATTAAACGAGATTTACTATCTAGACATACCTCACCAAGTCTCAATCAACGAGGCTGTAGAATTATCAAAGACTTATGGCAACGAATCAGACTATCAGATAATAAATTCTATTCTAGGAAAGATAGTAAGAAAAGATGCTTAAAGCTCTCACTGTATCTCAATTTAACGAGTACTTTAAGACAAATATTAGACACGATCCGATTCTATCTAGAGTCCATATAGCTGGTGAACTTGCAAATATTAGACGCAACAACGACCACCTATATTTCTCCCTAAAAGAGGGGACAGACATTATCGACTGTGCTATATATTATGTCGATGATAAGGATATAGACTTTAAGATCGATGAGGGATTAGAGGTATACGTCAAAGGAACTTGCTCTTATAATAACTATTCATCTAGGATAGTGATAGCGGTAAATGAAGTGGCAGAAAAGGGCCTATCTGAAGCTTATCTTGCCTTTATGAAAATGAAGGAAGATTTTAGAAAAAAGGGCTACTTTGATGAGTCTAATAAAAAATCTATTGACGATTTACCAAAAAATGTCGGCCTCATTACATCAAAAGATGGGGCTGCGGTTATAGACTTTATCTCGGTAGTCAATCAAATTCCAAATGATATCAAGGTAAGCCTTTATCCCGTAAAAGTTCAGGGTGCAGAGTCATCTGCTATGGTAGTGGATGCTATAGATGCGCTTGATAAAAGAGGTCTTGATGTGATAGTCATCACTCGTGGTGGAGGGTCTACAGAAGATTTATCTACCTTTAATGATAAAGACATAATAGAAGCTGTCTATAGGTCAGACACCCCGATTATAGCAGCAATTGGCCATAAAATTGATAATACACTTATTGACCTTGTAGCTGATTTGTCTTTGCAAACGCCTACTGAGGCGGGGTCTTATATCATAAGAAATTATGCTAATATAGAAAGACAAATGCGTGAGACTCTAGCCAAAATGAATGAGATAATTATTAGTCAGATTGCTATAAAAGAGCTTAAACTTAATCTAATTAGTAATCAGATTAGGGCTTATAATCCTAGGAGAAGTGTAGATCTTGCTTATAAAGACCTTGAGATAATCAAAAAGACATTAGATAGGGCTATGGCAGATAGCATAAGCTTTAAGGCTAATAAACTTAATCTACTAGAGTCTAAATTAAATTCTATCGAACTCTTAATAGAAAATAGAAAGCAAAATATAGTCATAAAAGACTTAAATGATAAAAATATCTATTCAAAACACAGCCTTAGGGCTGACGATGAGATAGACATAGTATTTAGTGATGGAAGGGTAAGGGCGCGTATTATCGATGGATAAGACATTTGAAGAAAATTATAAAAAAATAGAAGAATTGCTAGTGGACCTTGAAGATAACAAGGAAAACCTAGATGAGTCCATCAAGATTTACGAGGAAGCCACAGCCCTTTACAAGGAACTAAAAAATCAGCTCGATGACTATAGGGCCAAGGTCGAAGTGATAGGTAAAGATGAATAAAGACCTATTTATACTTAGACTTGATGAAAATAAAATGATTTGTGATAGGGCCTTTGCTTCTTACTTTAAGGGAGATTTTAAACTCATAGAGCCCATGGTCTATGCCACAGATTCTGGCAAACGAATCAGAGCCACGCTTTACTTTGAAACCCTTAGGATGCTTGATAAAGATATAAGTGAAGATGATATCTTATTTGCCCTAGCAATCGAGATGATTCATGCTTATTCACTAGTTCACGATGACCTACCTGCTATGGATAATGATCAGATGCGTAGGGGTAAGCCTACAGTGCATGCCAAATATGGCGAGGATATTGGGATACTCACAGGAGATGCACTTTTAAACGAGGCAGCAAGGCTACTATTTGCTTTATCTCTTAGAAATAGTAAGTATCTTAAAGCTAGCGAATATCTATTTAGAGCAGCAGGCCACGAAGGGATGATAGATGGCCAGGTCCTAGACCTCAATCAACCGAAAGTAGTTGATTTATCTTATGTATTTGACGTTTATAGCAAAAAAACAGCAGCCTTATTTAGGGCAGCGGTAGTGGGTGCGGCTTTTGTAGCGGGTGCCGGTGAGGATACTTTAAAGGCATTAGAAGACTTTGCCGAAAATCTAGGCCTAGCCTTTCAAATCCAAGATGACCTATTGGAAGAGTCCTACGGAGATGAGTTAAATATCTTAAATGTCACAAATAGACCTACAGCTATGAATCTTTTAGATAAGTGCAATGACGATGCCAGGAAAAATATAAGTGCTATGGCTGATAACGATTTTCTTTTATACATAATAGACTACCTGACCAATAGAAAGCAATAGGAAGAATTATGAAAAAATACACCAGACAAAGACTAATTCTCGATATTATACAAAACAACGAAGTAAAAACTCAAAGTCAACTATCGCAGATGCTGCGTGACCACGGGGTAGATGCGACCCAAGCTACCATATCTCGTGATATTAAGGAGCTTAGGATATCTAAGGTCCAAACTGACGATTATGAGTACAAATATACAGTAGTCGACACTGTGTATGATACACTTAATGAACGTATGGAGAAGATTTTTAAGGAATCTGTACTTTCAGTAGAAAAAGCTTCTGGCCTTTGTGTTATAAAGACCATTTCTTATTGTGCAACAGTATGCGGTCAATATATCACAAATGCAAAGCTTGAAAAAATAGCAGGGATTGTAACAGGGATAGATACTATATTTATCACTCCAAAACAAGATGAAAGTCTTGATGAACTCATTGAAGAACTTAGGGATATGGTTAGATAATGCTTGCTGAGCTTTTTATAGATAATTTTGTAATTATAAAAAGGAATCATATTATATTTGAAGATGGCTTTAACGTGCTTACAGGAGAGACCGGTTCTGGCAAATCCTTGATACTTGAAGCCATCAATTTATTATTAGGAAAAAAAGCCAACAAGGATATCCTCGGTAGTTTCAAAGACCAGACTATCATTGAAGGTGTCTTTGAGATTGATGATAGGAATAAGAAAATTCTAGAAAATAACAATATAGATTTTGATGAGGATGATGATAAGCTAATAGTGACTAGAACCATTACTGACAAATCATCGACCCTTAGGATAAATGGTAGAGTAAGCAATCTCACTATCCTCCGCGAGATATCTCCAATATTAATAGATATCTACAATCAAGGCGACTCCAATGCCTTTATGAACAAGGCCAATTATATCTACCTTATAGACAATTATTCAAATGACAATCTCACAAAAGATTTGCGAAGGGAAATCAAAGAGCTCGTTAATAAAAAAAGAGATTATCTCTTAAAATACGAAAATCTAGATTTAACTGACGAAGAAATCACCCGTGAGCGCGACCTTATCAAATACCAGATAGCAGAAATAGAGTCGATCGATTTATTTTCCATAAATGAAGATGAGCTCGATGAGGAATATAAAAGACTAAATAACATTACAGAGCTTAGGGAAGCTGTGGCTACTGCTAAAAATATACTTGATACCAGTGACTATGATATAAGCTCTGTGTCACAAATGCTTGCAGCAAGTTTAAGTGAGATAGCAAGCTTTACCGATATGGATCCAAAGGTGAGTGAATTTTATGATAGGCTCTCTGCTATCAATGATGAAATAAATGACATATATTCTGATATGGACATACATGAAGAGACCCTCATAGGCGATCCTGAAAGAGCCCAGGAACTAGAAGACCTTATGAGCCATATATTTAATCTCAAAAGAAAATATGGGGCAAGTATTGCAGAAATTATCGAATACTATGACACTATTGCAGCTAGAATCAAAGAGCTAGATGAAATAGAAGACTTAAGGGCAAATCTAGATGTCATACTTGCTGATATTGATAAGAAACTTGATGAAGCGGCTGATGCCTTACATGACATTCGCCTTAAAAAGAGTAAAGTCTTAGAAGAAAAAATAAATGCTTCTATAAGAGATTTAAATATCAAAAATGGTAGATTTAAAATAGAATTTGATAAAAAAGAGGCGATTGATACTACAGGCCTAGATGAAGTGGAGTTTTTGATAAAAACAAATAAGGGCGAAGACCTAAAGCCACTATCATCCACAGCATCAGGTGGTGAAAAATCCCGTATCATGTTAGCCTTTAAGGAAATATTTGCAGACTACGACAATGTAGATACTATGATATTTGATGAAATAGACACTGGTATTTCCGGTAGAACTGCCCAAATAGTTGGGGAGAAGATTCTGGACTTATCGAAAAAACGACAAGTTATATCCATTAGCCACTTGCCTCAAATAGCATCGCTTGCTGACAATCACATCCTAATCACCAAAGAAGATGTGGGCGAGCATACTATATCATCTACTAAAAAAATCACTGGAGATGAAAGAACAAATGAGATAGCAAGGCTCATAGGTGGGGTGAATATAACCGATATTACCAAAAATTCTGCAAGCGAAATGCTTGCTATGGCAGAGGAGTTAAAAGATGAGCGAAGATAAATTTTACGAAAAAACCATTAAGTCAGATATAATCTATGAAGGTAAAATCCTAAATCTAAAAGTAGATACAGTTGAACTTCATGACAAGAAATACTCAAAGAGAGAAATAGTTGACCACAATAAGGGCGTGGGCATCATAGCTTATGATGGCGATGACAGGTTATGGCTAGTAAGTCAATATAGAATAGCTATAGATAAAGTAACCTTAGAGATCCCAGCAGGCCTAGTAGACAGCAACGAAGTCCCAGTAGAAACTGCCCGCCGCGAGCTCCAAGAAGAGGTGGGCTACTATCCAGAAGAGATAGAATTCTTATTTAACATGTACTCATCTCCAGGTTTTACCAATGACAAGCTATCATTCTTTGTAGCTCGCAATTTAGTAGAACATAGACTTGACCAAGATGAAGATGAGAATGTGGAGGCTCAGTCTTACCCTATTGATGACCTATACGATATGGTCCAAAATGGTGAGATAACTGATGCAAAGACAATTATTGCTATCCAATACGCAATAAACCAAAAGTTAGCAAACAAATAATAAATGCAAACATATGTTGAACTAGAGGGCTTTAAGGGCCCTTTTGATTTGTTATTAAATCTAATAGAGCGAGATAAGATTGATATATACGATATAAATCTAGGAGAGCTTACAAATTCATATTTGGAAGAAATAGCTAAACTAGACCCAGAGATAGATGACCTATCTAGCTTTATTTATATCGCAGCAGTTCTATTAAATATCAAGTCTTCAAAGCTCTTACCCAAAGAAGAAACTGATGATACCGAAGAGGATTTCATAGCCTATCTCTTGGAATATAAAAAAATCAAATCAGTCCAAGACGACCTCAAGGCGCTAGAGGATGAGGCTAGAAAGATTCATTCCAAATACGCCGAGGACCTGTCAAAGTTTGAGGGAGAGGATGAGATTATTTCAAAAGATGTGGCAATACTTGCTGCGCAATTTGAAAAAGTCATGCTAAGACTCAATGAAAAACCCAAAAAGCCAGATGTGATAGAAAAACTTAGGATGCCGGATGTCAATGATTATCTGACTAATTATAGGAAGGCCCTAGAAATCCGAGATGACCTAAGGCTAGATCTCATTATAAATAATCTTCACTCAAAATCCGAATGCATCGCAAGTTTCTTGGCCCTCCTTGAACTATTTAAGCTAAAAGAAATATATTTAGAGCAAAAAGAAGGCAACAAGTTTCACATTAGAAAGAGAAAATAATGGACATTTCTTACCTAAAAGGCCTCATCGAGGAGGTCATGTATATCTGGGGCGAACCAATAGATATAGCAACCCTTGCAGAGATTATCACTGATGCGAGTAAAAAAGAAATAGCAGAGGCCCTAAGTCAAATAATTAAAGAAAGAGATGAGGCTCTAAGTGGCTTGATTGTCAAAAAATTTGATACGAGCTTTCAATTTGTAACTAGGGCAAGCCATGACAAATATTTTGAAAAACTAGTAACAAGCACACCAAAAAGGCTCACATCATCAGCCCTTGAGACCCTATCGATTATAGCTTACAAGCAACCCATCACCCGTGCAGAAGTGGATAAGATTCGTGGGGTCAGCTCTGCTACTACCATTGATAACTTAGTAGAAAGAGGCTTGATACGTGAAAATGGAAGGCTAGATAAGATTGGAAAACCAATTATCTATGTCACTACCAATTTATTTTTACAATATTTTGATATATCTGATTTATCAGAACTTCCTGAAATCAAAGAAATGGATGAAGAAGCCTATGAGGATTAATAAATTTATAGCTAAATCTGGCTACACATCTCGCCGCAAGGCCGATGATCTAATTGCAGCAGGCAAGGTAAGAGTAAACGGCGAAGTCATGACACAAATGGGCTATGATGTAGCCGATGATGATGTGGTTGAGATTGACGGTGAGATATTATCTATAGATCAGTTTTTTTATTATAAACTCAATAAGCCAGTGGGCTACGTAACAAGTAATTTCGACCCTCACAATGAGCTTGATCTAAACAATCTAATCGATATAGAACAAAAATTTTTCGCCGCAGGTAGGCTTGATAAGGATAGCCGAGGCCTCCTCATTATAACCAACGATGGCGACTTTACCAATGAGCTTACCCATCCATCTAATGGGATATCTAAAGAATATATTGTAAAAGTAGATAAAGCTCTGAGTTATGATAAAATGCAAGCCTTTGAGGGTGAACTCGATATAGGAAATGATGAAATATCTAGGAAGGCTATCATTAGAGAAATATCAGATGCAACATATTTGGTTAAGATTTGGCAGGGTTATAATAGGCAAATTAGAAGAATGTTTGATGTCTTGGGCTCTTCTGTCATCGACCTTCAAAGAATAAAAATCGGTGCTATAGAATTAGGCGAAATAGCCGAAGGTGAATACGAAGCATTTGATAAAAAGGATATGGACTTTGTAAGTCTTATCAAGGGATAGGTGTCTATCCCTTTTTTTATGGTAAAATTTATATAAATATGAAAAATATAGGAATCATTGGAGCAGGGGCTAGTGGGCTCTATGCTGCTATACATGTAAAAACGAAAGAAAACAATGTGACTATACTTGAAAAAAATTCATCCATCGGCCAAAAAATCCTAATGACAGGCAATGGCAGGTGTAATATCACAAATATTAAATACTATGATGAATTTTTGGTAAATATAGTGACCAATAAGAAGTTTATCTATTCTTCATGGAGTCAACATGACAACTACGCTACTATGAGCTTTTTCGAAAACTCAGGCTTAGAACTAATGACCCAAGAAGATGATAGGGTCTTTCCCAAATCAGAAAAGGCATCTGATGTGGTAAGATTTTTTGAAAATGAAATTATAGATAGAAATATAAAGCTAGTTACAGACGCGGAAGTCACATCGATTTCGAAATCAGAGAATAGTTTTATAGTAGAAACTAATAGCAAGGCCTATGACTTTGATAAGCTAATCATAGCTACAGGCGGACTTTCTTATCCAAATACCGGTTCAACCGGAGATGGCTATAGTTTTGCAAATGGCTTTGGCCATAGGGTAAGTAAGACATATCCTTGCCTTGTGCCAATATTTTTTAAAGATACCGACCTTACTAATATCAAGGCACTAAATATAAATACTAATATTTATCTTAAAACTAAAAATAAAACTTATAATGAATATGGAGCTCAATTAATATCAAAAAATTTCATTACAGGTCCCAGTGTGCTTAGGCTTTCTTCATATGTAGTTGGAGAGGGTGTCGAGGACTTATACTTAGACTTGGCTTACGAATCTTTCGAAGAAATGGATGAGATAGTACTAGATTTATTTGAAAAAAATTCCAACAAGTCTATTGCAAATACAATAAAAGACTTGATTCCGCAAGCCCTAGTCCCAGTAATATTAAAAAGAGCGGATATAGACCCTGATAAAAAGGTCAACCAAATCAGTAAAGAAGAAAGATTAAAGCTAATATCAATTATCAAACACTTTAGCTTAGAATTTGATAGGCTCGGAGGATACAATACTGCTATCATTACCCGAGGTGGGGTGGATGTGGATGAGATAAATCCAAAGACCATGGAGTCGAAATCGGTAGAAGGCCTATATTTCATAGGTGAAGTCCTTGACATCGATGGACTCACTGGAGGCTTTAATTTACAATTAGCATTTACCACAGCCTACGCTGCTGCAAGAGCCATAAAGGAGGAGATATGACTTATATAATCGCCATTGACGGCCCATCTGGATCGGGCAAGTCGACTATATCCAAGCGACTCGCGGATATTTTAAGTATCGAATATTTAAATACTGGGTCCATGTATAGGGCCGTGACCTTATATTTTCTTGATAATAAACTTACAGAAACTACTGATAATGAAACTGTAGTTAAAACTTTAGATGAGATAAGACTCGACTTTATCGACAATAACATTTATCTAAATGATAAAAATGTAGAAGGTCTCATTCGCACCGATGAAGTGACAAAAAATACCTCATGGGTATCAGCCAATCCCCTGGTTCGCAAAAAATTAGTCGATATGCAAAGGGAAATAGCCAAGGAAAAGTCCTTTATCCTAGATGGCAGGGACATTGGCACAGTAGTATTTCCAGATGCCAAATATAAATTTTATCTAACAGCAGACCCACACCAAAGAGCCATCAGACGTTCACTTCAAGAAGAATCGAATCTCACGCTAGAAGAACTAGAGCAAGCTATTATAGATAGAGACCTCTACGATTCGTCAAGGGCGGTTTCTCCTCTAAAAAAAGCTAATGATGCTATAGAAGTCGACACATCTGAGAAAACCATTGATGAAACGATAACAGAAATATTAGCATATATGGATAATAACGATGGCATATAAAATTGTACAATTTATTCTAGGAATCATACTAAGACCGCTATTTTTATTTGAAATCAGAGGCCAAGAAAACATACCAGAATACGATGGCTATATATTGTGTGCCAATCATAAGTCCAATTGGGACCCGATTTTTCTGGCTATCAGCATAGACAATCCGATAAATTTCATGGCGAAAAAGGAATTATTTGAAAATCCAATTCTTGCTTGGCTTCTTGCGGGATTTGGAGTCTTTCCAATAGATAGGGAAGGCCGAGACCTAAAGACAATCAAGGACTCGGTAAAAAGACTAGATAATGGTGCTATTTTAGGTATCATGCCTGAAGGAACTAGAACAAAAACAACTGCTAGGGAAAATATGAAAGAAGGAGTTGCATACATTGCCCTAAAGGCTCATGCAAATATACTCCCTGTAGAGATAGTTTCTAAATTTAGGCCATTTAGTAAGACCTATATTTATATCAAAGAGCCAATTGATATTGGTAACTACAAAGAAATGAAATCCAAAGAAGCTATGATAAAAATCACTGATAGGCTCTATTATGATATATACGAACACCAATTACCAATAGAAAGTAGCAATTATGGAAATTAAAATAGCAGAAAACTCTGGTTTTTGTTTTGGGGTAAATAGGTCGGTAGAACTAGCTGACCTCGCCCTAAAAAATGACAAGCCCAAATACACTGTAGGCCCACTAATTCACAATCCACAACTGGTAAGTGACTTAGAAAAACAAGGCCTTAAGGTGCTTTCAAAAGAAGATGCACTAGAAATTAAGGATTCACTAATTCTTATCAGGGCACACGGAGAAAGTGCAGAGTTTAAAAAAGTATTAATAGAAAATGGCAATGAAATACTGGATGCAACCTGCCCAGTGCTTACAAATATATATAAAAAAATCATAGATAAAGAAAATGAAGGATATCAAGTAATAATAGTGGGAGATCCCGCTCATCCTGAGATAAAAGCTATGGACTCATACCTAAAATATGGTATAATAGTAGATGATGAGACTCGTGCAAAACATATTGTAAGTGAAAAGCCAATCTATGTTGTTAGTCAAACTACAAATAGGAAGGATTTTTACTATAATATTGCTAACAAGTTAAAAGAAAATAATGATAGTGTAGTAATAGATAATACAATCTGTAATGCCACTAAACTTAGACAAGACTCTGCGGAAAGTCTGGCAAAGGAAGTGGATGCTATGATTGTAGTCGGTGGTTTTAATAGTTCGAACACAAATAAGCTAGGGCAAGTTTCTAGCTTATATAATAAAAATGTTTTTAGGATTGAAACTGTTAAAGATCTACCTTTGCAAAAGCTCTCTGAATTTCAAAAAATAGGCATAATCGCAGGGGCATCCACACCCGAATCGATTATAATGGAGGTAGTAAGTAAGATGGACGAATTTACAAAAGAAGATTTTATGAATAGTCTTGAAGATAGTTTAAAGAAAATCTATCCAAAAGACGTGGTAACAGGAACAATTATCGATGTTAAAGATGATGAAGTTTTTGTTGACATCCAATACCGTGCAGATGGTATCATAAAACTTGACGAAATGACAGAAGAAGAAAGAGAAAATCCAAAACAACATTTTGAAGTAGGTGGGGATATTGATGTTTACGTTATCAAACTAGATGATGGCGAAGGCAACGTTGCTTTATCTACTAGACGTGTTCAAGGCATGAAAAGCTGGCAAGAGCTTATCGAAAAATACGAAAACGACGAACTTGTTGAAGGTCATGTAACAGGCTTTAACAAAGGTGGTCTAACAGCTGAAGTAAATGGAGTACAAGGCTTCATTCCAGCTAGCCAAGTGGCAACATACTTTGTTAAAAACTTCAAGAAATTTGTTGGTGAAACTTGGGATCTTAAGATTGTATCTATTGACGAAAGAAAAAATAGACTTGTTCTATCTCGTAAAGACGTGCTAGAAGAAGAACTAGATGAAAGATGGGATGAATTAGAAGAAGGCCAAGTAGTAACTGGTGAAGTTGCAAGACTAACAGATTTTGGTGCATTCGTAGAAGTGAATGGCCTAGATGGTCTATTACACGTATCTGACATTGCTTGGAGCAGAGTTGAAGTTCCTTCAGACGTACTAAATGTAGGCGATGAAATCGAAGTTAAAATCTTAAAACTTAATAAAGAAAAAAATAGAATCTCACTTGGTCGTAAACAACTACTAGACAAACCATTTGAATCATTTGCAAATAGCCACGAAGTAGGCGACACTGTAAAAGGTAAAGTAGTAAACCTACTTGACTTTGGTGCATTTATAGAAGTAGCAGATGGTGTAGAAGGTCTTGTTCACGTATCAGAAATCAGCTGGGATCACGTAGAAAAACCATCTGATGAACTAAACGTAGGTGATGAAGTAGAAGTTAAAATCATCTCTATCGATACAGAAGAAGAAAAAATCGGTCTATCAATCAAACAACTTGAAGAAGCACCAGAAAGACCAGAAAGAAAACCTAGAAGAGACAACAACCAAAGAAGAGAAAACAAACCTAGAAGAAAACCAGAAAGAAGAGAATCTCAAAGCTTCAGCTCTGATGATGACCTAAACAACAACCTAGGTAACCTTCTAGAACAAGCTCTACTTGGTGCTGGCGGATCTGACCTAATCTCAGAAGACGAGAGTGAAGTTGATGAAGTAATCGATGATTTCGATACTACAGAAAATGTAGAAGAAGCAGTAGAAGCTGATGCACCAATGGATGAAGCAGCTGATGATAATGCTACATCAATGAATAGAGAATTCGATTCAGAAGAAGCTGTTAGCGGAGTAGAAGAAGATGAAGCTAACCTTGACTTTGATGGCGAATTAGAAGCTGAAGAAGCGGATGTAGAAGAAACTAGTGCTGAGCTTGACAATGCAGTAATCGACGAAGACATCGTAACACTTGATGAAGAAAATCAACCAGTTATCGATGAAGATGTTGATTCTGACGAAGAAGAAATAGAATATTAATCTAGATAAGACTAAAGAAGGTGATTACAGTCATCTTCTTTTTTAATGAGGAATGATAATGGAGCTAAAAACAACAGATAAATATAAAGAATACTTTAAAGGGAAAACTTATAATATAACTACATTTGGCTGCCAAATGAACGAACATGATAGTGAGAGGATATCATATATCTTAGAAGACTTGGGTTACACATGGACAGATGATAGGAATGATGCAGACTTTATCCTATTTAATACCTGCCTAGTTCGTGAAAACGCTGAGCTAAAGCTTTATGGCCAGGTCTCTTCACTAAAGAAACTAAAAAAAGCCAATCCAGAAAAAATCATAGCTGTATCTGGGTGTATGATGCAAACTTCAGTTGCCCGCCAGGTTATAATAGACAAGCACGAAGAGGTAGACATTATCTTTGGTACAAAAAACATCAACTCCCTAGCAGACCTCATCTTTAGATATCTGGAAACTGGTGAACGAGTAGTTGATATATCCACTGATGATGTCAAAGATGACTTTGAAAAATACAATGCAACCAATGATTTCCAGGCCTATGTAAATATCATGCGAGGCTGCGATAATTATTGCTCATATTGTATCGTACCAGAATCTAGAGGCCGAGAAGAAAGTCGTAGGCCATATTCAATCATAGAAGAAGTCGAATACTTAGCAGGCCAAGGCTTCAAGGAATTCACACTACTTGGCCAAAATGTAAATTCCTACGGCAACAAAACGGATTTTGACTTTACATTTCCACAGCTTTTAGCTAGAGTTGCTAAAATCGATGGTGTAGAAAGACTCCGCTTTACATCAAGCCATCCAAAAGATTTATCGGACGAACTAATAGAAGTCATGCGCGATAATGACAACATATGCAATTATTTCCACTTGCCTATGCAGTCAGGATCAAATGCAGTACTTAAAAAGATGAACCGCCACTACACTATCGAACAATACTTAGACCGCGCCAACAAACTAAAAGAAGAAATACCAGGCATCGCCCTATCTACTGATATCATAGTAGGTTTTCCTACAGAGACAGAAGAAGACTTCAAGGCTACCATAGATGCTTGCAATGCCGTAGGCTTTGACTCAGCCTTTACTTTCAAATACAGCCCAAGACCAAAAACAGTTGCTGCAAAAATGCCAACAATAGATGATGAAATAGTCCAAGACCGTTTTCAAAGACTTTTAGATGAGCTTTATCCAACATTTAACGAAAAGAACAGAGAATATATAGGACGCACAGTCAAAGTTCTCATAGAGGGCGAATCAAAAAATAATCCAGCAATAATGACAGGTAGGACTGATACATTCAAGCTAGTTCATGTACCTGCTCCAAAAGATACTATCGGTCAAATAGTAGATGTGAAGATTACAGACAATACATCATTTACCATCTCAGGAGAATTAGTTAATTAATAATCAAATTTTATATAAATAATATAGGGTGTTTTCTATGCTTTTAACTTGATGATCCCTATGTTATTATGAGAAGGTAGGAGAAATGAGGCGATAAATGAAAGATGTATTAGTTAAAGCAAAATCTAAGCTGGGAAAAATTCCGGATAATGATTTATATATGAGTCTAGCAAATGAAACTAATCTAGACAGAAAAATCGAGATCTTAGCTAAGGCTTATCCTGATTACTATACCAACACCGACAAAAGAGATATTGAATCTAATAATTTTATAAACATGTATCAGGAACTTAAGAGTATCGATTATTTCCTGCACGGCCTTGATAGCAAATTCTTTAATCTTTATTTTTCAAAATATGAAATATTATTTCTGCAAGAGATTATAGAATCACTGGTAAATGAAAATTATGAAAAAAATTATTTACACTTTAAGGCAAATCCCTTAAGTGATAATTTTATCTTAGAGCCGGATATGGACCTTGCTAGATTTGTAAATCAAAATCAAGATAGCAGATATTATAGGGTTCTTTTAGCTTTTATAAATAAAAATATGGAAGAGGATTCTCTTATATTTTTATCTTCTAATGCACTCATGAAGTTTTATTTTAGAAGCCTACTAAAACTTGCTAGAAAGTTTCCTAGAAAGGAAAGAGCAAATATAGAAAATTTCATAGGTGAAGAAATTAACCTATCAAATTTCGAGATACTTTATAGGCTTAAGTCCTTCTACGACCTTGAAGATAAGGATATCTTCAACTATTTAATCGAAGGTGGTAATACCTTCAACGGGCCAAGGCTAAAAGAGATATCACTTTTATCTAGAGATGATTTTCTAAAACGAATGAGAAATAGCAAGTATGCTAGGGTTTTTACAGATGATAACAATGTTCATATAGGCATCAGAAGATACCAGCACAAGCTATATCGTAGTGAAATAACTAAAGAAGAAACAGATATCCTATTTGTCATATCTGCTATGAATTTAATATTTATTAGCGGAGAAAATATAGATGCTATGCTAGAAGTGGACGATAGTTTTACAATAGATGAGAGAATACAATATTTGATTGTGAGGTAATATGGCAGTTGAAAAGATGTATCTGGTAAATATAATATCAGATTTGGAAAATTTGGATAACTTTCTTGAAGACGTCATTAAAATTGGAGAAATAGAACCAGTTGATGCTTTTAACCAAGTCACAAATAGAACATTTAATGTTACGGCTAGTGCCGAAAATGTTCGTATCACAGAAGATATTAATAAGTTATCAGGCTTTAATAAAGAAGACGATGGCTACACAGAAAAATTAATCGAGCTAAAAGACGCCCTTGGCTTAGAGGATAAGAATAATGGTAAGCTGCTCGATCGCGATAGGGTTAATGATTTTTACGATGAACTCAAATCATTACTTGCTAAAAAAGCAGAATTAGAAGAAAAATCTAAAGAGCTAGAAGTGTACAAAGAAAACTTAGATACACTGAGAAATTATAATATCGATATTGATAAGATTCAAAATCTAAAATACTTTGATTATAGGTATGGGGCTGTTACAGAAGATGGGCGTTTTATACTAAAGAACAACTACGAAAATATACCATCTCTTATCATCCACTTGGATGATAAGGTAGATAGGGCCTCAATTAAAGCCCTTGATGAGATTTATGCCTTAGATGAAGCGACATACCAACTAAGTGAAAATACCAATAAACTCCTTCTAAATGAAAGAGAAAATACTAGAAATGTTTCTCTAAGACTAGATCAGGATTACAATAAGCAAAGTAAAGATAAGTCCAATAAAATTAATGAAGATATAATGAATGAATCAAAAGTTAAATCTGATAAAATTTATGCTGATTACGAGGCTAGGATCAGCAATATGGATAATATATATAAAAAATACAAAGATGAAGTAGTTGATCAGGTGGTTGCTTATCTTATCGATGCTAATTAGAAGGATGGTGGCTGATGGTAGATGAAAAATCAAGTTCTACTTTAGTAGCTGGTTCTATGAAAGAAAGCAAAAATAATCCCCAAATCCCGAAAGCTAGACTAAAAAATAATGAAGATTATCTATTGGTTTATCCAAAAAATGTATCAAAAGATATGAATAGAACAATAAATTCGCTGGGGTTTGTTGACAAAGACCTACTTGATTCTAATCAAAATATTGAAATTGATCAGGCTATAAGGGATGTTTCATCTGAAATAGATGATATAAATAAGAAGATTGCAAGCCTAATTTCTAAAGAAGATGATATTATCAAAAATTTGGCTTATAATATTTACTTTGATCAAGTATCAGATGATTATGAATCGAGTATGGCCTTTGGCGAAGAATACTTTTATTTCTCGGCCTTAGTTGCTGAAGCTGATTTAGATAAATTAAAGGAATTAAGAAATAATTATCCACAAATGCGGATGAATGTAGAAAGTAATAATATGGAAGATTTAAGCAAAGATAATAAGCCTAAAATTGAAAAAGAGAATAAATCAAATAGCAATGAGGAAACTTATCTTCTTGTCTATCCAGAAAAAGTAAAAAAAGATGTAGCCAGGTCTATAAATACTCTTGGTTTTGTTGATTACGACATACCAACAGGACTTAGCTTAGAAAACCTAGATGAAAATATAAGGCAAACTGATAAAGATTTGGCAGAAGTAAATAGGCAAATCGCCGATATAAATAGTAGGTATGAAGATGTGCTAGATAATATATCATATTCTCTAGATTACTCATCAAAGGCTAATGAACTTAAAAATAACATGGCCCATGGGGATGATTATTTTTATCTATCAGGCTGGGTGCCAGAGTCCGAGCTTAATCAATTTGTGAATCTAGAGCATAAATATGATAAGACTATTCTTACCACTAAGGATGATAGCTCAGTTAATGAATCCCCTCCAACTAGGCTTAAGAACAACAAAGCCTTCAAGCCATTTGAATATTTGGTAAATATGTATGGAGCACCAAATTATGATGAGGTAGACCCTACACCATTTTTTGCAATAACATATATGCTCTTATATGGGTTGATGTTTGGTGATCTTGGTCAAGGCTTGGTATTTTTGGCCATAGGTTTTTACCTATCTAAGAAAAATAAAACATTTGGGGCACTTCTTAAGAGAATTGGCATATCGGCATCTGTTTTTGGTCTTATGTATGGATCAGTTTTTGGTAGAGAAGATTTGATACCGGCTCTACTTATAAAACCATTTGATAATGTTATGACCGTGCTCATAGCATCAGTTGCTTTTGGTGTATGTCTTATGATAATTTCATACATCATAGGTATATACAACAAGGTCCATAAGCAGAATAATATCGAAGAGGGCATCTTTGGTAAGGAAGGGCTAGCTGGACTGATGATGATGATCGCTTTTATAATCATTGTCTTAAATCTAGTAAATGTAGGTCCTATTCCTATGGTAGTGGGCACAGTGATGTTGATTGCATCCATTATAATGATGATCTTTAAGCAGCCAATTGCTAGAAAGATCGAAGGAGAAACTAGGCTATATGATCAAGGTAAGGGCGATTATTATATTGAAAGTTCTTTCTCAATAATAGAAGCACTATTGTCAGTGTTTTCAAACCTAGTTTCCTTTACTAGAGTAGGAGCATTTGCTATCAATCACGTCGGTCTATATATGGCTTTTGAGGTTATGGCAAATCTTACAGGTGGTGGTTTCTGGGGCTTTATTATCTTGCTTTTAGGCAATATCTTAATCATTGGGTTAGAAGGAATGATAGTATTTATCCAAGGTCTCAGACTAGAATTTTACGAAATGTTTAGCAAATATTACGAAGGAAATGGCCGTTTATTCAGACCTATAAATAGTAGAGAAATTAATTAGAGAGGAAATGAATATGATTATTAAAATAGGAATATTAGCTTTAGCTGTAGTAGTGATAACAATTTACTCAGGTTTATACCTGCTTAAGACAAATGAAGATCCATCAAAAGATAAAATTAGAAAGGCACTTAAATTAAACTTATCTACATTTGTGCCAATTATGGCAATGATTTTAGTGCTTCTTATACCAGTAAACTCAAAAGCAGCTGCTACTGATGCAGCAGTTGCAGCAGGCACAGCATCTAATGTAGATGGACTTAGATACATTGGTGCAGCCCTATCAACAGGCCTTGCTACAATTGGTACAGGCTATGCAGTAGGTACAGTAGGATCTGCAGCTTTAGGTGCAATTTCTGAAGATCAATCAATCCTTGGACGTACAATCATATTTGTAGGTCTAGCAGAAGGTATTGCAATCTTTGGTGTAATTATCTCAATTCTTATCTTAAACGCATAAGATGAAAGCAAGAATATTAACTAATGACCCAAGTCTTATCGTGATGTTTAGGCTTGGGTCTATTGAAGGAAGCTTAGTTTATGATAAACTCGATGCCAAAAATAAGTTCGAAGAAGCTATTAAAGAAGAAGATCTTGCTGTTTTAATTATTACAAAAACTATAAGTGGCTGGATTGAGGCTGAACTAAAGGCGCACAGAGAAAACGAAAGCATTCCTTTAACCGTAATTATTGATGGTTAATTGGAGGTAACATGCTAGATTTAAATGCAAAACTCTCAAGCTTTAGAAAAATGGTTTGGGATGAAGAAAAGGCTCGCAGTGAAGAAGAATTATATAATTCTACTCGAGTAAATAGCGAGCAAATAGAAGAAAAAAGAGATAAGCTCGAAAAAGATTTGAAAAATACCTTAGATGAGAGAGAAAGCTTTGCAAGAATTCGTGCTAATGAAAAAATTGCTAAGCTCGAAGAAGAACAAAAGACAAGTTTTTACTCCCACAAGGAATATTTACTAAATGACCTAGTGGGAGAAGTAAAAAACAAGCTAATAGAATATACAAAATCAGATGAATACAAAAAATCTTTGCCAAATAAAATTGATCAAACTTTAAATCAGCTAGGTCAATCTAGCAATGATTTCATAATATTGGTTAAGGAATCTGACAAGGACCTTATTTCTTATCCAAATATAGAAACACTTGACGATGTGTATTTGGGAGGATTTATCCTAAAGGCAAAAGATGGATCATTCCAATATAATCAAACCTATTTAAACAAGATAGAAGAAAAGCAATATGATATAGGTCGTGTCCTATACAATTTGTTTGAAAGAGAGAGTTACAATGAATCCAACAATTAAAACAATAAATGGACCAGTAGTTGTAGCTAAAAATGCAAGTTCACTTAAGATTCGTGAAATGGTGTCAGTAGGTAATTTAAAACTCATAGGAGAAGTAATTTCTATAGATGGAGACTTAGCTACTATAGAGGTCTATGAGGATACCTCAGGTCTAGCTGCTGGAGAAGAAGTAAATTCAACCCATAGGCCACTTTCTGTAAGGCTAGGACCTGGTATGCTAAAAAATATGTTTGATGGTATAGAAAGACCGCTTGAAAAAATCATGGATGAAAATGGCGCCTTTATCCCTTCTGGTATTGGATTTACAAATCTAGATGAGGATAAAAAATGGGAAGTTAATATGAAGGTGGCAGTTGGAGATAGGATCAATGTTGGTGATATCTATGCCACTATTATGGAAACTAAAACCATCGAACACAGGTTAATGAGTACAGTTGATGGGACTATCAAAGATGTCAAGCCATCAGGCCTATATACTATCGAAGATACTGTAGTTGTTGTCGAAACAGATGAAGGTGAAAAGGAGCTAAAACTATATCAATACTGGCCAGTTAGAAATCCTAGACCAGTAAAAAAAGTACGTCCGCTTGAATTGCTCCTAAATACAGGTCAAAGAGTTCTTGATGTATTTTTTCCAGTGGCTAAGGGTGGAACTGTAGCTATTCCTGGAGGATTTGGAACTGGTAAAACTATGCTCCAACACCAATTTGCCCAATATGCAGATGCTGATATCGTAATCTACATCGGTTGTGGTGAACGTGGCAACGAAATGACTCAGGTACTGGAAGAATTTCCTGAGCTTATAGACCCTAACACTGGCTACGGGCTAATGGAGCGAACAATACTTATAGCCAATACTTCAAATATGCCAGTTGCTGCCCGTGAAGCCTCTATCTACACTGGTATTACAATTGCAGAATATTTTAGAGACATGGGTTACCATGTGGCCCTAATGGCAGATTCTACATCCAGATGGGCAGAAGCTCTTCGCGAGATATCTGGTCGTTTGGAAGAAATCCCAGCTGAAGAGGGCTATCCAGCATATCTTGGTAGTCGTCTGTCACAATTTTATGAAAGAGCAGGATACTTTACCAACTTAAATGGGTCTGAAGGATCGGTTACTTTGATAGGGGCTGTATCACCATCTGGTGGAGATTTCTCAGAACCTGTGACAGAAAATACTAGAAGATCTGTTAACGTATTTTTAGGACTAGACCGTAAGCTTGCTTATTCACGTCATTATCCAGCCATAAACTGGCTCACATCTTATTCAAACTATATTGATGAACTACGCCCATATTACCAAGAAAAAGTGGGTGAAGATATAATAGCTATCCGTAATGAGCTAATGAATGTATTATTAGAAGAAGATGAAGTCAGGTCAATCCTTATGCTTGTAGGTAAGGATGCTCTAAGTAGCGCTCAAAGAAATATCCTAGATGTATCTGAACTTATCCGTGTGGGATTTTTGCAACAAAACGCCTACAATGATATAGACAAATTTGTACCTTTAGAAAAGCAGATTAGAATGCTTGAAGTAATTAGAAACTATTACAAGCTTTCTGATGATGCGATAAATAGAGGTATCGCATATAACAAGGTGTATGATGCAGAGATAATCAATGATATTACTCAAATGAAATATACAATAAGAAATGATGAGCTAGATAAGTTTGTAACTTTAAATAACAAAATCGAATCTCATTTCTTGTCACTTTAGGAGGGAGGAATTATGCGAAAAGAATATACAAAAGTTAAAAGAATCGAATCCTCCATCATAGAAATTGAAAATGTAGCAAATGTATCCTACAATGCTGTAGTTCAGATAAAGGCTCTAGGTATGGATTTTGTAGGACAAGTTGTGAAAATCGATGAAGATACTATCTCAGTTGAAGTCTTTGGCAATACCCAAGATTTCTCCCTAGATGATATAGTAATAAGATTTGAAGAAAAACCACTAGCTATACCACTAAATGAGAAAATACTAGGCCGCACCTTTGATGGCCTCGCCCGTCCTATCGACAATGGTGGTGAAATATATGCTGAAAAAACCTATCCGGTTGAAGGTGAACCACTTAATCCAGTAGCTCGTGAATATCCAAGAGATTTTATTCAAACAGGTATTTCATCAATCGATGTTTTAACTACCCTTATCCGTGGACAAAAGCTACCAATATTTTCAGGCTACGGCCTATCACACAACCAAATTGCAGCACAGATTGTAAGGCAAGCTAAACTAAAAACTGACGAAGACTTTGCCTTTGTATTTGCTGCAATGGGCATCAAAAAGGATGAGGCCATGTTTTTTGAAGACGCCTTTAATAAGGCCGGTGTCCGTGATAAGGTAGTAATGTATCAAAACCTTGCTGACAGCCCAATCATGGAACGCCTTATAGCTCCAAAATGTGCACTGACTGCAGCAGAATACTTAGCTTATGAAAAAGGCTACCATGTCCTTGTTATAATTACTGATATGACTTCGTATTCAGAAGCCTTGCGTGAAGTATCATCTATTAGACAAGAAGTCCCATCTCGTAAGGGCTATCCAGGATATTTATATTCTGACCTAGCAACCTTATATGAAAGAGCAGGTATGATTGAGGGGGTGGATGGGTCTGTAACACTGATTCCAATTCTAACTATGCCAAATGATGATATAACCCACCCAGTGCCTGACCTTACTGGATATATCACAGAAGGCCAAATAGTAATAGATAGGTCCTTATTTAACAAAGGTATATATCCACCAATAAATGTCCTTCCTTCTTTATCTCGTCTGATGAAAGACGGTATTGGCGAAGGATACACTAGGGCTGACCATGAAGATTTGATGAATCAAATCTATGAATCATATTCCCATGTTGGTGAAGTTAGAAATATTGCTCAAATCGTAGGTGAAGATGACTTATCAGACATTGATAAAAAATACCAAGAATTCGGTGAAGCCTTTGAACAAAGATTCCTAGCCCAAGGGCCTAATGAAAATAGAGATCTTGAAGAATCTCTAGACCTTGGTTGGGAAATCCTAAAGATACTTCCAAGAACAGAGCTTCATAGGGTTAGTCCAGAAAATTTAGATAAATTTATAGGAAAAGAAGATGGAAATTAAATCAACTGCTCCGACCAAGGCCAATCTCATAGCAGCCAAGGACCAACTTAGGCTATTAAATACAGGCTTAGACATCCTAGATAAGTCACGAAAGGCTCTTATAAGTGCATATGATAGCAAGATCAAACAAAGAGATACCTTAAATAAAGAAGTCAATGAAACTATCGAGAATGTAAGTAAGAATTTCAAAAAGGCCCGTGTGATTATGGGTGAAGAAAGACTAGCCAATGTATCAAATATCGTGCCAGTAGATAATTCTATTGAACTTACTGAAAATGAATTCATGCAGACAAAGGTCTATGACATTGATTTTAAGCCATCTAAGCTAAACTTATCTTACTCATTTTATGAAACCAATGCTGCCTTTGATAAGGCCGTTTTATCATTTAATGAACTAAAAGATAAGATATTTAAGCTAGCTGAGCTTGATAATACTATAGATAACTTAGATAGGCAGATACAAAAGACCAGCAAAAAAGTCAATTCACTAGAAAAAGTGCAAATACCAAAACTAGAAGATAGGATAAAACAAATATCAACATTAATCGAAGAAAAGGAAAGAGAAGAGTTCTCTAAGACTAAGATGGTTAAGGATAAGAAAGCAAAGTAAAACACCACAAATTTTAAACTTGTGGTGTTTTTGCTTTGTTTATTTTCTTGAAACTACTTGGATTTATAACCTTTATAGTTTCATAATCTACGGCTTCTGGGTCCTTCATAGTTTTTTGCATTGATGCTGATAGGGCAAGGCCTATAACAGCTAGACTTATTAGTTGGAAGGTACCACCAGATGAGAAAAATGGTAGGGGTATACCAGTTACTGGCATAAGCCCAATTGTCATTCCTACATTTTCAAATATATGGATAAATAGCATTGCAGCAAGGCCTGTTACCATGATGCTAATAAAGCTATTGTGAGATTTCTTTGCGATACGTACTAGCCTTAGAATCATGATTGCAAAAAGGAGTAGCATAATAACAGCTCCTATGAATCCAAGCTCCTCAGCTAGTACTGAAAAGATAAAGTCAGTTTCTTTTTCTGGAATATAGCCATATTGCGATTGGGTCCCTTGGAGAAGACCGCGGCCAGTTAGCATACCTGAACCTATGGCGATAAGCCCTTGTTGCTGTTGCCAGTTTGATCCTGATGTATCACGGCTGGGATTTAGGAAGTTTTCTATCCTATCAGCTCTATAACCAGATAGGTTTGATAAGACTAAGTATCCGCCGACAAGCCCTACCACTGCAAAAAGGATAATCCATTTCCAAGAAAGGCCTGCTACAAATAGCATAGCAGCGATAAAGAAGATATATACCATGGCTGTACCAAAGTCAGGTTGGAGTAGTATAAGTAAGATAGGTATTGCTACAAAGGCAAGTGTCTTTATCAGTCTAAGCGGATCATTTATTGCATGCTGATATCTATCTAGATAAGCTGCAAAGGCAAATATAAGTAAGACTTTTACAACCTCAGCAGGCTGGATAGAAAATGAGCCAATATATACCCATGACTTTGCACCCCATTCATCAAGGCCTGTACCAAAGATGAGGGTTAAGACTAAAAGTGCTAGGCTTATGCCGTATATAATCCAAAAAGGCCTCTTGATGACATCAAGATCCATAGTACAAAGTAAGACTATTCCAACAAAGCCTAGTATAGTTGAAAATATTTGGGTCCTTATGGCAGCCATATTGCCTCCATAGGCCGAATATAAAACGACTAGACCAAATACACACAAGGCCAAGGTAGATAAAAGCAAAATAATATCTAGGTCTTTAATATTTTTTTTCTTTAAATTAAACATTTATTCACGTCCTTTTCTAGGTCTATATTATACCACACAAACTCACCTATTTACGAACCTGTGAATTTATTTATCACTAGTATAATAATAGTAAAGGTTAAGGTGATAATATTTTAAAGAAAAATGAGATGAAAAAGGTCCTTGAGATACTAGATCAAATGTATCCAGACCCTAGTGAAAATTTTTTAAATTTTGAAACTCCATTTGAAGCTCTAATAGCAACTATGCTATCTGCCCAATCGACTGACATAAGGGTCAATGCAGTGACAGCAGAGTTGTTTAAGGTTGCAAATACGCCAAAAGATTTTGATGCCATGGAGCTAGCAGAAATAGAAAAATGGATAAAGACTGTAGGCTTATATAAAACTAAAGCTAAAAATATAAAAGCAACTAGTAAAATCCTTATAGAAGATTACAATAGTAAAGTCCCAAAAGAGAAAAAAGAGCTCATAAAACTGCCTGGAGTAGGTAATAAGACTGCAAATGTTGTCATGGCCAATGCCTTTGACATCCCAGCTTTCGCTGTGGATACCCATGTATTTAGGGTATCAAATAGGATAGGGCTAGCAGATGCCAAAAATGTCGAACAAACTGAAAAGCAACTTGAAAAGAATGTGCCAAAAGATAAATGGAACATCACCCACAAGCAGCTAATTAGCCACGGCAGGGCGATCTGTAAAGCACGCAAACCTCTTTGTGAGGAATGCGATATGAGTAAATACTGCTTATACTATAGGAGTAATAATGATTAAACTTTTTGCTATAGACATGGACGGGACGCTTTTAAACAGTGAAGATACTGTAAGTGAGTCTACTACAGAGGCCATCCAAAAGCTAAATAGTGCTGGTGTAAAATCTGTCTTATGTAGCGGTAGGATAGCCACGTCCCTCGACTATGCAAATAGTCTAATGGGAGTAGACAATCCAACCATTGCCAACAACGGCGCTATTATAAAACTAAATAAGGATAAGATATTAAACACCCACCCACTAAAAGATGAAGATCTCAAAGACTTGATAGCCTTTGCGGAAAAATGCAAGGTTCACTATCATTTTTACGATGATGATACTTATTATTCGAATACCTTAAATCCGAAAAGCCTTCATCATCTTAGGATTGAGAGCAACTATGGGATAAATGTTCAATGTAAGCTCAACATATCGACTGACCCTTTTGATGAGCTAAAATCTAAAGGCAAGGATGGGCTAAAGATACTTATTGGCAATCTATCTGACCACCCATATGGAGAAGATGAAGTGCGTAGGCTCTTTGATGAAGAGTTTTCTGATAGAGTCTATATCACAACATCTGGTCCAGGTAGTTTTGAGATCATGGAGCCTAATGTAACAAAATGGAATGGTATCTTAGAACTTGCCGAATTTTTGGGCATAAATAAAGATGAGACAGCTGCCATTGGTGATTCATATAATGACTTACCAATGCTAGAAGAAGCCCAACTTTCATTTGCCATGGGCAATAGCGCTGATGAAATCAAAGAGATTGCAAAATATACTGTGGCAGATAATAATAGTGGTGGGATAGCAGAAGCTGTCGATATAATACTAAATTACAATAAGGAAAATCCAAGTGTTTAATATAGTACTTCTAGCACCCGAATATCCAGGCAATGTTGGAAATATTGGTAGGACCTGTGTCCTAACAGAATCCCGCCTGCACTTAGTAAGGCCATTTAAATTTGATTTTTCAGATAAGGTCCTAAAGAAAGCGGGAATTGATTATTGGGATAAGGTAGACCTTACAATACATGATTCTATAGATGAATTTTCCGAATTCATTGCTGATAAAAATTTCTATTTGGTAGAAACTGGTTCGGATAAAAAATATACTGATATGAGTTTTAAAGATGATGATTATCTCATTTTTGGTAGGGAAAAAGAGGGGATAGATCAAGTAATTTTAGATAAGTATCCCGAAAAGATTATTACAATACCTATGACAAATAAAATCGAGAGATCACTTAATTTAGCAAACTCAGTCTCGATTGTAACTTATGAAGCACTTAGACAAAATAATTTTAATTTTTAGGAGAGATATATATGTACGATATTATAATCTTAGGCGCAGGTCCTGCTGGACTTACTGCAGGCCTATACGCTGGTAGAGCGAAACTAAATACACTTATCATAGAAAAAGCCATAGCAGGTGGCCAAATCTCAGGTACTGCTTGGGTAGAAAACTATCCAGCAGCACCAGAAAATTCTACAGGTATGAGCTTATCTGAAAGAATGGAAGAGCAAGCCAAAGAATATTGCGAATTTAAATCAGCAAATATCACAAGTGTAGAGCTTGATGGTGAAGTTAAAAAAGTAACTACTGATGATGGCAATACTTACGAAGCAAAAGTAGTTATCATTTCAACTGGTGCAACTCATAGAAAACTTGATGTACCAGGCGAAGATGAATTTGCAAACATGGGTGTAAGCTACTGTGCTACATGCGATGGTCCATTCTATACTGGTCTTGATATCTATGTAGTAGGTGGTGGCGACAGTGCCCTAGAAGAAGGTCTATACCTAACTAAATTTGCAAATTCTGTAACTATTATCCACCGCCGCGATGAATTTAGGGCATCTCAAGTTGTAATTGATAAAGTTCAAGCTGAGCCAAAAATTAAATTTGAACTTGATGCTATTGTTAAAGAAATCAAGGGCGATAAAGAAGCTAAATCAATCGTTGTAGAAAATACTAAGACTGGTGAAACTAAGGAATTATCAAATCCAAATGGCGATCCAATCGGTATTTTCCCATTTGTAGGATATATTCCACAAACAAATATATTTGAAGGTAAGATTGACATGAATTATGGGTATATAGTTACTGATGCGGATATGAAAACAAATGTAGAAGGTGTTTTCGCTGTCGGTGATACTCGTGAAAAGTCAGTTCGTCAGATGGTAACAGCCGCAGGAGATGGATGTACCGCAGCAGTAGTTGCTGGTAGATATTTAGAAGGTCAACAGTGGTAGCAATTTCCCATAATTTCAAGGAATTAGCGTAAAATAATTACTTGACAAATTAATAACGGGAAAGTTCAATATTAACGTAAAGAATAACTTTTAGGAGGAATAATGACAACAAAAGTAGCAATTAATGGTTTTGGTAGAATTGGACGCCTAACATTAAGAAGAATTTCAGAAGTGGAAGACGATATCCAAGTAGTAGCAATCAACGACCTTATCGATAAACACGGTCTTGCTTATGCTTTCAAATATGATACCGCTCAAGGTCGTTTCCAAGGAGACTTCGAAGAAACAGAAGATGGCTTTAAAGTAAACGGTCAAGAAATCAAAGTTTTCGCTGAAAGAGATCCAGAAAACCTACCATGGGGAGACCTAGAAGTAGACGTAGTACTTGAATGTACAGGTTTCTTTACAGAAAAAGAAAAAGCTGAAGCTCACATCAAAGCAGGTGCTAAAAAAGTACTTATCTCAGCTCCTGGTAAAGGTGACATGAAAACTATAGTATTTGGTGTAAACCACGAAACGCTTGATGGTTCTGAAACAGTAGTATCAGCAGCAAGCTGTACAACAAACTGTTTAGCACCAATGGTAAATGTTTTAGTTAAAGAATTTGGCTTTGTTACAGGTCAAATGTCAACAATTCACGCTTATACAGCTACTCAAGCTATCCAAGACACACCAGCTACTAAAAAAGACCTTAGAGGTGGACGTGCTGCTGCTCAAAACACAATCCCAGCTTCAACTGGTGCTGCAAAAGCAGTAGGTAAAGTAATTCCTGAAGTTGACGGTAAACTTGATGGTACAGCTCTAAGAGTTCCAACAATTACAGGTTCTGTTACAGAACTTTACTCAGTTCTTGAAAAGAAAGTAACTGTTGAAGAAGTTAATGAAGCTATGAAAAAATACTCATCTGATGCATTCGTATATGAAACAGATGACATCGTATCTTCTGACATCATCGGTTACCCAGCAGGATCAGTATTCGATTCTCAACTAACAAAAGTAGTTGAAAATGGTGATACACAATTAGTTAAAACAGTAGCTTGGTATGACAATGAAATGGGTTATACAGG
This sequence comes from Anaerococcus pacaensis 9403502, assembly GCA_000308255.3. Taxonomy (GTDB): domain Bacteria; phylum Bacillota; class Clostridia; order Tissierellales; family Peptoniphilaceae; genus Anaerococcus; species Anaerococcus pacaensis. The sequence goes on along the minus strand of HG326664.1, from coordinate 258,011 downwards.
TAACCTTGTAAGAACATTAGACTATCTAGCAAAACTTTAAGAGATAATAAAGACGAGGGGATATTTATCTCTTCGTCTTTTATCATATATGGAGATAATAATGAATAAAAAAACTGTAAAAGACTTAGATGTAAATGGTAAAAAAGTCCTAGTACGTGTAGACTTTAACGTGCCATTATCAAAAGAAAACAAAGGTGAAATTGCTGATGATTCTCGTATCACAGCTGCCCTTCCTACTATCGATTATTTATTAGAAAACAATGCTAAAGTTATCCTTATGAGCCACCTTGGCCGTCCAAAAGGAGAATATGCTAAAGAATTTTCTATGGAACCAGTTGCTAAATGGTTAGAAAACCACTATGGTGACAAATTTCACTTCTTAGCTAGTGAAACAGTAGTAGATGAGACTGTAGTAGAAGGCATCAATAACCTCAAAGAAGGTGAAGTTGCTCTATTAGAAAATACACGTTTTGACGCTGGTGAATCTAAAAACAACGAAGACTTTGCTAAAAAACTCGCAGATTTAGCTGACCTATATGTAAATGATGCTTTTGGTACTAGCCATAGAGGACATGCTTCAAATGTAGGTGTAGCAAGTGTACTACCAAGTGCAGTTGGTTTCTTAATTGAAAAAGAAATTGATGTAATGGGCAAGGCCCTTGAAAATCCTGACCATCCATTCGTATCTATCCTGGGTGGAGCAAAAGTCTCTGACAAGATTGGCGTAATCGAGAACCTAATTACAAAAGTAGATACAATCCTAATCGGTGGTGGTATGGCTTATACATTCCTAAAAGCTCAAGGCAAAGAAATCGGTAAATCACTTCTAGAAGAAGACAAAATGGACCTTTCACTTGACCTACTAAAAAGAGCTGAAGAAAATGGTGTAGAAATCCTACTTCCAGTTGACGTGGTAATAGCAGATGAAATCGCATCTGGCGTTGACACAGAAATAGTAGATATTGACAATATCCCAGCTGACAAAGAAGCCCTAGATATTGGACCAAAAACAGCAGAACTTTTTGCAGAAAAAATCAAAGATGCAAAAACAGTTGTATGGAATGGGCCTATGGGTGTATTTGAAATCAAAGAATTTGCAGATGGTACAAACAAAGTAGCTCATGCACTTGCAGAATCAAATGCAACTACAATCGTAGGTGGTGGTGACAGCGCCCTAGCTATTGAAATGGCAGGCCTAAAAGATAAGATTACCCACGTATCAACAGGTGGTGGGGCAAGCTTAGAATTCCTAGAAGGAAAAGACCTACCAGGTATTTCTGCAATAGAAGACAAATAAGGAGATATAATGCGTAAACCAGTAATAGTTGGAAACTGGAAAATGAATATGACAGTAACTGAAGCTCGTCAGTTACTAGAAGAAATCAAAGCAAAAGACCTAGATACTGAAGTAAAAGCAGGTGTATGTACACCAGCTATTGACTTAACAGTAGCAGCTGAAATCTTAGATGGAACTAACATTGGCTTTGGCGGTCAAAATATGTACTTTGAAGAATCTGGTGCATTTACAGGTGAGATTAGTCCACTTATGCTTACAGATATAGGAGCAACATATGTTATCCTAGGCCATAGCGAACGCCGTGATATCTTTGGTGAAGATGATGCGCTTATCAATGAAAAAGTCTTAACAGCTCTTGACCACGACCTAATACCAATCCTATGCTGCGGTGAATCTCTAGAAGAAAGAGAAGCTAACAAACAAGAAGAAAAGGTGAAGGGCCAAATCGAAGCGAACCTTGCTGATGTAAGCGAAGAAGATGTGAAGAAAGTAATCATAGCTTATGAACCAATCTGGGCAATCGGTACTGGTAAGACAGCTAGTGCTGAAGATGCAGATGCTATGTGTGGCTATATCAGAAACCTAATTAAAGATCTTTATTCAGCAGAAGCAGCAGAAGCTATTCGTATCCAATACGGTGGATCTGTAAAACCTGATAATGTAGTTGAACTTATGGGTAAAGAAAATATTGACGGAGCACTAGTGGGTGGTGCTAGCCTTAAAGCAGATGACTTTGAAGCTTTAGTTAACCATAGGAAATAATTATGCCAGATAGATTTGAAGTGATATATAACCAGGATTCTTCATTACTTGGAGATGGTTATAAGATATTAGTAGACAGAGAAACTGGTGTAAACTACCTACAAGTAGCCCTAATGAATGCTTCAGGCACATCTATAACAACCCTACTTAATAGTGATGGGAAACCTATAGTAAGCAGTCAAGAATATTTAGACAACTTAAAATAATAAGGAGATAATAATGAGCTTAATTACAAGTGTATACGCAAGACAAATCCTAGATTCTAGAGGAAATCCTACAGTAGAAGTAGAAGTACTTACAGAACTTGGCGGTTTCGGCCGTGCAGCAGTACCATCTGGTGCATCAACAGGTGAATGGGAAGCTGTAGAGCTACGTGATGGCGACAAAGACTACTACCTAGGTAAATCTGTACGCCAAGCAGTTGATAATGTAAATGAAAAAATCGCTGAAGAACTAGTACTAGTTTATGATGTTACTGATCAAGTAGGCATCGATATGAGAATGAATGAACTAGATGGCACAAACAACAAAGGCAACCTTGGTGCTAATGCTATCCTGGGTGTATCGTTAGCTTGTGCGAAAGCCGCAGCAGATGAACTTGGCCTGCCTCTATACGCATACATTGGCGGACCAAATGCTAAGCTTCTACCAACACCAATGATGAACATCCTAAATGGTGGAGAACACGCAGACAACTCAGTAGATATCCAAGAATTCATGGTAATGCCGCTAGGCGCTGAAAGCTTTAGCCACGCCCTACAAATGGGTACAGAAGTATTCCACAGCCTAAAAGCAGTATTAAAAGATAAAGGCTACAATACAGCTGTAGGTGATGAAGGTGGTTTTGCTCCAAACCTTGGATCAAATGAAGAAGCTTTAGAAATCATCGTAGAAGCTATCGAAAAAGCTGGATACAAACCAGGCGAAGATTGCTATATTGCTATGGACTGTGCTTCATCTGAATTCTACAACAAAGAAGATGGTAAATACCACCTTGAAGGTGAAGGAACTGTTAAAACAGAAGAAGAAATGATTGACTGGTTAGAAGAACTAGTAAACAAATATCCAATCATCTCAATCGAAGATGGTCTTGATGAAAATGACTGGGAAGGTTGGGCAAAACTTACAGAAAGACTTGGCAAAAAAGTCCAACTTGTAGGTGACGACCTATTTGTAACAAATACAGAAAAACTAGAAAAAGGTATCAACGAAAATGTTGGTAACTCAATATTAGTAAAAGTAAACCAAATCGGTTCACTAACAGAAACACTTAATGCTATCGAAATGGCAAAACAAGCTGGCTATACTGCTGTAGTTTCACACAGATCTGGTGAAACAGAAGACGTGACTATCGCAGACCTAGTAGTAGCAGTAAATGCTGGCCAAATCAAAACAGGTGCACCATCTCGTACAGACCGTGTAGCTAAATACAACCAACTACTAAGAATCGAAGACGAACTTTGGGAAAATGCACAATTTAAAGGCCTAAAAGCTTTCTACAACCTAAAAGACAGAGTAAACGGATAAGATATAACAAGCGGGGGGCTGACCCCGCTTTTATCTTTTAAATTTATAGATATTTTGGGTATTATATTATTAGCTAAGCCTATAAATATTGCTATAATCTGCAATCTGTGGTATACTGTCTAGGTATGAAAACGGAGGTGGAAGAATGGCAACTTTCTTTGCAGTTTTATTAATGATTGCATCGCTTATCATCATCGTAGCGGTAACCATGCAAGATCCAAAAACTGAAGGACTGGGATCACTAGCTGGCCAAGAAACAAACGTATTTGGTCGTAGTGCTCACAAGACAAAAAATGAAATGTTAGATAAAGTAGTAATTGTTGGTGGCGTACTTTTATTTGTAGGAAGTATCATTATGCTAGCATTTACACCAGGAGGCATGTAGATAGAATTAGCTATCTTGCCTCTTTTTTATTAGAAGAAAAAGAGTGGAGCTTTCAATGAATTTAAGAGAACTCATACTAAATATCATATATGATGAGACCTATGTACCTATGACAACTAAAGAGCTTGCCGAATACATGCAGGCTGATAAATACACTAGAGATGCCATATTTGATGAGGTCAGGGCCCTTGATAAAGACGGGCAAATCAGATTGTCTCATAAAAAACGTATCATGCCATTATCAGAAGAAGAAACCTCACTAGTAGGACAAATCTCACTTGCCCAGGGCGGCTATGGATTTTTCATCTCTGATAACAAAGAAATGAAAGATGCCTACATATCAAAAGATAATCTAAAAGGAGCCTTTGATGGTGATAGGGTGAGGATAGAAATCATCCGTGAAGCCGAGCGTGGCAAAAACGCCGAAGGTCGTGTGGTAGAAATCATAGAGCGTGGCAATACCCGTGTAGTAGGTACCTTCCAACAGTCTAAAGGATTTGGTTTTGTCATCCCTGATAATAAATCCATTGGCCAGGATATTTATATAGAAAAGAAATTTACCAAGGGTGCAAATAACAAGGACAAGGTAGTCGCTGAGATTATAAACTTCCCGAAAAAGGGCAACCCAGAAGGCCGCATTATAGATATACTAGGCCACAAAAATGACCGTAATGTAGACATCATGTCCATAGTTGCCCAACACGGTGTTCCATATGAATTTTCCAAGGAAACCAAAAAGGAAGTCCTATATCTAGATACAGAGGTAAAAGAAAAAGACCTAGGCTATCGCACAGATTTTAGAGACTTATTTACAGTCACAATTGATGGTAGGGATTCTAAAGACTTCGACGATGCTATCTCTATCGACCGCAATGGGGACAATTTCGACCTCTATGTCCACATAGCAGATGTAGCCCATTATGTAAAAAAGGGGATGGCCATAGACCGAGATGCTTACGATAGGGGCAACTCAACTTATTTATATAATATTGTAATCCCAATGCTTCCTGAAGAATTATCCAATGGTATTTGTTCTCTAAACCCTCACGTAGATAGGCTTTCTATTACCCTAAAAATGACTATTGATAGGGCGGGAAATGTCATAGCCAATGACTTCTACGAATCAGTAATCAATTCTAATTATAGACTGGTCTATGATGATGTAAATGCATTTTTAGATGATGGCAATGCAGATGTTTATGATGATGAATATCTTAAAGAAAAGCTCTTAATATTTGATGAACTACACAAGATTTTACGAGGGAAGCGTGAGGATCGCGGTGCTATAGACTTTAATTTCACCGAAAGCCAAATCGATGTGACAGAAGATGGAAAGGTCTTAAATATATCAGTTCACGAACGTGGATCTGGTAATAAAATGATCGAAGAATTTATGCTGGCTGCTAATGAAACAGTAGCAACTCTATTTGGTTATATGGATTTCCCATTCATCTACCGTGTCCATGAAAAGCCAAACAAAGAAAAATTAGAAGCCTTCAAGCAAGCCCTAAATACCATGGGCTACAATATCCGTGGCCAAGAACTCCATCCAAAAGACTTCCAACACATCCTAGAAGATGTAGAGGGTGAGGATGAAGAAAATATCATCAATCTCTTGATGCTACGCACCATGCAAAAGGCGAAATATAGCAAAAAACGCGACATTCACTTTGGTTTGTCCACAGAATTTTATACCCACTTCACAAGCCCCATACGCCGCTATCCAGACCTTATAGTCCATAGGCTCCTAAAAACTTATATCCAAAATAAGCTTGGCAAATTAAATCAAGCAAGCCTAGAAAATAGCTTAGACAAGTCATCAGACCACCTATCTATGACCGAACGCAGGAGTGAAGATACTGAGCGTGAAGTAGAAGATATGATGAAATGCAAATATATGTATCGTTATATCGGGGAAGAATTTGAGGGAACTATTAGCTCAATTACAGATTTTGGTATGTTTATAGAGCTAGATAATACAGTCGAAGGACTCTTTATGTACAAATTTTCAGAGGACCGATTTGAATATCTGGAAGACAAATTAAAAGTAATGAACACCGACAAGCACATTATGTATTCCATAGGTGATAGAGTAAAAATAGAAGTACTAGATGTCGATATAGCACAAAGAAACATCGACTTTGAATTATTGGAGGAAGATGAAACAACTAGCAAATAACAAAAAAGCCTTCCACGATTACTTTATAGAAAAAAAGTATGAGGCAGGTATCGAATTAAAGGGAGCAGAAGTAAAGAGTATAAAAGATGGCAAGGTAAGCATCAAGGAAAGCTTCATCTCAGACAGGAATGGGGAAATGTTCATCTACGGCATGCACGTCACCCCATTCAAGCAAGCCTATGACCAATCGATCGACCCAACCAGAACTCGTAAGCTCTTGCTTCATAAAAAAGAAATCGACCAACTAATCGGCAAAAAAACCCAAGATGGCTACACTATAGTTCCCCTTTCTGTATACGAGAGAGATGGCATGGTAAAAATCGAATTAGCCCTTGCCAAGGGTAAAAAACTATATGACAAACGAGAATCTATCAAGAAAAAAGAAGCTGATAGAAAAATTGATAGAGCACTCAAGAACTACTAATCCAGAGCCAAGCCTCTGGATTTTTATTTTTAATTTAAAGATACTTAAAACTTTAGGTATATTATTGTCAATTGATAATTTTTTAATATTTATGACTTGCATTAAATACACTTATAGAATTTAATAGAGAAAAGGTTTACATAAGCATGAGTAATGAGAGGGCGATTTTAACTATACTAGGTCGTTCTCTTTTATTTCGAGTAGACCAATATATTTATTAAGGAGTAATTATGAAAAGTAGAAGCAAAAATGTGAGGCTTGTAATAATAAGCTTAATCATGATTCTAGTTGGGTCAGTCCTAGCAAATTATTATAATACCTCAAAGCGTACGGTAGATGTGGAGAGAATCTCATTCCAAACGGAAAGAGGTACACTGTCTGGCCTTTTATATAAACCAAAAGGAGTAGATGCCTATAATCCTAGACCAGCACTTGTGACTACACACGGTTATCTAAATAGTGCAGAGATGCAAGATGCGCCAGCTATTGAAATGTCTAGACGTGGTTATGTAGTTTTAGCTTTAGACCAGTACGACCACGGCCACTCTAGACTTAATTCTGAAAATACAGGTTCATTTTTAAACTTCTGGCCTAAGTCTATATATGATGCTACTCAATATATGTACAATCAAGACTATGTCTAAAAGATAATGACAATGGGATTATAGCTGTAAGCGGCCACTCTATGGGTGGTTTTTCTACAACAATGGCTGTAATGGACGACCAAGCTGAGTTTGCTGAAACTGGTACTAAAAAAATACATGCCCAATTATCTGCAGGATCTGACCATATGTGGCAAAATACAATTGGAATCGACAATGAAACTATCATATCTACTATGGGTGATAGGTATGTAGGTAAGATTGCAGGGACTTTTGATGAGTTCTTTTTCAACCAAGAAGGCCAACCAGGTACTGTAGTTAAAAAATCTTATGTAGCTACTGATGAAGGTAAACTCATACTAGAAAATGATAATCCTACAGCCAACACTTGGTATGACAGCAAGGATGGTGGCAAGAGGATAATTTATGAGCCATACGAAACTCACCCATGGAACCACTTCTCAAAAACGACTACAGGTCATATGCTAGATTTCTATGATGTAGCCTTTGCTGATTATAAAGACGGTATCACAGATATAGATAGTAATAATCAAATTTGGATGTTCAAAGAAGGCTTTGAATTTCTAGCGCTTATAGGATTTTTCATCTTTATTGTAAACTTTGCTTCACTACTATCTGAACAGAAAGCCTTTAGTAAAATTAGGAATTCCGAAGAAAGAGTTCTTACAGTTCGTGAGTTGGGCTTTGAATCAAGTTTTGCTAGAAAACTTATCTATACACTAGCTATGCTTTTCCCAGCAGTAATTTACTCACCTGTATATGCTGGTAACTTACACTCGAATGGTATGATCACACTAAATTACTTATCGGTTGTAATGCTAATATTTGGAATTATTGGCCTAGTTAAAAAATCAGAAAATAAAAATAAGGCTTGGAATACCGGATCAATCCTGGTAATTATTGCAAGTATTTGTCTATTTGTACTAACTAGATTTAATGTATTCAAAGATTCACCAATCTTCCAAGGGCCAACAGTTAATAGGATAGTAGTATGGGCGTTAATTTGCGCTGCCATCGCTATATTTATAAACGTATATGGCTATCTATTTAGACGTGACTACGAATACGGGCTGACCAGCTATGATTACGGACTAGGGGCAAAGGTAAGTTCTATCCTTATGTCATTTGTAGTGGCAGTCATCGTATCTGTAGTGTCATTCTTAATCCTATTTTTAATAAATAAGATATTCTTAACTGACTTTAGGCTATGGACTGTTGCCTTCAAAACTTTTGAAACAAGCCACTTACTAGCAGCCCTTAAATACATGCCATTCTTCATCATCTACTATCTAGTAGCTGGAGCGGGATCTGTTATAAATTCTGCTGGTAGAACAGGATGGAAATCATACCTACTAGCAGTTCTTATCAATGTTGGCGGTATAACACTTTGGCTTATCCTCCAATATGGCAAGCTATTTGCTACAGGTGTAGCTCAATATCCAAATGATGCCCTGTCTGGTATCCTATTAATAGCACTAGTGCCAACACTAGCATTTGCATTTATCAATACCAAATACCTATACGATAAAAACAAAAATATCTATCTGCCAGCATTTATCAACACAATAATGCTGACAATTATGACAGTAGCAAATACTGCAATATACTTCCAATAGGAAAGAGTTTTAAGAAAAGGCATAAATTTATGCCTTTTTTTACTGCCTATTTGCTAGTATAATTATAAGAACATAAATTATAGGAGGAACTATGAAAAAAATCCTTAGCCTACTACTTGCAGCCGGCCTATTAGTATCTTGCAGCCCAAAAAAAGAAGCTATTGACTTATACGATAGGATCATGGACTTTTTTAGGGATAATAAAAAGGTGGTTACTGAAATCTTCGAAGATGATAAACCATCTGCTAATAGTGATATTGAAATAAATGTGAAGGAAAATACTGACAATACAGTTAGCGTAAATATAACAGATAATAATGATCAAGTCCTAGATGTGAATATCGACCAAGACACATACGAGGAGTACGATTATCTGATTGAAAGTGCCAAAGAATATGTGGCAAGTAACGATGTGGATGTCAATAAGCTGATGAATGACAAGGCCTATATGATGAAGCATGGTCTTAAATTTGCTAGAGACTACGACATAGATCTCAATTCACTTTCAAGTGAAGATATAGCAAAATTACAAAGTATATTTAACAACTAAAGGGTGATGTTGCAGAATAGTTAAATCTATCCTGCTCATCATCTTTTTTATTAAATATATATATATAGCTAGTTTAGATAATCTCAAATACAATTTTGTTCAATTCTCAATTAGCTTGAGGATTTTTTTGTAATTTAACAGAAAATGATTTCCTAAAAGTTTTATATAAATCATAATATGTTCATTCCATAAGGTATATATCTTTGACAAATACGGGAAAAAGTTTTATCATAAAGATATAAAATATTATTATTTAAAATGTTTCATTTGCAAACTTAAAGGAGGGAGTTATGCAAGAAATGTTAAGCCCTGATAAGATTTTGGATAAATTAAGTGATGGATTTGTGGCTAGGTCGAAAGCTAGTAGTAGAAAGCTTTTAATACTGTCTTTTTTAGCTGGGGCCTTTATAGCTCTGGCAGCCCAAGCTTCTACATTTGCTTCATTTAATCTTCTAGCAAATAAAGAAACTCTTGGTATAGGTAAGCTGGTCCAAGGCTTGGCTTTCACACCTGGACTGATATTTGTATTAATAGCTGGAGCTGAACTTTTCACAGGCAACAGTTTAATGATGATATCAAAACTAGATAAGAAGATCACTGGTAAAGAATTACTAAGATCTTGGGGCCTGGTGTACTTGGGAAATTTTATTGGATCTGTTTTTATAGCATTTCTAATGCTAAAGTCAGGCCAGTGGAATAATGCGGATGCTATGGTGGGGGCTAGAACTATACTTATAGCAAATGGTAAGGTGAACTTAGGCTTAGGTCAAGCACTTATATTATCAATATTATGTAACTGGTTAGTGTGTCTAGCTGTATGGATGGCTACAGGTGCAGATAGTACGATTGGTAAAATGTTTTGTGCATTTTTCCCTATATCATTATTTGTAACGTCAGGTTTTGAGCATAGTATAGCTAATATGTATTATGTACCAGCTGGAATATTTGCAAAAAGCGTTCCTGAATATGTAGCAGCATCCGGTCTAACTGATGTAGCTTTAGCCAACCTTAATTGGGGTAATTTCATAATCCACAACCTTTTACCGGTTACTATTGGAAATATAATTGGTGGAGTGACATTTGTAGCATTAGCATATTGGTTAGCTTATAGAAATAAGGAGAATAAATGAAAACTATAAAAGGAAATTTTGTTTTTGACAAAGAAGCAAATAAAGAAAAAATAAATGAATTTACTGAATTTATAGAAAAAAACAAGGGAAGAAAAGGGCCTTTAATGCCGGTTTTACAAGAAGCACAAAATACATTTGGTTATCTACCAGATGAAATAATGGAACTAATATCTAAAAAACTTAATGTTCCACTTGCAGAAGTATACGGTGTTGCAACATTCTATTCTCAATTTACCTTTATACCTAAGGGTGAAACTGACATACATATATGTTTAGGAACAGCTTGCTATGTAAAAGGCGCTAATGATATCTTAAACGATTTTGAGGATAGATTACATATAAAAAAAGGCGAGACAACTCCAGATGGCAAATTTTCTATTTCAGAAACTAGATGTTTAGGTAACTGTGGAGCAGCTCCTGTAGTAGAAATCAATGGTGAGCAAGTAGAGTACTTTTCTAAAGAAGATGTTGTAAAGGTTATCGAAGGTAAATAAGTAGGTGATTATATGATTAGTATAGATTATTTAAATGATATTAAAGAAAAAACTAAAGTTTCTCATCCTGAAAATCTCGAACCAACAGATAATATTCAAGTAAAAATTGCTTTAAGAAATAATGGTGTAATAGATCCTAAAAATATAGATGAGTACATAGCAAGAGATGGATACTATGCCCTATATAAAGCCCTATATGAAATGGATCGAGAAGAAATTATAAATGAAATTACTGAATCAAAGCTAAGAGGCAGGGGAGGGGCTGGTTTCCCAACTGGTGTTAAATGGCAAACAGCCTATGGCTATGATGTAGATAAAAAATATATGATTTGTAATGCTGATGAGGGGGATCCTGGTGCATATATGGATAGGTCAATACTTGAAAATGACCCACACTCTGTTATAGAAGCAATGGCTATAGCAGGTTATGCTATAGGTAGTGACGAAGGTTATATATATGTCCGCGCCGAATATCCAAAAGCTGTAGAAAGCCTAAGATTTGCAATTAAGCAAGCCGAAGAAAAAGGCTTTTTAGGCAAAAATATCATGGACAGTGGCTTTGATTTTACAATAGAATTAAGGCTTGGATCAGGTGCCTTTGTTTGTGGTGAATCTACAGCCCTTATGGAGTCAATAGAAGGTAGAAGAGGTATGCCTAGAGTTAAAATTCACCGCACAGCTTTTAGGGGCTTATGGCAAAAACCTACAGTTATAAATAACGTAGAAACTCTCGCCAATATCGCACCAATCATATTAAATGGAGCTAGTTGGTATAAGAGCATAGGTACAGAGCTATCCCCAGGAACCAAAGTATTCTCCCTAGTAGGTGATGTAAAACAAAGCGGCCTTATAGAAGTTCCTATGGGTACTACACTTAGGCAAATCATCTATGATTTAGGTGGGGGCATAGAAGGAGATAAAGAACTTAAGGCAGTGCAAACTGGCGGACCTTCTGGTGGTTGTATACCAGCAAAATATCTAGATTCATCTGTAGATTTTGAAACCCTAAAAGAATTAAACTCAATAATGGGTTCAGGGGGCATGGTTGTTATGGATGAAGACACTTGCATGGTCGACATAGCAAGATTCTTCCTAGATTTCACTTGTGATGAATCCTGTGGTAAGTGTGTTCCATGTAGGGAAGGTACCAAGAGAATCCTCGAAATCTTAGAAAGGATAGTAGCTGGAGAAGGCAAAATCGAGGATATAGATAAGCTACTAGAACTTAGTGAACTAGTAACAGAAACTTCCCTTTGTGGACTAGGCCAATCAGCAGCATTTCCTGTAATATCAACACTAAAATACTACGAAAATGAATACATAGATCATATAGAAAATAAACACTGTACTGCGGGTACTTGCAAGGCTTTACTAAGTTATAAAATTGAGGATAATTGTATTGGATGTGGCACTTGCAAAAGAAATTGCCCAGTATCATGCATTAGCGGCGAGCCTAAAGAAAAACACGTCATCGATCAAGAGGCTTGCATTAAGTGCGGCACTTGTTACAATGTCTGCCCAGTTACTCCAAAAGCAGTAGTAAAAGGGTGATAATATGACAACAATAACTATTAATATAGATGGACAAGAAATCAAGACTGAAAAAGATAGGTTTATCTTAGAAGTAGCCAGAGAACATGGAATAGAAATACCAGCTATCTGCTATGATCCAAACCTAAAGGTCTTTGGTGGATGCAGGCTTTGTATAGTAGAAATTACAAGAAATGGGAGAACTAAGATTGATACATCATGTTCTGCTAGAACCCAAGATGGGATGGAAATTAGAACTAATAGTCCAAATCTTATCCAAAAAAGAAGGAATCTCCTACAGCTACTATTAGATTCACATCCAAATGATTGCTTGACCTGCCAAAAAGCTGGTGATTGCTTATTGCAAAAATATGCTTACGAGTATGATGTAAAATTTAGAGACCACGATGGAGTAAAAAGAGAAGAAGTATATGACCTATCTAGTCCTTACATAATTAAAGATAATGCTAAATGTATACTCTGTGGTAAATGTGTTGAAATATGTGGTCAAATTACAGAAAGATCTATCTTAGGCTTTGCTGATAGAGGTTATGATGCCCACATAGCTTGTGACTTGGGTGAAGACTTTGCTCACTCTTGGTGCATCTCATGTAACAGATGTGTATCTGTATGCCCAGTAGGAGCTCTGGTTGATAGAAGAGAAGTTGGAAAGATAAGGGCCTATGAGGGAGAAAAGAAAACTGTTCAGTGCAAGGTTTGTGAATTCGGATGTAACTTTGAAGTCCATGCCAAGGATGGTAAAAATGTAGCTGTTACAGCCAAAAGACCTAGCCAAGGCAGACCTTTATGCCTTAAAGGCCGCATGATGACAGAGATGATGTACTTAGATGACCCAATGAGCCCATATATGAAAATGGGTAGTGAATTCAAAGAAACAGATTGGTTAACTATCACTGGTTTTAAAGCCATGGTCAAAAAAATGGAAAAATTAGAATCCAAGAAAGGAGAAGAGTGATATGTTAGTTCATATCAATAACCAGCCGTATGAAGTCGACTCTCCTACTACAATACTTGCTTTTTGTAATCAAATAGGAATAGATATACCCACCCTTTGCTATGATAAGCGCTTGTTACCTAATGGAGCTTGTAGACTTTGCATAGTCGAAGTAGAAGGATGGAAGACTCCTGTTACTGCATGTTCTGAAAAACTTAGAGAAGGTATGCGCATACATACCCATAGTGATAAAATCATAAAAATGAGAAGAGAAATCCTAGATTTATTATTCTCTAATCACCCAAATGATTGCTTAAATTGTGAGAAGTCAGGCAAATGTAAATTGCAGGACTATTGCTATGAGTATGGAGTTATTGAGGGTAGTTACAAGGGAGAACTAGGAGAAAGAAGCCTAGATATAACTAATAAATTTTTCAACTATGATGCAGCAAAATGTATCAAATGTGGGATATGTGTAAGTGTTTGCGACAACTTACAAAATAGTCATGCTATAAACTTTATTAATAGAGGTTTTGATTCATATATTGGAACACCAATGGATGAGGGCTTTGGCAACAGCGATTGTGTATCATGTGGTAACTGTGTTTCTGCTTGCCCAGTAGGGGCCCTCATACCAAAGAAAAAATATCCTGAAGATAAGTTTAGGTATTGGGAAGTAAAAAGGACACAAACAACTTGCTCATATTGTGGTGTAGGTTGCCAGATGAACTTATTAACTAAGGGCAATCGAGTAGTTGAGGTTGAGCCGATAGATACTATTCCAAATAACGGTTTACTGTGTGTAAAGGGTAAATTTGCCCAAAAATTCATAAATCACCCAGACAGGTTAACTAAACCTCTAATCAAAAAGGATGGGGAATTTGTAGAGGCTAGCTGGCAAGAAGCATATAGGCTAATCAAAGAAAAATACGAAGAAACTATGCAAACTAAGGGACCAGATGGATTTGGCGGCCTATCATCTGCACGTTGTACTAATGAAGAAAACTACTTATTTCAAAAATTTATAAGAACAGTTTTTAAGACAAATAACGTAGACCACTGTGCCCGCCTATGCCATGCTTCAACAGTAGCAGGGCTAGCTAATACCCTTGGATCTGGTGCTATGACTAATAGTATTTCTGAAATTGAGGGTACAGATGCCTTTATCATCATAGGGACAAACACAACCGAAAACCATCCAGTCATAGGAACTATGATTAAGAAAAGGGTCAAAGAAGGTGCCATACTTATAGTAATCGATCCTCGCGAAATAGAACTAGCTAAATATGCAGATATACACCTAAAAATAAAACCTGGAACAAATACTGCCATAGTAAATGGACTTATGAATATAATCATAAATCAAAATCTGCACAATATGGATTATATAAATGAGAGAACAGAAGGCTTTGATGAGTTTAAAAAATCCATTGAAAAATATACACCAGAACTTGTAGCAGAAATTTGTGGTATAGATAAAGAAGATTTAATAAATGCAGCCTTAATGTATGCAACTTCTAATAAGGGAGCAATTTATTATTCCATGGGAGTCACCCAACACTCTACAGGGACAAATGGTGTTATGACTACATCTAATCTTCAAATGCTTACAGGTAATGTTGGTAGAGAATCTACTGGTATCAACCCACTTAGGGGCCAAAATAATGTTCAAGGTGCCTGTGACATGGGAGCCTTACCTACAGACTATCCAGGATATCAAAAAGTGTTCATGGAACCTGTTAAAGATAAAATGGCCGAAATGTGGGATACTGAACTTTCAGTTAAAAAGGGATTGACATTGACTGAGATGATGGATGCTGCCGAAGATGGCGACCTATCGTTTCTATACATCATGGGAGAAAATCCAATGGTGTCAGACCCAGATATTGCCCATATAGAAAGAGCTTTAAATAGCCTAGATTTCTTAGTGGTTCAAGACATCTTTTTAACAGAAACAGCTGAGTTTGCTGATGTAGTCCTACCAGCAGCTTCATTTGCTGAAAAAGACGGAACATTTACTAATACTGAAAGAAGAATCCAACTAGTTAATAAGGCTATAGAACCTATAGGAGATTCTAAAGCAGACTGGCAAATAATTATGGAGCTATCTAATCTATTGGGCTATGAGGAATATTACAACTCTCCAAGCGAAATAATGGATGAAATTGCTAAAGTCACTCCATCATATGCTGGTGTTAGCTTCAAACGTCTAAAACCTCATGGATTACAATGGCCATGCCCAGATAAAGACCACCAAGGAACCAAGTTCCTACACGAAGAAAATATGGCAAGGGGCAAGGGCTTATTCGTACCAATAGAGTATGAGGATAGCAAGGAATTACCAGATGAAAAATATCCACTAGTACTAACTACTGGTAGGATTTTATACCACTACCATACTAGAACTATGACTGGTAAAATAGAGGGATTAAACCAAATAGAAGGTAAGTCATTTATAGAAATTTCTCCACAAACTGCAGCTTCATATAACATAGCTGATGGAGAAGAAATCAAAGTAGCTTCTAGAAGGGGAAGTATTACAACAACTGCGAGAGTAACTGATAAAGTAGACCCAGGAGTAGTATTTATACCATTCCACTTCAACGATGGACCAGCAAATGCCCTAACCAATCCAGCTTTAGACCCAATAGCAAAAATTCCGGAACTAAAAGTATCTAGTGTATACATTGAAAAAATAGAAAGAGAAAGTTATGTATGATTCTCTAAAAGTAATCAAGCTTGCCCTGGAAATGGAACTATATGCCCATAATTTCTACAAAGAAAATGCTAGCAATTTGCAAAATAAGAAAAGCACGGCTATATTTGAAAAACTAGCAGATATAGAATATGACCACTGCATGTATTTTAGAAAATTATTTGAAAAATACAAGGCTGATGAGATATCAGCAGATGATCTATATATGCCAAATGAACTTGCTAATCATTTTTTTGAAAATAAAATAGAAGATGAAAATTTTGAGCAAAATCTAGACCAATCCATGGTTCCAGATTTGAATGTTCTTAGGATGGCTTATCTAATAGGAGAAGATTTAAGTGAGTTTTATAAGTCTATGACTGAGAATGTAGAGGATGAAGAGCTAAAAACTATCCTTAACGATTTCTCAAAATTGGAGACAGATCATACCAGCATACTTAAGGATGAATACGACAGACTAATGGGCATTTATATGAATACTAGTTGGGGTGGTTGATTGTATCATAGAGATTTTACTGCTATAGTATTAGCTGGCGGTAAGAGTAGCAGAATGGGTAGTGATAAACAACAATTAAGTTATAATGGTGTCTTTTTAATAGACACCATTATTGCTAATTTGGAAAAGCACTTTACGGAAATAATTATCGTTACAAATAACAAAGAGTTTTTCGATAAGAGATATGAAGATCTAGCCTCTAATGTTATTATAACAAGTGACTTAATAAAAGAGCTAGGTCCAGCGGTAGGCTTATATACGGGTTTGTTAGCATCCTCTAATGAGGATAATATGCTACTAGCTTGCGATATGCCCTATTTTAACCATACCTATGTAGATTTTTTGAAATCGAAGAATTATGATAAGGCGCTTGTATGGAAAAATGGGAGGTATTTCGAGCCTTTTTTTGGCTTATATAAAAAATATATTCATAAAGATTTATTAAAATATATTAATTCATCTAGGAAAAGTCTAAACGGATTTATAGCAACTTTAAATCCTACTGTGATTGGTCCAAATGATACAACTAATATAGGAAATATAGAGAAAATTTTTACCAATTTGAACTACCCAGCTGATTGGGAAGCGTATTTGAAAGAGAATGGTTTTGGAATTAACTAAAAGTTTTGAAATAGAAAGAGTCGAGAAGGATTCTATAAAAAAATTTAATGATGAAGTAATAGTAGAAAATTATTTTGATATCTATGTAGATGATAAAAAAATTAGCACATTAATGTGCACACCATCAGATTTAGAATACTTAGTTATCGGACACCTGTATAGTTTAGATTTGATAGGAACCTATCAAGATATCAAAAATTATGAGATCTCAAATCATAAGGCCTGTGTGAACATAAATAAATCTAAGTCTACTAGGGCTGAGATTAAGGCTTATGATTTTGTTCTAGATAGGAATAAAGTATTTAAATTGGTGGACGAATTTCAAAATAAATCTGAAGTTTTTAGACGAACTGGAGGAGCCCATTCCTGCGGTTTGATAAAAGATTATGAGATTATAAAATTCGAAGAGGATGTGGCAAGGAATAATGCTTGTGATAAGCTTATTGGATATATAATTAAAAATGAAATTGATTTATTTGATAAATTTATATTCACATCTTGTAGGATAAGTGATCAGATAATCGATAAGATTTTAAAAATTGGCTTCAATTTAATAATTTCCCAATCCTCACCAACTTCGGTATCTATTGAAATTGCAAAGAATCACGATGTTAACCTAATCGGATTTGCTAGAAATGAAAGGTTTAATATTTATAATAAGAATGATAATCTTATTATAATTTAAGAAAATTATGGATTTACTAGATGTAAAGTCTATGGATGAAGCTATCAATTTACAAGTTGAGGCGATGAATCGTATTGGCTTAAAAAAAGAAATTAATATTAAAACTTACGAGGCTCTAGGTTTTATTTTAGCAGAGGACCTTATATCTCACGATGACCTACCAGCATTTAGAAAGTCAACCATGGATGGCTATGCCATAAATTATAAGGATAGCCTTGGGGCAAGTGAGACTATCCCAAGCATGCTTAAGGTCATAGAGGAGATAGAAATTGGAGAGGTTCCTAAAAATAAAATTAATAGAGGAGAAGCTTCTAAAATATATACCGGGGGCATGGTTCCGGATGGTGCAGATGCAGTAATACCAGTTGAGCACACTGAGATATTATCTGATAAACTAATCAGTATTACAAAACCAATGGTCTTTATGGAAAATATAATTGACATTGGGGATGACTCCAAAAATGGAGAAGTCTACGAAAAAAAAGGTAAGATTATAGATGCTGAAACAATAGCCATGGCAGCAAGCCTTGGCTATGAACAATTGAGAGTGTATAAGAAGCCAAGATGTAAAATCCTATCTACAGGTAATGAAATAATCCCAGTTGCAAGCCCACTTGAAATGGGTAAGTCACGTGATGTTAATTCATATATGCTATATGCTTTGCTCACAAGTATGGGAATAGAAGTTGATTCTACTAAGCATCTAAGAGATGATAAGGATCTTATTAAAAATGAACTGGAAGAAGACTATGATTTGATAGTCATCTCAGGATCATCATCTAAAGGGAACAAAGACTTTGTGCCAGTTATAGCAAATACACTTAATCCAGGCCTTATATATCATGGGATCTCAATAAAACCAGGCAAACCAACCAGCTTAAGTATCAATAATAAAACCCTAATTTTGGGGCTGCCGGGTAATCCCATCAGTGCCTTTACTGTATTTAAGACAGTTTTTGAAAAAGCCTTTTATAAGTATTATGGGTCAAATAAAAGCTTGGAAGTTTATTGTAGACTAAGTAGAAATATATCGGCCAAGGGCGCTAAGACTATGATAGTCCTAGTTGATATCAGTAGAGAGGGGGATGAGCTTATCGCCACACCGATTTTTGGGTTTTCTAATAATATATCTTTGTTAAAAAAAGCCAAGGGATATTTAATAATAGATGAATATAGCGAAGGTATACTAGAAAATCAAGGCGTGTGGGTGAGTCTAATCAGATGAGAAACATATATTTAGATACAGTTGAATTAGAAAAAGCTTTAAAAATTTTTCATGATAATATAGGAGAATTTTTTACTAATCAAGACTACGAAATAATTGATACTAAAAATGGTCTAGATAGAATCCTATCTGAACCTGTTTACGCCAAATACAGCTCCCCAGCTTATCATTCTTCTGCTGTAGACGGGTTCATGGTAGAAAGTGAACTTATAAAGCTAGCAAGAGAGACTGAGCCATTATTTATAAAAAATGAAGACTTTATTTATTGTAATACTGGGGCTGCTCTGATAAAGCCCTATGACTCTGTCATAATGATTGAGGATGTGAAAATAGAAGAAGATGGGATATCTATTTTAAGTCCTGTAAGGCCGTGGGAGAATATAAGAATCCAAGGCGAGGATGTTATAGAAAAAGATTTACTCTTTGAATCATATCACCAATTAAGCGCAGTTGATTTATCAGTATTAGTATCTACCGGAGTAAATGAAATTAAAGTTTTAAAAAAGCCCCTCATAGGAATCATTCCCTCAGGAAATGAAATAGTAGATAGTTCAAATGAACTTGAGATGGGAAAGATTATCGAATCCAATTCCACTATGCTTGTTAATGCAGCTTATAAATATGGAATTGATTCTAAAGTATATCCAATTGTTAAGGACAATAAAGATGATATTAGAAATATCCTTGATAAAGCTGCTAGAGAGTGTGATTTTGTAACACTGATCGCTGGAACTTCAGCTGGCAGCAAAGATTTTACGAAAGAAATTGTACAAATCCTTGGAGAAGTCTATGTACACGGCCTATCAATAAAGCCAGGCAAACCTGCTATACTAGGAAAAATTTATGAAACTCCTTTTGTGGGCCTACCAGGATTTCCAATCTCTACCCACATAGTCTTTGACCAAGTAGTAATTCCAACCGTCTTACGAAAACTAAGGCTGATAAATGATGATAAAGAAGTTATCAGTGCAAAGTTAACAAAGCCAGTTATTTCATCATTAAAAAATAGAGAATATGTTAGAGTTAAACTTGGAAATGTAAATGGCAGTATAATTGCAACCCCTCTTGACCGCAAGGCTGGGAGCCTATATTCATTAGCTATTTCAGATGGATATTTAATAGTTGAAAGAAATATCGAAGGATATAATAGGGGAGATGTGGTAGACATTACTCTTCACAGGCCATTAAAAGAGAAAACTTTTAAGAACAGAATTGTCTCAATTGGATCACACGATTTAGTCTTAGATGTCCTAAATGATATACTGGCTGTAGCTGATAAAAGCACCCGCATATCCTCTTCTCACGTTGGATCTCTAGCTGGTCTTAAGGCCTTAAGCGAGGGAGACTGCCTTATTGCCCCATCCCATCTATTAGATGAAACTGGGACCTACAATAATGATGCTATAAAATTATTTTTTGAGGAAGATGAAGTAAGTAAAATAAATGTGGTTGGCCGCAGGCAAGGTATCTATGTTGCCAAAGGTAATCCTTTAGGGATTCGCTCTATTGATGATTTGTTAGATAAAACTATGGTAAATAGGCAAAGAGGAGCAGGTACCAGGATTTTATTTGACTATTTGCTTAAGGAATCAAACATAGATCCCGAAAATATTGCAGGATATGATAATGAAGTAACTACTCATTTATCAGCGGCACTTGCTGTTAAAAATGGAGATTGTGACTTTTCTATTGGCGTAGAATCTGCAGCTATAAAAATGGACATAGATTTCATATATTTAAAAGATGAAGAATATCAGTTTATATTAAAAAAAGACAATCTAGAACTTGATTCAATTAAAGATTTGATACAAATTCTTAAATCAGATAACTTTAAAAATAGAATAAACGAACTAGGTGGATATAACACAGAAAATAGTGGAGTAGTAAACTAGGAGAATATTATGAAAGCGAGAAAACTAGAATTATTAACCGTGGCAACTTTATTAATAGCAACAGCTTGTTCCAATAGTCAGACTCAGGAAGATGTAGAAGTTAATAATACAATGACTTCGACAAAAACTGAAGAAAATTCAACAGAAGATAACAAACAAGATTTAGATACAGTTGTTAAAAATAAAGATGATGACTCTAATAATGATAGAGCTACTACTGATAACGTAGTTAGACTTACGACAACTACATCTGTAAATGACTCAGGTCTTATGGAATATCTGAGAGATGAATTAAAGAATGATACAGGTCTTGAGATGGAAATAGTTTCTAAGGGCACAGGTGCTGCTATAGAAGATGCTAAGCAGGGCAATGCTGATGTCATCTTAGTTCACTCTAAATCAGCAGAAGAAGAATTTATAGATGAAGGTTTTGGTGTAGAAAGAAAGCCATTTATGTACAATTACTTTGTAATAGTAGGTCCAACATCTGACCCTGCTGGGATTAAAGGAAAAGATGCCGAAGAAGCCTTCAAACTAATTAATGATACCAATTCAACCTTTGTATCCAGGGGTGATGACTCAGGTACACACAAAAAAGAAGTTAAAATTTGGGAAGCTAGTGGAGTTAACATAGATGATCTTGAAGTAAAAGAATTCTACAACTCATTAGGAGATGGTATGGGAGCCACCTTAACTTTTGCATCTGAGAATGGTGGGTATACACTCACAGACCTCGCAACATATCTTACTATGAAAGATAAGCTAGACCTAGAAGTTTTAGTAGACCAATCAGAATCATTGAAGAATGTATACTCAGTAATTATAGTAAATCCAGATAAGGTTTCTGGAACTAATGTCAGCAATGCAGAGAAATTTCAAGAGTGGATGCTAAGTGATAGGGCAGCAGAGTTGATAAGTGAATATGGTGTAGATGAGTACGGTGAGCAGTTATTCTTTATAGGTCAATAGAATGAGTGAAGTTTGCTCTATTGTTTTACTGACACTTAAGATTTGCCTTCTATCGACACTGATATCAACTATCTTTGCTATTTTTATAGGCTTTAGCCTGGGGATAAGAGACGGCAGAGCAAGTAATATTTTTAAAACCATTACTAGCGCCCTAACATCTCTACCCCCTGTTATAGCAGGAGTGATAGTTTACCTCTTGTTTTCTAAAAACGGGATTTTTGGTAGCCTATCGTGGCTTTACACAGAGAAAGTCATAATTATAGCCCAGGTTTTGATAGTAACTCCTGTAATAGCCGCCAATATATATCCTTCAGTAGAAAGCATAAAGGTATCCTATCTTGAGAGCTCTATCGGGCTAAAGCTTAGTAAATTTAAGATATATATCCAACTTCTAAGAGAGGTTTCATTATCTATTATATCTGCTATTATAACAGGCTTCGGTAGAGCAATATCAGAAGTAGGAGCAGTTATGATAGTAGGGGGCAATATTAGGTATAAAACTAGAGTATTAACCTCAGCTATTGTTCTAGAAAATAATAAGGGCAATTATGACATGAGTATAAAACTTGGACTAATACTTATGGCTATATCCCTTACTGTGTCTATGCTTGCTATGAGATTTAGAAGGAGAGCTAATGATAAAGTTAGAAAACATTAAAGCTAGTATAAATGAAAAAACTTTATTTACAATTGATGAATTTACCTTTCTAGATGGCAGCAAATATATACTTACAGGTGAAAATGGTGCCGGTAAATCTAGTTTATTAAAATCATTTGTAGGCCTAAATGATTTTGTAAAGGGAAATATTATAACCGACAAAGAAATTATTTACCAGCCCCAAAATCCCTATATCTTCAAAAAAACTCCTAGGGATAATTTTAAAATCATAGGCATAGATGCAGATGACATAAATGAAGAATTGGAGTATTTAGAAATAAAAGATTTAATCGATCAAAATATTGAAAGCCTGTCTGGGGGAGAAAAAGCTAAAGTAGTTTTCTTAAGATCAGTACTTAAGGCCGATCAAACATTACTTCTTGACGAGCCCTTCTCTCAAATGGATGAGAAATCTAGACATAAGGCAGATTTGTTTTTAGATAACTGGCTTAAAGAAAAGACCGATAGGATGGTAATTTTAATAAGTCATGGTAGCATAAGTGATTATAGCTACGACTACCATGTAAGAATTGAGGATAAAAAGCTAATTTTAGTCTAAGCTGCTTTCAATTTTTTCTATTCTTTTTAATAAAGATATTAAATCCTCACTCTTATACTCCACATCGGTTAAACGATTTATAGTTGCTCTGATATCATCTAAATCATTTGGATCTACTGAAAATAAGCAAAGCCCGGCTGAATCTATTATCTTCATATTGTCATTTAATTCTCTACTAGGCTTTTTGTTTAAGGAAGTTTTCTCATACTTGTTTCTTAAGTAATCAACTCCATTTGCCAAATCACTATATATCTCTGACCTATCAGGAGTTACAATATTTTTACTTATATAATCGAGACTATTCAAATCTAGACTAGTAATTTGATATACATCATTTAGATTTTCATAAGCATATTCTATCGATTTTGATAAGGAAAATATGTCTATGCCATACTCATCGATTCTTGCTCTTATCATATTTAGCCTTGCCATATCTGATGAATCATAGTTACTTTTAGCATCAAATATACTCCTACTTTTATTTTTTCTTATAACCCTACACCCAGTAATACAACCCTTACATCTGTTATTTGGATTGTTAAATTGAACTTCTTTTATACTTCTTTGATCACTTTTTTTAACTGAGATGGATTTTATATTTTTTTCAGCTAATAAATTTGCCATATTTTTAGAAATACCGCGATATTTATCAGATATCAGACGGGCTAGCCTATTATTTCTTAAAGCAGATTCTGTTATGTATATGGATGAGATGTCATTACCAAAAGTCCTTCTAAGGTAGTCATAAGTTGAAGAATTAGTATGGTTTTCACACATCTTATTTTCATGGAAAATAATATTATCATTTTCAATATATAAGTCAGTTAATATGCTAGCATTATTTAGTAAAACTATACAATCATAATCATTAGTCTTTAGAAAATCCGAAAAATCACCACCCATACTGCTATACACTAGCTTTCCTATACTATCTTTTCTCATTATAATATATTTACAAATTGGATTAGAAAAATTTATTATGGCTGATGTTGAAATTATAAAGGAGTCAATTGTATCAGGATTATTACTTAACCAGTAGAGACTAAGCCCGAAGCCACCCATATAAAAATTGTTAATCTCATTTTCTATGTAATCTACGTAATAATTTCTACTTTCTAAGTCAATTACCAATATTTTGTATAAATCATTCATAAAAAATCCTTCCTTACTACAATTGTACTATAAATATAGGAGCCTGGTGCAAAGATAACAATATAAATAGTTTATTTAAGGTTTTTAGTAAGGATCTAGCTGATAAAAACTAAGTAAATATTATATTAATCTATACATATTGAATTTGAAATCCCAAAAAAATCGAGCCTAACTTCATCATCTATAATGTAGTTAACATAAATAATAAATGTGCGGGGGACAGATTTATGAAAAACTTAAATTTACTAAAAAGACTAAGCCTAGGACTTACCCTAGTGATTACACTATCATCATGCGGCACTGCTAAAAACGTAGCAGGCGAAATAGAAAGCTATAAAGATTCAATCAAAGCGGAAATGACTTCTTCTGACGATATAGAAGAAACAAAAGAAGTAATTGAAGAAGTAGAAGCTGCTGAAGTAAAAGAAGAAACTACAGAAGCTGATAGCTCATCTAGTGAAAGCGAAAACAAAAATACAGACTATCTTGCAGCAGCAGATGTGACTCAAGAAAAAGATTCCGAAAAAGAGGAAGCTGAAACTCATGAAGAGGAGTCTATAGATGAAGCTGATGAACAACCTAATAATGAAGAAAAATCTGTATTAGAAAATGAAACTGAGGCATTTAACGAAGCTACAGAAGAAAAAGAATCACTTGAAGAAACATCCATTAATAATTACAAAGCTGAGCACACAGAAAAACCAGTGGCAGAAACATCTGTTGAAAAAGAAATAAAACAAGAAGAAAAATCAGCTGAAATATCTCACTACATTGTAAACTACGGCGGCATCCACAAAGAATATATGGCAAATGAAGAAGGCCTTAAATCAGCTATAACAGATGGACTAGCAGAAATTGATAGCTTAGACTTCTTAGATGGTAGCCAAAAACAATATGCAAAAGCAAATCTAGCTGGACAAAAATCAACAGAGAAAGCCATCTACTTCATGGCAAATGTAAGAGCAAACCAATTAGATCAAAAAATAGTAGATGAAGCAAAACCAGAAATAACTGAAGCCTACAAACGAGCAAAAGTAGTAAAAGTAATAGATGCAGAAACACTAGAAATCGAAATAGACGGAACAAAGACACTTGTTAAATTAAACGGCATCATCGCCCCTAAATTAGCATCAGAAACAAACAAAGCAGAATACTACGCAAACGAATCATACGAATTCACAAAACAAAGCCTAGAAGGTAAAAACATCTTCCTAGAAACTGCTACAATGACCAACGATGATACTGGCCACACACTTGCAAACATCTGGCTAGCAAAAGCAGAAAATCCAGAAAAACCAAGCTATGAAGAAGTTAAAAAGCAATCATTTAACGGCATCATGATAGCAGCAGGATACGCAAACCCAACAACCAACAATTCGAAAACAACATACAATGAATACTTTGAATCAATGCAAAAAGAAGCAATCAAGGCCAATATAGGTATGTGGTATTAAATTAATCAGACAGCAAAGTCTGATTTTTTTTAGACAAAATTATAATAAAATATAAAATTGAGGTATAGTTTAGGAGTAGAAATGGATAAAGGGAGAAATATATGAATAAAATATTCGCAATATTATTAGCAACAAGTCTAGTAGGCGGTGCGGGATATGCTAAAAACATGGACAATCCGCAAAATGAAACTGAATCAAATATATGTATAAATGAAGATTCTTATTATCACAATCACATGCACAGAGACTGCGAAAACCATATGGCAGACTATTGTGATGAAACATACAAAAGTGAAGGCTACCAAGCTTGCAAAGATTTTATGAACGAAAACTACATGGATATGCAAACATGCAAGCACTCCACCAATAAAAACTCTTATGATACTTACCATAGAGTAGGAAAAGAGAAAAGAAATAAAAACCATCATCATATGTCAAGGAAATTTTCTAATAGAAATAAAGAATGTAAGAGACATATGAGATAATCTAGAACCCACAGTATTAATTGTGGGTTTTTTATTTAGTATTTAAGAAAGTTTAATATTCCTTTAAATCAGTAGATAAATCTATAGATATTTTATAAAAATATTTAATTTATCTCATTAACCTATAACCATAAAAATATCAATTTAGTTAACCCACACATTTGTGCAAACGTTTCTTGTATTATATAATAATATTAAGATATAGTGATAATTTCATAATCCAAGAGGAGAAAATGTATGCTTATAGCTCATAAGGATGAATTTGGAAACGAACAGCAGCTTATCGATCACATCTTAAATGTTGGAAAAGGGTGCTACAGACTTGGCTTAGATGTTGATGTAAAATATATGGCCTTATTGGTAGGGATCTTGCATGATGTTGGAAAATCAGATCCATATTTCCAAGACATGATCAATGGAAAAATAAAATCTAAAGTAAATCACTCATCTGCTGGGGCTAAATATATACTTAATATGCATAGAAAGCTATGTAAAAAGAGCGAAATATACAAAGAAGTGGGCTTTATATCGTACGTAGAAATACTAATGTATGTAATAGAAAGCCATCATGGTGTTTTTGATATTATCGATTTTAAAAAGGATTTTCCAAATAGTGTATATGCTAGAACAATCTATGATAATGCGAATTTAAATTATACTTATCAAAATGTTGATGATTTTGTAAAAGTTGTTGAAGATGAGCTTACACTAGAATACAAATATACTTTACAGGATATATTTCTTTTTGGATACGAGGAGTATGTAATGATATTACAAAAACTTGGAATTACAGACTCAAATTATAATGATAACCAATTTCATTTCTATAACTACTGTCTTATTAGACTTCTTTTATCAATCCTAAAAAATGAAGATATCCTAGACTCAATTAATGCCTATGATGCAATTATAGATAAGTCAGATGATGTTACTAGTAAAGAGGTTGTAAATAATTTCTATAATCTAATAGAGCTCGAATATAAATCATACCCCGAACCTACTACGGATCTTAATAAAGTGAGAAAAGACCTATCAGATCAAATAAGAGCGCGTTGTGATCATGATAGTCCTGGCATATACAGACTTGATTTGCCAACTGGAGCTGGAAAGACAAAATTATCACTTCTTTATTCTCTTCATCAAATGAGAAATAATAACAAAAAACGAATGATATATATTGCGCCATTTTTATCTATTCTAGAACAAAATGCACATGAAATAAAGAAAACACTGATAAATGAAGAATATATTCTAGAACATCATTCAAACGTAATATCTATTAAAGATGAATATAACGAAGCTGATGATATAGATACTATAGAGGCAATGAAAGAATATTTAAAGGATACATGGGATCAGATAATTGTGTTATCCTCTATGGTTCAATTTACAAATACACTATTTAAGGCCAAATCCTCAAATATAAGAAGATTTTATAATCTGAGTAATAGTGTAATCATACTAGATGAAGTCCAATCTTTACCAACCAGCGTAACTCATGTGTTCAATCTAATGATGAATTTTATCTCTAAAGTTATGAATTCAAACATTATACTATGCTCTGCTACTCAACCAAGCCTTAATCATCATACTCTAAATTATAAACTTCATTACGGAGGAAGAATGGGTGAGGATGCAAATCTTGTTAATCTAACTACAGTTCAACAGAAATCATTTGATAGAACTATAGTTAATATTATTAATGATGGAATGTCTTCCGAGATTAAAGATTTATTTCAAAATATTATAGATAAAAAAAGAACATCAATCTTAATCATTCTTAATACTAAAAGTGCTGTAGAGCATCTATATAATAGGCTAAATGAATATTATAAGTCAAGTGAAGATTTATATTACTTAACAACAAACATGTGTCCAAGACATAGGCTAGATATAATTGAAGAAATAAGGAATAAGCTTAATTATGGCATACCTGTCATATTAGTAAGCACCTCATTGATAGAAGCAGGTGTTGATTTGGATTTTTCTACTCTTTATCGTTCATTTTCTGGGATTGATTCCATTGTACAAGCTATGGGCAGGTGTAATAGAGAAGGTAAACTATCCGCTGGAGTTGTTAATCTAATAAACTTAATAGAAAAAGAAGAAAATCTAGACATGCTACCTTCAATTAAAGAAAGAAAACGTATCACTGAAGAACTATTAAAAAATAACTCAGAATTTGATTTAAAATCGTTAAATTCTAGTTACTATAGCAAATTATATTCTAACTCTAACGATTTGGATTATAAGTTAGATAATGGAGATACTATGCTGGATTTACTCTCTAAGAATGATTCGGCTAGATCCACAGTTGGCAATGTAGGTATCAACATGCAATCAATAAAGGAGGCTACAAGCAAGTTCAATCTCTTAAAGGATGAATCAATTTCAGTAATTGTTTACTACAAAGAAAGTTTTGAGATCATTGAACAATTAATCGAAGCAATAAAAGAATTTGATAGTTTTAGGGGAGATAAAGATAAGATTATTGTAATAAAGCAGCTAATAAGAGATTTACAACCGTATACTATCAATTTATATAGTATAAAAGATTTGAATGATAAATTAGTTAAGATAGATGGATTAGATTTTTTTGATATACGTATATTAAATGAATCGAATTATAATGAAGATGTTGGACTAACAAAAGAATCTGAGTTAGAAAGTTTCATACTTTAAATAGCTCCTAGAAAAGAAAGAATCTTTCCTAGGCGAGCTTATCTAAAATAACATTTCAATCCACTAGTATAACTAGACATGTAAATTATACTGCTTTTAATTTATTTTTCATTTGACAATTAAATAGTATTGAATTAAAATTATAAATGTAAATTGTAGCTTATCTTAAATAACGAATAAAGGAGATTGATCACATGTATAGATCACCAGATTTTTATATGAAGGTTTATGGATCCTATGGGCTATTCACTAGCCCTAGCTCCAAGGCAAGTGGAGATCGTTACTCTTATAGTATTCCTACACAAGAAGCATTAAGAGGCATAGTGGATGCGGTATACTTTAAACCAACGCTAGTGAACAAAGTAAATGAGGTTAAGGTAATAAATAAAATAACCACTGAATCTATGGGAGCTAGAACCTTATTAGGCAATGGAGCAAATGACCTTAACCAATATACCTATCTCCGTGATGTAGAATATCTAATCAAGTTTCATTTTGAGTGGAACATGGATAGAGAAGATTTAGTCGCTGATAGGGATGAAAGGAAGCACGAAGCGATTATGAAAAGGTCATTAAAAAAAGGTGGGAGGCGCGACGTTTTTTTAGGCACTCGTGAGTGCTTAGCCTATATAGATGAGATTGATGAAACGTATTATAAGGAAGCCAAGAGTTATTATGATGGTGAAACTATATCTTTTGGTATTATGTTCAACTCATTTAAGTACCCTACAAACTCTGGAGAACCTCTTATAGCTCAATTTTCTGAAATAATAATGAAAGATGGCGTAATAAACTATGAAGACAATAGTGATTACGTAATCGAAAATGTACTCAATACCTATAGTTTTAAGTATCCAGAAGAAGTTAAGCCTGTAGATGAAGAGTACAAGGAATACGAAAGATTTGAGGAAGGCCTATGAATACATTAGATGCTCTACTTAAATCATACGAGTACGCAGAAGAGATGGGTTTAGTAGACAATCATAGCGAAGATACAATACTTTTACCCATCTACCACTCCAAATTAAGATCTAACGGATCTAATATCATAAGAATAGAACTCCATCGAGATTCTTCTATTTTCAAGGCTTCGTTCTTAGACCAATATAAGGATGATGTTGATAAAGAGAGAAACAAAAGTGATATCATAGTATTTCCAGTAACTAAAGACTCTGCATCAAGATCTGGAAGAAAAGCCCCTAGTCATGCATTAGTAGATAAAGTTAAATATATTTTTGATGAGAATGGAAGATTACTAGAAGAATATAAACATAATCTACTTGAATGGATAGAATACGAAGAAAAGAGAGAAATAAAAAATTACTTAGAGATAATATTTAAATTTTTAGATAATGGAAAAGCTATAAGCGATATTGCTGAATCTATAACCGGTGAGCATGAGCCACAAATAAATGGTTTCATAATTAAAGATGAGGATACAAAAATAGATTTAGCAGATATTTTCCTAGAATTTGTCATTTTATCATATGAAGATTATAAGAATGTTAGCGTAACAGAATATAATGACTTGCATAAGTCCTTTATATCCTTTACCAATTACAAGGATCAGCCAAATGGAATATGTGGAATATCGGGGAGAGAGCAATATCTAACGAAAAAACATCGTGGTATTTTAGGCAATGCTAAGCTAATAAGTATAAGCAATAACAAAGAAACTTATTTTGGTCGATTATCCAAAGAATCGAGCAGTATTGAGATTGGTAGAGAAACATCAGAAAAGATACATCTAATGTTAAATTATCTAATCGAAAATAAAAATTCATCAAACAGAATTGCCGAAAGTCAATACTTATTAACTTGGTTCTCTGAAGATATCAAAAATTCCCAAAAAATTGATATCACATATAATAAAATATTTGACAATGATATAGAATTTTTGTCAATTCTAGGATTGGATAGTAATAAACTGGCGCCAGCCAATAAGAAAACCAATCTAGCTGGTCAATCAATAAAGCTAGGTAGAGCTAACTATAGCGATGACTCAGACTTCTATTGTATGGTAATAGACTCCTTCAATCCCGGTAGAGTCGTGATTAAATACTTTGATGTACTGACTGTATCTGAGTTAAACGACAAACTCGTAAAATGGGAGAATAGGTATAGTTGGGAAAGATATGATAATGAGATAGGTGATTTTAGACCATATACTCCTTCATTTTATAGCATATTTATGAACGCTTACGGTATAGAAAGAGGAGACAACAATACTACCAAATTAGCTTATGACAATAAAAAGTTCATGAACAATCAATATATCTCATTAATTACTAGTCTATTAAATGGATACTATATTCCTAAAAATTTTGAAGATAAATTTAAATATAACATTAGAACTAGAAATAGATATAAGGATGTACGAATATGGAACAATATGCTCTTAGTTGCTAGAGCAATATTACAAGATAAAGATGGGGAGGAATTTACT
This sequence comes from Anaerococcus pacaensis 9403502, assembly GCA_000308255.3. Lineage (GTDB taxonomy): Bacteria > Bacillota > Clostridia > Tissierellales > Peptoniphilaceae > Anaerococcus > Anaerococcus pacaensis. The sequence continues at coordinate 226,499 of HG326664.1, read as the reverse complement.
AGGATGCTCGATACAAATAATACTGATAGGTCATACTTGTTGGGAAGATTGCTAAGTATATACCAAAATACTGAAAGGGCATTATATGAAGACAATCAAAGATTAACCAATGCTGAGAAATATTGGAGCAACTACCTCGATAGACCTATGACAACAATAAATATATTGGAAAAGAAGATAAGTCCATATAGTAACAAGCTAAAGACTACTAAACCGGGAATATACAGTAAAATTCAAAATAATAAGACAGCAATATTAAACACTTTAAGTGAGAATTATAATTTAGATGATAAAAGTTTTAACCTACCACTAGACTACAAATTCTTATTTGGATATACCGCTCAAAACAGCTCATTATACGAAAAGAGTACTAACATTGATCAGGAGGAGAATAATGATTAATAACAAAATAGATTTTATGATGACCCTAGAAGTAAAGAATGCAAATCCAAACGGAGATCCTTTAGCAGGAAATATGCCGAGAGTTGATTCACTTGGATACGGTATAATGTCAGATGTTTGTCTTAAGAGAAAAGTAAGAAATAGAATGCAAGACCAATATAAAGAAAATAACTTAGGTGAAGGTTATGATATATTTGTCAAAGCTAACGATAGAATAGATGATGGATTTAACTCATTGGAAAAAAGATACACAGATATCCTTGGTAAAGAAAAAGATCCTGTGATAATAGAACAAACAGTAAATGAAAAGTGGATAGATGTAAGATCTTTTGGCCAAGTTATAACTTTTAATAACAACTCTGTAGGCATCAGAGGACCAGTTTCTATTGGCATTTCAAAATCATTAGATCCTGTTATAACTGAAACTATGCAAATAGTAAGATCTACAAATGGACAAGATCCTAAAGGTAAGGCAAGAAGTTCAGATACTATGGGTAGTAAAAACTATATAAACTACGGAGTATACCTGGTGCAAGGTAGTGTAAACTGTTATTATTCGGAAAGAACAGGATTTGATGAGAAAGATTTAGATATCCTCAAAGAATCTCTTAGGACGCTGTTTATAAATGATGTATCAAGTGCAAGACCTGATGGCAGCATGGAAGTAAAAGAAATTTACTGGTTTAAGCACAGTAACAAATTAGGCGATATTTCTAGCTCTAAAATTAAACAACTAGCTAAGTGGGATGAGCTTGATATCAATAACACCAATCCTACCTATGAAGATTATAACTTTAGATTAGATGAAGAAAAATTAAATGAATATAAACAAATGGGCCTTGAACTAGAAATAATAGAGGGCATATAATTGTCAGCTGAAGATGATTATCTAATGCTAAGTGGCTTGCAGCATTACTACTTTTGTAAACGACAATGGGCACTGATTCATATCGAACAAGCTTGGAAAGAAAACCTATATACCACTGAAGGCCAAAATCTCCATGAAAAAACAGATAATCCATTTATTAAAGAAAAAAGAAGAGATATTATAATCTCTAGGGCGGTGCCTATTGCATCAAGTAAATTAAAACTTTCTGGAATTATAGATACTATTGAATTTTATAAAGACTTAAATGGTATTACTATAAATAATAAAAAAGGTAAATGGTGGCCGAATATCGTTGAATATAAGAGGGGTAAACCTAAAAAAGATAATAGAGATAAGGTTCAACTAATGGCACAAGCTATGTGTCTAGAGGAAGAATTGGGAATTAAATTAAAAACTTCTGATCTATACTATTTCCAAACTAATCGAAGGGAAGTTATCGATTTAAATGAAGAGCTAAGAAAAGAAGTTTATGATACGGTTAAAGATATGCACCTAATGTATGATAAAAAAATTACACCTAGTGCAGAGTTCTTTAAAAACTGTACATTATGCTCATTGTATGATTTATGTATGCCACGTCTGACTAAAAAGAAAAAATCTGTATATAATTATATGATGGATGAATAGTATGAAGAAATTACTCAATATATTATATGTGACGTTAGAGGATGTATATATATCCAAAGATGGTAAAATGTAGTTATAATAAAGGAAAATAAAATTCTAAAAAGATTTCCTATCCATATATTAGATGGAATAGTATGTTTCAACTACGCTGGCGTAAGTCCTTCTCTAATGAAGTTTGCTATGGAAAACAATCTACTGATATCTTTCTTTACTCCAAACGGTAAATATTGCGGCAGGATAATAGGTAAGACTAATGGAAATGTTTTGCTGAGAAGAGAGCAATACAGATATGCAGATGATCCAAGAAACATTGAATTTGTGAAAAATATAATATATGCCAAAATCTATAATTCAAAGAAAATTTTACAAAGAGCGCTTAGAGATCATGGAACGAAATTGGATGTAGGTAGACTAGATCAAGTTATAGATGACTTGGATAAACTACTTAAATATATTTTAAAAGAAAAAGATAGTAACTCTATTAGAGCTATAGAAGGAAATGCTGCACAAAAATACTTCAGTGTCTTTGATGAAATGATATTAAGTCAAAGAGAGGATTTTTATTTCATAAATAGAAATAGAAGACCGCCTTTAGATCCAGTAAATGCATTATTATCATTCACTTATTCACTCTTAACTTATGAGATGCAATCAGCATTAGAGGGTGTGGGAATAGATAGTTATGTAGGTTTTTTCCATGTTGACAGGCCTGGAAGAGCTTCAATGGCATTAGACATGATAGAAGACCTAAGAGGCTACATGTGTGACAGACTAGTATTAACTTTAATTAATAAAAATATAGTTTCAAAAAAAGACTTTGAGTTAAAAGAAAATGGAGCGGTACTCCTTAATGAAAAAGGGAGAGGAAAAGTATTAGAAAATTGGCAAAAGAGGAAACAAGATGAAATCCTACATCCCTATATAAATGAAAAAGTTAAGATTGGCCTAATTCCTCATGTACAAGCTCTGTTGCTAAATAGATTTATAAGGGGAGACTTGGAAGCCTATCCTCCATTTCTAATTAAGGGATAAAAAAATGATGGTTTTAATAACTTACGATGTAAACACTACTGATAAAAGAGGTCTAAAAAGGCTAAGAAACGTTTCAAAACAGTGTACTAATTTTGGACAAAGAGTACAAAATTCAGTATTTGAATGTTCACTAACTCCAGCTCAATTATCTGATTTGAAAAATAAATTGATATCTATAATCGATTTAGAAAACGACAGTATTAGATTTTATAACCTAGGCAAAAATTGGCAAAATAGGGTAGAAACCATAGGAAAGGATGAATCATATGATCCTGACCAAGACCTATTAATTATTTAAGCGAACCTTAAATACACATTATATTAGCTTACTCTCGCGCGGGTAAAACTGAATATTTTATAAAATTAATTGTTTTCTGTGTTTTTCAAATTAATTTTATGGAAAAAACGTTGAAAAAATGCTGTCACCTCCTACACGGAGGTGTGGATTGAAATTACTGTTAGTGAAGAAAAACCATTGAGTGTATATGTGTCACCTCCTACACGGAGGTGTGGATTGAAATACTACGTGGTAAAAAAGAGGGGGAGGGCATGCCCTGTCACCTCCTACACGGAGGTGTGGATTGAAATATCAATTGTCATGGGGATAATTGCATCACCATAAGTCACCTCCTACACGGAGGTGTGGATTGAAATAGCAACACTTAAACCTATTGACTTAGCAATTTCTAGTCACCTCCTACACGGAGGTGTGGATTGAAATTCAGGATACAAAACACCCATCCAATATTTAGCTTTAGTCACCTCCTACACGGAGGTGTGGATTGAAATACCAATAGTTATATAGAGCAAATCTACGTATTTAGTCACCTCCTACACGGAGGTGTGGATTGAAATAGAATATGGTAAGTTATTGATAACTGGTGATAAAGAAGTCACCTCCTACACGGAGGTGTGGATTGAAATAAAAAACTTTTTTTGCTCCTCTGCTGATGAATTTTGTCACCTCCTACACGGAGGTGTGGATTGAAATTGATTCACTTAAAGCTATAAATGCTCGATATATCGAGTGTCACCTCCTACACGGAGGTGTGGATTGAAATTATCAAAGGGGATGCTTACGAGATCCTTTGGATAGGTCACCTCCTACACGGAGGTGTGGATTGAAATGTACATCACTTACTGCTATTAATTCTAATCCGAAAGGTTACCTCCTACACGGAGGTGTGGATTGAAATATCACTAAATCCATCCAAACTCCCCAAAGGCGCATAAGTCACCTCCTACACGGAGGTGTGGATTGAAATCCTCATTACTATCGTATGGTGGGTCTTCAAAGTCGGGTCACCTCCTACACGGAGGTGTGGATTGAAATTTCCCTTTTATATTTAAAATGGACAATATACAAGAGTCACCTCCTACACGGAGGTGTGGATTGAAATTGTGTAATACCACGCTTGACGCTTTGCGCTCCACGTCACCTCCTACACGGAGGTGTGGATTGAAATGTCATCGTGACCACCTAAATTAGCGTATATATCAAGTCACCTCCTACACGGAGGTGTGGATTGAAATTATATGACTTTGATAAGGATAGCCCTCGCCCGCCTGTCACCTCCTACACGGAGGTGTGGATTGAAATTAGCTTTTTTAAAAATCTTCTGAGCTCTTTTTTAGTCACCTCCTACACGGAGGTGTGGATTGAAATAAACGATAATAGATGAAATGGTTACTGAGGGATATATGTCACCTCCTACACGGAGGTGTGGATTGAAATAAGCAACCTACTACCAGTCTGCTTAGCAGACCTTGTCACCTCCTACACGGAGGTGTGGATTGAAATATGTAAAAAATCAAAATTACCGTAATTTTCTGAAGACACCTCCTACACGGAGGTGTGGATTGAAATATCTGATTTTATCAATTTTTCAAAAATATTCTTAAGTCACCTCCTACACGGAGGTGTGGATTGAAATATAATATTACCTATTTTTTTAAATTATCCCTTCTTTGTCACCTCCTACACGGAGGTGTGGATTGAAATTTCATCATCGCCCTTAAATTCGATTTCAAACTTAGTCACCTCCTACACGGAGGTGTGGATTGAAATATATAATGTCTACGTAAAAAATAATTACCAGCGTACGTCACCTCCTACACGGAGGTGTGGATTGAAATTATAAAATTCCACAGGGTTATTATAATCCCTCGTATCACCTCCTACACGGAGGTGTGGATTGAAATTGGAATATTAGAAGACTTAGTAAAACCCATAAAAAGTCACCTCCTACACGGAGGTGTGGATTGAAATAATAGTCGCCACTTCATCCTCCGTCTTAAACTCCGTCACCTCCTACACGGAGGTGTGGATTGAAATTGATGCTTATCTTGCTCTTATTAATTATCCAGCTACTGTCACCTCCTACACGGAGGTATGGATTGAAATATTTTTGCAATTTCTAATTTGTCGTTCATTTTTTAGTCACCTCCTACACGGAGGTGTGGATTGAAATATAATAAGGCATAAGTATCTCAACCTCTACATCTTGTCACCTCCTTCACGGAGGTGTGGATTGAAATGTCTTTCGTCACTTATTTTTTTGTCGTAGTAGTAGTCACCTCCAGCACATAGATGAGGATTGTAATAATCTTGTTAATTAATCATATGCACTCCTTTATGGATCCTTGACGAATATTATGACCAATAAATTTATCTACCATACACAAATGGTAGATTTTTTTACGGGAAGATTTATCTCTTTTTTCTATATGTAGATAAAGGAGAAGAGTTATGATAGCTAATAAAGTGAAGAAGACTGATAATTTTACTGTGGTGGATAATGGATATTTAAGGGATGAAAACCTTAGTTTTAAGGCCAAGGGTATACTTACTTATTTCCTGTCTTTGCCGGGAGATTGGGTTATTTATTATGAAGAGGTGATTACCCATAGCAAGGATGGGATAAAGTCTTTTAGGTCTGGGATAGATGAGCTAATTAAGGAGGGCTATATTAGGCGTTTTCCTGTACGTGAAAATGGTGTGATAGTTCGTTGGGAGACTGAGGGAAATGAGGCTAAGCTCAGTCAATATAGCCAAAAAGTAGAAGTAGTTAAGGAAGAAGTAAGTTCTTATGAAATAGATAAGGACCTACTACTAAGTACTAATCAAGCAAGTACTGATGAGAGTAAAGACTTAAATAATATTTCTGACTACGATTTTTGGCAAAATACTTGGAATGGCTTGGATGATCTTGTATTTCCTATTGATGATATATGGGCAAGTCCCAAGTATATGATTTGCATAGATAGGCTTGTGGATAAATATGGTACAGAAGATGTTCTTGCTACAATGAAATCTATAAAAACTAACCCCTATGCCCATAGGTACAGGGTGAGATTTGATTGGTTCATAACAGATAGGAATTTCAATAAATTGTACGAGGATATGAACAAGCACTAATGAATTTAGCCTTAGTTTTGGTATAGTTTATATATAAATTTGAATAATAGAAAGGCTATTATGGCATATATTGAATTAAATGATTTAAGAAAAGAATATCAATCTGGCGAGGCTAAGATTGTTGCTAACGATGATATAAGTTTTGACCTAAATGAGGGCAAGCTACTAGTTATCGTAGGGGCATCGGGTGCTGGCAAGACTACGCTTTTAAATATACTTGGTGGAATGGAGCGCGCTAGTAGTGGGTCAATCCTAATCGATGGCAAAGACTTATCTAAGCTTAATGATACTGAACTAACCCGCTATAGGCGCAATGAAGTTGGTTTTGTTTTTCAGCATTATAATCTCGTTCCAAACCTGACTGCTCTAGAAAATGTAGAGCTAGCAAGTGAAATATCGGATGATCCTCTCGATGCTGATGAGATTCTTGATAATGTGGGTCTATCACAAAGAAAAGGCAATTTCCCATCTCAACTATCTGGTGGTGAACAGCAGAGAGTTGCTATAGCTAGAGCTCTTGCCAAAAATCCAAAGCTGCTCCTATGCGATGAGCCAACTGGGGCCCTAGATTATGAAACAGGCAAAAAAATCTTGCAACTCTTACAAGATGCATCTAGAGAACTAGGTGCTACAGTCATCATTATCACCCACAATGCAGCCATCAAGCCAATGGCTGACCAGGTTATCCAGCTACGTGATGGAAGAGTGGTTGAAAATTATTTGAATGAAAATCCTGACCCAATAGAAAATATTGAGTGGTAATTATGAATAGCACTTATTTGAAAAATATCCTAAGGGATATTAGGGATACTAAGGGCAAGGTCATATCCATTGCCACAATGGTAGGGCTTGCGGCAGCAGTCGTCGTAGGGCTGATGTTATCTGGGACAACTATGCGTAATACCCTAAATTACTCTATGGATACCTATAGGCATCCTGATATTATAGTCAGATCGACCTATGGGCTGGACTATGAGGACGAGCTGATACTTAAAAGAGATCCTGATGTCAATACGATGACTTTGGTAAAGACTGCAGACCTGATGGACAATGAAACCCTCATTAGACTAAAAGCATATAACAATGACCTGCCAAAATCAGTTATAGTAGAAGGAAAGATGCCAGAAAACACAGATGAAATCGCCCTAGATGCTGTCCTGATGGATTCATATAAAATCGGGGATGAACTACACTTTTCATATATTGAGAACTCTAGGATAGATGAGGAGGTGATGGCAAATCTTGATTACAAGCTAGTAGGATTTTTCCATACTTCAGATTATTTTATGGAAGATATGAGGGAATTATCCTTCACTGCCAAAAAGGAACTTGATGGCTATGCTTATGTACTAGAAGATAACTTTGATACGGATAAGTATGGTGAGGCAAATATTGTTTACAACAGGGAAGCTCCTAGGAATTTACACGATGTTGCTTACCGTAAGTTTGTCTATGATAAGCAGGAAAAAATCGAAGAAGCCCTAGCTAATAGGCCTGGCGAGGTCCTAGCTGGAATCAAGTCTGATGTCAATGAAGAACTGGATGATGCCCAGGGTGAAATCGATGATGCCAAGAAGGAAATATCTGATGCTGAAAAAGAACTCGCCGATGCTAGGGCAGAGCTTGACCAAGGCTACATAGACTATGAAAAAGGCAAGAAAGAATTTAATACAGAGATAGCAAATGCAAAATCAGAACTGGCTGATGCTAGAGCAGAGCTAGCGGATGGAGAGAATCAACTTCAGTCTGGTAAGGCAGAATACAATAGAAATCTCACAAATTTCAACCAAGAAATTGCAAACGCCGAGGCTGAGCTTAGACAAAACGAGGCTAATCTGTCATCAGCCCAGAGAGAGATCGATAATGCGAGAGCTGACCTTGATCAAGGTTACAGGAGACTACAAAATGAGTTTGCTGGCCCACGAGCTGAGCTTAGTGCAGCTAAAAATCAACTAGATGAGGCTAAAAGAGAGCTTGATAAAAATATTAATGACTACAATAATGCCAAGGCTCAAATAGAAGCTGGCCTAAGTGAACTAGATCAAAAAGCCAAAGATCTCGACCTTTTAGAAACTCAAATCAATGGAGCGGTTTCAGCTGGAAATGATAATACAAATTCAGATTTGGATACAAATAAAATAAACGAGATGAGGGCAGAGCTCGAAGCAGGCCGTACCCAAGTAACTACCAATAAAGCTGAGCTATTGACCCGCCAAAATGAACTAGTATCTGCTATTCGAGATATCGAAGCTGGCAGAGCCAAATACGAGGCAGGCCTTGCCGAATATAAGGCCAATAAAAATGAGCTGGATAGCAGGTACAATGAAGAAAAAGCCAAACTAGATGCGGCAAGCACTGAGATAAACGCTCGTCAACGTGAAATCGATAATGGTTGGGCAAGTCTCAATGCAGGTAGAAGAGAACTTGAAGCAAACAAGACTAGCGGCCAAAATCAACTAGATGAAGCCTTAAGAGAAATAAATGCTAGTAGACAGAGCCTAGATAATGGCTGGGCGGAGTACAACGAAGGCCTTGAAACACTAGAGGAAGAAAAAGCTAAGGGCGAAAAAGAGCTCAAAGATTCATATCAAGACCTCTTAGATGGAGAAGATAAGTACGCCGATGCAAAAAGGGAATTTGAGGAAAATCGTGACAAGGCCTTAGATGAGATAGAAGAAGGCGAAGATGAAATAAAAGAAGGCAAGGATGCTCTCTTGCGTCTGGCTGACCCAGAATATGATATAGAAACCGTTTATGACAACGAAGGGATTAATACCTACTATCAAAACTCCCTCAACATGGACGAACTAACTAAAGTTTTCCCAACCTTTTTCTATTTGGTAGCCATGCTGGTAACTCTTACCACCATGAAACGCTACATCGATGAGCAACGTACGATAAATGGTACACTAAAATCATTGGGCTATTCTAATAAGGATATTTCAGCTAGATTTTACCTATACGGGATAATACCAACACTAATTGGCTCGATAATAGGGGCTATAGTAGGTAGGTATTTGATTTCAAATGTCATCATACATGCCTATTCATCTGGCTTTGGAAATATTGGTATCAATTATGGAATGACAATACCTTATATGATATTTGCTGTAGTCTTATCAGTGGCCCTAATTGCGCTTACTGTTTATTTTAGTTCAAAAGAAACCGTAAGCCAGACACCAGCTAGCCTTTTAAGACCAAAGGCACCAAATATCGGCAAAAAAATCTGGCTAGAGCGCATCGACCCTATTTGGAAAAAGATGAGCTTTATGCAAAAGATAACTGCTAGAAATATATTTAGATACAAGTCAAGAATGTTTATGACCCTTTTTGGCGTGGGTGGTTGTACAGCGCTCACATTCTTTGGCTTTGCTATGATAGATAGTATCACAGAAACAGTCCGCATCGAACAAGATGAGATAGGCCACTATGATGTGATAGCAATGCTAGATGAAGTGGCAAATGATGAAGATATAGCTTCATTCAATGAAAAAACGAAAGCTTACAAGACTCTTCCAATCAGATACCAATCTGCAAATATCAGATATGAAGATAAGCGTCGCGACGTGAATATTGTAGTAGCAGAAGATTATAACAAACTCACGGATTTCCTCACCCTTCGTACTCCAAAGGGAGATCCGGTAAGTCTCGCAAATGAAGATGCTGTCCTTACAGAAAAAGCCTCCAAAGAACTGGGGCTTGCCATAGGAGATAGCATTAGCTATAGGCTAGATGGGGAAGTTTACAAACTACCTATATCCAATATCGTAGAAAACTACACGGGCGATTATATTTATATCAGTGCTGATAGTTTCACTCGTATTACCGGCCAAACTCCTATCATGAATGCCAACTATCTAAAGGGTGATGCAGATAATGTCATTAAAGATATAGAAGATGAAGCGGCGGTAGTAGCTATTATCAATGCATCAGTGATTTATGCTTCTATGGATGTACTTTTAGCGAACCTCAACCTGGTAATAGGTGTTATCACCCTAATATCTGTAATGCTCGCACTTGTAGTACTTTATAACCTCATCAATATAAATGTAAGTGAGAGAAAAAGAGAACTTGCTACTATAAAGGTCCTTGGATTTTATCCAAAAGAAGTGACAGGCTATATTTTTAGAGAAATATTTATCCTGACCATCCTCGGCATCTTAGTGGGATACGTCTTAGGTTATGCTATGTTTAGGTATATTATCTATGTCGTAGCTCCAGAAGCTATCATGCTATTTTATGGTGTCCACCCTAGACCATTTGTATATAGTGGTCTAATCACAATAGCTATTTCTCTAGTACTACTAGTAGTAGTTCATAGGAAGCTTAAGGATATCGACATGGCTGAGGCCATGGGATCAGGTGTAGAATAAGAGGAGCCCTCCGGGGCTCTCTTTTTGTAGCTATCTTTGTTATAATATAAGTAGGAGAGTGATTATGAGAATAATTTTTGTAAGACATGGACTAAGTGAAGCAAATATAAATAAATACTATTCATTGGATGATACGATACTAGATGAGTCGGGCTTCGGAGTGCTTGATAATACTCGTGAGAACCTAAAGAAATATAATATTGATAGGGTATACACTTCAGACCTTTATCGCGCTCAGCAAACTGCAGAGCTACTTGGATTTGATGAATATACCAAGGATGCGAGACTGAATGAGCTCAATTTTGGTGATTTTAAGGGTAGGTTGTTTGCAGATATTGAAAAAGAATATGTTAGCTTTTTTGATGATATAAAAGCAGATTATTTTGGCCATCCTTATCCTGCAGGAGAATCAAGGAGAGATCTAATAGCTCGTACTAGCGAATTTTTAGATGAATTGGTCGAAAAAGATGAGGATGTTTTGTGCGTATCACATGGGCTTGCTATCAAATCGTGTCTATTTTGGATACTAAAAGACATCAACGATTGGGATAGCTTTTGGATAGAAAATGGGTCTATTACGGTTTTTAAAATTGAAAATGGCAAAAAACTTATAGAAAGTGTCAATCTTCTATGAGATTTATCCATTTGGCTGACTGCCATTTGGCCACCCCTTTTAAGTTCGAATCAGACATAGGAGCTCTGATACGAGATAAGTCTCGGGAAAGCTTTCAAAATATTTTTAATTCAAACAAAGATGTAGACTTTGCGCTCATAGCTGGCGACCTATTTGAGAGAAATTTTGTATCTTCTGCTGATTTTGCTAGGATATTTGATGTATTTGCTGATTTTGGTAAAGATATATATTATGTAACGGGCAATCATGATTATTTTGACGATTATAATAGCATTTTTTTAAATAATAAGCCCAATAACCTCCACATCTTTACTGAAGATAAGCTATCATTTTTTGAAAAAAGTGGAGTTCGTATCTATGGGCTTTCCTACAAGGACAGGATTAATTCATATGAATTTCCCTATAATATAGACCTAGACCCAGCTTATTTTAATATTCTACTTGCCCACGCTGATATTTTCCCAAATCCAACATCATATCTCGACCTAGATCCGGTTAGACTTAGAGAAACGGGATTTTCTTATGTAGGTCTTGGCCATATTCATAAGCATGGCCGTGTGGATGGATGTTATTATCCGGGTAGCATTGAGCCATTTTCGTTTAAGGATACTGGGGATTTTGGCTATATATTATATGATAATGGAAACATTTCGCACATCGATTCGGCTCTCATGAAGTTTTATAAATTTGATATATATGCGGATGATTATGAAAATGAGGATGAGATAATTTCTTATATAAATAATCTCTTAACAGATAAGATAAATTTTGTGAAAATCAATCTAAAAATTACTGAGCCTATCGATTCGAAGAAGATAAGGCGAGAAATAAACGCTAGGTCTTGTGAAATAGTAGAAATTATGACAGACAATCCATCTCATATCATAGATTTATATCCAGATTCGCTTTTGTCTAGATTTAATGAAAAGCTTGAAGGATTGGATGATGAAATAAGCAAGAAGGCTCTAGAGCTAGGTCTCGATGCTATATTAAGGACAAAGAGATGACTGTTAGATTAAGGACAATTAATATCATGGCTTTTGGTCAATTTGAGGATCTGATTATAGATTTTGATAGTGGCTTTAATCTAATCTATGGCAACAATGAGTCTGGTAAGTCGACTATTGCAAGCTTTATTGAAGGTATTCTATACGGTTTTGATGAAGGGGTCAGAGTAAGAAAATTTAATAGCAAACAGAAAAAATATCAGCCAACTGGTTCATATAAGTACGCTGGTTTTGCCATTTTTAATAAAGATGGGATTGATTATAGGATAAGCCGAGATTTTACAAATGGGGATTATGAAATATATGATCTTAGCTTAAGGAAAGTAGTCGAAAGTCAAAAATCAAATTTAAATCACCCAGGTGAATTCCTACTGGGACTAGAATACGACTTATATAAAAATTTAATAGCGAGCTTTCAAAATCAAGATACGACTGAAGCGGCTAGGGCAAAGATAAATGAATTGCTAATAAGTCAGGGTGATTATAATTTCTCTGCCAATGAAGCAATTGCGTTGTTAGATGAAAATCTCAAAGCAATTGGAACAGAAAGGGCCTATGCCAAGCCTTACCTCAAGACAAAAAACGAAATAGCTAATTTAGAAGGAGACCTCTCTAAACTTCACGCTCTACGAATGAGTTATTATAACGACTTTAAGGAGGTTGACAAAAATAGGGCTGATATAAGAAATAAAACAGAGCAACTCAAGGACTTAAGGCAAAAAAGGGATTCGTATAGGTCAAATGTAGCATATAAGAACCTAGAAGATGAAATCAAATACAAGAATGAACTAAATAGGGTAAATGGAGAGCTTGCTAGTCTTGGGCCAATTAATAGTAAGTCAAATAGTTCTGATGATAAACCAACTAATAAATTTAATATATCTTTATATATTATAATTGTTGCAGTACTCTTATTTGTAAGCATTCTTACCAAAAATTTCATCCTAATACCCTTAGCCATAATTATCCCACTGCCTATACTACTGATATTTAGTAAATTAACTCTTACAGAAAGCACTAATAAAAAGTATAGTAATAAGGATAGGGACTATGATAGATATATAGAGCTATCCTATCAAAAGGAAAAAATCGAAGAAATACTAAGGGTGTTAGCAAATCAAGATAAGACTAGGGATAAGTCGAATATGGAAGAAATAGCAAGTATTGATATCAGAAAGGTAGAAGAAAAGATAAAAAATCTTGAAACTGACCTTGAGATACTAAACTCTAGTAACCTTGATTTAGAGAAAAAACTCGCATCAGCTGAGGAAAAATTAGCCAAGGAAGTTTTGCTAGTAGAAAAACTCGACCAGCTAAAAGAAAAATTATCTCAAATGGAGACTGACCGCGAGGCTATAAAGCTTGCTATAACTACTATCGAAGAAATCCAAGCGGAAAATTCAAGTAGAGGCCATGATTTCGAAGAGCAAGTGACAGAAATCATTAGAAGTATCAGCAAAGATAGGTATAAAAATATTCATTACGATGATAAACTAGAAGCTTTGATTGAAACCTCTGATGGCAATTTTATTGGACTAGATCAGCTATCAACTGGTTTTTATGACCAGATGAACTTTGCTATGCGCTTTGCGATAAGTTCTGATATATCAAATAGCTTTATGATTTTTGATGATGCCTTTATCAACTATGATACAGACAGACTCAGACAGGCCCTATTCTTCTTATTTGACCTGACGATAAATCGCCAAGTGATATATATGACTTGTCACAAGCGTGAGATAGAAATCCTTAGTAGTGAAGAAATAGAATTTAATTTGATAAATTTGGAGGAAATATGATATATGCACTAGCTGACTTACATCTTGATTATACTGATAAAAAGAGCATGGAAGTCTTCGGTAAGGGTTGGGAAAATTACCAAGCGAGGATATTTACCAATTGGAATGAGGTCGTGAGTCCTTACGATACTGTCCTCATCCCTGGCGATATCTCCTGGGCAATGGACCTAGATGAAGCTTATGTTGATTTAAAGAAGATAGATCAGCTAAATGGTAGTAAAATACTAATGAAGGGCAACCATGATTATTGGTGGACTAGCCTAAATAAGATAAATAATCTGGGCCTTAGCTCTATGAGTTTTTTGCAAAATAATAGTTTCACTATAGAAGGCTATGACATTTGCGGGACACGAGGCTGGATACCGCGTGATAACAAGGACTTTACTGAGCACGATGAGAAGATATTTGCTCGTGAGCTCCTAAGGCTAGAAAACTCTATTAGAGCAAGTGGCGACAATGAAAAGATTGTCATGCTCCACTATCCACCGATAAATCAAAACAGAACCTTCAATGAATTTTTTGAAATTTGTGAAAAGAATAAAGTTAAGTTTTTAATCTATGGCCACCTACACGGCTATGGCCACAATCTAGTCAAGGAAGGGAATTATAATGGGGTTGAAGTCCGATGCGTATCGGGAGACTTTATAGACTTTACCCCGATAAGGATTATCTAATGCAAAGAGAAATCGAAGTAAAAGTATTAAACATTGATGTTAATCAAATGGAAGATAAGCTTATTAGCCTCGGAGCAGAAAAAATTGGTTTTGAAGAGCAAAAAAATTATACTTTTGCTCCAAGAGACGGTGAGTTTACAAATGGATATCTCCGTATCCGTGAAACGAAACCACTAGAAGGCGATAAAAAAATTGAGCTTACCTTTAAAGAAGTTCAAAACACAGATGAATTTCGAGTTAATAACGAATATACTGTTAATATAGATAGCATATCTATGATGACAAAAATCCTTGCCCAATGTGGGGTAGACCTAAAATACAAGGGAAGTAAGCTACGCAAGTCTTATTCCTACAAGGGCCAAAGATTTGATATCGACAGATGGGATGAGGATACGTATCCAGATCCTTATATGGAGATAGAATTCACCAACCAATCAAAGGTTGATGAAATCTTAGCTGACCTTGGGATTGATAAGGATAATGTCACCACAGATTCAATCACTGAGCTTAGGGCAAAACTAGGCAAATAGTATTGACTATATAATTTATTTCGTGTAAAATTTATAAAAATTAAGGAGAATAATATGACACAAATCAAACATTTATTAAATTCAGAAGACCTTACTAAAGATAGTTTATACGAAATAGTTGATTTGGCAAATGTAATAATTGAGAGTCCTGATAAATTTTCTCATGTATGTGATGGAAGAATTTTGGGGACTCTTTTTTTTGAGCCATCTACCAGAACCAGGCTCTCATTTGAATCAGCTATGCAAAGACTAGGTGGATCAGTAGTTGGTTTTTCAGAATCAGCTAGCTCATCTACAACAAAAGGCGAATCGCTACAAGATACTGTCCGTACAGTTAGCCAATATGCAGACATCATAGCTATGCGCCACCCACAAGAAGGGGCTGCATATCTTGCAAGCCTTACAAGCGATTGTCCTATCATAAATGCAGGTGATGGCGGCCACCAACACCCAACCCAAACACTTACTGATGTCCTTACCATCAGCCAATATAAACACTCACTAGAAAATCACACAATCGGTATAGTAGGCGACTTAAAATACGGTAGAACAGTGCACTCACTTATCAAAGTAATGAATATGTTTAGCGGCAATAAGTTCATCTTAATTTCGCCAGACGAATTAAAACTTCCACAATATGTCAAAGAAGAAGTGTTTGATGATGATAGTGATTATGTAGAAGTAAGCAATCTAGATGATGTAATAGGTGAAGTTGATATTTTATATATGACTCGTATCCAAAAAGAGAGATTCTTCTCAACTAGCCAATACACTAGATTAAAAGATTCTTATGTCCTAGATAGAGAAAAGATGAAAATGGCCAAGGATGATATGATTGTGCTTCATCCACTACCAAGAGTAAATGAAATAGCAACAGAAGTAGATACTGACCCACGCGCTGTATATTTTGCACAAGTAAAATATGGTATGTATGCAAGAATGGCACTTATTATGAAATTATTGGAGGTAGAAAATGCTTGAGATAACTAGTCTAAAAAATGGAGTTGTAATCGACCACATCAAGGCAGGGCTTGGTATACAAATATTTGAATTACTAGGTCTTGCAGATATAGATGATGAAGTAGCTCTAATCCTTAATGCAAGCTCACCACAAATGGGCAGAAAAGATATCATAAAAATCGAAAACCACTTAGATATCAACCTTGATGCAGTATCAATTATCGACCCAAAAGCTACTGTAAATATCATAAAAGATGAAGAAGTATCTGAAAAAGTAAGCCTAGAGCTACCAGAAGTGATAGAAGATGTCCTTACATGCCAAAATCCAAAGTGCATCTCTACTTCAGAAAGATCAGTTACTAGCAAGTTTGTTCTAATAAACCGCGAAGAAAAAATATATAAGTGTGGATATTGCAGCCACATTTATGATGTAGAAGAATAATGAAAAAAGTATTTACCAACCATTATGCCTTTGATGATGTAAAGATAACAAAGGCTGATATATACGTAGAAGACGGGATTATTACAGAAGCTTTTGAAATAACAGATGATGTGGAAGTCATAGATTGCGAAAATCTTGCCCTAGTGCCAAGCTTTACCGACATGCACATCCACTTTAGGGACCCTGGCTTTACTTACAAAGAAGACCTAGAAACTGGTTCTAAAGCTGCATTAAAGGGTGGCTTTACATCAGTACTTCTTATGGGAAATACTAAACCTACAGTATCAAGCCCTGAAGTCTATAATGACATCATGGATCGTGCAAAGGCTCTTGATCTAATTGATATCGAGCAAGTTTATACTATTACAGAAAATTTTGATGGCAAGACCCTATCTCACCTTGATAACATGCCTGATTCTGTCAAATTTATTTCAGATGACGGCCACGGGGTCAATTCTGATATCATCATGTACCAAGCTATGGTAAAGGCGAAGGATCTTGGAGTAAACTTGACCCTCCACGAAGAGGTGGACGAGGTGTCTGATATAGATTATGAAATAGCAGAAGATGCCATGACACTTCGTGATTGCTATTATTCATTTAAGCTTGACTGCCCAATCCATTTCTCACACGTATCAACCAAGGGGGCTATCACAGCTATTAAATACTTCAAAGACCTCGGTGCACCAATCACTTGCGAGGTCACTCCTCATCACTTGCTTTTATCTGATAAAGGCAGGGAAGAAGTAAAAGTAAATCCACCAATTAGGACTGAAGAAGATAGATTAACTATGATAGAGATGGTAAAAAATGGGACAGTAGACTGTATATCCACAGACCACGCCCCACACTCAGCGGAAGATAAGGCAAGTGGCGCACCAGGATTTTTGGGGCTCGAAACTAGCTTTTCAACTTGCTATGATGTCCTAGTTAGAACTGGTGAAATCAGTCTAAATGACCTCATTAGAATCATGTCAACTAATCCAGCAAGGCTACTTGGTCTTAATAAAGGTAAGCTTGATATTGGATATGAGGCAGACTTTACTCTAATCGACTTAGATGAGGCCTATACTTATACAGAAGAAGAAATACTTTCAAAATCAAAAAACTCCCTACTAATTGGAGAAACCTTATACGGCAGAGTCAAAAAAGTCTACAAGAAAGGAGAATTAAAATATGACCGATAAAAAAATGATAGTCGATAGGCTATATGAAACAGTAAAAGAAAAGGGATTTGTATGTGTTGGCTTAGACACATCCCTTGATTACATACCAGAAGCGATGAAGGAAAATAAATCTATTTCAGAAGCCCTATTTGACTTTAACAAAGAAATCATAGATGCTACTTACGATGTAACAGCTATTTATAAACTACAAATCGCCTACTACGAATCATATGGAATCGAAGGAATGATTGCCTATCGTGATACCTTAAACTATTTGCGAAAAAGAGATTTGCTTTCAATAGGAGATGTGAAAAGATCAGACATAGCAGCTAGTGCTAAGCAATATGCCAAAGCTCACTTTGAGGGAGACTTTGAAACTGATTTTATCACTTTAAACCCATACATGGGCATGGATTCGATAGAACCTTACCTACCTTATCTAACATCTGGTGAAAAGGGTGTATTTGTTTTACTTCGCACATCAAATCCAGGTGCCAATGATTTTGAAGTCCTTGGTGTGGATGGCAAAGAGCTATTCTATCATGTAGGAGATAAGCTAAAAGAATTAAATGATAATTATCTGGGTGAATACGGCTATGGTCCAATCGGACTTGTAGTCGGGGCAACACATTCCAAAGAAGTAGAAAAAATCAGAAATAGATACAAAAGCCAATTCTTCCTAATCCCAGGCTTTGGAGCCCAAGGTGGGGACGCAGAAAATGTTAATAAACTACTCATAGACTTAAATGCAGGTGTAGTAAACAACTCTCGTGGTATCCTAAAAGCTTACCAAAACTACGATGATGGTGAAACAAAAGTTGGTAAATACGCAAGAGAGGCAGTCCTAAAGACTAGGAAGGATATAACACTCGATGAAGACTTATAAAAAGGGCGCAATCATAGAAAATATCGAGATAGCTCCATCTATATGGAAGATGAGGGTGGATGTTCATTTAGAATCAAAACCAGGCCAATTCTTTATGTTTAGGACTCCTAGCTTTAGAAACGAACCTCTTTTATCTCGCCCATTTGGAGTGTGCGATGACAATAACCATGAACTCACATTTTTATATCAAGTAGTAGGTGCTGGTACTGAAATTATGGCCCACCTTACTCCAGGCCATGAAGTTCAACTCCTAGGCCCACTCGGCAATGGCTTTAGGATAGACCATGCTGCTGATAAAAAAATTGCTGTCATAGCTGGCGGTATTGGAATAGCTCCACTACTTTCTCTTGTGAAAAATCTACCAAATAAATGTGATTTTTATGCTGGCTACACCTTTGACCCATACTTTGTAGATGAATTTAGGCCATATGCCAATGAAGTAATCACCACATCTTATCAAAACGACGGTGTATTTATTACAGATGTCATAGATCTTTCAGACTACGATATTATCTACGCTTGTGGACCAAATCCAATGCTAAAAGTCATCCACGATATGGCAGGAGATGCCGAAGTCCAAGTCTCTATGGAAGCCCATATGGCTTGTGGTATTGGGGCATGTCTTGGTTGTACTGTTGAATCAATCGATGGCGAATTCCTAAGGGTCTGCAAGGATGGCCCAGTATTTGATAGCAGGGAGGTATTCTCATGAGATCAGCTGTAAATATAGCGGGAGTTGAATTTAAAAATCCAGTCATAGCTGCCAGTGGTACCTTTGGTTTTGGTAAAGAATTTGCCGATTATATAGATCTAGCAGAGCTTGGTGGTATTTGTTCTAAGGGTCTTACCTTAAAGAAAAATCTGGGCAATAAGGGGATTCGTATACATGAAACATCATCAGGCATCATGAATTCTATTGGCCTACAAAACCCAGGCATAGACTACTTTGTGAAGATAGAATTACCTTACCTCATGGACCAAGACACAGTTACAATTGCAAACCTTGGCGGCCATAGTGTGGATGATTACATAAGGGGAGCAGAAATCCTCGATGCTACTGATGTGCCAATGATTGAGCTAAACATATCTTGCCCAAATGTTCGTGAAGGCGGGATGGCTTTTGGTACAAACCCTGATAAGTCCTGCGAAGTAATCACAGCCGTAAGAAAGGCTACTAAAAAGCCACTTATAGTAAAACTATCACCTAATGTAGGTTCAATTGCTACATTTGCAAAGATTGCTGAGGACAATGGAGCTGATGCGATAAGCTTAGTAAATACCTTCAATGCCATGGCTATAGATGTCAAAATGCGTGCACCAGTATTTGTAAATAAGACTGCTGGCCTATCAGGACCTGCAATAAAACCAATAGCAGTTCGCATGACATATGATGCTGCAAATGCTGTTTCAATTCCTGTTATAGGCATGGGTGGAATTATGAACTATGCCGATGCCCTAGAATTCATCATGGCAGGAGCAACTGCAGTTCAAGTTGGTACAGCAAACTTCATCGACTACAACACTATGATCGATGTTGCAGAAGGCATAGAACAATACTTAGAAGAAGAAAATATAGCAAATATATCTGAAATTACAGGAATTATATAGGAGGAAATATGGATAAGACATTAGAATTATTAAAAGAATCAAACGCACTACTAGAAGGTCACTTTTTATTATCATCTGGCAAACACTCAGATAGATATATCCAATGTGCAAAGCTAATCGAAAATCCTGCTTTCTGCGAGGAAGTAGCACAAATTATAGCTCAAAACCTAAAAGAAGCTGGCATAGAAGTGGACCTTTGTGTAGGACCTGCTATGGGTGGGATAATCATTGCCTACGAAGTAGCTCGCGCTCTTGGTACCCATGCTATATTTACAGAAAGAGTTGATAACGAAATGACCCTCCGTCGTGGTTTTGAAATCCCAGAAGGAGCTAAGGTAATCATCGTAGAAGATGTAATCACTACAGGTAAGTCATCATTTGAAACAGTAGATGTAGTAAGAGATCATGGGGCAGAGGTTGTCGCTCTTACATCTATAGTAAACAGATCAAATCAAGATGAAATCAATGGTGTGCCAATCATATCAGCTACTAAAATAGATGTAAGCACCTGGGATGCAGATGACCTACCAGACCACTTAAAAGATACAGAAGCTATCAAGCCTGGTAGCAGAAAAATAAGCCAATAATTTGTAAAGCTAGCCTTAGTGTAGTTTAATCAAATTATACTGAGGTTAATTATGCATACAAATATTAAAAAACACCATGCAGTTTTCATAATATTTTTAAGTTTATCATTAATATTCTTAAAAAATCAGGCTAGTGCTTCCGCTACCAAAACATCTACTAAGCTTTCTCTAATGGATGGACTAAGACAGATTAATTATGAAACCAAAATGCTAAAAGAATCAAGAGTTGAAAAATATGATAAGTTTCAAAAAGACTTGGATGAATTTATAGACAAGGGGTCTAGCAAAATCGACTCATCAAACTTTCTTTATGTCCTAAATACACCAGACTTTAGTGCGGAAGAATACGACCAGGGACTAGCTGGAACCGATCTAGCGGGACTTGGTAGTGCCTTTAAGGATGCCCAGGACACCTACGGAGTCAATGCAATACTACTCATGGCTATGGCCAAGCATGAAACGGGCAATGGGACAAGCGAGCTTTTTAGAGAGAAAAATAATCTCTTTGGCTTCAATGCTTACGACTACGACCCATACAACCAAGCATCCACTTTCAAAACTCCAGCAGATTCTATCAATACAGTAGCTGGGCACTTGGCAGAAAATTACCTAAATACGGATGGCCCATACTACAATGGGATTTCAACTGATGGTATAGGTGTGGACTATGCCACAGATCCAGATTGGTCGAAGAAGGTAAATTGGATGATGATTGAAGTAAGTCAAAATATGATAGGAGCTTTTGCTAACGAGACAGCAAATTAGTCTAATGACTATATTTGCTGTCTTTTTGCTTATTATATAATATAATATTTGTAGAGGTGAATTATGGATACGAAAGAATTTTTAACAGGCAAAGCTACTGACGGATATACATTTTTTGGCAATCATAAAAAAGATAAGGGGTACATATTTAGAACACTAGCTCCAAATGCAAGTGAAGTATATATAATAGGGGACTTTAACGACTGGCAGGCTGAAAAGCTTAGGAGATACACTACAGGTGTATTTTCCATTACTAATAAAAACGCCAAGCTAGGAGATAGATACCAATATATCATTAAAGATAGTAACGACAATGAGAGTAAAAAGCTAGACCCCTTTGCAAAGAAAATCTTAACTGATGAAAATTGTTCTATTGTAACAGATGATAGCTATAAATTTAAAAATAAAAAAATTAATTATGACAAGCTAAATATTTACCAAGTTCATATGGGAGCTTTACTAAAAGACAGCACTAAAAACAATGATGAGATTTTAGATGGGCTAATAAACCATGCTAAAGAAAATAACTTCACTCATATATCTTTTATGCCTATGACAGAATTTATCAACTACAAGTCTATGGGCTATGCTCCTTTAAGCTTATTTGCATTATCAGATCGCTATGGGAGCGCTGTTGACTTTAAGGCCTTTATCGACCGCGCCCACCAGGCAGGCCTTGGGATAATAGTTGAATTTGATATAGCAGAATTTGATGATTCTACCTATGGGCTAGTAAGTTTTGATGGTACAGATCTATTTGGCTACGATCATACTGATATCAAATACAATTATTATGGGTCGATGAATATAGACCCATCAAAAAATATTGCAAAATCATATATAAAGTCAGCTATTAGCTACTGGATAAAAGAGTTTAAGCTAGATGGAATCTACCTATCAAATATCCAAAACATGGTCTACTGGCAAGGGGATAGAGACCGTGGAATCAATCAAGATTGGATTGATTTATTAGAAGAACTCATAAAAATTATTAAATCCCAAAATACTTTAGCACTAGGGTCTTTTGATGGAACTTATGATTTTGATTTTGATTTTGACTTTGTATTTGATAATAAAATGCGTCCTATAATTAGACTTTTACAAAAATCCCCAGCTCAAAGAGACTATTTTAAGGGTGATGTTCAAAAGCTAATTACAGCTGATACTAGCAAGATTCTTCTAGGGTTTAATTACATCGATTCTTACCTAAATGAAGCAAGTCTTGCGATGAAGATGTTTGGGGACTGGCAAAAAATTCGCCAATTAAAATCTCTATTTACATTGACTTACGGCTTAGGATCTGCCAAAATGGTCTTTATGGAAAATGAATTAGCAAGCTTTAAAACATGGTCGATATATGAAGGTGTAGACTTTGGAGCAATGGATAATAGTCAAAAAGAATTTAATGATTTTTACAAAGACTTATCTAAGCTTTATATAACTAGAGATGAATTAAGTGCGGCGGCAAAAACCAAGATGCTTGATATCGAAGGCTATAGTATATATGCCTTTGAAAGGATCTATGAAGATAGAAAACTACTAGTAATTGTAAACTTTACAGATATTGACTACCAAATCAAAGCTTTATATGATCTAGTAGAATTGCTAAACACAGAGGACTTAGCCTACGGTGGAACTGGCAATGTAAACGGAAATGTAATAAAAGGTGAGAAAATATATATCGAGCCATTTGGAGCAAGTATTTTTGAAATAAGATAAGAAAAGGAGTTGTTGCAAATCAATAGATAATTACTGTTCATTAATTAGAGTGCACCTAGAGATAGTTTGAGATTTAGCCCGCCGGCTCATGGAGGCTTTTAGCCCGTCGGCGAACTGAGACACTATCTGAGAGGGTGATCGAGTGATATTGGAACAATTTATCTATTTTGCAACAGCTCCTTATTTTTCTATTAATTCGTATTTATCTTCCAGGGTGTGGGCGATATTTGTAAATCGCTCTAGCACTATTTTACGTGGGATAATGCCTAGGAAATATCCATTTTTATGAGTGATACAAATGAAGTTGTTATTTATTAAAAGCCTAAGCACATCTTCTAAGTTGTAATTATCAAATAGAATTGGGACCATTTGATTCATCACATCGCCTACCTTAAGCTGGGCAAGCTTTTCTTCATCAAATATAGATATACCATCAGCATGGGCCATGATTTGTGAGATAGATATAAGGCCCCTTACACAATTTTCATCATCAAGGACCGGTATTGTTTGATATCCGCTGGATGTAAGTACGAGTATAGCATGAACTAAGCTATCAGTCTCATGGACTATAGCCACATCGCTAGATGGAATCATCAAATTTTCTGTGGGTTGTTTGAACAATTCTTCTATTTTTTTACCTATCATATCTAGCTCCTTAAGCTTATTATAAACTAAAGACTTATAAAAATAAAGATTAAAAAACCCGAAGCGCATGCTTCGGGCTAATATGTAAGCACACCCAGCGTCGAAACAAAATCCCGATGTAGTTTCTATTAAGTCTCGCTCATGATAGGTGACCTTGCGGCACACAGAAAGATCTACTTAATGCTGCTACGTTCCCGTCCTGACATGGTTCATAGTTTCCTGTTGCGCAAGACCCATCAATCAACACGAGCCTTAATAGGCTTATAACTAGAAATTATCCCTCTTGCTGGGAATTAAACCCTGCTATAGCGAATCGCAGGTTACAAGGCATCGCTAGTTCCCCGTCTAGTGCCTGGCGGAGAGCATGGGATTTGAACCCATGATACACGATTATATGTATACACGATTTCCAATCGTGCTCCTTCAACCGCTCGGACAGCTCTCCGTATGATTAACATATTTAACTATACCTTAATATGAGCCTTAGTCAAAAAATAATTAACAGATACAAAAATCCATTATGGTATAATAGACCTATAGAGAGGAAGAAATATGGCAAAAGCTTTATACAGACAATATAGACCCAAAACTTTTGACGAAGTCCTAGGCCAGGACAGGGTGGTCAATGTCTTAAAAAACCAAGTCAAGTCAGGCAAGATAAGCCATGCTTATTTATTTTCTGGAGAACGCGGTACAGGTAAGACATCTTGTGCAAAAATATTTGCCAAGGCCATCAACTGTCTTAATCCAAAGGATGGGTCACCTTGTTTAGAATGTGAGAACTGCAGGGCTATAGAAAATGAAACTACAATAGATGTAGTGGAAATGGATGCTGCTAGCAACCGTAGGATAGATGATATCAGAAACTTAAAGGACAATGTAATCTATCCACCCAACAAGCTTTCATATAAGGTTTACATCATAGACGAGGCACACATGATAACCCGCGAGGCCTTCAATGCCCTACTAAAAATCATGGAAGAGCCACCTAGTCATTTGGTTTTTATTCTTGCTACTACCGAAATAGAAAAAGTACCAAACACCATTTTATCGAGGGTACAAAAATTTGAATTTAATAAAATTGATTCAAACCAAATCAGAACCCAAATACAGGCTATCCTAGCTGATAAAAATATAATGATTGAAAAAGAAGCCATAGACCTTATCATAAAAAAAGCCAACGGGGCCATGCGTGATGCCCTTTCGATTCTAGACCAAGTCATAAGTCTGGAGAAAGATTCCTACAGCCTGTCTGAGGTGGAGTCTATGCTAGGTGTGGTGGATTTTTATGATATCGATAAGCTAACTGCTGCCATCATTGGTAAAAATCCAAAGGCTAGTTTAGAATATATATTTGCCTTGAGATCAGCTGGCAAGTCCAATAAAGATATACTAGATTCACTAATGAACTATTTTGAGGATATCATGGTCTATAGGCTCACTGAGTCTGATAAGTATTATGAAAATATCGAGAGACTTGAATTTATCAAAAATAGAGCGGCTGAGATTACAGATGTTGAGGTAGGGGATTATCTAGATGTTTTGGTAGAATATAGCAATAAACTAAAGCTAACTGAAAATACCGATGTACTTACAGAAGTAGCAATTCTTAGGATGATAAATCTAAAAAATATAGACAATCTAGATTCTAGGCTTAGAATGCTAGAAAGCCAATCGGGAGATGGGCTAATTGATACTATAAATAAGATAGTCGATAGTAGACTTTCTAATATTAATATAGATGAGATAAGGATAAATTCACGACCTATTGAGGCAGAAAAACCAATAGAGGTAGGAGATCCGGTAAGTGATTCTAATGAGTCGGCAAAGGAAGTAATTAAAAATCCAATAGAAATCATAAATCCAAGCCCAGGTGAAGTTGAGTCTGAAAAAAAAGAAGAGCCTGCCCCAGTAAATAATACTGCTAACAATGCTCTCTCAAAGGTAAAAGAAGCTGAAGTTAAAACTATGTTAGTAGAAACTGCTGGTGGAGCTATCAATGAGCTTTATAGGGTAGAGGGCTTTAATTATGCTATAGATGGCGATGATTTTATATTATATATTGGAGATGACTTCTACACTATCTTTATCCAAACGAAACTAAAGGAAATTGAAACTAAACTTTCGAGTATCTTACTCAAAAATTACAGGTTCTCTATTGAGAGTCTAGATAAAAAAGACAATAATATAAGTAACCCTGTAGAAACAACAGAAGAAAATGAACAAGTAGAAAATGAACCCACAGAAGACTTTTCAGCAAATTTAAGAGAAGTCTTTGGGGATGAATTGATTATAGAATAGGAGAAATAATTATGGCAAAAGGCGGATTCCGCGGTGGCGCACCAAACATGAACAATATGATGAAACAAGTAAAGAAAATGCAAGAGGAAATGGAAAAGGCTCAAGCAGAAATCGAAGAACGTGAGTTTGAATCAACCTCTGGCGGCGGGGTAGTAAAGGCTACTGTCAATGGTAAAAGAGAAGTAGTAGCTTTAAAAATCGATCCAGATGTAATAGACCCTGAAGATAGCGAAATGCTCGAAGACCTTGTAATTGCAGCAATTAATGATGCTATGAACAAGGCTGTGGATTACTCTGGGGAAACAATGGGCAAACTAACAGGTGGCCTAAATATCCCAGGTCTCATGTAATGGCAATCTACCCAGAAAGCTTAAACCAATTAATAGACGAATTTCAAAAACTACCTACCATAGGCAGGAAATCCGCTGAAAGACTTGCTATGAGCATTATCACTCGAGATAGGGAGGAGGTTGATCAATTTGCCTATGCCCTTAGGTCGGTAAAAGAAAAAATCCACGAATGTGAGATATGCGGCAATCTTACTGAAGCTGATATTTGCGATATATGCAAAGATATTACCCGCGAAGATGACTTCATATGCGTGGTAGAAGATATCACAGACCTTGTAGCTATTGAAAAATCAGGTGGTTTTAAAGGCAAATATCATGTCCTAGGTGGACTCATTTCTCCATCTGATGGGATAGGCCCAGATGAACTTAACATCGATAAGCTTTTAAAAAGAATCGATGATGAGGGAGTAGAGGAGATACTCCTAGCCATATCATCAACCATTGAAGGCGAGACCACTACGCTATTTTTATCAAGCCTTTTGGCTAATAAAAATGTGAGGATATCAAAAATAGCCCAAGGTATACCTGTAGGTAGCAACCTGGAATACTTCGACCAACTCACTTTAGAGCGAGCTATCGAGGATAGGAGAGAAGTAAGTGAATAGATTAAGAAAATTTTTCTATCTAGCAGCCTTTATGCTAATTGCTACAAGCTGTAGAAAAAAAGAAGAAGAACCTGTTATCGAAGAAAAACAAATAATTGAGGTAGAAAAAAAGGAAGAAAAACCAGTAGAAGAGTCCTATAGGGTAAAGCCAATGAGCTTTATATCTAAGGTAGTATTAGATGAAATAAATTCAAATCAGGTTAATGAAAAAACAAGTGATGGCAAAAAGCTTGTTATGGATATAAACACTGACAAGAATTTCCAAGATATTGAAAATGCTGATTTTGATATAGCCATTATTCCTGCCTACCTAGGGCCATACTTATATAATAGGACAAATAAGGATATCAAAATAGCAGCCATCACTCAAACTGGCAACATACATTTAGTAAGCGATACAGCTTTAAATAGTCAAAGGGACTACAGAAATAAAAATTTCTTTGTACCAGACCCAGCCGGCAATCTAGCTAAAATCATCGATGATAAGATTGGCCCACTAAACATGCTACTTAGACTTAATTTAGAATATTATAGGTCTATGGATGAGATATTAAAAAAGATGGATCATACAGAAAATTATGTAAGCATCCTGACAGAGCCATACTATACCAAAGCTCTTAGGACTACCCACTATGTATCTGATGTGGCAGATTTATTACCAATAGGAGAGGGTGAATTTATAACTGAAATCATTATTGTCAATAAAGACTATCTAGATAAAAACAAGGATATTGTAGATAGATTTTTAGATGATTATCAGAAGGTAAGC
Source organism: Anaerococcus pacaensis 9403502 (assembly GCA_000308255.3). Classification (GTDB taxonomy): domain Bacteria; phylum Bacillota; class Clostridia; order Tissierellales; family Peptoniphilaceae; genus Anaerococcus; species Anaerococcus pacaensis. The sequence continues at coordinate 198,311 of HG326664.1, read as the reverse complement.
AAAGAAATCTCAAAAGATACTAGCATCAATAAAGACCTCCTTAATTGGTATGATTTAACAGCTGATGAAGCAAAGCTTGCTATCGAAAGGTCAGAAATAACTTTTATAGATGGCAATCAAATGAAGGATAGTTATGAAACTTTTATAGACAGGCTAGAAGAAGTAGATAAAAATATATTTGATGGCGAAAGGCCAGATGATGATTTCTATTATATAGATTAATAAAAGAATAAGCTAAAAGAAAAGAGCCCCAGGGCTCTCTTTTTGTGCACATAAATGTATATGCTATTTTTTAACTTAACCGGCAAATATGTCTATATAAGCCACATTGTGTAAATCCCTATCTAGGCCGGGCTGGCCTCATCGTGGTGGAGATGATGGGAGTCGAACCCATGTCCGTGGTAGTGTCCACTGATGTGTCTACAAGTTTAGTAAGTTTAGAAATTTTAGAATAAACCAGCTAAACTTACAAATTGGTTTATTCCTAGCTTCATAGTTACTTAATGCATCGCAAAGCTTAGATGCACAAGTTGATCGCTAATATTATGAAACAAATTGTAAGCGCGCGATAAGCCTACAATTCATTGCTACCAGATTCTTAGGCAGCTAGTGCGAAGTTTGCTTCGCTGTTGTTGTTTGCGTTTATATTTAAATGCTGAATGACGCTCTAGCATGCGACTTGCAACAAAAGATTCTTCAACCACGTCGAAACCATGGCATCCCCATATATGGTTAGGTAATTAACATTGTACTTAATTTTCTGATATTGTCAAAAATATTATTCTTTTGTAAAATAATACTTAAGAAAAGGTTTTTCTTGAATTTACTTATACATAATGGGTAACAATATAGTATAAAAATTGATTTAAATATGAAGGAGGGCACATGAGAAACTCAAATAGAACAGCTGCTATGCTTCTAGCTGGTGGCCAAGGATCAAGACTCAAGGCACTGACCAAGGATATGGCTAAACCTGTAGTTCCTTTTGGTGGAAAATACAGAATTATAGACTTTGCTTTAAGTAACTCTACTAACTCAGAAATCAAAGACATAGGGGTACTTACACAATATAAACCACAATTACTTAACCGCCACCTAGGCATTGGTTCGGCATGGGACTATGATAGAAATAATGGCGGACTGCGCGTACTTTCTCCATACTATACAGAAGAAGGTGGAAAATGGTTTGAAGGTACTGCTTCAGCAATTTTTGAAAATATAAATTACCTAGACCAAGTAAATCCAGAATACGTTCTTATCCTATCTGGTGACCACATTTATAAGATGGATTATAGAAAGTTACTTGATGTGCACAAAAAAAAGGGTGCAGATGCTACCATCGCCGTTATGGAAGTGGATTGGGAAGAAGCTAGCCGTTTTGGTATTATGAATACTGATGAAGAAGGTAGAATCACTGAATTTGAAGAAAAACCAGCAAATCCAAAATCAAACCTAGCATCAATGGGTATCTACGTTTTCAACTGGAAAGTACTAAGAAAAGCCCTCATAGAAGATAACGAAAATCCTGATAGTACAAATGACTTTGGCCACGATATCATCCCTACTATGCTAAATGCTGACCAACCTTTATACGTTTATAAATTCGATGGCTATTGGAAAGATGTAGGAACAGTACGATCTTTCTGGCAAGCAAACCTAGATTTAATCGATCCAGCCAACGAACTAGATATCTATGATGAAGACTGGAAAATATATACAACAAGCCTAAACCTTCCACCACACAGAATAGGAAAAAACGGCACACTTACTGACGCCCTCGTTAATGAAGCATGTGTAATAGATGGTAGTGTAGTAAATTCTGTATTATTCTCAAATGTTACAATAGAAGAAGGTGCAGAAGTCCATGATAGCGTGTTACTAAATGGCTCTAAGGTTAAGGCAGGGGTTAAAATTTATAACTGCGTCGTAGCTGAAGACATTGAAATTGCAGAAGATATAGGACAAGAAGGAACCGATAAGGTTTACCTTGTAAGTGCAGAAGGAATTGAGGAGGAATAAGATGGACAAAATACTCGCTTTAATATATAGTTCTGAATTTAATCCACGCGATTATGGTGACTTATGCAAGGTAAGACCTGACTACATGCTACCATTTGGTGGTAGATATAGGATAATAGATTTTACTTTATCGAATCTAACTAATTATGATATTAGCAATGTGATTTTATTTGCAGGACGCAAAATGAGATCAACTCTTGACCACATTGGTGATGGTAGAAGCTGGGAATTAAACCGCCGTCGTGGAGGGCTTACAATCTTCCCACCAAATTACGACATCCAAAATCCAACTGAAGTCCAAACTTATTATGATGCCCTAAGAGCCATTGATGAATCTAATGCGGAGTATGTATTTATCACAAATCCTATGTATATATCTAAAGACGATATAGGTGATGCTGCTGAAACTATTAGATCAACTGGTAAGGATGCCTTAGTATTTACCAAAAGAACTACAGATGAAGATGGATTTTATTTAAACCGCAAGATAATAAATTCAGATGAAAATGGCAAGCCGATTAGTGTAGGTACCAATCTTGGTATTAACGATGAATTTGACTTATTTGCTGGCTCTATATTAATCAGAAAAAATCTACTAGTAAAAGTGCTAAGGAATGCAGTAGAATTAAATACCTTATCTTCACTTCTATCAGCTATAGCGGCCTTCCCAGAACCATTAGATGTCGACTTCTATAGGACAGATAAACACCTTGAAATAGTAATGGACACTTACTCATTCTTTGATGCGAACTTAAAACTACTAGATAGAGAATCATTTGATGAATTATTTTACCAAGATGGCATGGTTTATACAAAGTCTAAAGATGAGCCATCTACAAGCTATACTAAAGATAGCAGGGTGAAGAATTCTCTAGTAGCTAACGGTGCGATTATCGAGGGTGAAGTAGAAAATTCAATTATCTTTAGGGGTGTAAATATCAAAAAAGGTGCAGTTATCAAAAACTCTGTTATCTTCCAAGATACAGAAGTTGGCGAAGATGCCATACTAAACTTCGTGATTACTGATAAGGGCACAAAAGTTGGCAACAATATAAAGTTATTTGGTAATAGAGCTCACCCATATGTATCTAGAAAAAATGAAGTAATGGAAGAATGGAGCAATTAATGAATGTACTTTTTCTAACCAGTGAATCAGTACCATTTATAAAGACTGGGGGCCTTGCCGATGTGGCAGGGTCTCTACCAAAAGAACTACAAAATAAAGGTATCGATGTAAGAGTGGTTCTTCCTTTATATGGAACTATCGATCAATCTTATCGCTCTAAAATGGAAAAGGTGACAGAATTTTATGTAGACCTTGACTGGAAACACCAATATGCCGGAGTTTATCAACTAGTTCATAATGGAATTACTTTCTATTTCATTGACAACTTAGAATACTTTGATAGGTCCTATCCATATGGTTTTGATGATGATGCAGAAAGGTTCATTTTCTTTTCAAAAGCTTCTACACTTTTACCAAAAGAAATAGACTTTAAGCCAGACATCATCCATTCAAACGACTGGCATACAGCCCTTGTTAATGTATTTGTGAATGACTTTAGACATGGGGATGATTATTACAATGAAATCAGAACCCTCTTTACTATCCATAATCTCAAATACCAAGGTGTTTTTGATTCCGATAATATGAGACTAGCAGGCCTTGATGGTGGATATTTCAATGAAAATGACCTCAAATTCTACGATGCGATAAACTTCATGAAAGGTGGTATCATCCACGCTACAGCAGTCAATACTGTAAGTGAAAATTACGCTCGTGAGATCCACTATCCATTCTACGGCGAAGGCCTGGATGGTATCATTCGACAATATGACTACAAACTATCTGGTATTGTAAATGGTATCGATTACGATGAGTGGAATCCAGCTACTGATCAGATGATAGATCAAAACTACGACCTAGAGTCTATGGAACTTAAGGTTAAAAACAAATTAGCTCTTCAAGAACTATATGGTCTTCCACAAAGAGAAGATGTGCCAATGATAGGTCTTGTATCTAGACTAAATGAGATGAAGGGCCTAGATTTAATCAGATATGTCCTTGATGAATTATTACAAGAAGACATCCAATTTGTAGTGCTTGGTACTGGTGAATATACTTATGAAGAAATGTTTAAGTACTTTGCTTGGAAATATCCAGACAAACTCGCAGCTAGAATTTATTTTGGTGGAGCAGAAAGCCACAAGATTTATGCATCAAGTGACTTTTATCTCATGCCATCAATCTCTGAACCATGCGGTATCAGCCAGCTAATTGCTATGCGCTATGGTACACTACCTATAGTACGTGAAGCTGGCGGGCTAAAGGATACAGTTATCCCTTACAATGAATATACAGGTGAGGGTACAGGTTATTCTTTCTCAAATATCAACGCTCATGAACTTCTATTTGCAGTAAAAGATGCTGTTACTATCTATAGAGAAAATAGAGATGCCCACAACAACCTCATGGCCAATGCTATGAGACAAGATATATCTTGGGCAGTATCAGCAGATAAGTACTTAAAACTATACGAGGAAATAAAAGCTTAATTGATGAAGACAAATAAAGAAACGATTATAGAAAGAATACAAAATTATTTGTATTCTTTTTATGCGAAAGATATAAAAACAGCTAGAGAAAATGAAATATACGATTGCTTATGCCGTTATCTGATGGAAATAGTTGGTAAAACCTGGGTGGATAGCAAAGGAATAAGGGAAGGATATGAAGTCTATATCTTAAGTTTTGAGTACCTGCCTGCAAGATTTTTACCAAATATCATCTATAAATTAGATTTAGAAGAAGACATTAGAGCAGCACTTACTGAGATAAAATTCGACTATGATAAGATACTAGATTTTGACCCTGAGCCAGATCTTGGTATGGGGGATATGGGTATGGGCTCATCCTATCTCATAAATGCCCTTACCAATAACAATATAAAGGCCACAGCCTATGCCCTTCGCTACGAGTCTGGAAACTTTAAGCAAATCATAGAAAACGGTATGCAAAGAGAAGATTCAGTTTCTTGGCTGGGAGCTGGATCTAATTGGGAGCACAGGAAGTCTTTTACCAATACAATGCAAATCTATGGCAGAGACCACAAGATGGTAACCTATGACATGCCAGTAGTATCCGAAGATGCTAGCTTTGTAAATACCCTAAGGCTTTTTAAATCAGATCCAACTGTTAATGTTGATATCAATGACTTTTCAAAGGGCGATATAATAAATGCCTACGATAATTATATTAACAACAGCTCTATTACTGAGTTTTTATATGTAGATGACTCCACATACGAAGGGAAGATATTAAGGTTAAAGCAGGAATATTTCTACTCAGCCTCAGCTATGCGCGATTTTATAAGAAGATATCTGCTTTATTATAAGGACATAAATAATATCAAAGATCAAACCAATGTCATCATAAACGACATCCACCCAACCCTTGCCCTCATTGAGTTTATCAGAATACTCACTTCTGAGCATGGATTTAGCATAGCAAAGGCTATTAGCTACACTAGAGAAATATTTTATCACATAGCATTTTCTATCACTGATGATAGTCTCGAAAGATATCCGATAGATGAGATCCGTAATATGAATGCAGATATTTTTAATACAATTATGGAAGTACAAAATGAGCTCATCAGAGAAAAAGACTTCATTCCATTTATAGTAGAGGGAAATGTTGTGTTTAAAAACATCAACCTTGTCCTAAGTAAAGAATACGTATTTTTATCAAAAATACTAGCGGATGACAGAAAAGAGATTTCTCCGAAAATTAGCTACGCGAGTCTTGGTACTGATAAGATAGTTTATGCAAAAAGTGCCAATAAGAACTTATATAAGCACCTTAAATATTATGACATAAACTCCATTCATACTGATTGTAATAAATTTATTAAGCTTAAGGATGATAAATCATTCATTAATGAACTAGAAGAAATTAAATTTAAGAATAAGTTAAGTCTAATTGAATACTTGGAAGTAGAAGGAGAAGGAATCAATCCTCATTCGATATTTGATATGCAATTATCTATCATGCATGAAAGTAAAAGACAAATCTTAAACGCCCTTGCCATAGCCTATGAGTTTTATTATCTGCGTGATAATTCAAATGCTTATTTTACACCAAAGACTTATATTTTTTCGGGCAAGGCCAACGAAGGATATTTTATGGCCAAGGAAACTATCAAATTTATCTTAGGCCTCAAACACCTCATAGAATCTGATCCTATCATTAGAGAAAAAATAAAGATTGTATTTGTAGAGGATTTGGGTGTAAGAGACTTAAACTACCTATATCCAGCCTGCGATATCTATTCAAATCTCACTTTGCCACTACTAGATAATCAAAACTTTGACATCCTAAATTCTATATTTAATATGTCAAACATCTTATCTGCCAAGGGCGGCATCATAGATAATCATGGGTCTGGCCATGACTTTTATCTAATGGGCGATGATTATAAAACTATAAAGGCTAGGTCTGAGGAAAGATCTTATATCGCCAGTGATTTCATTTATCAAAACGAAATAGTAAAATATACCACAGATAAGCTTTTAAATGAATCATCTGATTCATTCCCATATGATTTCAGGACCCTTTACGATGAAATCTTACTTTACAATGATTCTTTCAATGTTTTCTATGACCTAGAAGCCCTTATAAATGTTCGTAGAGATATTTCTAAAGATTATCTAGATAAAGAAAAATGGGTTGGCCAAGAAATAGCAAATATCATGTGGGCCAATAGCTTCAACTTTAATGAAATAAAGAAAAGGAAAATAAGTTTTGATAAAAAATTTAAGTAAGTTAACTTACGATGATATAAAAGATGAAAAACTAGGGGCTATTTATAGCAAGGATGAGACCACCTTTAGAGTATTTGCACCCAATAAAAAGATAAAACTTGCCATTAGCAAGGACTACAAAATGCCTCGCAAGGACTTTTACGATATGGAGATTAATAAAATTGGCATTCATGAAGTAAGTCTTGCTGGTGACTTTGAGGGTTATTATTATACTTATATAGTGGATGATAAGTACGAAGTGACAGACCCATATTCTTTTACAAGTTCTATAAATAGTATGTATTCTGTGATCTGTGATATGAAAAGTACTGACCCAGAAGGCTTTAGAATGTCAGCTGTCCCACAAATTCCAGAAGATGATGCTATTATCTATGAAATGAGTGTAAAAAACTACACTGCTGATAAGTCATCTGGAGTAGAGAAAAGAGGTAAATTCTTAGGTCTCACCGAAGAAGGCACTTCTTATAATGGCTTTGCAACAGGCCTTGATAACATAGCAGAGCTTGGCATAACCCACGTGCAGCTTTTACCAATCTATGACTTCATAAGTGTAGATGAGGATGATAACAAGTTTTTTGATGACAACAACTACAACTGGGGCTACGATCCTGAACTATACTTTGCACCAGAAGGGTCTTATGCAACAGATCCTAACGACCCAAAATCTCGTGTTATAGAAGCTAAAAAAATGGTACAGGCCTTTCATGAGAAGGGTATCGCAGTCATCATGGATGTAGTTTATAATCACACTTTCAAATCCTATGACTCAAACCTAAATACCCTGGGTCCAAATTATTATTACCGTATGAACAAAGACGGTACATTTTCTAATGGGTCTGGTGTGGGTAATGAACTAGCTAGCGAAAGGCCTTTTGTTAGAAAACTTATTATCGATTCGTTAAAACACTGGGTGACTGAATATAAGATTGACGGCTTTAGATTTGACCTCATGGCCCTAATCGACATCGATACTATAAAGCTCGCCCTAAAAGAGCTAAGAAAAATCAATCCAAACATAATAATCTATGGCGAACCATGGATGGCACTTGGAACCACTCTTCCATATAACAAACACACAGTCAAAGGCTCTCAAAAGGGAGCGGGCTTTGGAGTATTTAATGATATTTATAGGGATGCGATTAAGGGCGATACAGATTCATATGGCATAGGCTATATCCAAGGGGCTCATTACCTAAAGCCAGCCATCGAAGAAGGTATAGCTGGATCGATCAATTATGACAAATGGCGTTATGGTTTTGCAGAATTCGCCAATGAAACAATCAATTATTTCAATTGCCATGACAATCTTATCCTATATGATAAATTGCAAATATCTCTAACTGACCTAGAAAAAATAGACGATTATGTAAAACTCGCTATTGGCCTTATTATGCTATCCTTTGGGAAGCCATTTATCTATGAAGGAAATGAATTTAACCACAGCAAAAACAATGACAGAAACTCATACAAGTCTCCACTTTTTATAAATGCCATAGATTGGAAAGAAAAGGCAGACAATCAAAGCATCTTTAATTTTACAAAAGACATTATTAGCCTACGTAAGAGCTTAGGAGTATTTTCCGAATCAGACCCATATGCTATTAGAGATAAGCTAAAATTTATGGATACAAATTACGATTCGCTTATTACTTATACTATTAAAGATGGCAAGGAATATGTATTAGTAGTAGTAAATGTGGACACCGATGCTACGGCAATTACTAGCCAAAGACTCAGCCAATTTATAGGTAAAAAATATAAGTATATAGTCAAGCTTTTGGATAAAGAGGGTAAAAGTACTAATAAGATATCGTCGACTGACGACTTGGAAATTGAAGCACTTTCAGTAAATGTATACAAAATAGGAGTTTAAAATGGACTACAGAAGTAATTATGACTTATGGTATGGAAATGACAAATTCGATGAGATTACCCGTAAGGAATTAGAAGATATCAGAGAAAATGAAGATGAAATCAAGGATAGGTTTTATAAATCATTAGAATTTGGTACAGCAGGCCTACGTGGAATACTCGGTGCAGGTACCAATAGGATGAATGACTACATGGTAGCTCAAGCAACCCAAGGCTTTGCTGATACTATTGCAGAAGGCGGGGAAGAAGCTAAAAAAGCAGGAGTAGCTATTAGCTATGACGTACGTCACAAATCAGAAGACTTTGCCAAAGTGACAGCAGAAGTATTTGCTGCAAACGGCATCAAAGTATGGATTCACAAGGAAATCCAACCAACTCCAGTGCTTTCTTATACAGTGCGCGAGCTAAACTGTGCTGCTGGTGTAATGATTACAGCTAGCCACAATCCAAAAGACTACAACGGATATAAGGCATACAACGAAGAAGGTAGCCAAATCCTTGATGAAACAGCTGATAAAATCCTAGGCCACATAGCAGAACACCAAGACTTCTTTGCTATCCCACGTATAGACTTTGAAGATGGCCTAGCTGATGGCATCATTGAATACGTTCCTGATAGCCTTATCGAAGATTATGTAAAAGATGTCCTTGATTGTGCTATCAATGAAGATATAGATAAAGATATCAAAATTGTCTACACACCACTAAATGGTACAGGTAATAAACTCGTTCGTCGTATCTTAGATGAGCGTGACTTTAAAAATATCCACGTAGTAGCTGAGCAAGAAAACCCAGACTCAGACTTCACTACTGTAGGCTATCCAAACCCAGAAAATCCAAAGGCCTTCAAATATTCAGAAGAACTTGGCAAAAAAGTCGACGCTGACCTATTACTAGCTACAGACCCAGATGCAGATAGATGTGCTGTTGAAGTAAGAGATGAAAATGGCGAATATATATTCCTTACTGGAAATAAAATTGGTTCGCTACTTACAAATTACATCCTAGAAGCGCTTAAAGATAACGGAGAGCTACCGGAAAATGGTGCTGTAGTTAAGTCTCTAGTTTCAACTGACCTAGTAGCTCCAATTTGTCAAAAATACGGCGTACAAAAATACGATGTACTTACAGGTTTTAAAAACATCTATGCTGTAGCAAACGAACTTGAAAGAACTGGCGAAGGCAAATTTATCTTTGGCTTCGAAGAATCTATCGGCTACAACTACAAAGACTTCGTACGTGATAAGGATGCGGTAAACTCAGCTATGATGATTGCAGAAATGGCTGCATATTATAAGAAACAAGGCAAGAGTCTACTAGATGTCTTATCTGAAATCTATGAAGAACACGGCTACTATGCAAATGATGTAGTATCAATCACTCTTACAGGTCTAGATGGCCAAGAAAGAATCGGTCGTATAATGGAAGAAGTTAGAAATAATCCAATAGCAGACCTTGCCGGCCTAAGACAAGACCACATCATCGACTACAAATTCGATGAGACAGGACTTCCAAAATCAAATGTACTAAAATACTACTTTGAAGACAATTCATGGCTAGCTCTTCGTCCATCTGGTACAGAACCAAAAATCAAAATCTATGTAAATGCAGTAGCAGATAGCGAAGAAGCTGCTCAAAACAAAAAACAAGAATTAGTAGATGCTATGCAAGAGATAATCGACTCAATTGAATAATTGTAGTAAAACTAGGGCCAGGCCCTAGTTTTTTTGTGTTTTTATATTGTTTTTGGTAAAATAGAATACACTAAATAATAGGAAGGGCTTATGGATACTTTTTTTAATACTATAGATAGAATATTTTCAATAAATGTATTCGGAAACTTAACTTTATATCAGTTACTATCAACTATATTTAAGTATATATTTGTCATAGTGGTTTTCTATTTTATATTTTCTATAATTAGAATTATCTACTATGATGTAAGAACTACACTAAAAAAAGAACAAGAATCTGACACTTATTTAAAACTCTTAAACCGCAACGATGGCTTTAGATTTATAGTCCAAGAATACTATTTTATCGGCGAAGACAATACAATTGGCCGTGATGATAGGAATACTATTTGTATTAAGGACAAATACTTATCAAAATTTCATTGCCGCATCATCCAAGATGAAGATATATACTTCCTAGAAGACTTAAGGTCAGCCAATGGAACATATTTAAACGATGAAAAAATAGAGGATGCCATTGAACTAAAGAGCAATGACATCATCCACATTGGCCAATTACAATTATTATTTATCCAAGGTGAAGAACATGCAAAATGAGATTGATATAGTTAGGCGAGAGAGAAAACATACGAGAAGGTCAATATTTTTTTTATTTTTATTTTCCTTTTTATCATTATCTCTATCTCTAATTTACAATATAAATAATATAGGAGATAAGGACTTTTATACTTATCTAGCAATACTTGTTGTAATCATCCTATCGACCATGCTTGTAGGAAAGATTACCAAAGCGGATAATATCTTGCTCATGATTGTAAATATGCTATTCTCCATAGGGGTGGCCATGATTTATAGGCTAGACCCAGGCTATGGAATGAGACAGCTACAATTTTATCTAGTAGGTATAGTCTTATTTTTCCTTACTTTTTTTATCCTAAAAGTATTTAGGTTTTGGGATAAGATTGGCTTATTTTATGTAATTGTATCAATTGGACTATTTCTAGCAACCCTAGTATTTGGTACCTATATAGGTGGGGCCAAAAACTGGATAGTAATAGGCAATAGGATTACCATCCAACCTTCAGAATTTATAAAGGTGCCACTAGCATTTTTTATAGCATATTTTTATGCTAATTATAATAAGATATCTTCGAAGCCTTTTGGTAGATATTACATGAACTTTATGATTTATGTCTTCATTGGCTTTTTATTCTTACAAAAGGACCTAGGAACTGCCCTTATATTTTTTGGAACAATGATACTAGCCCAATTTGTTTATGAAAAAGATAGGTTCCTCATTGCCCTAAATATCATAGCTATGATAGTGGGTTCAATACTAGCCTACTTCATGTTTGGTCACGTACGTATCAGGGTGGCGACATGGCTTGATCCTTGGTCAGATATGGATGTAACAGGCTATCAAATCACACAAGCATTATTTGCGACAGCTAGTGGTGGCCTCTTTGGTACTGGGATTGGGCTTGGTAGTCCAGATAAGATTCCAGTAGCAGAATCTGACTTCATATTTTCAGCCATTGCAGAAGAAATGGGCATATTTATGGGGATTGCGGTAGTGCTTTTATATATGATATTGGTATATAGGGCCTTTAAAATTTCCCTCACCCAACAAGATAAATTTTTCTCAATAGTGGCATTTTGTATTGGAGTACTTTTTGGCCTCCAAACCTTTATAATTCTTGGAGGAGTACTAAAGATTATCCCACTAACAGGAGTCACCCTACCATTCATATCTCAGGGTGGGTCTTCGATGATATCAGGCTTTATCCTATTAGGATGCCTGCAATACTGCGCTACTGAGATTAAATACGGAGATGAAATCGATGAGTGATAAGAAAAGATATCAGTCAAAGAAGAAGCGAAAACCTAATAAAACTGTCGTTGATAAACTACGAGAAAAGGAAGAACAACAAAGGCTAAATGACAGTAGAAATCTAAAAGTCCTATCTAAGACTACCTTAAATAAAAGATTATTATTTGTCATGATATTCTTCGTCCTTATCTTCATGGGCCTTGCCATATATCTGGTATATTTTGAACTATTCAAATCAACAGCCATAGCCAATAACGATTACAATCCAAGGCTATGGATCAATGAAGATGCTATAGATAGGGGAGATATATACGATAGAAATGGCAATGTCCTAGCCTATAGCGAGACAGATGCCAATGGCAATCAAAGGCGATATTATAATTACGGCAGAACAAGCGCTACTGTAACAGGATATAATTCCAATACCTATGGTAAAACTGGAATTGAAAAATCATATAATAGAGAGCTATTAAATCTTAAAGATGAAGGCATATCATCCTTTAGGAAGATGGTAGTAGATAGCGATGAGGGTAATGATTTATATCTAACACTTGATCAAAATATCCAAAATCTCACCTACAATTACATGTCAAACTATACAGGTGCAGCAGTTGTGATGAACCCAAAAACTGGTGAAGTCCTTGCCATGGTATCAAACCCAACCTTTGATCCAAACTCAGTTGATAATGATTGGGAAAATCTCTTAGCCAACCAAAATGGACCTCTGGTAAATAGGACAACAAACGGGCTCTATAGGCCTGGATCGACATTTAAAATTATCACCACCAATGCTATCTTAGAACATAAAATTGACCAATCATACGAAGATACAGGTAGTGAGCTTATACAAAACTTCGAAATAAAAAACTTTGACAATCAAGTCTTTGGTATGCTCGACCTTAGACGAGCCTTTATAAATTCTGTCAATACCTATTTTGCAGCTAAAACTGACCAGCTTGGCAAAGAATCTATGAAGCAGATGACAGATAAGTACATGTTTAATAAAACTTACGAATTTGATCTTGAAAAATATGACTCAATCATTCCTTACCAGGAGCTAAATCAGGTGGATCTTGCCATGACGGGCTTTGGATATGGTAAAAGCCAGGTCACCCCACTTCATATGGCTATGGTCACATCTACTATTGCCAATGAAGGCAAGATGATGCAGCCAAGGCTCGTTAGTGAAATAGTAGCCAAAGATGGGGATGTAGTTAAAAAGTCTAAGCCTACTGTTTTATCAGAAGTGACAAGCAAGGCCAATGCTGATACGATAAGAGACTTAATGGTAGCGGCTGTAAATGAGGGAACAGGAACTGGTGCCTATATAGAAGGCATACAAGTAGCTGGAAAGACTGGAACAACAGATAAAAACAATGGATTTATAGATGCATGGTTTGTGGGCTTTGCCCCAGCGTACGATCCAAAGATAGCTATAGCCATAGTTATAGAAAACTCGGAGGACACCGGGGGTGTGACAGTAGCACCGATTGCCCGAAATTTAATAATAGATATATTCAATCAAGTAAATCTTGATTAGCCTACAAAATCTTATTCTTGATATTAGTCCAATAGTGATTTTTATCAAGAATAAGTTTTTTTACTTTGCGATTTGATACTCTGATAGTGATTTTATAGTCCTTGGTAGTATATTCCTTGCCATCAAATATAAATACTGTGTGGTAATTATCACGTTTGCTAGCTAATATTTCAATAGTAGCATCTTGTGGCAGCACCACAGGGCTAATGAGGGCGTTGTTAAGATTCGAATATATAGGGGCTATAGGAGTCATGATGAAGCCTTGGAGGGATTGGTGGAGGATAGATCCACCACAAGATAAGTTGTAGGCGGTCGACCCATGAGGTGTAGCTATGATTAGGCCATCGCCTGAGAAATTCTCCACAAAAGTACCATCAATAAATACCTTAAGCCTTACTATTTGATTTCGATTTGATTTAACCACCACCTCATTTAGTGAGTCCATGCGTTTCTTATTTACATTGGACTGGAGTACCGTAAGCTCTTCTAAATGAAAATCGCCTTCTTTATATGCATTCACAAACTCCTCGATTTCATCGACTTCAATTTCTTGATAAAATCCTAAATGTCCAGTATTTATCCCAATAAATGGAATATCTGTGAAATTGCTATCATGCACTGCCTTAAGAAATGTACCATCGCCACCTATTACTAGGTTTAGATCAGCGTTTTCATTAAAAGTATAGCTTACTTGGTAGCCGTTTTCTTCTAGTATGTCTTTAGTCTTGTAGAATACACTCTTGCTAAATTTCGATTTATTTCTGAAAATGTTTATAATATTTGTCATATCAAAAGTCCTCTCATATAATTATTATAACATAGTAAACGAGGTGGGCATGAATTATATAAAATTAGAAGCAAAAGAAAGAGAAACTTTAAAGCAAATCTTAAGAGCAAATGACTTTTCTGAAAGAGCAATAAAAGATATTATTGAATCAGGTTATTATTTAAATAATGATTTGCTATATAAAAATATAGAGTTAAAAGAAAATGATCAGATTAAAGTACCTATTCCAGCTGAAGACTTAGACTATGAACCTATAGAGGGTGCATTAGATATAGTTTATGAAGATGAGCATATACTTGTGATAAATAAAAAAAGTGGACTTACAGTTAATTCTAAAAACCAAATTTCTCTTGCAAATCACATAGCTTCTTATTTTAAAGAAAATAATATAAAATCAAAAATAAGATTTGTAAATAGACTTGATATGAATACTTCTGGTTTAATAATGATAGCTAAAAACAAATTTGCCCAAAGTTATTATCAAAAACAAATAGAAGAAAATAATTTTAGAAAGTTATACATAGCCGTTGTAGCAGGTGAGCTTGATATCGATAGGGAAGTACGAGTATTTTTGTCATATGATAAGGATAGCAAACGTTACAATGTATCAAGTGAGGGTGAATTGGCTATCACATATTTTAGGACCAGGGCTTGTTCAATTAATAAGAAAGTGTGTTTTATTATGGCTGATATTAAAACAGGTAAGACTCATCAGATTAGATCAAGCCTAGCATATCTTGGTCATCCAATAATTGGAGATAAGCTATACGGGTCTGATATTGATTTAGATAGGTTTTTACTGCACGCTTATAGTATAGATTTTAAAAAGTTTTTAACTAATGAAAGTGTTTCTTTATTGTCAAAGCCTGATTTCCCAGATATTAAAGAGATCATATGAAAACTTTATTGCAAAAATTTTCCCATTATATTATAATAAAATCATCCTAAGGGTATAGGCCCAAATTTAAACCTACAACTTTTATAAGGGATTGCCTTGTTCTAGTTTGGATGGAAAGCCTCCTTTGAGTGGACTTCAGAAATGCTAGACAACTTGCCCACCTTCACACAAATGAAGGTATTAAATAAAAGGCCACCTTAGGATATTTTTATACATAGGAAAATTTTTTCATAATTGTGTTGGTTTAATTTTCATGTGGGTATATAATAATTAGTATAAAATTTAATTTAAGGAGTGATATATATGTCAATAGCAGATTATATTGAAGACAGAGCAAGAGCGAAACAAAGAGAAATCAAATACGAAATTTGGAAAGCTAAGAACCACGATTCAAGAATGAGAACACAAGGTGCTCTACTTGGTGCCCTAGTTGGTGTAACAGCAGGTGTATTATTAGCTCCAAAATCTGGTAAAGAAACTAGAGAAGATATCGCAGAAGCATTTGATGAAACAGTACAAACTGTAAAAGAAACTACAGCTGATGCAATCGATACAGCTAAAGATACTTACGAAGATATCAAATACAGAGCTTATACTGACCTAGAACCAGTTCGTGAAGGTTTCGAATACGGTGCAGAAATTGCGA
Organism: Anaerococcus pacaensis 9403502; assembly: GCA_000308255.3. Classification (GTDB taxonomy): domain Bacteria; phylum Bacillota; class Clostridia; order Tissierellales; family Peptoniphilaceae; genus Anaerococcus; species Anaerococcus pacaensis. Next base: position 182,200 of record HG326664.1, on the reverse strand, counting down.
AAGAAACTGGAGCAAAAGTGAAAGAAACAGCTGGTAATGTTGGTGATGCAGTAGCAACTGGTGCAAAAGATATTGGAAATATCGTCTCTGATACAGCAAGCAATGTAGCTAGCGATGTTAAAGAAGGTGCAGCTAAAGCAGGCGATGTAGCAGAAGATAAAGGTGAAGAAATCAAAAGCGAAGCTTCTGAAGGTGCTAGAGAAGTAAAAGAAAATACTGACAAAGCAGCTGAAAAAGCTAAAGAAAAAGCTGATGAAGTAAAAGAAGCTGATAAAAAAGCTAAAAAAGATATCGACGCAAAAAATAATAAAAACAACTAGGGAGTTATAAATGGTTACTATTAATTTTAACTTACTTGGCAACATCATATTAACAATTGTTGGTATTATTGCTCTAGTATTCCTAATCAAGGTTCTATCTAACCTAAACAAGATAATAAAACAATTCCAAGGAATACTAGACAAGAACGAAGATAACTTAGATCAAGTAATCGATAGACTTCCAGAAGTTGTTGATCAAGCTAACATGTTAGTGAACAACGTTAATACAATCGTTCAAGATCCTAACTTAAGAATGGCAATCGCTAAAGCAAATGATACAATGACTAATGTAAATAGTATTACTGATGATATAAGAGATACAGTAAACTATGTCGGAGAAACAGCAATCGATACTGTTGATACTGTTGGTGCTGGAATTGCATCAGTTGGTGATTACTCAACATTAATAATGGATGTTGTTGATATAGTTAGAAACGTAATATCTGGTAGATAATAAATGAAGGTCATCTGGTGATGGCCTTTTTTTGTATAGAGAGGAGATGATTTATGGGGCAACCTACAATAAAAGATGTAGCTAAACTTGCTGGCGTTTCTATATCTACAGTATCAAGAGTAATGAATAACTCCAAACCTGTAAGTCCTGAAGCCAGACAAAAAGTCTTAGATGCGATTGAAAAACTTGACTTTAAGCCAAACGAATTAGCTAGAAGTCTAGTGATGAGAAAATCAAATCTAGTTGGTGTGATTGTCAAAGATATTGGTATAGAATACATGGCCCAACTTATTAGAGGCATAGAAGAAATCGGTAGAGTATATAAATACGATATCCTTCTTTCTAGTTCCTACGGATCAGAAGAGGCCCTAGGCAATGCAGTAGATTTCTTAGCAACCAAACAAGTAGAAGGTCTTATTATTATCACAGAAGATATAACAGATGAAACTTTAATCAAGCTTCGCGAAACAAGGATACCATACGTATTATTAGATAAATACCATGCCTACAAAAACATCAGAACCGTAAAGATTGACTACGAAAAAGAGCAATATAATATCACAAAATACTTAGCTGACCTCGGTCATAGAGAAATGCTCTATATCGGTCACAACGAAGATAATATCTTAAATGAAGCAAGATTTAGAGGATATGATAAGGCTTGTAAAGAATTAGATATTCATTGCCATATTGTAGAAACTGATGGGTTAACTAGTAATGATGGGTATAACATAGGTGAAGAGGCTGTAAAGATAAGTAGTGAATACAAGATTACAGCTGTTACTTGTGTTACTGATGCAGTTGCAATTGGATTTATAGATTATTGTGCAGATAATGGAATTGATGTACCAGAAGATATATCAGTAGTAGGTTTTGGAGATTCTACTATTGCAAGTATCTATAGACCAAATCTTACAACTGTGGCTATCCCTTATTACGATATTGGTGCCATAGCAATAAGAGCACTCATCAAGCGCATCAAGGAAGAAGATGAGATTTTAACTGAAGATTGGGTCATTGATTGTAACATCAAAACACGTGAATCAACCCGTTCTAACAGTTGAAATAAACGATTGTAAATTATATAATATTACTAACGTAAGAATAATTAGGAGGATATAATGGCAGAAAGAAATGTAGTAGTACAAAATGAAACAGGCTTACACGCTAGACCAGCAGCAAGCTTAGTACAATTCGTAAAAAATTATCCAGGTGAAGTTAAAATTATCAAAGAAGGTAAAGAAGCAAACGCTAAATCTATATTTAACGTAATGAGCCTAGGTATTGCTAAAGGCACAGAAATTACTCTAGTAGTTGAAGGCGATGATGAAGAAAAATTTGCTGACGAATTAGTAGAATTTATAGAAAACTTATCAGAATAATATAGATTATATAAAGGATGCTAATAAGTGTCCTTTTTTTATTGAAACAATAGGAAGGATAATATGTCAATTAGATACGAAGGAATTAAGGCCAGTACTGGTATAGCTATAGGTGAAGTCTATCTATTTAATAGAGAAGAAGTAATAGTAGACACAAAAAAGATAACAGAAGATATGGTTCGCCATGAGAAAGATAGAATAATAGAAGCCATAGACTCCTATATGACAGATCTTGGAAATACTAGTGAAGCAAATGAAGCTCAAATAAATATAGCCAATGCTCACAAGGAATTATTACAAGATCCATATTTTACTGATACTATTAATAGCAAAATCGAAGCAGAGCTTAAAAACTCAGAGCTAGCCCTAAATGAAACTATCAATGAAATGGTAGAATTCATGAGCCAGATAGATGACGAATATCTAAAGGAAAGAGCATCTGACTATAAGGATATCGGCTATCAACTGATGTATAAATTAAAGGGCATCAAACCAAAGGACCTATCAATTGTTAAGCCTGGTTCAATTATTATATCAAAAGAGCTAACACCTTCTGATACTTCAAATATGAACAAAGATAATATAGCAGGTTTTGCTACAGACCTTGGTGGTAAGACCAGCCATACAGCTATCATTGCTCAAACTCTCGATATGCCTGCCCTTGTAGGTATGATGGATCTTTCAGCGAAGGTAGCTGGAGGTGAAAGAGCTATTATCGATGGAGATCAAGGCTTTATCCTAATCGACCCAACGGATGAAGAAGTAAACCACTACGAAAACAAACTTAAAGAACAAGAAGAGAAGAGAAGTAGACTAGCAAGTATTAAGGACCAAGCAGCTATCACTACTGACGACCACCACGTAGAAGTATCTGCAAATATTGGTAATATTGAAGACTTAGAAGTTGCTATTGCCAATGGTTGTGATGGTGTTGGCCTATTTAGAACTGAGCTTTTATACATGGAAAACGACCACTTTCCTACAGAAGAAGAGCAATTTGAAGTCTACAAACAAGCTACAGAAATGCTTGGAGAAAAGCCACTTATCGTTCGCACACTAGATATAGGTGGTGACAAAGGTCTTGATTACTTTGATTTCCCAGTAGAAGAAAATCCATTCTTAGGCTATAGGGCTATTAGACTTTGCCTAGACCGTGAAGATATATTTATCACCCAACTTAGGGCTCTGATCAGAGCATCAGCCTTTGGAAATCTTCAAATCATGGTACCGATGATTATAAATATAGAAGAGATAAAACGAACCCATGAACTAATCGATGAAATCAAAAAAGAATTTGATGATAATGGTACAGCTTATAACAAAGACCTTCAAGTAGGAATCATGATTGAAACTCCTGCGTCAGTCATTATGGCAGATAAGCTAATAAAATATGTAGATTTCTTCTCTATTGGTACCAATGACCTATCTCAGTATACCCTAGCTGTAGATCGTGGTAACGAACTAATATCTGACCTATATTCAAACTTCAACCCAGCAGTCCTTAGATCTATTAAGCACGTTATCGATGTAAGTCATGATGCAGGTAAATGGACTGGTATGTGTGGTCAATTTGCATCTGATACAGAAGCAACTAAGCTTTTACTAGGCCTAGGTTTGGATGAATTCTCATCAGCATCTAGTAAAATAGCAGAAATAAAAGATACCATAATCAAATCTAGCTATAAAGAAGAACAAGAAGTATCAAATAAAATTTTAGATTTAGAAACACCTGAAGAGGTTATGCAAAATTTAAATATATAAAATGAAGACTAGGATTATCGATTTAATTAAAAAAACTAAATATTTTACCGATAATAATATCGAAATTGATGATATAAGTAAAATCACAGAGGATAAGTATAGACTTAAAGCTTCTGATAAAGAATTTGAGCTTGACCTAATCAATACTAATGAGTACTTAGACTTATATAGTGAGATTAACTATAAAAAGTTAAAAGAGATAGGGGCTAACCCTAAACATACCTACGAGATAGGTTTATTTCCTGAACTCAATAAAACTTACATCCTAAGTGAATACAGAAATGAGATTTCTCTGTTAGAATTCTTGTCAGCCAATGATAAGAATTCTAATTACAAGCTGGGAGTTCAGATGGGTGAGATCTTAAAAAATCTCCATAAGCAACAACCAGGTGATGATATTGACTGGTATAAGTCATTTCTCACAAAAGCTAATTATTTATTCTATATTCACGGAGTAAATGAAGTAGGTGATAAGGATTATATCCTAATCGACTATATCAATTCCAATAAACATTTAACAAAAAACTTAAAAACCAGCTACCTATATCAAAACTTAGACTATAATCATGTATTTGTTACTGAGGATAAAACGATAAACCTAGAAGGGCTTGATTTCAATACTATAGGAGACCGAGTCTTTGATTTCCCACAAATAAATCTCATAGCCATAACAAGTGAAGCCTTTGCCAAAGGATTATTAGATGTATACTTTAATAAAAGTAAACCACCTATTAAATTCTTTAGATTACTATGCCTTTATCAGGCTTATGAGATACTCGATAGTATAGTAGCTATTAGGGCTGGCAAAGAGAGCAAGCTTACTACAGAAGAAATAAATGCATTATTAGCAATGTATGATTATTTTAACCAAGATGTTCCAAACTGGACATAGAAAGAGCCTCAGGGCTCTTTTTTA
>HG326664.1:125130-176218 GCA_000308255.3 Anaerococcus pacaensis 9403502 | reverse complement strand
CTAATAATTGTACAAATATCCATTTTGTGATAAGCTTTTAGAGAGTAATAAAGAGAGGATATTGTATGAAAAAAAATATTTCTATTTTTATAGGCTCTGTGATTTTGGCAGGTGGCCTATACTTTTTTTTACTACAACACCATATAGCAGCCGGAGGTATGTCTGGTCTATCCCTAGTAATATCAACCATATTTGGCATTGATATAGGTATCATAAACTTAGCTTTAAATGCCCTAGTACTTGTAATGGGATGGATATTTATTTCACCAAACTTTGCCAAAAGGTCTGTACTATCAGCTGTAGTAATATCGGTATCAATAATAATACTTGAAAATTTATTCCCAGACACAATTTTAACCAATGATATGATTATAAATACGGTATTTGGACCGGTATTTATAGCCCTAGGGCTTGGAATCATATTTTATAACGGGGGATCATCAGGCGGAACAGATGTTATCGCATCCATTGTCAATAAATATCTGAAGGTATCTATACCAGCAAGTTTATTTATGACAGACCTTACAGTTATACTTTTATCTATGCTTGTAATAGGTCTTGAACCATCTTTATATGCAATACTCGCAATAATCGTTCAGTCAATTGCACTTAACAACATGATTCAAGGTCTAGGTAGAAAGATAGCTCTTGTTGTAATTAGTGATAAATACGAAGAAATTAATGAAGTTTTAACTACTAAATTTAACAGAGGTGTAACTTTACTTCATGCCCAAGGTGGATATACTGGCCGCGAAAAAAAATTAGTACTTACTATATCTACTATCAGACGCTATCCAATTATCCAAGAAGAAATACTAAAAATAGACGATAAGGCCTTCATATTTACATATATAATATCAGAAGTAGTGGGTGAAGGTTTCACAATGAAAGAGTTAGGTTAGGAGAAAATTATAAATTCGTATAGAATAAAAAGATTTAGCAAAAACAAAGCATACTTGGCCACTAAACATGGCGATGCTCAAATAGACAAAAAAGAAGTTAGAGATTTAAATCAAGGTGATGAAGTAAAAGCATATCTCTATTACGATAGGGGACAGATACTAAAGGCAACTACTGATTTTCCTTATGAATTTGATAAAATCTATGAACTTGATGCAGTAGAAGTCGATAAAAAAGGTGTCTACTTTGAAATAGAAGGTGGCAACCATATATTTATGCCTTTTACTGAACGTACCTACAGGATAATACTAGAAATGACCTATCCTGTAGCCTTTAAACTAGATAAAAATGGTTTTATCTATCTAACTAGCAAGATACGTGACCTACTTTCTACCGACCATGACTTTAGCGAAAATGATGAGGTATCAGGAAGGATTTATTCTATCAATAAATCAATCGGTGCTTTTGTAGCAATAGATAATAAATATGATTCGTTACTTCGAATCAACGAGCTAAGGGGAGTCCATATAGAAGGTGAATTGGTAGAAGCTCGCGTTAAAGAAGTCAAATCTGATGGCAAAATTGAGTTATCACTAAGAAAAAGAGCTCATCTTGAAATAGACAATGACTCTGATATGATTCTCGATTATCTCCATGATAATAATGGAGTAGTATACTTGTCTGACAAATCTTCTCCAGAGAAGATAAATAAAGTTTTTGCTATGAGCAAGTCGTCCTTTAAACGTGCTATAGGCAGGCTTTATAAAAATAATGACATCAAAATATATGATAATAGAATTGAACTAGTAGAGGAGATATAATGACAGAAAATAAACTATTAGCAGAGGTAAATGGAGTAAAAATCACCCAAAAGGACCTCTTTGAATTACTTCAAGGAATCGAAGATAGAGATAGATTTAATACTCCTGATGGTTTTAATGCTCTAGCTGATGAATTAGTAAACCAAGAGCTACTCCTTCAGGGCGCTAAGAAAAAAGCTTTAGATAAAGATATAGAATTTGAAGAAGAACTGAATAAAGTCCGTGATAATATGCTTAAAAATTATGCTATGCACAAGATTTTTATGGATGTTTCTATAAATGATGATGATGTTCGTAAGTACTATGACGATAATAAGGACACCATATTCTCTCCAATGACCTATACCGCAAGCCACATACTTGTAGATGACGAAGCTAAGGCAAATGAAATACTCGAAGAGATAAAGAATGGCCTAGACTTTGCTGAGGCGGCAAAGAAATATTCCCTAGATCCATCCAAAGAAAATGGCGGTTCACTCGGTACATTCCCAAAAGGGATCATGGTAGAAGAGTTTCAAGATGGCCTAGATACTATTGAGGTGGGCGAGATTTCAAAACCAGTTAAATCACAGTTTGGCTACCACATAATAAAACTTGATGATAAACAAACCAGTGAACAAAACTATGACGATATCAAAGACCAAGTAAGAAACACTTATGAAATGGTCAAAAGACAAGAAAAGTACCTAGAAGTTATAAACGAACTAGCTAAAGATGCTGAGGTTAAGAAATACTATTAGGCAATTGTTATGGAATACGAGAATTTAAAAAGTAATCTCTTAGAAAATATAAAAAAAATTGAGACCCTAATTAATCAAGGCGCAGCTGATAGTCTAGCTAAAAAATACATTCTAGATGAAGCTAATAGCTATGGTTGTGAGGTCCTAGGGATTACTGACTCTCTTTATATAAAAAAGGGAGATGACCCAAAGGCAATACTTCATATAAATATAGATGCCAGGGGAGAGTATAAATCTATAAATTTAACAGAAAATGATGATTTGGAATTAAGCTCAGGCAGGAACTTCTATCTGGTAAACGCACTGTTGGTAATCAGCAGTTTGCTAAAATATTCTGCAAATGATTTTGATATTCTTATCACTCAAAATAATATTCAAAAGGATAATAGGACCTATAGCGGCTTATCAAACATCCTTAGGACCAGTAACATCATCAATCTAAATTTGCGTCAATCAAATTGTATAGCAGATGAATTTAGTGCGCTGATTTTATCTAATATAAAAGTTCCATTAGAAAGATTTGACCCAGACTATAGCTACGAATCATACAAAATAAGTCTTTCAAATTTAATAGGGGGTAGGGCTGGTGAAGATATTGATAAGGTAAGGCTTAACGCTATTAAAACTCTCACTAGCTTTATTAGAAAAGTAAAATCTAAGGTTGACCTTGATATAACAGGTTTTGAAGCAGGTGATAGGTATGACAGTATACCAAGCTTTGGTGATATATATTTCACAGTGAAAAGTGAATTCGAAAATGCCTTATATGATATATTTGAGCTTTATAAAAACGAACTATTAGAAAAAAACTTGAAGCATGAGCCAGATATGGATATAAGTCTTCTGAAAATGTCTAATGAAGAAGTTCATCCAATGAATGAATTATCATATAATCATCTGGCGAGTTTCATTGAACTTCTCCCTATAGGAGCTTTTTCTGTTGATAATGAAAATGACCAACTAATCAGCTCCATCAACTTAGCCATATCGAGAAGTTTTGCAGACTCTATTAGATTTATAGTAGTCTACAGGTCATTATCAGAAGAGATGATGAATCAAATGCTTGAAAAAACTAATATAGCTATGAAGATATCTACTAGTGAACTTGTAAACAGCTTTAGTATCCCAAGATGGAAGAATAAAGATAATTATCTTACTGAAATCTTTGAAAGTTCATTTTTTGATTTAACCGGTGAGCATCTTCCAGTTATAAAGACCCAGTACTCGCTAGACTCATCGATTATCTTTAATAATTTAGATGTGAAGATGATTTCATTAGGGGTAGAATATAAACAAGGAGATGACGGAAGGTACTACACAAAACTTGCTGATATTTATAAGACAGCAAATCTAGTTGAAAGTGCCCTAAGTCGCTTATAAACATAGTAAGGAGTATTTATGGCAGAAAAATTAGAGATTCATGGTCATGAATTAGAATTTTTAAAAAATGAAGGTAAAGCAGTTATTGAAATCGATTTAGGAGATGCTACTGATGAGTGTTATCTAATCGATGTATTTTCAGTCGATGGCACTGATTATGTAGCTCTTATCTCAAGCGAAAGCAATGACATATACCTATTCTATTACGAGGATTCATTTAATAATGATGAAATAGACCTACAAATTATCGAAGATGAAGACGAACTCGAAACAGTATTCCACTTATTTACCCACTACTGGGATGATGAAGCACTAGATGAAGTAGTAGACTCATACAACGAAGAATTTGAAATGCATGATCATGATTTTGAAGATTTCGATGATGAAGAAGATTATATCGAAGAAGACGAAGATTTTGAGATAGATGAATAATCCTTATTATTCAATCAGCTCATACTATAAAGATATTTATGGAGAAAAAGTCTACAAGTTACCAGTAAAGCTATCTCTTACTTGTCCCAATAGAGATGGGGCAGCATGCTACGGTGGCTGTATCTTTTGTGGTGAAGAAGGTGGAAGTTTTGAAAACCTACCTTCGTACATGACTGTAAATCAACAGCTTAGCCAAAATAGGGATTATATAGGTAGTAGGTATAAGGCAAATAAGTTTATAGCATATTTTCAAAACTTTACTAATACCTATATGCCTCTAAATGATTTTAAAGAGATAATAAGAGCCTGTGACAAAGACTATGTAGTTGGAGTTTCAATTTCAACTAGGTCAGATTCTGTCACAGAAGATAAACTCATTTTCTTAAAAGAATGGAGTAAGTCAACTGGAAAAGATATCACAATTGAACTTGGACTTCAAACTGCTAATTACAAGACACTAGAGATCCTGAATAGGGGCGAAGACTTAGCTGACTTTATCGAAGCTTGCAATCTTATTAATAAATACGGATTTCGTATATGCACGCACGTTATATTATCTCTACCTTGGGATGATATTCGCGATGTAAGACAAACAGCTAGGATAATAAATGCCTTAAATGTCAAAGAGATAAAGATACATTCACTTTTTGTTATTAAAGGCACCAAGCTCTATCAAATGTATGAAAATAATGAGTTTGAGATTCCAAGTAAGGAAGAATATCAAACGAATGTGATCGAATTCTTAAGAATTATAAAACCAGATGTGGCAGTGCAAAGGCTCGTAGGCAGGGCTCCGGAAGAAGAAACAGCATTTTGTAATTGGGATACATCTTGGTGGCTTATCCGAGATGAAATAGTCGAAACGATGCAAAAAAATGGATTTACCCAAGGAGATAAGTCCAAAAAAATAATATTTGATAAAATCAAGGGGGAAAATTAAATGATATATTACGTACTAGGCCAATCAGGAACAGGCAAAACTCAACACCTTATTGATGAAGTAGAAAAACAAGTTAAAGATGATTCTTCAAATGTTGTATTTATTACTTCTAGCGATGATAGAGAGAGAATCCTAGACCATAAAATAAGAGTTATCAGTGCTAAATCATACAAGATAGACTGTGTACAATCACTTAGAGGCTTCATCGCAGGGATACTAGCTCGCGACTTCGATATCAGTAAAGTATATGTAGATGGCATCTACAAACTTGTTGATATTAAAGAAGATAATATCGAAAAATTAACTACAGAGCTTAAAGAACTTTCAGAATATGCTAAAGCTGATATATATCTTGGTTTAGATTGGTCAAAAGAAGATTTACCTGAGTCACTTGAAGCAGAAATCGTTGAACTAAACAACTAGATTAGAAATGGCCGTCTCTTTCGAGGCGGTTTTTTATTATGATAAATGAAGTTGACAAATTAAAAGCCTTTGAGGCTTTCAGAAAGGAATCGATAGATTTATTAGACCAATCAATATATGATAAGGATAGCTTTCTAGATGCTAATATCTCTTATATCATGAAGCTTGACTTAAAGCCTTTTACTGATATAAAGACCATAGACCAAGCTATCTACAATTACCAGTATTACAATCTCTTAGCAAAAAAGGCAAATAGCGAAGCAATAAAAATAATCCACAATCCTAAAAAGAAAAAGTTATATACCAGGCTCATAAATGATAGGGAAAACTACTATTATCTAAAAGATAAGGCCACAATTAATTTATTAGAAATTATAGACTATAAGGATGTGGAAAGTTATTTTATAAGGCTAAAGTCCAAGAGACTGATGGGTGAGATATTTGAAATACATATAAAATCCATCGATAAAGCTATACTTCATTCCAAAAATAAAGATATACTTGATAAACTTCGCCAAAATGACTGCTTTGATGATGAATGTAGGCCTTCTATTATTGATTCGTATGTAAATAAATCTTATTAGTATGATAGAATTAATAATTTCTAAAAATGACGCAGACCAAAGGTTTGATAGGTTTTTGAGAAAATATTTCCCAAATGCTCCTTTATCAGTCATTCAGAAAAATATCCGAAAAAAGAATTTTAAGATAAATGACACGAGAGCCAAGGCTGATATGTTCGTTTACGAAGGCGATATCATCAAAATGTATATATCCGATGAAAATCATGATAGGTGGATAGATAAAAAAACTTATAAGCCACGCGATTTTGATCTAGATATAGTCTATGAAGATGAAAATATAATAATTATGGATAAAAAGCCTGGCATGCTCACTCATTCAGCATCATCTAGCGACTATGGGGACAATCTAGTCGATAATATGATTGCTTATTTATATAAAACTAAGGCAGTAAATTCCAGAGATAAGACTTTTACTCCTGCAGTAGTAAATAGACTTGATCGAAATACAGCAGGGCTTGTGATAGGGGCAAAGAATGCTAACGCTCTTAGGGCCTTAAATGAAGCTATGAGAGAAAATAAGATAGATAAGTACTATCTGACTCTAGTAAACGGAAAAGTTGACAAGGCCTTTACTATAGATACTAACATCAGTAAAAATGAATCTAAAAATAAAATCAAAGCTAGTAAATCTGGTGACAGAATTCTCACTCACTTTAGACCACTTAAAACAAACGGCAAGTATTCACTCTTAGAATGTGAGTTAATCACTGGAAAGACCCATCAGATAAGATTTTCTTTAAGAGAAAATAATACCCCTATTATAGGTGATAGAAAATACGGGGACAAAAATATAAATGACATCGTAAAATCTAAGCTTAATATAGATAATCAAGTACTCCTAGCATATAAGCTACGCTTTAATAAAATAGATGGCTTGGAATATCTAGCTGGTAAAATTATCGAGTCAAAACAAATCGATGATGTGATGAGATTACAAGAACAATTATTTAAACTCTAGTAGAAGGGAAAGTTATGGATAAAGTAATAGGTATCGATTTAGGTGGCACCAAAATAAATGCATGCCTGATAGACCGCGAGGGCAATATCTTAGACCGCAATAGTATAGATACAGAAGCTAATAAGGGCCGTGATGTAGTCTTAAATAATATAAAAAAGACAGTTTATGGGCTTGATTATAAAGACGCCATAGCAATTGGAATTGGAACACCTGGATTTATTGATAGCGAAAATGGAATAGTGACTTTTGCTGGTAATATTGAAGGCTGGAGTGGTCTAAATCTAAAGAAGGCTATCGAAGAATTTGTAGATGTACCAGTTTTTGTCGAAAATGATGCGAATATAGCCCTACTAGCAGAAAAGTGGATAGGCTCATGCAAAAGTGCAGATAATATAGTAATGATTACCTTAGGTACAGGAGTTGGTGGGGCAATTTATTCAAAAGAAGCTGGACTTCTTTCTGGTGCCCACTTCCAGGGAGCAGAACTTGGCCATATGATTTTACATCCAAATGGCGATTACTGCACATGTGGCCAATATGGATGTGTAGAAGCTTACTGCGCTGGCACTGCATTGAGTAAACACTATAAGAAACTAACAGGTGATGATTTTACTGGCCAACAAATCTTAGATAGGATTGATAGGGATGATGCAGCCCTTGAAGTACTCACTACTTATCAAAATGACTTGGCTCATTTCTTAACAAGCCTAAGAAATATCTTTGATCCTGAAGTCATAGTTATAGGTGGCGGTGTTATCAATTCAAAAGATATATGGTGGGACGGAATGATAGAGAAATTTAATGATATCTGCAATAATACACTAAATATTAGCGTTATCCCAGCTAAATTTCTAAACGACTCTGGGATAATTGGAGCAGCAAAAATTGCCTTTGAAAGGATAGAAAATGGAAAATAATAAAGTACTTATCCTGGATGATGAAAATTCAATCAGACAATTTATGAAAATAAATCTCGAATACCAAGGCTATCAAACAGTAGAAGCTTCTACAGGTGAAGAAGCAATCAAGGTATTTGAAGAAGAAGACCCAGCAGTGGCAATACTTGATGTCATGCTACCAGGGATTAGCGGTTATGAAGTATGTGAAGCTATTAGAAGTAAATCCCCAAAGACAGGCATCATCATGGTATCTGCTAAAAGCCAAGACATAGATAAGATTTTAGGCCTTGAAAGAGGAGCTGATGACTACATCATAAAACCATTTAATCCGCAAGAATTGATTCTCAGGGTCAGATCTCTAATGCGTAGGGTAAATCTTACCAGTAAAGACGCCACAACAACCAACGCTAATACCCTATCAGATGGGCCTTTTACCCTTGATTTGTATTCAAAAACTTTCTATAAAAATGAAACTGAAATCGATGTGACCCCAACAGAATTTACTATTCTAAAAAATTTCATCCAAAATAAGGGCAAGGCAATGACCCGTGAAGAAATAATGTCTGAAACTTGGGGAGAAAATTACAGTAATGATACAAAAATCGTTGATGTAAATATAAGAAGGATTAGAGCCAAGATTGAAGAAGACCCAGCCAAGCCTCAATATATAGAAACAGTCTGGGGCACAGGTTATAGATGGAAGTAAAAAATAATACTAGATTAGAAAAACTAAATAATTCCTATAGGGCAACTATAGTTAAATTCATCATGCTATTTGTGGTGACTGTAGTAATAGGCTTTGAAATATTTGCTTATAATAGTATTAGAAATTATTACCAATCAAGCCTAGTAGGGTCTATGCTAAACCAGGCAAAGATTAATCAACTACAGTTTAATAATTACAGTAACAGGTATGACTTAAATGATATTATCTTAGGAGATAAGAACGCCTTTTATAGAGCCAATGAAACTCAAGTACAAATCTTAGATAATTCAGGCACTGTACTTTTTGATTCTCAAGCCACTAGCGATATAGGAACTGAAATAGATAAGGCCGATGTCAATCGTGCCAAAGAGGGTAGTCAAGGTATATATAGACGAATCAATGAAACTACAAATGAAGAACTCCTATCCTTATCTTATCCACTGCTTGCAAATGATAATCAAGCAGGCATCCTAAGGCTTACATCATCTATGACTACTGTAAATAAAAGTGTAAGAGCAGATATGTTTTTCTACATAATCTTTGGGCTACTAGTAATACTAGGAGCATTTTTAGTATCATTGATTGCAAGTAATAGACTTATAGCACCGATCCAAAACCTTATAGCTGTATCAGAAAGACTTGCCCAGGGCGATTTTAATGCTAGGGCCGAAGTAACAGGGAAAGATGAACTGGCAGAGCTAGGACAAACATTAAATTTCATGAGTGAAAACATCATAAAAAGAGAGGATGTAAAAAATGAATTCATATCATCAGTGTCTCATGAACTTAGAACACCTCTTACATCTATCAAAGGCTGGGCTATTACACTTCAAAGTAAAGATATCCAGCAAGATACAGACATGCTAAATCAGGGGCTCACTATTATAGAAAGTGAGGGAGACAGGCTATCAATGATGGTTGAAGACCTCCTAGACTTCTCTAGGCTGCAATCTTCTACTTTTAAATACAACAAAGACGAACTAGATATAGTAGAACTAGTAAATCAAGTTCATACCCAGCTTACACCAAGGGCAAAAAATGAAGAAATCAACTTCACTCTTACATCTATTTATAAGTCAATCATGGTCTATGCAGATAAGAATAGGATGAAAGAAGTGTTTATAAATTTAATCGATAATGCTATCAAGTTTACAGATGTAGGGGGCAATATTGACCTACTTATTGAACAAAATGATGAGATGGTAAGTATCACTGTAAAAGACGATGGTGAAGGTATAAAGGAAGATGAGATAGGCTATATCACAAGCAAATTCTATAAGGGATCATCTAGCAAATCACAAACTGGCCTTGGTTTGTCAATATGTGAAGAGATTATAAAAGCTCATGATGGCAATATGATAATAAAGAGTAAATATGGTGTAGGGACAGCAGTAACAGTAGAAATTCCGAGGTTAATCGATGAAGAAAATTAAATTATTAATAGTATTTATCATTGGCCTAATTTTAAGCTCTTGTTCCAATCAAAATCCTGAGGAATTAAACGAGTTTATAGTATCACCAAAACTAGCTAGTCCTATACTAGAAGGTACCTGGCAGGTAACAAAGGTAGAAGAAATTACCAACAAATCCAACAGCCAGTCACCAGAAGTGGGCGATAGGCTTTATATTACTGACAACCTCGTAGCCATAAATAATGAATACGCCTTTCCACCTACATTTACATCAAAATATGTAAATTTAAGTGAATATTTAGTTAACCGTGGTTTTGAAAATATAACTGCTGACTCTGAAGAAATGGTGGTAGTAATAAATGCCTCGCAAGGACAATTTTTCGCCAGAGACTTTGTGAAAAGAAGTGATGATGAAATATTTTATATAGCAGATGATAAATTGGTTTATCTATCTAAATTGTCTGATATAGTAGATGGGGAGATAATTCAAACTTATACGGCCCTAGCTAATAATGAACGTATCAGACCAGCCGTAAGTGAAACTGCTAGTGAAGATATTTCGCTACTCTTAGGCGTAAGAGAGAGAACAGATAGGCCATCTGGAAAACCAGATTACAATTATTACACATACCTTATCCGCATACCAGAAGATGAAGAAGTCAAATACAAGAAAGCCCCTGATGTCTTTCTAAGAGGCAAAGACGAATATTGGAAGGTAAGATGTGTTAAAAATAGTTTAGAGGATATCTATGATAGCATTGAAGCCTTCCCTGCTAGATATGAAAATCAAATGGATGACCCAGCTGTCTATGAAAGATATAGCTTTAGAGATTTTGATATGAATATGAAGCTAAATTTCGTCGATAGAGATTATATATCATTTTCATATACAAGGTCCTTATTTAATGATAATGCAATTACAAAGTATGGATTTTTAGCAACAAATGGTCTCGAAGAAAATAGGCTACTTACCATTGACGAGTTCACTGGTGAGAATGATGCTACAGAGCAATTTGAAAATATGATACTAAACGAAGCTAGCAATAAAGTTTCAGATGTCAATCCATCAGAAATAGATTTGGATAATACCAATTTTGGCATGGTAAGAGACGCAGGCATGTGGGTTATACAGACTTCATTGTATACTAAAGATAGTCAAGTCATGGCAGCAAGCCAGCTACCTGTAAGAAACTATGTAGAAGAAAGAAATGAAAATAAGACCAGTATTACCCGTGATCAGGTGAGAAATATCAATCCACAATTTAAGGACTTTCACATTTTAAATAATGGCAACTATATAGTAATTCAAAGCCAAGATGAAATTATGATTCATAGGGTAATAGATAATCTTATTGAGAAAAGACCATTTTTCTCAATAGCTACTCAAAATCCAACTGCAATTATATCTCTAGACCAACAATCCGGTTCAAATGCAAAAACTTTAGAAGAGGCCTTCACCAACACCAACACAATTATTGATGGCAATTGAAACATCAATTATTAAATGATATGATAAAAAAAGGAGAAGAGAATGGAAATAGTTTTTGCAACAGGCAATAAAAATAAATTACAACAAATTAGCTTAATGCTAGACCAATTTGACCTTAAAAGTCCGGTTGACTATGATATATATGATTTTGAAGTAGAAGAAGATGGACAAACGCTTAAAGAAAATGCCTACAAAAAAGCCAAGGCACTATTTGATGAAATCCATTTGCCAGTTTTTTCTGATGATACAGGACTTTTTGTAGATGCTCTAGATGGTAGACCCGGAGTTCATGCCCATAGGTATGCAAGTGAATATGCTACTTATAAGGACAACAGAGATAAGCTACTATTTGAACTAAATGGCATAACAAATAGAGATGCTCATTTTGAAACTGTAATCTGCTTCATAGATAAAGATGGCAATGACCATTATTTTATGGGAGAGCTTGATGGGATTATTACCACAGAAGAAATAGGCGATTATGACTTTGGTTATGATCAGATATTTAAACCAGATGGCGAGGATAGGACACTAGGGGAAATGACTGATGAAGAAATCAATCATATATCTCACAGATCAAAGGCCATAAATCATTTAAAAAAATTTCTAGAGGAAAACTATGACTAGAATACTTATCACTAGCGATACCCATGGCCACTATGGTCCTATAAGTGACTATATACTTAGCCACGATGACATTGATCTAATGATCCATGCTGGTGACGGGGTAGAAGATTGCATAAACATAGCTTATGAAACTAATATTTCTTATCATGTAGTCAAAGGTAACAATGACTATTACACCAATGAATCATATGATAAAGTGATAGATAAAGATGGGGTAAAGATATTCTTAACCCATGGCCATCGTTACGATGTCTATGGTGATGCGCACGAATTGTTACTTAAGGCCAAAGACAATAATTGTGATATAGCTATCCACGGCCACACCCATATATATAAAAACGAAGAGATAGATGGTATTACCATCCTCAATCCTGGATCAATAAGCCTACCAAGAGATAATAACCCAGGATTTATGATAATGGATATAGCAGATGGTAAGTATACTCTCGAGAGAATTAACCTTGAATAAGGAGGGCCCATGACAGGTTTAATAAATCTAATAACGGACCATTCGTCCAAGTTAAATATCCTGCCAATAGTGGTATTGATGAATATTGTAATCGTAATCCTTATTCATCTATTAACAAAAAGAAAATTTATTAAATATATCCCATCACTCTTTTTGGGTTTTGGAGCTTTGTTTGTCCTTTACACAGCATTTCAGGATTTTACAACAAAAAGAGGCTTAGATCTTGCCTGGATAGCTATCTTTATAGGTAGTGCAGCCCTCGTGGGAATATTTACCTGTATAATCTTAGATCTTATTAGCTCTATTAGAAAAAATACTAGAACAATGGAAGCTAGTACTCCAAGGGCACAAAAGAAAAGTAGGTCAAAGAAGAAAATTCGTGAAGTAGGTGAGGTTAGAGAAGTAGGGACTATTAAAGAAAAAACTCCATCAAAAGTTCGAGTAGCTAAAAAACCTACAAGGTCTAGTATAAAAGATGAAAATCCAAGCAAATACTACACCAGCAAAATATCTTCTGATACAAAAAAAGTAAAAGCAAGTAGGATTGATAACTACGAAATTGAAAAAATGACATTTGAATCCGATAGTGAGAATTAATTATGGCAAAAGATATAGCAGCTTTTTTCGATATTGACGGTACACTTTTTAGAAATTCATTGCTTATCGAGCACTTCTTGCTCCTAACTGCTGATAAAGTTCTATCAGAAGACACTTGGAGAGATGAAATTGGCCCCCTATATGAGAAATATCAAAATAGGCTAGGTGCCTATGAAGATTATCTGGACAAGGCTTCTTTAGTCTATCAACAAAAATTAGTTGGCATGGATAGAGAAACAATAGATAAATACTCAGATATAGTAATAGAGCAAAACAAAAACAAGGTATATATGATAACTCGTAAAGCTGTGGAATTTCACAAAGACCACGGCCATAGGATTTTCTTTATATCAGGTTCACCAGAATTTCTTGTAGACCAGTTCGCCCACATATATGGAGCTGATGAATCTATTGCTACTAGGTATAAGTTTGATGAAAATAATAAATTTATCGGCAAGGTCACACCTATGTGGGATGGTAGGAGCAAGCTTTCTGCAGTCCTAGATCTCACTGAAAGGTATGACCTAGACTTAGATAATTCATATGCATATGGAGATACAAATGGCGATATAACAATGTTTCAATTAGTAGGTCACCCACATGCCATCAATCCTTCCTATGAATTGATAGAAAAATTATCAAATGATGATGACCTAAGAGCAAAGACAATTATAGATATCGAAAGAAAAGATGTGAACTATAGTTTTAAATTGAGTGATTTAAAAGTCAATTTTAAAAAGTTCTAAAAATTTCGATGAATAAAATTTTATTTTAAAAAACTTATGGGCTAAATTCCTAGTCTAATATACATAAATTAGATGATGATGTATATTTTTACTATTAATTTAGCTTTATTTATTTTTGCGATAAATATATCTAAATAATTATATCGGTATATATGTTAGAATAGTATAACGAGGTACTAAAACGATGAAGGCACAACAGGTTAATGAACAATATCCTATAATTGAAAAACTTGAATACAATTTTTTGATAAATGAAGATATATATTCACTAAACACCCTTATGTCTTTATTGTATGATAAAAATTTTGTAAAATTTTCCAAAAATGATTTTTATGTCAAAGATTATGTGATGAAAAATCTAAAAAAGTATTTTTGGGACTTATCAAATATAGACCAGATTATAGACAACTTAGAAGCTCTAATAACAAATGATATCAATAGATATGAATATCTCATATCTGTGAAGGCCCAATACAGAGCCTTTCGTGATAAGGCCATGATTGATAAATTGGAGTTTTTACTAATCGAAGAATATGGTGTAAGCTATTTGATGGATACAGTGTTTTTAAATAACTTTAGGTCTGATTCAAAAGTTATAGAAATTGGAGAAGACTTTAAGGATAATATATATTCTGACAAAGAACTAGTATCAAACCTTAAAAAAAATATGGGTAGATACTGCGATATGAAAATCAAATCTAAAGTATACACAATCGATAAATCGACTCATAAACAACTAAGATTTGATACTAATTATATTTACACAGAAGATATTACAATCAACCAAACCAAGAAAATATACGAAAAATCTCTATCATACCTATATAAATCTATAGTAGATGTTTACGCAGAGTACTACTACAGGGGGCTTGTAAGAGAAGTATTAGAAAGATATCAATAGAGCTTTAACAAAGCTCTTTTTAAATGGAAGAATAATGATAATTTTAGGAATAGATCCAGGGATAGCCATCATGGGTTATGGCCTGGTTGAATTTAGCAATAATAAGGTTAAAGTATTAGAAAATGGTGTAGTTACGACCAGTGCAAGCACTCCTACTCCTGCTAGACTAAAGATTTTATATGACAATCTAGATGAGATTATTAAAGAATATCAGCCGGATGAGTTTGCAATAGAGGAGCTGTTTTTTAATCAAAATGTAAAGACTGCTATTACTGTTGGCCATGCTAGAGGTATACAAATCCTTTGTGCTGAGTCTAATAGCTTGCCAATCTATGAGTACACACCCCTACAGATAAAACAAGCCATCACAGGCTTTGGTAGGGCAAGTAAGACTCAAATGCAAAAAACTGTAACTACCCTATTAAATTTAAAAGAAATACCCAAGCCTGACGATGCTGCAGATGCCTTAGCTGTCGCTCTCTGCCATGCCCTAAGTCAG
This sequence comes from Anaerococcus pacaensis 9403502, assembly GCA_000308255.3. GTDB lineage: Bacteria > Bacillota > Clostridia > Tissierellales > Peptoniphilaceae > Anaerococcus > Anaerococcus pacaensis. Next base: position 160,695 of record HG326664.1, on the reverse strand, counting down.
CGCTTTAAAGAAAACTTTAGGATGAACTGATGATTTCATATATTATAGGCGATATCAGGGCCATAGATGAAGATGCTTTTGTAATTGAAAATAACAATATCGGATACTTAGTAAAAAGCTCCTTATCAACCCTTGCCTTAATCGAATTAAATAATGAATATAAAATCTACACATCCCTACAGGTCAGAGAAGATGATATGAGTCTATACGGATTTTATTCAAGAGATGAGCTAGAGATGTTCTTATTACTCACAACTGTATCATCAATTGGTCCCAAAAATGCTTTGGGAATTCTTTCTTCTCTTGGAGTAGAGGATGTGAAAATAGCTATAGTAAATAATGACATAGATATGCTTACCAAGGCCAAAGGCATAGGAAAAAAGACTGCTTCTAGGATAATACTTGAACTTATGGATAAGGTAAAAGAGATGCCTATTGCTACAAGCTCTCGTCCTCAAGTAGATTTTGCCCAATCAGAAGACTTTGAAGTAGCCAAAGAAGCTCTAGTAAATCTTGGTTATGCTCAAAATGATATCAACAATGTGATGCTTGAGCTAAAAGATATGAACTTACCAATAGAAGACTTAGTCCGTGAAGCTATCAAAAGACTTATCTAGGTGATAATATGTACGATGAAAATGAAAGAATAGTGGGATCTAACGAATTAAAAGAAGACCTTACGAACGAAAACTCAATCAGGCCTAAATGGCTAAATGAATATATCGGCCAAGATAAGGTCAAGGAAAAACTTGATATCTTTATCAAGTCATCCATTTCTAGAAACGAGCCCTTAGACCATGTGCTTCTCCAAGGACCTCCAGGCCTTGGTAAAACCACCCTATCTTCTATTATAGCCAATGAATTAGGGGTAAATCTCCGAGTGACCAGTGGACCAGCTATAGAGCGCCCATCAGATTTAGCGTCAATTCTTACTAATCTCCAACATGGGGATGTACTTTTTATTGATGAGATCCATAGGATAAATCGTTCTGTAGAAGAAATCTTATATTCAGCTATGGAAGACTTTGTTCTAGATATAATCGTAGGCAAGGGTCCAAATGCCCAGTCTATTAGAATTGATTTAGAAAGATTTACCCTAATAGGGGCGACAACTCGTGCAGGACAACTATCAGCACCTCTTCGTGATAGATTTGGTGTATTGCTTTCACTCAGCCTTTATAATGCTAATGACCTTACTACGATTATTAAGAGATCAGCAAATATTTTAAATATTGAAATCACAGAAGACGGGGCTTATGAAATAGCTAAAAGAAGTCGTGGGACCCCTAGAATTGCCAATAGACTTCTAAAAAGAGTAAGGGACTATGCCATAGTAGAAAAGGAATCAATTATAGATCTAGAAACTAGTATGGAAGGACTCAAACTACTTGAGATAGATGAGATGGGTTTAGATACTCAAGATGAGAAAATTATCATGACTATGTATCAAAACTTTGACGGAGGCCCTGTGGGTGTGGATACCATAGCAGCATCTACAGGGATTGAAAATGTGACCATAGAGGATGTCTATGAGCCATACTTACTACAAATGGGCTTTATATCTAGGACACCTAGAGGGCGAGTACTTACCCGCAAGGCCTATGAACACTATGGTTTAGTATACGAGGAATAGATGAAAACAGACGATTTTGATTATTATTTACCAGAAGAACTCATTGCCCAACACCCAGCAGAAAAGAGAGACCACGCTAGGCTCTTAGTTCTTGATAAAGAAACTGGAGAAAGGGATGATAAATACTTTTATGATATCATAGACTACCTAAATCCTGGCGATGTCCTAGTAATGAATGACACAAGAGTAATTCCTGCAAGGCTTTTTGGCCACAGACCTGATAGGGAAGAATCTATCGAAGTCTTCTTGCTCCACAATGTAGAGGGCAAGAAATGGGAATGCCTAGTCAGACCTGGTAAGAAAATGAAAATAGGAACTCAAGTTATCTTCTCAGATGATTTAGAACTTGAGGTAATAGATATAAAAGATGATGGTAATAGGGTAGTTGAATTCAAATACGAAGGTATCTTTAACGAAATCCTAGCGGAGCTTGGCAATATGCCATTACCACCATATATAAAAGAAGAGCTAAAAGAGCCTGAGGAATACCAGACAGTGTATTCAAAAAATCCTGGATCTGTGGCAGCCCCTACTGCTGGTTTACATTTTACCAAAGAACTTTTAACTGATATTGAAGCTAAGGGTGTAAAACTAGCTTATCTTACCCTAAATGTTGGCCTCGGCACTTTTAGGCCAGTAAGTGTAGAGGATGTAGATAATCACAAAATGCATAGTGAGTTTTATACTATTAGCCAAGAAACAGTAGATATCATTAATGAAGCACATGCAAACGGCAAGAGGGTCATAGCTACAGGAACTACAAGTATACGAACACTCGAATCTGTATATCAAAAGCATGGAGAGCTTACTGAATCATCTGGCTGGACTGATATATTTATCTATCCTGGATTTAAGTTTAATGTAATCGATGCGATTATTACAAACTTCCACCTACCAAAATCTACTTTGGTAATGCTTATAGCAGCCTTTACAAGTAGAGAGATGATTTTAGATACTTATAAATATGCTGTAGATAACAAATACAGATTCTTTAGCTTTGGCGATGCCATGTTTATCCATTAGGAGGATTATGGGACTTACATTTGAAGTAGTAAAAAAAGATATATACACAAACGCTAGAGTAGGTGTAATCCATACTGCCCACGGCGATATCCCCACACCTATATTCATGCCTGTGGGGACACTCGGTACAGTAAAGGCTATGACTGTAGAAGAGCTAAAAGCAATTGATTCTAAAATCATCCTAGGAAATACCTACCACTTATACTTAAAACCAGGGATGGAGATTATGAGACAGGCTGGCGGCCTTCATAAATTTATGAATTGGGATAAGCCAATTCTAACAGACTCAGGTGGATTTCAAGTATTTTCACTATCTGATATGAGAAAGATAAATGAAAATGGAGTAGAGTTTAGGTCTCACATAGATGGGTCTAAACATTTTTTCACACCTGAAAAATCAATTGAAATACAAAATGATATCCATTCTGATATCATGATGAGCTTTGATGAATGTGTGGATGCCCGTGCTGAATACGATTATGTCAAACAATCGATGGAGCGTACTATCCGCTGGGCCAAAAGAGGACTAGACTATCACAAAGAACATTCACACCCTGACCAATCTCTATTTGGAATAGTCCAAGGTGGTTTGTTTAAGGACCTTAGAGAAATATCTGCTAGAGAAACTACAGCCATGGACTTTGATGGCTTTTCTATTGGGGGCTTGTCTGTAGGTGAGACCAAAGAAGAAATGATCGATATCCTAAATTTCACCACTCCGCTCTTACCTTTTGATAAACCTAGATACAATATGGGAGTTGGTACACCTGACTATTTGTTCGAATCATTTGAAGCTGGCATTGACATGGCCGATTGTGTACTTCCAACTAGGATGGCCCGTCACGGCACAGCACTGACATCCCAAGGTAGGTTAGTTGTAAAAAACTCCCAATTTAAAGACGATTTCACAGCTCTAGACCACGAATGCGATTGCTATACATGTAGCAATTACTCCAGGGCTTACATCAGACATTTAGTAAATGTAAATGAAATACTCGGAGCTAGACTTCTTACATATCACAACCTATATTTCCTACTTAAAATGTGCGAAAATATTCGCGAGGCTATAATGGAAGATAGGTTCTTAGATTATAAAAAAGAATTCTACGAAAAATATGGATACAATGAAACTTGAGTATATTATCCTTACAATCCTTGCCATAGGCTTTTATGAAACTTCTATCAATGATTACAAAAAGAGAAGGGCCAACAGAGATTTTGTAAATAATAATCTTAAGCTCGGATCAAAAATCAAGACTTATTCTGGGATACTCGGTGAGGTAATCTCTATAGAAAATGAACGCATCACAATTATCTCAGGCACATATGAAAACAATTCTTATCTGACGATAGATAAGAGTGAAATAGAGCATATTATCAATTAGGACCTTATGGTCCTTTTTCTTTATTAAAGTATTAAGAAAGAGTATAATTTAAGTTATATGAAAGGGAAAAGTAATGGCAAATTGGTTTATATATAACAAAAAAGAAAACTACAAAGAAAATTTAAAAATAGATGGAATCACAAAACTTACGGCCCTTATACTTGCTAACCGTGATATAACCGATCCATCAACTGTAGACATGTTTGTAAGACCAGATCTATCAAAGCTACACGATCCCTTTAGACTAAAAGATATGGATAAGGCTATTGACCTTATCATAAAAACCATGCAAGAGGGTGGAGAAATTCGTATCTTTGGCGACTACGACCAAGATGGGATAGCTTCAGTTATGACCCTCTTAGATGGCCTTCTTTACTATTACGATGCCATAAGCTATGACATCCCTCATAGGGTAGAAGAGGGCTATGGTATGAGTGAGGGCATGATTGAAAAAGCAAAAGCTGATGGAGTTTCACTAATCATCACTTGCGATAACGGTATAACTGGCTTTGACCAGGTCGAGATGATAAAATCACTTGGCATGAAAGTAATAGTAACAGACCACCATGAGATTGAAAAAATCAATGATGGTGAATGGGTCAGTCAAAAACTTCCAAATGCCGATGACGTTATCAATCCAAAAAGAATCGACCAAGATTATCCCTTTAAGGAGCTCTGCGGGGCTGGCGTATGTTTTAAACTAATTACCGCCCTATACCAAAAGCTAGATGGAGACATGGAATACCTATATGGCTTGCTTGAATATGTAGCCATGGGCACAGTATGTGATATGGTTTCACTTACCGATGAAAATCGAATCTTTGTAATCGAGGGCCTAAAGTATCTAAACCAAACTGAGAAATTGGGGATTCGAGCAATACTTGATGAGGCTAGTTGGACCAACGAGATAGATGAATATACCCTAGGTTTTATCATTGGCCCTACTATGAATGCTACAGGTAGGCTATCTAGTGCCAAAGATGCTATCGAACTTCTGATGGAAGAAGATATTGATAGGATATATGAACTAGCGAAAAATCTGGTAAATTTAAATACTGAACGTAAGAAACTTACTGAAGAAGGCTTTGAGAAGTGTGTTGCAATTGTTGAGGCCAATAAATATTACAATGATGATGTGATAGTAGTATTTGAACCATCTATCAACGAATCTATATGCGGGATAGTCGCTGGCCGCATCAAAGAAAAGTATTATAGGCCAACAATTATCCTATCAGCCTCGAGCATCGAAGACCTTGCCAAGGGTTCGGGGAGATCAATCGATCCATACAATATCCATGCTGAGGTTAGTAAATTTGCTGATAAACTAGAATCATTTGGTGGCCATCCCATGGCCTGTGGTTTGTCAATCAAATACGAAATGATTGATGAGCTTAGAGATTTTCTAAATGCAAATGCAAAGTTAAGGCCAGCTGATAAAGAAAAGGTCATAAACATAGATACAGCAATTGATATTTCAAAACTATCACTAGAATTTGCTGAAAGCTTAGATAGGCTAAAGCCTTTTGGCAAAGATTTTGAAAAACCAATTTTTGCTGACAAGGGTGTAGAAATATCAGACTTACAAATGATTGGTAAAGATGGAAAGACTATGAGACTTAAACTAACAAAAAATTCTACAAGCATCAATGCCATCAAATTTAACGCCCTAGATGATTTCAATTATTTGAATGAAAAATACGGAAACAATGTCATAGGTTCTAAGATAGATATAGTCTATTACCCAGATATAAATGAATTTAGGGGCAATAGAACACTACAACTTAGACTTATTGATATGAGATGAGGTAGCTATGACAACTGATTTTGATATAGAATATGCCAAATTTGAGGAGACTATTCTAGATAACAATCCGCAAGCGGATATAGATTTAATAAAAAAGGCCTACTATTTTGGTGAAGAACACCACAGAGGCCAAAAGAGAAATTCGGGTGAAGATTACTTCATCCATCCAATAGCAGTAGCTTCATCTCTATCAAAAATGAAACTAGACGACCAAACTATATGTGCTGGCCTCATGCATGATGTGTTGGAAGATACAGAAGTTACATATGATGAGATGGAAGAAGTTTTTGGAAGCGAGATTACCTTCTTAGTAGAGGGTGTTACCAAGCTTAAAAACTTAAACTACAGCTCGAAAGAAGAAAAACAAGCTGAAAACATCAGAAAAATGGTGATGGCCATGAGTAACGATGTGAGAGTGGTCCTTATAAAGTTAGCTGATAGGCTACATAATATGAGGACACTTGAATATAAGACTCGCGAAAAACAAGTCCAAACAGCTACAGAAACACTTGAAATATATGTACCACTTGCCCACAGGCTAGGGATTTATTCAATCAAATGGGAGCTAGAGGATCTTTGCTTTAGGTATCTAGAGCCAGAGAAATATTATGAGCTAGCAGAAATGGTAGCTAGTAAGCGCCGCGAACGTGAAGCCTACATTAATAAAATAATAGAAACCCTCACAGAGAGCCTACAGGGAACGAAAATCAATTTTGAAATCTCTGGCAGACCAAAGTCTTTATACTCTATCTATAAGAAAATGATGCGCAATAATATCGTTTTTGAAGAGATATACGATTTGACAGCTGTAAGAGTCCTAGTTGATACTATAGCAGAATGTTATGAGGTCCTCGGCAAGGTCCATTCACTTTGGAGGCCAATACCAAATAGAATAAAGGACTATATAGGCCAACCAAAACCAAACGGCTATAGGTCTCTCCATACCACAGTATTTGGTGAAGATTCTAGGCCATTTGAGGTTCAAATTAGAACTCGTCAAATGCATAAGGAATGTGAATACGGGGTAGCTGCTCATTGGCGCTACAAAGAGGGCAACAACAAGGGATCTGACTTTGATGATGCCATGGAATTTTTGCGCCGCATCATGGAATGGCAGCAAGAAGGCGGGGCTGATGAAGACAGCAGGGAGTTTATGGAAACTCTAAAAACAGACTTTTTCTCTAGAGAAATTTATGTTTATTCACCAGTAGGCGAGATATACTCTCTGCCTCTAGGCTCATGTACAATCGACTTTGCCTACAAGGTCCACACTGAAGTGGGGAATAAATGTATAGGAGCAAAGGTAAATGGATCTATAGTTCCACTTACTACCAAGCTTAAGACTGGTGATGTCGTTGAGATACTCACATCTAAAAACTCATCAGGACCTAGCCGCGATTGGCTAAAGATAGTTCAAAGTAACCAAGCCAAAAATAAAATAAAGCAATTTTTTAAACGCACTGGCAAAGAAGAGAACATTGAAATTGGCAAAAACCAAATCATTAGAGACATTAAAAAGCAAAGGACAGGCTATAAGGCCCTCTTAAAGGATGAGTGGATTGCTGAAATAGCCAATGATTTAGGTTTTCCAACTGAAGATGAAATGTATGCTTCTGTTGGTTACGGTAAAATAACTAGTGAACAGGTTATACAAAAATTAATAAAAAAAGAAAGAGAACTTCAAAAGAAGGAAGAAGAGAAGAAAGAAATACCTTTAGATAAGCCTATTGAAGTTATAAATAGGCCTTTAAAGACATCGAGCAAGGGTGAGGTAAAAGTGGCTGATCTCGAGGATGAAATCGAAGTCAAATTTGCCAAGTGCTGTACACCGGTACCAGGAGACCCTATTGTGGGTTTCATCACCAAGGGTAACGGCATATCAGTCCACACCAAGTCTTGTCCAAATATCATAAACAACCATCAACCAGAAAGACTCATAGATGTCTACTGGCAAAATGATGTGGATGATAAATTTAGGGCAAAAATTCAAGTGATAGCTGAAAACTCTCCATCAGTAATATATGAAATCACAAAGGTTCTATCGACTATGAATGTCAATATCGTTGGAATCAATGCCAGAGTGACTGACGAAGGTGAAGGCATAGTTGACCTATCAGTCGAAGTTAATGCCATCAATCAGCTGGAAGATGTTATTACAAAACTTAAGTCATCTAAAGTTATTTATAGTGTATATAGGGTTAATAATTAATGAGAGCAGTAATACAAAAAGTAAGCACAGCTTCAGTCAAAGTGGATGATGAAATAATCGGAAATATTGATAATGGGCTCTTGGTCCTAGTCGCAGTAAAAGAGACGGACGGACCTGATGATATAGCTTACATCAAGAAAAAAATTAGCAATTTAAGAATATTTGAAGACGAAGAAGGCAAGATGAATCTATCAGTTAGGGATGTGGGTGGATCTATCCTTTTAGTATCGCAGTTTACCCTCTACGGGGATGTGAGAAAGGGCAATAGGCCATCATTTACTGAATCTGCTGGGCCTGAGATGGCAAATGAATATTATGAAAAGCTTCGTGATGAGCTTAAATCAGATGGTTTTAATGTCGAAACTGGAAAGTTTCAAGCTCATATGGAAGTATCCCTCATAAATGACGGACCAGTCACAATTTTAATTGACAGTGAAAGGATAGTTTAATAATGGAAATTAAGAAATTTACCCTAGGGCCAGTGCTAACTAATTTGTATGTAGTAAGCGAAAATGGCCATGGCTTTATAGTGGATGCAGTAGAAGCATCGGATGAAGTAGAAGATTATATTAGTGAAAATAATATCACTATAGACTTCATCCTACAAACTCATACTCACTTTGACCATGTGCTGGGCTTATCTCATTATAAAAACTTATATAAAGTCCCTGTGTATGCAGGTGAAAAGGCTAGAGATATAGCCAATGATAAAAATTATAATCTAGGCTTTGATTATCCAAATCTAGAAGTACCTATTGATAATTATCTAAAAGATGGTGAGACTTTATCAGACTTTAATATTAAAGTCCTAGAGACACCAGGTCATAGCTTAGATTCTATATCTTATCTAATCGGAGATGAGCTTTTTAGTGGAGATGCTTTATTTCATATGTCCATTGGTAGAACAGACCTACCAGGCGGTGACTATGATACGCTAATCAATTCTATAAATGACAAATTTTCTGGCCTAGATCCTGATACCAAGGTTTATCCAGGCCACAACTCAAATACAACTATTGGATTTGAATTTGCAAACAATCCATTTTTAAACTAAGGAGATACGATGGAATTTAAAAGAAGCCATATGTGTGGCGAATTAAGAAGTGAAAATATTGGTCAAACTGTAGTCCTTATGGGCTGGGTAGCAAAGAAAAGAAATCTAGGTAGCCTAGTATTCTTTGACTTACGTGATAAAACTGGCATAAGCCAAATCGTAGTTCGTGAAGATGATGAATTAAATCACGATCTAGCTAGCCACTTAGGTAGTGAATATGTTGTAGAAGTTAAGGGTGATGTGCGCGAACGTGAATCAAAAAATCCTGATATCCCAACTGGTGATATAGAAATCGTAGCCGAAAAAATCAATATCCTTGATAAGGCCAACACACCACCTATCTATATCAAAGATGACGATGATGTATCAGAAAACTTAAGATTAAAATACAGATATCTTGATATGAGAAAGCCATCTGTACAAAAAAATCTAAAGCTACGTTCAGATATCGTGCGTACTATGAGAGAGTACATGTATGACAATGGTTTTACAGAAGTTGAAACACCATTTTTAACAAAACCAACACCAGAAGGAGCTCGTGACTACCTAGTACCATCACGTATCAATCAAGGCGAATTCTACGCCCTACCTCAATCTCCACAATTATTAAAGCAAATCCTTATGATTGGATCACTTGATAGATATTTCCAAATTGTAAAATGCTTTAGAGATGAGGACCTTAGAGCAAATCGCCAACCCGAATTTACCCAGTTAGATATGGAACTATCTTTTGCTAACCAAGACGATGTAATAGCAGTAAACGAAGGTCTTATTAAAACTTTATTTGACAAATACACAGACTATGAAGTAACTCTTCCATTACCAAGAATGGACTATAGCGAAGCTATCAACTCATATGGTTCTGATAAACCAGACCTTAGATTTGGTTACAAAATCAATGATATTTCTGAAATATGGAAAGGTAGTGACTTTAAAGTATTTGCGGATAATACTAGCGAAGGTAGGTCTGTAAGAGCAATTAACTTTAAAAACTTAGCAGATAAGTACTCTAGAAAACAACTTGATAAATTAACTGATTTTGTAAAAGAATATGGTTTAGGCGGCCTATCTTATATCAAATACGGAGATGAAATAAACTCATCTATCAGTAAATTCCTAACTGAAGATATAACAGCTAAGCTGGTAGAAAAACTTGCTATAGAAGACAACGACCTAATCCTCATCGCAGCAGATAAGGACAAAAAAGTTCTAGAGGGCCTAGGTGCCCTTCGCAACAAAGTGGCTCGTGACAATGACCTATACGAAAAAGATTACGCTCTTACATGGGTAGTAAACTTCCCAATGTTTGAATACAACGAAGAAGAAGATAGGTATGTCAGCCAACACCATCCATTTACCAAACCAAATGAAGATGACATCCACCTATTAAAAACAGAACCAGAAAATGTCCGCACTCAAGCTTACGATATCGTAATCAATGGTGATGAAATGGGTGGGGGATCTGTGAGAATCAACAACTCAGAGCTTCAAAAAGAAGTATTTGAAGCGCTAAACCTAAGCGAAGAAGACATCAAAAGTAAATTTGGATTCTTTATTGAGGCACTCCAATACGGTACACCTCCACATGCAGGTCTAGCTTATGGTCTTGATAGACTAGTAATGCTTTTTGCAAAAACTGACAATATCAAAGATGTAATAGCATTTCCAAAGACCCAATCAGCTACTTGCCCACTTACAGAAGCACCAACCTTTGTAGACAAAAAAGCTTTAGACGAACTAGCATTAATAGTAAGGAATGATACAGATGGCATTAATGATTAAACAAGGCGTAGTACTTGAAAACAACAATGGAAAACTCCAAGTCATGGTAGAACGCATGGAAGCTTGTGGATCTTGTGCATCCAAAGAATCTTGCGGTCAAAGACAAGACACTATCATAGAATTATATTCTACAGAAGACTTCCAGAAGGGGGATAGGATTATCCTTACTAGTGATTCACGCGATATCACTAAGTTTTCTATGTATGTGTATGTCTTCCCAGTTATAATGATGATATTAGGAGCAGCCCTACCACAAGTATTTTTTAAGAATACAACCTACGATTTAAATCTAATCACCCTTTTTTCCGTCATACTATTTATTGTAATATCATTTATAGTAATAAAAGGCATTGATAAAAAAATCAGAAGTGAAAATGTAATGAGAGTGAGGAAAATCTAATGGATTATAATCTAATTAAATCTTATGACCCAGATGCTTACGAAGCTTTAATGAAGGAAGTCAAAAGACAAGAAGACAATATCGAGCTTATCGCATCAGAAAATTATGTCTGGCCAGAGTTATTAGAAGCAGCAGGCAGTATTTTAACCAACAAATACGCTGAGGGCTATCCAAATAGAAGATACTATGGTGGTTGTGAAAATATTGATATTATAGAACAACTTGCTATAGATCGTGCTAAAGAATTATTTGGTGCAGACCATGCAAATGTCCAACCACACTCTGGTTCAAATGCAAATAGCGCTGCATATTTTGCCTTACTCGAATCAGGCGATAAGATTCTAGCTATGGACCTTACAGAAGGTGGCCACCTCACACATGGCTCTCCAGTAAACTTCTCAGGAGACCAATATGAATTCCACCACTATGGAGTAGACCACGAAACAGGATACATTGACTATGATAAGGTCCTAGAAAAAGCACGCGAAGTAAACCCAAAGCTAATTGTTTGTGGGGCTAGTGCATATCCAAGGGCAATTGATTTTAAGAAATTCCGCGAAATAGCTGATGAAGTAGGCGCCCTACTAATGGCAGATATCGCACATATTGCGGGCCTTGTAGTAGCAGGCGAACACGAAAATCCAGTGTCATACTGCGATGTAGTGACATCTACTACCCACAAGACCCTCAGAGGTCCTAGATCAGGGATAATACTTTGCAAAGAAGAACATGCCAAAGCTATAGATAAGGCAATATTTCCGGGCCTACAAGGTGGTCCACTAGAGCACATCATCCTTGCCAAAGCCCTTGGCTTTAAGCAAAACCTCGCTCCAGAATGGAAAGATTATGCTAAACAAATCAAAGCCAATGCAAAGGCTATGGAAGAAGCACTTAGAGAAAATGACTTTAAGATGGTATCAGATGGCACAGACAACCACCTTATCCTAATCGACCTTACAAGTAAGGGTGTCACCGGTAAAGAAGCTCAAGACATGCTTGATGAAGTTTTTATCACTACAAATAAAAACACCATACCAAACGAACAGCTATCTCCAATGGTTACTAGTGGTCTAAGAATTGGTTCTGCAGCGATCACTACTCGTGGTATGAAAGAAGAAGAAGCTAAGCAAATCATAGGTCTTATAGCTAAAACAATAGAAAATACTGATACAGTAGAAAATATCAGAAAAGAAGTCCTAGAGCTAACTGGTAGATTCCCAGTTTACGGAGATAAATAATGGCACTCCCTATTGTAACTCTAGTAGGCAGAACCAATGTTGGGAAAAGTACTTTATTCAATCGCTTGGTTGGAAAAAAGAAATCTATCACAGAAGATATTTCAGGTGTAACCCGCGATAGGATAGTAGATAGGGTAGAGTGGCAAGGAAACGAATTTAGCCTAGTTGACACAGGCGGCCTTGATATAGCCAACAAAGAGATGATGAACCAAGAAATCAAAGGTCAGGTTGAAAAAGCTTTAATAGAAACTGACCTTATCCTTTTTGTAGTGGATGGTAAAGAAGGCTTAAGCCCTCATGATAGTGAGATTGCTGATGTTATCCGTCGCTACAACAAACCAGTTATTATAGTAGCTAATAAAATCGATGGCAGCAAAATACCCGATGATATTTACGACTTCTATGGCCTAGGTTTTGATGATTTAGCTGTAATTTCTGCTGAGCAATCAAAAGGCCTGGGGGATTTGTTAGATAAGATGGTAGACTTTATCGATTTTGATGCCTACGAAGGTTTTGAAGATGAAACAAGAATAGCGATAATTGGTAAGCCAAATGCGGGAAAATCTTCTTTAGTAAATCTCCTACTTAAAGAAGAAAGAATGATAGTAACTGATATAGCAGGTACAACCCGTGATGCAGTTGACTCTTATTGGACCTACAATGACAACAATTATGTGTTAATTGATACAGCAGGTCTTCGCCGTAAAAGCAAGGTCAAAGAAAATATAGAATACTACGCAAATCAAAGGACCTTTGATGCTGTAGATAGTGCTGATATCGTATTATTTTTAATAGATGCCACAGTTGGCGTCACCGAACAAGATACAAAAATAGCAGGCTATGCCCACAATCAAAGAAAGGCTATGATTATAGCTGTAAATAAATGGGATATAGTAGAAAAAGAAACCAATACTATGAGGGACATGGAGGCTGATATTAGAAACACCTTATCATTTGCATCCTATGCTCCAGTAGTATTTATATCAGTCCTTAAAAATCAGAGAATCGACAACCTTTTGGAAATGATAGAGGTAGTAGATAACAATTACCATACTAGAATCGCCACAGGTGTCTTAAATAACATCCTCCAAGATGCAATTATGATGAATCAGCCACCTCAAGATAAGGGCAAAAGGCTAAAAATTTACTACATGAGTCAAGTGGCTACAGCACCACCAAAATTCATGCTATCAATAAATGACAGAGACCTCATGCACTTTTCATATATGAGATATTTAGAAAATCAAATCAGGAAAAATTACACTCTGACAGGCGTTCCATTTAGTTTCATCTTGAAAGAAAGAGGATCTGATAAATGATAGTGCTTGCTTCTATTTTAACTTATCTTATCGGATCGATTCCTTTTGCCTATGTGATTGGTAAGCTCTTTTATGGTGTAGACATAAGAAAAGAAGGGTCGGGCAATGTAGGCACTACAAATGCAATGAGAGTATTTGGTAAGCCAGCCGGCCTTGCGACCTTTCTTCTTGATATGCTAAAGGGAGTATTGGGGCCAATGATTGGATTAAGGCTCGCTGGTGTCAACGGTATGGCAGCTGGGATGCTCTTTGTAGTAATCGGCCACATGTTTAGCTGCTTCTTAAATTTTAGATCAGGCAAGGGTGTAGCTACATCATTTGGAGCCTTGCTTTTTATAGACTACAAATACGCTCTGATAATGATTGCTATATTTATAGTAATAGTGGCAATTTTTAGGATAGTATCGCTAGCATCAATCGCACTTACTATCATAGTCTTCATATCATCGTATTTTTACTTTGGCCTAGGACCAATATTTTATTCCACTGCTACATTGTGCGTCCTAGTTCTATTCAAGCACAGATCAAATATTGCTAGGCTAATTCGTGGAGAAGAAAAGAAATTATTTTAGGAGTATAGTATGGAAATTTCAATCCTGGGATCTGGATCATGGTCAACAGCCATTGCCGTCGTACTAGCAGAAAAGCACGATGTTTTGATGTATACTAGGTCTTTAGCTGATGCGCATAGTATCAACGAAGACCATATTAACTCAAAATATTTCCCTGATATAAACTTACCAAAAAATATTAGGGCTACGACCGATATTTCGGAACTTTTTTCTAATAAATATATAGTAAATGGAATTCCAACTCAGGCTATCAGGTCTGTTCTAATTACAATCACTGATTATGTAAAAAAAGACCATATCTTTATCAATTTAAGTAAGGGCTTGGAGCTTGATACACACTATAGAATTTCAGAAATATTTAGAGAAGTATTGGGAGATGTAATCTTTGCGGTATTATCAGGTCCTACTCATGCCGAAGAACTAATACATAAAATGCCTACAGCCATAGTTTGCGCCTCAGATGATGAGAACTTAGCTAAAGAAATCCAGCTAATGTTTGCTACTGACTACTTTAGAGTCTATAGGTCTACTGATGTAGTTGGTGTCGAGCTAGGTGGAGCTATTAAAAATATATTAGCCCTATCTATAGGTATGCTTACAGGCCTTGGCTATGGAGATAATTCTAAGGCAGCTCTTATCACTCGTGGTGTCCATGAGATGAATAAATTTGCTATAAACTTTGGAGCAGATCCTGTTACAATAAATGGTCTTGCAGGTATTGGTGATTTGATAGTAACTGCGACAAGCCTTCATTCTAGAAACAATAGGGCAGGTATCCTCTTAGGCCAGGGTATGAGCCTTGATGAAGTAGTTAAAGAAATCAATATGGTGGTAGAAGGCATACCGACTACTAAAGCTGTCTATGAGAAAGCTAAAGAAAAAAATATTGAGCTACCTATCACCAATGAAATCTATAAAGTTTTATTTGAAGATAAGTCTCCGGATGAGTCAGTAGATGAATTAATGGGTAGAAATCTAAAGAGCGAGTTTTAATATAAAAATTTTTCTTTATAACTGAATTGAGATATAATAGTAAGTAAGAAAAATAGCAAAGGGAAGATTATGTTTGATAGATTTAAAGACTTTATAGGAATAGATGACAATTACGATGAGTACGATGATGAACAATTATATTATGATGACGATCCATCTACCGATTCTCATCAAACTAGCACTAGAGAAAACTATAGCGAACTAATGGATGATGATTATTCATACGATTCTAGTGAAACTTCTACAACATATGAAAGTGGTTATAGTTCTACTAGCGATAGTTCATATGGATCTAGCTATGCTGATAGCTCTCATCAAGCTTCAGACTATAGTTATGAACCGCAAACATATGGTACTAGTCGTTTCAAGAAATCATCAAAAAGAGGAGATAATGTAGTTAGTATGACAGAAAATAACTTTAATAAAGCAAGCCAAATGAGAATATCAATCCAAGAACCACTTGATTACCAAAACGACGCACCAGTAGTTGTTGATGAAATCATTAACAAAAAAGTAGTTGTACTAAACCTAGAAATGGCTGATGCAGATATGAGAAGACAAATTATCGATTTTGTATCTGGTGCAGTATATGCCCTGGAAGGTAAGATTGAAAAAGTAACAAAAGGTATATTTGTCATCACTCCACGCGGAGTTGAAGTGGATTCTAGTGTCACAGATCAAATATCTGACGGCAATTACAACCAATTATAAGGAATCAAAGATCGATTAAATCGGTCTTTTATTTTTATGAGTTTAGATTACAATTTAGATTTTATCACCGATAAGGCAAAGAAAAGTTCAATTAAAAAAGCAGTAGCTATACTGGAAAGAGCTTATTTTACAAATACTGAACAAGTTAGCTTTTTCCTGGACCCCTACGAGCAAGAAGTCATAGAGTCCATAGCTAGGAAAAATAATATGGATATCCTATTTATAGGTGGCAATGAACTAGCTGAAAGAAAGGTCTTTGTAGCAAACTATTACTACGAGCCACTTAATACAGAGAACTATATTTCTATCTTAGAATTCAATCAGCTAGGCCTAGCCCATCCTGATGTGCTGGGCGCTTTGATGAGCCTTAATTTGAATAGAGAATCAATCGGTGACATAATCGTAGATGATAATAAATGTGAATTTGCTATTCTTAAAGACGAAGCTAGTTTTGTAAAGTATAACCTTACAAAGATAAAAAGGGAAGGGATTAATATAGACTTTAAAGAGTCCAATACCCTTGATATAGAAAAGCCAACATACTCTGACCATACTGGATTCGTATCATCCTTAAGGCTAGACAATCTAGTAGCTCTTTTTACCCATAGCTCTAGGTCAAAGGCCAAAGAGACTATCAAATACAAGAATGTGAAGGTCAATTATGAAATAATAGATGACCCCGGCAAAACCATAGCAGAAGAATCCATGATTTCTATTAGACATGAAGGCCGCTTTGTATTTGATAAAATCACAGGGGAGAGTAAGAAGGGCAATTATCACATCACATATAGGAAGTTAACATGATATATATAGCAATTATTGTATTAGGTTTTATCCTAGATAGGATTACAAAAAACTATGCTGTAAATAATTTTATAGATAGGCCTTATGATGGCTTGCTATTAAATTTTACTTATTTAGAAAATAGAGGGGCGGCCTTTGGTATGCTCCAAAATAGAAGAACATTATTTTTAATATTAACCATTGTAATAGTAATAGGGCTTATTTATTATTTTATTAAAAATTATAAATCAAATCCGCGCATGCTAAATATTGCTTTTGCGCTAATTATATCGGGTGCTATAGGCAATTTTTATGATAGGCTTGTCCAGGCTTATGTAGTAGATTTTATAGAATTTGCCTTTATTAATTTCCCAATTTTTAATGTGGCAGATATATTAGTAACCCTTGGCGCTGCTTTACTCATTATCTATATGATATTTTTTGAAGAAAGTGAGAAAGCCTCATGACCGTAAATATTGGTAATGACTGGGACCTACTTTTAGCTGACCAATGGGATATGGTCTACTATCAAAATCTCAGAAAAAAACTAATAGAAGAATATCAAAACTACACGATCTATCCAGATATGTATGATATATTCAATGCCTTAAAGTCAGTTTCCTATGAAGATACTAAAGTAGTAATCCTTGGCCAAGACCCCTATCATGGGCCAGGCCAAGCACATGGCTATGCTTTTTCAGTTCAAAAGGGGGTGAGTACACCTCCATCACTACAAAATATCTATAAGGAAATGCATGAAGATATCAAAACCTATATACCGGACAATGGCTATCTAAAAAAATGGGCTGACCAGGGAGTTTTACTTTTAAACACATCACTTACTGTAAGAGCTGGATCACCAAACTCACACCAAACTCTTGGCTGGGAAATACTAACAGATAGGATAATAAAACTATTAAATGACAGGGATAGACCAATGGTTTTCATACTCTGGGGTAGAAATGCTCAAGCAAAAGAAGCACTAATCACCAATAAAAACCATTTAATAATCAAATCACCACATCCATCTCCATTTTCAGCTAATAGGGGATTCTTTGGTTCAAAACCATTTTCTAAGACAAACAATTTTCTAAATTCAGTTGGTGAAAGCCCAATCGACTGGCAAATAGAGAATCTATAGATGATTCTCTATTATTTTTTTGCTCAAATTTAAGATGTTTTTGTAATTATAAAGTCTATTTTCTCTTATGATAAGAAGCTTTGGATCAACTGCTGTATCACTTTCGTTTGCTAAATTGAAGGTATTGAGGGCGACATGGCCTCGAGTGTTAGTATCAAATTGTCCGTAGAGGACTTGGATATTTATTATAATTTCATCACTAGAAACCCTTAACTCATAATTTTCCGCACTAAAATAAGCCTCGCTTAGGTCTTTTGAAGGATCTAGGATGATTTGGCATATATCATTATTTATCCAAACTGACCTTAAGAAAATTTTAAAATCTAGAGCAGAACTAGTAAGTTTATCAATAAAATACTCTTCGATATTAGCAAGCTTTTCTGTAGCAACTAAGTCATATTCATTGTGTATCATAATCGGCCATGGATTATCTCGTCTTATAATCTCATCGGTGAGTTTGCTAATCACCTTATACCTACTAGGGTCTTTTCTCTCTATACCAATTAGCTTCTCAAGATCCATTAGCTTCATAGATTCAAAAGTAAAATATTTGCGCTTATTGCTAATCACTTTGTAAATATCGAGACTTTCTGGAAATACAGGTTCTAGGCCCAGTTGGTCGAGCCTAATATTTAAAAAAGGTATATCAAACTTATCACCATTGAAATTAATTATTTTCTTGCCTTCTATTCTTTGTTTATAAATCTCAAGCAGCCTTATTTCTTCGCTATTATCCTCGGCAAAATATTGGATTATGTAGGCCTTATCTCCTTCATAAGTAATTAAGCCAAGCACGACCAAATTATCTACTGCAGAATCGAGTCCTGTTGTTTCTATATCGAGTATTATCTCATCCTTATTTAAATTTGTACTTTCATAACATTTCTTATAAGTAATCATACTTATATTATACTTGAATATTAGCCATTCTAACGGATAATATAGAGTATTAAAGGAGAGATTTTGATGATATATCTAGACAATGCTGCCACAACTAAAATAAACCCTATAGCCCAAGAAGCGAGAAACAAGTCTGAAAATGAAACTTATGCCAATTCTTCTTCCATGCATTCATTTGCTATGGAATCTGCCAGATTGATTAAAGAAAGTAAGGAAATACTCGCAGGAGTACTAAATTGTAGCCCATCTGAGATTTATTTTACCAAGGGCGCTACCGAATCAAATAATATAGCTATTCACTCATTCGAATCAAAAGATAAAATTGCCCTTACAAGTAAAATAGAACATTCATCTGTGTATGAAACCCTAAAGGCAAGTGGCTTTAAGGAAGTGATTTATCTAGATAATGATCAAAGTGGCTTTATAGATTTAGATGACATGGCTGATAAAATTACAGATGATGTATCATTTGTTTCTATTATTTATGTAAACAACGAAATAGGCACCATCCAAGATATAACGGCTATTTCAAAAATTATCCGATATAAGAATCCTAATATAGTTATTCATATAGATGCTACTCAAGCTTTAGGTAAAATTTCTTGTGATGTGGAAGCACTTGATGTCGACATGATGAGTTTTTCTGCTCACAAGATTTATGGACCAAAGGGAATTGGTGGTATGTTTGTCAGAAAAGATATCATCGATAAGATAAGACCGATAATGCTTGGTGGCAACCAACAAGTCATATCAAGCGGTACAGATAGTCATCCAGCTATATACGGCTTTGCTATTGCCCTCAGGGAACTAGTAGCTAGTGAGGAGTATTCTTATATAAGAGAGCTTAATACCTACATGAGGGATTTGATAGCAGCAAATATTAGCGAGTATTCATTTAATACTCCTGACGAAAATTCTTCTCCATATATATTGAGTGTAGGTTTTAAAGGAATCAAATCAGAAGTCCTCCTACATATGTTAGAGCAAAATGAGATTTATGTGTCTAGCGGATCTGCTTGTTCTAAGGGTGTTAACAATAGAGTTTTAACCGCCCTTGGCGTCGATAGCGCCTATATGGATGGGGTGATTAGATTTTCATTTTCATCTGAATTAAGTAAAGAAGATTTAGATTATACAGTAAAAGTGCTAGCTGATAGCATTGGAACCATTAGAAAGGTGATGGGATGATACCATTAATAGCAGTAAGTTTTGGTGAGCTATATTTAAAAGGAGCTAATAGGCGAAGATTTGTAGATAGTGCCATGGCTCATATAAAAAGAAATATAAAACCTATTGGCTATGACAATATGTATATGGAAAGCGCCAAGCTTTATATAGAAGCTAGCGAAGATAAGATTGATAAGCTTATAAGAGAGCTTCAGAAAGTATTTGGACTTGCTTACATTGATAAGGTCTATAGGACAGATAAAAATACTGATGATATCTTTGATGCTATCGTTACTTCTATAGAAGAAAATTACGGAAATCGTGAGCTTACTTTTAAAGTAGAGACTACTAGGGTTGACAAAACTTTCCCTATGAAATCTCCTGAATTTAATATGCTGATGGGTGAAAAAATCCTAGACCATTTCCCAAATCTAAGTGTTGATATCCACAAGCCTGATTTTAAAGTATTTGTCGATATAAAAAATAATGCCTATATCTACAGCAAGAGACATAAGGGCCTTGGAGGTCTACCAATCGGTAGTTCAGGTGATGGCTTACTATTACTATCTGGAGGTATAGACTCACCAGTAGCAGGTTTTATGATGGCCAAACGCGGTATGAGAATAAATGCCATTCATTTTCACTCTTACCCATTCACATCTCTACAAGCGAGAGAGAAGGCTATAGATCTAGCTAAAATTATGGCTGATTATACAGGACCTATGAAACTTTTTATGGTAAATCTATCAGATATCTACCAACAAATTGCCCTTAATTGTGACAGAAAAGAAACCACAGTTATATCTCGCAGATTTATGGTAAGAATTGCTGAGAGGTTGTCTGAGAAATATGGTTACCAAGCCCTCATTACCGGTGATAGTTTAGGCCAAGTAGCAAGCCAAACTATAGAGTCGCTTACAGTAGTAGAAGATGCAACAAGCCTACCATTATTCAGACCCCTACTAGCCCTAGATAAGCAAGATATCATAGATATTTCAAAAGAAATTGGATCATATGAGAAATCAATAGAACCATTTGACGATTGCTGCTCTATCTTTGCACCAGATAATCCTGTTACTAAACCCAAATTACGTTTTATAGAAATGAGTGAAGATAAGCTTGATATCGAAAAGCTAGTAGATGATGCCCTCGATACATTAGAAATCATTGTTATATAAAGATTTTATTTGACAAAGTCCTTAAATGATAGTAACATTATAAGGTAAACCGCTCAGTTTGGGTACTGATCACCTACGCTGGCGAGAATCTTAGAATGAAGGAGGCACCTATGTACGCAATTATTAAAACAGGTGGCAAACAATATAAAGTATCAGAAGGCGATCTTGTTAGAGTTGAAAAACTTCCAAACGAAATCGGTGACACTGTTGAATTTGATGAAGTACTACTAATTGGTGGAGACGAAGTTAAAGTCGGTGCTCCAACAGTAGAAAATGCAAAAGTTTCTGCAACTGTAGAAGACCAAGCTAAAGATAAGAAAATCGTAGTATTCAAATACAAACCTAAAAAAATGTATAGAAAAAAACAAGGTCACAGACAACCTTATACTTTAGTTAAAATCGACAGCATTACTTGCTAGTCAGAAGTTAAATGATAGAAATAACTCTATTATTTAAGAATGAAATCATAAAGGGGTTTGAAATAACAGGTCATGCCGACTATGATGAGTACGGCAAGGATATAGTATGTGCGGCGGTTTCTGTACTCGCTTACACTACTGTAAATAGCCTAGATTCATACAATATAAACTTTGAATTTTCTGATGATGATGATTTAATGAAACTCATATCAGAAGATAATTCATTAGAATTAGATGTAATTTTAAATACCTTTAAGACAGGAATATTGACACTGGAGCAAAGTTATAGGGACTTTGTAAAAACTTACTCAAAGGAGATATAAATGTTATTAAATATTAATTTACAAAGATTTTCAAGTAAAAAAGGGGTATCTTCTTCTAAAAACGGTAGAGATTCTGAAAGCAAGAGACTAGGTACAAAGAGAGCTGACGGTCAATTTGTAAATGCAGGAACTATCATCGTTAGACAAAGAGGAACAAAAATCCACCCAGGTAACAACGTTAAAAAAGGTGGAGATGATACACTTTACGCATCATGTGAAGGCATTGTAAAATTTGAAAGAAAAGGACGTGACAGAAAGCAAGTTTCTGTTTATCCACAAGAAGTTATAGCTTAATAAATAGGGCTTGCCTTTTCGGCAAGCTTTTTTTGTACAAATAAATGAGGTGAATTTATGATTGATTATGCACAAATTTCCCTAAAAGCAGGTGATGGTGGCAATGGTGCTGTTGCTTGGCGTCGTGAAAAATACGAACCTACTGGGGGACCAGCTGGTGGAGATGGTGGCGATGGCGGTAGCATCATAATAAAAGCTACTAGAAACCTCTCTACACTCGACGAATTTAGATATAAAAATAAATACAAGGCTCAAAATGGCGAACCAGGTGGCAAGAGCAAGAAATCTGGTAAAAAAGGCGATGATTTATTAATCAAAGTCCCTGTAGGTACGATCCTCCGCGAAAAAGAGTCCAATACTATTATAAAAGATTTTAAAACTGATGGGGAAGAATTCCTCATAGCCAAAGGCGGTCGTGGAGGTAGGGGCAATGTCCACTTTAAAAACTCTATCAGACAAGCTCCTCGTTTTGCAGAAAATGGTAAAAAGGGCCAAGAGATTGATTTAATCTTAGAACTTAAGGTCCTAGCTGATGTGGGTCTTGTGGGTCTGCCAAATGTTGGTAAATCTACACTTATATCTGTAGTCACTTCAGCCAAACCTAAAATCGCTAATTACCATTTCACAACACTTGATCCAAATCTTGGAGTAGTAAATATTGATAAAGAGAGATCTTTTATTGTAGCTGATATACCAGGACTTATAGAAGGAGCAAACGAAGGCCAAGGCCTTGGCCATGACTTCTTAAGACATATCGAAAGATGTAGAG
Organism: Anaerococcus pacaensis 9403502; assembly: GCA_000308255.3. Classification (GTDB taxonomy): domain Bacteria; phylum Bacillota; class Clostridia; order Tissierellales; family Peptoniphilaceae; genus Anaerococcus; species Anaerococcus pacaensis. Next base: position 137,598 of record HG326664.1, on the reverse strand, counting down.
TCCTAGTTCATTTGGTCGATATATCTGGTATAGAAGGCAGAGATCCTATAGCAGATTTTAGGCTTATCAATGAAGAGCTTAGACTATATAATGAAAGCCTAGCTGATAAACCAATGATTGTAGCACTCAATAAATCTGATTTAGATTTTAATGACAATACCAGTAAATTTATAGCTGAGTTTGGGGAAAGCTATGATATTTATAAGATATCTGCTGCTACTACAGATGGTGTAAAAGAGCTCTTGGATGCAACCTATAGCCTATTATTAGATACTGAAGAAAAGCAATACGATCTTATAGAAGAAGTTGATGAAGATTTCTTGGAAGAATTCTATAACAAAGAAATCGAATACGACCTAGAGTTTGCCAAAGACAACGATATATATGTCGTATACGGCAAGCGCATTGACAATCTACTAGAACGTGTAAATCTCGAAGACTACGATTCAAGAATGTATTTTGAGCAAAAACTTCGTGAGATGGAAGTATTTGATAGGCTAAAAGAGATGGGTATAGAAGAAGGAGACAGTGTAGCTGTAGGCGAAATTGTCTTTGAATATTTTGAATAGGAGAGATGATGATAACAGGTAAACAACGTGCTATGCTAAAGGCAGAAAGCCATGATTATAAGCCAGTAATAAATATAGGCAAATTTTCTGTATCAGATGACCTACTTAAGGCAATTGATGAAGCACTAGAAGCACGAGAATTAATAAAAATAAAGGTACTAAACAACAATCTTGATGACCAAGATGAGATTATAGAAACTATATTAAGTGAATTAAACGCAGAATTTGTAAATCATATGGGTAGCATTATCACAATCTACCGTAAAAATGATGAAAATAAGTTTGGTCTATAATGAAAATCGGATTATATGGGGGAACATTTGACCCAATACATGTAGGGCATTTAATAGTAATGGAAAATGTCCTAAATTTCATGGACCTTGATAAAATAATCATCCTACCAAGTTCAAATCCTCCACACAAAATAAACAAGCAAAAAACAGACAAAGAGCTTAGAATAGAGATGGTAAAAAGAGCTACAGCTGATAATGATAGGATAGAAGTATCTACATTTGAAGCACGTAGCGATGAGGTAATCTATACCCATCAGACACTAGAGTATTTTAAAAAAACATATCCTCATCATGAGTTTTATTATATCATGGGCGAGGATTCTTTCATGACCATAGATACTTGGAAAAACTACGAAGATATATTAAATGATAAGCTCATAGTTTTTACCAGATCAAATACAGATCCTGATAGTGATTTAGTAAAAAAGGTGAATGAGATTAGGGCGGATAATGAAGAGATATATCTTATTAACAACTTAAATATCAACATATCTTCAACCCTTATCAGGGGCCTAGTAAAAAAAGGTAAATCTATCAAGTATCTAGTTACTGATGAAGTGTATGATTTTATCACGGAGCACAAGCTTTATGTATGATATAGAAAAATGGGAAGATAAGCTTATTTCTGATATAGGAAAAAAACGCTACAAACACTGCCAAAGAGTTATGGAAACTGCTCTAAAGCTAAATACAAAAGAAGACGAGGACCTAGTAAAAACAGCTGCAATTCTTCACGACTGTGCAAAATACAAAGAAGAAGAACTTTATAAAATTTATGGCGAAAATATCGATAAATCTGAAACTTCTTACAAAGAAGTTATTCATTCATTTTTGGGAGCAGAAGTTGCCAAAAAAGTGTATAATATAGATAATGAAAATGTTTTGGATGCCATAAGATATCACACTACTGCAAGAGCAGACATGACATATTTGGACAAGCTCATATTTTTAGCTGATGCTATCGAGCCAAATAGAGATTATCCTGGCGTGGATAAGCTTAGAAAACTTGCAGATAAGGACTTTGATGAGGCTATTCTTTATAGTCTAAATCACAACATAAATTTCCTAATTGAAAAAGATAGTCTTATACATCCACTTACCATAGAAGCAAGAAATTTTCTTATTAAGGAGAAAGATGAATAAATTAGATATAATACTTAAAGTCTTAGATGATAGACTTGCAGAAGATGTAAATGTAATAGAGTTAAAGGACTCATCAGTTGCAGATACCTTTGTAGTAGCAACTGGTACTTCAGTTATACAAACCAAGGCCCTAGCTGATTATATAGAAGAAGAATTAGAGAAAAATGGTTATAATCTATTATCAAAAGAAGGCCTTAGGGAAGGTGAATGGATACTAATGGATGCCGATGACATCATAGTCCATATATTCACATATAAACAAAGAGAGTTTTACGGTATAGATGACTTGTGGGAGGAATAAGCTCCCATAAGCTAGTGGGTATGTGCTAATGGATGAAAAAAATAAAGATAAAGTAATTATTGGGCTCATAATTGCAGTAGTTTTATTATTTGCAAACACGATAGTTGATAAAAATAACAACGATTTTGAAGCTAATAAAATTAGTTTATTAGAATCTAACGACGAAATAATCGTTAAATCTGATGAATTAGAAGCTGGCAACGGGCCTTTGTATATACCAGATGAAATAGTTAAAGTTCACATATCTGGTGAGATAATGAGGCCAGGGGTTTATACCATATCAGATGGCGATAGACTTGATGACCTAGTAAAAAAGGCCGGTGGGCTAACAGAAATTGCTGATGAAAATGCTATTAATCTTGCAATGAAATTATCCGATCAGATGAAAATTTACATACCAAGCATATACGAGGAAAGTCCGATTGATAGTCAAATGGTAACATTAATCGGCCCATCCACTAGTGAATCTGATCAGACTAAAATAAATATAAATACTGCTAGTAAAGAAGAGCTGATGACTCTACCAAATATTGGGGAGAAGAGGGCTCAAGCTATAATAGATTACAGAGAAGCTACTACTTTTACTAGCATAGAAGAGATAAAGAATGTTACAGGAATTGGTGAAAAATTTTACCAAGCTATGAAAGAATTAATAACAGTATAGGTGGTATTATGAGATTATCAACAAGAAGTAGATATGGCCTAAGGGCTGTTTGTTATATGGCTGAAAACTATGATAAGGGATATATATCACTTTCAGAAATAGCTACAAATACTAGACTACCAGAAAATTATCTGGAACAAATCATTAGAATACTTAAAAAAGATAAACTAGTTACCTCTACTAGGGGACCTAGGGGTGGCTATATGCTTACCAGAGAGATCGATCAAATCACTGTAGGTGAAATAATAAGGTCACTAGAAGGACAAAATAACTTTAGTGGGTGTATGGAAGATGGAGGCCACTGTGAAGAAAAATGTACAGCCTATGTCGCTTTTAACAGTATAGACAACGCGATAAATAATGCTATCAATTCTATAACACTTGAAACAATGGTAAATGAGCAACTTGAGGAGATTAAATGAAGAACTTAACAGTAAACGAACTTAGGAAATCTTATATAGATTTTTTTGGAAATAAAAAAGATCATACAATATTAAAATCTTTTCCACTTATACCAAGGGATGATGAATCTCTATTATTAATCAACGCCGGCATGGCTCCACTTAAAAAGTACTTCACAGGTGAAGAGAAAATGAAAAATAATAGAGCCACATCATCTCAAAGGTGTGTTCGTACTGGTGACATCGAAAGAGTAGGAAAGACTGAACGTCACGGCACATATTTTGAAATGCTTGGCAACTTCTCTTTTGGTGATTACTTCAAAAAAGAAGCAATCTCTTGGGCTTATGAATACCTTACAAATGAACTCGAAATCAGCAAAGATGATATTTGGGTAACAGTATTTACCGAAGATGACGAAGCATACGACATATGGAAAAATGACATAGGTATGCCAGAGGATAGGATTCTTCGCCAAGGTAAAGAAGATAACTTCTGGGAACTAGAAGTAGGTCCATGTGGTCCATGTTCTGAAATATTTGTAGACAGAGGCCCATCTAAAGCAGTCGATGAAAATGATAATGCTCCAGGCAATGACCATTCTGATAGGTTTCTAGAAGTATGGAATCTGGTATTTACCCAATTTAATAAAGATAGCGAAGGTAACTACACACCTCTTGCTCATCCAAACATAGATACAGGTATGGGTCTAGAAAGAATAGCTATGATTGTCCAAGAAAAAGACAACATATTTGAAGTAGACCTTGCCCAAGCCATAATAAATGAAATAGAAGCAATATCAGGTATAAAATACAAGGAAGATCCCAAGGCAGATGTATCTATTAGAGTTATCACAGACCACGCTAAAGCTATGACCTTCCTAGTGTCTGATGGAGTAGTTCCATCAAATGAAAAACGTGGCTATGTACTAAGACGCCTTATCCGTCGTGCATATAGACATGGTAAGCTACTTGGTATTAAAGGTGAATTTTTAGCTCAAATAGTAGAAAAAGTGATTGATTCTTACAAAGAAGAATATGAAGAGCTAATATTTAATAAAGAAAATATTATAAATGTAATTATAGAAGAAGAAGAAAGATTCCAAAAAACAATAGACCAAGGTCTAGATAGGTTAAATGACCTAATTGCTGATATGGAAAAGGAAAATAATACAATCCTTTCTGGTAGTGAAGCATTCAAACTATATGATACTTACGGATTCCCACTAGATCTAACTCGCGAAATACTCGAAGAACAAAACTACAGTGTAGATGAAGATAAATTTAGCGAAGAGATGGAAAATCAAAGAATGACAGCTAGAAATGCTCGTAAAAAAGATGCTGGCTGGTCACTTGATAATATCAACATCGATGGCATAGCTCCAACTGACTTTAATGGATATGAAATACTATCTACAGAAGCTACTATTATAAATCTATTTGACGAAGAAGGCGAAGTAACATCGCTAAATGAAGGTTCTATTGGTATAGTAGTAAGTGATAAGACTTCATTTTATGCTGAAGGTGGTGGGGAAGTAGCAGATATCGGTACTATTAGAAACGATAAGGCTAGTGCAAAAGTAACAGATGTTCAAAAGAAAAATGACATATATTTCCACTATGTAGAAGTGACTCACGGCAACTTAAAACAAGGTGATATCTACCTATTTGAAGTAGAGCGTGAAAGAAGACTCGACATTACCAGAAACCACTCAGCTACACACTTACTAGACCAAGCCCTTAGAGATGTGTTTGGTGAAGATATCAAACAGGCTGGTTCTCTAGTAGATGAAAACAAGCTTAGATTTGACTTTAGCTACAACGAATCTCTAAAAGAAGATGAAAAGAGAAGGCTAGAAGATATTGTAAATGAAAAAATTAGAGAAGAATTACCAGTATCTAAAGTAATTGTTCCTTATGAACAATCACAAAAAATGGGTGCAATAGGCCTATTTGAGGATAAATATAAAGAAGATGTTAGAGTAGTATCCATAGGGGATTATTCTAAAGAATTATGTGGTGGCTGCCATGTAAACAAATCTTCAGACATTCTCATGTTTAAGATAATAAGCGAATCATCAGTATCTGCTGGTGTTCGTAGAATAGAAGCTGTAACTGGTAAAAATGTCTATAAATTATTGCAAAATCAAAAAGATGAACTTACTACTATCGCAAGTAGTCTAAATACAAATCAAAATGCTGTAGTAGCTAAGATTGAATCATTAAAGGGTGAGATTGAAAGTCAAAAAGATGAAATCAAAAGACTAAAATCAAGCTCAAATAAGGATATCGCAAGCGAACTAAATGAAAAGGTAGAAAATATCGGTGGTGTAAACCTATTAGTTCACAGATTTGATGGTGCATCAGTTGATGAAATGCGTGACTATGAAAATAGGATAAAAAATAATTTCAATGACCTAATTATAGTTTTCGCAAGTGTCATAAATGATAAGATAATCTTTACCGTATCTGTAGATGATAACTTAACTGATAAATACGATGCAGGTAAGATTGTACGTGAAATAAGCCAAATAACAGGTGGTAACGGTGGAGGTAAGAAAAACTTCGCCCAAGCTGGAGGAAAAGATGTTTCTAAGGTAGACCTTGCCTTAGAAAAAGCTAATGAACTCATTTGAGAGGGGTAAAATGACTGAAAACAACAACTTAAATGAAACCATGCTCTTTAAACCAGAAAGAGATGATGAGAAAGACATTAGAGAAATACTTACTACAGTGTATGCTGCATTAGAGGAGAAAGGCTATAAGCCTGCTGGCCAAATAGTAGGATACCTATTATCAGGAGACCCTACCTATATAACAGCACATAATGGAGCTCGTAAATTAATACGCGCCGTTGACCGTGATGAAATCATCGAAGAACTATTAACAAGCTATATAAATGACTAGAATTATGGGTCTTGATGTTGGCGATAAAACTATTGGGGTCGCTTTAAGCGATCCCATGTTTTTAATGGCTCATCCGCTAGAGACAATCAAAAGAAAAAAGACAAGTACTGACATAGAATATTTAGTTAAACTGATAGAGGCTAATGAAGTAGAAACTATTGTGGTAGGCTTGCCTAAAAATATGAATAATACTATTGGCCCTCAATCTATGAAAGTAATGAGCTTTGTAGACTTACTTAAGAAAAAAACAGATAAGGAAATAGTCTATGAAGATGAGCGTATGACTACTTTACAATCAGAACGAGTGCTGATTGATATGGATGTAAGACGCGAAAATAGAAAAGAACATATAGATAAGATTGCAGCTACCTTTATTTTGCAAACTTACCTAGATAGGAGAAAGAATGGATAGTATTATTTTATTTGATGAAAACAACAATGAAGTCGAATTCAATGTAATAGATACTTTCGGAGTAGACGATAAGAATTATTGTGCCTTACAAGAATATGATGATGACATGATTCTCATAGTAGAAGTAGTTGAAGATGAAGAAGAAGTATTCTTTAAGACTATAGATGATCAAAAAGAATTAGACGAAATCATTGCCTTGTATGAGGAAATGAAAGAAGAAAGCAATGGAAACTGATCAAATTAGAAGAATTTTTGAGGATAATAATCAGAAATTTACTAAACAAAGAGAGATAATATTTAATGTACTAAAAGATAGCTCACTAAAACACGTTACACCAGAAGAGTTATTTTCACTAGTACATGAAGAACACAAGCAAGTAGGAATTGCAACCATTTATAGGACTCTTAATATTTTCGAAGAACTAGGCATAGTAAACAAGCAAGAATTTACAGAAAACGCTTATACATACGAGCTCATGGATGGAGATGATGACCACCATGATCACATAATCTGTACTAGTTGTGGAAAAATTGTAGAAGATGAATTTATGGACAAAGCTCGTATGGCTAATCAGTTAAAAGAGCAATACGATTTTGATTTAGATTATTATTCGCTAAGGATATATGGAACTTGCTCCGAATGTCAGAAAAATTAAGGAGTATTAATGGCAAAAGATAAGACGTTAAGAGTAATCCCTCTCGGGGGCTTACAAGAAGTAGGAAAGAATTGTACTGTAGTAGAATATGGAAATGACATGGTCATGATTGACTGTGGTCTAACATTCCCAGATGAAGAAATGCTAGGGGTAGACATAGTAATTCCAGATTTCTCCTACGTAGAAGAAAACAAAGATAGACTAAGAGGTATATTTGTAACCCATGGCCACGAAGACCACATTGGGGCTATACCTTATTTTCTAAAAAATATTGATACCAATGTCTACTGTTCAAAACTAACCAAGGGCCTTCTTGAAAATAAATTTAAAGAACACGGCTTAAATCCAAATAAAATTAAGATGGTAAATGTAAACAACAAAGTAGATGTGGGTGAGATGAGCCTAGAATTTATTAGAGTAAGTCACTCTATTCCAGATTCATGCGCTATAGCCCTTAAATCACCAATAGGAACAATCCTATTTACTGGTGACTTTAAGATGGATTTCACTCCAATCGATGGAGACCCTACAGATATCCAAAGGATAGCAGAACTAGGCAAAAGAGGTTTACTAGGCCTATATGCAGATAGTACTAATGTAGAACGCCCAGGATATTCTCTAAGCGAGAAAGAAGTAGGCGATACATTTGTAAGAATATTTGGACAAGTGACAGGTAGGATAATTGTAGCAACATTTGCATCAAACCTACACAGAGTTCAACAAGTAATCTATGCTGCAGAAAAATATAATAGAAAAGTTGCCCTATCAGGTAGGTCAATGATAAATAACGTTAAGATCGCATCTGATCTTGGCTATCTTAATGTAAAGAAAAACACCTTGATTGATATGAAAAATATCAAATCATACGCAGATGATGAAATAGTTGTACTATCAACTGGTACCCAAGGTGAGCCACTATCAGCCCTCACACGTATGGCAAATGGCGACCACAAACAAATTCATTTAAATGAAACAGATACTGTAATATTATCTTCGTCAGCTATACCTGGTAATGAAATCGCAATTAATAATACTATCAACAAACTAACTAGAATCGGTGTAAATATCATATATGCATCACTAGCTAAGGTCCATGCTTCAGGCCATGCTTGTCAAGAAGAGATCAAGCTAATGTATCAATTAACCACACCAAAATACCTAATCCCTGCCCATGGTGAAGCAAGACAATTACAAACACACGAAAAAGTAGCTATCGACATGGGAATGGAGAAAGATAATATCTTTGTATTAGAAAATGGCGATGTAATCGAATTTACTAAAAAACACGCTAAGCTTGCCGGCAAAGTACAAGCGGGCAATGTCTTAGTAGATGGATCTGGTATTGGCGATGTAGGAAATATTGTATTAAAGGACCGTAAACACCTATCAGAAGATGGCCTAATGGTTGTATCTATCACCTTTGATAGAAACACTCAAGCACTACTGGCAGGTCCTGAGATAGTATCACGTGGTTTTGTTTATGTAAAAGAAAACCAAGATATCATTGAAAATGCAAAAGAAATTGTAATCAGATCTGTTGAAAAATGTCAAAAAGAAGAAATCAGAGCAATTTCTCAAATCAAATATCAAATCAGAGAAGATTTAAAATCTTATTTATACAACGAACTTGGCAGAGATCCAATGATTCTACCAGTTATATCAGAAGTAGAGAGCAATGACCTATATAACTTATCCTCATATTAATTTATATAGCGAATCAATAATTGAAGATAGAGATTTTCTTGAAATAAGGGCCTATGCAGAAGAACACGACGTCCCAATCATGAAAGTAGAAAGTAAGGAATTTCTAAAAACTATACTTAGGATGAAAAAACCTGAGTCAATACTCGAAATAGGGACAGCTATAGGATATTCTGCGCTAATTTTTGACAAGTACACTGAAGCAAAAATTACTACTATAGAACTTGAAGAAGCAAATGCTAGAAAAGCTATCGAAAATTTCAAAAAATATAATGCTGATATCAATTTAATAAATGATGATGCCAGAAAAGCCTTGAATAATATAAATCAAGGCTTTGATTTTGTCTTTATTGATGCAAATAAGGCCCATTATGAGGAGTATTTTGAACAAACAGCGAAAATGCTCAATCCTAATGGTATTATCATAGCCGACAATGTACTCTTTAAGGGCATGGTGGCAAATGACGATTTACTTGATAGACGCATGATTACAATAGTGAAAAGATTAAGGAATTTTATAGCCTATGTCCTAGATAGGGATGATTTTACTTCATCACTTATCCCGATAGGAGATGGGCTTACATTAAGTATTAAGGAGAAATGATGGAAAACAAAAAAGTAGAATTACTTGCCCCCGCTGGTGATATGGAAAGACTCGAAGCAGCTATTAAATTTGGTGCTGATGCGGTATTTATGGCTGGAGATAGCTTTGGCCTCCGTGCCAATGCCAAAAACTTTGATAGAGACGCTATGATTAAAGCTGTAGAATATGCCCATGCTAACAATGTAAGGGTTCATATTACAATGAATATCGTTCCTCACGATGAAGATATGGAAGGGCTTGAAGATTATCTAAAATTTTTAAATGAAATAGGTGTAGATGCACTTATCATATCAGATCCTGGCATATTTTCTATAGCTAAAGAGCTAACAGATATTGACCTACACATCTCAACTCAAGCATCTGTTACAAACTCAGCTACAGTCAATTTCTGGCACAAGATGGGAGCAAAACGTGTGATCCTTGCCCGTGAATTATCCCTAGAAGAAATTATTGATATAAGAAATAATACACCAAAAGAACTTGAACTTGAAGTATTTGTTCATGGGGCTATGTGTATATCTTATTCTGGTAGATGCCTATTATCAAACTACATGGCAGGAAGAGATGCCAATAGGGGGGACTGTGCCCAAGCATGCCGCTGGAAATATTCTATACAAGAAGAAAACAGGCCAGGAGAGTATTATCCAATTGAGGAAGATGGTAGCGGCACATATATCATGAACTCAAAAGATTTGTGCCTAATCGATGAGCTAGATAAGCTAATTGAAGCAGGTATAGATAGCTTTAAGGTTGAAGGCCGCATGAAGACAGCATTTTATGTAGCTACTGTAATAAGAAGCTATAGACAAGTTATAGATGCATATTATGAGGGCAACTATAACGAAGAAACTATAGAAAAATATTTCAACGAACTCCAAAAAGCTAGCCACAGACACTATACAAAAGGCTTCTTCCACAATAAACCAGATAGCGATGCTCAAATCTATGAAAATTCATCATACATTAGAAAATATGACTTCATAGGAGCTGTACTTGATTATAACGAAGATACCAAAGAGGCAATTATTGAGCAAAGAAATAGGTTTTTTGTAGGCGATGAGATAGAAATATTTGGTAATTCTCCTGACTATTATAATTATAAGATCACTGCTATGACCAATACTAAGGGCGAAGAAATCGAAGTCGCTAATAAAGCAAAAGAAGAAATCCATATGTATATAGATCTCCCACTTGAAAAAGGGGACATGCTTAGAAAAGTAATAGAAGAAGAAAACTAAGAGCGCATAGCTCTTTTTTTCTTGATTCTTTCAGTACATTCTTATTTTACAATTAATCACAAGTATTATATAATAAATTTATAAATAAAAACTATGGGAGCTTTTTGCTGAGAGTAACGAATGAGTTAGACCATTTAAACCTGTTGTGGTAATGCACGCGTAGGGAAGCAAAAGGAACTCCTATTTATAAAATTAGGAGGTTTTTTATTTATGGAATATAAAACACAGATGGAAGCTGCTAAAAAAGGTATTGTAACACCTGAAATGGAAATAGTAGCTGAAAAAGAAGGCGTATCAACTGATTATCTGTTAGAAAAGATGGCGATAGGTGAGATAGTTATACCTTGCAATATCCACCACAAGTCTATTTCTCCAGAAGGTGTAGGTACAGGCCTTAGAACTAAAATTAACGTAAACCTTGGTATTTCGAAAGACCTAAATGATATGGACCTTGAGATGGCAAAAGTAGATATGGCCCTATCAATGGGGGCTGAAGCTATCATGGACCTTTCAAACTATGGTAAGACCCAAGAGTTTAGAGAAAAACTAATAGAAAAATCAACCGCTATGATTGGCACAGTGCCAATGTATGATGCTGTAGGATTTCTTGAAAAAGGCCTTAGCTTTATAAAGGCAGAAGAGTTCTTAGATGTAGTGAGAAATCACGCTGAAAATGGGGTAGATTTTGTCACAATACATGCTGGTATCAACAAGGCTAATGCTGAAATATACCTTAGAAATAGAAGAGTGAATGAAATTGTATCTCGCGGTGGATCCCTACTATTTGGATGGATGAAGATGAATGATAGAGAAAATCCATTCTACGAATACTATGATGAATTACTTGATATCTGCTATGAACACGATGTTACAATCTCACTAGGTGACTCACTCAGACCAGGTGGTATCCACGATGCAACAGATCCTGGACAAATTGCTGAGCTTATTACACTAGGTGAACTTACAAAGAGAGCTTGGGAGAAAAATGTTCAAATTATGATTGAAGGCCCAGGCCACGTGCCAATAGGGGACATTGCTATGAACATGCAACTAGAAAAACGCCTATGCCACAATGCACCATTTTACGTATTAGGCCCACTAGTTACAGATATCGCACCAGGCTATGACCACATCACATCAGCTATAGGTGGGGCTATCGCAGCAGCAGCTGGAGCAGACTTCCTATGTTATGTAACACCAGCAGAGCACTTAAGGCTACCTGATGTAGACGATGTACGCGAAGGTATCATTGCTACAAAAATCGCAGCTCACGCGGGAGATATTCATAAACTAGCTCACGCCCGTGAATGGGACCTAGAAATGAGTAAACGCCGTCAAGCTCTTGACTGGGAAGGTATGTTCGAACTTGCCCTAGATCCAGTAAAGGCTCGTAGATATTGGGAAGAATCAAACCACTCAGATGATGGTACATGCACTATGTGTGGATCAATGTGTTCTATGAGAAATATGAATCTAATACTAGAAGGTAAAGATATCAAAATCGATATGGAAGAATCAAACCCATTTTGCTAATTCATAAGGGGCTGTTGCAAAAGTCCTAAGATAGAAAAAAGACGAGGAA
>HG326664.1:66711-123881 GCA_000308255.3 Anaerococcus pacaensis 9403502 | reverse complement strand
TTTTATCAATGGCACTAAACTTAAATAAATTGACATCAAAAATAGAAAATAAGAACTTAGAAATCATAAAATACAAAGCTGCTTAAGAAAAAAATATCCAAATAGCTAGCTCTATTAATTGAGCCTATTTTTAAGAAAAATATTTCTAAAACAAAATGATTTTTAAAAATCATGGTGTACTCGGCTAGCTAAATATGCATATTTAATAAAAAAGATGATGAGCAGAATAGAATTACCTATTCTGCAACATCACCTTAAATTTTCGCACAAAAAAACAGGCTATATGGCCTGTAATTTTATTAGTTTTCTTCAGATGGGTTTTCTGGAAGATCGTCTACTCTTGTTCTTCTGCCTTCTGCAGTTGGACCAGATACAGCATCAGCCTCATCTGAGTGAGGATTTCTTTCTTCAGTATCTGTAATGAATTTAGCATCAGGATCGTGTTCACCTTCAGTTTCTTCTAGGTTGTTAGCAACTTCTTCTAGGCTTTCGTCACCTTCGAATTGGCTAGACTCTTTTTCTTCTCCTGTTTCAGGATCAAGTATATCTTTTTTATCTTCAGTCATTTTTAACTCCTTTACTTAGTTATGTATGGTATTATCTACCTACATCCATTATATAACAACTACTATTTATTAGCAATAACTTTCACTAGCTCAATAATTGTTTCAGCTGATTTTTCCATATATTCGATTGGAAGCATCTCATATACTCCGTGGAAATTGAGTCCTCCAGCAAAAATATTTGGGCATGGAAGACCCATAAATGATAGCTTAGACCCATCTGTTCCACCACGGACAGGGGAGATGATAGGTTCTATACCCAGATTTTCCATAGCTGTTTTTGCATATCCTACTATTTCTGGATGCTCTTTTAGGACATCACCCATATTATAATAACTATCTCTAAGTTCTACTTCTATCACATCACCGTATTTATTGTTTAAATACGAAGCATTAGCCTCAAATTCTTTTTTCTTAGCTTCAAATTTATCCCTATCATGGTCTCTAATGATGTAATCCATACTTGTATTTTCAACACCGCCATTGATATTAAATAAGTGGAAGAAGCCTTCATAGTCTTCAGTGTGTTCTGGTCTTCTTACTTCACCTAGCATTCTATCAAATTCATTGGCAATAGTAAGTGAATTAACCATTGTATTTTTCGCAGAACCTGGGTGGACAGATTTTCCGTGTATTCTTACTTTTGCATCGCATCCATTGAAGGTTTCGTATTCTAATTCACCTAGAACACCACCATCTACAGTATAAGCGAAATCAGCATCAAAAAGCTCAACATCAAAAGTATCTGCACCTGTACCAGTTTCTTCATCTGGTGTGAAGGTGATTTTGATATCTCCATGTTCTACTTCTGGATGGTTTATGAAATATTCTGCCATTGTCATGATAGCTGCTACACCTGACTTATCATCAGCACCTAAAAGTGTTTCTCCACGAGTTGTGATTATAGTTTGTCCTACAAGTTCATTTAATATCGGAAACTCATTTGGAGTAATAGCTAGCTTATCATTTAACTTAATATCTCCGCCCTCATAATCTATTATTTGTGGGTCTTTGATACCACCATCCATTTCAGGAGAAGTATCTATATGAGCAATAAAACCTACTTTTGGCAACTTCTTATCAGTGTTGGCCTTAATCTCAGAATATACAAAGCATTCGTCGCTTAAAGTTGCTTCTAGGCCCAAATCTTCAAGTTCTGATTTTAATAGCTTTGCCAAGTCCCACTGGCCAGGACTAGATGGTTTTTCAGACAAAGCTTTGTTAAAGTCTGATTTAGTGTCAATTGATATATATTTTAAAAATCTTTCTACTATTTTTTCCATGATTACCTCTCTTTCTTTGATTATACTTTTTTTTGTAAAAGTGTAAAAAATTGGTATATTAACATGGTGAGGATGGTATTATGAGAGAAGAATTAAAAATAGTAAGTGAAAATTTTACACCTTCATATGGAACAGATCAGTCTGCTGGTATAGACCTACCTTGTTCAAATGAAGAAGACATAATTATAAAACCGAAAGAAACAGTTAAAGTACATACAGGCATTAGGGTAGCCATACCAGATGGATATTTTGGTGGGGTCTATCCTAGATCATCAACTGGTGTTAAGAGAAATCTTATGCTTGCCAATACTATTGGAGTGATCGACTCTGATTATAGGGGCGAGATAATGATGTATTTCTACAACTTTGGTGATAGTGAACAAGTAATCAAAAAAGGTGATAGGCTAGCCCAACTTATTATCCAGCCTTACCAAAGATTTGATATAAAAATAGTAGATGAACTAGACGAGACAGATAGAGGCGAAGCTGGATTTGGGTCCACTGGTAGATAATGACAAACAAGAAAGTAAATAAAAAATTAAAAAGAAATAAGTATAGGATAATATTCGTAGGTATAATAGCTATCCTAGTTCTTATCATTGCAACAATATCAATAAATAGAATAAGAGAAAGCGAAATAGCTAAATACAACAATGAAATACTGATTGTAAAAGGCGGTGGCGACCAATTAGATTCATTGACTCTTGAAGAAATACGTAAAATTGGCGCAGTCAAGAAAAATATCACACTCAATAATGATCTAGAGAAGGTAGATATAGAAGGAGTATCAGTTGAGAGGATACTTGGTAAACTCAACTACAACTTAAGTGATAGAGCAGCCATTGTAATAGAAGACAATGAAGGCAATACCAAAAGACTTTCTATGTCTGCTGCCCTAGAACCTGATAGGGTGTATTTGGTTTATAAGATAAACGATCAGCCCCTATATGACCTTTCACCAGCCTACGGCAAGATGGCCATCATAGATACCTCCACAGGCGAAAGCTCATCATGGTTTACCAATGTCAAAACCTTGGATATTAGATAATACTCACGTACGCGTGGGTATTTTTTAATGTGGTATAATATAAGGAGAAATGAGGGATACGATGAGAGAAACTTTTACTTACGATAAACTAACACCAATGCTAAGGCACTATGTCGATGTCAAACAAAACTTCAAAGACGCCCTACTACTCTATAGAGTAGGGGATTTTTATGAATCATTTTTTGACGATGCCATCATAGTAAGTAAAGCTCTGGGCCTGACCCTTACTGGTAAAGAATGTGGCCACGAGAAAAAAGCGCCTATGTGTGGGGTGCCGCATCATGTAGTAGATAATTATGTGAATAAGCTAGTACGTAAAGGCTACAAAGTAGCTATTTGTGACCAAGTAGAAGACCCAAAGGAAGCCAAGGGTCTTGTTAAACGCGCCATAACTAGGGTAATCACTCCAGGTACTATCACAGACATGGATTCTCTAGATAATAAAGAAAATAATTATCTGCTTTCATTATTTCAAAATGATTTTGGTCTTTCTATTTCCTATGGAGATATATCTACAGGTAAGCTTGTAACTTTTGAAATTAAAGGTTCAAATGATCTCATATCAAAAAGAGCCATAGATCAGATTGAAAAGATAAACCCTTCTGAAATCATAATAAACGAAAATTTCAATCTAAAAGAAGTAAATAAATACCTACACAATAATTCTAATATATTCCTTAACTATATTGATGACAGCGCTGATTATAGGTCAAGGATACAAACAATAGTTGATTATTTAGGTGAGGATAACTTTAGAAAAATTGAAAACAACAGGTTATCAATAGTGTCCCTAGCAAATCTCATCGATTATATTTATAAGTTTTATGATGACAAACTAAGTCACATCAACAACCTCGAAGTCCTTGAAATCAATGACTATCTTGAACTTGAGGCTAATACTAGAAAAAATCTAGAGCTACACCGCAATTTAAATAATAATAGCAAGGATGATACAGTTCTTAAAATCATCGACCAATGTGAAACTGTAATGGGGTCTAGACTTATAAATGAATGGCTAGAACGCCCTCTGATTGATAAGGAGAAGATAAATAGAAGACTAGATATAGTCGAGTATTTCTATAATAATCCTATAGACTCACAAAATGTAAATAATTTTTTATCCGATATATATGACCTAGAAAGGCTAGTAGGAAAGATTTCATATAAGCGTGCCAATGCCCGTGACTTCATATCACTTAAAAACTCATTAGCACCAATACCAAATTTAAAGGCATACCTTGAAAAATCAAATACTGATATAATAAAAAATCTAGGCCTAAATTTACCTGATGTAAGACACTTATACGAACTTTTAGAAAAATCTATAGTAGATGAACCACCTATTGCCATCACAGAAGGCGGGATCATAAAAGAAGGCTATTCCGATACACTGGATAATCTTAAAATATCTTCTGGTGAAGCTACTCAAAAACTAAAAGAATATGAAGTATCTGAGCGTGACAGGACTGGTATAAAGAACTTTAAGATCATCTATAATAAAAATAATGGCTATTCTATTGAAGTAACCAAAAGTAATCTCGATAAGGTGCCAGAAGATTATATCAGAAAACAAACCTTAAAAAATCAAGAAAGGTATACCACGGAAAAACTAGAAGAATTATCTAGCCTCATACTGGGTGGGGAAGCAGAAGTCAATGATTTGGAATATGATATCTTTAATCAAATCAGGGATCAAATTCTAAATGAAACTCTAATGCTCCAAGCCCTAGCTAAGATGATTGCAAATATTGATAGTCTTAATACTCTGGCAAGAGTATCAGTTGATAACAATTATGTCAGACCTCTTATAAATAATTCTAACAAAATTATTATCAAAGACGGTAGACATCCAGTAATCGAAAAAAATCTTAAAGAAAATGAATTTATAGCAAATGACACTGATATTGGTGAAGACAATAACCTAATACAAATCATCACTGGTCCCAATATGGCAGGCAAGTCTACTTATATGAGGCAGATGGCTATTATCATAATACTCGCGCAAATGGGATCATTTGTACCAGCAGCTGAAGCACAAATCGGCATATGCGATAAGGTATTTTCTAGAATTGGGGCAAGTGATAATATTTCCAAAGGTGAATCTACCTTTATGCTTGAGATGAATGAAGTAAGTAATATCCTTAAAAACGCTACAGCCAATTCATTTGTCATCCTAGATGAAGTAGGCCGCGGCACCTCCTCAGATGATGGCCTAAGCATAGCCATGGCTTTAGTCGACTATATATCAAAGAAAAAGAAATTTAAGACAGTATTTGCTACACATTTTCACGAGCTAACTATACTAGAAAACGAACTTGATAATGTAAAAAATCTAAAAATTGAAATATTAAATGAAGATGACAATCTAGTATTTTTAAGAAAAATATCGTATGGCAAATCAGACAGATCCTATGGTATAGAAGTAGCAAAGCTTTCAGGTTTGCCTAGTGAGATAACTGATAACGCCAAGAAATTCATGAATAAAATAGACCAGGCTGATGGATTTAAACTAGATAAATCAGCTGATATAAAAGAAACTATAAATCAGATAAATGAGGATAAATTTGATAGCCTCAAATCCATGGCAAGTAATATAAATGTAAACGAAATGACCCCAATAGAAGCAATAAGCGTCCTAAACGAACTCACAGAAAGGATAAGTGAGCTATAATGCCTATAGCAAAACTAGACCAACATACAATCGAACAAATAGCAGCAGGGGAGGTAATAGAGTCCCCTGTTTCAATTGTAAAAGAATTAGTCGAAAATTCCATAGATGCCAAGGCTCGTAATATCACTGTTGAGATAAAAAATGGCGGTAAGACCTATATAAGAGTAACTGATGATGGAGTAGGGATTGCAAAAGATGATCTCGCTCTGGCTTTTGAAAAACACACTACATCAAAGATTGTAAAATTTGAAGACCTATATGATATCTATTCTCTTGGTTTTCGAGGTGAAGCCCTAAGCAGTATCGTAAGCGTGAGCGATGTGTCTGCCATATCAAAAACTAAGGATAGCAAACTAGGTAGTAAGATAGATTTTAAGGAAAGTCATCCAAAAATTAAAAGTATTGCTACAAATGATGGTACTAGCATCGAGGTATCAAATCTTTTTAAGAACCTGCCAGTTAGACAGAAATTCTTAAGGTCTGACACTATTGAGTCCAACCAGATAAGCAAACTTATGTATTCTCTAGCAATTGGTTATCCTGATGTTTCAATCAAGTTCATCAAAGATGGTAGGGTTGAATTTAAAACCAATATAAATGATTCCTATGATGTAAAGATATCTAAGCTATTAGATGATAATCTAGCTGATAATCTCCTAGAAATATCTGCTAGAAATGATATATATAAGATTACAGGTCTTATTTCAACGGCAAATTATTACAGAGGTTCGAGGTCGCTGCAATATATATTTGTAAACAATCGCCTCATAGATAATAGTCTCATCACAGATACTATCGAAAGGGAATATAGGTCCTATATACCTAGCCAGAGATTTCCGGCTTTTTTCATCTTTATAGAAACCAATCCAAAAAACTTAGATGTAAATATCCACCCGAATAAAAGAAAAATAAAATTTAACTATGAAGATGAGCTAACACACTTATTATCTACTAGCATTAAAAATAGATTATACGAATCAAAAAGCCCAGACCAATTTAAAGTAATCGAGAATACAAATAATGAAATTGCAGATTTTAGTGATTATTCAAGTTTGCTAGATAAATATGCTTCCTTTAATATAGTAAGGGAAGAGGCTAGTAGTTATGAAAATAATGAGTTTTTTGATGAGAGCCTAGATATATCGAATACTTTTGTAAAGGAAACTAATCAAAAAATAGAAAACTACGAAGCTCCTCATAGCTTTATAGAAGATAGCCCCAAATATTCATACCTAACGAGTATTTTTGGTCGTTACTCTATATTTAATAAATCTCACGATGAAATAATAGTCTTAGACCACAGAAGAGCTGATGAGGCTATAAAATATGATGAATTTATGAAACAATTTAACGAGTCTAGTATATTTAGCCAAATTTTATTAAACCCCATCATCATAAATCTAAAAGCTGACGATAAGATTAAGTTTAATCAGAAAAAAGAATATATAAATAAACTCGGTTTAGATGTGGACTTATATTCTGAAAATCAAGTAATAATAAGGTCTATACCTCAAATATTTGATGTGCCCGTAGATCATAGTTTTTTCTACGATTTATTAGATATAAATTACGAAAGCGATCTTTTTAATAAGAGCATTTATAAGTTTATTAAATCAAATTCCTTTAGGAAGGGAGCACAAATAGGTGAAGCCGAAGCTATAGCTCTTATAAAAGATGTCTATCAACTGGACAATCCTTACAAGACCTACGATGGCAAGGCTATCATGATAGTTATTCATAAAGACCAATTGGAGAAGTATTTTGACTGATAAAGTAATCATAATTACAGGCCCCACAGCTAGCGGGAAAAGTGATATAGCCATTAAAATAGCGAAAGCATTTAACGGTGAGATAATTTCTGCTGATAGTCAACAGGTTTATAAAGAGATGGATATAGGTACTGCCAAAGAAGCTAATACCCAAGGCATCACTCATCACATGATAGATGTGGTATATCCGAATGAAGAGTTTTCAGTGGAGAACTTTTCAAATGAGGCCCGTGATTTGATAAAAGAGATAAATAATAGGAGCAAAATACCTATTATAGCTGGCGGTACGGGATTTTATATTGACTCGATTCTTTTTGAAATGAACTATGGAGCTGCCCCAAAAGATGAAGAAATTAGGGATAGACTTACTGCCTTAAATGAAGAAAAAGGTAGCCTCTACCTATATAACAAACTCTATGAAATTGATCCTATTACAGCAAAAAAATACCATCCCAATGAAACAAATAGGATAATAAGATCCCTTGAAATATATGAATCAACCGGCCAAGTCCCATCTGGGATTAGGACTGGGGAAAAAGAATTAAACAAAGAAATAAGCCCATTATTATTTTTCCTAAACTATAAAAACCGTGATAAGCTTTACCAAAAAATTAACAATCGAGTAATTGGAATGCTTGATGAAGGTTTGATAGAAGAATTTGTGAGTTTGATTAATAAATATAACCTAAGTGAAGACTCTCAGTCTATGGCTGCTATTGGTTATAAGGAAATCTTTCCTTTTATTAAAAGAGAGATAGATATAGATGATCTTATAGATCTCATTCAAAAAAACACCAGGCACTATGCCAAAAGACAAGTTACTTGGATGAAAAGATATTTAAATTATGGTTTTAGCCATGAAATTCTCATGGATAATATAGATAAAGATGATGCAGCTGATATTATTATCAGCATTATAAAGGAAGTTTATGAATTTTAACGAAGTATACCAACATTACAATATAGATAATTCATTTGATGAATTAATCCAACAAGGCGAAGAAGATTTAGATAAAAATTTTAAAAGGCTTGAACAAATATCTGAATATAACCAACTTAAGGTCCTAAAAGCCTTTAACAACAACAATCTGTCTACCCAAGACTTCATATCTGCTACAGGCTATGGCTATGCTGATACAGGTCGCGCTACTGTAGAAGCAATATTTGCTGATATATTTAAAGCTGAGGATTCTTTGGTAAGACCAAGTATAGTTGCAGGTACACATGCTCTAAGCTTAGTACTATTTGCCTTATTAAATCATGGTAATGAAATGGTTGCTATCACAGATGATCCATATGATACTATGCAACAAGTAATAGGTATAGCTGGGAATAAAAAAGGCAATTTATTATCGAAGGGTGTAAAATATAGCAAACTAGCATTAGACAATAATAATATGATTGACTATCCTGGTATAAGTGAAGTTATTAATGGCAATACCAAGCTTGCATTAATCCAAAGGTCTACAGGATATACAGAAAGGCGTGCTTTTACAATAGACGAAATAGAAAAGGCCATCACTGAAATTAAAAAAGCTAATCCTGATACAATTGTATTTGTTGATAATTGCTATGGTGAATTTACCGAAGACCGTGAACCGATAGAAGTTGGTGCTGATATACTAGCAGGTTCTCTTATAAAAAATCTCGGCGGTGGTATTGCAGTTACTGGCGGCTATGTAGCTGGCAAGAGGGATTTGGTAGAATTTTGCGCAAATACTCTTACAGCTCCAGGTATCGGTAAAGACGAGGGCCTAAGCTTTGGTACTAGCAGACAAGTACTACAAGGATTATATTTTGCTCCCCATATAGTAAAGGAAGCTATCAAAGTAGGCCTTTTATTTGGAAAAGTTTTTGATAGCTTTGGCTATGATATTACTCCAAAAATCGATGATCCAAGAAGCGATGTAGTGCAAGCTATTAAATTTAAAGATCCAGATAAGGTAATATCATTTTGCAAATCAATACAAAATGCATCAACAGTAGATAGCAATCTAACTCCAGAACCATTCCCAATGCCAGGGTATGAAGATCCGGTTATAATGGCATCAGGCGGTTTTGTAGAAGGTGCTACTAGTGAACTTTCTGCTGATGGTCCACTCAGAGAACCATATATAGCATATGTGCAAGGTGGGCTCAATTATTATCACGGCAAGCTCGCTCTAAAATGCGTTCTAAGCGATTTTAAAACTAAGGGGTATATATAAGTACCTCTTTTTTTATTATCAAATATCGAGCTTTGAGAGCGGATTCTTATTAACAGCATTTTTCAAATCTTCATCTTCTAAATGAGTGTAGATTTGAGTTGTAGATATATTTTCGTGGCCTAGGATATCTTTGAGAGCCCTTATATCTACATTGCCATACTTATACATAAGAGTTGCAGCAGTATGGCGAAGCTTATGGGTAGAGTAGACAGAAGTATCAAAGCCTGCCTTTTCTAAATATTTTTCAATAGTAGCTTGAACAGTTCTATTGCTGATTCTCTTCTTTCTAGTAGAAATAAATAGGGCATCGATATAAAGTCCATCTAGGTATTCGTTTCTTATAGCTAGATAATGATGGATAAGGCGAGTTGCATTTTCCGTTAGATATACAGTTCTTTCTTTATTACCCTTACCAACTATCTTAAAATGGTCGTTTCCTATATCAGATACATTTATGCTAACAAGCTCTGATAATCTCATACCCGTGGTAAGGAAGGTAAAGATAATAGCTAAGTCACGAGCCCTCAAGAAGTCATTTTTCTCTTGGTTTACAGCAGCAAGTAACCTTTCTGTTTCATCTAGGGTGAGATAGACCGGTTGTCTTTGGCTTATTTTAGGGTTTCGTAGCTTCTCTGTGATATTTTTATCAATCACTTCGATTTCAGAATATAAGTACTTATAAAAGGAACGAAGTGCTGATATTTTTCTAGCACGAGTGGTGGCGTTGTCATCTTTTTCATTGTCCAAATAAGATAAGTAAGCGTAAAGGTCTTGGATATTAAGATTACCCAAAAAGTCTGGATTGATATAGGTGTTTATTGATTCTGATTTAAAGTTTTTATCAAATGATGATAAATCTCCGTAATATACATTTCTAAGAATTTGATATTCAAAAAAATTTTCTAGGTCGTAAGCATATTCTTTAATTGTCATAGGCGAAAGACCACGTATTGTCTTTAAATAGTTTAAATAATCCATAAGTATAAGTGGTTGAGTCATAAAAAGTCCTTAAATTAGTTCTGGTAGTAAGTATTGTACCCTCTATCAAACTCTTTTCAATTATTGCACAAAATTATTATTTTGTGCAATAATTGATTTTTTTATTTATCTCCCCTTTAAAGCAACTTCTACTATATATCGAGTCTCATGGTATATAATTATAAGCAATTAAAAACTGCCAGATTCCTCCGGCAGTATTGTTTTGCTATTATCTAGCGTATTCTATCGCGTTTGATTCTCTAAGTACATTAACTTTGATTTCTCCCGGATATTCTAATTCTTCTTCGATGCGTTTTGCAATCTCTCTAGCAATTACAATCATTTCATCATCAGATATTCTATCAGGCTTAACCATGATTCTAAGTTCACGGCCTGCTTGTAGAGCAAATGATTTTTCGATACCATCAAATGAATTAGCAATCTCTTCTAGGGATTCTAATCTCTTAATGTAGTTTTCTAAGCTTTCACGTCTAGCACCAGGTCTAGCTGCAGATATGGCATCTGCTGTTTGAACTAAAATTGATTCTACGCAATTTGGTTCAACATCACCGTGGTGTGACTGGATGGCGTTTACTACGTATTTATTTTCCCCGTATCTAGTAGCTGCTTCAACTCCTAGATCTACGTGTGTACCTTGGACTTCGTGGTCTATAGATTTACCAATGTCGTGTAATAGGCCACCGCGTCTAGCAGTTTGAGCATCAGCTCCGATTTCTTCAGCAAGCATTCCAGCTATGTTTGCTACTTCTACTGAATGTTTTAATACGTTTTGACCATAACTAGTTCTAAATTTCATCTTACCGAGCATTCTAACTAGTTGTGGGTGTAGGTTTAAGACACCAGCTGCTTCAGCTGCAGCTTCACCATCTTCAATTATTCTTTGTTCCACTTCTTCGTCTGCCTTTTGGATAGTTTCTTCTATTCTAGATGGGTTGATTCTACCATCTGTGATAAGTCTTTCCAAAGCTACTTTTGCTATCTCACGACGTACCGGTTCAAATGATGAGATTACAACCGCTTCTGGTGTATCATCTATGATAAGGTCTACACCTGATAGTTGTTCGAAGGCTCTGATATTTCTACCTTCACGGCCTATGATACGACCTTTCATTTCATCATTTGGAAGATTTACTACTGATACTGTATTTTCTGCAACTTGATCAGCAGCGTATCTTTGGATAGTAGTAGCGAGAATTTCTGTAGCAAGCTTTTTGCTTTCAGATTTGAGACGTTCTTCAGCTTCTTTGATAAGTCTAGCTGATTCGTGGATGGTGTCTTTTTTGACACTTTCTAGGATAATTTCTTTAGCTTCGTTATTAGTAAGTCCTGCGATATTTTGTAATTCTAATTGTTGTTGTTCAATCAGTTTATCAATGCTGTCTTCTTTTTGTTTTAACCTCTTCTGATCACTAGAGATTTGATCAGCCTTTTTGTCAATCAATAAAGCTCTATTGTCAAGACTTTCTTCTTTTTTAAACAAACGAGCCTCTTTTTTATCGAGCTCGTCGCTTCTTTTGCTAAGCTTTTTGTCATTTTCAGATTGGATTCTAGCAATTTCATCTTTTGCTTCCATAAGAGTTTCGCGTCTTATAGTTTCTGCTTGTTTATTCGCATCTTCGATGATTTGGCGGCTGAGGGCTTCAGCTGAACCAATTTTTTTCTCACTAGATGATCTATGATACATAAAGCCTAAAATAAAAGCTAACAATACGAAGGCGACAGTAATGATTATAAAAACTGGATTATCCATTTATTATCACCTCCTATTTAATTTACCTGGAATTTGCATTCCTATTTAATTATACCATAAACTAATAATTATACGAAGAGAAAACGATACAAAAAAATAAATCTTTAGGTAATCCTAAAGACTTATTTCGCTTCTTTCATCTGCTTTTCATACATTTGTTTATAGTAACCATCCGATTTCATGAGTGTTTCGTGGTTACCTGTTTCTACGATTTCACCATATGATAAAGCTATGATTTTATCTACATTTTTTATAGTTGATAGCCTGTGAGCTATGATAAATGTAGTTCTATTTTCTTTTAATTTATCAATTCCCTCTTGGATGATAGTCTCAGTTTCAGTATCGATATTGCTTGTAGCTTCATCTAGGATAAGAATTTTAGGATTTCTGATGTAGGCTCTAGCGAAACTTATTAGCTGCTTTTCACCTTGAGATAGGTTTGATCCACCTTCCATAACTTCAGTGTGGATACCTTTTTTAATTAGCCTATCCCCTCCTACTGCAAGTAGGGCTTCTCTTACTTCGGCATCAGTATAGTTATTTCCTAGAGTGATATTTTTTGCAATATCAGCCTTAAATAGAAAGGCATCTTGTAGTACTACAGCCATATCGCGTCTGAGGCTATCTCTATTTACTCTGGAAATATCTTGACCGCCAATAGTAATCTTACCTTGTTGTGGTTGGTAGAAATTAAGCAATAGGTTTATGAGCGTAGACTTACCAGAACCAGTTTGACCGACAAAGGCAATAGATTCGCCCCTATCTACATCAAATGAGATACCTTTTATAACTTCTTCACCGTCAATATATGAGAAATGGATATCGTCAAAGACAATTTCCCTATCTATATCTTCGATAGTTTCAGTAAGTTCTTCTTGAGATTCTAGTTTTAATAACTCAAAGATATGTTCAGCTGATGCCATAGATTCAGTCACTTCGCCAATTCTCATTATTATAAATCTTATTTCATTCATTAGCCTTGTAGTATAGTCAAATATTACATATAAACTACCAATACTTACAGAGTAATAATCAGTTAGTTGGCCTAGGCCGAAGTATATCAGTATTATAATTTGGGCGAGGTATGAAACTATATCCATCGCCCTATAGCCTGAATATGATCTTATCTTTGCTAGCTTTATGGCTTGATTATAAATCTCAGTATTTGACTTATCAAATTTATCTTTAATGAAGTCTTCTCTATTATAAGCTTGGATGATTTCCATATTTTGGATGTATTCATTGATTTGAGCATTTATTTCAGATGTATTTCTTCTAATCTCAGCAGTATAAGTTCTGGTGTAATTAGTAAACGACCTATATATGATATATATAATAGGCGCTAATGGAATAAGCATCAAGCCAGCAATAGGATTTGTCACAAATAAGGTAATAATCAAACCAAGGGCTAGTACCATTGATGTTGAAATATCTTTAAATATTAGCCTAAACATGATTTTTACTTTATTGGTATCATTTGTGATTCTAGATGATATCTTACCTGCTGGCAGGCTATCAAAATAAGAAATCGGGAAAGTATTTACTTTCTTATACACATCATTTTGCATTTTGTAAGCAATATTTGCCGATGCTTTTTCAAATGAAATGAAAGTACGATTTAGAATAATCCCTGCTAGCATATTTACAACAAAATATAGGGCTAGGTATAGCATGATTTTTCTAAAATCAGCTTTGGTCATATTTAGTGATATTAGGTTATTTAGTATATAACCTATTATCAAGGGCGCTGATAATTCAAGACCAGTTCTAATAAGTGAAAATATAAAGCCCTTTATAAAGGAAGCTTTCTCTTCAAGTGCATATGATTTGAGGAGGTTTCTTGCGTATTTATCTTTATTTGCCATTACTTACACCTCCACTAATTTGGTTTTCGTATTGTTCTTTATACCAGGTTTCCCTACTCATAAGTTCATCATGATTGCCTGCATCGATGATCTTTCCTTCATCCATGATTATGATATTATCACAATTTTGAACCTGGCTTATTCTATGAGCTATGATGATGGTAGTTTTCCCTGCTCTAGATTCAGTTAGGTTTCTGATAATATTTTGTTCAGTATTGGCATCTACAGCACTCATTGCATCATCAAGGATTAGAACTTGCGGATCTTTTAGTACTGCACGAGCTATAGAAAGTCTTTGCTTTTGGCCACCTGATAGGGATACACCCTTTTCACCTGTTAAGGTATCAAGGCCTTGGGTAAATTCTGCCACGTCTTTTTTGAAGTCAGCTATATTAATAGCCTCTTCTAATTGTTCTTCAGTAGCATCTGGTTTTGAAAATAGGATGTTATTCTTAAGTGTATCAGAGAAAATCATATGTCTTTGTGGTACATAGCCTAGTTCTTCTTTAAAGCTATGAGCTGACAAATTCGAATAGTAATCATCTCCTATTATAATGGATTCTTTATCCACCTTATAAATATCAAGTAGTTGTTTGATCAAAGTAGTCTTTCCACTACCAGTCTTACCTATCACGCCAAGCGAAGATCCGTTTTTGATAGCTAGATCTATGTCAGTTAAGACATTTTCAGAGCTAGAAGGATATTTATAAGATAGCTTATCATAAATAATATCTGGGTTTTCGATAACTTTAGGAAGCTTCGTACTATCAGCTATTTCTTCTTTATAATTTATAACTTCAAGTATCCTATCCATAGCAGCGCTTGCTTGTTGGTAGACATTCATAAACTCACCAAAGGCAAACATTGGCCAGATTAACATGTTTAGATAATAAGTAAATGAAACAACTTGGCCGACAGTAAGGATGCCATTCGAAGCAAGGTATGAACCGTAGCCTATGGCAATAATATAGGAAATGGTAGTGGTGACTCTCTCGGCTGGCTCCATCATAGCTTGAAGCCTAGCTAAATCTACGTATCTATCAGCAAGTTTTCTAGAAGAATTTCTAAACCTTTCTTCTCTAAGATCTCCGATATTATATACTCTGATAATTCTAATACCTTCCACATCTTCTAGCACAGTGTTGGTAAGTTCATCAAAGCTTTCATTTACAGCTTTACTTCTGATATACCACTTGCCAACGAGTTTTGAATAAGCCACTACAAATATTAGCATAGGTAGTATTGCAAAAACAGTCATCTTAAAATCAATTGTTACAATCATCATTCCAAGGATAAAGATCGGAAATAAAATAGCATCAAAAAATGCAAGTATACCAAATCCAGCAAACATTGCTATTTGGCTCACATCTTGGGTGGACTTACTCATTAATGAACCAGTTGGATTTTGTTCGAAAAATCTTTGTGATTGCCTTAAGAATTTACTCATTAATTTATCACGGGAAACATACTCCATCATGGATGAGGCTTTAAAAATATTGTATGACCAGCCTATAGCAGTCACATACTTCAATACTACGAGCACTAGAGAAAATAAAATCATTCTCTTAAAAGAGTCCGCAGTTAGACTACCAAGATACACCATATCTATGAGTTTGCCTGTAATATATGGTAAGAATAACGAGATAACATCTGTTAGTATCAGAGAAACTGATCCTATCATATAGTTTTTCTTGGAATATTTTAAAAACCATCTAAAATTTTCAAACATATAAACTCCATATCTTAATTAGAAAACGCTTCTAAAAATTATGTAAAGAAAAAAGCCACCTATAAAAATAGGTGACCGAAGAACCTTTCCTAAGCGTTCATTTGTGAAGCTACTTCAGCAGCGAAGTCTTCTTCTTTCTTTTCAAGACCTTCACCAACTTCGAATCTAGCGAATCTTCTTATTTTGATGTTTTCGCCAACGTTGTTAGCAGTGTCTCTTAAGTATTGTTCAACAGTTAGGTCAGGATTTTTGATGTAAGCTTGGTCTAGTAAGCAAACTTCTGATAGGTATTTTTTAAGTCTACCTTCAACTTTTTTCTCAGCAATCATTTTTTTCTTATCTTCTGGCATATCATCACTTGCTTCGTTGATAGCTTGGTTGATAAGGATATCTCTTTGTTCGTTGATATCAGCTTCATCAGCATCTTCTTCTGAGATATAAAGTGGATTAGCTGCTGCTATGTGCATAGCAATGTCACGAGCAAAGTCTTTTACTGTGTCAGTATTTGCAGAGAAATCTGTTTCTGTGTTGATTTCTACGATAACACCAATTTTGTTGTTGTGGATATATGAACCGATTACACCTTCTGCTGCTACTCTACCCGCTTTTTTGTCAAGTGTTGCTTGACCTTTTTCTTTTAGTAGTTTAACAGCTGCATCGATGTCGCCATTAGTTTCTTCTAAGGCTTTTTTGCAGTCCATCATTCCAGCGCCTGTCATTTCTCTTAATTCTTTTACTAAACTTGCACTTACTGCCATCTTAATCTCCTTATTAGTTTTCTTCTGTATCTTCTTCTGTTTCTTCGAATGCTGCTGTTTCAATTTCTTCAGCTGCAGCTTCGATTTCTTCGCTTGTTAGCTCTGTTTGTTCTTCTTCTGTTTCTTCATCTTCAGCTGCTTCTTCATTTGCTTCGTAAGTTTCTTCTTCATCATAAGCTGAGAAGTCTTCTTCAAATGAGTTGAAGTCACTACCTTGGTTACCCTCGATAACAGCATCAGCCATTACAGATGTGATAAGTTTTACAGCACGAATAGCATCATCGTTACCTGGGATAGCTAAATCTACAGAATCTGGGTCACAGTTTGTATCTACGATAGCTACTACTGGGATACCTAGAATTTTTGCTTCGTGAACTGCGATTTCTTCTTCACCTGGATCAACTACGAATAAAACATCTGGTAGGTGTTTCATTTCTTTGATACCACCAAGGTTCTTTTTTAATTTGTCCATTTCTTTTTGGTATTGAAGAACTTCTTTTTTAGGAAGTAGGTCAAATGTTCCATCTTCTTCCATTTGTTCATATCTTTTTAGTTTATCAATACTTTTTTGAATTGTGTTAAAGTTAGTAAGCATACCACCTAGCCATCTATTTGATACATAGAATTGACCAGATCTTTTTGCTTCTTGTTCAATGGCATCTTGTGCTTGTTTTTTTGTACCTACAAATAAAACACTTCCACCATCAGCTACGATGTCTCTAATCATTGAGTATGCAAGCTCGATTTGAGTTGCTGTCTTTTGTAAATCTATAATATAGATTCCATTTCTTTCTGTGAAGATGTATCTAGACATCTTAGGATTCCATCTTCTAGTTTGGTGTCCAAAGTGTACACCAGCTTCTAGTAATTTTTTCATTGAAACTACTGCCATATTTATTCCTCCGTTTTCTTCATCCACCATCATCTTTTGAATACTAAACCCACTATCGGGCAACGCAGTATCCATCAAATGGTGTGCATATTTTTGTAGTACTGTAATATTTTACTATAAGATTATAGTAATTGCAATAGCTAGAATAATGCTTCCACAAATGTTTCTGAGTCGAATTTTTCGAGATTATCTATCCCCTCACCTAGGCCGATATATTTAACTGGAACATCTAGTTCTACTTGTAGTGGGAAGATAATACCACCTTTGGCTGTACCGTCTAATTTTGTTAGTATGAGGCCTGTGATATCAGTAACATTTTTAAATTCACGCAATTGGTTTACAGCATTTTGACCTGTAGTAGCATCTAGGACTAATAGATTGTCTCGTGTTGCACTACCTGCATGTGTATCTATAGTCTTATTTATTTTTTCTAACTCTTTCATCAGATTTTTCTTATTGTGTAAACGACCTGCTGTGTCGCAAATAAGAACATCGACATCCTTGCTCTTAGCCGATTTTATAGCGTCAAATATAACTGCAGATGGGTCAGCCCCTTCAGTATGGGCGATCATCTCCACATCTGCCCTGTCAGCCCATTCGCCTAATTGGTCAATTGCTGCTGCCCTAAAGGTATCAGCTGCTGCAAGCATTACAGTTTTGCCCTCATTTTTTAGATTGTAAGCTAGCTTTCCAATAGTAGTAGTCTTACCTACACCATTTACACCAATAACTAGTATGATAGCAAGGTCCTTATCATTGATATTTAGCTCGTTATTTAGATTGTCTCGGTCAAGCTTTTCTACCATGATTTCTTTAAGTAGAGGATAGATTTCTTCACTATCTTTTACACTACGAGCCTTGATTTCATCTCTTAGTGCATCTACTATTTCTAGAGTTGAGTTCATTCCAATATCAGCTGATATTAGGATTTCTTCAAGTTCATCAAACATGTCATCATCAATTTTGACATTGGCTGTAAATAGATTTTTAACTTGGGAAGTAAATTGGTCACGTGTCTTAACCAGACCTTCTCGTACTCTTTCAAAAAATCCAAGTTTTGGCTCTTCTTCTACTACTTCTACCTCGTCATAATATTCTTCTTCATATTGATCACCCTCATAATATGGGTCTTCATATGATAATTCATCATCATAAGGCTCATTAAGAGGTTCATCATATGGATCAGCTAGTGATTCATTATAATCATAATTTATCGAATCATAATAATCATCTCTATCCTCCATCATTTCTTCAGATGGACTATGAGTGTTAGCTGGTGCTGGTTCAAAGCTAGATGAGCCGTAGGTTGTATATATCACCCCATCATTAGATTCATCTTCCACTATTTCTTCTACATAGTTATCTTCGTAGTACTCATCGCTATAGTATTCATCATCATAAAAGGGATCTTCATCTTCATAATATTCGCCATCAGATGCTTGGCCATACTGGTCTTTTTCGTATTCCTCTTCATTTTTCTTTTTTCTAAAAAAATCAAACATAAGGTCTCCTTAATTTATAGTCGTTGGATTTATGGCTGGTATGAAACTAGTATCTGGATATGCATTAATAAATTCATTGCGAGTACTATTAATGATATCCATTACCTCATTTATATCCTCATCAGCCACCTTCAATAAAATATTATACCTGTGTTTGTTATTAATTCTTGATATCTTACAAGGGTTAGGGCCGATGATTTGGACATCATCATAATCTATCAATTTCGCTTTAAGGTTATCAGTAAATTCTCTCGCTACATCTATTGTTTTGATACGTGAAGAATTTATTATTTTAATAGTGACCATATTTTTATAAGGCGGATATGAAAAAGCTTCTCGCTCGATGAGTTCATTCTTATAAAAAGATTTATAATCATAGTATTTCACAGCTTGTATAACAAAATTTTCTGGCCTATAGGTTTGGATAATTACTCTGCCCTTCTTCTTATCTCGGCCTGCCCTGCCAGCTACTTGTGTGAGAAGCTGAAAAGTATTTTCTTGAGCCTTATAATCACCCACATTGAGACTAAGGTCGGCTGATATAATACCAACTAAGGTTACATTTTTAAAATCAAGTCCCTTAGCTATCATCTGAGTGCCGAGCAAGATATCAATCTTACCAGCCTTCATATCCTCATACATCCTGTCGTAGCTATTTTTATTTGAGGCTGTCATGCTATCCATTCTCATGATATTTGCATTAGGGAAAAATCGCCTTACTTCCTCTTCAAGTTTTTCAGTACCTGCTCCAAATTCTTTGATTTTTTTGGAGTGACAGTTTGGACATATAGTTGGTTGATCTGCTGTTCTCCCACAATAATGACAAATCAGCTTATTAATTTTTTTATGATAAGTCATAGAAACATCGCAGGCATCACATTTTATTACATATCCACAAGTCCTGCAGAAAGTATAGGAATCATGGCCTATTTTATTTAAAAACAGTATTGTCTGCTCTTTGTTTGTAAGATTTGTATTAATTTCTTCATATAGTTTGCGGCTAATTATAGAATAGTTAGAACTTTTAAGTTCTTCTTTTAGGTCCACTATCTCGATATCTGGCATAGTGTTATTTATTCTATTTTTAAGTTCTAATAGTTTATACTCACCAGCTTCGACCTGGCTCATCGTGGCAATGGATGGCGTAGCAGAAGCCAATATTAGGTTACAATTATGGTAGTTTGCTCTAAATTTCGCCACTTCTGCTGTATGATACTTAGGGTCTTTTGATGAAATATAAGAGCTATCATGTTCTTCATCGATAATAATGATGCCTAGGTTTTTAAATGGAGCAAATATAGCAGACCTTGCACCAATTACTATCTTCACCTCGCCATTATTTATCATGCGCCATTGGTTAAAGCGTTCTGTTGGGGTAAGTCTAGAGTGAATGATGGCAATTTTCTCATCAAATCTCCCCTTAAATCTTTCGATAGTTTGAGGAGTAAGGGAAATTTCTGGTACGAGGATAATTGCTTCCTTACCCTCATTTATGACTTCCTCTACCATCTGCAAGAATATCTCAGTCTTGCCAGATCCAGTCACGCCGTATAGTAAAAAATGCCCACTAGGGTTATTTTTTATAGTATCAAAAGCTTCTTGTTGGTCTGAATTAAAGCTAAATTTATCATATGATTTGTAGAATCCATTTAATTCTTTCTTCTGTTCTCTCTTAATTATTTGAACTAACCCTTTATTTACCAAAGCATTTAGGCTAGACTTAGAGGCTTTGGTATCAGCAAGTAAATTTTTTATATTAGTTTCGCCATTCGTTTTCAAATAATCAATGATTTCAATTTGTTTTTTTGCATTTTTATTTAAATCATTAGAATCCACTACATTTAAAATAGCAAACTCATCATATTTGATAGATCTCGTTGATTTAACATCATAGGATATGCCTACCATATCCGTTTCATTTAGTCTATTTAGCTCATCACACACATCACCGAACTTCTCTTCGATTTCGCTAAGCAGCCTAGGTTTACTAAGAAATTTAACTAAAGGAATTTCTGAATCAACCTTTGAGTAATAATAGGTTTTAATATTTTTAATCTCTGTAGGCGGCATGACTTGCTTTAGAGATTGTTGGATGGGTGACATGTAATTTTTTGACATAAAAAAAGCTAGATCTATTAGTTCATCTGTTATAAGCTTCCTGTCATCGATTACATCTAATATATCCTTAACTTCATAATCTAGCTCTATTTCATCTATTATTTCATAAACAAAAGCAACGCTAGTCTTATTCCCTTTACCAAAAGGGACTAAGACTCTCATTGCTATGTCGATTTTTTTATTAAATTGTTCTGGGATTCGATAAGTAAAAGGCCTATTTAAAAACCTAGATTTACTATCGATTACAACTTTAGCGTAAATAATATCACCTAATTAAATTTAGTATTTCATTAGCAAGGTCAAGTTTACTCATCATCTCTAAATCGATAACATCATCTTTTGACACAATGCTAGCTATATTGGTATCAGTATTAAAACCAGCCCCTTCTTTTTTAAGGTCATTGGCTATAATATAGTCAGCATTTTTCGATGCTAGTTTCTTATTTGCATTTGCTACTAGGTCATCAGTTTCAGCTGCAAAGCCAATTATGGTTTGATTCTCTTTTTTAGATCCAAAATACTTCAGTATATCAGCATTTTCTACAAATTCTATAGTAAGATTGCCACCAGATTTTTTGATTTTTTTATCACTTACTTCTTTTGACCTGTAATCAACTGGTGCGGCTGACATTATTAGAGCATCTGCATCATCAAAATGAGCATCAATTGCGTTTTTCATCTCTTCATTGGTCTTTACTTCGATTCGAGTAATGTCTTTTATTTCAAATGGATTTACAGGACCTGAAACTAAGACCACCTCTGCCCCACGCTTTTTGGCTTCATTGGCTATATGATAGCCCATTTTTCCCGAAGAATGATTGGTGACATATCTCACATAATCAATCGGTTCAATTGTAGGACCAGCTGATACTATTACTTTTTTACCAACTAGGTCTTTGTCGGTAAAGTAATCTTCGAGATATTTCACAATATTTTCTGGCTCCTCCATCCTGCCATCTCCTACTGTGTTACAAGCAAGTATTCCAGAACCTGGCTGGATTACCTTTACCCCATAATCAATGAGAGTATTTATATTTTTTTGTGTAGCAGGATTTCTTAGCATTTGTGTATTCATAGAAGGGGCTATGATCACATCTTTTTCACAAGCGAGGTATGAGGCCACTAAGAAATTATCACTTATGCCATTTGCCATCTTACCAATAGTTGATGCACTAGCTGGAGCTATCAAGAATACATCCGCCCATTTTGGTAGATCTATGTGGTGAACGCTCTCATGGTGGCCTTCCCACATATCGTAATAGACCTTACATCTAGCCATAGTTTCAAATGCTGCTGGACGGACAAATTCTGTGGCAGCTTTAGTCATGATGACTTGAACATTGGCATTTTTTTTATTTAGCCTAGAGCATAGCTCTAAAGTTTTATAACAGGCTATACCGCCTGTTACACCAATTAAAATATTTTTATTTTCAATCATTTCTTAGTAACTTTACCTTCTATAACTTCATTTAAGGCTTGGGTTACTGGTTTTGCTTCGATGTGGCTGGTTAGAGGTGCAGATCCACTTACGATTCTCCTTGCTCGTTTGCTTACCATCATGCAGATATCATATCTTGATGGGCTAATTTCTGATAATTGTTTAAAAGATGGGTTATTCATTACTACTCTCCTTAATTCCTAAATCTATTACTAAATCATCTTCTCTAAATACCTTGTGTTTTTCAGCATTAATTATTTCATTTACTGAATTTATAGCTGTATTTATATGGTCGTTTATGACTAGATAATCATAGTATTTGATATACTCTAATTCTTTTTCAGCGTTTTTCATTCTAAGGTTGATATCATCATCAGACTCTGTACCTCGTCCGACTATTCTATTTTTAAGTTCTGAAAGGCTTGGGGGCGCTAAAAATATGAAAACTGCATTATCGGTATTTTTCTTTACATTTACAGCTCCTTGAACATCTATTTCAAGGACTACAATTTTTCCTTCATCAATTTTCTTTTCTACAAAATCCTTAGGCGTACCATAATAATTATTATGCACATGAGCATACTCTAAAAACTTATCTTCGGCTATCATCTGCTCAAACTCTTCGTGAGTCTTATAGAAGTAGCTCACTCCTTCTATTTCTCCATCCCTCTTATTTCTGGTAGTAGCTGATACAGAATAGACAAGATTTTTTTGTGTATTCATCAAGTCATGAAGCACTGTTCCCTTTCCTACCCCGGATGGACCGGATATAACTAATAAAAAACCTTTTTTCATTGCCCCTCCTTATTATAACTATTTTACTAATTGGCCTAATTTATTACAAGTCGGCAAATTAAAGTATAATAGAATCGAGGTGAAATTATGAGTTATGATGGAATAGTAACAAGAAAAATAGTAAACGAACTAAATGACATGCTTTTAGGAGGCAAAATTCAAAAAATCACCCAACCTTCTAAAAATGACATAGTTCTGAATGTTTATTCAATGGGCAAATCTCATAAGCTTCTACTAAGTGCAAATAATAACGAAGCAAGGATTGCCCTTACAGATAAAAAATTTGAAAACCCAGATATCCCACCAAACTTTACAATGGTTCTAAGAAAGCATATCAACCAGGGAAAGATTATAGATATTAGCCAAAAAGGCCTAGATAGGGTCGTCATATTTTCTATCAGCTCAATCGATGAGATGGGCTTTGATACTTCAAAGAAATTGATAGTTGAAATCATGGGCAAGCACTCAAATATTATTTTAACCGATGATAATTACAAAATCATAGATTCTATCAAAAGAGTAAATGAGTCTATGTCATCAGTAAGGCAACTCTTACCAGGTTTAAACTACGAATTTGTTGAAGATGACAAATATGATATTAGCTCAGATGATTTTTCATATGATATCAAAAAACTTGACCAAAAACTAGCCGATACCACAAGACCCGATAGGATCTTCCACCAAACCTACACCGGTTTTTCACCAGCTGTGGGCAAAGAGCTAGTTTATAGAGCTGGAATAGATCCTAGGATAAATTGGGGGCTAGTGAGTGAAGCTGAGAAAGATATGCTGAATACTCTTTTATATGAACTACGCGATGATATATCAAATAATAATCTATCTAGCTTTTCATATGCTGATGATAAAAAAATAAAGGACTTTCATACTATAAGGCTTAGTCATCTAGGCTATGAAGAAAAAGAATATGCCCTTATGAGTGAGCCTATAGAAGAGTTTTACGAAGTAAATAAGTCTCACGATAGGCTAAATCAAATCAAAACTGACTTATCCAAAAGAGTAGATAGTCATATAAAGACAACCGAAAAGAAGATCAATATATTAAATGATAACATCCTAAATGAACCAAAGATTGATAAGCTTAGAAAAAAGGGCGACCTACTGTCGGCAAATGTCCATAGGGTGATAAAGGGAGATAGCGAAATTGAAGTAGATGATTTCTATAATCCAGGCAAACTTGTAAGAATAAGCTTAGATCCAGTAAAAACTCCATGGGAAAATGCAGAGAGCTATTATAATAGAGCAAAAAAGATTAATAATTCTATTAGTTATGCAAAAAATGATCTACCAAAGCAACAGGCCCATCTCTCATACCTACATCAATTGAATGATTTTATAGATAGATCTACGAGTATAGATGACCTTGATGAAATCCGCGAAGAGATGGTAGCTAATAAGCTAATTAAAAAATCATCTAAGAAAAAGATTAAAAAATCAAAATCAAAACCACTACACTATGTAACAGAGAACAATTCAGATATATATGTAGGTAAGAATAGCAATCAAAATGACTATATTACGCTAAAACTTGCCAACAAAGATGACTTGTGGTTCCACGTCAAGGACGTACCAGGTAGCCACGTGATTCTTAGATCTGATAATATTGATGAGTCTGATATAGAAATCGCAGCCTACCTAGCTGCTATTAATTCATCAATCAGTGAAGAAAATAAAATCGACATCGACTATACTGAAAAGAAAAATGTAAACAAGGCCAAGGGAGCTGCCCCAGGCATGGTCTATTACGAAAACTTCGATACAATCACAGTTGATACAAGCACAGATATATCTGATAAATATAATGAAATTTAAAAAACCGGACCTTTATTTCAAGTTCCGGTTTTTTTGTTTTTAATTTATTAGTTTACAGCTTCTTTTAGTGTTTTACCAGCTTTGAATACTGGTGCTTTAGATGCAGGAATTTTAATAACTTCGTCAGGTTTTCTTGGGTTTCTACCTTCACGAGCTTTTCTATCTCTAGTTTCAAATGTACCAAAACCAACTAATTGTACTTTTTCACCATCAGCTAGGGCTTCAGTAATTGTTTCTATCATAGCATTTAGAGCTTTTTCAGAGTCTGATTTTTTAAGACCACTTTTTTCTGAAATGCTTACTAATAATTCTGATTTATTCATATTTCCTCCTATAAATCAAATAATATGATTCTGTTTAACTCTAATCTTGATTATACAGAAGATTATAAATTATTTCAAGAGTTTTCTAGCTAAATTGCCTAATTTTAGACTTCTTAACCAACTTATTCAAATAATCTTCATAGTTTTCTTTTAGGTATAAATCCTTTAAATTTATCAGAAGTTCATTTTCATTCTCATTATAAGAATTTACCATCAAAATCATATAATCACCATCATACTCAAATACATCGCTCACTGTATCTTTTTCTGTTACAGCAGACTTAGTTAAGATGATATCATCGTTATATACGAAGTCAGAATTGATTACATCATAGTTTTTTACAGATGCCTTAAGTAGATTTCTAAAGTCATTAGCAGATGATATTTGAGATTTCACCTTATTTGCCTCGTTTAGATCATCAAATACTAAGACGTTGTACTTATACATTTTTTGATACTTAGGGTTATCGTTATAATATTCGAGTATTTCGCTATCTTTTATATCGTTGTGGCTGAGATAATAATCGTAGTGAATTTTGCGGATTGAATCCACATATAGGTTTTCATTAAATTGATTTTCACTAAGGTCTAGAGCATTCATATTTGCCTTCAGAGAGTCCTTACCGCCAAGTTTATTTTCTAAGTCATGGCGCATAGAACTAGCCTTGCTATCATCAATTTTGACCTTGTTGTTGTTAAGGTCATTTAGCATAACTTGATCTTTAATCATCGAATCAATGAGCTCTCTTTGGAGTATATCGTTGTTTGTTTTACCCCTTTCGACCTCTATATCGAGATAGTCCTCTCCATAGGTGTGAGTATAAAATTTTTGATAAAAATCAAGCTGTTTGGCGAATAATTCATTAGAAATTGGGACATTGTCTACCACAGCAATATTGCCCTTGTAGTTATCTTCATTACTACAAGAGCTTAAAGCTGCCATTACTAATACTGCTGCGAGTATCCTAGTTGCCTGCGTCTTCATCAGCATCTTCATCTACTTCTGTAGATTCAGTCTCTTCTTTATTTTCGTCAGCATTTGTATCTTCAGTTTCAATTATAGTTTCTGTTTCAGCTTTATCTGAGAATTCAGATACGATATCAGCATTTTCATTTAATTCTTTGAAATAATCAGCGTATTTTTGTTCCATAAGAGTATTTGTTATTAGTTCTTTGGAATCTTCTACATTATCAAGGACTTTGTTTAATTTGATGATGTGATATCCAACCTGAGTTTTGATTGGATCACTGATTTCTCCTGCCTTCATAGAAAATGCCGCATCATTAAATTCTTTAACCATATCACCTTGAGCAAATTCACCTAGATTACCACCATCATTGGCATTCATAGTATCTTTTGAATATTCTGCTGCAAGTTTATCCCAATCTTCGCCATTGTCTAATTTTTCTTTTACTTCTTTGGCTGTAGCTTCATCTTCTACTAGGATATGAGAAGCATCTACTCTTTGGAATTGGTCTTTGTTTTCTTCGAAGTATTCATTGATTTCTTCATCTGTCACCTTGTGAGTTTCATCAAACCATTCTTTGTGCTTTTGATACATAAGGTTCTTTTTGATATTTTCTCTATACATATCTACATCGAAGTTGTAGTCATCTAGTAGTTTATCAAATTGTTCTTGACCACCAGCTGCTGTGACAGCTTGCATGAAGGCATCTGATACTTCTTGATCAGTGATTTTGATATTGTTCTTCTTAAGGTCTTCAGCTATGAGTCTATCTTGAATCATAATTTGAACAACAGATGCTTTTAAATTTTCTTGGCTAGCAAGATATGAACCGTAGAAGTCTATTTCTTTTTTGTAATCATCTTTGCTAATAACTTCACCATTTACCATAGCTACTGTATTAGCATCTAGTTTTTGGCTAGCATCATCAGCTTTAGCGTTATCAGTTGCTTTATCGTTTGTTTTTTCTTCTACTTGTGTATTTGTAGCAGCTTCTTCACTTTTAGCATTGTTGTTATCGCATGCAGCAAATAGCATAGTACTTGCTAGCATTAATGTTAGTAGTTTGTTAGTTTTTTTCATCATTTCTCCTTATATTGTATATAATTTCCAATAGCTCATAGGTATCTAATAATTTAGTTTTTGTCGAAGGCAATATGAAGGATGGATTGTTTGATAGATCAATCTTCATCTCACCCTTATATGTTTCACTGATTTCCTTTAGTTCTTCTATACTAAAAAAGTCTTTATCAGCGAATACCAAATTGACATTACCTCTAAGCTCTCTAATTTCCTTAAAACCAATAGCCTCTGCCAAAGATTTTATAAGCGATACATACATTATATTATCCACCATTATTGGAATATCGCCATAAACATCTATCAAATCTTCTACCAGTATATTGTAATCTTCGTTATTTTCAATATTTGCTATACGAGTATAAATCTCTATTTTTTGAGATCCATCGGAAATATATGAATCTGGGATGTAGGCATCTATTTTTATATCGATATAGACATCAGATTTTTTTCTAATCTCTATTTCTTTTCCGCTTGCTTTTTCTACAGCATCTTGTAGGTATTTAACATAAAGATCATAACCTATTGCTTCCACATGGCCAGATTGGCTTTCACCAAGTAAGTTACCAGCTCCACGAAGTTCTAGGTCTTTCATAGCTATTTTATAACCAGATCCAAAGTCAGAAAAGTCTCTGATGGATTTTAGTCGTTTTTCGCTAATTTCTGTAAGGACCTTGCCTCTTCTGTAGGTAAAGTAAGCATAAGAAGACCTCGTTCCACGGCCTATCCTTCCCTTTAGTTGGTAGAGCTGGGCTAGACCCATCATGTCAGCATCATAAATTATAATAGTATTTACATTTGAGATATCCATACCTGTTTCGATGATGGTTGTGGCTAGGAGGATATCAATCTCCCCTGTAATAAAATCATCCATTATAGTTTCGATTTGCTTTGGAGTAAGCTTACCGTGGATAATTTCTACATTGGCATCAGGCACTAGGTCTTTTATGTGATTATAAAGAAGCTCAATATTATGGACTCTGTTATAAACA
Source organism: Anaerococcus pacaensis 9403502 (assembly GCA_000308255.3). Classification (GTDB taxonomy): domain Bacteria; phylum Bacillota; class Clostridia; order Tissierellales; family Peptoniphilaceae; genus Anaerococcus; species Anaerococcus pacaensis. Next base: position 95,304 of record HG326664.1, on the reverse strand, counting down.
AAGTATACTTGTCCATTGCGATTTAATTCTTTTTCTATAGCAGCTTTTATAATGCCTGGGTCGTATTCGAGAACATATGTATTTACAGGAAGTCTTTCTTCCGGTGGCTCATCTAGGGTAGATAAGTCCCTAATGCCTGCTAGAGACATTTGTAGAGTCCTTGGAATAGGGGTTGCAGATAGTGTTAGTACATCCAGGCTTTGCTTTAATGCTTTGAGTTTTTCCTTATGCTTTACACCAAATCTCTGTTCTTCATCTATTATCAAAAGACCAAGGTTTTTAAATATAATATCCTTAGATAAGACCCTGTGAGTACCAACTACCATATCAACCTTGCCTGATTTAAGATCTTTAATAGTTTCATCTTGTTCTTTTTTGCTATTAAAACGAGATAACATACGAACTTCAATAGGATAGTTCTTGTAACGAGCCTTTATAGTTTCATAGTGCTGGCTTGCAAGTATTGTGGTTGGGACTAAGAATGCAACTTGATAGCCATCCACTATAGCTTTAAAAGCAGCCCTAATAGCCACTTCTGTTTTTCCATAACCTACATCGCCTGTTAGAAGCCTATCCATAGGTTTTGGTTTCTCCATATCAGCTTTTATCTCGGCGATACTCCTTAGCTGACTTTCTGTTTCTTCATACGGAAAAGAATCCTCAAATTCCCTTTGCCAAGAACTGTCAGCAGAAAATGCATGGCCAACGGCCTTGGCTCTTTCAGCATAAAGCTTTACCAAGTCATCGGCTATTTCATCCACAGCTTTTTTGGCTCTTTGCTTAGCCTTGGCCCATGTAGGTGATCCTAGCGAAGATAATTTTGGACTTTCGCCCTTGTTACCTATATATTTTGATACGAGGTTCATCTGGTCAACAGGTACATAGACCTTGTCATTACCCTTGTAATTTATGACTATAAAGTCTTTTTGAATATCATTGACAACTATTTTTTCTAGCCCACTATATATACCAATACCATTATTTTCGTGTACAACATAATCACCAATTTCTAAGTCTGAATAGTTTATGATGTCAGAAGATGATAGCTTACTCTTTATCTTTTTCTTATGCTTCTTTTTACTAGACCCATAGATTTCCTTTTGGGTGAAGACATAAAGACTTTCAGATGGTATTTGATACCCAGCCTTGCACGACTCTGGTAAAATAGTAATCTTAGTTGATTCAGAAGTTGAAATATCAGTGATGTTCTTATCTTTAAAGGCTTCGATTAGTTTCGACTGATTTTCATTGCTGCCTGTTAGAGCATAAACCTTATTGCCATTATCTAAGTTTGATACAGTATCTATAAAAGCATTAATATTCTTGTTAAAGTTTTCTGCTTCTATAGACTGAAGTTCTATTAGCATCTTTGGATTAAAGAGCTTAGATCTTTTTAGTATTGATGTGAGGTTTATGATATTAAAATTATCAATATCTTCAAATAACTTATCAGATGGAATTAGCGCCTCAATAAAATTTTGAAAAACTTCTCCCCTTTCCCTTTGATAGGTCACATCTTCTAAGAATTTCTCATTAAAATTCTCATTTTCATCATGGATTCTAGCCACATCATCAAATACAAAGACAGTCTCATCATCTAAGTAATCCATAAAAGAACTATAATTGTCTGTTCTATATGGATTGATTAGATCGTAATTGGCTACATAGGAATTATCTGCTATATAAGCCTTAATCTGTGTATATTTATCTATTAGTTTTTGGTCATTAGGGTCATTTGATTTGCTGCTAAGATCATCTAATTCCTCATCAATTGATGCTATTACTCTTTCGAAATCTTCCCTGCTATAGCTAAGTTCATTGATAGGAGAAATAATAAATCCATCTATTTTTTCAATTGTCCTCTGGCTATCTGGGCTAAATAGCCTAATAGAATCTACTTCATCATCAAATAACTCAAGTCTGATGGGATTATCATAATCAATTGGCCATATATCTATTATAGATCCTCTTCGAGCAAAGTCTCCCTTAGTCTCTACGAGTGAAGATGAGGAGTAATTTAAACTGATAAGCTTAGCGATAAAATCATCGATGTCTATTACATCCTCAGCACTTACTTTAACAAAACTATTATTAAATTTGTCTAAAGTAGTTAATTTATTTCTAAGAGCATCCAGGGTTGTAACAGTTATAACTTTCTGATTTTTAGCTTGCTTTATCAAAACTTCCATTCTGCTTGCTTTGATATTTTCATCTACTGCTTTTATATTGTAGAAATTTATTGCATTTGCTGGATAATATGAGGCAATATCATCTAAGCTATTGATATCGCTTATATAATCAACTGCTCTTTTCTCATTTTCAGCAACAACTACTATATTTTTATTTAGGCTATGAAAAAGAGATAAAGCCAGATGCGCTTTTATCCCTTCAGATAATCCATGTATGTAAATAGGCGAATTAGTATTATAATTCGCTTTTATTGTATTAAATTGTTCTAAATTGGTTAATCTACTAATAAGTGGGTTCATTAATCTCTATCTTCTATTAGGCTGATTGAATTGTATTTATTCATCGCCTTATTTATACCATCGCTAAGCATAAGTTCAATTGCCTCACTTGCCATGATGATTTCTTCTCTTACTATGTCTACTTCTTTATCCGTAAAGCCACTTAAGACAAAATTGGCTAGGTCCATATATTCAGGACGCTTACCTACTGCGATTTTTATTCTAGGGAAGGTGTCGTACTGAATATGGTAGATGATTGATTTCATACCATTGTGAGTACCAGCTGATCCTTTTTGCTTTATTCTGATACTACCAAAATCAATATCGATATCATCAAATACTACAATAAGCTCATCATCTTCGAACTTATAGTAATTACGGATTTCTCTGATAGCTTCTCCAGAATTATTCATAAATGTTTGAGGTTTTATGAGCATGACTTTTTGGCCAGAGATTTCTCCCTCGCCTATTAGCGACTTATGCTTTAATTTCTTAACCTTTATATTATTTTTTTCTGCTAGATAATCAATAGTTAGAAACCCGACATTATGACGAGTGTTTTCGTATCTAATGCCGGGATTTCCAAGTCCTACTATAAAATACATTTAATCTCCATCTAAAATAAACCACTTATTGATACATAAGTATTTATTCTATGAATAGCTTCTGCTAGTAGAGGACCTATGCCAAGTTGAACAATCTTATCTAATTTTTTATCATCAGGTAATTCAATGGTGTCGGTTATTATAACTTCTTTTACATTTGAATCTGATAATCTCTCAATAGCTGGACCAGAAAACACTCCATGTGTTGCTGCAATATATACATCTTTAGCTCCATTTTCCATTAAGTACTGTGCAGCATTTGTGATAGTGCCAGCGGTATCTACCATGTCATCTACAAGAATAGCGTGTTTACCTTTGAATTCACCAATTACACTCATAACTTCAGATACATTTGGCATTGGGCGCCTTTTTTCTATAATAGCTATAGGTAGTTTTAAGTAGTCCGAAAATTCACGCGCCCTACGCACACCACCTAAGTCAGGACTTACTACTACCCATTCATCTGGCTTGTCGTAAGCTTTATCTTTAAAATGGCTAGCAAGTAGTCTAATAGCTGAAAAGTGGTCTACAGGTATATCAAAATAACCTTGGATTTGGCCAGCGTGCAGGTCCATTGTAATTACCCTATCTGCACCTGCTTCAGTTAGTAGGTTAGCCACAAGTTTTGCTGTTATTGGCTCACGTCCACGTGTCTTTCTATCTTGTCTAGCATATCCATAATATGGAACTATTGCATTTACATATCCTGCAGATGCACGTCTACAAGCATCGATCATAATTAGTAGTTCCATCAAGTTGTCATTTGTAGGAGAAGATGTTGGCTGCATGATATAAACATCTTTACCTCTGATAGATTCATTGATTTTTATTTTAATCTCACCATCACTAAACTTCTCTATCTCAGATTCACCTATTGATATACCTAGGCTGTCTGCTACAGATTGTGCAAGTTTTAAGTTAGCATTACCACTTAGAAGTTTTAATTCTCCTCTTTGAACGAATGATTGGGAACTATCAGATGTCATTTTATCTCCTTTTCTTTTTCAATATCTCTTTTACGTTTTTTCTCTACATAACCTGCTATATTTTTTTGCTCAGCACGTTCTATAGATAGCATACCGGTTGCTACATCCTTTGTTATGGTAGATCCTGCTGCTATATAAGCATCGGATTCGATATTTACAGGCGCTACTATATTAGCATTAGATCCAATAAAGGAATTATCTCCAACACTTGACCTATGTTTAAATTTACCATCATAGTTAACAAAAATCACGCCGCAACCAATATTTATATTAGACCCTAAGTCAGCATCACCGATATAGGCTAGGTGACCTGCCTTACAGCCATCACCAATATTTGAATTTTTCACTTCAACAAAGTTTCCAATATGGACTTTTTCGCCAAGCTTTGCCTTTGGTCTTAAATGGGCATATGGTCCTACATCAGAACCTAATCCTAGTTCTGATTTTTCAATAACAGAATTATCAATCTTGACCCTATCGCCTAATATAGAATCTTCTATTCTACTAGAACCTTCAATTATACATTCCTCGCCTATTTTACTATTGCCAAGGATTTTAACAGGACCTGATATGACTGTATCTCGGCCTATTTCTACTCTAGGATCTATAAAAACTGTCTCTGGAGTTTCTATGATTACACCATTTATCATATGGTTATCGTTGACTCTTTTTTGTAGAATCTTAGCAGCTTCTGCTAGCTCTTTTTTGTTATTGATTCCATAAAATTCCTCTGGATCACTTGCAGTAAAGGCCATGACCTTTTTACCTTCATTGTGTAAAATTTCTATACAATCTGTAAGGTAGAGTTCATTTTGTGTGTTGTCTGTGCCTAGTTTTGATAATGCATTTTTTAAATCATCGCCCTTAAATATATAGATACCAGTGTTTATTTCGTCAATAATATCTTGGTTTAATTTAAGGTCTTTTTGTTCTACTATTCCTATAAACTCGCCGCTCTCATCTCTTATTATCCTGCCATAGGCAAATGGATTTGATACTCTAGTTGATAGGACTGAAGCACTATTGACATTTGCAACATGGTTATTTATGAATTCTTTTAAGCTATCCTTGGTTATAAGAGGTATATCTCCATTTAATACCAAAACTTGGTCGTTATCATCGATATTATCTATGGCTAGAGATGCTGCATAGCCAGTGCCATATGGATACTCTTCTCCAATTTTTTGCTCTATGATAGAAACTTCTGGAAAGATTTCTATAAGTTGATCTTTATTTTTTCCACCGATTATGATAGTTTCTGAGTCATCAAATTTGCTAGCCTCATATACGTATCTAATTATTTCTCGATTTAACAATTTATGTAAGACCTTAGATGTATGAGACTTCATTCTAGTCCCTTCACCTGCGGCCATTATAATAACTTTTATCATAGTTTTTTACTCTGGTGCCACTTCTAGAGCTAGTGTCATCATATTAGTATAAGCAGTTTGCCTATCTTCTGCACTATCTGCTTCGTCATTTATAATCGAATCAGAGATAGTAAAGATGCCTAATGCTCTCTTACCGTATTTTCTTGCAGCCATAAATAGGCCATAAGATTCCATTTCTATGCAAAGGACGCCGTATTTACGTAGATTTTCAAAAACACCTTCTGGCAAGTCGTTATAAAACTGATCTGATGATTGGACTTGTCCACAATGAGTAGTGTATCCTAGCTCTAAGCTTTTATGATAAGCTTCATCTAGTAATTTAAAATCTGGAGTTGGTGAAAAGTTTATATTAGCAAATAAATTGTCATTTATAGAACTTTCTGAACAAGCACTTGTAGCAATGACTATATCACGAAGCTTTACATCTTCTTGGATAGAACCTGCTGTGCCAACTCTTATAATAGTATCTACGTCATATCCATCAAAGAGCTCATTATAATAAATCATAGATGAAGGAATACCCATACCAGAGCCCATAACAGACACTCTCTTGTCTTGGTAGTATCCAGTGTAGCCAAGCATACCACGAGTTTCATTAAACTGTGTCACATCCTCTAAGAAGTTATCTGCTATATATTTTGCCCTTAGAGGATCTCCTGGCATTAAGACAGTACTTGCTACTTCATCCTTACTCGTTGCTGATATATGTGGTGTAGGTAATTTCATATAGTCTCCTTATAATTATAAAGTATTAATTCCTATATAATATTATAACCTATTTTCTAGATTATTTATCTTATCTACTCTTTTTTGGTGGCGGCCGGCTTCAAATTCTGTAGTAGCAAATTCTTCTACAATCATCTTAGCTACTTCACTACCCACTACTCGAGCACCCAGGCATAAGCAGTTGGCATTGTTATGTGCACGGCTCATCCTTGCAGAAAAACTTTCAGATACACAGGCTGCACGAATACCCTTTATTTTATTAGCTGATATACTCATACCAAGTCCTGTACCACATATAAGTATAGCGAAATCCGCTTCGTTATTTAAGACCTTATCGCATGCTAGTTCTGCAAAGTCAGGATAATCTACACTTTCCTTGCCGTCTGTCCCCACATGGATTACCTCATGGCCTAATTCTTCTAATTTTTCTCTTATCGGTTCGTATAAATCTATACCGCCGTGATCATTACCTATTACAAATTTCATATTCGCTCCTTTCACTCTTAAGCTTATGTTAACATAGGCATCTCGACTTTACAAGACTAGCAAAAAAGCATATGATATATGTTATATAATGAGTTAAACAAGCTAGGAGATATGATGTTTGAATTTAATTTAAATGAACATAATATAAACTACGTTCATTTTATAGGAATAGGCGGTATTTCAATGAGTGGTATCGCTTCTTTGTTGTTAAATAAAGGATATAGAGTATCTGGATCAGATAGGTCTATGTCAGAAATAGTAGCAAGTTTAAAAGAGCAAGGTGCTGAGATTTTTATCGGACAAAATGCTAATAATATATCAAATCCAGATATTGTAGTATATACAGATGCAATACTAGAAGATAATGAGGAGCTTATAGCTGCTAGAGCCCTAGATGTCCCAGTAATAAGCCGAGGGGTGTTTTTAGGGGCTTTGATGCGTAATTATAACCATTCTATTGCAGTATCTGGTTCACATGGCAAGTCAACTACTACAAGTATGATTAGTAAAATTCTCTTAAATTCCAAAGAAGATGCTACCATTCTTTTAGGTGGAGAACTAGATGAAATGAAGGGAAATGTCCATGTGGGCGATGAGAAATATTTAGTAACTGAAGCCTGCGAATATAAGGGCAATATTAGATATTATTTTCCGCAGACAATTATCGTTTTAAATATAGATGAAGACCACTTAGACTTTTATAAAGACCTAAACGATATAGTATATACCTTTAAAGATTATCTAAAAAATCAAGATGAAAATTCTAAAACTATACTAAACTTAAATGAAGAAAACAATAGACTTATACTAGACTCTGTCCAAGGTGAGCTAATCACTTATGCCCAAGAAAATTATGACGCAGATTATGTCGCTCACAATATCAAATTTGATGAAATTGGCAGGGCAAATTTTGATTTAAAAATGAAAAACGGCCTAGTAGAACACTTCGAATTAGGTGTAATAGGTAGACACAATATCAACAATGCCATGGCAGCTATCATTGCCACATATGAAAATGGTATAGAAATCGAAACTATTAAAGAAAACCTTAGAGCCTATACTGGCCTAAAGAGAAGAATGCAAATAATCGGCCATGTTAACGATGCTACTATCATGACCGACTACGGTCACCACCCATCAGAAATTGACGTGACACTTGCAGCACTCAAGGAACATACAGAAGGCAGATTAGTCTGCATATGGCAACCTCATACTTATAGCAGAACCAAAGGATTGTTCGATGATTTCTTAAAGTGCTTTGATAGTGCTGATGAGGTGATTGTAACAGATATATATGCAGCTAGGGAAAAATTTGACCCGTCTATCCATTCTAAAGATGTGGTGGATGCCCTTGTAGCAAAAGGAATAAATGCTAAGTACCTAGGTACATTTACAGAAGCCCGCGACTATGTATATGAAATAGCAAGTCCAAATGATTTAATACTTACTACTGGCTGTGGCAATCCAGATGTATTAGCCCAAATGATAGTAGATGATCAAGTTAAAATAAGTGCATAAGAAAACCGACCTAGCCAGGTCGGTTTTTATGTATTAATAATCAGCTGCCAAATCAAGTGAAATAGCCATCGCCTCATCAATTTTCATCATAACAGAGGCATCGAAGGTCCCGATTTTTTCACGCAACCTGCGCTTATCAATAGTACGAAGCTGCTCTAGGAGAGCTACGGAATTTTTTGGCAAACCAAATTCATTGCCTCTAATCTTTACATGTGTGGGCAATTTCGCCTTATTTAGTTGGCTAGTTATTGGTGCAATTATTATAGTTGGGGAATATTTGTTGCCAACATCATTTTGCACTACTATGACAGGTCTTACTCCCCCCTGTTCGCTACCAACAACGGGAGATAAATCTGCATAGAATAAATCTCCTCTTTTAATCTTCATAGATTTCTCCTAAATAATCATCTATACTAATTATTCTACCATTTTTCTTATATATTCTAGGTACTCTGATACTAATTGCAGTCATTAATTCATAACAAATAGAATCAATTTTATTAGCTTCTTTGTAAATATCAGGATAAACTATGACCTCATCTCCAATATTCACATCAAGACCAGTTACATCCACCATTATCTGATCCATGCATACCCTGCCTAGGACTCTACAAAGCTCTCCTTTTATCATAACTTCACCTTTATTAGATAAGGCTCTAGGATAGCCATCGGCATAGCCTATTGGAATTGTAGCTATAGTCATTTTCTTATCGGTGATATATGTCCTACCATAAGAAATAGCAGTGTTTTCGTCAACTTCTTTTACAAAAGAAACCACAGATTTAAATACGAAGGACTGGTCTAGGTCTATTTCTCTCTCTGCCATTATTACATCTGAAGGGTATAAGCCATACATGCCTATACCAACTCTTGCCATATCCAAAATTTTTTTATGCTTTATAGTACCTGCAGTATTTGATATATGTAAGAAATCAATGTCAAAATCATCAGCTATCTGATCTATAACATCAAAAAATCTTTGTGTTTGTAGCTCAGTAAAGCTCGTGTCAGCCTCATCCGCAGTAGAATAATGGGTAAAGGCTGATATACAATTAATGTGTTCTAAGTCACGCAGCTTCTTGATTTTTTCTATCTCGAAATCCCTAAATCCTATGCGGCTATGGCCTGTGTCTATTGCGATATGTACATTAACCCTATCTTTGATATGATCATTAATTTTTCTAGCATAATCGAGGTCATAGATTGGAATATCAATATCATAATAAATGCAAGTATCTACATCCTCATATGATACATACCCCAAAATGAGTATTGGTTTTCTAATACCTACTCTTCTTAAAACTATAGCTTCGTTAAGTCTAGCTACTGCAAAATAGTCCACATACTCCTCTATCTCAGTAGCTATTTCAGTAGAGCCCAGTCCATAGCCATTGGCTTTTACTACTGCACAAAACATAGCGGTTTCATCGAGTGTTCTAATAGCCTTTATATTCTTAATTATTTTATCTATATCAATTTCAACAAAAGTTTCAATCATATCTGCCTCAGTAATTTAATAGCTTCCGGTATGAAGTTTATAATATCTGTTGCTATTAAAGAATCCTCACCAATTTCTAAACTAGCTAAATCTCCTGCTAGTGAATGAATATAGACACCCAACCTGGCTGCATCAAAAGGTCTAAGTCTTTTCATAAGAGTTGATATAACTCCAGTAAGGACATCCCCAGATCCAGCTGTGGCCATACCGGGATTGCCTATTTTATTTATATAAAGCTCATCTCCACTTGTAACAAGAGTTTCATGGCTTTTTAGAACTAATATTATATCATATTTGGCTGCAAAAGCCTTGGCTATATTTACCTTATCCTTATTAATTTCATCAATACTTATGCCAGTTAAACGTGAAAATTCGCCCATATGTGGGGTGAGTATTATATTATTACAAGCTTTCAATATACTAGGATTTTGACTTACGGCATTCAAGCCATCAGCATCAATTACAATATCAATATCTGATGCCTTTATGATTTCATCAATAAGCCTATTTAGATCTTCTCCCCTAGCCATGCCTGGTCCAATAGCTAAGACATCTTTATCAGATATTTCACTTAGAATCTGATTTTTTATCTCTTCTCTATAAAAAAAGTTGTCGCAGTCTATCTCTCTTATTATTTGCTCATTTGCCTTTATTTGTAGGATATTTGAGATAGACTTTGGCGCTAGTATATAGCTAAGGCCTGCCCCAGTTCTCATACAAGCAAGGCTTGCCATATAAACAGACCCGGCCATACCTTTGCTTCCACCGAGTATTGCTATTTTTCCATAGTCTCCTTTATGGCTATTACTATCTCTTTTATCCAAAAGTCTTGCCATATTTTGGTCAATACTATAATCAGCCACTGTATCTCTATTACATATAGCCACAGCATAATCACCATCGTGGGATATAGATATATTTGCCTTAGCCTTAAAGGATTTTATATATAAAACTGGGATATTTTCTTCATGTCTGATTTCAATATTTTTTCTAAGGATGTCTGCTATATTTAAATTATAAGCCTTGAGTGCAGCTTCTTTTGCAGCAAAAATGCCAGCTAGAGTCACGTTTGAATTTACCTTATTATTGGCATAAACAAACTCATTATCTGTAAAAATATTTTTTATCATCTTCTTATTAGAAAATTTGTTTATATCTACTATATCTATCCCTATCATAACAAATCTTTTACTAATCTACTTGCATTTGCTTTTAATTCTTCTTCATCAATATATACTAGCTTTTCGTTATCTAGTAGCATCTGTCCATCAGTAAATACATATTTCACATCACTATCATATGTCGAATAACATAAAGAAGCGATTAAGTCATTGTGCGGCAAGTGGTTTATATTATCAATTTCAATCATAGTGATATCAGCACTTTTACCAATTTCTAGCGTGCCTACTTTATCATCTATACCCAGAGCCCTGGCACCATTGATTGTCGCCATTTGTAGGACTTCAAAGGCTTTTAGGTTGTCTGCCGCTTTTAATTTTGATAGTAGGCCAGCTATTTCAATTTCTTTTAGCATGGATTGCTTATTGTTACTAGCGGCAGAGTCTGTACCTAGACATACATTAACACCAGCATCCATAGCACGACTCACATCCATGATGCCAGAAGATAATTTGAGGTTGCTCGATGGGTTGTGGATGAGTGATACATTTTTACTCGCTAGAATGGCTAGGTCATTATCAGTCAAATGTACTCCATGAGCAGCTATAGCAGGCTGGTCAAATATTCCACATGAATCGTAGAGCTCTGTTGGCGTAATACCATATTTTGCTATACAGTTTTCATTTTCAATCTTTGTTTCTGATAAATGAGTATGTATAGGCATGTTGTATTCTTTGGCTATATCGGATATTTTTCTAAGATAGTCAGGATCTGTAGTATAGACCGCATGTGGCCCTAGGCCTATTTCAATCCTATCATCCTTACCATTAAATTTAGTATATAGGTCAATATTTTCTTTAAGTCTAAAGCTTTCTTCATCTGGGCTTGATAGGCCCCTTGACATTTGCGCCCTAAGCTTTGCTATATCAAGTGCATCGATAGTTGCATCTTCGAAAAAATACATATCAGCAAAGCTCGTAGTTCCTGTTTTTATCATCTCTGCAAAAGATAATAGCGAGGCATAATATACTATTTCAGTATTTAACTTTTCTTCTACTGGAAATATATAATCATTTAGCCAGGTCATAAGGTCGGTGTCATTGCCATAATTTCTAAAAAAACTCATAGCCACATGAGTGTGGGCATTGATAAATCCAGGCATGGTAATGAAGCTAGATCCATCTATTTCCCTATCTGGATTGCATTTAACGTCAACCCCTATGTCCTTTATTTTTCCGTTTTCTATGTATAAGTCAGCATGTGTGATATTATCATCTACCATGCTAAGAATTCTCGTGTTTTTAATAAGTGTGTTCATTATTCAAAAATAGGAGTGATTATCACTCCTATTCTCCTATTTTTTCTTTTAATAAAGCATTTATCTCTTGAGGATTGCCCTTGCCTTTGGTTTTTTTCATGGCTTGACCAACTAAGAAGCCAAATGCTCTGTCCTTACCATTTTTGATATCAGTAATAGAATCAGGATTTTCTGCTAATACCTCATCAACCACTTCTTCTAAGAATCCACTATCAGAAATTTGCAATAGATTTCTATCTTCTGCAATTTTTTCTGGATCTTCGTTTGATTCGTATATTTCGCGAAGGAGTTTTTTGGCTACGTTATTATTTACCTTATCATCCTTTGCTAGATTGATAAGTTTAGCAAAGTTTTCTACAGATAGGTTCATAGTAGATGGGGTTTGTTCAGTTTCATTTAGCCTACGAGATAGTTCAGTAAGTATCCAGTTAGCAGTAATCTTTGGATTATCTACAATAATATTGGTTTCTTCAAATAATGTTGCCATTTCTCTATCATTGGCAAGTAAGTTTGCATCGTAGTCGCTTAGCTTATATTCATCGATATATCTACGTTGATTAGCAAGTGGTAGCTCTGGTAGATTGTTCCCTATATTTTTGATATAAAAATCTTCTAGATATATTTCTGGAATATCGCCATCGATTGAAAATCTATAGTCATTACCAGCTTCTTTTTTTCGCATGTGGATAGTTTCTAGTTTTTCATCATCCCAGCGTCTGGTTTCTTTTGTGCCTCTTTCTCCGCTTTCTAATAATTTAAGATGACGGTCTTGTTCGAAAACCAGGGCATTTTCTATAGCCTTAATAGAGTTCATATTCTTTATCTCAGCTATATTTGTCTTATTGCCAGTATCTAAGTCTTTGACATTGATATTTACATCCACACGCATAGACCCATTGGCCATGATACAGTCTGATACACCTAAGAATCTAAGAGTAGAAGCTAGCGTTTCGACAAACTCACGTGCTTCTTCAGGTGAGTTCATTTCTGGTTTTGTTACGATTTCTATAAGAGGTACGCCAGCTCTGTTGTAATCCATTAGAGCCCTACCCTCTTCATCGTGGTTGCTCTTGCCAGTGTCTTCTTCCATGTGGATTTCGATTAGGCCAACCTTTTTACCTGAAGCGAGTTCTACATAGCCTTCAGTAGCATAGGGTTTGTCAAATTGGGTGATTTGGTAGCCTTTGGTTAGGTCAGGATAGAAATATTTTTTTCTATCCATTTTTTGGTCATTTCTTATATCACAATTAAAAGCAAGCCCTGCCGCTACAGCTAAGTCAACTGCGCCTGCATTCATCACTGGTAGAGCTCCTGGGTGGCCTAGGCAGACTGGGCAGACATTGGTATTTGGTACTGCACCAAATTCGTTCTTACAAGAGCAAAACATTTTAGTCTTAGTATCAAGCTCCACGTGGATTTCTAGCCCGATTATTGTTTGTGTATTCATTTTGCCTCCCTTAGAAACTTATCTGCTGCATTTATTATCTTTTTATCTTCAAATCTATTGCCTATAAATTGTACTGATCCTGATATGCCTTCTCTTACAGGTACAGATATACCACACATACCAGCTAAGTTAACTATTACATTAAATCCATCTGCCTTAAAGTCACTTAGTGGATCATCATCACCTACCTCGATTTTAGGTGGTAGGTTTATTGTAGTTGGAGTTATGATTAAATCATAATCTTCAAATAATTTTTCTAATTCTTCTTTGATTAGAGTCCTTAATTGTAGGCCTTTTTTGTAAATTCTTTGGTCATCAGCTGCTGATAGGTACATGGTACCAAGGGCAATTCTTCTCTGAACCTCTTCACCTAGGCCTTCAGATCTTGATTTTGTGAATAAGTCTTCTAGACTATCGTAAGATTCAGTTTGATGACCGTATCTGATACTGTCGTAACGGCTCATATTTGAAGATACCTCACAGCTCATAACCACGTTATATACAGGATTTGCAAATTTAGCATACTTTAGATCAACTTCTGTGAGATTTGCTCCCATATCTTTGATCCTATCAATGGCTCTTTGGTAATCCTCTTTTACTGTTTCATCTATACTTTGGTATAATTCACTATCAGCTTTAATAACTGCAATATTTTTTCCATTAAAATCATAGTCTTCTTTGCCAAAGTCATATTCTTCTAAGATAGCAGTCATATCATGTTCATCAGGTGAAGATGTTATGCTAGCTAGTAGTCTCATATCATCGATATCATTTGCAAATAGCGATACCTGATCTAGTGTGTTTGACATAGATACCACCCCATACCTACTCATGATTCCATATGTAGGCTTATAACCTAGGATGTTGGTATATGAAGCTGGGCCTCTTACAGATCCACCTGTATCAGTGCCTAGAGATACAAGTACATCACCTTTGCTCACAGATACTGCAGATCCTGATGAAGATCCACCTGCTATTAGGTTTGTATCTAGATTATTGGTTACTACTCCAAAGTAAGAAGTTTTTGAGCTTGCTCCCATAGCAAATTCATCCATATTAGTCTTTGCAATGATAATCGCATCTTCTGCCAACAAATTTTCTACTACAGTTGCATTATATATAGGGGTGAAATTCTCTAGCATCTTTGATGCACAGGTCATTCTCATATTTTTATATGAAATATTATCTTTTACTGAAATAGGCACGCCAAATAGACTGCCGAGTTCTTCACCCTTTTGTAGTTTTTCATTTAGATATTCTGCTCTTTTGATGCTATCTTCTTCATCAAATGAAATGTAGGCATTGTGTGGGTCATTCTTTATAGCCTCTAGAGTTTCTTTGGTATAATCTATTACAGAAATTTCACCACTTTTAAATTTATCTACTAAATTTTCTATATTCATAAAATCTCCTATAATTTCCAATCCACTCTAAAGTAACCATATTCTTTGTCTGCTGCATTTTTAAGTGCTAGATCTCTATCTACTGACTCATGTGGTTCATCTTTTCTAAAAATTGCCTTGTGAGTAGTAATCATTTCAGTTAGCTCGATCCCTTCTGTGTCTTCATTAAAGATACTCTCGATAAAATCAAGCACTATATTAAATTTATTAGATATATCTTCTACATCTTTGCCTTCTAGGCTGAGATTTGCTAGATTATATATTTTTTCTACATCTTTTGTATCCATTCTAGTTCCCTTCTAATTCACTTAGGAATTCATATAATCTTTCATCTTCATATATTTCTATTCCTAAATTTTTAGCTTTATCAAGTTTTGAGCCAGCATCTACTCCACAGATTAGTACATCTGTGTTCTTGCTCACCGACCCTGTGACTTTGCCGCCATTTGCTTCTATAAGCTTTTTGACGTCATCTCTTTTATAATTATCTATTGTACCTGTTATAACGAATGTTTTTCCATCCAATTTATCCGATTCTGTCTGATCAGTACCTTCATTTAAACTGATACCCTTTGATAGGAGTATATCTATAGACTCAGCTATTGTTTCATCCTCAAAAAAATCAACAATATTTAGAGCTGTGATCTCTCCTATATCTTCTACATCTACTAGATCATCAGCAGTCGCTTTTCTTAGATTATCAAATGTCTTAAATCTGTTTGCTAGATCTCTAGCTGTCCTCTCGCCCACATTTGGTATGCCTATGGCGTATATGAAGTTGCTAAGATCAGCATCTTTACTAGCTTCTATCGCATTTAATAAATTGTTAGTCTTCTTTTCTCCAAACCTATCTAGCTTAATCAAATCATCATAAGATAGGTCGTAGAGGTCATAGATTTCTTTTATATCAAGCTCATCCATGAGTTGGCTTATAGTTTTTTCGGATAAGCCCTCTATATCCATAGCATTACGAGATGCAAAGTGCTCCATACGTGCTAATAGCTGTGGCGTACATGAAAGCGAATTTGGGCAAATGATATGTACATTGCCTTCTATAAGCTCAGTATCACAAAATGGGCAATGAGTTGGTTTTATAATCTCAGTTGTCCCCTCTTGGTTTTCATCAACCACACCTAGGATTTCTGGAATAACATCATTTGATCTTCTGATAAATACCTTAGACCCTATCTTTACCTTTTTTCTTTCTATATCATCGTAGTTGTTTAGTGTAGCTCGTGATACAGTGACTCCTGAGAAATCTACTGGTTCTAAGATTGCAGATGGAGTGACTTTGCCAGTCCTACCTACATTCCACACTACATCTAGGAGAGTAGTTGTGTATTCTTCTGCTTCAAATTTGAAGGCTATAGACCATCTAGGAAACTTATTTGTATATCCTAAAGCATTCTGGGTCTTTTTGTCATTAATTTTTATAACTACACCGTCTGTTAGGATATCCAATGTCTTTCTTTCTTCATCAATCCTATCAAGCTCTGCTACTATTTCTTCATAAGTAGTTACCTTCTTGTGGTAAGGGTGTACATTAAAACCCTGGTCTTTTAGGAAGATAAGCATCTCTTCTTCTGTTTTAAAATCAAGATTAGTAGTAGAGATATTATAAAAATATGCTGTTAGATTTCTTTTTCTTGTCTCATTAGTATCTAGGTTTCTGAGGGCTCCGGCTGCCGCATTTCTAGCGTTTTTGAGCTGCAGGTCGTTTTCTTTATTGTATCTTGCAAGCTCTGAGAGTGGCATTAGAGCCTCACCTTGGATTTCAAGGGTAGATTGTTCCTTAATCTCTAGAGGCACAGTCCTTATAGTCTTTACCTGGGCTGAGATTTCCTCACCCACAATACCATTACCACGTGTTGCTGCATTTTTTAGCTTGCCATCTTCATAAGTCAGGTTAACAGTTAGGCCGTCGAATTTATACTCCATGATATATTCTATTGAATCTAACTTATCGTCATGAGTTTCGTTGTAGGCATTTTTTAGTCGTTCTGCTCTTTCCATCCAGCTTTTGAGGTCATCTTGGCTTTGAGCCTTGTCCTGCGAATAGAGCCTAGATATATGATAGTGCTTTTGAAATTTCTCTAAAATCTCTCCACCTACTTGTTGGGTAGGAGAAGATTCTGCAACAAATCCAGTTTCTTCTTCTAAGTCTTTTAGCTCTTGGTATAAGGCATCATACTCAGCATCAGATACTAGAGGTTGGTCTAGAGTGTAATAGTGATAATTAAGTTCTTCAATTTTTTCTATAAGTTCGTTTATATATTCTTTTTTATCCATATCAGACCTTTTTAATTGGAGCATAATCTTGGTTTAGTTTCTTTAAACCCTTCTTATCAAAGGCTACTACCAATTCATTACCATCTTCACTTTCTTTTACTTGGACAATCATGCCCTCGCCCCATTTGGAGTGCATCACCTTATCACCAATTTTAAATGACTCATCACTTGCATCGGCTATTTTTGGTTTACTATTTAGGACAGATTGACGAGTTTTTTCTCTCATGTAGTCTTCATTTGAGGCTTTTTCAAAAGATCGAGATTCAAAATGGCTAAATGATTTACTTTCAAGCTCATCTATATTTTCACGTATCTCATCTATAAACCTCGATGGCTTATAATAAACTGGTTTGCCATAGGCACGTCTAACCTCGCTACTTGTAAGATATAATTTTTCACGAGCTCTGGTAATTCCAACATAGAACAACCTGCGCTCCTCTTCGATATTGCCTTCATCGATGGACCTCTTTCCTGGGAAAAGCCCTTCATCTAGGCCAACTACGAATACAACTGGAAATTCTAGTCCTTTTGCAGAGTGCATAGTCATAAGATATACAGCATCATCTGTGTCCTCTGTCTTTTCCATTTCTGATATCAAACTTAAGTTTTCTAAATAATCATAGATAGTATCATCAGGGTTGTTTTCTTCATACTCACTTGCTGCTGATATAAATTCATTGATATTATCGATCCTTGCCCTATCCTCAACTGAATAGCTGGATTCAAGTGATTTTAGATAACCTGATTTATCTAAGGTTTCGTTTATTAAATCTGTGATTGTATACTTATCCACATTTTCAAATATTTCTGTTAAAGGATTGTAGAATTTACGAGCCAAGTTTTTTAATCTATCCGTTAGCAAATGATCATTTAATGGGTCCCTTATAAGTTCTAATATAGATATATCATTTTCACCAGCTATTTGACTCATCTGGTCGATACTTTTTTGGCCAATCCCTCTCTTAGGCTCATTTATTATTCTCTTTAGCGCAACATCATCTTTTGGATTTACTATAATTTTAAGATATGAAACTAGGTCTTTTATCTCTTTTCTATCGTAGAACTTTAGTCCACCAACGACCTTATAGTCGATTAAGTTTTTCATTAAACTTTCTTCAAAAGGTCTTGACTGGGCGTTTGTTCTATATAGAATAGCGATATCTTTATAAGAATAACCATCATTTACGAGCGTTTTTATTTCATCTACTACAAATTTACTTTCTTCACTTTCGACGGAAGAATTCTTATAATAAACTGCATCGCCTGTATCATTGTCTGTCCAGAGATTCTTATCTTTTCTTTCGATATTATTTACGATCAAGGAATTAGCAGTGTTTAAAATATTTGATGTAGACCTGTAGTTTTGCTCAAGTTTGATGACCTTGGCATCTTTAAAGTCTTTTTCAAAGTTTAAGATATTGCTAATATCAGCTCCCCTAAAGCTATAAATAGACTGGTCAGCATCACCTACCACTACTACATTATTATGGTAACCAGCAAAGTATTTTATAAGTTCATATTGGCTAGCATTGGTATCTTGATACTCGTCGACAAAAACATATTCAAATTTTCTCTGATAATATTCTAATACTTCTTTATCTTTTGCAAATAATTCAAGTACCTTTTCAATCAAATCATCAAAGTCTAGGGCATTGTATTCAAATTTTCTCTTTTCATACAGTCGATATATTTCATAAAATTCATTGTGATTTTGATAGTAGCCATCTATTGATAGAAACTCTTTTGGACTAATAGATTTATTTTTAAGTGATGATATAAGATTTTGAGCTGCTCTAGGATTGATTTCATCTTTATAGCCTAGGTCGTTTATGATGTCTTTTATAAGTGTGCGCTGGTCGTTGGTGTCATAGATAGTGAAATTGGAAGTATAACCAATCTTTTCTATATTCATCCTAAGAATCCTAGCACATATCGAGTGGAAGGTACCTATCCATAGGTGACCTACATCCATTCCGAGCAGGGCACCAACTCTTTCTTTCATTTCGTTAGCAGCCTTATTTGTAAAAGTAATAGCAATGATATTTCTAGGGTCGACACCTTCATTTTCTATTAAATTTGCAATGCTTGTAGTAAGGACTCTGGTCTTTCCACTACCAGCTCCTGCTAAGACTAAAAGTGGTCCCTTATTATGTAGTACAGCTTCTTTTTGTTTATCATTTAATCCATCTAAAATCATTCTATCATCTCCCTATCTATTTATTATACCCCACAAAAAAAGAGTGGCATAAAGCCAACTCTTTGAGATGTCTAGTTGAAATTAATTTTTATTTTCTTTTTGCTTTTTCAAATCTTTTTCAATTAATTTCTCTAACACTAAATCGTAGCCATTAGACCCATAGTTGAGTGATCTATTGACTCTTGAAATAGTAGCTGTAGATGCGCCTGTCTCTTCTTCGATTACACTGTAAGTTTTTCTGATTTTTAGAAGTTTTGCTACGTGTAATCTTTGTGCGATAGATTGGATCTCACGGGCTGTACATATGTCTGTGAAGAAATTGTAGCATTCCTCAACATCATTTAACATCAGTACTGCTTCAAATAGCTCATCAATCTGATCGTTTCTTAATTTTTGATCTGTCATTACTCCCCCTATATAAAGGTAATTCTAAATTGATACATATATTATATCACATCTCAATAAAATATGACTAATTATTTTCACACATTATTCTATCTTTGTTATAACTTATGAAAGTATTATGATAATCCAAATATATTGCCATCTTCATCTATATCTATTTCATAAGCCATTGGTTGCTTAGGTAGGCCAGGCATAGTGAGGATATTTTGGGTAAGGACTACGATAAATCCAGCACCAGCATTTAGCTTAACTGAATTTATAGTAATATTATAATCACCCTCACCTTTTAGATTACTTGGATCATCTGATAGTGAGTATTGGGTTTTAGCTATACAAACTGGTAGACTGCCATAGCCTAGATTTTCGATTCTTTCTATTTCTTTTATGGCTTCTTTTGAAAACACTACGCCCTCAGCCCTATAAATCTCAGTCGCAATGGTTTCTATTTTTTCTATAATAGTAGTGTCATCTTCATATAGGTAGTGGAAGCTGTTATCTCTCTCAGCTAGCCTTACAACTTCTTCTGCAAGCTCTATGGCACCATCACCACCATCAGTAAATACGTTAGTTTCTATTGCCTTTACTCCAAGCTCATCTGTCAAATTTTTAATCAAAGCTATTTCTTCATCTGTATCAGCTGGGAATTTATTAATAGCTACAAGCACATTGTCACCAAATTTTTTCATGTTTTCAATGTGTGTTTTTAAATTCTCAAAGCCTGCTTGAAGGAAATCAAGATTTGCTTCTTCGATGATATCCATAGGCATACCAGCGTGATATTTTAGGGCTCTAATAGTGGTTACTATTACAGTAGCATCCGGACTAAGGCCAGATAACCTACACTTGATATCATTAAATTTTTCTGCACCAAGGTCTGCACCAAAGCCTGCTTCGGTGACCACATAATCGCAAAGATTTAGGCCAGTTCTTGTTGCGATAATCGAATTACATCCATGGGCAATATTTGCAAATGGGCCACCGTGGATAATGGCTGGGGTATTTTCTATAGTTTGTACTAAATTTGCCTTTAGGGCATCTTTCATAAGTACAACCACAGATCCTGTAGCTCTTATATCATCTACAGTCACTGGATTTTCATTGTAGTCATAAGCTACTATCATCTTAGCAACTTTACTTTTGAAATCATCAAGATCATTTGCAAGACAAAATACAGCCATCATTTCTGTAGCCACAGTGATATCAAAATTATCCTCACGTACAAAACCATTAGTTCTTTTGCCCATGCCAATTACTACTTCACGAAGAGCCCTGTCATTAAGGTCAACGCACCTATTCCACACAACTCTTTTTGGATCGATATTTTTTTCGTTGCCATGGTATATATGATTATCAATCATAGCAGCTACTAAGTTTACAGCTGATGTGATAGCATGAAAATCACCTGTGAAATGGAGGTTAATCTCATCCATAGGTAGAACTTGTGCATAGCCTCCGCCTGTAGCGCCCCCTTTTATACCGAATGAAGGACCCAGGGATGGTTCACGTAATACAGATACTGCTTTTTTACCTATTTTATTTAGAGCCATAGATAAGCCAACATTCATTGTAGTTTTTCCCTCACCAAATGGTGTTGGATTGGTAGCTGTGACAAGTATTAGCTTACCTTTATTAACTGATTCTTTCGCATATTCTAAGTCAATTTTGGCCTTGTATTTACCCATCTTGTCATAAGATTTTATCCCAAGGTCATTTGCAATCTCATCAATATCTAATAACTCAGCTTCTCTAGAAATTTCGATATCAGTTTTCATTTGAACCCCTTTCTAATTGATTTATTAGTTCTTCACACAAGTTTTCGTTGCGAGCAAGAATTGGTCCGTGTAAATAGGTGCCAATGGTATTTTTATATCTAAAACCTTCGCTTTGGTCAGATCCATTGTTGCCATTTCCTTCTATGACACTCGCAAATGGTTCTTGGCCATCTGCTAGATAGGTCATACCACCGTGGTTTTCAAAACCCTCGTAGATTTCACCTGTAATAGTATCTTTAATTTTTATATTGCCTGTAAATCTGTTGTTTTCTTGGTTTACTGTATAGTGATCAAAAATCTTAAGCCCATCTATTTTATTATTATAAGCATCGTAATAGTACTGGCCTAGTAGTTGATAGCCCCCACATATGGCTAGAAAAATCCCATCATTTTCGATAAATTTTACTAGCTCATCTCTTATCCTAGCCAAATCTTTTTGTACAACACTTTGCTCATAGTCTTGACCACCGCCAAAAAATACGAAGTTGTATCTAGTATGATCAAAGTCATCGCCAATGCTTACTATCTCTGTACTGACCTCATGGCCACGTTTGCGGGCTTCATGGGCAAAGGCCATCACATTACCTACATCACCATAGGTATTTAACAAATTCCCATAAAGGTGGCAAATATTTACTCTCATAAACCTAATACCTCCCTTAGTCTAAGCATTGCAGTATAGGTGGATAAGATGTAGATGTTATCGGTTTTTGCATTTTTGATTATATCCCTTATTTCAGTTTCATAATCAAATTCGCCTATCTCACCAGCATATATTTCAGCTATTTCAAGCCTTCTTTTCATATCTTTCTTACGGATACCAGATACGTAAAGATCCTTTATATCTAAGTCATGAAGGTTTTCATAATAAGCATCATATATCCAGCTGACATCAGTACCATCAGCGTAGTTGTCGTTTAATAAACAAATAAGACTTACCTCATCTTTTTCCAGGAGCATAAGGTCTATGATTTGGTTGAGGCCTGTTGGGTTTTTTACTAAGTTTATAGTGAGATTTTTACCATCTATCTCTACATTTTCTTGTCTACCAAATACATTTTTTTGACTTCGTAGACCTTCATATATTTCACCATATGATAGTCCCACTTCTTTAGCCACTGATAAGGCAGCAAGGGCGTTATATACATTGTATAGGCCGCCAACATTAACCTCATAATAGTCCCCGTCCACATAAAAGCTAGAATAATTTGCTTCTAATTTTTCAAGCCTATCTATTTCATAAGTTATCTCTGGCGAATGAAAATCGCATGTCGGACACGAATAATCTCCCAGGGACGAATAGTTATTTAACCTATATCTTAAAACTCGTTTACAATTTGGACAAAGTATGCCATCTGAATTTAGCTCAGGATCTAGATCATAATCATCTGATGCGTGACTCTTATCTCTAATACCAAAATATGACCTATCGTAAGCTTTCATTTGATCATAGTTAAAGATAGGCAGGTCACCATTTGCTATGATTTTAGCATCTGGCATTACTTTCATTCCATCCATAATCTTATTAAATATATTATAGATTTCCCCAAACCTATCCATTTGATCACGGAAAATATTGGTAAATACAACATAATCAGCTTTGATATTTTGTCCTATCCTTACTAAGTTTGCCTCATCTACCTCTAAAACTGCAATAGTATCTTCACTAGCAGGGTTATCTAGTAAGGTTGTGATAATACCTTGAACCATATTCGAACCCGATTCATTGGTATAAACTTTATCATATTTTTGCTTTAGGATATTAACCAAAAAATGAGTGGTCATAGTTTTACCATTAGTTCCTGTCACAAAAATGAACTTGGTATTTTGACTTAATTCGTTTAGTATATTTTTATCTAATTTGTATGCCACTAGACCTGGCAGTGATGTAGCATTGTGTTTAGTTAGCCTAAGACCAGCTCTCACAATTTTAGCTACTTCTTTTGAAAATTTATTTTTAAAACTCATATGGATAGTATATCTTAAATTCATACATTATCCAATAGTTAGCCTATGATATTATATGAACTTTCATTATCTTTTATATCAACTTCGCTCTTATCCATAGACTCTATCCTGATATAGGATTGATTGTTTAGCTCTTCAATAAACTCATCTATATCCTTTTCTTCCCCTTGGATAAAGCACTCTACATTCCCATCATATAAATTCTTCACTGTTCCTGTAAGACCATACCTATCAGCAATACGCTTTGAAGTATATCTAAAGCCCACCCCTTGGACTCTTCCCTTAAAAATTATGTGATATCTTTTCATCCTTAATTTCTCCTATGGCTATCTTTTACCCTTTACTTGACAAAGTATTTCACTAGCAGTGTAATATAACTAACACCCCCTAGGGGTGTCTAAGGAGGCAAAATGAACAAAAGATTTGATGTTACGGGAATGACCTGTTCAGCCTGCCAGGCCAATGTAACTCGAGCTGTTGAGAAGCTAGGGGTTGATGAAGTAAACGTCAATCTAATTAGTGAATCAATGAGTGTAGATTACGATCCCGATAAGATTTCTGAAGAGGATATCGTCAAAGCTGTAGAAAAAATTGGTTATGGAGCTAGTCCTAAGGATAGAGAAAAATCTAAATCTACTACGGCAACTGATGATTCAGCTAAGGAAGAAGATAATACAAGATTCAGGCTAAAGGTTTCTTTGATTTTTATGATACCTTTGTTGTATCTAGCAATGGGACCTATGGTTGGACTTCCTCTCCCTTGGTTTTTGACAGGAAGAGAAGGTGCCCTAAATAACGCCATTACCCAATTCATACTTACAATCCCAGTGTTGTTTGTAAATAGAAAGTTCTTTATTAATGGTTTTAAGGGCTTAATCAACAGAGCTCCTAACATGGATACACTAGTAGCCTTAGGAGCAAGTGCAGCAACATTTTATGGTATATTTGTAATCATGAGAATGGCCCACGGCCTAAGTTTTGGTCAAATTGAGCTAGTAGATAAGTACATGCACAACCTCTATTTTGAATCAGCTGCAGTGATTCTTACTCTCATTACTGTGGGTAAGTATTTTGAAGCAAAAAGTAAGGGTAGGACCAAGGCGAGTCTAGAAAACCTAATTAACCTTGCGCCAAAGCAAGCTACAGTTATTGTCGATGGCAAAGAAAAAGTAGTTGATGTAGCAGATATATCTCGTGGAGATATTATTTTAATCAAACCTGGAGATTCTATTCCAGTAGACGGGGAAATTATTGAAGGTTCCTCACTAGTAGATGAAGCTGCAATTACAGGTGAATCTATCCCAGTTAATAAAACTGTAAGTGATGAAGTAATATCCGCTACAATTAACAAACAAGGGTCATTTAAATTTAAGGCAACCCATGTAGGTGAAGACACAACCCTTGCTCAAATTATTAACCTAGTTAATGAAGCTAATGAAACTAAAGCTCCTATCGCCCAAATGGCTGATAAAATATCTGCTATATTTGTACCAGCAGTTATAGTTATATCTATCCTTACTTTTGCGATATGGAGACTAATGGGTTATGATTTTGAGTTTGCCCTAAACCTAATGATTGCAGTACTTGTAATCTCATGCCCTTGTGCCCTAGGGCTTGCAACACCAATGGCAATCATGGTATCAACTGGTAAGTCAGCAGAACTTGGACTACTATTTAAAAACGCCGAAGCTCTTGAAAACTTACACAAGGTAGATACTATCCTTATGGATAAAACCGGTACTATAACAGAAGGTAAGCCTGTGGTTACAGATGTGGCTACAAAGATGGATGAAAATAAATTCCTAAAAATAGCATCATCTATTGAAAAATCATCTGAGCACCCATTATCTACAGCTATAGTAAACTATGCTAACGATAACAATATTGAAGCTGTAAGTATAGAAAACTTTGAAGCTATTTCTGGTAAGGGTATCAGAGCAACCATAGATGGAGTAACTTATATAGCTGGTAATAAGAGATTGATGGAAGAAGAAAATATCAACTTTGATGGTTATCAAAATACGGCTGATAAATACTCTAACGAAGGCAAAACTTCTATGTACTTTGCAGATGAAAATCAAGTTATTGGTCTTATAGCTGTTAAAGACTTACCTAAAGCAACTTCAAAAATAGCTATAGATGAACTAAAAAATCTTGGATATGAAGTTACAATGATAACAGGGGATAATGCACAAACTGCAGAAGCCATTAGGAAAGATCTAGGAATAGATGAGAAATTTGCAGAAGTCTTACCTCAAGATAAGGATAAAGTTGTAAGACAACTCCAAGAAAAGGGTAAGAAAGTAACAATGGTAGGTGATGGTATAAACGATGCTCCAGCACTTGCTCGTAGTGATATTGGTATGGCTATAGGAAATGGTACAGACGTTGCTATAGACTCTGCTGATGTTGTACTTATGAGAAATTCACTGCTTGATATTGTAAGCTCTATTGAATTATCTAAAGCTACTATAAAAACTATCAAGCAAAACTTATTCTGGGCATTTTTCTATAACATAATCCTAATCCCAGTTGCAGCAGGGCTTTTATATCCATTTACTGGTATAACCTTAAACCCAATGTTTGCAGCCTTTGCTATGAGTATTTCATCAATATTTGTATGTATCAACTCACTAAGGCTAAGAGGATTTAAACCAGAATTTAAAAACCAAGATAAAATAGATAAAATTAACGCCGAAATGGCAGACAAAGAAGAACATATACAAACAAATCAAAATGAATTTGTAAACGAAAATAAAGGAGAAAATCAAATGTCAGATGCAAATAAATTACTAGTAAACGTAAATGGAATGAGCTGTGAACACTGTGAAAAATCTGTAAAAAAAGCTTTAGAAAATTTAGCTCCAGTAGATAATGCTAACGTAAGTGCAAAAGAAAACTCTGCTGAAGTAACCTATCACGGTTCTGTTGATGAAGATCAAATCAAAGAAGCTATATCAGAAGCTGGCTACGAATTCGGAGGAATCGAATATAAATAATGCATGCCGATAAAGATAGGACTATCAGGAAGCTAAAAACTGTTGGTGGTCAAATCGATGGCTTGATTAAAATGGTCGAAGATGATAGGTATTGTATAGATATATCTAATCAGCTCATGGCCTCTATCTCGATACTAAAAAATATAAATAAAGATGTCCTATCAGGCCATCTCCACCATTGCGTATACGAAGCAATAGATAATGATAGTGACGACCTAGATGCAAAGATTTTAGAG
The DNA here is from genome assembly GCA_000308255.3 of Anaerococcus pacaensis 9403502. Classification (GTDB taxonomy): domain Bacteria; phylum Bacillota; class Clostridia; order Tissierellales; family Peptoniphilaceae; genus Anaerococcus; species Anaerococcus pacaensis. Next base: position 68,473 of record HG326664.1, on the reverse strand, counting down.
ATAGAAAGTATAATTGATAAACTAAATAAATCAAGCTAAAAGAGCTCCCCGCTGAGGGAGCTCTTTTTAAAAATCAGTAATGAATTTCATAAATCCAGTATTTTTTTCTAATATTTTAAATATAATAACACCAATGATACTAACCATCACAAATTCACTAGCCATAAATGAAAATAGCATAGCTATAAATGCACCAGAGTTATCTAATATTAGATATGTTCCTATAGCTGGTACTGATACTAATAGCACTGGGAATAGGGAAGCGATAAATAGATTATCTGTTCTCTCCATTAGTCTAAATGCTATATAGCTTGATAGGGTACCAAATATAACATCAAACCACGCCATAGGGCTAAATAAGTTCGCTATAGCACAGCCTAAGACAAGACCTGGTATATATCTTCTATCATAAAATACCAATAACACTAGTATTTCAGAAAACCTAAACTGTATAGGTCCATACTGAGGCATTGGAACGACTAATGTTAACACAACATAAAGTGCTGCGATAACTGCTGATCTAACTAAAAAGTTAGTATCGGTTGTAAAACCATTTCTCTTATTCATTTTTTTCTCCTTGATATTTTTTATAATGGGTGCCAAGAAACATTACCAAGTGATTATATCATAAATAATATATATTACAAATTTTAATTGAAGGTGGTAAATAAATTAGTAAAATATTGGTATGAAAAAGAAATTTTTAATGTTAGCTTTTTGCATTAGTTTGCTTACATCTTGTACCAATAGCAATTCAAGCAACGGGCTAATTGATGAAGAAAATTTGGATATAATATCTAGCATCAATAAATTAGCTGTCGATACATTTATTCCTAAAAAAGCAGAAGGTAATGATGATTTGCCTATCGCATCTACCGAGCCTAGCTATAAATCGGACAATAAGGAAGAACTGATAAAAAATGTTGAAGTCTATGCTAATAGAGATCCTAAAACTAAGTGGGTGTACGAGAATTATTATGATTTGCCAAATATAGATGCCTATCTAACTGGCAATGATCCTGATACTATCGAATTTGTCTATAATATGCACAATGACATAACTGATTTTCCAAAAACTGTCGGCCAATCATTTGATTTAGGTAGGAGAACACCTTATTATATTCAGTGGGATAATCGCTGGGCTTACAATAAGCTAGGTTATAGAAATATAGGTATAGCAGGCTGTGGCCCTACTTCTCTTGCCATGATTTTATCTAGAATCAAGGATGACCCATCTATTACTCCAGATGAGATAGCCAAAGATGCTATGTCTTATATGGTAGAAGATGGTATTAGTTGGTCTTTTTTTACTGATGGGGCTAAGAAATATGATTACAATATCAGTGATGTAAATATAAATGAAGAAGAAATGATTAAGGCTCTTGAAAAAGGTCCTCTTCTTGTTTCTATTAATAGAGGCTACTTTACCTTATATGGCCATATATTCGTAATCGATTCATATGAGGATGGGAAATTTTTAATCAATGATCCAAACAGCCTCAGAAATTCAGAGAGACTTTGGACTTATGATCAGATATCAAATCAAATCGCTAAAATTTGGTCTATAAATTAGTTGACAAAAAGCTAATGGAGGCATATACTATATAAGTACTTATTTTTTGCACCATTAGCTCAGTTGGTAGAGCACCTGACTCTTAATCAGGGTGTCCAGGGTTCGAACCCCTGATGGTGTACCACATTAACTGCGGAATTACCGCAGTTTTTTTGTACAAAAGTTTATTAAAGTGTATAAAAAAAGGGG
>HG326664.1:61666-65002 GCA_000308255.3 Anaerococcus pacaensis 9403502 | reverse complement strand
TTTTTCTTTGTCTTGTATTATATAATTTGCCATATCAAGGAGTTCTCTGGCCATATAGTAATTATCACCTAATAGGTCATAGATAGCATCTTCAGTTAGAATACCTTGATTAATTTCTGATGGAATCTCACCCTTGTTTGAAGCATCGTAGTCCTTCATAAACTTGTCACTATAATAGTATACTTCTAGTTTTTCTAATTCCTTCTGATGGTCTTTGAATTCTCCTAAAGCATTACAAAGCTTATCTAGAAGTTCTTTGTGGTCTTCGTAAATTTTTGTATAGTCTTTGATATAATCGTAATCCATTTTAATTCCTCCCTGTATAAATACTTTTTATTATATTATCAACATCAGATTTGATTTTGTAACTCTTGCTATCAGCGCCAGTGTTAGTTGTAATTATTATAGTATCCCTATCATGTAAAATCACTATTAATTGGCCACCTGTGCCAGATGCAAATATTACACCAGCTTCCGATATCCAAATTCCAAGCCCATAGTAATCTTCAGATAAATATTCTCTTTTGCTCTCATTGGGATTTTTAAATTTAGGTTTTAGCATTTCTTCAACATACGAAGATGATATAATTTGTTTGCCATTAAACCTGCCCTTGTTGATGATAAGTTTACCTATTTTTAGCATATCATCAGCACTTAGGTATAATTTAGTAGCTCCAGCTAGATATGGGCCATATTTATCCCATGTCCTATCCTTAATTTCTAATGGTCTAAATAGATTTTCATATACAAATTCTGATAATGGGTAGCCTAAAAATTCTTCCATAGTGGCAGCTAGCAGATAATAACCAGCATTTGAATATAAAAAATGTCTACCTGGTTGATAGTAGATTTCATAATTGGCCACGTAATCTAATAGCTGATCCTCATCTCTCTTTTTAACATCTTTACTAAAGAGAACTAAGTCTCTGTATCCAGTAGTATGGGTAAGTAAGTCAATAACCCTAATACCTTCTAATTTTTTTATATTTTTTTTATTAGTTACATTAATTTTATCATTAATGATAGGATAAATGTGGGTTTCTAGATTAAAGTCATTGGGATTTTTATCAATTAATATACCGCAGGCTAACGACAGGATAGTTTTAGCAATAGATCTCGTATCAAATACATCTTCAGTCTTTTGGTTAACCTCGTAGCCTCTACCATTTTTGTAGATAATGAGGCTATCCATAGATTTTTTATTCTTCATTAAATCTTTTATATTATCCATAAAATACTTCCTTAGAAATACTATACAATTTTTATCGGGCTTTGCCTTATTTTTCTAATAAAGATATGGCCTCTACATGCGTTGTCTTTTGCTTGGGGACATAATTTTTTATCCTCGTAATTCTTGTAGGAACACAATTTATTAATGTCATTGTCTTTGGCATTTTTTCTTTTATCTTTAAAGTTATTAGAATCTTGACTATCTTTAACTCCTGTTTTGAAGTAAAATGTTAAGTCATATGGATGAACTGTTCCGTCCTTGTCAATTCTACCCACTACGACTTTATCAACTATGCTTTCAAATACTGTTCTATTAAATTCCTCTATAATTTCTCTATTCTCTAAGACCTTTTTAAATTGCTTTAATCTTTCTTTAATAGAATTTTCATCTTTTATTGTTATTTCCAGTGTTTTCTTTTCATCAAGTAATTCTTCTTTTTGTTTTGTAAGTTTTTTATACTTTTTAGCATAAACTTCTTCGTCTATACTATCTTCTAAATGAAGATCAACTAGCTTTCTTTCTTGACTAACGATTCTGTTTAATTGGTTTTCTAACTTTTTCAAATCTTTGACTAAAGTATTATCATTTATTTCTTCTTCTACAATTTTTAAAAAGTCATCTATTACTGTTGAATCTGCATGGCATAATTGCCTATAGCTTTCAACAAATGCTTTTTCTATTGCTGCTTCTTGTATTCCTTTTGAATTAGGGCAATATTTTTTACCTTTTTTAGTTGACCTTACACATTGCCAGTTAATTTTTTTATAAATTGAACTAGTGTGCCATGTTCTTCTTGAAAGTATTTCACCACAAAATCCACATTCCAGCATACTTGAAAAAGCATATTGTCTTGATAGTTTTTCTCTTTTTCTATCCTTGTTAGCAATAGTGTTTCTGTTTTGTGCTCTCCTGAGTCTAATCTCCTGTGCCTTTTCAAAGTCTTCTCTTGATATAATTGGCTCGTGATGATTTTCAATGTGATATTTATCAGATTCACCAAAATTAGCTAGCCTTCTTTTTGTTATGGGATCAACTGTGAAGGTCTTTCCCATTAGTATATCGCCAATATACTTTTCATTTTTAATTACTCCTAACACTGTAGTATCAGACCATTTTGTTTTACCTCTAGGGGTGAGATATCCTTGTTCTTCTAGTTCTCTACCAATGACTGATCCACCATTGCCCTCTAGATATCTTTTAAAGATGTATCTAACAATCTTAGCTTCTTCTTCATTTATAGAGATGGTTTTTGTTGTAGGGTCATAATCATATCCAAGACAACCTTGAAAACCAATAAGCTCCCCTTTTTCCATTTTCATTTTCAGTCCTTTTTTTACATGGGCTGAGGTATTTTCTACTTCTTGTTGAGCTACTGAACTTAATATTGTTAATAGTAACTCTCCATCCATTGTCAAAGTATCTATATTTTCTTCTTCAAATACTACACCAACATTGTTTTCCTTTAATAGTCTTACATACTTTAAGGTATCTAATGTATTTCTAGCAAATCTTGATATAGATTTAGTAATTATCGTGTCTATATCTCCATTTTGGCAATCACTTATTAGTCTCATGAAATCTGCTCTTTTAGTAGCAGTTGTTCCTGTTGTTGCTTCATCTGCATATATACCAGCCAAAGTCCAGTTTTTATTATTTTTTATTAGATTTGTATAATAATCAACTTGCGATTTATATGATTCAAGTTGATCTTTATTATCTGTACTTACTCTACAATATGCTGCAACGCGTTTTAGATCTAAATGTAGTGCATTCCTATTTCTTGCTCCAGTATTTGAAGCTTTTATTACTTTTACTTTAGTATTCATTTTACCTCCTTCCCATTTTGTGTCTTTCTACAGTATTATTTTATCATAAAATTAATTGTTTTCTATCAATTTTCTTGTAATCTTTTTCTATTCTAGTCTTTATTTTGGTGAATTCTTTATCATTTATTAAATTGAGTTCATAAAGCCTACATAACATAGCAACTCTCATGCTATAAACTTTTATTGCTTTCATAATAACCTCCTATGTAAATTTAAGTTTTTTGACATTGACAAGTGCCTTGGATTAGCAACATAGGAATCTCACCTCCGCCTCTGTTC
>HG326664.1:11977-60988 GCA_000308255.3 Anaerococcus pacaensis 9403502 | reverse complement strand
CCCTCTTTGGTAACCAGAAACTATATTTCTTCTATAAATTTCTTTAGTTTTTCTAAAATCTTATCTCGTCTTTTTATTAAAGCAGGATGAGATATATTTTGAGTCTTTGCTACTGCACGAAGTGTTTCATCATTGAAATATAATCTTTCAATTATTTCCCGTTCCTCCTCATTTAACTTTGACATAGCATTTCTTAGTGCTTCAATCATCATTTGTGTAGCTACAACTTTTTCTACATCAACATTTTTATCTTCTAAATTATCTTCAAAATTCCCATCGTGATTTAGGGACGAAAAAAATAGCAAGTGGTTTTTCTTGTCCACCTGCTCTAAATATTTTTCGTGTTCTCTTTCTTGCCAGTAGGCTTTGTATATCTGCTCACTTACTTTGATTTTTTGCCCACCGACATAAAGGTAATATTCTTTTGTCATTTATGTTTCCTCCATTCTTTTTTTGTCTTTATGTTTTCAGACAAAAAAAGGAGGACTCCTGCTCTTGGGCATGGTTAGTCCTCTAGAATGAAAGAAACTCTTTCTAATAGTAATTGTATTTAATTTTTTAACTGAGTTATCTAACTTGTAAACAGCGTAAACCAAAGAAAAAAGGTAAATTTACTTTAATTATATTTATTTGCATATTTCCCTCCATTCTTTTAAATAAACCCCTTATTATTCATTACTTGAATTTTTCAAACTAATTCTACCCATCCTATTTAATTCCCCAAACATCATTACTACACCAACTATTATCATAATTAAATCTACAAGGGGTTCTGCAAACCATACTGCTTTAACTCCAAATATCATTGGTAAAATAATCATGGCAGGTATGAACAAAAATAACTGTCTTAGCATTACTATTATGCCGGCTTTTTTAGCGTTTCCTATTGATTGGAAGAATGTTATAGTCATTACCATTACTCCATATAGGATGAAGATAGAATAAAATAGTCTAAAGTTTCCTATTCCCTGAGTTATAATACTTTCTTCTACTCCAAATAAAGAAAGAATATTCTTTGAAAATGCTAATACTGGTATCCAAAATATTGATGCAAGAACTAATCCTCCGATAGAAAATACTTTCATAGCTTCTTTTACTCTGTCGTATTTTTTCGCTCCAAAATTTGTACCAACTACAGGTTGTAAACCTTGACTCATTCCCCAAAGTGGAATGAATGAAAAGGCATATATTCTAAGTGTTGCTGCCATCAAGATAGCATTTGTATCTCCGCCATATTTAAATGACATTTTATATAGCATTGTTTGTTGAATCATAAATAAAATTTGCATCATCATAGCAGATGACCCTACGCCAAACATTTCTTTTTTTATTTCCTGATCAGGTTTGATTTTATTTATTTTTACTGCTTTACTTTTGTATTTAAAGTAATGGAGTGTTATTATTGCTTGAACAAATTGTGCTGTAATAGTTGCAAGTGCAGCCCCTTCAATTGCGTATTTTCCCATTAATTTCATTAGAATAGGATCAAGAATTATGTTTAAGAAAGCTCCTAGCCCCATAATAAGCATTGCTTTTTTCATTAATCCTTCTCCACGCATAACCATGTTTGCTGATTGAGTAAAGTTTACAAATAAAGAACCAATGAAAATCACTCGTAAATATCTGATACCATATTCTTTAATTTCTCCACTTGCTCCAACCATATCTAAAAAATGTGGTGCAAGTAAAATTCCGCCTATTGTAATAATTAATGAGAATAGGATAACCCAAAAGATTAAGTTCCCCATAATTTTATCAACTGTTTTTTGGTCGCCCTTTCCTATAGCTCTTGATAAAACTGATGCTGAACCTACACCTATGAGTGTAGATACTCCACTATTAAAAAAGGTAAGTGGCATAGCTACACCACAAGCTGTCATTGCAGTTTGCCCTATAATATTTCCTGCAAAAATTCCATCCATTAGTGGATAAAGACCTATTACGATCATTCCTATTACAGCAGGGATAGATAATTGAAAAAGTAAATCTATAGGTCTTTTTGTTAATAATTGTTCTTTCATATCTTGTTTCATAAAATTACCTCCTTTTTTTCATCCAGATTTTTTTAGCAAATTTTAAGTTTGATCGAAGAATTCCCTGATTTTTTCCATATCCTTTTTATCTTTAATACCATGCCATTTGACTTTTCCATTCTCCATAAACATAAAATAATCACAACAACATTCTACTAATTCCGGATCATGTGTGATAATAAAAATAGTTTTTCCGTCCTCTTTAAGCCTTATCATTTCATTAGAAACTTCTTTCATATTCTTAAAATCCAAACCACTTGTAGGTTCGTCCAAAATCAGTATTGTCCTATCAGAAGCGATAGCACTTGCAATTGCAACCCTTTGTTTTTGCCCTCCGGATAATGACATTGGATTGAATTATCTATACTGTATATAGAATAACTTAAAGAAAAGGTGTATTATTTTTTGTTTCAATTATGTTCATATTAGTCTCAGTTCATTAAGTCATTATATTTTAATATTTAATATTGTTTATAGTTCCACTCTATATTAATTGCTTAGTTTCCAAGACTCAGCCTTAGATTTTGCATTTATAAGGTCAGAATAAAGTCCACTATTTTTAATCAGTTCTTCGTGATTTCCACGTTCTACTATTTCTCCATCTTTTAAGACTAAAATTTGATCTGCATTTCTTATGGTTTTTAGCCTATGGGCAATCATAATTACTGTCTTATTTTTTGTTAATGTTTCTATTGCTTCTTTAAGTTTTTCTTCATTTTCTGGGTCTATATTTGCAGTGGCTTCATCAAAGATTATGATGTCTGCATCTTTTAGCATGGCACGAGCAATAGATATTCTTTGTTTTTCTCCGCCTGATAAACTTGCTCCACCTTCTCCGATGATAGTGTCATAGCCTTCTGGTAAAGCTTCTATAAATTCATGACATCTTGCTTTTTTTGCAGCTTCTACGACTTCTTCATGGCTTGCATTTTGTTTTCCAAATTTTATATTGTTCTCAATCGTATCTTCAAATAGATATACATCTTGAAATACCATGGAAATAGAATTCATTAAGTTTTCTATCTTATAGTTCTTAATATTCTTTTCACCTATGAAAATTTCTCCAGAGTTTACATCCCAAAATCTTGCTATTAGATTACAAAATGTTGTTTTACCAGATCCAGATGGACCAACTATGGCAGTCATAGTATTTTCTTTTATCTCTGCTGATACATTTTTTAAAATTGGTCTGTCATCATAAGAAAAGCTAACATTTTTAAAGACTATATTGTGATTTTTTATAGGCTCTATAATACTTCCTTCTTTCATATCAGGCATAGAGTCGATAAAACCTACAGAATCTATAGCATTTTCGCAAGCTCTTAGGATTGCCATGTTTGATCCTGCCCCGATTAAGCCTTCAAAGATAATAAAGGATGCCATAATCATAAGAATTGTTTCAGCAAGTGGAAGTTCACCAGATAAATTTAATTTTAATGATACATAGACCATAGCTACTGTTGTTATTCCCATTACAATTCTTTGGATAACTGTGTATGGTGCTACAGATTTCTCCAGGTCTAAGAGTATTCTTGATGTGTCTTTTATAGACTTTCTCAAAGCTCTGTTATTTTCTCCACCAAGATTATAGGATTTTATAACCTGCATTCCTTGTAAAGTTGCTAATACTTCTTTTGTAAGTCTTGTTTGTGTTACTGTCATTTTGTCTGCATTAGCTGATGATTTTTTCTCCATCATTGATGTAACTATAAAGAATACTATTACACCTACTACTGCAACAAGCCCTACCTTTACGTTAAAAATTAAAGTTCCAAGGACAAAGACTAAAGTATTTAAAACTCCACCAAGTACAAGAACCAAAAGCATAGGCACCCACATTTCTGCTTGGGAAAGTGAGGATGTGGAAATAGTAGTTAATCTTCCTAGTGAAAAGCTTGAGAAGAAACCCATAGGAACTCTTTTTATTTTTTCTCCTATTTCTATCCTCTTATGGGCTGCCATAAAATATCCTGCATGAGTCTGTGCCATCTGTGAAATTTTTAGTGTCATAATTTTTCCAACAAGAGATATGACTAATATGCCGAGACAAATAAAGATTCCCTTATAGTCTAAAGTTTTAGAGAATATATTTACTAGCATATAGTAAATTGCACCAAACTCAAGAGCATTAAATACTGCGTGTAAAAATCCAGCGAGAATGGATTTCTTAATATTTACCTGTTCTTCTTTTGAAAAATTCCATATCTTTTTAAACACATTAAGCATTTTCATCACCCCTTAAATTTGCAGCATACATTTCCTTATAAAGCTCTGATGACTTTAATAAGCCCTCATGAGTTCCATAGGAGTTTAATTTACCATCTTTTATAACAAATATCCTATCTGCATCAACAATTGTCTTTAACCTATGAGCGATTATGATTAAAGTTTTACCCTTAACTAGATTTGCCAAGGCGTTTTGTATGAGAGCTTCATTTTCAGGATCTATATAAGAAGTTGCTTCATCTAAAATTACGATTGGTGCATTCTTTAGCATGGCACGAGCAATAGATATTCTTTGTCTTTCTCCTCCAGATAGATGACCTCCACCTTCACCAACTCTTGTATCATAACCATTAGATAGATTCATAATAAAATCATGGCAGGCAGATTTTTTACATACCTCTATAATTTCTTCGTCAGAGGCATTCTTATTTCCAAGCCTAATATTTTCCTTTATAGTCATATCAAATAGGAAATTGTCTTGGGATACAAAAGAAATAAGTGAAGACAAGTTTTCGAGTGACACATCTTTTGTTTCTACTCCGCCAATTTTAATAGATCCCTTATCTACATTCCAAAATCCAGCAATAAGTTTTGCTATTGTGGACTTACCTGACCCAGAAGGACCAACGAGTGCTGAAACATTAGATTCTTTTATTTCCATAGAAAGATTATCAATGACTTTCTTTTTTCCATCGTAAGAAAAGTCGACGTCTTGAAGTTCTATATTATAGGATTCTATTTTTTCTCCCTTGTCGATATTTTCTAACTCTCTTGAATCTAAAATCTTTCCTATTTCAGAAGTTATAGTTGATATTCTTGACATATCGTCCATATAGTTCATGATTTTTAAAATACTAGAAACTGTAGCAAAGGATAAGACGATTAAGGTAATTAAATTTCCTAATTCAATACTTCCCTTTATATAAAATAAAATCCCAAAGGGTATGATTGTAATAATCCCCATAGGAGAAAGTAATCTACCTATGGCAACCCTATTCATAGACTCACCCATCCAGTTATAATAAAAGTTTGCATTATCATAAACTGCATCAGCATATTTTCTATAAGATAATTCGCTTTGATTAAATGTCTTTATTACTTCTATCCCATTTATATACTCAACAATGGAATTATTCATATGTTGACCAATGGCAACTGACTTTCCAAACATTTCTTTATAATGAGCATTCATAACAGACATCATAATAGACATTCCTACAACAAATGGAATTAATGATAATAAAGTTAAACGCCAATCTAATGTAAACATGTAAATAAACAATAGAATAGGTCCTACTAAGTTTGCCGTGAATTCTGGCACAAGGTGGGCAAGTGAAGTTTCCATAGAATCGACTTGCTCAACTATAATATTTTTTAATTCTCCAGATGATCTTGATAATACATCTCCCAATGGCATCTTAAATAATTTCTTAGAAATATCATTTCTTATTTCTCCTAATGAGTTAAAAGTTGCGGTATGGGAAATACTTGTTGATATTCCTGCTGCCACTTCTTTAATAACAAATGTTATTAAAATACTTATGCAAAGTGGAGTGTATAAGCTAATATCCCTTATGCCATTAATCAAATTCACAATAATTTTCGCCATGTATATATAAGAAAAAAGCCCAGCAACTACTCCCACTATGGCAAGTAGTACGGATATAAAATATGAGCCTTTTCTTTTACTTACATACTCTTTTACTAAATTCATAAAATCCCCTCCTTAAATTAAAAATCCATCTTTAATAAATTTCAAAATATCTTTTTCATGTCCCTGAACATATACTTTCTTATATCCATCTTCTTCAAGCATTAACACAGAATTACAAACTTTAAAAATAAGTTCTATATCATGAGTTATTATGGCAAAAGGATATATTTTTGAATATCTTTTTATTATTTCAGAAATATCATTCATTCTCTTGTAATCTAAACCTGACGTGGGTTCATCAAGAATTATTAGTTTTCTACCACTTAAACAAGCAGTTAATAGAGCAAGTCTTTGTTTTTGTCCACCAGATAGATTTTGTGGATGGTCATACCTATTTTCCCAAAGGTCAATATGTTTTAATTCGTTTCTAAGTCTATTTAAATATCCAACGTCATTAATTCTATCTTTTTGTAAAAGCTCATTTTCCACCGTATCAAAAAATATTTGGTATTCTACATCTTGCATCATATAATAAGAGTTTCTTAATCTTTCTTTTTTATTTCTCCCAAAGCTTGTCTTGCCTTTAAAGTTTAATAAACCAGCTAAAGATCTTGCAAGAGTCGTTTTACCTACTCCATTTTTACCTATAATCGCCATTATCTCATTTTCATATAAGCTTATATTTAAATTTTTTATTAATTCTTTTTTACCAATAGAAATACCAACTCCTCTTATATCCTCAACTACATTTTTGCAATTATCAATATTTTCAGATAGCAAAAAATTATAATTCGTTGTTCTTAAAGAGTAATTTTTACAATCCTCTTCTGTTAATTCACCTTTTTTAAAAACTTTTTCTATTTTACCATCTTTCATATACAAAAAACGATCATATAAATCATTTAAGTAGAACAATCTATGCTCAGATATTATTATCGTTTTTCCTAATGATTTTAATTTTTCAAGAATATTCTTAAGTTCGACTATTCCCCTATAGTCTAAATTTGATGATGGTTCATCAAAGAAAATTATTTTAGTATCATAAACAAGAGTAGATGAGATAGCAACTTTTTGCTTTTGTCCACCTGATAAGGAATTGATATTTCTATATTTTAAATTTTCAATTCCCATCACACTCAAAGAGTCATCAACTCTTTTCTTTAATTCTGAAAGCTCCATTCCTAAATTTTCTCCAACAAAGGCAAGCTCATCCTCAACAATATTTGCGAAAAACTGATCTGTTGGATTTTGAAAAACATTTCCTATATATTTTGCCAATTCTCCATTGTTATATTGCGAAATATTTTTTCCTAAAATAGATACTTGTCCATACAATTGTCCTTGATAATGATTCGGAATTAAACCATTTAATATTCTTGTTAGCGTGGTTTTTCCACAACCAGATAAACCACTTATAACAACAAGTTCCCCTTCTTTAATATTTAGCTCTATATCTTTTAAAATTACCTTATCATTTCCGTCATAAGAGAATTTTTTAATATCTGCTTCTATTACATTCATATTGACCTCCACAATAAGAAAATAGCTAAAAGTAAGAATACGATATCAAAAAATTTAAAAGTTATTTTATGATAATTAGTCCTTACCCCTCTATATTCTGCTCCTTTAGATATAATAGATGAAGTCAAAGTTTCACTCACTTGCAAACATTTATAGATAAGAGGGATGAAGTAAAGTTCAAAAGACCTAATAGGATGGAGGGGACTTAATCTTAGTCCCCTTACCTTCATGCCATTCTTTATTTCTTTAAGCCTTAACCCCATCTCTGATATAAACTTCATTCCTATCACTATGCTTAGAGCAAAAACATTTGGAATGTGTAAAAACTTAAGTGAACTCATCATTTTAAGTGGGGATGTATTCACAAGAACACCGCCAATAATAAATATCGGAAAGAGTTTTAATACGATTTCTACAAGACCTAAAATTGCATTTCCACCTATTCCTAAGTCTATAATAGTTAATGTTTTGCCAACAATTAACAAGATAAGAAATGTTGCTAGTTGTTTAATAAATTGTTTTAAGGAAAAAGTTAAAGTTAGAAACATTGATATTCCTATCATAATATAGTAGCCAATATCATCTGTTATAAATAATATAATCGAAAACGCTAAAATTAAAACAAATAAGATTATAGGATTTACAAGACAGTTGTCATCTCTCCTTATTTTTTCCATTACAATATTCCTGATTTTTTACTCTTTTTAAAAAACTTATTATTTATATATAATCCAAATCTTCCTGCTATTAATACCAAGACGATATTAATGCCTATTGAGATTAGCATTGCCTTTGGTGTAAAAAAGGCATCCATAAAGGCAGCCTGTTCTTTAGTAAATACGCTAAAAACTTCAACAATTTTTTCTGGTCCAAGTAGTCTTACAAATGTCATTGCATGCATTGAAATAACAAACATTCCAGCAGATACTGCTAAGGCAACTCTATTATCATTTTTATAGTTACCTATAATTAATTCTGCTACAATAGCTGCGATGGCATTTACTATAAGCATTGGCCAATATCCACTTAATGCATAAAATACACCCAGCAACATGAAAAATATAAAAGCTATTCCTCTTTTTTGTAATTTTTTAGCCATAATTATAAATGGTGGAGCTACTACAAAGGAAGAAAATCCTGCCGCTATATATAAGGATAAAGTTCCTAACATTCCTGTGGCTGTTGATACAGCCATGTTTAATATAAACGCCACTACTGTAAAAATTGTAACTTGTACGATATCTTTTAATTTCATATAAACCTCCAATTTAAGATATATTTTTTCTTTCTTAGTAAACCCTAAGATTTACTTAGCATTATTATCTAAGATAATTCCTATCATTTTTTTTAATGCAAGTTTGTTCTTCACAAAATTTTCTCTTGCATTTAGAACTTCACAACCTAGAATAAATGTGTTAATCAAATCAGTAATTAATTCGATAGCTTCACTTAATTCACCTCTTACATCTTCATCAAATAACATTAGAATACTATCAGATGATGATTTTTTTAGTTTCTTATATAAGTCTTTTAACTTATCGTCATGATTTAATTCCTGTAAAAACATTGCATAAATTGAAACATAGTCACTCTGATATAGCATTTTTTCTAAAATAATCTCAGATAAAACTTTGCTAAAATCCTGACTTGTTTTATTCATCTCATCATAGATTATCTTCTCTCTGTATTTATTTCCTTCTAACATAATGTCGTATAAAATTTCATAGGTAGAACCATAATGATGATATAAACCACCTCTAGAAAGCCCAGTAGCTTCCATAATGTCATTCATAACTGTATTTCTAAACCCTTTTTTTAAAAATACAGCTATTGATGCTTTTTTTATTTGATCCAATCTATCTTTAACATTCATTCGCACTCTAGAAATACTACCGCCTCCTTAAAGACATCTGTGTCGGTATTTTTAAATATTATACCATATTTTTATGATAATCAACTCATTTAATTCTACTCTTTATCATCTCAATTATTATTTCTGGATGCTTACTTAAAGCTTCTGAATGCCCCATATCTTTTATTTCTTCTACTTCTAATTCTTTTTTTATTAACTTTTCTAAATAATTTAAAGAATCTTTTGCGTATATTTCTCTACTTCCAAAAGAAACAGATATGTCTTTCGTAGCTAATTTGTCAGAATTTTTATTTGTTATATCATAACTATATGCAGCTTTAAAGGCACTGTATAAAGTTTCATTGCTTATAGACTTAAATAACATTGGTTTTAATACTTCAATGTCGTTTTCATCATATCCCATGTTATCCCTGATTTCTTTTTGAAGATGATTATTTTCTAATAATCCAATAAATTGTTTTGACATTATATTTGAAAATAATTCAATATTTTCTCCCATATTTATATATTGACCACCATCTAGGATTACTTTTTTTATGTTAACTTCTCCACACAATATCGTTTCAAGAACAATACTGGCTCCTAAAGATATACCATATGCTAGTTCAATATTATCAACTCTTAAATCTTTAATTTCCTTTATTATCCTTGCAGCAACTTGTTCTACAGATTTAATTGGTTCTTCATTGATATTACTATGACCTGGTAAAACAGGTAATAGAATGCAATAACTTGATTTTAAAGATTCTATTATTTCCCTAAAACAATTTTCCCAATAGAAGCCAGCACCATGAACTAGCATAATTTTAGGATTGTTTAAATCACCCGCTATCTTCATTTATAACACGCCCTCCTCATATTCATTTTTTTCTTTTTTAATATTTACTTTAACATTTTTCAATATCAAATCCCTTTCTATATCTTTAAAGTCTAAAATATCCATTGAATAATATAGCCCATTTTTATAATTTTTCTCCAGGATTTTCTTAACAAGATTAGAACAAATTACAGCACTCATTGTACTGCTTTCTTTACTTTCTACTTCAATCTCAATGTTTTCCATAGAATTTTTCGCAGAAATTATTAGCTTGTTAAAATTATTTTTAGAAACATTTGCTTTAAAAAATGAAATTATATTATCTATATCTTTACTATAACTACCCTCAAGTTTATCAGATTTTAATACTATTTCCTGCATTTTTCGAATAACTTTATCGTCATAAATTTGATTAAACCAATTTGCAGTGTTAACATTAAATTTTTCTGCTACTCTTAAAAATTCTTTGGTAATATAGTTCGATAGCTTATAAATATCACCATTAACATTTACAAATTTAATTCCATCTTCATATACAAGCTCACCATTTTTGTAATAATATAACGCTTTTCCAAACCCAGATAAATTTGTTAAAACAAAGTCTTCAATTGCTGATTTACTGGGAATTTCTTCACTTACATTAAAACCTGAAATAGAATCAACATTTTTTAAACAACTACAAGCATAACTTGCCATAATTCCACTTAATCCAGGGAAATATCCCGAAGATAAAACAAATATGTTGTTATCTAATTCTTCTTTTATTTTATCCTCTAAAAATGATTCACCTGATGGATCTATATATGGAATATTGCATTCACTTGCTATTTTAGCTATCTTTTCTCCATTTTTATATGATGCTCCAGCACAATTTATCAAAATATCGACTTGATTACAAAATTCAGTGACTTTACCCAAATCTTTTATGTCCATCTGTACATAGGTGCAATTTTCTGTATCTTGTTTTTTATTGTTCTTGTAGGTAGCATATAGAGGATATATCTCACTTATAATTTCTACACATTTTGAACCAATATTTCCACTTCCTCCCAATATTCCAATTATCGGATTTTTCATATGTTCACCTCTCTTTTAGTAAATAAAAACCAATATGACTTCAATTTTTAGCTTGAATCATTAAATAATTTTATCATCTTGAATATTCCCTATTCATTAATGAATTTTAATATCTTCGTGCTATTTTGTTTTAGATTTTCTCCAGTTAAACAATCAAAATGTTGTCCTGATATACTGCTGTACACTATATTCCCAGCTAAATACTTCTCCCAAGTTTCTTTATCTTCTCCAAAAAATTCTCCATAAAAACTTTTTTCTGTTTCTTCACAAGAGAAAACCCTTACATTCCCGTTATATTTTGGGGGTTTATAAGTTGATACACATCCAAAATTTTGAGAAAAGATGTTAAATAGTGTATTTAACATTTTTATTTCATTATCTAATAAATTTACCTTATCTCTACTTATTGAATTATAAAGATTATATAGTCTTTCGGAAATTGGAATTGAAGAAAGTCTTTTAAACTCAAGTCCTATATCCTCATACTCTCCAACAAGTCTCTCAAACGACTGTATTTTCAAGTCACCATCTAGATTTTTTACCATATATTTTATACAATCATCGAGTCTTTCATCACTTACAGTATGACCAGCTTTAAAAATATCAGCATTTATTAGCCTAGAAAATGTTCTTTCTAGCAGTAATTCATTTTCTAAACTTGTCTTTAGTGCTATATCGTATTTATTTCTTGATAAACAATGGAAAACTGTTCTTTTTTGTTCTCTTGGAATAGTCGTACTCAATAAAGTTACATCTGATACATTCATATTTTTATTGGTTATATAGTTCGCAGCCTCAATAGCTATCAATCCACCAACGCAATGTCCAATAAGTATATACTTGGAATAACCGAGTTTACATAATACCTCTCCATATTTTTCTCCAAGATTTTTAAATGTATCCTCAGTTTTCATAGAAATATATTCAGCCTCATCTCCAAAAGAAAAGCCCAATACATCTTCGACATCATTACTATCTTTTATAATATAATCTAATAATTCTGTATATGCAGATAATGTTCCTGTCCCTGCGTGAAATAAGACTTTAGCAGTTTTCTTATCATTTTCTAAACTAGATTTTTTTAATACTGATAAAGACTTGTCAATCTTTTTATCAATATTATCAAACCTGTTTTGAATTTTTTTGGAAATTTCTCTGATTGTCGGCGTTTGCATCATTTCAGTTAGTAAAGAACTCCAGTCCCAATCTTTTGCTTCTTCTACTTTTTCCAGAATTTCACTTATAATTTGTGCTATTAAAAGAGAGTCTCCTCCTACACTATAAAAGTTTTCATCTAATCCAATAAAAGACTTATTTAGCTCTTTACACCATATATGTTCAATCTTTTTTTCTATCTCTGTCATTTGTGATCTATCAATACTAATATCATCATCTTCTACTTTGAATAAACTTATTATTGCATCTTTGTTAATTTTCCCATTGCTTGTTTTGGGTAAATTTTGTAATATTTTTATATCAGATGGAATCATATAATTTGGCAAAGAATCATTTAAATGCTCAAATAATTCTGTTTTGTCTATGTTATAATATTCATTTTTAAATCTCGTTACAAAAACACTTTGTCCTGATACTTCTAATAACTCACTACTTGGGAATGCATAAGTTATACTGCCATCATTTCTATCTATAATATCTTCCCATTGTTTTTTTGAGAAAAATGTTTGTTCACTTTCTTTTCTTTCATCTTCAAATCCTATCAATCCATCCTTGAATTCCATTGATGTTAATAACATATAACTCATTTTTGTTTCCTCTAATATAATCAAGGTTCCGGAATCTACTAATAGATTTTTTAAGTTTTTGATAACGAAATCTATATTTCTAGAATTGTGTAATACATTTGCACATAGTATTAAATCAAATGAGAACGCATCTAGACCCTGCTTGTAAAAATCTTCATTTATATCAAATATTTTGTATTTTATCCAATCATATTCATGAAATATTTTTTTGGCGTTGTTAAAAAAGAATTCAGAAACATCAGTGAAATAATATTCAACTTTTGAATCTTTCAATTTAGTAATTACATCAATAGTTGTTCCACCTACTCCTGCACCAACTTCTAAAACCCTAAATGGTTTATTGTTATTTTTCATTTTTTCATTACATAAATAATGTATTTCATTAGCTATAAATCGATTATTGATTCTATTTATTTTATTGTCGTGATATGATGCCAAAGCAGGTTTTAAATCCCCTTTTGGAAAAAGTAAATTTAACGGATCTTCGATTCCTGTTATTAGTTCAGGTAAAGAATCATTAGATTTTTTTAAATAAGCAAAAAAATCCTTACTGTAATTAAATTCATTTTCTACTTTATAAAAATTACTCCATAATTGTTCAAGTGTTTCTCCATTCTCTTCACCTAAATATTGGTATTGTTCCTCATCTAATTGTAATATTTTTTCTTTAACCAAAACATTTAGCCATCTCTTTAATAACTTGTCTAACTTATCAGGTACGTTTATTATTTTTTTAATCTCTTGAATATTATATGTGCTTTTTTGATCAGTAAAAATTCCAAAATGTTGAAATGTTCCTAAAATAGACTTCAATGATACTTGGTCAGCACAATATCCCCACTTTATTAGTAAATTAAGATTCATATTCTCTAAGACACTTGATTCTAACTTTTTTAAAAATTCAATTTCATCACAACACAAATAAAGATCATTAGATACATAACTTTTAATCTTAGGAGTAACCACAGCATTTATTCTACCATCTAAAGATTTCCCTTTTGTATATACAACTTGTGCAGAATCTACTTTGTTATAAGAAACAATTGCATCCTCTATTTCTGATAATTCTATTCTATATCCATGAATTTTTATTTGTCCATCTCCAGACTCTCTACCAGTAAAAATAATTAAACCATTTTTTAAATAATAACCTGTATCACCTGTTTTATAAATGATTCCTCCATCTTTTCTTCTTATAAATTGTTCTTTATTTAATTTTTCATCTCCAATGTATCCCTTGGATATTCCCTTACCGCCAATATACAATCCACCTTTAACATAGTCAGGGCAAGGATTTAAATCTCTGTTTAAAATAAAAAATTTTTGATTTGACATAGGATATCCATATGGAACACTAATATCAAACTTCTCATTTTTATCTATATCATAATAGATAGACCAAATGGATGCTTCTGTAGCCCCTCCCATGCTGACAAGCTTCACATTTTCAAAAATATTGTATACTCTGCTTGGTAAATTTGTTGGAATCCAATCTCCCGACAGCATACATAGTCTTAAATATTCACTCTTTTTTATTTTTTCAGATGCCTCTAAATAATTAACTATTAGTTGCATTTGAGCTGGCACAGAGTTCCAAATAGTTACTCTATGAAGCAACATTAAATCATAAATATACTTTGAATTATTTGTTTTATCTGATTCTGGTAGTACTAATGTTCCTCCAATATCAAAACACCCAAATATATCATATACCGATAAATCAAAAGATAATTTCGCTAACCCCAAAAACACGTCTGTTTCTTGTATCCTATATCTCTCATTGACATCAATTATTGTATTCATAGCTGCATCATGCGTTATTCTTACGCCCTTAGGTTCACCGGTAGTTCCAGAAGTAAAGATTACATAAGCATCATCCATATAATATTTCTCTAAATTTAAATCTTTCATGCTACAAAATTCACTTAAAGAAATATTGTGTAAATTTATATTTTTAAATTCAGAATTACTCAACTCTTCATCACATGATAGAACCACTTTAACATCTGCCTTTTTTAGAATCTTGTTTTTTCTATTAATAGGCTGATCTACGTCTATTGGGACATATACAGCGCCACTTAATACAATAGCTAGTACAGATGCAATCTGCCACTCATTTTTTTCAATATTAACTGCTATTCTATCTCCATATCCTATTTTATTGTTTTTTAATACTTCCATTATCGAACTAACATACAAGCTTAATTTTCTATAAGAATAAGTATGTCCCTTGAAAACTAGAGCTGTTTTCTCTGGATTTTTATTTAGCATTTTTAAAAATCCATCTCCTAAAGTTCTTTTTGGAAAATTTCTTTGTGTTGAATTAATATCATTTCTAACTTGCAGAATATTTTCAGGTAATTCCACTGGATTTTTCAAAACTAGAATTTTATGCGGATTTTTACATAGTCCATTAATTATATTTACAAAACCTGCGAACATTTCATCGATAACAACTTGATCAAACACAAATTTTCTAATATCCCAATTTATTCTAGCTCCTGTCCTTTCCTCTGCTAACTGACAATCAATATAAACTTGAGGTGTTTGGCTGATTTTATAATTGACTTTTCGCTTTAGCAATACGTCATTTTCATTTGACAGACCAACTGTGCTTGTAAAAACTAACGGCACTACAACACTCTCACCTTTTAATCTGCTAAGCATTCTTAACACTTCAACTCCAGAAAATGAGTTATGCTCCATATCCATCCATAAATTCTTTTGTAGATTTATTATTCTATCTTTAAATGTTAATTTACTGTCTATATCTATTGCCGATACATTCACATCCGTAAAATCTCCCACTATTTCATTAATATCTTTTATATTTAAAGAACTCCTCTTAAATAAAGTGGTGTTTATGCAAAATTTATTTGTGCCTGACCAGTAATATACTATTTCTGACAATACTGACATAACCAAAGCCGAAACTGTTACACCAATATTTTTTGACAAATCAGAGAGTTTACTCCACATGTCTTCATTTAAAAATATACTTTTTTGAAGAAAAGAGCTATCTTCTATATCTACAGTCTTTAGTGTCGGTAAGAATGGTGCGTTTCCCATATTTCCTATCTTATTTTCCCAATATTTTTTATCTTCTTGGCTATTAGCACTTTTATTTTGTTTTCTCCCTTTTTCATATATAACGATATCTCTATAGCTATTAGAATTACACGCTTCTTTTTCGGGGTTATAATAAAAATCTTCTAAATCTTTCAATATGATATTCATGCTTATATAGTCAGCAACTATCATATCAACAGAAAAGTGAAGCAACGTTTTTTCATTTATTTTAGTTATTGCAATATCACACATTGGCCATTCACCAATTTTATACTGTTTGTTGGCTAATTTCTCCCTCAAAACTAATTCTTTTTCATCTATTGAAAAATTCTCTTCAACTTCAACAAATGGTACATCCTTTTGTACTTTTTGTTTACCATTCTTATATATGATTGCTCTAAGCATATCGTGTTTTTTTATGACTTTATTCCATGCTATCTCTATTTTTTTCTTATCTAAAAGCTCGTTATATTCAATTTCCATATACCCATGGCAACCCACACCACCCAATTCAAATGCTTTATTTCTTCCCAATAAATATGAACTCTGTATTTCTGTTAAATCAAATTCTTCATAACGATTTACATCGTCTCTTTTAAAATATACATTTTTTTCTTTATCCAAATATTCTAAAAGCATTGATTTATTAATCTTAAGTTGTTCTTTTAATTCATCTGTTAAACTCCCCTTAGGTGCTTTAAACTTTACGTTACAACCCTCTTTCCAAACAACTATATTTTTATTGTTTAAAATATCTAGTAATTCTGTTATACTCATTAAATCCATCCTTTCTTTTATTAAATTGAATAAACTTCTATATCTTCAAGAATTTCATCAATCTTATCCGATATTCTTTCTATTGTTAGATTTGTAAATATTAAGTTCATTGAAATTTGGTTTTCTAATTTAAAAACTCTTTTAATTTCATTGATTATACCCATTGCTTTTAAGCTATCACCTCCAATTTTAAAATAATTATCATAAATAGATATTTCTCTCATATCTAGATGCTTTTTCCATATAGCAATTATTTTGTTTTGTGTTACTGTTAGATTTATTGCATCAACTCTCGACTTTTCATCTACAGGTGCATCAATACTTTTATGCTTATTATAATTAAAATTACACTCTTTATACTCTCTATATTGTAAATAATTATTTGAAATTTCATTTTTTGCAATCCAATCATCATATTTAGTTAGTCTTAAAAGTTGTTCTTCTAAAGAATTTAACATGTCATCTAACATTTTTTCAGGGAAAAGTTCATCTACACTGTCCCAGCATAATACTAAATCTCCATCTTTTATATAAGATTGGAAATCTAACCATACTCCTGGGGTTTGTGATACCATATATGTAATTTTGCCCAAAGCTTTACTTGAAGTTTCAGTTTCTAGTGGATAATCTATGTTACACGCAAAAACTACAGGTGCTACATTAAGGCTTGAACCTTGCGACTTTGATATATCCCTTTGAACTTTAACTCCACTATAAGATGAATGACTAGCATTGTCTATAAAGGTTTCGCTTATTCTATTCAAAGTTTCTAGGAAAGAAGTATCATTTTTTCTTTCATGTTCTACTAATAAGATATTTGTAAAGTCTGCCACCATATCTTTCAGGTTTTCGTTTGAAAGATCTCTATTAAATAATGGTAAATTTATAAAAAACTTATCTTGGTTAGTCCATCTTTCTAGAATTAAAGCATACGCAGTTAATAAAACCATTGATGGCGTAGATTTATAGCTTGCTGCAAGCTCTTTTATTTTGCTCCATTTATCTTTTTCAATAACTCGTTTTCTTCTAGTGAATCTCGTTTCTTTAATTTGTTCAGGAGCTTTCTTTAATGGTAAATTAGGTCTTTCTATCTCAAATGAGTCTATTTTTTCTTTCCAAAACTCTTGGTCTTTTTTATAAATTTCAGAGTCTACTTCAAGATTATTTATATAGTCTTTAAAAGTATAACTGTTTAGATTGTATAATTCTTTTCCTAAATACAATTCTCCTAATTCTTTTAAAATATGGCTCAGACTCATTACGTCAGCAACTAACAAATCCAAATCAAAGAAAATTTTATTTCTATTATGTGACAAGTTTGCAAGTTTTAATCCTGCGACTTCTCCCATTTCTACTCTAAGTTTTCTATGCGATAAATTTTCTCGTATTTCATCTAGTCTAATTTTGGTTTCTTCTTTATCTAAGTTAGACAAGTCAAAAACTTCAATTTCTTCACTAAAAGGTTTATCTAATATTTCTTGTTTTCCATCCTCTGTGAATCTTGCTCTGAGCATTGGATGTCTATATTGAAGTTTATTCCATGCATCATTCAATCTTTTATAATCTATATCTTTTCCATCTATTTCAATATAGGCATGACAACCCACTCCACCTAGAGTTTGATCATCACTTCTGCCTATAAAATAAGAATATTGAACATCTGTAAGATTGAATGAATCTTTGCCATCATTTGATTTCTTATTATCTTTTGAATGTTTCTTAATAATTTTTGAATTAGCTACTAGGTCAAACCATGAATTAAGTGTAGGCTTCTCAATGAGCTTTGCGAAGGATATTCTAAGTCCTTCTTTTTTAAGAATTCCTGAAAGTTGCATTACTTGCATGGAACTTAAGCCTTTTTCTATTAAATTGTCATTTTCTTTTATGTCTGATTTCTTCAAGGTATCTTTTAACCATTTTTCAATTATTAGTTTAATTTCTTTTCCCGGATCAAATTCCATGTTCTGCTCCTTTCACTCTATTCTTTTTAATTTATTTCTATCAATTTTCCCCAAAGCAGTTAGCGGCCATGAATCTATATATTTTATAGAATCTGGTAATTTAAATTCCGCTACATTCTTATTTGCTAGAAATGTCCTGATATCTTCTAATGAGAGTTCGTCCTTCTCATCTTTTAATATGAATACTCCTATTTTTTCTCCCAAAAGTTCATCAGGTACTCCTACAACTTGAACATCTCCTATATTCTCATTGGATAGTAAAATATCTTCAATTTCAGAAGGGGTGATTTTTTCTCCAGCCCTATTTATTGTTTCTGACATTCTTCCAACTACCTGATAATTCCCATCTTTTAGTTTCCTTGCCTTATCTCCAGTTTTGAAATATAAATCTTTGTCTATACATCTTTTATTTACTTCTGGGAGCTTATAATAGCCATAAATTGTGTAAGAGCCTCTAACTATAAGTTCTCCGTAATCTTCATCTTTGACTTCTTCTCCATATTCATCAACTATTAACAATTCATCAAACTCACTTATAGGTTTACCTTGAGTTGTAAATATAGTTTTACTATCATCATCTAAAGAAGTTGTCATAATCAGACCTTCAGCTATTCCGAAAATTTGTTGTAATTTACACCCAAATTCTCTTTCTATTTTTTCTGCAAGCTTTTCTTCTAAAACCGAACCTCCAACTTGAAGGACCTTTAATGAAGATATATCGTAATCATCTTCCTTTATAAAATCTATACATATATTTGCCATAGCAGGAACTAAGCCTGTTATAGTAACCTTTTCTTCTTCAATTAAAGGCAAGATTTCATCTGGACTTGTTACTGGGCATAAAACAACTTTGCCTCCTATAAAAAATGTCCCTAATATCCCTGGGCAACATAAAGGAAAGTTGTGAGCAATAGGAAGAGAAGCTAGATAGATACTGTCTTGATTCATTTTACATCTCTTTGCCGTTTCTTTTGCTACATAGATATAATCGCAGTGTCTCCTTGGTATCAATTTTGGTATCCCAGTTGTACCACCCGATAAAAGTAATAATCCTATTTCTTTATAGTCAACATCCATATGTTGATATAGAGAATCTTTATCGCTAAGATTGTAAAAATTTTTATATCCTTGATTATCCCCAAGAATATAAACTTCAAAATCTATATTTAATTCTTCTCTTACTTCTCTAATCATATCCACATATGAAAAGCCAAGATATTTATCCTTAGCTATATATGCTTTTGCCCCTGATTTTTCTAATATTCCCTTTATTTCATTTTTCCTATGAGCTGGAAGTGATAATACAGGAATCAAACCAATCTTAAACATGGCAAAAAGGATAATAACAAATTCATGGCAATTAGGAAGTTGAAGAACGATTCTATCTCCCTTTTTAAATCCAGCTTTCAATAAACCATTGGCATATTGGCAAGCTTTTCTATTTAATTCTTGATATGAAAGTTCAACATCTCCATCTACTAAGGCAATTTTATCCCCATATTTTTTAGCACAATCTTCAATAAATTCTCCTAAGGTCATATGCAGCCATACTTGTTCATCATAAATTTTTTCTAATTTTTCTTTTAATTCAATGTTCATTAATTTTCCTCCAAGCATATTGCCCCGAAATATTTGTCATCATAGTTTAATGACTTTAATCTACTTATTGTATTCCTTTTACTATCATTAATTTCTATAAATTCATTTCCAAAAGAAATTATTTCAATCTCTTTTAAATTCCTTACAAGACCAATACCATCACATTTAAGATAGGCTTCTTTTGCAGTCCAATATCTATAAAAACTGATTATGTTATTATCTATATTTATAATTTCATCTTTAGTAAAACAATTTTCTAATATATCCTTAAACTCAAATTGATAATTTATTTTTTCAACATCTATTCCTACTTCTATTTTAGAAAAAGCTAACAAGACCAAGTCTTCTGTATGGGATATGTTAAACTTTAATCCTAGAGTGTTTTCTACATAAGGCTTATTGTTTTTATCCCTCTTGACTCTTAAATCATTAATTCCTTTTTCGAGTAAACCTTTTAAGCTCAAATTAAGTATTGCCCTTGATGCTATATAATTAATTTTTGCTATTTCTGATTTATAATCCTTTGATTTTATTATCTCCTCTTTAGTTAAATAAGGAAGTAATTTTTCTTCTAATAATTTATCTGTATAAGCCTTAATTAGTATTAAATTATTACTAGCTAATTTATCTTTTAAACCTTCTAAAGTAAGAAAATCATTAATTTTTCTTATTTCATATTCTTCAATTTTCATTTACTTTTATAAACTCTTTTATCTCTTTAATGACACTATCAGGAGATGTGTTTACAAACATATGCTTGCCATCGATATATCTATAAGTGAATTCTTTTGTGGTATAATCTTGCCATTTTATAAGTTCATCTAAAGTCATTTCTTGATCTTTATCTCCCATAAGACCTAGTATAGGTGATTCTAATTTCTCAAATTTTGTGTCTTGATAGTCTTCATCTATTACAAAATCTACCCTAAGCGTTGGTAAGAAAATGGAAATTAAATCCTTATTAGCTAGAATTTCTTTTGGTGTTCCTTCATATCTTCTCAAGCCTTCTATAAATCCGTCATCGTCAAGATGATAAATTGGATGAGGTTCTTTATATAATGGAGCACGCCCTCCAGATATAATTATTCCTCTTGGATTTATGTAATCCGAATTTTTAATTCTTAATGCTAATTCATATACTATTTTTGTTCCCATACTGTGTCCAAACAAATAGTAAGGTTTTCTAAAATCAAAATTTTCTTTCATATCTTCAAATAGATTATCTACTAAGATGTTAATATCACTTATAGCCTTTTCAGAAAATCTACTTTCTCTTCCTGGATATTGGGCAACAAGTAATTTTATATCTTCAAATTCATCTTTCCATTTTCTAAAGGCAGACACCCCACCACCTGCAAATGGGAATATAAAAAGATTTGCTATTATATTATTTTCATTAATTTCTTTATTTAGTATTTCAAAGTTTTTTGACATAAATTCACCTTTTTATTTGTTTTCTGTTAGTACCGGCTAACTCAAAATTATTATATACCATTTGATAACTTTTATCAATAGGTTTAAGGTGTTTTTAAAAATATAATTTTAAAGATAAAAATAGCATAGATATCTCATCTATGCGAGTCATCTATGCTATTTATTATAAATTATAATCGAAATGTTTTTTTAATTTTTCAAAAGTTTCATCAGAAATAACATGCTCTATAAGACAAGCTTCATTTTCAGCTTTTTTTTCATCTATTCCAAGTCTTATAAATACATTCGTTAAATATTTATGCCTTGTATACATTTTTTCGCAAAATGTTTTTGACTCCTCTGTTAAACGAATTATTTTATCTTCGCCATAAATAATCAGCCCTTTATTTTCAAGTTTCTTTAACATTCTTGTAACAGTAGGTCTTTTATACTCTAAGTAATTAGCAAGATCCATGTTTCTTACTTCATCTTTTCCCAAAGATAAAATATATATAGCTTCTAAATAATTTTCCTCTGCAAATTCTCTGTGTAAAATGGATTACCCCTCCCTCAAAAATAAAAATAATTATATCCAAATTTGATAAATACAAAATTCAAGAACTTAAAAAATGATTTCCTTAATCTTTATACTATCTCATTATACTTATAAAAGTCCCTATTTAAAAGTAAATTTTGCAACAGACCTCTAAATTTATCATATATTGTTTATTTGCATCAATAAATGCGGTATAATTGATTATAACTTAATACACGCTTAACGCTTATAACTTTAATAGCAAGCACAGTAAGTGTACGGACACTTACGAAAAAATTAATGGAGCAAACCTTTACGGAATGCTCCATTTTTTTAATTTTTACCTTGTTAGGTAGAACCCTAAGACCCCGAAATATATTTATAAAGGAGAATAAAATGGCAAATAGATTTAGAAATGAAAGAATAGAAATAAAATTAACTAAGGAAGAAAAGGAAGTTTTTGAAAAGAAAATGAAACTTGCAAATTGCAAAACTATGTCCCACTTTCTTAGAAAATGCGTATTAGAAAAAGAAATTTATGTTGTAGATTTAGAACCATTTAGAAACCTGCAATGGTTACTTTCAAATGCAACAAATAACATAAACCAGATTGCAAAAGCAACTAATACAACTGGTGTTATTTACAAAAATGAAATTGAATCAATGAATAAGCAGATAGAAAAATTATCAAGAGAAATATGGCAGATCCATTCCCTACTTCTTAATAAATCAAAAGAAAGTTCTGGTGATTAGTTTGGCAATTACAAAAATACATCCTATAAAATCAACTCTAAACTTGGCAATAGATTACATTACTAATAGTGAAAAAACTGATGAAAAAGTCTTAGTATCTTCATTCAAATGCCACCCATCTACAGCCCATATTCAATTTATGAAAACACGAGAAGACAATGATACTAAAGGTACAGTTTTGGCTAGACATTTAATTCAATCTTTTCTACCAGGAGAGGTTGATCCTATAAAAGCTCACGAAATTGGTATGGAATTATGTAAGAAAATTTTAAAAGAAGATTATGAGTTTGTTCTTGCAACTCATATAGATAGAGGACATATCCATAACCATATTATTTTTAATAATGTTAATTACAAGACTGGTAAATGCTACCAATCTAACAAAAAGTCTTACCATAAAATTAGGTATCAAAGTGATGAATTGTGTAAAGAAAATAAGCTTTCAGTCATTGATAAATACTATGAAGCTTACAAAAGAAAATATAAAACTGCTGGTAAATCTTGGTACGAATATGACCAAAATAATAAAGGAAATTCTTGGAAGTCTAAACTGCAATTTGATATAGACAGAATGATTAATAAGTCTAAATCGTGGGAAGAATTTTTAGATAATATGAAATCTATTGATTATGAAATTAAGTTTGGTAAACACATTGCTTTTCGTCATAAAGATAAGCAAAGATTTACAAGATCGAAGACTATCGGAGAAGATTATACTGAAGAAAAAATCAAAGAAAGAATAGATTTAGCAATTAAAAATAAAGCTAATCCTACTAAAAAGCGTGTAGGAAATGTTATTGATATATCTACTAATGAAAAAGCAAAATCCTCTAAAGGTTACGAAGTTTGGGCAAGAAAACATAATATCAAAACAATGGCTGATTCAATAATTAAATTGAGAGAACAAGGAATTAATTCAATTACTCAACTCGATGACCTGATCAAAAAATCTGCTGATGATAGACAAAGCTTATTAGATAAAATAAAGAAAATTGAAACTGAGATGAAGAGTTTATCCCAAGATATGGAAAATATAAATACTATAAATAAGTATCGTGAAATATATAAATACCACAAGAAAAATCCTAATGATAAACAATTTGCAGAGGAATATTATAGTGAACTCTCTGTCTATAAAATAGCCGCTAAAGAAATTTTAGAAAACTATAAAAAGCTCCCAAATACGAAAGAAATATTAATCAAACTAGATGAATTGCAAGAAAAAAAGAACACCCTTATGCAAGAGTATTCTTTGAATAAAGAACAATTTTCTGACCTAGTTCAGTATAGAAAAAACTATGAAAATTACTATGGGAAAGAGGTAGAAAGATAAAAAAATAGGAAAAGTCAGGTTCGGTTGATATTTGTCAACAAAGTTTTTCAAATATTGCCAAATAAAAAAGGTAACCACCATTTTGGGAGTAGTTACCTCTAATCACATCTATATGTTACTTGTCATAATTTATAAGTTTTATTGTTTCTTTTTTTACATCTACCTTTACAATATCATATCCAGCATTGTAAATAGCATTTCCCATAGGTCTGTTATCACTTGCATACCAATACCCAGGGTATTTTCTTGCTGATTTACAAAGTTTTCTGCCTATAAGTTCTTCCACATTTGAAAAATCAAGCTCTATTTCTCTATCTTGACCTTTAAGATATTCTGTTATTGGTAAAAATCTACTGTTTTTATGAATATACTTTTTATCTTCTTTTTCCTCTACATAGGTATCTTCCTTTATTTCATCATCTTTTCCCATTTCAAATCTACCGATAAAGTTAAAGTATATATCTATTCTTTGGGTAAACTTATATCTTTTAAGTTTTTGCTTTTGATAGATTACTATTTTATCTATCAGTTGATTTATCATTGAGGTTGTAAGTATAGAAAAATCAGTAAAATTCTTAATGATTTTAATAAACTGTTCTGTATTATCACTAACATTTTGTACCTTCTCCGTTACTTCCTCAAGTGCAACTATTTCATCTTTTAAGGTGTTTTGCTCCTCTGTATACTGAATAGCTATCTTATTAAAGGTTTCATCATTGATTCTGCCACTTGCATTATCCTCATAAAGTTTTACAAACAACCTATCTATTACAGCAAGTCTATTTTTGTCAGTCTTTAATTTTTTTATATGTTCATTTTGACTTTTCTCTCTTTCTTCAAGCCTAGTAGATATAACGATGTTTTTAAACTCTTCCTCATGATCCTCAATATATTTACTTATATCTTTTAAGGATTCTAAAATAAGCTCCCTGACTACTTTTGTTCTTATATAGTGTGCAGAGCATTCATTTCTATGCTTCTGATAGGTTGAGCATATATAATTATCATACCTGACACCTTCTTTGCAATGTCCTGTTCCTTTATGATTTGTTCCTCTTGAATTATATAACTTTTCTCCACAATCTCCACAAAACAACTTATCTGTTTCATCTATGGTTAGTGCTAACTCTTTTATAAAATCACTTTCTACTCCGTCATAATAGAGTTTGCCCTCATCTTTTAGGCTTAGTAGTAGAAGTTAAGATAGATTATCGTGTAGGTATCTCCTCCCGATATTCTCCTTAATCTTTTTATCCTTTTGTCTGTGAAAAATTCTTCTTTTAATTTTATCCAATAATATCTTTTGTTTGTTGCCATATCTGCTCCTTTCTTGATTTTCGATAATCGAAATTCTGGACTTCTGCTTTTCGGAAGTCTTGTTATTATGGTTATTTAAGGGTGTAACTTTTCGTTACTCCCTTAGATTTCTCTGGTCATATCTTTTTTGTTTGGTTTTACTTTTTCTTTTACTTTTCTTTTGACTTTTTCTTTTGTCTTATCCTTGTTCTTGAATAGGTCTTTGTATTTCTTTATTTGTTTTAGGATACTTTCTTTTTTATTTTCCTTGGCTATGACTTGTTTTAATATCTTTTTTTCTTGATTTTTTAGTTGCTCAAGTTTAAGTTCACATTTCTCCTTTTCTACTAATAAGTTTTCTATTTCATCTTTTACTTGAGTTAATCTTTTTGTGTTTGTCATTTCTTTATCTCCTACTTATTTGGTTATGAAAATAGCGACTAGAATTTTACTTTTCTAATCGCTCATTAGTACATATATTTTAATTTTATCTATTACCTTTTGCCCTATTATATGTCTTACATAACATTTCACAATTACTTATATCAGTATTTCCACCTTTGCTCCATGCTGTTACATGGTCAGCTTCCATTTCAGACTGCTTATATATACGTTCCTTGTTATTATTTGTTGAGGCGGCACACAAAGGACAATTAGATATCCCAAGTTTTCTAGCGTTATCTGTTTGATTTTTATAAACAATTTTTTTAACTCTATCATCAAACACTCTTATATTTAAAAGAATATAATCCTTTTCGCCGCCAAGTATAAACTCATAAATCCCTTTTTCATCCTGAACTTGATAATCAGCGATTAATTCTTGCATCCTGTTTGAAATTTTGTTCGGATCATATGGGTTTTTATGATAATCTTCATATAATCTTCCCCATTCTAAACCTTTCATTGATTTTTCAACATCTTTAAAAGTTTTAGAAACCCAATTTATTACAGTGTTAAAATATTTCTCAAGATGATCTATATCTTTGTCATGCCTATGAGAAGCCATGTATGTTTCAATATCATTTTTGCTTGCCCATTTAAGAGCTGTTTCTAAATAATCTTGTCTTTTAATATCACCAGAAATATATACACTCCATTTTTGAATTTCCGTAAGTTTCTTTAGCTTTTCTCTGTTCCTGTTATCTGATAAGACATAGTCTAAAAAGGCATAAACTAAATCATTATTTGTGTCTTCTTGCCTGCCTGTAATTTCTCTTTCAAAGGCTTCAAACACTCCGCCTTTCCTTATTTTTCTCTGAGTTTCTGCACTTCTTTTGAGTTTATTTATCTTTTGATTAAGTTGCTTTGCTCTGTTTTGAGCCTTTTCAATTTTGTTATTTTCTTTTTTTTAATTGTTTAATTGCTTTTTCTAATTCTTTCATCTTTAAATTCTCCTTTCAAATTTTATAAAATACAAAAGGCTAAATATCACACTTTCTTTAATGCAACATTTAGCCTTTATTTTTATCAATTATACAATTATCATTGTGCTTGAAAAAGTTTCCTACATTCCATATTTTTATCACACAATTCATCATATTTTCCGCTGTCAATAATATGACCCTTTTCCATAAAATATATTCTATCCGATGATGAAACAGTCGATAGTCTATGAGTAATTGTTATTAAAGATATGTTTTTTTCTTTCAATCTACTTAATATCTTTTTTTCAGTTATTGCATCCAATTGACTTGTTCCCTCATCAAGAATCACTATTTGAGGTTTATCAATTAGCACTCTGGCAATAGCTAATCGTTGTCTTTGTCCTCCTGATAAATTACACCCATTATCTCCAATCTGTGTATTTAATTTAAATGGCATATCACCAATATCATCATCAAGACACGCAAGACTTATAGCTTCTTTAATTTCTTCATCCGTGTGCGTTCTAGTTAAATCAATGTTATTCCGTAAGGTATCATTAAAAAATAATTCATCTTGAAGTACAGTACCAAATAAATTTCTGTATGATTTTAAATTATAGTCACTAATCCTTTTAGAATTAATAAATATATTACCTGTGTCCGGATTATATAATGATAATATTAACTTTACTATAGTAGTTTTTCCACAACCCGTCTTTCCTACGAATGATATTATTTCGCCCTTTTTCAATGTGAATGAAATATCACTAATCGTTTTTTCACTGCTGTTTTGAGCATAAGAAAAATTTACATTTTTAAATTCTAAATTTCTAAAATCTGCAATTTCTTCCCCATAAAATAATTCTTCATCTTCATAAACAATTTCTGTTAATCTATCTATAATAGTTGCAGAATACTGAAAATCAAATATATTTTGAATAATAACGGAAAGTGGATTCAAAAACAAATTTCCTAACGCAACAAACGCCATCATTTCACCAACTGTCATTTCATTTTGCCCTATTAAAAAACTTCCAACAAATAAAATGACAAATGTTGGTAACATTCTGTAAGAAAGCATAAAACTCTGATAAAATCCAAGTGTATTTTCTCTCCTATATTCCGAATATATTTGTTTATCATAATACTCATTCCATTTATTAGTTATAGCTTGACTTACTCCCAAAGTTTTCATTATGCTAACATTTGAGAAACTTTCTATTAAATAGCTTTGAGCTTTTTCTCTTTTCAATATAGAATCTACATTTCTCTTATCCACTGTTCTTAGAAAAAATATAAGAAATACACACAAAACTATCCCAAAAGAATATGTTATGCCAGCCAAAATGATTGAACTTTTTAACATAACTACAGCTACTATAACAATTGTTGTAAAATCAATAAATATCGAAGTTACTACATTGGTAAGGATTTGCTGCAATGAATCAATTCCATTTATACGAGAAACCATATCTCCTGCTGAACGAACATCGAAAAACTTCAATGGCAGTTTAAAAACTTTTTCAACTATTATTTTCTTTAATGAAGAAACATATTTTTTTTCAAATAAATTTATAATCTTCAACCTGATAAACGAAAGGCATCCATATACAATAACAAAAATAATTGAGCCAGAAATTAGCAACCAAAAATTTGAATTTACACTTTTACCTACAACATCATCAATTATATATCTTGTAATCCATGGTGTAAATAAAGTAAACAATTGGACTATAATCGATAATATTATCACTGTTGAAACTATTCTACGATCTATCAGCCCCATCTTCAAAAAATCAAATCTGCTTATGTCACTTTTTCTCTTTTTAAATCTATCGTTCCTCTCAAAGAATACTATTACCCCTAAAAAAATTTCATTAAATTCATCAATTGTTGAATTTATTTGTCCTACTTGAGGATCAATATAAAAGATTTTATCTTTTTTAATACTATCAATTACTACATAATGGTTATTTTCTACAACAGCTATACACGGAAATTTATCATTAATTGAGTTAATAAATTTATTAGAATTCAATCTTACTGCTTTTCCTGTTAGCCCATAATTATCTGCTAACCTTATCAATTCCTTTATGGATACTCCATCTCTTGAAATATTTGATTCTTTACTCAATTCTGCTATATGTATTTTACAATCATAGTAATGTAAAACCATAGCCAATGCTGCTATTCCACACCCAGTTTCTGAAAGCTGTTGTATAAATCTTATATGTTTCAAAACATGTTCTCCTATTCCAATACCAAAATAGATGGTAAATTAGGGTTGCGTAATTTCAACAATCCATACCCTATTCCAGATAATCCAACCATCATTCCCGGCGAATACTTATATGGTATTCCGCACTTCCAAATCCCCTCTTTTAAATCATTTAATATATACTGCATATATATATCACATTTATTCTTTATTTCCGAATTTCCAAGTATATCACTTGCCAAATTTAAAATTTCTATATTGCCTAAATCTCCATGACAAAGACAATGACTTCTTCCAAATCCAAATTTTAAACTTGTTTCAACTGCGTTGTTTATGTCAAGCCAAATTTTCTTTTTTCGTTCAGCTGCAATCGGTAAATTCATTTTGTATAAATATAGTCTGCTTAACAATATTCCACTTGCTCCATGACACCAAGCCACTGGAATATTATTTTCCAAATCATCATACTTTATACCATCCTCAGTTTCTCTCTGATCTGACCAATTTTTGACATCTGCCTTATAAAGAAGATCTTCATATGATAATGCTTTTTCAATTACATCTACATACCTTTTATCTTCTACATACTCATATAATTTTCCTAATGCCCAAGCTATTCCAGATGTTCCATGTGCAAATCCTCCCAATGGAGATTTAGCAAAAGAACCTTTCCACGCAATACTATTTTCACTCAAGCTTACATATCCTTTAATTATATTTTCTGCATAAGATTTTGCTAAGTCTAAAATATAATCTTCAGATTTAAATTCATAGTATTTTAAAAGTATAGCAATTACCCCTGCTGATCCAATTATAATATCATAATCCTTATCATTAGATATATTCCTTTCACACATTAGCAATATTTCATTTCTAATAAGCTCAATTTCATTTGAATCAAACATTGACCCTAATTGTTCTTCTAAAACAACTAATGAATATATTATTGGTGTTTCTCCCGAAAATCCTCCGAACAGTATTTTTTCTCCATTTTCATCAAACTCTTTTCTTCTCTGATTGTATATTTTTATACTGTTATAGCAACGTTTTATGACTTGCAAATATTTTTCTTTCTTTGTTTCTTTATATAAAAATATAAAGTATACTAATATGCCCGAAATTCCACTATATAAATCCATACTTACCGGAACCATATTCCAATCATTTGTCTTTTCCCCTATGATATTCATATCAATCCAACTAATATCATCTAATTTTCCAACAAATGAATTTTCTATCAAGAAATCAGCTATTTTCTCTGAAATATATAAATAATCTTTTTTTACATCTTCTAAATCATATTTCTTATCAACTTTAACCAATTTCTCATGTTTTATTTCTTTATTCTCTGTAAAATTATACTTAGGATCATAATTCAAAGCAGTAGAAATTAACAATGATTGTATCAACATATCCTTTTCATTCAAATTCTTTATGTTACTTTCAACTAAACTCATTGCATTTTGAACGAAAAAGCCATCTACCTGAGTTCCATAAATATCTTCTATATCACAAGAAGTTATATTTGAAATAAACATCGGAATATCATTTTTTAACATAGACATATATTCTAAATTAGCTAATCGTTCTAACTTATTTTCTTTATCCATCTGAATCCATAACCTTGAAAATAGCATTTCCCTATCTAATGCACTTCGTAAAAAATCAGGGTGAAAAGACACTTGAATCATAGATGAATAAAACTGAGTTGATCTCATTATTTGTCTTGAAAATAGATTTTTATATTTCCCGATTTCCTCAACAAGTTTTCCTTTGCTGTTGTCTTGTAATATTTTTTTATAAGTATTCATGAAACCACTTTTCAAGTTTTTCCTATACTTTGATAAATCAATAGTCTTTTCTTTTATGAATGGATTATTGTTCTTCTTTTCAAGAAAAGAAGTTCTATAACTTATTTTCATTTCATCTGTTAAAATCCCTGAAATACTTGCACTTTCAATTGGAATTTCTTTATCATCTTCATTTGTTATTGCACTAATATCAACGCCACTTTTCCCTTCTTTCCCCCACACTAAGCTAGGGAGAATCCCTACTCTTTTTACAGATTTTTCCATCATTTCGTAAATTTCATCAGAAGCAGTTTCTATAGATGAATACATCGCTTTATTATGAAATATAGTTTCCAAATCTATTAAAACCGGATGGCTACCATAAGCAATTATATTCTCATAGTGAATATCATTGCCTCTCAGTATATACAGTATAAACAATAATTCACCCAATTCTTCATAATAATCCCTAACTTCTATTTCATCTGAACAAGCCTTATGGGATATATACTCACTCCATCCATAATTTTCTTTATCTATTACCTCAATAGAATATAACACACTCCCAACAAGGTGGTTGAATGTTTTTATTGTTTCTTGAAAAACTTTATCCAACTTTAGTGAACGTGGCTTATATACGACAGATTTTCCATTATCTGTATGAACTATCACAACTGATTTTCCATTATTGTGCGAATCTGAAACACTCAAATCTACACTTTCAATCACATTTGAAACTCCAAAACTTTTCACTAATTCATCAATATCTCTATAAAAATTATCAAAAAATCCAAATGTATTATCAATCCAGTCATATATAGTTTCCGACATAAGCCTAAACATTACTGGATATTCTTCTAAGTATTCCCAAAACTTATCTTCAACATATTTTTCACTAAAATACTTATATCTTTCTTCCTTATTCTCACCCTTTAACTTTCCTTCTTCTTTTGCTACATTCAATTCTAAAATTAAAGTTCTATAAGAAATATTGATTAGTTTTTCCAATAACTGTATTACAAACTGATTTACAACTTTCTGTGGTATATTAAAGTCATTAATTCGACTATTTAGCCTAAATAATGCCAATTTCAAAAAAGGTATATAGAAATTATAAAAAATAGGAGCTATTTTTTCATTATTCTCATTTTTTATATGAAGATCTGGCAACTTTATATCTTTTGCTATATCAGATTTTAAATCTTCAATCATATCAAACCAATCCGTAATGTTTTTTGTTTTTTTTACAGAAAAATTTTCTTCTGATAGTAATTCGATGATATTATCAAATTCACCATTCAAATTCTCATTCATGAATTTACTGTAATTTTCAAAGCCATCCTTCAGAAAATTTTTCCAATATTCTAATCGTTTTTCAGTCAACTCTTCATTTTTAGATGTTAAATTCTTATTTACATATTTTCTTTCAAATGAATATGCCCCTTTTTCAAACCTATTTATAAAACTCATAAATACCTCCTGATTTCCTTAATAAAAAGAAGGCAGACACAATTGTATCTACCTCCCCCTTCCTTGCCTACGACAAAAGTCTTAGCAACAAATAATTGTTGCTATAGGGCACTCTGAAGTAATAGTGCAAGCACGACCACAAGAATGTTTGCCTGAATAACAATGACAATATGTGTTCGCTGTTCCACCTGCCATTATTCCATCAAGTTCACTATCGGACAATTCACGGAAAATATCTCCTGCTGGATTATCAAGATTTTCTGACTTGGAATAAATAGCTTTTTTCCAGTTTTCTACCTTCTTTGACATAGCACAGTCCTCCTTTCCACAAATTTATAAATACAGCATGAGCAAGGATCTCATACTTATATTTACCTAAGTCAAAATTCCTCCCTAAGCGAAATTTTTGAAAACAACTTTACATCAAGGAATACCATAAACAGTATAACTAAGCACGCAACTATTTTTTCAAATATAGCCGAGTTTACTTCGCCTGAGATATAAAACATTGCATTTACACAGTAAATATATGCAAATTTTATTTGTGATATGAAAACCCCAACAAAAGCAAATACAAAAGCAAATGCAACCGTTATCTGTATATTTTGTTTAAAATACAACATAACCCCAATTATAAATGCCGACAATATATAGCATATTATTCCATGAATCAAATATTTTGCAAAATATGATAAAACAAATAAGCTACTTATACTGTTCAAATTAAACATTAATTCCAATAAGCACATAGACAAAAATGTGGCTATTATATAAACTATCGCAAATATAAACAGTACACAAAATTTATTAAGTATTATCTCTTTTCTATTTATCGGTATTACCAGTAAATTTTTGAGAGTATTATTGCGTTTTTCCAATGCAAATAACTCCATCCCAATCATAGAAATTACCGGTATAAATAAATAATAACTATTTAAAGTCAAACCATTTTCAAAAAACCATCCTAAAACTTTTCCATAAGCAACGCCATTGTAAGTCATGTTTCCCATAAAATACTGAATTACAGCACCAACAATAACTATAATTGCAACTACTACTGGTAGTTTTTTTCTTTTATGTTTTTTTAGCTCTAAAGACACCATAACTTCACCCTGTTTACAAATCTTGTCTCTTAAGAATATTCAGTGTTCCCACCAAATATAATACAAATACTAATCCTACATTGGCAATCATAAAGTACACATTATCATTATTCTGAACACCTTCAAAATTTTTATACCACATAATGTGTGGCACACTAGCTAGTGGACTAATTCCTTGCAGTATCTTCATTAGGAAAAATGATGATATTATATATATACTTCCTATTAAATTCGTAGTAACACTATTCCCTTTAGTTAAAATTGTAACTATCGATACAGGTAACACAGCTAATGTTACAAGAAAAGAACTAATTGCACACAATGCAAAGAATCTAAAAACTAAATGTAGATTCATACTTGATTGAAATCTACTAACATAACCTGCTGAAACTATTACTGCAAAAACAATACCCATAAATATAAATGCAATACATAAAACATATAATGCCTTTGCAAAAAATAACTTTATCCTTGATATTGGAACAGTCCACAAATATTTTATCGTATCACTCTTATATTCATTAGAAAAAGCTGTGGTCGCAAACGATAACAATATCATAGGTAGTATTAAATAATTCATATAACTTAGCGAAAATTTATATAGATACATAAAATTATCAAATAATCCCACAGCACTTACTGTATAAAATATAGTAAGTGCTAAATATACAACAACCAAAGCCCCAGATAAGTATATTGCTTTAGATCTTTTATTCTTTTTAAATTCAGACAACAATAACCTAGCCAATTCCATGTCCTCCAGTAACTTTTTTAAAATAATCTTCAAGAGTAATTTTATCTTCTACTATACCAACTATCTCTATATCATTTGTTACAAAAATCTTATTGAGTTCTGCAACACTTAAATTACTATTATTTATTAAAAGCCCTTCATTAAATTCTGAAATACATTCTGAATTTATACCTCTATCATTCAGTATCATTTTAGCCTTATCAACGTCTTTCACGAAAACTCTAATACTACAGTTTTCTTTGTTTCTCCACTCCTGTACACTGATTTCTTCAATCATCTTCCCATAGTTAATAATTCCTATACGATCAGCTAAGCTTTCTAATTCAGATAGAATATGGCTTGATATCAATATACTTACTCCAGATTCCTTCAATTTTTTCAAAAGCACTCTTACTTCAGAAATGCCAATTGGATCTAATCCATTTATAGGTTCATCCAAAATTAAAATATCCGGATTGTGCATAATTGCATTTGCAATAGCTAATCTTTGTTTCATCCCTAATGAATATTTTGAAAATAATTTCTTATCTCTATACGGTAAATTCACCAATTCTAAGGCTTTTTGAACATAAATCTGTTCTAATCCTCTCAATTTAGAAAAAATCTCTAAATTTTCTGTCCCCGTCAAATTAGGATAAAATCCCGGATTTTCTATTATACATCCAACTTTCTTTAGCACATCTCTTTCTTTATTACTACGCATATCTTTCCCTAAGATTGCAACACTTCCTTCCGTTGGATTCACTAATCCCAAAAGCATTTTCATTATTGTAGTCTTTCCTGCTCCGTTTCGTCCCAGCAATCCATATATTTCACCATTACTAACAGAAAAACTCACGCAATCAACTACCCTTGTGCCATTATATTCCTTAGTTAAATCATTTACACATATAACTGATGACATTTTAATTTTCCTCCTCCATTACTAATTACCACATCCACAACATGGACACTTGAAATCTCCTGTACCGTCCAAATCAAAAATATAATAGATACAAGTATCCAATGACCTCGCTATTTCATTTGCAACTTTTAGCGATGGTGTTTCATTACCCAATTCTATTAAACTTATATACTGTCTTGTGATGCTAATATTTTCCACAAGTTTTTGCTGTGTAATATTCTTAACCTTTCTAACTTCTTTAATTCTGTTTTTCACACTATTAATCCTCTCTAACTTTGTCTATTTATATTATACACTATTTCAAAAATTTTAGCAAGTATACCTTGCTAAATATTTATATTTATTGTATGTTACACCTGATATAGTTCCTACCCCTGAATCTCACAGCGATGTTTTGTTCTACTTGGCAGGCTCTTTTCCAATATTTTTAAAATCTTCGCCTACTTCCCTGTAGATACATATCCTTACAGACCGCTCATTCAATTGTAAAATAACAATTTTCTTTATGTCTGTATGATATTGTATTTTTGCTATTTTTCCCGTATATCCTCAAAGTTGGAAATATGGCTTATTTTTTCGTTTTTCCACGATTGTGGAATAATTATAAAATTATTCTTTTCACATAATAAAAAGACTAAATATCCTTTTGGATAAATAGCCTTTTTAGAGTTGCCTTTAAATATTTATTTTGATATTTCAACAAAAATTGCTCTATGATCCGACTCCCTTAACTTTAATACATCTACCTTTTTTACACGATAAGTGTCTTTTGGTATTAGAATATGATCAATTGAGGTTGACATCCATATAGGAAAATTAGAATGCCATGTTCCACGTCTAAATCTTGACAAATAATCAAGTACATCTTCATGTGTCGTTATACTATTCAATGCTCCATGCCTTAGTGTTGCATTGAAATCACCTAGAATTATTGCCTTAGGATTACTCTCTACAATATTTGAGGAAATTACATTTAAATCTCTATTCCAATTACTCATTAAGCCCAATAACGGCGGAGCTGTGTGTAATCCTATAATATCTGGCATATCTTTATCTATTGATTTTAAATATATAGTTCCAAATTGAGTCATTAAACTTTGATTAGTATCAATATATTTTGAAAAACTTTTTTTGATAACAATAGTAACCGGAGCAATATTTCCACTTGTAGGGATAGAAGTAAATACTTCATATTTATCATAATAAATATTAATTGATTTAAATAATTCTTTTAATCTATTGTTAGCCGGATCTCCTTTATAATATCCTTCTAACTCTGAAAATACCACAATATCAGCATCAAATTCACTAAATATTTTATAAATACTTTTGCTTTCAAGTTCATTTTCAACATTCCATTCAAATATTTTTATAGTATTACCCTCATGCGTATCTATATTTTTAGTTGGATTTACTCCAAATACAATTAGTATCACAGATGTAATCAAAGCTAAGCTCAACAGGCAAAAATATAAATTTTTATAGCCATGCTTGTAAACTGTCAATGCTAATGCAACTACCAAAACAAGACCTATTACACATCCAAATAATACTGTAAACGAATAAAAGTGTGCAAATATCACCTTAGCAGATAAAATCTTATTAAAATTAGTTCTTGAAAAAAAGCAATGTGTAATAGTTATAAGCATATAGAATGCTACTATTACTACAAAAACAATTCTTTTCCATCTTAATTTCATCACATTCTAACTCCTTTAATCAAAACTACCAGCTTAGCTGGTAGTTTGCACAGCGCCTATAAGGCGCGAATACCGGCACGCCCCTATTGGGGCTCCGAGTATTATCTCCACATGCACCACTTCCGCAGCTTCTGCTTAAGCAGTTTATTTATTGCTTCTTTTTACTGACTCTCCCGTAAACGGGTCATTGTATTCCTTGATACTTATTTGATCCGCATAATAGTCTTCTTTTAGTTGATTTTGTATATATTCTTTTATCATTTTCTCATTTCGACCTACTGTATCCACGTAATAACCTCTACACCAGAAATGTCTGTTTCCATATTTATATTTTAAGTTTGCGTGTCGATCAAATATTATTAGTGAACTTTTTCCTTTTAGATATCCCATTATTTCTGAGATACTATATTTTGGTGGTACTTCTATAAGCATATGGACAGGATCTGGGCACAGCTCCGCTTCTATTATGTTTATTCCTTTTCTTTGACATAGTTCTCGTAGTATTTGACCTATATCTTTTTTTAGTTTCCCATATATTTCTTGTCTTCTAAATTTCGGAGCAAATACTATATGATATTTACATCTCCATTTTGTATGTGATAAACTATTATTGTCCAATCTATTCTCCTTGTTTTTATTGTGCATGTGGTTATCACAATTATATTACAAGTGAGAATTTTTTGGTCTTGAAGCTAAAGCTTAATTCCTCCACCTGCATAGCAGGTGGTTTTTTGTTTCGCTCACATTCGTTCGCTCAACTCACTTAAGTGAAGCAAAAAATTTGGAGCGATTGTAAAAATCGCTCCAAATAAAATACAAATCTACATACCTGAACCGTCTGTGGCAACTAACCTATCATTTATAATACGCTTACAACTACCATTTCTAACTTTTGACTTTACCTCATCCACAATACTTGAAGTTGACTTTCCGGATACATTTATACTTCTACCCACTGCATTATTATGAAGATCCATTTGTTTATCTATTCCACTGGATGTGTACTCATGAGCTGTTGCCCACTTCTCTGCCGCTGAAGTTCCTATATATTGCTTCATTAGAGCGTTCCATAAGCAATGTCTAAACGCATCTGAGTTGTCTTGCCAACCATTATGTCCGTACACCTCTATTGTTTTCGCTGTAGCAGTTTTACTTGCATTGTAAACTTTTACAGCCTGAACAGGATGTGCAATAGCTAATTTTCTTTCAGCAGTATTTAACTTTCCATATCCGGGTAAATAATCCCCTATACTCCTTGTAGTAGGTCTCTCTAGCCCACCATTCTTTATAAATTCTATAAGATGTTGGTCTTGCTCTTCTTCTGAACTGTTAGGATTTTCTTGAACGAACCTATCTAATTCATCTGACAATATAGCTAGATCGTTAGTATCTCTTATTCCAGCTTGATGAAAATTAACATTTTCGGATTGTTTAATATTAACATCTTCATTTACTACTACATCTTCCGAATACTGTGAATCTGTATTCTCATAAGCGAATACACTTGAAGGTGCGATCATTGTCAATGACAATATTGTTGCAACGAAGGTCTTAGTAATAATTTTCTTATTTAACATTCTTATCCTCACTTTCCATAATTATTTTTTCTAAATACTGCTACCCAAGATTAAGTCAATCGCCGTTCTTATACCTCTGAGGATTTCTGTAATTCATAAAATTGCACCTCCTTTATCTATTTCAATTAATCGGTGATTAATGATTACAGTTAAACTTGTAATATTGATATTTTCAATAAACTTTTTCTATGTAATGTGATTTAACCTAACTCTAATTTCATTCGGTTAATACATTCTAACTTTATTCATATTACACTTAACAATAATTTTTCGCAAGTATATATCGCTAATCGT
This sequence comes from Anaerococcus pacaensis 9403502, assembly GCA_000308255.3. Lineage (GTDB taxonomy): Bacteria > Bacillota > Clostridia > Tissierellales > Peptoniphilaceae > Anaerococcus > Anaerococcus pacaensis. Next base: position 22,114 of record HG326664.1, on the reverse strand, counting down.
GTAATGTTTTTCAGATTTCTACGATTGTGGAAATAGTGTGATATAATATAAGATAAGAATATTTTGTATCAAGGAGGTTATCTATTATGAAGTGTAAAATAACCTTACAAGAACGCTTAAAGGATCTAAGAGTTTCTCGTTTCTCGTAATCTAAATTTAGAGGAATTGGCTAAACTAACAGGTATTTCAAAGTCTGCTTTAGGTAACTATGAAAATGATGATTACAAAGAAATAAATCACGGTAATTTAGTTACACTTGCACAATTTTACAATGTATCTACTGATTACTTACTTTGTCTTACAGAAAACAAAAATCACCCAAATACAGATTTAACCAATCTACACTTGAGTGATGATATGATTGATTTATTGTTAAGCTGTTCTTTCAATAACCGTCTACTTTTTGAATCTGCTACACATTATAAATTTAAAAAGCTTATAGCTGGTACGGATATTTTTGTTGACTGCTTGATACTAAACTATTTAATGACTTACATTCTTCTCTTGAAACAGCAAAGGCTGAAATCATTATTAAATATCCCAGTGTATCTAATGATAATACTTTGAGAGCTCTATTGACTGCTGAAGTATGCAAAGAAGATTTTTTTGTCATATTCCCCATAAAACATGACATGAGATATTCGTAAAAATCATGAACTGGATATTGATAAGTATTCATAAAGATGATGCCTTATTATTGCAGAAGATTCGTAAAATTATGAATTCATTCTAAAACAATATAGAAAAATCATTGAGATTTTCTGTAATCCTTTTCAGCTAAAACATAAAAACCTGCTAACAAAGGAGAAAAGTAAATTAATTTTACTTTTCTACTTGTTATTTAGAGTTTAAATTTGAGCACAACAAATAAGCCGGTTACAATCGGCTTATTTTAACTATTGCATTCTTAATTCTAAGCTGCCTTTAACACCTTCTTTTCTTGTTTTGATGCCATAACTTTTGCATAGTATATTCTTAAGAATTTATTTAGTCCTGCAAATTTACATACTTTTTTAGCTTTTCCATCTTTTTCTTTCTTTACCATATACAGGTATATATCATTGTCAGGATCTTTAGCGCTCATCATGCATTTCATAGCTTGATAACCTAGTTTTCTTAGTACTGCATTGCCTCTTTTTGTTATTTTTCTCTGATCTGCTTTAAAATTCCCTGACTCATATGGTGGTGAATCTATACCAACAAAGGATATTAAACTTTTTTTATTTTTAAATTTTGATAAGTCTCCAAGTTCTGCTGTGATTTGTACTGCTAATTTATCTGATATTCCTGAGAATTTCTTCGCTTCTTGATATTCTTCTAAGGGCTCGGCAATTTCTAGCATTTGTGATAAAATAGTATGTAGAATTTGATTTATATGTTTTATCAATTCTATTCCTTCTTGTATGCTAGTCTTTATATATGAGCTATTAGAAGGTTGAGTTGAGATACTTTCCTCTGCGAGCTTGTATATGGATTTAGCTTTATCAGCATTAGGATGGTATCTCTTTTCTTTTGCCCAGTTTTTAAATTCTTCTATGAATTTATCTTCTGGTTTTTCTAATACTAGATTTTTATGCCACCATATTTCTAAGAAATCTAATAGTTTATCTTTTGAAAAGTCTCCTGAAGCGTGTGGAATTAATTTTTTTATTCCTGGAAATGTTTGGCTTATTGTTTGGTCTATGAAGTTCATTTGATTGATTCTTAAGTCCATATAGTGCTGATAGGATCTGTTTAATTCTTTTAGGGCTATGAAACTTTCTGAATCTACTTTGTATTCTTGTAATTCTTTCCAGTACATCAAGCCATATTCTGCTATTTGTATGGCATCTATATTATCATTTTTTGCTTTTCTAAAGTTAAGTACTCGGCAAAACTGTTTCATTTTTAAAGGATTTACCACAGTTACAAAGTATCCTTTGTCTTTTAATTCATAGAGGATTGGAAGATGGTATTTACCTGTTGCTTCCATGACTATTTTTACTTCTTCATTTAACATATCTAGTTTCTTTAAAAATTCTTCTACTTTTGTTTTGTTAAGATGAATATCAAAAGGCTTCCAAATGATTTTGCTACCTTGTTCTAGTGCACAGGCTGTAAACTTTTCTTTTGCTATATCTATTCCTATAGATATCATTTTATTACCCTCTTTCTTTTAAATTGTAGTTCCTACCTGCACCATTACACTCATTTTAGCTCGTGACACGGACGTTTTGCCCAACCTGCTTAACCGAATTTGAATAATGAAGAGGTAGTTGGCAGTTTTAATGACGGATATTTTAACCCTAAAACCGACTCGTCATACTACTCTTTCATTATACAAAAATAGTGCAAGATAGAAATCACTTTCTTTCTTACACTATTTATGGTACTAAAAACTGACCTCCTTTAGTTAGTTTTTTGGTCTAACTTTTGGGGGTCAGTTCATTCTTCCATCACCTTTAATTAAATTTACATCACATAGGTTTGCGATACCTACAACTATAAAAATCATAATCTTTTTTGCTATCCCTTTAAATCCTATGAATGAGGATAGCTTTCTTTCGACTCCCGCTCTTAAAACTCCTGTCAAATAGTAGGCTATTACAAAATCAAGTAGTGTGTAAATAAAGGCATCTACACTTCCAAGATAAAATCCTAACCATCATCCGATAGCCGTAAAACATACTTTTAATATTTCTAAAAACTTATTCATTTTATTCCTCCTCTGTTAAGGTATAAGTTATTTTCATTGTCTTAACTGCTGTTTTTAATATTGGACTTGATAAGTTATTAATTGTTCCAAGGTATTACGTCATTATAAAACCTATATACATATAAAAAAATAAAGGCAGTCCGAAGACTGCCGATATTTATCTTTCTGCACCTTTGCTATGGTCTTTCTTATTTGACTTAGTTTTGTCACCTGTCTTAAAGCTTTTTATTTGCCCTAATATGGACTTTTTATCTTTATCTTGACTCTTTTACTTGTTCTTTTGCTTTTAAGAGCTTAGAGGACAAAATACGGACATTTTTATGTTCTTTTCCGTTGTTGTCAATGCTTGTTTTTACTTGTCCAAATATTTTAACAAAATCTCCTTGTTTTAGGTTCTCTAAATATTTTGTTTTATCTTCATAGGCTGAACAATTTGCATAAGTATTGTTCCTATCGTCATCTTTTGCTAAGTTCATAATTATTTACATTCTTTCTATTGTCAGGTAAGTCATAATAGTTTATTTATTTTTCAGCTTCCTATACTTATCTCCACACCCTGTACCAAAAAGTATAGAACCGACTATCCATGCATACTCAGTTTTTCCTGTTTTATATGACATGTATATTGATAATATAAGTGTAATAAATGCGATAATTGACAATATAAGCCATAGGTTCTTTTTGTCTATTTTCTACCTCCTTGTTTTTTATACTTACATAACTGGATCTATATAGCCAAGTTCCATCGCTTTATTGTAAGCTTCAACAATATTTTTAGATTGTAATTTATCGTATATATTTGCTATATGATTATAAAGGGTCCTCTCACTGATAAAAAGCTTCTTGGCAATATCTTTTTTACTTGACCCCTTTATTAATTCTTTCAGTACTTCTATCTCTCGTTTAGTCAGTGGATCAGCAATGTATTTATCTATTTTCTTATAGTTCCCTTTATATACACTTATTATTCTTTCTAAAAGTTCTTCAATTTCTACAGACTTATTTATATAATCTCTTACTCCTAACTTAAAAGCCATATCCTTGTAATTATCTAAATCATAGGATGTTAAGACTATTATCTTTTGTTTGGGATTATCTTCTATCATATCTTTAATTAGATCAAGACCTGTCTTATCATCTTTTAAATTTATGTCAATTAAGAGAATATCATAAGTTTCTTTTTTTATCATTTTTAAAAACTCTTGAGATTTTGATACATAATCACATAAAATTTCATCTTGCTCTTCTAAAAGCATCTTAAGGGAATGACCAAATATTTTATGATCATCTAACAAAATAATTTTCATATCTTTAAACCTCCAAGCAAACTCGCGTTGATAATATATCCCTATTTAAGCTATAAGATATGTTTCCCGAATTTGAATCTATTAAAAGATTTAGTAGCAAGACTCCTCTTTTTGATTCCTTAATTTTATTATAATCATAGAGGCTTGCTCCATCACTATCCATTTCTATAACTATAAGACTTTCCTTCCTATACAATTTATAGTTTAAATAGGTCGCATCTGAGTGCTTATAAACATTATTTATAAGTTCCTTTGATATTATTGAAATTAGTCTAACCAATCCTTTATCTTCTGTAAAATCAGACTCGATAAGCTTTGTAATTTCGATATTTTTATCTGGATATAGTGAACCTACATTATCAAATATTGCTGAGAGAGATGTTTCTAAGTTTGCTTTTTCAAATAAAGATGACTGATAGAATTTCATTATATTTCTTACTTCTTTCTCAAGTTCCCTTAGAATGTTTTTAGTGTATTCTATATCAGGATTTTTTGAAGATAGGTAATTTTTACTTGCATATATATCTTGCAAAATATCGTCATGAATAATTCTTGCAAATTCATCTCTTTCGCTCGCCATATAGTCTGATAGGTAATAAAGTTTAAAGGTTTTTTCAAAAGCTAGCTCTTTTTCCTTTAAAAATAAGATAAAGAAAAATTCTATAATCAAAAAACTTATCTGTATAAAAACATTTATCATTGCTTGTCCTATATCAAATAAGTAAATAACTGCTAAAATAAATAATACAAAGCCAAGAGTAAATCTTTGAGTAGTTCTTCTTGATATAGGTAAAATATTAATATATCTTACAGACTCTAAAACTATAAACTTCTTAATGTATAGGGCTGTGGAAGCAAGACTTGTAACAGCAAGCGATATCTTATAATTTAAATTGTTTACTAAAATTAGGCTTAATGGTAATAAAGATGTAAAAACTACCAAAACTGAAACAATTTCTGGTATTTTTTTATTAGAAATTTCTGTGTATATAAGTCCATACAAGGTGAAAAATAATATAAGTGAAACTGCATTTAAAATTGGGCCCTCTTTTACTAACAAATTGTTTTTAAAAAGAAGACCCCAAAATAAAATTATCATTAAATGACTAATCACAATTTTTTCTAATTTCTTATACATATCTAATAGTAGCTAACCACAATCCTTTCTTTATTAGTATTAATACCCAAAAATATAATTATTGAAGCTAAGATAATAAACTTAGTAAAAAAATAAAATATAAAGGAGTTTGTAAAATTATATACAACGGTAGATGTTATCATAATAGCTAAAGATAGTCCTACCAAACGAATTTGGAGGGAATTTACTTTATTCATATTTCTAGTACAAAGAATGATCAATACTATTATTAGAGTATAAAGAAAACTTGACATAATTAAGTTTATACCAATGGTTAAGCTTAGATCAAGTTTAACTAGGTTTAATACAAGGCTTGGAAGGATTATTATCAAAGCCCCCAAATAAATACTAAACAAATATTTGGCTAGAATTTTTTTTATAGAAAGTCCATTTGCAAGTAAAAATTCAAGCTTTTTGCTAATCTTATCTGATACCAAGGTATTTTTAGCGAGTTCTACTCCAAACATTACAAAAAGTATTAAAATCCCATCAATTTTAATTGTATCGATGACCTTATTTATCTCTTGGCTTCCTCCATCAGCAAAAAATAGAGCCATAAAGGAGCAGATTAGTGCCATAAGAGACATTAATAAGGCATTTTTATCTAAAAGCTTTTTTAAATCGTTAATGACTAACTTCATGACCATGACCCTTCTTTATTAATTACAGATTCATTATTAATTTTAGACAAATCTTTCATAGAAAATATTGCAAATATTAATCCTAATCCTATATTTATTCCTAGAATGATATAAATAAGGTTTAAATTATATCTTTCTATCAATGAGAGAATCTTCTCTGAAAATGTGCCTATCATGTAAATTAGAATTGTAGTTCCAAAGAAAACTATATTTTTGAAAAACTTAAAGTTTTTTTGGAATAAAGATATAAGGTTAAAAAATAGGATTTCAAAATATGTCATTAATATCATAGTAACAAATATGCCCACAATCCATTTAAATTCGATTTTAAAATCTACTAGGACATAAGTTAGAAAAAACAACATAAATGGAACAATGGAAGATAGCCTCCACATTTCTATTGCATAGGCTTTAATCACATCTTTTATATTCACTCCTGATGCTAGGATAAATTCTATACGCTTATTTAGTTTATCCTTGACTGTTAAATTGACAACCATAGAATTAGACATAATTAGTGAAATTCCTAGCATTAGCACGTATTGCATCAATACAATATAATCATTTCCTCTAGAATCAAACATCCCCTTATATAGTAAAAAAATAAAGCCAAGAGAAATCAAAGTGAATAATAATAAATTTAAAATAAAATCCTTATCCTTGAATAAATAATATCTGCAAGCTCTGTTTATATTCATTTTATCATTCATTTTGAACCCTCCTCAATGAATAAGTCTTCTAAGCTTTCTCCTTGAATTTCATTTATGTTCTTCGTAAAGAGCAGCTCTCCTGATTTTATCATAGAAACCTTATCAGCGACCTTTTCAATTTCAGAAAGATCATGACTAGTAATTACTATAGTCTTACCTTCATCCTTTAATAATTTTATGAGTTTTCTTATCTCGACTCTTGATATTGGATCAACGCCACTAGTTACCTCATCTAAAAATATAATCTCTCTATTCATCATTACAATAATTAATAAAGATAATTTCCTTTTCATTCCTTTAGAATATGTTGAAACTTTCCTATCTAAATCATTTGTTATTTGAAGAAGCTCAGAATATTTTTCGTAATTTATAGGCTCATATCCAAAATATAAACCATATAATTTTATATTTTCTATTCCAGTCTTATCTTCATACAAATAATCATTCTCTAAAAGCATTGCATGATTTCCTTTAACAATAACTTTTCCATTATCTTCATAATATAAATCCGTTAATATTCTCAGAAGCGAAGTTTTTCCAGAACCATTAGGACCTACTATTGCATGCACTTTATTTTCTTCAATTTCTAAAAAAAAATTGTTGAATAGCTTTTTATTTTTAAAGTTTTTGGTCATGTTTTTTACTTCGATTACATTCATATTAAAAGCCTCCTAAACTCATCATTCAACTTATTATTAAACCAAGCACAATTTTCTACTCCTATTTCTTTTGCTCCAATGAGCCCTCTTATAATGCATTCACTACAAAAAAATTTCTTTTCACAATTTTCACACTCAGAATTTACATAGCTAGGTGCTTCTATGCTTCTTATTATATCTAATATTTTATAATTTTCTGTATATAGCTTACCGATATCAGTATTAAATACATTGCCAAAGCTTTTTATAAGTGTTTGATCATCCATGGCACAAAATTTAATATCTCCCTCTGGAGTAATTGATGGATTTCTTGTAAATGCTCCACAATTTTTAACGTTTGGTTCTCCGTCCTTTACTTGATATAGAAAACCATATCCATACTTATTATTTATTTTTGAAATAACTTCATTCAATTTTTCAGAATCTTCTTTAGTTTTTAATAATAAATTATTATTATCTTTTAAAGTAGCTCTTCCCATTGGGATAATTGAAGATAAACCATAAGTCTCTATGCCATTTTCATGAATCCAATCAGCAATATTCTCTAATTGATCTATATTATTCGGTGTTATCATAGTTACAATTCTCATATATATTCCCATTTTATGGATCCTAACTATATTGCTTTTTATGATATTCGAAATATTTTTTATTTTAGAACCCATAAACCAATTAATATAATCGTCATTGTCACCATGTAAATCTATTTGCACTACCGTCTTGTCCCTATTTTTATATATTTCATTAAACAAGTCTTCATTCCAGTTTGTTCCATTTGATAAAATACTTACTAAATGATAATTTAAAGAATATGCCTTGTCTAAAATATCAAGAAATCTTGGATGACAGGTAACTTCTCCACCCGTAAATTCTACTACTCTAGTACCAGATCTTCTTGCATCTTCTAGTACTTTAAATATCGATTCAGTATTATCTTTAAATTTATTATAGCATGAATATTCACCATAACAATGTAAGCACTTTACATTACAAGTATGTGTTATTTCAATAGATATTGCTGATGGGTACTGTGTTTTACCATTTCCTAAAACTCTTATTTCATCATGTCTCGGATTTTCTAATCTATCAATAACAATGCCATAATTGAGAATTAAGGAATTTAAAAATTCATTTAAATTATTTTTAGCTTCTTCAATTAAGCTCGTATTACTATCACACATCTTTTTAGCAATTTCATCAAATGTATGATTTCCATCTAACCAAAGTATTATGTTGGTTGCATCATTATTTATTCTATAAAGAGACTCACCCATTTTCTCATATCTATTTTCAACAACCAAAATATTAGCATTTTTTTGTTTTTCAATTGCTTTTATATTTTTAGCCTTTAAATACACCTTTTCATATCCTCCGACTTAGTACTACAAGCCTACAGACAAAAACTTTTTTTTAGCTATAAACTTATCAAAAGTTTTTACTAGTCCCAAAACAAATCGACTAAAAAACTATAAAATATTAATTATAGTATTTTTTATTTGTCATATTTATATATGAGACTAGTAAACATAACTTTTTTACTCTCATTCTTGTTATCCAAGAATTTCCCCTTCTTCTTAGAAGAATCCTACAAAACCAGCGACACCTACACCAGCTGCTGGACTAGGACCACAGAACATACATCCTGTACATCCAGCACATAGTTTACAACCGTTACCCATTGCTACGATTTCAGGTTTCACATTCTCACCTTCTTACAGCCATATTTTATTTCATTCTTAATTTAATTACATGAGTAAATACTGCAATTTTGCAAAAAAATAAAGGCAGTCCGAAGACCGTCGATATTTATCTTTCTGCACCTTTGCTGTGGTCTTTCTTATTTGATTTGTTTTTCTCGTCTGTCTTAAAGCTTTTTATTTGCCCTAATATGGACTTTTTATCTTTATCTTGACTCTTTACTTGTTCTTTTGCTTTTAAGATCTTAGAAGACAGAATACGAACATTTTTATGTTCTTTCCCGTTGTTATCAATACTTGTTTTTACTTGCCCGAAGATTTTAACAAAATCTCCTTGTTTTAGGTTCTCTATATCTTTTGTCTTATCTCCATAGGCTGAACAATTGGTATAAACTTTATTCCCATCGTCATCTTTAGAAACAACTGAGAAATTGCTTACTTTGAATTTTTCTCCATTTGCATTTTCTCTTTCAAGATTTTCTACTTTTCCAGCTATATTACCCACGAGATTTATAAGATCGTCTTTTTCTTCAAGTTCATTGGTATTTTCAACAATCTTACCTTGTTCTTTCATATCATCAATCATATAGTCAAAGTCATCACTTAGTAGACCTGTTGTGTCATTATTCATATATAAAACATAGACTTCTTCAAGTGCCTTTTCATCATTAACACCTTTTTCTATGCTTACAAGTGCTTTTATAAAATCCTTGTAATTATCATTCATCATTTCTTCTAAGTTTTCTCTAATATCTTTGTATTCCATAATTTCCTCCTTGTACTAAATAAGGAGAGCTTTTAGCCCTCCTCTATCGTTCTTGTCCTTTTTCACTTTTTTCTTGATTTTTATCTTTTTCTTCTTCCGCTTTGAATTTTGATATTTGTCCCAATATTGATGGTTTCTCTTCCCTTGCTTGAAAGTTATCCTCTACATCATAAGTTGATTCAAAGTAATCACTATCTATAAAATCATTGTCATACCTATCTGGTATTCCATCATTATCAAGATCTTTTGCTAGTGGATCATAGAAGTTTCCATCATCATCTATTTCTAGTCCTAGAGCTTGTTTTAAATCTTCTTCATCTACTGATACCAGATCATCAAAACTTGACATTTTTATGGCTTCAGTCATGTCTTTAAGAGCTTGTGAATTAGATATATCTTCTTCTACAAAAGATTCTGTTCTAATAGCTACATTATCTACATACTGAGTCCATGTTTTTTCTTCCAAATTTACCTCATATTGAATCGAGTGCTTACCATCAGGTGTTTCTGTATAGGCAAGTCCT
>HG326664.1:8983-10525 GCA_000308255.3 Anaerococcus pacaensis 9403502 | reverse complement strand
CAGCTAGTCTTAGTGTCTTATCCCTTAACTCATCTGCTTTTTCAAATGGTTTAGTTAATTCTACTTTGGCATTTTCTAAATATTCTTTATAGTTCTGAAGATTTTGATTTAATCTTTCAAGCCTTGCGGGCATTTTTTCAATGGCATTATCAAGCCTTGTTATATTACCATCAGTGGAGTTTGAAAACTCTCCGAAGTATTCTGCTTTTCCTAGAAGTTTAAAGGTGTGAGTATTAGTCATAAAGTTATATGAAACTTGTAAGTCTAAATTTCTATATTTACCAATAACCTTGCTATCATTTATCTTTACCTTTTTTATTTCTTCTAATAGCTTCTCTCCAGCCTCTTTCTTATCTAAAATTTTATTTTCTCCAAGACTGATTGAAGTGAATTTGCTATCTCCTTCTCCTAATTTCTCAACACTTACAATATCTTCTTTAACTGCTTTTATTTCCATTTCAGTTTTTAAAATACTTTGAGGATAAATTTTATTTACCTTATCTTCAAGCTTGTATTTATTAGACTTATAGTTTGCTTCCAGCATTTTTAATTTTGTAACTTCGTTATCTAAATCCATTTTTTCTTTAATCAGAGGATTGCCAGTAGCTAAAGCTTTAATTTCTGAATAAGATAGACTTGCTTCATCAACATCTTCTGCAACTCTTACTGGAGTTTTTGAAGTCATGATTTGAGAAATGAATTTCTGCTTATTTTCTATTGTCTGCCATAAATAGGCATCAAAGGTATTTTCTGTGACATATCTAAAGATATTTACCTTATCATTCTCATTACCTTGACGAACAATTCTACCACTTCTTTGCTCTAGGTCAGACGGTCTCCAAGGGACATCTAAATCGTGTAAGGCTATTAGTTTATTTTGTACATTTGTACCTGCTCCCATTTTTTGAGTAGAGCCTAATAATACTCTTACTTCTCCTCTTCTTACCTTTGAAAATAATTCATCTTTTTGTTTGTCTGTATCTGCTTCGTGGATAAAGGCTATTTCATCTTTAGGTATTCCCATATTCACTAGCTTATTTCTAATATCATCATAGATATTAAATTCTCCATCTCCTTTTGGTGTAGACATATCCGAAAATACTAATTGGGTCGATGAATTTTCTTTTGTCTTATCCCAGATCGAAAAGATATTTTTAACACATACATTTACCTTTGAATTAGGATCATCGGGAAGTAGTGGATTTATTAATCTTTGGTCAAGGGCAAGTTTTTTACCATCATTTGTAATCTTTAGCATATTATCTTCTGTTGGCTCTACTTGGTTATTTCTAACTGCGTCAGCTCTTTCTGAAATAGCTTCTAATATTTCTTTTTGTTCCTCCGTAGGTTTTGTTTTAATAACTTCAAAATTTGCTTCTGGTACTGGCAAATTTAACATATCTGAAGTCTTTATATCTGCTACTTCTTTAAACATGCTCATCAGTTCTGGCAAGTTATAAAACTTTGAAAATCTTGTCTTTTGCCTATATCCTGTGCCTTCTGGAGATAATTCAAAGGTGTTTTCTGTTTCTCCAAAAGTAG
>HG326664.1:0-7686 GCA_000308255.3 Anaerococcus pacaensis 9403502 | reverse complement strand
GTCTGTTGCTGGAAGACTTAATTCTTCATCTTCCAATAGTTCGACCTCTTCATATTTTGAATTTGAAGATATTTCCTTACTTGCAAGATCCATTAAGTCTTTTAACTTTTCATCTTCTTTTTCATCACAAGTAATAGTATTTCCAAATCTTCCAGATACTTCTTTCATATCCCCTAATACCATTTGAGGACTATCAACAAAGTATTTATTATAAGTCAAACCCTTTTTATCAGTTGCTAGATGTATCCAATCGTCATCTCTTTCTATAACTGAATCTCTCTTTTTTAAGAAAATAATATCTGAAGTAACTTCTGTACCAGCAAGTCCTTTAAATGTTGTATTAGGAAGCCTCATAGCTCCTAAAAACTCACATCTTGCATTAATATATTTTCTAACAGATTCATCTTTTTTATCCATAGTTCCAGATGAGGTTATAAAGGCAATAATTCCTCCATTTCTTACCTTATCTATTGACTTTGCAAAAAAATAATCGTGAATCAGAAAGTTATTTCTGTTATATTCACGATCGTTAACTTTAAAATCTCCAAAGGGAACATTTCCAATTACCAAATCAAAGAAATTATTTGAGAAGTTTGTTTCTTCAAAACCTTTAATTTGAATATTAGCTTCAGGATAAAGCTCTCTTGCTATTCTTCCGCTTAGACTATCTTTTTCTACTCCATAGACTTTAGAGCTTAGTATTTCACTAGGCATATTACCAATGAAGTTACCGACTCCCGCAGATGGTTCAAGGATATTCCCACTTTTAAAACCCATATCTGTTATGGTCTTATATATTCCATCCATTACCTCTCTAGGTGTATAAAACGATGTTAAGGTAGACTCTTTAGCATTCAAATACTCTTCATTCGTTAAATTTTCTTTTAAAATATTTCTTGCTTCAAGCCATTGCCCTCCTTTTTCTTCATCAAAAACATCGGAAAGACCTCCCCAACCTAAATAGTCAGCAAGATAGGCTTGTTCATACTCTCTTGGACTCCTATTTTCATTTTCAAGTCTTTTGAGCATTTTAATAGCTTTTATATTTTTATCTAGCCTTTCTGATGGTGTTAGGTATTCTGAGTAGATATGATTTTTTAAGTCATAATTTCTAGCAAAACTTAGCTTTTCCTTATTAGGTTCATATCCTAGATTCTTTAAATCTTCTTTTCCCCTCAATAAGTTTTCAGCTGCTTGTCTTGGGACATTATACCTATCCATCACTTGGTCAATTTCAGGATTGTGGTCAGCAATAAAGCTTTCTTGTTCTACTTGTCTTTCAATTTGTTTTTCATGCTCAGATAATTTGTATATCTCATAGTTTCCACTATCTAAAAGGTCATCAATCTTTCTACTTTCTTCAAATGTTTCACCCTTATATAAAGGATATTCTTCCCCATTAATTTCTACTTTAGTTCCAGTTTCAATCAAGTTAATTCCATCAAAAATCTTCTCATCTTCTAAAATAAATTCCTTACCAACCTTTACTGCTAGTTTTTCTGATGTTTGACTTAGATTTTCAAAGATTTCTTCAAGGTATGAATCATTTCTATATGGAATTACTTCCGAACCCCTAATCATACCTCCCATATACTCCATATTATCTCTAATGGTTACAGTTTTAAGTCCTCCACTTAGTTCGTCAAAATCTGTAATGGTAAATTCTTTATCTTTATATCTAACTTGATCGCCTATTTTAAACTTAGGCTCTATCTTTTCCTTAACTTCTTCTTGTAAAGAGTTTTCTTCACTTAGTGCAACTTGTTCTTCTAAATATGAAAATTCACGCTCATTTACTTCTTCACCATCTCCAAGGTCAATCCTATAATGTTCGACAACTTCTCCGTCTACATAGTGGTCAAAATAGAATTTGAAATATCCTATATAATCATCAGTCATTTCTCCAAATTCATTTTCTCCATGAGTTTGATTATGGTCTTTAATATCTATATCCTTTTGTCTTAGGATATTGATTAAGTCTTTAGTTACTATCTGCCCACTATAATCGGGAACTAATTCGTGGTTTTCATTAAATTCTACAATCCAGTAGTCTTTTCTGTTTTCGATGTTTTTGCCATCAAAAAAAGAAGCTTCATCAGCTTCCTTTTCTTGGCTTATTTCATTTTCTAAGCTTCCACGTATTCCTTGATTGCCATCTTCTTCACTGTTGCCATCAAGTTGTTCATCTGTCCTTGGTATTGTTCTGGATCCTCTCTCATCATCTTCTCTGTTAGTCCTTGTGCTTTCATCATTTTGACTTTCTCTCTCTTGATAAAGTCCACTGCCTGATCCTGGATTTCCTTCAAATGATTCAAAAGTGTTTTCTCCTCGTACATTTCCTGAAGTTTCTTCCAGTTCTCCATGTCCTCGCTCCCTACCAGGTAAGACAGTCTTAGAACTGCGTAAGTCGGATTCGGAAATCTCTCCATAAATTCCAGATCCTTCTCCATCATATCCAAGGTTTTCTCTTCGATCTTCATTGCTATTTCCTCTGTCGCTTCCATCTGTGAAAAATCGTCCATCTCTACTTCTTGACCTATCATCTCGTCTATATAAATCATTTTGACCTCCTCTATCTTCGTTTATATTTTCTATATCTCTATTATAGTCGCCACCGGCCCTTTCTGTCAGCAGCCTAGCTCGATCCATTTCCTTAGATTTTTCTATCGTTATATCTATAATATCTTCGCTAACCCTTGATATTACAAGACCTATCTGTTCTAAAGAAATTGTATTAATCCTCGAAAAATTATTTTTTAAATTTTCCATATCCATAGGATAGACTGTATTAAACCTATTAGCTACTGCATAGGATATTGAGTCTCTCATAAACTTTTCAAAACTAAGTCTATCCTCTATATCTATTCTCAAATCAGCAAGAGCCAAGTTAATGTATTCATCTCCATAAATTCGACTCAAAGAAAATATATTTTCATTAAGTGAATCACTCGCTTCAAATGAAGAAGCATTTATTATTTCTTTTAAAGCCTGGTTGTGGTTTTCGTGGTCAAACTGCCATAAGCTAACCTCATTAATATTCCTATCCATTGATGTGGTCTGACTAATATCAAAGATGTATGAAACTTTTTTGTTTACATCACTTCCAACTAAAATTGGAATACCCTTTTGACCTCTCATAACAATTCGACCAAAATATTTTTTCCACATATCAAATGTCGCACAAGCTCTAGCTTCAGGTTCTTTGTTGTATATACTTAATTGGCTAGAAAAATCATATTTCTGATTGTTACCTATAACCTTTAAGAGTTTTAAATATTCTTTTTCATCTTGCAAAACTTCATACTTTATTGCTTCTTGTATATTCTTAAAATCATTTACTTGCATTTTCTACCTCCTTTACATTTTACATTCTTATATTTTCCTAAAATTAAAAAACTACTAAAAATCTATCACTAGATTCTTAGTAGTCTTTATTTATCATAACTAAGATTGCTTTATATTTTTACATTATTTTAACCTGCTACAGCACACTTTCCAGATGAAATTCCAAGTTGAGCTACTATTCCAGCAACATTACTCTTAAGTCCATATTTAACAAGTTGCTTTGCTATTATTTCTGCAACCTTTCCCCAAGCTTTACCCTTGATATAGGAAACTAAATCACCACTAGTAAATAACTGATATAAGTCGACTCCAGGAATCATCCCTATAATTTCACCTTTCATACAGTCTACAAATCCATATGTAGTAATATTATTATGGTCAGATTGATTGAAAGTTTCATTTCTTAAATTCTTTGCTAAATCATCTTCATAATATATTCTCTCTAATCCTAAAATTATATAATTAGATAATTCTTCTCCATACTTATCTTCTAATAGTTGTCTATTGATTGAAAGCTTACCATTTTTATAACTACTAGCTTCTTCAAATATGAACTTCGCTTCTTGTTCTAAAGATTCTTTTGTGTTTCTATAACTAATAGAGTTATCATAACTATAATTATCTGAGCTTGCATATACACTTTGTATGCCAGGAGCTATAGACATAAATGTCATCATTATAGCTAAAAATAATACAACTATCCTCTTTTTTATATCCTTTAATATCATTCCCTTCTCCTTATATTTTTACTTTATATAAAGCAACCTTAATTAAAATTCAATTAAATTTTATTCCAGTCCTTCGCTTCTAATTTTTTCAAATTATTCTTATTAGTTCCAAAAATTGTCCCATTAAAAGGAATTTCATATCCTATTCTTTTTCCAATGTGAACTAATTCTATGATGGCTTTATTATTCTTAACTTCTACATCAAAAGAACTAATTTCATTCCATGGCATAAATAAGAAATCTCTTTTTAAAGAATTACTTATTTCCTCTTCGTGAATTCCTTTATTTGAAAAATATAGAATAAAAGTTCTATTTGAATCCAACGTATAAAAAATATTACTAGCTATCAACTTAGCAAGACCTGTTTTTAAATCATTATGCTTAATTGCTAACAAGTGATTATCTAAATTCCCAAATTCATTTTTAATCTTTTCATTTATCTCATTGTTATCATTAAATAAAAGTCCCATATTATCACCTCCTTACTTAAAAATAAATACTTCCTTAATATCTTTATTTAATACTTTGCATATTTTATATGCAGTTTCAAGAGTTGGACTTATTGTATTATTTTCATACGCCATTATTGACCTTCTTTTCATACCAATAGCTTTAGCAAGTTTATGTTGCGATAGTCCAATCTCTTTTCGAAATTCGGCTATTCTATTTTCAATTACTACTTCCATGTAATCACTTCCATATATACTTATAATGCAAATTAATCACATAACTATGACTTTAATATATACGATACAGTCTTCTTATATTCATATTTACATGCCTTTTTTAGTATTTAGGAAATAAACTAACGATAATATTGCACAAACAAACACACATATAATCGCTACATACATGGGTATATGCTTTTTAAAGGCACTATATCCTACGAATATGGTTATTATAGATGCAATTATCAAAATATACTTCAAAATTTTTATATTCATATTCTTATTACTGTGGTGTTATATCAAAAAGTAGTGCCCATGTCATCTCGATATAAACCCCTTTCCCTTTATTATTTGCATCTATTCTTGTAGCAACTAGCCACCAATATCCAGCATCAAATGCTGCTCCACCAGCCACTATTGCTGCACCAGGAAATATCAATGAAGCCATTCCTGCAGCTCCTCCAACCATCGTTCCTGCAGCAGCTGCTGTGTTTAAGTCACTTACAATACGTTTTGATTCACAATCATTTGCATACCTTGAATATCCCCACCAGTATTGCTTTATACCCGTACTTTTTCCAGGGCAACTTCTATACATATTTTGTAAACTTCTATTATTCTTTGTTATAATTTCTAAATCTGAAGTTATAAAAATATTTCCTAACTTTGCTTCATTATTTAAATTTTTAAGATATAATTTTTGTCCTTCTACCATATCAGAATTATATCCATCTTTAATTGCTTTATATGAATCGAATTTATACAAACCACTTTCAACTTTTATATAAGGTTTAAGTTGCATAACTTCATCTTTACTAAAAACATTAAATTCCTTAGTGTCTATCTCATTAGCAAAAGCATTCGATGTCATGGAAAAAATCATTGTTATAACTAAACTCAAACAAAAAATTTTCCTAATTAGATTTCTAATACCCATTTTATTCATATTTCTTCTCCCAATTAAATTTATAAAATCTAAAGCTCAACTTCTAAATATAGGATAAAGGTATCTCCATTTTTATACCTTTGAAAATTAAAGTATGTCATAACAATCTTGTCCACCTTTAATTATTTATGGTTACATTTATAGTACCATTGTTACATTTATAGTACCATGATATTATTATTTGTCAAATCGTTTTCTCTTATTTCTTTTCCAATAGCCATTAATATATCAACTACGATAGAATTGCCAGCCTGCTTATATAGTTTACTTGAAGTACAATTTTTTCTTCTTGGATGTACTTCTTCTAGTTTGTCAATATCACTGTCATCAAAACCCATGAGTCTTAAACATTCTCTTTCTGTTAAATATCTATACCTACCATTTCCAATATCTATTATTCCAGAATTAGGTACTCTCATCTGTTTTGTAGAAATAGTATAAGAATAATCTTTAATCACTTTGAGTCGCCCTTTAAAATTGTTATCTATGCTTTTATTTAAAAATTTCAGCATATAAGGTTGGGTCATTGTGTAAAGTTCACTTACATCCTTTTCTAAAAATTCACTCAGTGGTCTTGTTTCTTTCCTCTCCAATTTATTAAAAGAAAAGTTATTTGCTCCAAGACACGAAACAACAAATATCCTTTCTCTTTTTTGAGGTATCCCAAAGTCCATTGCATTTAAGATTTCATACTTGCTTTCATATCCAAGGTTCTCTAGTTCTTTTAGATAAATAAAAAAGAAGTCCCTCATATTTCTATCAAGGACTCCCTTTACATTTTCCCAAATTATCCATTTAGGTTTATCTTTCATTTCTTTAATTATTATAATTGTTTCAAATAGTAAGCTTGATCTAGTTCCTGAATTCTTTACTCCTCCTTGCTTTTTTCCTATTCTTGAAAAGTCTTGGCAAGGACTTCCATGCATAATTAAGTCTATCTTTTCATTAGGAGCTTTATATCCTACTACTGATTTTGGCTTATAATCTTCTCCATAAAGTGCGTTGCATGATTTAACACAAGCCTTATCTATTTCTACATAATCAACTACTTCATAAGGTATCTTTAAATTAATAAAAGCCTTTCTAATAGCACCTATGCCACCGAAAAGCTCTAATATTTTTACCTTATTCATTTAGATTATTCTTGTACCTATCTACAAGCTCCCTTATACTATCTTCAATTTCTCTTAAAAAGTCTTCTTTATCTACTTCGCCTGAGCTTATCTTTGCAAGTTTCATTTCCCATTCAGATGTTGTTTCAGCTGATTTAAACTTATCCTCTACAATCGATACAAGTCTATTGCCTTTTTCTGTTACGAGTAAATTTTTCTTATCTCTTCTTATAAGATCCTTATGGATAAGATTTTCAATAATTCCTGCTCTTGTAGCTGGTGTTCCTAAGCCTTTTCTCTCCACTTCTATATCTTTATCCAGTGATTCAATCCCTGCATTCTCCATAGCCTTTAAAAGCATATCTTCATTATAATGACTTGGAGCTTTTGTAAATTTCTCTGATATATTTTTAGAAGTTAGCTTAATTTTATCTCCAGTCTTTATATCTGGTAATTCATTTTCTTCTCTTTCCTTTCTATAAGTTTTTAGATACTTGGTATAACCTTCATCTATTACTGTCTTACCACTTGCATTAAAGTTAAATTTATCATATTCATATCTAATTTTTCTGCTAGATTCCTTTAAGTTATCCGAGCTTGAAGCAAGTAATTTATCCTTAATTAAATTATAGATTTTACTTTCTTTATTAGATAAATCTTTGGCTTTTCCAATACCTGATATAGTAGGAATAATTGCATAGTGGTCTGTAACCTTAGATGAATTAAAAATAGACTTGAAGTTTGATTCGTTGATTTTAAAATCTTCTTCAAGTCCTTCTAATAATTCTTTCATAGTAGTAACCATATCATCGGTTAAATACCTGCTATCTGTTCTTGGATATGTGATTAGCTTTTTTTCATACAAACCTTGTGCTAGATTTAAAGTG
>HG326663.1:822990-845487 GCA_000308255.3 Anaerococcus pacaensis 9403502 | reverse complement strand
TTTTTCTATCTATATAGATAGCTTTAGTCTTTTTATGAGAGCCTATGTTGTCATGGCTCCATTCATTTACACTGATAATTCAGTGCGTGATTTAATTTGTCCGTTTATTATATAAACGTTCATTGTTTTTAAGGTTACTCAAATTAATTGATTAAGTTTAATTACTATTTAAATGTAGATAGATAAGAATCTATCTGGTTCAGTGCCGCTTCTCAACGACAAGATATATAATACCACGTCTAAAATCTCATGTCAAGTATTTTTTGATATTTTTTTAAGATTTCTTATTTTCTAGGTATATTTCCTATAGCGGTATTAAATATATTATACACCATATAAAATCTTGATGCAAATCTTATTTGATATGATGTAATAGATACGATACTACATATAATTTTACATGTCAAATACTTTTTCAGGGAAATCTGTGATTAGGCCAACAGGGTTAAATTTTAGGTATTCATTATAGCTCCATTTTGAAATGCCAAACCAAATATTAAGCCCAATATTATTAGACTTACACTTATATGCTAGTTCTTCTGTTACTACAAAATTCATCGGGTGATAGTAGTCCATACCAATATTTTTGATGTAATTCCATGGCTCATGGAGTCTTGATGATTCAAGCACCCCGCATTTGATAGACTTATCTATGGCTTTCATCCTTACTAGGCTTTCATGATTGAAGCTTGAAATGATAATTTTATCCGCTATATCATATTCTTTTATTAAATTGTAGACTTCTTTCTCAAGGCCAGGATAGTCTATTACAGAATTCTTTAGCTCTATATTTGTTATGAGATTTGTACTTGCTAGCAATTCAAAATATTCTCTTAATGTAGGAATCTGTTGGATATCGTATTGAGAAAATAAAA
This sequence comes from Anaerococcus pacaensis 9403502, assembly GCA_000308255.3. Taxonomy (GTDB): domain Bacteria; phylum Bacillota; class Clostridia; order Tissierellales; family Peptoniphilaceae; genus Anaerococcus; species Anaerococcus pacaensis. The sequence continues at coordinate 844,612 of HG326663.1, read as the reverse complement.
TTGAAGCATTTAGGGTTTTTAGTTCTTTAAGTGTATGGTCCATTACAAGGCCAGTCCCATTTGTTGTCCTATCTAAGAGTTCATCATGAATGATGACTATTTCTTTATCTTTTGTAAGATGTACATCAAGCTCTATCCCGCTTGCTCCGATTTCAATAGCTTTTTTGAAGGCGAGCATGGTGTTTTCTGGATAAAGGCCGGAGTAGCCTCTGTGTGCAAAATTTATCATATATCCTCCATTCATCTTATATTATAGGCTTTTAATTTTTCTTCCTCTATTATAGAATATAGCTTAAGGAGATAAAAATGAATGTGAAAGAAAAAAAGAGAGATGGTTTTACTAGTCGCTGGGGCTTTAACTTGGCCTGTATAGGTTCTGCTGTGGGCATGGGCAATCTCTGGCGTTTTCCAGTTATGGTTTCTAGCTTTGCAGGTATTACTTTCTTGCTTCCTTATTTTTTATTTGTAATACTTATAGGATCTACGGGGATTATCGAAGAATTTGCTCTAGGTAGGCTGGCTAGCGCCGGACCTGTGGGAGCTTTTTCGTATGCAACTGGCAAACGCGGAAAGCCAAAAATCGGCCGCGCCCTGGGCGTCATACCAGTTTTGGGTTCACTAGCGCTAGCTATAGGTTATACTTGTGTGATGGGATGGATATTTAAATATGCCTTTATGGCAATCACAGGTCAGCTTTCTGGATTTGGAACAGATATGGGACAGATCGCTGGGACTTTCGAAGCTACAGCTAGCCACATGGGCAATAATATGTGGATAGTAATTGCAATTGTTGTTTCACTTATAATAATGATTATGGGGGTAGCAGGTGGTATAGAAAAGGCTAATAAATTTATGATGCCTGTTCTTTTCTTCCTTTTAATAGGACTTGGAATATATATAGGATTTCAGCCAAATGCTAGTGAGGGCTACAAGTACATCTTTACTCTAGATCCTAATCTATTGGCTAGACCTAAGCTATGGATATTTGCCTTTGGCCAGGCTTTTTTCTCGCTGTCTATAGCGGGCAATGGGTCTGTAATCTACGGGTCGTACTTGCCAAAAGATGAAGATTTGCCCAATTCCGCTAAGAATGTAGCTTTCTTTGATACACTGGCAGCCCTCATTGCCGCCTTTGTCATCATCCCTGCAATGGCTGTGGGTGGGGCAGAATTATCCCAAGGCGGGCCAGGGCTGATGTTTATATATCTTGTAAATGTCTTCAACCAAATGGTTGGCGGTAGAATAATCATGATAATCTTTTATATGGCAATCCTCTTTGCCGGGGTGAGTTCAATTATCAATCTTTACGAAGCTCCTGTAGCTTTTTTAGAAGAAGAGTTTCACTTTACTAGAGCCAAGGCTTCAGCAGTTATAAATATATTTGGGATGATAATAGCAATCTTTATCCAAGCCATAGTCGGCGAATGGATGGATGCTGTATCGATTTATGTAGCACCCCTGGGAGCACTTTTAGCAGGTATTATGTTCTTCTGGGTGCTTGATGAGACGACAGCCCTTGCCGAAGTAAATAGAGGCAGGTCAAAGGCCCTAGGCTCATACTTTATGCCTCTTGGTAAGTACGTATATTGCCTATTAGCTCTTGTTGCCTTGATAGCAGGAGCTATACTCGGGGGTATAGGTTAAATAAGAAAATAAAGAGAGGTCCTTATGTTAGATACTGTTTATATTTGCCCGCACCCACCAATAGTTGTACCAGAAGTGGGAGCTGGAGAAGAGGAAAAGATTAGGCCAACTTTAGATTCCTTTAAAAGAATGGCCAAGGAGATAGCAAATTTTAAGCCCGAAACCATTATAATTACATCTCCCCACCAGCTTGCCTACATGGATGGATTTTATGTGGCTAATGCTGATAGGGCCTATGGTGATTTGCTTCAATTTGGGGCAGATGCTTCAATTGAAAAAAAATATGATAGGGATCTGGCTAGTCTTATAGCAGAAAATGCTAATCATATATCTCATCTAAATGAAGATACAGCTACAATAGACCATGGCAGTTTTGTGCCTCTTTATTTTATCGAGCAGCTATATAAAAACTACGAATTAGTTTTGATTGGAATTTCTGGCTTATCTGCCAAAAACCATTATGATTTAGGAGTAAAAATTCAAGAGGCGGTGGAGAAATCTAGCCGCAGGGCTATTATGATAGCATCAGGCGACCTTTCCCATGCTTTAAAGGACTATGGGCCTTATGGTTACAAGGAAGAGGGAGAAGTTTTTGATAACACAATCCTGGATATACTGGAAAGAGCAGATTTAGATTCTCTAACAAGTTTCGATGAAGATTTGATAAATGCCGCTGACCAGTGTGGGATAAGGTCTTTTCAAATCATGGCTGGGGTTTTTGATGGTTGTGATGTAAGCAGTGAAAAATGGTCATATGATAATGAATTTGGTGTTGGCTATGGCTTTTTCAAATTAACTCGACAAGGAGAAAAAGAGATAAGTGAACTAAATAAAAACGAAGATCCGTATATAAACCTTGCAAGGCTTGCCATTGAAACTTATGTAAAAACTGGTCGTCGTATATCTATAGACCAAGCTCAAGATGTGATAATAGCTAGAAAAGCATCAAGCTTTGTAACTATATATAAAGACCAGGCCCTTCGTGGATGTATTGGTACTATCAGACCTGTTTATGAGAATTTAGCTGATGAAATAATAAATAATGCTATAAGTGCTTGCTCCTCTGACCCTAGATTTAGCCCTGTTAGTGAAGATGAGCTTACAAGTCTTGTAATTAATGTCGATGTCCTTGGAGAGATGGAGTTTGTAGAAAATATAGATGACCTCGATCCAAAACGCTATGGGGTAGTAGTTGGGGCTACTCACGATAACAGACGTGGTCTACTTTTACCAGACCTTGATGGGGTTGATACCATAGAAGAACAACTAGAGATAGCCTTAGCAAAGGCTGGTATTGATAAAAGTGAACCTTACCAATGCTTAAGGTTTGAAGTAGAACGCCATGACTAATATAAAATGCGATATCTGCTTTAGGTCTTGTACTGTTGCCGAGGGCAGGACTGGTTTTTGCAATGCCAGGGCAAATATTGATGGAGTCAACACTCCCTTATCCTACGGGAGATTTCTATCAATATCCCTGGATCTTATCGAGAAAAAACCGCTTTTTTACTACAAGCCTGGAACTAGTGTTTTATCGTTTGGCACTTTTGGTTGCAACCTAACTTGTCAGTTTTGCCAAAATCATACTTTAGCCAGGGCTAAGGCTAATGATTACAAAAGCGAATACATTTCCCCAGAGCTAGCAGTAAGACTTGCTAAAAAATATGAGGAAATGTCAAATATCGGCATAGCCTTTACCTACAATGAGCCGATGATAAATTTTGAGTATATAAGAGATACGGGGAAATTATTAAAAGAAAATGGCATGGACCTGGTGCTTGTGACTAATGGGTCCATTAATGAAAAATATCTCAAAGGGCTCTTGCCCTATGTTGATGCCTTTAACATAGACCTTAAAACTTTTAGTGAAGAAAAATACAGATATTTGGGCGGAGACCTAAAGACAGTTCAAAATGCTATAAGGCTTGCAAGCACTAGCTCGCATGTAGAAATCACAACTTTAATTGTCCCAGGTATTAGCGATGATAAGCAAGAATTTAGGGCCGAGGTGGATTTTCTAGCTGAAATCGACCCAGATATACCCCTACACATTACCCGCTATTTTCCAAATTATAAATACAACAAGCCTCCTACTGATATAGGGCTGATGGAAGAATTTAGGCAAATAGCCTTAGAAAAATTAAATAGAGTTATCTTGGGCAATGTATAAAATGAAAAAGGTGATGCTTGAAATGATAAGCATCACCTTTTTAATTATAAAATTGCTTCTCTAAGGTCTTTTAGGGCATCACGTGCTACATCCATTGCTTTTTGCATAGCGTCTTTATTGGTCATATCAACGCCAGCTTTCTTTAGTACATCGATTGGATATTCGCTAGATCCAGCCTTTAAGTAGTTTAGATAAGCTTCTCTATCTTCATCTGTGCCGTGTAGGATTTTTTGAGATAGGGCTACAGCAGACATGAAGCCAGTTGAATATTGGAATACATAATAGAACATGTAGAAGTGTGGAATACGAGCCCATTCTGTAGAGATGTATTCGTCTACTTCGATATCATCACCAAAGAAATCACGGTTTAAGTCTCCATAGATTTCAGATAGTCTAGCTGCAGGGATTGGTTCGCCTGCTTCTACAAGTTTATTTACCTTGTGTTCAAATTCCGCAAACATAGATTGTCTAAATACTGTAGATTTGAATTGATTTACAAAATAATTTAGTAGATATGCGGTTTCTTCTTTACTCTCAGAGTGTTCTAGCATGTAGTCTAGTAATAGCAATTCATTGGTAGTAGATGCTATTTCTGCTAGGAAGATTGAATAGCCACCATATTGGTAAGGTTGATTACTTCTAGTGTAGTAAGAGTGCATAGAGTGGCCAAGTTCATGGGCAATGGTAAATACATCGCCGATTGTGTTGGTATGGTTTAATAGAATATAAGGTTGGGTGTCGTATGATCCAGATGAATATGCACCGGATCTTTTGCCGTCATTTGGCAATACGTCATACCATCTCTTATCAAAACCTTCACGAGCTACTCTTATATACTCTTCACCAAGTGGTTTTAGTGCTTCAAGGACTAGTTCACGAGCCTCATCAAATTCGATTTCTCTTTCGTAATCTTTTACTAGTGGCACATAGATATCGTGAAAGCCAAGGTCATCTACACCTAAAAATTCCTTACGAAGACTAGTGTAATCTCTGTGAATATCTATATTGTCATGGATTACTTCTAGTAGGTTGTCATAGATTTCTTCGCTTAAATTGTTTTTAAAAAGGCTCATTTCTCGAGCTGAGCTATAGCCACGAAGTTTTGACTCTATATTATTAGCTGTAAATTCACCTGATAGGGTAGAAGCTAGGGTGTTTGAAAATTGCTTATATACTTCATAATATTTTTCATATACTTCACGGCGGAAATCACGGTCTTTGTCTTCTTCAAGTGTAGTGAAATTGGCATTGGTGATTCTGATTTCTTCGCCATCTTTTTCTACTGTTGGGAATTTCACATCAGCGTTGTTAAAGATCATGTAAGTGTTGGTTGGATTTTGTTCTAGTTTTGAGAAAGACGCTATGATTTTTTCTTCATTTTCACTTAGAACATGATCTTTGCTTCTAAAGATGTCATCAAAGTAGTGTTCATAAATCTTTAGTTCATCATCTGCTAGATATTCTTTTATAACATCATAGTCAGTAGCTAAAAGTTCTGGTGTCATAAAAGATAGGGCTTCGCCTACGCCAGCAAAAGTGATGCCTGCTACCTGATCCATTTCTTGGTATTTTGTAACAGTAGTATCTTCATCTGATTTTAAAGATGCATATACGTATGCTTTTTCAAGTTTTCTAGATAAGTCTTCATAGTCTTTTAAGAAATTTTTGAAAGTTTCCTTATCAGATGTGATTCTGCCCTTGTAATCTTTTAGCTTTTCACTTAGGTCTTTTACTTCTTCGATTTCTTTATAGAAATCATCGTCACTTGCATAGATTAAACTGGTATCCCAGGTTAACCTTTCTTCAACTTCAGTTCTTTTCATTTTTTCTCCTTTATTTTTCAATATCAACAAACATTCCTGGATTAGTAGGATTGTCTGTAGTTTTTGCAACAAGTATTCGTCTTTCGCTCTTTATATTTGGTAGATACCCTATATCCATTTCTCTACCACCAACTAAGGCTACCAGAGGGCGAGTTTTTATGCTGTAGATTTCGAACATACTTGGTAGATACTTATTTTCTGTCTTCATCCTGCGATCAACGGCGAGATTTATATCACCTGGATAGGCCATATCAGTCCATTCGATGATATCTCCAAGCCTTTCTACAGTTGGCATGGTCTGATCAACTGAGTTTCTAAAGACCATATAATCAACCAAGCCCATAAATTTATTAAACAAATAATAAGCGCTATAGGTTTCAAATTCTGACACGCTCACCTGGCTAACCAGAAGCATTGGGCCAGACTCAGAGTCAATGATATCATAGGTCACAGTGGTTGACATACCAGCTACACCAGCCACAGGCCCAAATTCACGCTCTACGAGATTACCTTCTCTCATATATGAGAGAATGGATGAGTAGCCGCCCTGTCTCTGAACAGAGGGGATGAGTGATATACCTATTTGTGTATCACCCACATTCGTATCGATTAAATTGCCCTTGGCATCGGCTGGGTCTAGGGCACGGCCAAGACTCCCCTTGCCATACATTTCGATAAAATCTAGGTCATCTTCCTTGCGTTCTCTAGGAGTATCGATAGTATCACTACCACCTTCATCGGCTATGTAGGTGATTTTAGGCATTTCTATATCTACATTATTACTAGCTTCAGCTGCTATTTCTTTTTCAAAATCTGCCCTGGATTGATAGTCACAAGATGAAAGACAGATTAGAAGTCCAATTGTCATTAATATCTTTTTCATAACTTAACTTACACTAAATGAATTCATACCAATTTTTATAAAGAGGAAGGCTAAGATTACAAAGGCTGCTACAGAAATCAACCTAGTACTACTTGCCAGCTCTTTATTAATCACTGGGAATACTCCAGCAAGTATTACCCCGCCTAAGAGTCCACCCATGTGACCAAGCATTCCAACTCTAGGATTCATTAGCGAGTAGACAATATTTATCACAATAATTGAAACAAAACTTGCACCAAAGCTCCTAAGCATGGCATCATCTTTGTAATTCATCATCATCCCAAGAGCAAGGCCAAACATACCATATAGCGATGTAGAAGCTCCGGCTGATACGGTATTATTTGCTCCAAAGGCAAAGCTTACTAGATTGCCCATGATACCTGCAAGTAGGTAAATGATAAGGAAATTCACCGATCCATAGAGCCTCTCAAAGACAGGTCCAAGCTGATAGAGGAAATACATATTAAACATAATATGGAAAAATCCAATGTGGATAAAGCAAGCAGTAAGTAGCCTCCACCACTGGCCGTTTGCAACTAGTGGCTTAGCGACAGCCCCAAATCTAACTAGTACATTTATATTTTCAGTACCTCCTGCTACTGTCATTATTATAAAAACTAATACATTTATGGCTAATAAGGCAGTTGTCACTTTGCTCTCTCCGATATTTCTTAATTTATTCATAAAATCACTATACTTCTTTTAGATAAGGGCTACATATAAATCTAGCCTCATCCTAATGTCCAATTAAATTTTGATTGACATCCTTAGCTAACATCCTTATGGCTTCTATCATTTCTCTTCTATCGAAGTCATCTGATATGTGGTATTTGTAGATTTCATCAAAGATTTCTCTTTGGCCAATTTCTTTGCCATCCCTATCTTCTAGGAAAAATATTTTCAAATCTTCATTGTAGCTTTTGGCATAAGTAGATACTGCAATTGAGCTTGTTCCGTCAAATTGGTCTACGTCTTCTCCTAAGATTAGGACATCGTAGCCTTTAATGAGATCTCCAAAGTCAACTCTCTCCATTATAACATCCATGGACCTAGATATCTTTGCCTTAAAGAAGGTGTAAAGAGCCCAGGCAACTCCCCCACCTGCTCCAAGTGATGGGAGATCGATACTATCGATCCCTAGAGTCTTTTCTACTACTTCCTTGAAATTTTTTGATCCCTTATAAAGGAAGGCAATGTCTTCATCAGTTGCCCCCTTGCGGTAGATTCTCGATTCTAGGAATGAATTGTCGCCAAAGAGTGTATTATCAGAGCTGGTTGCTATGGTTATTGGCTTGGTATTTAGCCTATAATCAATGTTTTCAATGTCGATATAGCTTACTCTAGCCATATTTGCTGCAATTGGATTTAGCTCATTGTCATCGCTATCATAAAATCTCGCACCCAGTGCATAGAGCATGCCCATGCCTAGGTCGTTGGTGGCAGTATCACCAATACCTATAAATATAGAGTCCGCTCCCTCATTTAGGCCATCGACTATCATCTCTCCTACTCCAAGCGAAGATGAATTCATGACATCTAGGTCTTCCTTATAAAGCAATCTAAGGCCTGATGACTCAGCCATTTCCATGACCGCATACTTATCTTTCATGACATAGCGGGCGGTGATGACTTCATTTTTAGGATTGTGGACATTAACGTATTTGTAAGACCCATCGATAAGGGTCTTCATAGCCTCAACTGTTCCTTCTCCCCCATCAAGAAATGGCATAATATCAACATTTTCTGTAAACTCTTCCTTAAATATATTGCCAATTTCTATTGAACTTTCAAAATTTTTTATAGAATCTATTGCTACTAATATTTTCATATGACACCTCAACTTTACTCTTATTAGTTTTTTACCCCTAAAGCCTCCCACTAATGCAACAATATTAAACTTTACAAATTCAACGTTTATGGTTATAATAAACTTTGAAAGTATATAACTTTCGCTGTTTAACTCATGAAATCTAAATAGATTTCACCCATCAAAGACCATTACGAAGACGTAATGGTTTTTTTTATGCCGTTGTGTTATAATTATATCAATGAAATGGGGTGCTAAATGTTTGGCTGAGATTATACCCAAAAGCGGAAGCTTTGACCTGATCTAGATAATGCTAGCGTAGGGATGATAGAGTATGTGACCTCCTTACATTGGCGCGCCCGTAAGGAGGATTTTTTATGGAAAATAAGAGGTTAAAGAGATTTGTATTTTTGGCAATGATGGTCACTATTGGCGTAGTCATATCGCCGATACTCCGTGTCCATGGCTTTGCCCCTATGCAGCACTTTATAAATGTGATTTGTTCTGTGATGCTTGGGCCTTGGTATAGCCTGGCTTGTGCCTTTATGATAGCCATCATCAGGATGAGCCTAATGGCAATCTCTCCACTAGCCATCACAGGGGCGGTCTTTGGGGCTTTTTTATCTGGAGTTTTGTACAAAAGACATCAAACCTTTATATCAGCTTGCATTGGGGAAGTAATAGGCACAGGTATCATCGGATCTATGGTAAGTTTTCCAGTGATGAAATTTATAGCAGGTGATGCCAAAGTAGCCCTATTTACATTCACCCCATCCTTTGTAATAGCTACAATAATAGGATCTGCTCTAGCCTACGGCCTACTAAAGGCACTAGAGGCCAATGGCAGCCTATATAAAATGAAAGAGAGCTTAAATGATTGATTTTAAAGATACCTTCGACAATCTAGTAACAAATACCCACACCATTCACTGCATCACTAGCCCTCTAGCTGCCAATGATACGGCCAATATCTTGCTAAGCCTAAACCAGGCGCCAATTATGGCTGAATACAAGAATGAAGTGGCTGATATTACCAAAAATGCAGATGCCCTTTTGATAAATTTTGGGACCCTAAATGAAAATAAGTTAGCAGCAATAGGCGAGTCTATGGGGGCCGCTAGTAAACATAGTATCCCAATAATCCTTGACCCCGTCGGAGTTTCTGCTAGCAAGGTGAGATTGCAAGCAGCGCTTTTTTACCTAAAAAAATTTGATATAAGAGTACTTAAGGCAAATTATAGTGAGATTTATTCAATCTTTCACAATAAGCTATCCACCAAAGGGGTAGATTCCCATATTATTGCTAGAGATGAGATAATAGAAATATCAAAAAACCTAGCTAGTATGTATAACATAATAGTGGTGGCTACTGGCAAAGAAGATATTATCACAGATGGCAATGAAACTCTTATCCTCCAAAATGGCCATGAAGCCCTATCTAAAATCACGGCCACAGGCTGTATGCTAGGAGCAATCATTGCCGCCACCACATCTTTTGAAATGAGTATAGATGCCATAGCGCTTGCCATAAGCATCCTAAATATCGCAGGAGAACTAGCCAACAAAGATAGCGGGATGGCTACATTTAAAATATCCTTACTTGATGAAATATCATTGATGAAATATGAAAAATTAAGGGAGCATATAAGATATGAAAGACTTTGATTTGACCCTATATCTCGTGACCAATAGGGATAATATGACTGATGAAGATTTTTTTGAAACCATAGAAGCTAGTCTTAAAGGCGGGGTGACCCTAGTTCAGCTAAGAGAAAAAGAAGCACCAGCTCGTGAAGTAATTGAGCTAGCGAAAAAATTGAAAGACCTCTGCCACTCTTATAATGTGCCCCTCCTAATAGATGATAGGGTTGATATAGCCCTTGCTGCAGACCTCGATGGTGTACACCTGGGAGCAGAAGATATGGATGTGGCCGATGCAAGGAAAATCCTAGGTCCAGATAAAATCATAGGATCTACTGCTAAAAGCCTCGACTGGGCAAAAGATGAAGAGGCCAAGGGAGCTGACTACCTAGGGGTAGGCGCAATCTATGACACTACCACCCATGTCAAAACTCAAAGGACCAGTGTCGCAACGCTTAGAGCAATAAATGATACCATTGATATCCCAACAGTTGCCATTGGCGGGCTCAAAATCGATAACCTAGACATCCTAAAAGGTTCTGGTGCAAGCGGCATATCCGTAGTATCAGCTATCATGGAGGCAGTCGACCCATATGAATATGCGAACGACCTAAAAACAAAAACAATAGAAATTTTACAACTATAAGAAAAAGGCTTTTGATTTTATTATCAAAAGCCTTCGTAGTTTACAAATTCAGATATCAAATAAAGCGACCCACACCAGAGGACTAGGTCTTTTGGTCCTGCTAGGGTCTTTGTATAATCATACGCCTTGATCCTATCCTCAATTGCAATAGCATCTGGGCGTATTTCTTTTGTTATATTTTCTAGGTCGTGAAATTCAAATGCCCTCTTATTATCAAGGCTAGTGACAACTAATTCATCCGCCACCTCTGCCAACCTATGAATTATATATGCATAGTCCTTATCACTTAGGACTGAAAATCCTATAATCAGCCTATCATAGGCGAAATTATGAAGAGCTGCTATCATGGCATCAATGGCTTCTTTGTTGTGGCTGCCATCTACCACTACCCTTGGCGAAGTTGATATTGTAGTAAGCCTGCCGACATTATTTGCTTCTGCTAATGACTCTTTTATCAACTCTTGATTAAGGCCAAATTGGTCTTTAAAATAATCTAGAACTATCAGAGCAAGAGCTGCATTATAGACCTGATGGTCACCTATCAATGAAATCTCCACATCTTTATAAGATCTAAATCTAAATACACTGCCATTATCATCTGATTTTTCAATATTTATCTCATCTTTGCTATAGGTGTGAAGCTCGCTGTGGCTAGTCATGACCTTTTCATAAAAGACTTCCATGACATTAGCCGCTGCCGGATAAATAAAAACGGGTGATTGATCTTTTATGATTCCAGCCTTTTGGAAGGCAATCTCCTCAATTGTATCGCCTAGGACATTCATATGATCCATAGAAATCGTAGTAATAACTGACGCTAACGGGTGTTTGATGATATTTGTACTATCCATTAGGCCACCAAGGCCAGTTTCTATGATAGCTATATCCACCTCTTGCTCATAAAAGTATAGATACATAATGCCAGTGAGGATTTCAAAATATGTAAGTATATATCCTTTGCTATCCAAATCTTCTATATAAGGCTTTAGCCTTTCTACCAAATCTATAAAGTCTTCGTCAGATATCTCTGTATTATTTATAGCTATCGCCTCGTTGATTCTCCTGATGTGGGGCGAATTGAATATGCCAGTTTTCTGAGTCTTAGAAAGCGCGCTATAAAGCATCTTTGATGTGGACCCCTTGCCATTAGTCCCTGCTATGTGGATAGTTCTTATCTTATTTTGGGGATTATCAAGGGCCTCCATTAATAAACGGATTTTTTCAAGACTGTGGCCAGTAGTTGGTTGGGGCCTATCTAGTATAAAGCACACAGCTTCTGTCATTGTCATTTTCATATATTCTCCTTGTCGTAATCATTATAGCAGATAAGGAGACTTTTGTTTAAGGTTTGAACTTATTGAATTATAGAAAAGAAAGCCCCAGGCCGGGGAGCCTGGGGCTTTGTTGTCCTTTTAAGCAATCGGGGAATTGCTATGTTATAGGACTATAAAAACTTAAATACTCTAAAGGGGTATCTAGTAACAACATACTGTGTCACTATTCTAGCGGAATCGTCGGCTCCGTTAGCCAAATCGAAGATTTGGGTGCTCTGTCAGCCGCACGGGCTAATTGCGACACTTGACCTTCCATCCATTTGTCCTCACCGAGCCGGACGGGCTAGTTGGAAATGGGGATAGGTCACGGAAACTTAAATACTCTAAAGGGGTATTTTTTAACAACTTAGTATGTTTTAACGACTTTAACATCTGTCGATAATTTCTAATAAATACGCGGCATTCTCGCTTAGTTCTAGGGACTCATTTGAAGCTTCGTTTCTGCTTTCATCCTGCAGATGTCAATTCTCGTAGATTTGCTAGCTATGAGCATGGAACTATCCTCTGATTGATATGTAGTTGATTGTGTATTCTACTGGGTAGGCTTGGCCGTTTTTTGTTACGCCATTTACTTTTACAGCTAGTTTTGTGCCTGGTGCGTAGTTCATGCCATTGCCGAATGTGATTGCGCGGCCGTTGCCTTTGAATGATTGGTCTATGTGGTAGTTGTTGTTTACTTGACCTGTTGCTAGGTCTGTTACTGTTACTGTTGCGTTTGTGATGTCGAAGTTTTCGCCAAATTGGATTGATAGGCTTGAGCTAGCGCTGTGGAATTCGCTGATTGCTGTTTCTGCTGGGTATGCTACTACTTGGTTTGCGTTTTGGCCAGCGTAGTCGTTGTTGTTTACGTACATTGCGTTGAATTCTTCTGTTTGTCCGAAGCCTGTTGTTGTTGCTGATGGGTTTAGGATCCATCTTCTGTGGCCTGCTTCTAGTTGGTTTTCAGCGCCTAGGTCGTCTTTTAGGTATTCTACTACTGAGTCTAGTAGGCCGAAGCTTGCTGCTAGATTTGAGTTTGCTGCTCCGTGTGCGCCTGATTGATATACATTTGCGTCTAGGCCTGCAGGTTGTCCTGGGTAGTGGCTTACTGCTAGGTTTGCTCTGTTTACCATTGTTGCTGCTTGTGCGTATGCTGCTTGGTCATTGCCTAGTGTCATTTCGTTTAGGCCTGATGCGTATCTTGCTGTGTTTGCGATGTGTAGGGCGTCTAGTTGTGCTGCTTGGCTTACTTGACCAAGGTTTAGTTGGTTTAGATTTGCGTTTGGCATTACTGCGTGTACATCTTCTTGGTTTACTAGTTGTAGACCAAAGAAGTCTGCTGTGTTTGCCGCCCCAGATTGGTAGTTTGTCCAGTATGTTTTAACCGCTTCAGCTGATGGGCTTTTTACTGTTAGGCCACCTTCTACTACTGCTGGTGTAGCTTCGTTTGCTTCTGATGCGTATGTTTGGTTTTCTACTACTGTTTCTTCTACGATTGCTTCTTCTACTACAGTTTCTTCTACTGCTACTGCTGCTGCAACTGTGTTTTCTACTGTGTTTGGTAGGCTTGTTGATTCTGATGTTCTTGATACTAAGTCGATTGATGCAGCTGGCTTTTTGTTAGTTTTTGCTAGCTTAACTTCTTCTACTACTGGAGCTTGTTCTATTGCTACATCTTTTATTTCTTCTTTTTCTTCTACTATGATTTCATCGCTCGCTACCACAGCTTCGATAGTTGTTTCGATTGCTACTGTTTCTTCAACTGCGATTTCTTCTGTATCTTTTAGTTCTACAGTTTGTGGGATTAGGAAGTTTGTCTGACCTTCCTTAACTTCTCTTGTTTCGCCTTTAGGAGCTTCAATGTTTGCAACTTTAGCTTCTTTAGCTACTGTTGTTTCTACTGCTGTTACTTTTGTTTCTTCTACTTGAGCTTCTTTTGCTCCGCATGCTGTTGTTGTGATAAGTGCTATTGTAAGTGCTAGTGCTTTAAGTTGCTTTTTCATCTTGATTCTCCCCCCTTTGGATTTGTTGTTTAAGTTTTTATCTTTATCTTGTCTTTATTATAGGTGGAGGTCTGTAGCATGATTTTTTTAGAATTTCATTTTTGATTTACTCCCCAGTAAGCCTTGGCTACTTGCCTTCCCTTATCTTGTCTATATTATAGAGGGGGGCTATGGGCAGGGTTTTTCTAGGATTTCAAATTGAAAGTGGGCACAAAAAAAGACCAAGCTTTCGCTTGGGCCTGAAGTGTACCCATAAAACTGGACATAATATTAAATTAATTACTTACAAATGGATGCTTGCCTATACCTTATAGGTGGCATCCATTTTGTTTTTGCTTGGATTCTATCGTTATTGTAATAGTATATATAATCATCCATTGCCTGTGAGAATTCATCAAAAGAGCTATAGCTCTTTTGGCAGCCATAATACAATTCGTTCTTCACTCTTGAAAAAAATGTTTCTATGATTGAATTATCATAGCAATTACCTTTTCTTGACATAGATTGTATAATCTTATGTTCTTTTAATTTATCTACATAAGCTTTGTGTTGATACTGCCATCCTTGGTCAGAGTGTAGTATTAGGTTATTTAAATTTGGGAACTTATTAAATGCTTTATCTAGCATATTTGATATTTGTTCCAAATTAGGACTTAATGATAAATCATAAGATATTATTTCATTTGAGTACATATCAAGTATTGGAGAGAAGTAACACTTACCCCAATCAAACTTAAATTCTGTTACATCTGTAGTCCATTTTTGAAAAGGTCTTTCAGCTTTAAAATTCCTAGATATTATATTATCAGCTATTTTTCCTACTTTACCCTTGTATGAGTGATATTTTTCTTTAGGTCTTTTACCAAATAGTTTTAGATTATGCATTATTCTTTGAACTCGTTTATGGTTTATTGTGTATCCTTGATTTATTAATTCTCTATATACTCTTCTTACTCCGTACCTACCCTTATGGTAATTAAATATTTCAACTATCTTATCAGTTATATCATTATTTTTCTTACTTACTTTATCAACCTTATTAATTTCAAAGTAGTAGGTGGATCTTGGAATATCCATAGCTATTAATAGATATTTTAGTTTGTATCCTCTTTCTTTGAGTTCCTTGACGATTGCTGCTTTTTAGCCTTGAGTTGCGCAGCGTAGTTTTTCTCTCTCAAGGCGATTTCTTTTTTTATTACTTCATTCTCAGCTTTTATATATTCATTTTCTGCTCTTAATCGTATTAGTTCTTCTCTTTCAGATTCGTTAAGTTCTTTTGGTTTTACCTTAGTTTTCTTATTCATAGATTTTTTATTAGATTTACGGCCTTTCTTTTTATTTACAAGACCATTATATCCATAAATCTTATATTTTCTAAGCCATGAGTAAAGTTGTCCTGGATTAATACCATTTTCTATTGCTACAGACTTAATAGAGCAGCCTGCAATGACTTTAGATACCATTTCTAACTTTTGATCTGGACTCCAGTTAATATTATTTTCATGTTTTAATATTTCAGATCCATGAAGTTCTTCTAGCCTAACCCATAATCTAATCATCTTATGAAAATTTCTCTTTTGGATTCCTTCAGGAGCTTCCGCCCATTCTCCTCTTCTGTATAATTTTATACAATGTATTTTAAATTCATAACTGTATTTCACAAAAAATATCCTCCTTACTGGGTTGTCCTGTAAAGAGGGTACATATCATAGGCCCCAGCTATCTGTGGGCCTTTTAAAATACCCTTATAATAAAACTTTAAGCAGATCTTTTGCTGCCATGCTTGATAAAATAACACCAGCTATTACTGCAAAAATTACTGAAATTAGCTATCTAAAATAACTTCATTTAATAGCTTAACATTATGCTTAAAAAAGGTTTTGTTTTTAGTTATGTAAAAATACATGAGAGACTCATCTATATCATAATAAAAAAATGGATTACCTGCCTTGTAATGAATTAAACCTCTGTAAAATATAGTTTGATTATATATATCTAAATTTTTAGTTTTAATGGATAAATTTAGTACAGCATATAGCAAGTCTATCGAATAGCTATAATCTTCCGTATTTTCGATTTTGATGATTAAGGAGTTGTATAAGTATTTTATTTTTAGTTTTTCATCGTCTATTCTTTCTGCTTCCCTAATGAGGTTTGTAATAGATATTTTCGAAGTTTTTTCTATATCCCTGGGATTAGTTTCAAGATCTGGAGCTATAGACTGGGACAGCAGCTAGATTCTAACATTTAGGGATTTGTCTTCTTGAGATTTTACAAAATTTAATTTAAACGCCTCTTCTAAGGAATCATTAGCTTCATTTAATTTATTGTCTATAATAAATCCCCATGCTTTAGAAAATAAATACTTTTTGTAATAGATAGAAGTTCTTGAAATTTTATCTATTAAGTCATCCATAGATAAAACTATGACTTTTATATTATGATATTCTCTATTTTCTAAAGAATATATAAGTTTGTTATATAATATATTTAGTCTAAGATTTGGGTTTGAATCATCCTCATTCATCAAATTTATAATTGATATATTCAAATATTCGTTTATTTTACTTGCAGCATTTAATGAAGGATAGTTATAACCATTTTCTATTTTAGATAAAGCTCTAGATGATACTCCAATTAAGCTTGCAAATTCTTCTTGAGATATGCCATTTATTTTTCTATTATATGCTATATAATTACCAACTTTTATTTTTAGTGGATCAAATTTTTCTGTCATCACTTACTCACTTTACTACTATAATTTCTAAGTCAATTTAGTTAAAATATGAACTTAAGTTCGTGGTTTTGAAATTTAATTAATGCTATTATTAGTTTAAAGGAGGAATTATGAAAAGAATATTATTTTTATTAATAGCTTGTGTACTTACTTTTACTCCGAATGTAAAAGTTAAAGATGGTACCATAATAATCTGTGATAGTTTGTTAGTAGAGTCCTAAAATAAATCGTGCTAAAAAACTAGTATATTTATAATGATACTTCTTGCAAATAAATACTGTCAATGAAGTAATAGACTTAGATAATCGCCTCTTTTCATACGTAAAAAGGTTAGATATAGAAAGGTATTAAATTATGAGTGAGCAAATGAAAATAAACTATATGCCGGATATAAAGTCATTAGAAGAAAATATCAATAAAAAGATTAGACGAGCTAGCATTACTGTAATAACAGCAATACTTATACTTGGGGGTATGTTAATCGTAGCTACCACAACTGTTAGCTTATACAACACTTATTCTACAAATAAGCAGATTGAAAGTTGTTTGCAAATTGCTTATGAGCAAAATAGGCAGGTAGATATTGTTACTCAAAGTGGCTACCAAGCGATTCTAAATCCTGAGAAAAAAGATAGCTTAGCTATAACAGGACGTAATTCAAATATAGTAAGTATTAGAATTTACCCAAGAAATACTTATCAACAAAAAATTGTTACCCCTAGAGGTCAAGTTATAACTCCATATTAAAAAATATTTTATCTAACCTTTTTACAAATTTTTGAGCAGATAAAGATGAAAGAAATAAATTCTGAAAAAAATTAAAAACAGTTATGATAGTAATTGCTTTATTTTTTGCAGGTTTTATAATAACAATATTAACGAGTATGCTCTTACAAAAAAACATATTATCTTCTATAAGTGAAGATAACTTAATAGGTCAAATTCCTGTGAAAATATTAGGAATTGAGCAAATGAGAATGATTTCTACTATGAATGGATCGCCTTTAGGTATAGATATTGTGTATTCTAGTATTTATAAGGTATTCCCTTTTTTAGTAGGTATTATCCTAGTGTTATTATTCTTCCTAGTCCTAGGTTCTAGTAAGGGTAAGAAAGATCAGGCAAGTGAGCGTTTTTAATTTATATGACTCACATAATGACAATGTCAAACAATTACTCAATATTAAAAAATATTTTATCTAACCTTATACAAATTTTTTAGGAGAAAAAAATGAAAGAAACAAATTCTGAAAAAAAATTAAAGACAGTTATGGTATCAATTGCTCTATTTTTTGCAGGTTTTATAATAACTATATTAACAAGTATGCTCTTACAAAAAAACATATTATCTTCTATAATTGAAGATAATTTAGTAGGTCAATTTCCTGTGAAAATCTTAGGAATTGAGCAAATGAGAATGATTTCTACTATGAATGGATCGTCTTTAGATATAGATATTGTGTATTCTAGTCTATATAAAGTATTCCCATTTTTAGTAGGTATTATCCTAGTGTTATTATTCCTCCTAGTCCTAGGTTCTAGTAAGGATAAGAAAGATGAAGCAAGTAAGCGTTTCTAATTTCTATGTCTCATACAATGACACAGAAATCTTAAAAGATATAAGTTTTGATTTGTTAGCTGGTGAAGTTACCGGACTTTTAGCGAGGAATGGAGAGGGTAAGACTACATTATTAAATTCCATAGCTGGGTTGAAGGATTATGAAGGAAGTATATCAGTTTTTGGAAAAAGTCCAAATTTATATGATAGGGACTTTAAAAAAAATTAGCATATATCCAAGATGAACCTAACTTACTTGAATATTTTACAGCTAAGCAATATCTGGAATTTATAGAAAGAATTGAAGAAATCAAGTTGGATCGACAATTGATAGACTATTATATAGGCAATTATAACCTAGATGATGTGTACGATAATTTAATTATTAAAAATTATTCATTTGGTATGAAAAAAAAGATTCAACTTATTTCACAATTTATATTAAATAAAAATTTTATAATCATTGATGAACCAACCAATGGCTTAGATATTGAGACAATTGCAAAACTAAAAAAAGAAATAAAAATATATAATTCTAACAATGATAAAGTTATCTTAATCGCAAGCCATAATGTCGGTTTTATTGAAAGCGTATGCTCACAGGCCATCATTCTTAATAAGGGGAGGATAGGAAATTATATAAGTATTAATGATGATACTAAATTAGAAGAAATATATTTATATACGGTGAGAAATAATGAATGACTTTATAATATTAGTTAAATATTACAGAATTTATATTAAAAATAAGTTCAAAGATACCTATGCAAATAAGCCTATACATATTATTTTTCCAGCAATCTTAGTTATTTTTGCAATTTTAGTATATCTTACTATAAGTATAGGTAGAATAAAATCTTTAGAGTTTAACCCTAATCTGCATCAACTAAATCAAGGCTTAGGGGTAGGTTTGGTTATGGTTATAAATAAAATAATTATCCTATTCCCTCCTTTATTCATAATATTTAGACATATTAACAATGGTATTTTAAGCAAAATTCAAATATATAGTGTTGATTATCATTATATGATTTCTTTTAACTTGCTATACTTTTCTAATATTGTAGCCATAATATTTTCTTTAATACTAGCCCTTTACACCAACTATATGATGAATATTAAGTTATATTCATTTATAGTGTTTTTTATATTTGTATATATAACAATATTATTAATATCTATAATTAGTCTTGGATTATATAATCTATTAGATAGCCTTCTATTTAAAATTATAACTATTAGAAGCTCCCTAATCTATGATTGTGCACTTTTTGTATTAGCTCTACTTATCCATAGTTTACTTAAGAATATAACATTTTCGCAAGCTTTAAATATTGGTTTTGCCAAAATACTTTTAATCTTAGCTGGGTTAAGCTTATTGATTATTGAGATTAATCTAAAGTTTGCAGGATTAAATAATTTTGAAAAAATAGATGTAGTTAGAAAAGGAATAGTCTATTTTAAGGGCAATGGAAATTATTTAAATTCATATTTTTATATGATTTATGATAATGGTAAAGTAATTGCTGAATATTTACTAGGAATTATCTTACTATTAATAGCTTGTAATTATATAGAAATTTATATAGATGAAGGATTACCTTCTCTCATAAATCCTTTCATTATGATAAACTTTGGTCTAATTGAAAAGAAAAAGCAATGGTATATCCAGTTTAATCCTAGGGCCATAAATAATGAAATTAAAATAAACTTAGTATTTTCTACGGCATTAGGACTTATAGCTTATTTTATCTTAGGAGAAATGAATAAGGTAAATATAGTAGCTGGATTGCTAAGCCTAACTGCGTGTATTTTTATACAAGCTTTAATCAGACTTAAATTTGACGAAAATCAGTCTAATCAAATAAGCTTTATATTTATATACTCTTTTATAAGTTTTTTAGTATACAAACTTTTAGGGGTTCTAACATGAATGAAAAAGCTATAACCTATGTAAGGGAAGATTATATTATAGATCAAAGATTGGGAATTGTATATAGCAATAAATACCAGATTTTATACAAGGATTCAAATATTTTTTCTAATAGAATATACTGGGACAATAACAGATTATTAATGGCAGGTAAATTTTTATTCTCTCATATCTTTATCTTAATAGGACTAGTTATACTTATTAGAATGTTAACATATTTAAAAATAAAATATATTAAGTGGCTATATCAGTTGTTTATTATTCTTATGGTTAATGCAGATTTGCATGAATTAGTTCATGCTCTAAGTTATCGGAAATTCAATAAACATTATAATGGGATTTTAGTTAGAACTCCTAAATCTTTTGAGTTTGTATATAATAGTGAGACAGTAACAAAAAATCAAGAAAAAGTTATTCAAATCTTACCAACAGTGCTTATATGTTTACTAAATACTTTGTTGATGATTAAGTTTAATTATATAATAATTTTTTTAATTGCTACAGGTGTTCAAATTATAAATTTTTTTGCTGGTAATGATTATAAAAATTATAAATTACTATAGAATATATACTACATAAATATTTTCTTCCCATTAATTTTTATTATAATTTTATCTTATAAATCTCTGACTTAAATTTCAGCTTTGATATCCCCTCTTTACTGGACAAATAAGTAAGGGGGGGGTATTTTCTGAAACAAAGTTACAAATCTATAAAAGAATTTATTTAATGACTAGAAATGGAAAATGGTCTTAAGATATTGTTCAAGATCGTAATCAAACTAGGTTCCCATTATAAACTCATATACTTAAAATGGATCATTTGACTAGTAGAGCCATACGGGTTACTTTAAATATTTTACCTACTATTGATTTTCTTTAAACATGGAGATAGGCAAAGAAAAAACCAGAGCCGGGGAGCTCTGGTTTTCTTCCGTCCTCGTTGGTGTAAGCGGGGAACTTACACCATACGCTTGAGTCCTCTCAAAGGATTCTAAGCATCCTTTTCGCTTAGTTCTCTGGACTCACTCGGGGCTTCTACGCGAAACCCCTTCCTTCATCTCAGAGATGAAAAATCCTTCGGATTTTCCACCCAAGATGATGGGACTACATAAAAACTTAAATTACCTAAGGGTATTTTTAACAACTTAATATGTTTTTACGACTTTAGTATCTGTCGCGGCTAGCCTGCACGGCTTGGGGAGTGCCCTCCATGGTATGGTCGCAGGCCGAAGGCTGAGAATTTCTTAATTACATTCTTTATTATGGGCTTATCCTCTGATTGACATGTAGTTGATTGTGTATTCTACTGGGTAAGCTACGCCGTTTTTTGTTACGCCATTTACTTTTACAGCTAGTTTTGTGCCTGGTGCATAGTTCATGCCGGTGCCGAATGTGATTGCGCGTCCGTTGCCTTTGAATGATTGGTCTATGTGGTAGTTGTTGTTTACTTGACCTGTTTGAA
>HG326663.1:679268-821660 GCA_000308255.3 Anaerococcus pacaensis 9403502 | reverse complement strand
AAAAAAAAGACCAAGCTTTCGCTTGGTCCCAGGGGTTATCTTAACTCATACTATAAATCTTATCTATTTCGTGTATGTGGATAAATTTATTTATGGTGTCTTTGTTTCTTTCATAATCTATATCTTCACTCATTTGATTTACAATCTCAGCATACCTATCTCGAAGTTCAACTTTTCCCCAAAGCTCGTAGAGCTGGGTTAGGTTGTGATAGATTACCGCTACTCTCTCGAGATTTTCGATTGTAGCGTGGTTTTCTGCAAGTTCTGTAAATAAAGCTACAGATTTTAGATAGCAATCTTCAGCTAGCTCATAGTTTTTATCTTTCAATAAGTATAGAGTGCCTAGGTTGCCGTAGGTGATGGCTGTCTTTTTGAGTTTTTTGAATGGATCTCTGATTATCTTTATCAGTTTTACCACTTTTACATACTCATCTTCTACCTCTTCCAAGCTATATTCCATGTCTAACTTGTTGGTGGCTAGGTTGTTGTAGATGATGATGAGTTTTTCTATATTGTCATCGTCTTCAAATTCCTCGATGAGGGTCTTGTGGATGGCAATGGCCCTTCTATAGTGGTCTTCACTATTTTTTACATCTCCTAGCATGAAATATAGAACCCCAAGGTTGGTATAAACTACCGCTAGATCTTCGCCGTATCTCTTGTCCATTTCTTTTGGTTCAATCCAGTGTAGGATCTTTAGGGCCTTGTGGTAGTTGTCTAGGGCTTCGGTTAAGTTGATGCCATTGTCTACATAGAAGAATGCAAGGTTATTATAGCTTGTAGCAAGCACTATATAATCGCTATTTGGCGAGTTCATATTTATTAGCTCTTCCTTAAGGCCTATGGCTTTTTTGTAGTACATATGAGCCTGTTCATTCTTCCGATCAGAATAAAGGTTGGCTAGATTGTCATAAGATATTGATAAACTCATCTTTGCAGATACTATCGGCTTGTGGTCTAGGATTTTTTCAAATATATCTATGGCCATAAAGTAGTGCTTTTCTGCAGCTACTTTGTTATTTATGACATCGCTAGCATATAGGTCTGCTATATTGTTATAAACTCTTGCTAAAGTTTCTTTGTTATCTAAGGTTGGTTCCAGGGCCTCGATTTCTCTTACCATGTCGATGGCCTTGGTATACCATATCTCTGCCTTGGCAAAATTGTCACCGCTAAAGTATAGACTTGCTATATTAACATAGGACATAGCTATGGTCTTTTTTAAGCTAATCGAATTGCTTTCTTCTAAGAGTTTATCGAAAATTTCAATCGATTTTTTGAAATACTCCTTGGCCTTGCGGGCATCGTTGTATTCACCTCTGGAATAGACTAGGGCTACATTGTTGTAAGCCATAGCTAGATTCTCCTCACTTACCATACTAGAATCTTCACTTGCAATTTCTTCTAAGATTTCTAGAGCTAGTAAATATAAGTCCAGGGCCTTGTGCAGGTAATCACCACCAGAATCCAGGTAAAATCTACCCAGGTTTGAGTAACTATTAGCAAGTTTTTCTCTATTGGCCTTTTTTGGATATATACGGGATAATATTACATTTATCTCGGTGGCCTCGGTAAAGATAATCTCTGCCTTTCTTCTCTGTTCTTGATTGCCTGATGCGTATTTGACACCCAGATAAGTTGTGTGGTCAGAGTATAGTTGCATCAATTGTTCATCGTTTTGATAATCATCTATGAGCCCTCTGATGTAGTTTAGAAGGAGCTCTTGGTTATAATTGGCAGCCTTGATTGACTCATCTGTCTTTTCCTCGTAGGAATTGTATACATAATAGGTAAGAAGTGTTTTTTGAGTAGAGAGTTTCATTTCAGAAAAACCTTCAAAAAGCCTAGCCATCCACTCATCGTCGGACTTATCTAGCTTTACATTGTGGTTTTTGGTGATAGATTCGACTGATGATTCTATTTCATAATTGCTGATTTTATCTGCATTTTCACCCATGTTTTTCATCAATTCCAAGGCGCTGGCTACGTTTTTAGACTTGTAGGCTGAGAAATATTGCTCTTGGAGTTTAATTGGGTCTGTAATTGGTAGCTGCATCATAGCATTGGCAATGTTATTGTGAAGTCTAATCCTAATGTCATCATCTATTGTGTCTAATACAGCGCGTCTAATGATTTTGTGGGTAAAGTCAGTCCTTAGATACTTATCTTCGAGGAAAAATGCCCTAAGGTATTTCTTGAGAGATGCAAAGTCTAAAGAGTTGTAATTCTTGCCATCTTGAGCAAATATTAGCCTCAGGTCAGACTCGCGGAGGCCTCTAGTAGATAGGGAGATGTAGCCTACTATTTGGAATACATCTTCTACATTGGTATTTAAATTGATAGCAGCTTGACGGATTAGCTCTATAATAAGCTCCTCCAGATCATTTGGCATCTGCTCGATTAGATTTTTTTGGTAGTTGGTGAGGATATGATATCCGTCCCCAGCCTTGATTATTCTATTGTAGTCTTCGCTATTCATCATAACTAGTCTTTGAACTAGAAGGGCAATGTATAATGGTGATTTTGATCCTTCTTTAGCTATGATGTCGTTTTTTACTTCTGTAGCTAGTTCCTTGTTGTTGGCCTTAAGGCTTGCATCAATTACTTCAAGCTTATCTTCTTTATTTAGTTCTAAGAGCCTATAGCTGGTGTATGAATTTAAAAACAGGAATTGGTCTTCGGTTTTTACTGTATCAAGGTAAGAGATGATAAATTTCACTCTCGAATTGCTAATAAAATGCAGTGGCTTAAGGAGAATATCTATCCCTTGAGGATTGTCTAATTGATCTATAGCATCGATTAGGATAATGAGTTCTTCATCAGACTTGCTAAAGTATTCTCTGAGAGCTGCCTCATATAGCTTCTCTTCGCGGCTACGGCCAGTGATTCTATCATTTTCTCTAGCTATATCTTCTTGCTCGATGTTGTATTCCTCAAGCTTGCTATCAAGGTCTACCGCAAACTCTGATTCTTTTGATATCAATACTTCATTGATATAATCGGTGATTAGTTTCATGACACCACTAGCAGAGGTAGTACGTGGAGTAAGGGAAGAAAATAGGATTATGGACTTGTGGTTTCCACTAATCTTCTTAGAAAGCTTGGCCATCATAGTCGATTTACCATTACCACTTTCACCTTTTATAATGATTACGTTAGTATTTTCGATATTTTTTACTATATCTTCTTCGATAGACCTACGAGCATTCGAAATAACAGCCTTTTCATCCGCTTGAGTTCTGTGGTATGAAATTTCTTTTTGTGTTTCACTTAGCTCATCTTGGTCTTGATGGCTATCCATGACGGACCTTATAATGTCCTCACGAGCAAGGTCTATAAATTTCTCCACACCAATAAGAGCCCCGTTCCTATATTCCACATCGTATTCGCGGATATGGTCAGCTGGGAGGACTTTTTTGATTTCAGCCTTTAGGGCTTCCATCTTGGCACGTTCTACTTCAGATGACTCGTAGATACTACCCTCTACATCGCCTATGATGTTTCTTATGTACACAAATGAATGGTCTGAGTATTCGAGATTTCTTAGGAATCCATAGTCTATCTCTAAGTGAGTAATAGATTTTTCAATCTCCTCATCCTCGCCATATATCCCATACCTGTAGCCTGTGGTCTTTACCAAGTCGTTATCAGGTATCCATCCATACCTATCGCCTAATAGCACACAAAAATATGGCCTGTTGTTTTCTATCTCATCTAAGCAGACCTCGAGTATCTTCTTGTCCTTATCTATTTCATCGCCTTCTTCGGTGTCGATTCCCCAGCGCAAGTCTTGGAATTTGACTCCTTCTAATCTATTGTTATATGCATAGTCATTCAGATCTGGTGATAGCTTTGTCTGAATCAGGTCACGCTCTATATGCATATCACGAAATGTACTTGATACAAAAATTTGTTTCATTTTTACCTACTTATCTCATCTTCAGATGACTAAATCTGTGGGTCTTCGAATATTATAAGCGAATGCTTATAGTTTGAATTCATTATTATTTATAATTTTTACCCCACATTTACTTTTGTTAAACTTAAGACATTGTTTAAAATCTAATCTAGTTTTAACACCAAGATTTCATCTACAAAAAAGGGACTGTTGCAAATCAATAGATAATTATTGTTCCATCATTAGAGTGCACTCACAGATAGTTTGAGATTTAGCCCGCCGGCTCATGGAGGCTTTTAGCCCGTCGGCGAACTGAGACACTATCTGGGAGGGTGCTCGAATGATATTGGAACAATTTATCTATTTTGCAACAGTCCCTAAGCAGTTCATATAATAAGCCTCGGACCTAACTTATCTTTTGCCAGTCCTTTTTACCACTTACTATATTCTCTATATATTTTATGAGTCCATGATTTACAATCATTTCCCTATCTATGAAATATACTTTAGCCGCAGCAGCAATTTTTTTGATCTGTGTTGTATCGTCGTTGGAGTTGCTTGCTATAAGTATTGGCCTTGCATCGATACCAAATTGCTTAGCGTGGTTGTTGATCTCATAGAGGTCTTCGTTTTTGATATTATCCTTAATAGTTGAAATGATAAAGGTCGAAAAGCCCTTGGTACATACGATGTCTAGGATATTTTCAATAGGTAGGCTATCCTTACTATAGTCATCGTAGGCCTTCCAGCGTAAGTTTACATTTAGCTTGATTTCATCAAATAAGTTCCTACTTTTGATTAACTCAAAGTAGGTGTAAGACCTCAAGATATTACCTCGATTGCTGAAAAATTCTCTAAAGGCAACCTCGCCTAGCTCGTAATTTACAAGCACTGAGTTTTCCTTCACTTGCACATAAGGCATGTCATCCACACGGCTAAATACCCTGGTGTAGTCCTCTGGCTTATCAGCATCCACATCTACCATGAGCGTACTAATCGAATCTGCAAATTCAGTTGGGTGGTCAGTTTTATATTCATAAGAGAATATCAATTTGTCAGACCTGATTGCATAGGAATTCTTATAATTTTTCTCAGCTTGTTGAGTGATTTGAAGGTCAAAACCCATGTTGTATTCCCACATATTTTTGGAAATAAATTCTCCTATATCCCTTGACATATCATCATTGTAGGTATGAAGTCTGAGCCTGCCAGGGTTGGCTGGGAATTCGTAATCAATAATGAGATTTTCTTCACATAAGTCTTCTAATAGTTCTTTTAGATACCTATATTTTTGGACATCATGCTTTCTAAATCTAAAATCACCTACCTTAATCAAACTATGATCTTTCTTTTTCTCATAGCTATCAAGGCTTAGTTTATAGTAGTTGGAGTTATAATTTATAGCCCTTACCAAATTGTCCCAGTCATCTGAGTTATATTTTAGGTAAGTGTCCCACAAGTGGTCGTAGTGGTGGTAGAGCTTTGAAGCATTGGTAATACTACCTTTGTCATGGATAATGCCGTTATTTAAGAAGAAGGTCTCTTCTACAGTAAGTGACCTCTTGGACAAGTAATATTCCAGGGCCTTGTAGTTGCCTGACCAAACATTAAAGCCCCTGTATTCCACATACTCTAGACCAGCAAATTCTGGCCTCATGGCATCTGAGTGGCTATTTAGGGTGAAGTCAACTACGGCATTTTCCCTGCTGTAGTGTTGCATTTGCTCATAGGTAATGACATCGATTTTAAGGGAACTTTGTAGTCTTTTGTTGATAAGGAAATTGCTTATCCTATATATCCTATTTTCATCTATCGGATCATCTGATAGGAAGATTAGGTTTTCTGGATAAAATTTGATAGTCGCTATGATATTTGCCCATAAGTTTTCGTCATCTTCTATAAATGGCTTGTATATTGTCTTTATCCTATCTGATGAGATTAGAGGAATCGAATCTATGGTCAGATATTCTGACTCTCTAAAGCCTACGTCTTTGTTTCTTTGTACAATAAGGTCAAGGTCATCTAAGATTTGATAATAGTCTGTAGCTAGCATCATCAAATCTGGATGGGCCTCATCTAGAATTTTGTCTATTTGATAGGTGAGTACATTTAGGGAGTTGTTGGCGAAGTATTCATTGTCGATGATTTTATCAGCAAGTTTTGTCAAATCTTCCCAGAGTGGTCTTAGGTCTTTTAGATATTGGTTATCATCCCACAGAGTGTTGTTGGCAATGTTTAAGAGCCTACTTTTGACTTGTTCTTCCTTATGGACAGTCTTTATAGCTATTAACTCGTCAATTTCTGCTGTGACTTCAGCAAGCTTGTCCATCCCGCCCTTTCTCACTATTTCTATGTCGGTAGATGTGATAAAGGGATGGAATTTTCTTTGATAGTCTACATAGCCCTTTTGGTCGTTGAAGGCATAGGAATAAAGCTCGTCTCTAGTTGGCACCCTATAGCCTTGGGCTATCATAAACCTATTCCAAGAATGGTGCTCATAGTCAGAAAGGATATCTCTCATAGTGATGACTTCATTTTTACCAGAAGGCTTGATGATTTCATTATAAAATCTACCAGCCACATCATCAGTTTCTTCAATGCCTACAGAGAATATTCTATATTTAATTGAAAGTACCGCCCTAAGAGAAGCCTTTAAGGCATAGAAGTCTTTTCTAATGAAGCCATTCCATATACTGTCATAGTCGATTCTTTCACCATGATAACTTAGGACATTGAGCCTATAAAATTCAAAGGCCTCGTCAAGAAGCTGGTCGTTGTAATTTCTATTTCTAAAGGTCGGGGTTGATGATAAGTCTAGGTTGTAGAAGGATATAGGGCCTTCTTCTCTGATGTCTACCTTGTGGTTATTTCTCGAATAATTTAGAATAATCCTATCTCTAGGCTCATCCCTTAGACTATTATAAACCTGATCTGCCATATTTGGATAATCGTAGCCAGTTTCATCTAGGATGGTGATATATGATTGGTCGATCCTATCCTTAAAGGATTTGAAAGTGATATTTGCATAGGCACAGTCTGTGATATCTGGGTTGATATTATTAGCTACCACTCTATTGTTAACTGAAATCTTGGTGGTTTCAGCTAGGAGTGGATTTTCTGTCGTTAGTTGGCTGTAAAATTTCTTTGGGTTTTTGTCATAAAAAGTTATATTTAAGGCCACATCTTGGATATCAGCTATGGCAAATATGAAACTAAAAAATGTCCTTGCTAGGGCATTGTTGCCGACTATAGCTACATCAATATGCTTACCATCCTCATCTTCGACTATATAATTGTAGAGCCTATTAAGGTCTAGGAAATATGTAGCTGAGATGATATTTGAGAATTCATCATCGTTTCTAAATCTGAGATTGTTTTCAATTTCTATTAGCTTGTCCCTAAATTCGGTAACACTAATAAACCTATGCATGCACAAGGTTTCTTTTAGGAGTTCTACTATCCCATCAGTGGCGCGTTTATTGATGAGGATTTTGTTTGATTTGTGGTTTAGGACTTCCCTGACATTTCGTTCTAGGAAGTTCATATCTTCGTTCTCTAAATCTACTGGATACCTGCGGGTGAGCAGGTAGAAAAAAGTTACTCCCAGCATATATAAGTCGATTTCTTCGGAGATGAAGAGTTCTTTTCTATTGGAAATATCTGTGATATACCTAAGCTCTGGCGGGATAAAGGCCTTTTCATTAGGCATGTAGAATTCGTTGATGAAATCTAGTTCCTTTAGGTCAATAGCCGCATCAAAGTCAAATAATTTTACCCTGGCATTGTTGTAGTCATAGAGTATATTTTCTGGCTTTAGGTCCATGTAGATAATTTCATTGTTGTGCAGATGAATTAGGATGTCTGCAGTCTGTTTAAGTATATCTACTATCCTAGATAGGTCAAGGTTGTAGTATTTGTCTACACTGGTTGCTGTGTCTACTTCATAGAGAGCATAGAGGTAGGCATTATCTATCTCTAGCCTATATGGCCTTACAATTTTGCCCTCCAGATACCTATCCATATCCATAATTCTGATATGTTTGTTGTAGGCATCCATGAATTTATCACGATCTCGTCTTATCCTCTCTTCTGCCTCGAAGTCTACTGGGTCGAAATATATTTCAAGTGGTGAAATTGGGTTTCTTTCAGCCTTTATGACCTCTTCATTGTAGTTTGGATAAAACTCCTTCATAATCATGTTTTTGATAGGCGGATAGGTATCATCTACTGTTACTTCATAGACCATAGAGGAACCACCGATGCCGATGAGTTTCTTTACTTCGACCTCGTATTTTACTTCGCCCATCATACTAATAATATTGAATTTTTCTCCAACAAGAGAGCTTCTTTTGGTTACTACCTTATCTTTGACTTTGTTGATGAATGCCTCTTGTGAATTAAAATTTTTCATTCCTGTTAATTCCTACTTTTATTGATATTATATAGATATTTTGCCCATAAATCCCTAAAAACATCAATCGGTTCATCCTCTACTATTATTTTTAATAACACATCTTCATAAGGATTTGAAATGTTATATTCATATAGCCTGCTATTTCTAAGCTTGTGGTCCATATATATTAAATAATCTCTTTTTCTCTTGGCCGCAGTTCTTAGTGTTTCATGCCATAAGTCTTCGTTTTTTAAATAATAGTCTATGAAAAATAGGGTGATTATCCTGCCTCTAGTGATTTCTTCTAAGTCATCATTTTCGATGATGTTATATATTGACTCTGGATTTATGATGGTATCTCTTAATAGCTCGTCTAGAACTTCCACCTGTTCGTTATTTAAATCAGCCTCTGAAGGGTTAATGAGGCCTTCTTCATTGTACAGATAGTCAAGAAGTACATTGATTCGCTTTTCTGTAACAAAGGCGCTTTTGACCTCTATATCTCTTAGCCCAGGAATCTGGCTAATAAGTTTAAAATCATAAAACTTATCATCCGGATCAAGGTGGACTACCTCATTTGCTTTTTTATAAACTGGGCTGGTTAAGACAATCTCTACGTTTTGTGTATCTTCCGTCTTAGCTAGTTCGTAGTCCATATATGGGCGGTAGGTTAGTTCTTTTTTTGTATTGGCCGCTTGCCATATAAAGTCTTCGTCTTTACCAATAATTATATCATCTTCTGCTTGATATTTGGCATTTATTACAACTACCGAATAGTATCCGTCTTCAAACTGACTTGCGTATTCCGAGACAAAGTTGCTCTCTTCTCTAAGCCTTTCCTCTATATCATTAAAGGCACTAATAAATTCTGACTTGATAGTTCTTTTAGTATTTTCACTTACCAGGTCCTTGTGATAGGACACTATGTCTACTATGACATCATCGTCTAGCTTTTCTATATTTGATAGAGAGTTTAGGTAGTCGTTGATGTAGTTTTGTAGGATAACGGTATTAAAATCTTGGTTTTCAGCTGGTAGATTTTCACCTGTAGTGATGTCGGTATTATCGTATATATCTAAGGCTTTATTGTAAAATTCTATAGAATCTTCTGGAAAGTGTTTAAAGGCAATATAAACAAGGCCTTCTTTCTTATCCCATATATTTAGGCCAGTCTCTTCTAGGACTTTCATCAGAAATGTCTCGAGCTCGTCATGGTCCATTCCCAAACCAAATCCATAGACAATCATCTTTTCTCTACTGACACTATAGGCCGAAAGGTCTTTTAGGATTTGCTCCTTATTCCATATGGTCCTCTCTTCTATAGGACAACCAATAGAGCCAAAGACCTCCTGGCTACTACCAGCTGGTGCAAAGCCTCTTTCAATAAAGATATCAAGGATAAGGTCAGCTAGTTTGTCAAGATTTTGATTTTCTTCGCCTTTTTCTATACTATCAAAAATCCCACTTGCATAAGTATCTACAGATTTCTTGTCTATTCCAAGCTTTTCATAGAATATAGTAAGCAAATAATTAATAAAATACCTATAAAAAGGTATTTTTCTCTTTAGAGATATTGAGTTGTACTCACCTATCTCAATAGTTTCGACATCTAGATAATCCCCTGTCGTATCCTTTAGCCATTTAAATTTCCTAGTTTCAGTAAGGACTGTATCTCCAGTTAAAAAGTTGTTTTCCATTCTTGTACCCCGATTTATGTAAACTTTAATTAAAACTTTTTATATATAATTGCATATTAATATATGTCTAAAATTTGATTTAATTTTATCAATTAGTTTTCTTCCACAACTATTATACAACACTTTTACAAAGAAATGTTTATTATTTTAGCTTAATAAAATATAATTTCCTATTTCCGTTAAATTTTAACTGAATTATAATTATTTGTGGGTATAATTTACTTAATAAAGAAAAAATTGGAGGTATAGATATGAAACTTGGTGTCCATGACCTAATGCTAAGAGATAAAGGCAGGTCGAATCAAGAATATTTTAACGATACAAAAAAACTAGTGACAGAATTAGATGAAGTTGGCTATGACAGATATTGGTTTGCAGAACACCACGGCTACGAACACCTACTAGGTGTCGCTCCAGAGATACTCGCAACCTACTTCCTACCTATCACAAAAAACATAGTAATAGGTGCTGGTGGTACTATGATCATGCACTATTCACCATTAAAGATTGCAGAAATATTCAAAACCATGGCAGAGCTTGCTCCAGGTAGGGTTGACATCGGTATAGGACGAGCACCAGGTTGCGGTGTATCTGAAATGAGAGCCCTAAATAGTAAATTCGGTGAAAAAGAACCAGACCTACATGGTGAAATCGAGACAATACTTGCTTATCTATTAGACAAGAATCCAACCAATCCAATCTATTCAAATGTAAAGGCTGTGCCTACTAAAAATGAAAAATTGGTTAACCCTTGGATCCTAGGCTCTACAGGTAAAACTGCGCCTTGGGCTGCTGAATGGGGCCTACCTTATTCTTTTGCCAAATTCTTCCTAGTAGATACTCCAGCCAAAGTTTTTGAAGACTACAAAAATGACTTCAAACCATCTGAATTCTCTGATGAGCCATACATTTCTATGTCTTACAAAATCTTAGTAGCTGATGACCCAGATGAACTAGAATATCTAGGCAAGTCATTTGACTACTACCATATCCAACAAACAAAGAACGACTATTCAGGAATCGTAGACCCAGAAGCTCTAAAAGATTATCATTTTAACCTAAATGACCAATCAATTCTTCAAAAGGCTTATGACAATAGATACCTAATCAAGGGTAACAAAGAAGAAGTTGCTGCAGTTTTAGAAGAAGAAATCAAAGAATTCTATATAGATGAAATCCTATCATTCTCCCCAGTATTTGGTATAGAAAACAGGATCAAATCATACAAATTATTAAAAGAAATATTTGACTAACAACTATCAACCATACTTCCAATACAAAGAGTAGAGAGAAAAGTGTATTGACCTAGCAAATAGACTAGTAAGGTACACTTTTTTTGTTTATTTCGGAAAATATACTTAAGGGTATATAATATTTAGCGGTTTCTATTAAGGAGGAAATTATGCAAGTAGCTGTTCATGATTTAATGATAAGAGAAAAAGGGCAAAGTAATCAAGATGTCTTTAATAATACTAAAAAACTAGTAAAAACTTTAGATGAGCTTCGTTATGATAGGTACTGGTTTGCCGAACACCACGGCTTTGAAAATTTACTATCAGTAGCCCCAGAGATAGTAGCAAGCTATTTCTTAGCTGAAACAAAAAATATAACCATAGGTACAGGTGGGACCATGATAATGCACTACTCTCCACTAAAGGTAGCAGAAACCTTTAAGACTCTAGCAGAGCTTGCGCCAGGCAGAGTAGACCTAGGTATTGGCCGCGCCCCAGGCACTGGTATGCCAGAAATCAGAGCCCTAAACACCAAGTTTGGCAGCAAGGACCCTTATCTATATCCAGAGATTGAAACGATTCTAGCCTACCTAAGTGACGAAAACCCAAGAGACCCCATTTATCGAAATGTAAAGGCTGTGCCTACCAAAAATGAAAATCTGGCAAACCCATGGATGTTGGGATCTACAGGGGTATCAGCAGAAAGAGCAGCAGAGTACGGCCTACCTTATTCCTTTGCAAAATTCTTTGCTGTACCTACTAGCGCACAAATCTTTAAAGACTATAGACAAAATTTTAAGCCTTCAGTATTTGCGGATAAGCCTTTTGTATCTGTCTCATATAAGATGCTAATCTCAGATGACAAAGACGAACTAGAATACTTAGGCAAATCCTTTGACTATTTCCATATCCAACAAGCCAAGAACGAAACAAGTAGCTTAGTCGACCCAGAAGAAATCAAGGACTATGAATTTACCGATAGAGAGCTGGGGCTACTTAATAAATCCTACGAAAATCAATTTATAATTAAGGGTAGCAAGGAAGAAGTGGCTGAGATATTAAATGATGAAATCAAAGAATATGGCATAGATGAAATAATGTGCTTTACTCCGATATATGGGGTGGATAATAGGATTAATACCTACAAGGCACTAAAGGAAATATTTGACTAGTAAAGAGAGAGGCTATATGCCTCTTTTTTTGCGCAAAGAAAACCCCCAGGCCGGGGAGCCTGGGGATTTGTTGTCCTTTTAAGCAATCGGGGAATTGCTATGTTATAGGACTATAAAAACTTAAATACTCTAAAGGGGTATTTTTTAACAACTTAGTATGTTTTAACGACTTTAACATCTGTCGATAATTTCATATAAGTACGTGTTGTCCTCTCATGAGTAGCTATGCTACTCCTTCGCTTAGTTCTCTGGACTCACTTGAAGCTTAGTATCAAGCCTGTCCGGCTCGTGGAGGACCGTTTGTCTCAGAGATGTCAGATGCTTCGCATCTGCCACCCATGAGCGTGGGACTTGCGCGAAATACCGCAAGCCCGTTAGGGCTGAGGACTTTCCCTTGGTCATTATTTTAAGCAAAGGATTTGTTTATTATCTGATTGTGCGCTCACATACCTCTTTGAGGTCTGTTCGCTGTGTTCTGCGGGTTCACTTGAAGCTTCGCTTCTACGTTTACCTAGCAGATGTCAAATCTTTCAGATTTGCCATCCTAGATGATGGAACAGTAGTTGATTGTGTATTCTACAGGGTAAGCTACGCCGTTTTTTGTTACGCCATTTACTTTTACAGCTAGTTTTGTGCCTGGTGCGTAGTTCATGCCATTTCCGAATGTGATAGCGCGGCCGTTGCCTTTGAATGATTGGTCTATGTGGTAGTTGGTGTTTACTTGACCTGTTGCTAGGTCTGTTACTGTTACTGTTGCGTTTGTGATGTCGAAGTTTTCGCCAAATTGGATTGATAGGCTTGAGCTAGCGCTGTGGAATTCGCTGATTGCTGTTTCTGCTGGGTATGCTACTACTTGGTTTGCGTTTTGGCCAGCGTAGTCGTTGTTGTTTACGTACATTGCGTTGAATTCTTCTGTTTGTCCGAAGCCTGTTGTTGTTGCTGATGGGTTTAGGATCCATCTTCTGTGGCCTGCTTCTAGTTGGTTTTCAGCGCCTAGGTCGTCTTTTAGGTATTCTACTACTGAGTCTAGTAGGCCGAAGCTTGCTGCTAGATTTGAGTTTGCTGCTCCGTGTGCGCCTGATTGATATACATTTGCGTCTAGGCCTGCAGGTTGTCCTGGGTAGTGGCTTACTGCTAGGTTTGCTCTGTTTACCATTGTTGCTGCTTGTGCGTATGCTGCTTGGTCATTGCCTAGTGTCATTTCGTTTAGGCCTGATGCGTATCTTGCTGTGTTTGCGATGTGTAGGGCGTCTAGTTGTGCTGCTTGGCTTACTTGACCAAGGTTTAGTTGGTTTAGATTTGCGTTTGGCATTACTGCGTGTACATCTTCTTGGTTTACTAGTTGTAGACCAAAGAAGTCTGCTGTGTTTGCCGCCCCAGATTGGTAGTTTGTCCAGTATGTTTTAACCGCTTCAGCTGATGGGCTTTTTACTGTTAGGCCACCTTCTACTACTGCTGGTGTAGCTTCGTTTGCTTCTGATGCGTATGTTTGGTTTTCTACTACTGTTTCTTCTACGATTGCTTCTTCTACTACAGTTTCTTCTACTGCTACTGCTGCTGCAACTGTGTTTTCTACTGTGTTTGGTAGGCTTGTTGATTCTGATGTTCTTGATACTAAGTCGATTGATGCAGCTGGCTTTTTGTTAGTTTTTGCTAGCTTAACTTCTTCTACTACTGGAGCTTGTTCTATTGCTACATCTTTTATTTCTTCTTTTTCTTCTACTATGATTTCATCGCTCGCTACCACAGCTTCGATAGTTGTTTCGATTGCTACTGTTTCTTCAACTGCGATTTCTTCTGTATCTTTTAGTTCTACAGTTTGTGGGATTAGGAAGTTTGTCTGACCTTCCTTAACTTCTCTTGTTTCGCCTTTAGGAGCTTCAATGTTTGCAACTTTAGCTTCTTTAGCTACTGTTGTTTCTACTGCTGTTACTTTTGTTTCTTCTACTTGAGCTTCTTTTGCTCCGCATGCTGTTGTTGTGATAAGTGCTATTGTAAGTGCTAGTGCTTTAAGTTGCTTTTTCATCTTGATTCTCCCCCCTTTGGATTTGTTGTTTAAGTTTTTATCTTTATCTTGTCTTTATTATAGGTGGAGGTCTGTAGCATGATTTTTTTAGAATTTCATTTTTGATTTACTCCCCAGTAAATCTTGGCTACTTGCCTTTCCTTTATCTTGTTTTTATTATAGAGGGGGTCCGTGGGCTGGTTTTTTCTAGGAATTCAAAATGGGCGCAAAAAAAGACCAAGTATTGTTACTTGGTCTAGTATTGTTACTTGGTCTTAGTTCTTATTTTGTTAAATCATGTAGGTGTATGAATTTATTGATATTATCATCATTTTCTTCATAGTTTATTTCTTTGGCTAGTACATCTACCTTGGCTTGAGCAAGTATCTTTTCTTGCTCTTTGCCCCAGATTTCATAGAGGCCTGCTAGGTTGTAGTAAATGACTGCGAGTCTTTCTAAATTCTCTACAGATTCGTGGAAGTCTACTACCTTTTGGGTTAGATATGCACTTTTCTTATAACAGTCTTCTGCTAATTCAAAGTTGCCATCTTTTATCAGATACAAGTTGCCCAAATTGCCGTAGGTGATGGCGGTCTTTTTGACTTTCTTGTATGGGTCTTGCATGATTTTGATAAGATCTATAGCTTTTAAATAGTCCCCTTCGATTTCTTCGATAGAATAGTCTAGGTCAGCCTTGCTTACAGCTAGGTTTTCATAGATAATCAGAAGTTTTTCGATATTGTCATCATCGTGATAAGTATCGATTAGCTCCTGGTGGATTTCTATGGCCTTGTTGTAGTAATTATCTGATTGGTCTAAATCTGCTAATATAAAATATAGGGCACCGAGATTTGTATATACTACAGCCAGGTCCTCACCATATTTCTTATCTATCTGATCTGGTTTGATTTTTAGTAGGATATCTGCCGATTTTTTGTAGTATTCAGCCGCTTTTTCGAGTTCTGTCCTATTGTCCACATATAGGAAAGCTAGGTTGTTGTAGCTTGTCGCTAAATCTGTGACTTCTTCTCGAGGTGACTCAGCTGTGATGAGTTCTTCCTTGATAGCTATGGCTTTTTTGTAGTAGTCATAGGCCTTTTCTTCTTTCCAGTCAGCATAGAGGTTGCCTATATTGTCGTAGGTGGTTGATAGGCTCTTCTTTGCTGAGAGAATAGGCTTGTGTCTTAAGATTGATTCAAAGATTTGTATTGCTTTTTTATAATACTGTTCAGCATTTTCCTTATCATCTATAAGCTCACTAGCAAATAAGTCTGCTATGTTATTATAAACTCTCCCTAGCGTTTCCTTGTTAGCTAAGCTTGGCTCACGGGCTTCGATGTCTTTGATGATAACTACAGATTTGTTGTACCATTCCTCAGCTTGTTCATATTCATCTTCGCCAAAATATAGGGTGGCTATGTTGATGTAGCCCATGGCTAGTGTCTTCTTTAAGCTGATGCTATCATATTCTTCGAGAAGCTCGTTTATGATATCTATAGTCTTAAAGTAATATGCTTTGGCAAGTATGATGTCATCATAAGATCCAGCCGCATAGGTGTTGGCCAAGTTGTTATAGGCCATGGCTAGATTTTCTTGATTTACCATGGTTGGATTTTCGCTAGCTATGTCTTGGAATATGTCTAAGGATTTTTGGTAAAATTTGCGGGCCTTATCATTGCTTGCTATCCCTTGTTCGGTGTAGTATCTGGCCAAATTGCCATAGGCATTGCCTAGTGATTCTCTGTTGGCAGCTGTTTTATCGATATCATAAATGAGCTCATTTAAATTAACTGCAAATTGCAAATAATTTTCAGCTTTTGTCCATGCCTTGTTAGTGCCTGATGTTAGCTTTACACCCAGATAGGCTAGGTGGTCCGCATATATTCTCATCAGCTCATAGTCATGTGGGTTTTCTTTCATGAGATTTTCTATGTATCTAAGAAGAATCTCTTGATTGTGAATAGTTGCTTCTATAGATTCATTTGTTTTCTCTTCATAGGCTCCATAGACAAAGTAAGCCAAAAGTTCCTTAAGGTCTTCTAGGCTCATCTCATTAAAGCCATCAAATAATTCTTTCAACCAGTCATCATTGTTACTATTAAGCTTTAGATTGTGGATCTTAGTGATAGATTCTATGGCAATTTGTATGTCTTTGATGCTAAGCTTAGATGCATTTTTTCCCAAACTTAATAGCAATTCTAAGGCTGCGGGTGCATTTTGTGCTTTAAAGGCACTATAGTATTGCTCTTGAAGTTTGATTGGGTCTTCAATTGGAAGGGTCATAAAGGCATTTGCTATATCGTTGTGTAAACTTCTACTCTCCGCTTCACTTATATTTTCTAGTATAGCGTGGCGGATAATTTTGTGAGTAAAGTCTGTCCTTAGGTATCTGTCTTCTAGGAAGAAGGCTCTGAGGTATTTCTTTAGGGTAGCAAAATCTAGGGCGTTGTAGTTAACACCTTTTAGTTCGTATATTCTCTTTAGGTCAGTTTCTCTAAGACCTCGCCTAGATACACCTAGGTAATCTATAGTTTTATAGACATCCTCAGTGTTGGTATCAAGATTTATCGCAGCCTGGCTAATTAGCTCTATAATTAAATCCTTAAGGTCATTTGGCATAGCCCCTATGAGCTCTTTTTGATAGCGGGTGATGGTGTGGTAATTGTCCCCGGCATTGATAATATTGGTGTAGTCCTCAATATTCATCATAACTAGTCTTTGCACCAAGAGGGCTACGTATAAAGGCGACTTTGACCCTTCCTTGTGGATGATCTCTTCTTTAACAGAGTGAGGCAATTCTTTATTGTTTGCCTTTAGCGAAGAATTGATTACTTCAAGTCTATCATCATAATCAAGCTCTTCGAGCTTGTAGTTTTGATAGTCATTTAAGAATACAAAGTCATCTTCATGTTCTTCTTCTTCTAAATAACTTATAATGAATTTAATTTTACTTTTATTGGTAAAGTTGATTGGCTTAAGGAGGGCTTCAACTGCCCTTGGATTATCAAGCTGATCAATGGCATCGATTAGTATAATGATGTCATCAGTTCCCTTTACAAAATACTCTCTAAGGGCTTGTTCATAAAGCTCCTCTTCCTTGGAGCGGTTGTTAGCTCTACTATTGCTAGCAAGCGACTCTTGTTCGTTGTTGAAGTCTTCGATAGCTTTGTCTAGGGCCTCACCTGATAGGGCTAGGTCATCTTCTGTAAGTGAATCTGTGATGTATTCTGTGATTATTCTCATAATCCCTGTCGCTGTAGTGGTCCTTGGGGTGAGAGATGAAAAGAGTATTAGGCTATTATAGTCATTTTCAAGTCTTTTTGAAATCTTTGCCATCAGAGTCGACTTACCATTGCCCGACTCACCTTTGATAGTGATGATGTTTTCATCTTCTATATTTGCAATTACAGCATCTTCTACTGATTTTCTAGCATTAGATATGACAGATTTCTCATTTGCTTGGGTCTTGTGATAGATTATTTCTTTTTCATTGTCAGATAGGTCATCTTCTGATAATTGGCCGTCCAGTACAACTCTTGCCATATCTTCTCTGGCTAGGTCGATGAATTTTTCAACACCAATTAGCTTGCCATTTTTATATTCAACATCGTATTCGTGGACATTTTCAGCTGGAAGAGCCTTCCTGATTTCTCTTTTTAATGCTTCCATACGGGCCTTTTCTGCTGGGTCTGATTCATAGATGGTTCCTGTCACATCACCCTTGATATTTCTGAAGTAGGCAAAAGAATGGTCTCTAAATTCTGGGTTCTTTAGGAAACCATAGTCAATTTCTAGGTGGGTAATGGACTTATCGACATCTTCATCCTCATCATAAATCCCATACCTGCGGCCAGTTGCCTTTACTAGGTCATTTTCTGGAATCCAACCGTACCTATCTCCCAAAAGCACACAAAAATAAGGCCTATTGTTTTGGATTTCATCTAGGCATACTTCGAGTACCTTCTTGTCATTTTCTATTTCATCTTCAAGGTCAGTATCAATCCCCCAGCGCAAGTCCTGGAATTGTATACCTTCTACTCTTTTATAATATGCATCTTCATTTAGGTCTGGAGAAAGCTTGGTCTGGATGAGATCTCTTTCTACATGCATGTCTTTAAATGTGCTAGATACAAATATTTGTTTCATGTAATCACCTACTAACTAACCATAAAATATATGGTACTAAACTGTGGGAGAACGCTAATATAATTCTATTTAAATATATTATTTAATAATAAGTATTATAAAAATCATCTGTATAATAATGATACTGCTTTTTCCTAAAAATGATAGTTTAGCATTTTACTAGACATTAGGTCAATTAAGCTTATTTTTCAGTACTTTTCCCCATTGTAGCTGAAATTTATATATGTTGATGATATCTAATCATATAAGCCAATAATATACTAATAAAATAAATTTTAGCAGTTTCTCTACACTTAAGCTTTTATGTTTA
Source organism: Anaerococcus pacaensis 9403502 (assembly GCA_000308255.3). Classification (GTDB taxonomy): domain Bacteria; phylum Bacillota; class Clostridia; order Tissierellales; family Peptoniphilaceae; genus Anaerococcus; species Anaerococcus pacaensis. The sequence continues at coordinate 802,807 of HG326663.1, read as the reverse complement.
TTTATAGGAATAGTATAAGTCTTCTTTTTTAGCTAAATTTTTTTATACGTTCATAATTATAAAAAAGAGCTAAATCTTACTTTAGCTCTCTAATTAATATCTTGCCAGTTGCTTTCTACGTTGGCTATATTTTCAAGGTATTGGACTACGCTTGCTTTTTTTAGCATATCTCTATCGATGAAATATACTCCTGTCGCATCCGCAATTTTTTGTATGGATGGGTCTAGGCCCTCGCTATAACTACTAATAAGTATTGGGGTTGTATCTATACCAAATTGCTTAGAGTGATTTTTGATTTCATAGATGAAGTCTTTGGTCACATCCTCTTGGACGCAGGTGATTATAAAGGTTGAAAATCCCTTGGTTGCCACTATATCTAGAGTGTTTTCTACACCTTCAGATATTGGGCTATAGTCCCCATAAGCCTTCCATTTAAGACCCACATCTATCTTTATTTCATCAAAACTTACTGATTTTCTGATTAGCTCAAAGTAAGTATAGATTTTTAGAGCTATACCTTTTTCGAAAAATTCTCTAAAGGCTATATCGCCTAGTTCGTAGTTAAATTCAATCTTATCCCCGCCATCTCTTACATATGGCTTGTCGCCTAGGTGGTTGAATATACGGATTTCTCTCTCATTGTCTACTCCAGCATCGAGATTTTCCATAAATTGGTTAAGTTCATAGGCAATTCTCGTAGGGTCCTTGTATTTGACATCGTATGAGAAATACACATTGTTGCTCATGCCGTAGTAGTAGAAGTTCCTATTATCATCTTCATCCATTAGTGGGAAATATAGCTTTCTAAAGTCAAATACTGTGAAGTGGTGTTTGAGAGATTTGGAAATGAAATCACCCAGCTCTACCGTCAGATAATCATTTATGGTGTGTAGTTTAATTTTTCCTGGATTGATTGGGAATTCATAATCTATTACTATGCCTTCTTCTACCAGGTCATTTAAAAATGATACTAGCTTTGGATACCTAAGCTTGGCATCACGCTTAAATATAAAATCACCCACCTCAAGCATCGAGGTTTTTTCACATTCTGGATAAGATAGGTTTAGGATATATTTATTTCTGCTGGTCTTAAAGAGCCTATTAAATTCCCTCCATTGGTAGGATGGATATGATAGATATGCCTGCCAGATTTTTTCGTAGTAGTTATTTAGTCTCGATAAGTTGTTTTCAGCCTTGGCATTGTAATAATAGGCATTGTTTAAGTAGAAGGTTTCTTCTACTGTTAAGGTCTTCTCGTTGATATAATAATCAATCGCTTTAAAATCCCCAGACCATTCGTTAGAGCCTAAGTATTCTAAATAGTCAAACTCGCGGATTTCCTTGCGTTTGGCGTCAGTGTGAGAGTTTAAAGTCAAGTCGACAATGGCATCTTCTTTGCTATATAGGTCCATCTCTTCATAAGTAATAAGCTCTATATTAAGGGTCCTTTGTAGTCGCTTATTTTTCATAAAGTCGACTATACGATTGTACTTATCAGTCAAATCTTCCTTGCTGTCTGAGATTAAAATCAGATTTCTAGGACTATATTTGATGGCAGCTAGGACATTGGCCCAGAGTAGACCTTCTTCTGCTACAAAGGGCTTAAATATTGTCTTAACAGAGTTGGACTTGATAAGAGGAATGGCATCTATAATCATGTAGTCAGATACCCTAAAGCTTTTTTTTGAGTTTCTTTCTATGATTAGGTCTATATCTTTTTTGATTAGTAAATAGTCCGCATAGACTTCTTCTTTGCCTAGGAATTCTTCTGCCAACCTATCTTCAAGGACACCGCGAAGGAGCTCCCAAGTGTTGGCAGAAAATGCTTCTTGGTCTATGATTCTAAGGGTCACATTTAAGAGCTCTTCCCAAAATGGGAGAATGGCACGGAGATTGTCATTGTAGTGCCAGTTGGTATTTAGCAGTGTGTGATTGATTCTGTCTAGGACCCTCTTATCTGCATTTTGGGTCTTAAATCTAAGGAAGTCATGGACACTATCTGAGACTTGTTCAAATATATCCTCTTCGCCATTTTTATATTTTCTGATATCTGAGTTTGCAATGAGTGGGTGGAGTTTGTTGACCCTGTCTATGTGGTTATTAAAGCCAACATAAGCATAGTCCCTAAATTGCTCTTTAGTTGGGACATTGTAGCCTAGAGTAATCATAAACCTATTCCAAGAGTGGTGCTCGCTATCAGCAAATAAGTCTCTCATGGTCACTTCATCAGCAGGGGCAACTTTGGCTACGACTTTTTTGTAAAAGTCATCTGCCGGATCCTCAGCATCAAGCGATCCTGCCCTATAGAGCTTATATCTCATAGAAAGTGCAGCTCTCATAGATGATTTGAGATTGTAGAGATCACCTTTGATGAAATCTGTCCATATGTCATAAATATCAGTTCTCTCACCGCCATAGGCTCTGGCATAGAAAGTATGGACATTAAAGGCTTGCTCTAGGATAGATTCGCTGTATTCCTTATTTCTAAAGGTGGCAGCAGAAGAAATATCCACGTTAAAGACTTTTATATAATCACTCTTATGAGTCTCTATCTCATTTATCATCCTTGTATAGTTTACGATAAAGCGATTTTCCTCAACATCCTTGTATTTGTCAAATAATTTGTTGGCTGTTTTATTGTGATTTTCTCCATCTTCGTGGAGAATTATGATATAGTGGTCGTCTATATCTTTAATGTTTTTCTTAAAATTTATAGTCGCATAGTACTTGTCTGTGATACTGGTGTTTAATTTATCATCGCGAACCCTATCGTCAATATAGATCTTACAAGTCTCCCTCAACAGTGGCATCATTCTAGTCATTTGATTGTAGGAGTCCTTGGCGCTTTTAGTGTAGATATTAAATCTAAGCTCCACATCCGCTAAATCTACTGATGCAAACATTAGGTTGAAGAATTCTAGGGCTCGATTTAGGTCGCCAATTATGGCTACATCGATATATTTGCCATGCTCATCTTCTTGGATGTAGTCAAAGAGTGGATTGCTATCGATGATATAGGCTGCTGACAATATATTGGTGACATTGATATTTCTATCCACGTCAAGGCCAGCCTGAATCTCATCAAGCCTGTTTCTGAATTGGTCTACAGTCAGATACCTGTGGTAGGATATGGTTTCTTTGAAAAGTTCTATTATTTTATATGTGGTAGATGGGTTTAAAAAGATTTGATTACTAATCTTAGATAGAACTGTTTGTAGGTTACGCTCTAGGTAATCCATGTTTTCATTTTCTAGGTCTGATGGATACCTATCCATGAGTAAATAGAAAAATGTTACACCAAGCATATAAAGGTCAATCTCTTCTGTGATAAAGATATCCTTGCGCTTATTGATATTTGATACATATCTTAGTTCTGGTGGTATAAATGCCCTTTGACTTGGCATAAAGAACTCATTGGTATCATCTAGGTTGTCCAAAAACACTGCTGCATCAAAGTCAAATAGTTTCACCTTGTCCCTATTGTAGTCATAAAGTATATTTGCAGGCTTTAAGTCCATGTATATGATATCCTTTTGGTGTAAAAATGTAAGGATTTCTGCAGTTTGCTTTAGGATACTGATGATTATAGCCAGGTCTAAGTTGTAGTATTTATCAACACTTAACGCGGTATCTGTATCATAAAGGGCAAAGAGATAATCATCTGCTTCTTCTAGCCTATAGGGTCTTACGATTTTATCACGGAGGATTGGATCGATTTCCATAATTTCTATGTGCTTGGCATAAGAGTCAATAAATTTTTGCCTGTCATAGGCTATGGCAACTTCGGCTTCTTTACTTGCTGCTATGAAGTCTTTGTGGAGGGGGTTCTCTGGATTTCTCACTCCATGGATTTCTTGCTCACGAAAAGACGGATAAAATTCCTTCATTATCATGTTCTTGAGTGGAGGATGCCTATCATCTACTACTACTTCGTATACCAAACAGCTCGCACCAGTGCCAACTAGCTTTTCGACTCTTACTGTATAGTCGATTTCGCCGTGGCGGTTTAATATTTCAAACTCAGTTCCTGTAAGCGGAATTCTCGATTTTTCATTTGGGTCTGTGATATTACTAATAAATTCTTCTTGTGTTCTTAGATTCTTCATCAAGATTCTCCTATATTTACTAGATACTTGGCCCACAAATCTCTAAAAGCATCGATTGGCTCATCATAAACTACAAGTTTTAGTAAGGTCTCCTCGTATGGATTTAGTATATTGTATTCATAAAGTCTGGAGTTTCTAAGCTTCATATCCATATAAATCAGATAGTTTCTCTTTCTCTTGGCCGGAGTAGAAAGTCTGTCATACCAATTGTCCTCATTGTCTAGGACAAAATTCAGGAAATATAATGTGATTAGCCTTGGTCTAGTGATCTGGCTTACATTGCCCTTCTCCATGATAGCATTTAGGTTCTCGTGCTTTATACGGGTTTCTTTTAATAAATCGTCCAAAGCGGCTACTTGATCATCAGGCAGCTTCCTATCTTCACGAAGTATAAGGGCATCTTCGTTATAAAGATAGGTCAGTAGTGATGATAGTTTTTTCTCAGAGATGTATATAGATTCGTGCTCGATTTCTTTTATAGCTTCTATATCATTTTGGTATATAAAATCAGAATACTCTTCGCCTGTACCAAGCACTGGGACTTCTTCTTTGAAGCTATAATAATCACTTTGGAGGGTGATCTCAATTTCTGACAGCTCTTCTGTTGCCTTTAGCGTGAAGTCATGCACTGGGAAATAAGTCTTAGTCTCTCCACTTTTGTCATTTTTAAAGATAAATGGTGTATCGGTTGTGATGATTATATCATCAGGAGTCTGGTAGGTTATTTTTACGTTTCCTCTAGAGAAATAATCAGCGCCACTGCCCGATGCATCGGAGTTGCCAAATTTGACATCAGAAAAAGCCTCTATTTCGTAGGAGAGTTTTTCTTCTACTTCTCTAAAGGTAGTGATAAATTCGTTATAGATTGTTCTGGTAGCATTATCGCTCACTAAGTCTTTGTGATATGAAATGATAGATAAAATGACATCATCGTCAATGCTCTCTTGGTTTCTATATGCATTGAGATAATCATCTAGGGAGTTTTGTAGAATAGTGGTATTTAGGGATGTTTCAACAGGTTCCTTACCCACTGGTTTTTCTTCAGTGTCATACATATGGTTGGCCTTGATGAAAAAATTGACCGGGTCAGATGGGAAGTGTTTTAGGGCAATATAAATAAGGGCTTCTTTCTGATCCCATATGTTGAGCCCTGATTCTTCTAGTACTTTCATTAGAAATACTTCAAGTTCTAATATATCTAGACCTAAGCCAAAGCCATACATAAACATCTTGTCACGGCTTATGACATTCGCCTTTAGGTCTTTTCTTATTTGTGTTTTTTTCCAAATCTTTCTCTTTGACTCATCATATTCAAGAGATCCATATACCTCAGACTTAGTCCCTGCTGGGTATAGGTTTTTTGCTTGAAATAAGCCTACTACTAAATCTACTAGGGCTTCAAACTTAGGGTTTTTCTCTCCTCTTTCGATTGATTCAAAGATTTCTTTGGCTGTTTCACCTACTGCATCTTCTTCTATTTCTAGCTCATCTCTGTGAGTTAGGAGTAGGTAATTTATTATGTATTTATAAAATGGTATTTTTTTTCTAAGTGAAATGGTATTATTCGCACCGATTTCAATACTTTCAATATCTAAGTATTCACCAGAGCTTATATTTTTTTGCCATTCAAATTCGTTGGTCTCAATTAGAGTTGTTTCCCCGCTAACAACTGCACTTTCCATTTGCACTCCTTATGTCTTTAGACGTATTCGTATGTCTTATCAAATTCTTCTTTATCTATTAGATTAAAGTCTACATTTTCGATTTGGTCATCTACCCTGCTGACACTATATATCAAAATTACATCAATCTTCTTGGCAGTAAGAGTAGTGCCCCACAGCTCTGCTTCATAAAATTTATCATAAGAATCTGTGTTTATAATTAGTTGATTGGTATCTAGTAGGTAGTCGATTACATCATCTCTCTCATCCCCATATTGCCACGAATTTATCACATCTGGGTATTGGCAATACTTGTTTTCTCCGACTTTCTTGTGATGAGATAAAAATCTCTCGCGAGAATTTGGGTATGGATTGTTTGATTTATCAATCTTTACGAAGTCTCCCTCGTATGCCACTTCTCCATCCCCCTTGGACTCTTTGGAGCAGATTTCATAGTGGCCATCATGCTTTATGATAAGCCCTGTTGTAAGAAATTCTTTTTCAAGACTCGACCCAGTTCCCAGCTCAAAGGCTGATACATATAAATCGTATTTTCTAACTTCTCTCATTTCTTCCTCGTTACTATGTAGTCTATAGTGTAGTAAATTAATAGTATTTATTTCATTATACTATAAATATAGAATTGTTCAGCACTTTAGTTTATTTTTATAAATATCAATGGCAATATGGGGACTAGTGCTTACCACTCTCCTTTTACTTTACTTTATCGCTTTTATTAATTACAGCATAAGTTAATATAATTCTAAAGATAATAAGTATGAAACATATCAGTTAATTTAATTGTTAGAAAAACCCAAATAATTTTTTTAATATTGGGTAATATAAAAATGAAGTGAGGATCACTAAATATGCCTATCATTTTAGTTTGACTTTTAGTTTAGAATGATTATAATATTAGTGATAAATATTGAAAAATAAATTAATAAAGGAGATATATAATGGCTTTTATTGGTAAAACACTACCAGAATTTAGTTTAGACGCATACAATCCAACTAAGGATGAATTTATAACAGTATCAAACGAAGACCTTAAAGGTAAATGGACAGTACTATTATTCTATCCAGCTGACTTCACATTCGTTTGTCCAACAGAACTAGAAGATATGCAAGATTCTTACTCAGCTCTTAAAGAACTAGGTGCAGAAGTTTACTCAGTATCAGTAGATACACACTTCGTTCACAAAGCATGGCATGACAATTCTGAAAAAATCTCTAAACTAGAATATCCAATGATTTCTGATAGCAACAAAGAATTAACAAGAGAACTTGATATCCTAGATGATAGCGGAAAAGCACTAAGAGCTACATTTGTATTAGACCCAGAAAACGTAATTCAAACAGTAGAAATCAATGCTGATGGTATCGGTAGAAAAGCTGATGTAAACATCAACAAAATTAAAGCTGCTAAATACGTTGCTGAACACCCAGGCCAAGCTTGTCCTGCAAAATGGGCAGAAGAAGGCGATGATGTTCTAACTCCAGGTCTTGATCTTGTAGGTAAACTATAAGAGGAAATAAATGTTAGATAACAATTTAAAACAACAACTAGCCCAATATCTCGACATGCTAAAAACAGAAGTCGTTATTGGGCTTTCTGTTGATACAGACGAAAAAAGTGAAAAGCTACGTGGTTTCGTAGAAGACGTAGCTAGCCTATCAGATAAGGTGACAGTAGAAGAAAAAGAGCTAAAATACACACCCGCCTTTGACTTAACAGGTACATTTGACCACGGTCAAATAGTATTTGCAGGCGTACCATTAGGCCACGAATTTGCTTCATTTGCCCTTGCTATCCTACAAGTAGGTGGCATTGATCCAAAAGTAGATGAAGCTACTAAAAACAGAATCCAGTCTATCGAAAGTGGAGACTTTGAAACCATCGTTTCCCTATCTTGTCACAATTGCCCAGAAGTAGTTCAATCGATGAACATCATGGCAGTCCTAAATAAAAACATCAATCACACCATGATCGAAGGTTCCATGTTCCAAGAAATCGCAGAAAGTCGCGATGTGCTTGCAGTACCTGCCCTATTTAAAGATGGCGAATTTTTAGAAGGCGGCAAGCAAACCATGGACAGCCTCTTAGATAAAATAGCTGGTGGCAAATCATCAGATGATTTTGCTGATAAATCAGCCTTTGATGTACTAATCATCGGTGGTGGCCCAGCAGCAGCTACAGCAGCTATCTATGCAGCTCGTAAGGGCGTTAAAACCGGCCTTGTAGCAAGTGAATTTGGCGGCCAAGTAGTAGAAACACTTGGAATCGAAAACATCCCAGGCTTTAAATACACAGAAGGTCCTGACTTCATGGCAGCTATGCGTGATCAAGTTGATAGCCTTGGAGTTGATGTTATGACAGGTGCCCTAGCTAGCAATGTTTATGAAGCAAAAGATTCTGCAAACGACCTGAGACTAGTAGAAGTAGAACTAGACAACGGTGCAAAGCTACAATCTAGAACTGTTGTAATAGCTACAGGTGCTAGATGGAGACTAATCGGCATCCCAGGTGAAACTGAATTTAGAAACAAGGGTGTAGCATATTGTACCCACTGTGATGGCCCACTATTTAAAGGCAAACCAGTAGCAGTAATAGGCGGCGGTAACTCTGGTATAGAAGCTGCCATAGACCTCGCTGCAATGGTAGACCATGTAACAGTCCTAGAATTCTTACCAGAGCTAAAGGCTGACCAAGTATTACAAGATAAGCTAAACAGCCTAGACAATGTAGATGTAATAGTCAATGCTCAAACCACTGGCCTATATGGTGATACTAAGCTACAACGCCTAGAATACACTGATAGAGAAACAAACGAAGAGCACACACTAGATGTAGAAGGCTGCTTCATCCAAGTAGGTCTAGTACCAAATACAGAATGGCTCAAAGAAACTGAAGTAGAACTTACAGACCGCGGCGAAATCAAGGTAAACCCAGACGGCTCAACAAGCCTAGAAGGAGTATTCGCAGCAGGTGATGCCACAGAAATCCTATTCAAACAAATAGTAATCTCAGCAGGCACAGGCGCTACAGCAGCCCTTGGAGCATTTAATTATCTAATGAGGAACTAAAATATCTAAAAAAAGACGCCCCATGGACTAAGCCCCTTAACCAAAAATACGGATTGAGGGGTTTTTCTGTGCAAAATACCCAGAAAGATTCGTAAAGCTTATTTAGTAAGAGAAAATTACTCACATTGCTTGCCAAGTAATAAGATGGATGACCCTATTGCAATAATAAGAAATCTAAATCAGCTTATCTGCTATAATAATACTACTAAGCTTTTATGGTGAGCTATATCTACTGATATTTTAGATATATTATATGATATAATATAGTATAAGGAGGTAAAAATGAAATATAATAAAAAATGGCTAGGAGCTGTTTTACTATCAGCAGGATTAATCCTTACAGCTTGTAGCACATCAAATGAGGGACAAACAGATACAACTGAACCTGCAAGCACAATAGAAAATACAACTGACACAGCGGAAAATACCAACGATGTGACAGAAAATGAATCTTCAAATGAAAGTGGTCACGGAGACATGGAGCACGATGAATCAGGTGATTTACCAGAAGGGATTAAAGAAGCAGAGAATCCAGCTTATCCTGTAGGAAGTCAAGTAGTTATTCAAAATGACCACATGCCAGGTATGATGGGTGCTAGTGGTACTGTAGTTGGTGTATTTGATACAGTAGCATATGAAGTAACCTACCAAGATACAAAAACAGGCGAAACTGTAGCAAATCACAAATGGGTAATCCATGAAGAATTAGAAAATCCCCAAGCTGAACCATATCAACAAGGCGATGAGGTAATCTTAAAAGCTTCTCACATGCCTGGCATGGAGGGAGCAAGTGCAACTATTGATTCAGCTCATGATACCCGTGTATATATGGTTACTTACACTGATACCGAAAGTGGAGAAACTATCGAAAATCACAAATGGATGGCTGAAGACGAATTAAGCCCAGCTGAGTAAAAACCGTCTCATACCCTATCAAATCTAAGTCCATACTAAATAAAAAGACCATGGATACTATGCAAAAATCAGCTACATGATAGTAGCTCAGACTGTCTATAAAGTAGGTAAGAATAACAATCTTACCTACTTTTTTAGTGCTCAAACGTCTTGATTCCAATATCAATCAAAGAAAAGAAACAATAGAACGATGCTTTGCAACAGCAAAAGAATATCATGGATTTAGATACACGAATATGAAGGAGTTGGCAAAAATGAGAATGAAAAGCGCCCTAACCCTTGCATGCATGAATATGAAGAAAATAGCAAATATACTATGGAATATGGATCCTAATAGGATCTTTTTTGTTGCGTATAAAGCATAAGTATAACAAAAATAAAGACAAACTCCAGTTAGTGCTGGGGTTTGTCTTCGGTCTGAGAACATAAAAATATTCGTATTTTATCTTCTAAGCTCTTAAAAGCAAAAGAACAAGGAAAGAGTCAAGGCAAGGATAAAAAGCCCATATTAGGACAAATAAAAAGCTTTAAGACAGATGACAAAACTAAGTCAACTAAGAAAGACCATAGCAAAGATGCAGAGAGATAAATATCGGCAGTCTTCGGACTGCCTTTATTTTTTTGATAATTTAAAGCAATATACCAAACCATTGAAAACAAAAATAGATTCATGTTATACTTAATGGGTATATACAATAACCAACATAAGTATATTCAAAGATATGATTTAATGAATAAAAGCAAATATGACTAGGAGTACATTTTTAAAATTAAATAATGGTGATATTGCAATTATTTATATGTGTAAAGAATTAGTGATGCATTGGATGTAATATATCAGAAATTATTGGTGTATTAAATATTATTAACATAATAAACTAGAATTGAAAATTCATTAAAAATATAAAATAATTGTTTTAAAGATTGAAGTTAATTACAATAAATGGAGACAAAATTATTTTGTAAGTAAATATTTAGATGAGAAATCAAACATACTTAAAGCTATTCATTAAACTTAACCAGTTTCTATAAAGTAAATTATATCAAGAGTCCTAATATTTACTGAATAAAGAATTTGTGGATAGTATATAAAAAATATAAAGTTTAATAAATAGTAGTAAGCCACCAGAAATTATAAAGAAGTATATTTTATTATATAGATGATGTAAATGTGTAGGGTAGTGGTAATAACTTATTAATAAAAAGAAATAGATTGTGAGGTGTTCCTAAAATGAAAGAAGAGTTGATAAGACAAGTTAAATACATTGACTGGATTACCAGAGTTTTGAAGGATTAAATAAATGTAAAGAATGTAAGTATTTTCCAATTTGTGGAGGAGGGTGCGCTAGTGTAAGTTATGAGAGATATAATGATATAAATAGAGAAGCTTGTTTTGAAAATAAATGGCTATATCATGATCAAGTTATATTTAACCATAAATATTTAGAGAAATAGAGGTATTTTATGAATAGTAGTTTATATTTAGTATTTATAAGTATATATATTTTAGTCATTATCGTTAATTATAATCTTTTAAATCACCCAAAGCCATATCCACCTCAGGAAATTATAAAAGAATTTAGAAGTGGAAGGGTGAGATTATCTTCAAATAAGTATATAGGGATGTCTCATTATGTTCTTCCAAGACTCGTTAAAAGTGAATCGAATTGGATAAATGGAAATGAATATTGGTATAAGTCTAGTATAAAGTTAGGAATTATAGGTATTGTTTTTTCACTGATTACAATGATATTAGGCGAAGTATTTAATATGTATGACTATCTTATTGGTTTATTTATTATAATAATATTTTCATTTTTAGGAATGGTTTATATTTGTTATCGAATAGAAAAATCTATTTTAAAGGATTAAATTATGGAATATATTAGTTGAAAGAATAGTTGACATTGAAAGATTATATAGAGAATATTTATAATCTTGTGCACCATTATTTTAAAATATTAGCTATAGGATAATATAAAAAATATATTTCAGACCGAAGACAAACCCCAGCATAAACTGGAGTGTAGTGTACCCATTAAACTGGACATAAGGGTCTGTAAATAATTTTGTGTATCAACCTAAATCCTGATAAAAGGGTAAGGGTTGATACATTTTTTATGTATCAATGTTTGTCCATTCCTATAGGTATGGAGCTTTACTTAATTTTACACAACTTTAATAAACTGTCAATTTTTCATGATAATTTACAGCAAATTTCATAATCGATTTTTAGCTCAATTAAAACCTCCCTTCAAAATATATTGATAATTGGGATAATATTTGATCCCAACCACGTATCCTGTAGGTCCACTTACTTGAAGCATCTACCATTGCTAGATATAGGCTTTTTTGTAGAGCATAGTCATTTGGAAATATGGTCTTGTTTTTGTTACTTTTCTTAGTTGCCTATTGAAATTTTCCATGGCATTTGTGGTATATACTAGTTTCCTTATTCCTTCTGGAGGGGATAGTTCTGTCCAGTTGTTTTTCCAAGAGCTTACACACATTGGATATTTTTTACCCCATTTTTCTTCAAGGATACCTAGATTTGTTAGAGCTAAGTCTTCTGTTGGTGCTTTGTATATTGCTTTTAAGTCTTTCATTAATTCTTTTATATCTTTGTATGATACATATTTTGTTGAGTTTCTTATTTGATGGATTATGCATGATTTTCCCAACGCTTTTTGGGTGTATTTCTGCTTTTGGATATACTGCTTCTATAGCTTGTGTGAATCCAGATAGGTTATCTGTTGATATTATTAGTATATCTTCTAATCCTCTTTCTTTTAGCTGGTTTAATACTAAGAGCCAATATTTGCTTGATTCATTCTCTCCTACCCAGGGTCTGCCCCCTAGGGTACATATGCCTAGTATTTCTTTAAAACCTTCAAGATTGTACCCTAATGCGATGTATACTGCTTTTTTGACTACTAAGTTGTTTTCTCTTACATGGTAATGTATAGCGTCTAAAAATACCATAGGGTAGACTTTTTCTAGTAGTCTGTTTTGCCAGAGTCTGCCCCAGCCAATAATATCCAACGAATGAAATGAGTTGATGATATTATTAGGCGAGGGTATACCTTTTGCGTACATTGATATTATCTGGTTTTCTATGTTAGATATGTCTTTTTCATATTTCTTTAATGCTTGTGGTTCAAAGGATCCTTCTCTATCTCTTGGGATATTTAAATCTATATTTCCATAGGATGATTTAACAGTTTTTTTACTTGAGTCGTTTCTTGTATTGAGTGATAGTGGTTTTTCACCATATTCATAGTCTAAATGTTGATCAAGTTCTGCCTTTAAAAGTTCTTCCATAGTTTCTCCTAGAAGTTCTTTTAATACTTCTTGAATGTCTTGTGCGCTTTGAGGTTGATATTCTTCGATTAACATTTTAGCTATTTTGCTCCCTCTTGATTCGGGTCTTTTTCTTGGCATAAAAAATCCTCCTGATTAGTTTTTTCTTTACCCTAATCAGGAGGTTGTATACACAAAATATTACACAGTCTCAGTCAAACCTAGAGTTTTTACTCTGGGTTAATCAATTATTTGTTTAAGATAATCCATATCCAAAATTTCAAAATTCATACCTTCTAACTCAATTATATTATTCTTTCTTAGGTATCTTAGTTCTTGATTTAGGCTAGGCCTATTGACTCTAAGGATATCGGCTAACATAGCTTGGGATGTAGGTAATTTTAAATAGTCGACCTCATCTAAGTGGATTATCCAATAGGCCAAACGCTCTATTACTCTTGGATATTGCGTAGCTCTGATTACAAGTTTATTGAATGATGTGTATTCAGCTATGAATTTTAAGATATTTTTAGTCAGAACGATATCTGTATCCATAATGTCTTCAAATTCTTTGAATGGCAGAAAATACACTGTGGATTTTTTGGTGGCATATACATCATAGGGAAAAGTTTTTGTATTACCAAAATATAAATAAAATGGGAAAGCATCGCCTTCAAAATAATAAGAAGACACTATTTCTTTACCATTTATAGTATATTCTGCAGCTTTTAAACATCCTTTATCTATTAGAAGTGCATATTTTAATTCACTATTTCGTCTCAGCACTACTTCATTTGACTGATAACTTTTCTCAATGATACTTAAACCAAGCAATTCTTTCTTGGACTCTTCTGAAATATTGTCAAAGAGTTTAAATTTCAATAAGTTTGTCATAATCTTAGTTATTTTTCTTACTTATGGCTTTATAAATCATTATTATCAACAATACTATACCTAAATAACCATTTATAGCATATACGTAATTTACCAGAACATCAAATTTTAATAGCAAGCCTATTACCATTCCGATAGCTCCTATTACAATCGTAGCAATCTTAAATTCTTTAGTACCTTCTTTAAAAAACCTTACTATAACTGTCCATAGTAGTGGGACTGATGTGGTGTAAATACCAAGTATGATAAATACAGAAAATATATTTGCAAGGACTGGGTTAATTTGTCCTGCTAATATAAGTGAAGGTATTTGTGATTGATAAACTTCGTTTATTGATAATATTATAGCCAGTGACATTATAAATGTAGCTATTGAAAATCCTGCCGATCCAAATATTTGGCCCTTTTTAGCTTCTTCCAAAACTTCTGTATCTCTCCCTATGCTAGCACAAAAAGCTGCTAGCCACAGCATACAAAAGCCCACATAGGATAAGCTAGCTGCAAAAAATCCAAAGCGTGATGCCTGTGTTATTTGCTTGTTTTGGTTTAACATCTCAATTGTGGCTAGTGATTGATCTAGATTTGAAAAATTAGTCACCGTTGAAATTATACCTACTAAAATAGCAAGCACTACAATCACAGGTCCTATTTTGCCTATAACATCTACTATTTTGCTAAGACCAAAAACTACTGTGATTATAGCAAGCACTCCTAGTACAATTCCGCCCACAAATTTAGGAGCATTATAGTGTTGGACTGCTGTTGCTTGTGCTCCTGATATCATTACTGTAAAGGATAGGAAAATGAAAAATACCGAGAAGTAGTCATAGAAAGTCCCGATGGCCTTGCCACAAATAACTCTGTATATGTCATTTGGATTTTCTAACTTGTGTTTGTTCCCATATTTAACAAATTCTACACCTACAAAAGCTAAAAGTATAAAGACAATCAATACTCCAAGCAAACCAAGTAGTCCATAGGAAGAGAAAAATTGTAAAAGCTCTTGGCCTGTAGCAAATCCAGATCCAATTAGTAGAGCAATGAAAGCACCAGCATAGTTTATTACTTTTGAATATCTAATTTTTTCTTGCATGGCCATTCCTTTCTAAACCTAGCGAATAATCGCTAGGCTTTAAATATTGTTGGCTGACTAACCTCTGTTTCAAGAGCTTTGATGGCTCTATTTACGAGCTCTTCTCTAAGCATTTCTTCACGAGCGCCAAGGTCTGGATTACCTACTGGGTAAGGAATTGCAATAGTTGGTATAATTCTATTTGCCCCTACCGACTCTGAAATGGTAGTTATGGTTGCCATATGAACTATAGGAATACCGTATCTTTCTATTTCTTTAACCATTGTTGCACCGCAACGTGTACAGGTACCTCATGTGGAAGTCATTATAACACCATCTACTTTTGCTTCGTAAAGTTCTTTACCTATTTCAACACCAAATCTCTTGGCATTTGCTACAGATGTTCCTGTTCCTGTTGTTGTGTAGAAATATTTATAGATTTCTCCGATTCTGCCTTCATTCTTAAGCCTTGCTAGTTGATCTAGAGGAGCAACTCTGTCGGCTTTTTCATTACAGTACACTGGGTCGAATCCGCCGTGGATTGTGATAAATTCACCTTTAAGCTCATCTAAGCCGCTAATGTCGTATTTTGCCCATTTTTGTGCTGATGCTGATTGGACCTTGTCTGGATTGCCGTGTGGAACAACACCACCTGTTGTCACAAGAGCAATCTTTGCATGAGCCATGTCTTTGATTGCTGGAGCTGGTTCAACTTCATCAAATTCTGGCATTGGCAATTCAGTTTTATACTCTTGTTCATTAAATCGATTAAGAAGCATATCAACTGCTCTTCTAGCACCTATTTTTTCTGTGAATACTGTAATTCTTTTGCCTTGGGCTATATAATTGTCTATTTCTGGATAAAGAGTCTCGCCCTTGATTAGTTTGTTGCTAGCATTGGCCATGTCTTTTAATGCTTGTCTCATTTTTGCAGCTGAATCAGCCGTTTCTACAACTACGCCCTTCGTCTTACAATAATCTACAGCTGGATTTTCGATATACATGCCTGATACAGCTGGAATATCTCGTTCATATGCTAGTTCTAGTACACCCGCACAAGCCATACCATAACGACCTGCATTAAATGCAGGACCTGCAACAATCATATCTGGTTTGATTTTCTCTATAGCATCAATGATAAAGGCATCTGCTTTTTCTTTATTTTGGTTATAGTAGTTGTCGCCACAAACAACGGTATTTACTACTTGGCCTTGGTCAAGATTTTTCTCAAAACCTTCGGCACAACCGATTGGCCCATCCATTAGGCTAGGCTCATAGTCTGCCTTGTCCTCGCCCCCAATTTGACCAAAAAATTGGTTCACATAATATAGTATCTTTGTCATAATTACCTCCTAATGAAGCTCAACAGTTAAGTTGTGGTATCCTATCTCAGAAGTTGACCCAATCACTGCATTTAATTCGCAAGTAATAGTGCCCGTTTCTTCATCAATACAACCATCCCAGCCACCAGCAAGGTTCATTACCGCTTGTTGATCACCAATAACTTTCTCAGCCTTTGTTAAATGAACTAAGTGAGATACATTACCTGTAGAAACTACAGCACAAGCTTCTTTTTTGGCATCTGCAAGTGGCTGAGAGTCCCCTGCCCAACCTGAACATTCATCTGTAATAAGAACTGATTTAATGCCTGCTTTTTCAAGTCCAGCTGATATCATCACTAAGTCAGAGTCTGGATTGCCATAACCCTCTTCTGATACAATAACCCCTTGAGCACCAAGCATCTTACAAAGTTTAACTGTATAATCGCAAGTTCTAAATTTACCATCAAGTGTGGTTAGTTCTGGAATCATGATTTGACCCAAAAAATTTATGGTCTTGCCGTGTTCTTTGTACAGTTCCTTTACTACTGGATTATTTAAGTGTTGGTAGGTAGTGATTTTGTCACAAGCTGCCACACAATTACCGGAAATTACCGCCCCATCTAGCTCTTCATTTGGATGAAGTAAGGTTGGCAAAATTTTCTTAGCATCTACACCATAGATATATACATCATGTAGCAAGCCCTGAGCTATAAGCATTTGTGCATAAATTACTCTTGGCAAATCTTTGCATGCTTCGTTTTCTTCTGGTATAGCATTTAATTCATAGACTTCGGTTTCATCATATTCGCAGTTCTCTAGAGCTTGGCCCAAATATTCTGCTGCCTTTAGCCCTACTGTCCTAGCTGTTTCCTCATGTTCGTGTGGTTTTAAGCCATCGATTACGCTGATGTCAACTACGATATTTAGAGTTTTTGAAAACGGTGTATACTCTGCACCTTCGCCCCACATATCGATTACACCCTCTTGGAAACCTACAATATCTCCAACTGTCACAACAGCCACATTCTTCATGACTTTAGTAATACCATCACCAAGTTGCTCAATCTCTCCTGTTAGTCCCGGGAATTTGTTTGTTCTTCCTACCCTATATCTAGGCTCTAAACAGTCCTTAACAGGGATAATCCTCGTCTTCTCACCTGGCTTAGCCAAGTCTATTTTGATGTCACTGACAAATGGAACTTCTTTTAGGTAGTCAATCATCTCATCTACATTCACATAGACGCTTCTGCCCTCGATTTTAGTAACATCTGATAATACGACATCTTCAATTAATACATTTTGAAGTTCTAGTCTCATAGATTCTCCTTTCTACTGAGTCAGTCCCTCCTTAAGAAGCTCCATGTCCATGAACTCATAGTCTCTCGCATTTTTATAATCTGGTTCGCGCTCTCCCATGATGGTCAAATACGAGATTACTGAATCTTCTATAATATTCACAGACCTATCGCTGTCGCCTTTTCTGATGGCGATACTTCTGTAAGGAGAATAAAACATTCTAATAGATGCTCCAAGGGGATGATTTATGATAGTATGGCCCAGGTGAACCATATCCCTGACCTTATAAAGGACATCTATATAGTCACCATCAACCCATAAAACGTTATCATAAAAGTCAGCAAGCCTAGGATTATTGCTAACAATTGTTATATCTTTATCCATATCATCCTCCTTACAATTATTTTAACAATTGGATTTTTAGCTTTATAGTTAGTATGCTAACATTTGCTTTATTTTGGTAGATGATTATCAGATTCCTACTTGTTAAAAACATTAAAAGTAAATGAGAAATAGAACAGAAAATTGGGGTATATAAGGTCTAAAGAGATAGAGATAAATCTGGCAAAAAATCGAAAGGAAATTTTTATGAAAAATTATTTTGACCTAACAGGTGACGTAGCCATAGTTACAGGTGCTTCTTCTGGACTTGGCGTTCAATTTGCTAAGGCCCTAGCAAATCAAGGAGCAAATCTTGCATTATTTGCCCGTCGTGAAGATAAACTTAAACAAGTTAAGGCAGATATTGAAAGCGAATACGACGTAAAAGTCAAATACTATGTAACAGATGTCACAGACAGTACAAAAGTTACAGAAAATGTAGCTAAGGTAATCGAAGACTTTGGTAAAATTGATATACTCATCAACAACGCAGGACTAGGTGATACGGCTCCAGCTACAGAGACTACAGATGAACAATGGCTTCGTATGATGGATGTCAATGTCAACTCTCTATTTTACATGGCCCGTGAAGTAGGAAAAAATATGAAAGAAAATGGCTACGGTAGAATCATCAACCTCGGCTCTATTCACTCGTCAGTAGCCCTAAACGGCGGCGCCTTATCAATGTATACTACAACCAAGGGTGCAGTTAGAAATCTAACTATCAGTCTTGCAGCAGAATGGGCAAAAGATGGCATCACAGTAAATGCCATAGGCCCTGCATACTTTGAAAGCGAAATGACCCAAGATGTCCTAGCCAATGAAGCTATGGCACAATTTATAACTATGAGCACCCCAATGGGCCGCCCAGGCCAAGCAGGAGAGCTAGACACAGCTATACTAATGTTTGCTAGCCACAACTCAAGTTATACCACAGGACAACTGCTATCTGTAGATGGTGGATGGCTCACAATTTAAATTAAAAGCGGCTGTTGCAATATATATGATATGATTCCTCTTAGTAGATTGGTCTAGCTAATTAACATCAGACTAATCTATTAGGAGGTTTTGTTACGATTATTTGAAATTATTTTAACTAAACTTCTCCCTGTGAGATTTTCCGTCATAAGCTTTTTAAGCTTGCGCTTAGTAGGGTAAGACACCAAAGCAAGAATTATATGCTCAATAAAGAAAAATAAAAATATAATAATTATGTTTCAGACTGTCGGGCGTTTTGTTTCTTTCTTCATTTAAAATAAGTCTGAATGTGAGCCCAGCTTTGTCAAAGATAAAACCATTTTTTCATCTTTAATTTTGTAAATTAGTAGCCAGTCTGACTCAATGTGGCATTCTCTATAGTCTTTGTAATCCCCCACTTAGCTATGATCATTATAGGATAAATCTAATGTATTACCATTTTATAAAGTTTATCCAAATCTTTATTTTGCTTCTTTGCTAATTTTAAATCTTTTTTAAATCTATTTGTATATATGACTTGATATTTCATGACTCAAGAGACTTAATCAAATCTTTCATATTGTCATAAGCTTTGACATTTGGATCCTTTAATAATCTTTCTGATTCATCAATGTCTGCAATTGTTTCAGCTTTTGGAACATCCCTTCTAACTTCAAATGGAATTGCTTGCTCCCTAATGGATGCTTTAACAAACATGGTAAGTGCTGTGGTCATATTTAATCCCAAGTCCTCAAACAATTCTTCAGCTTCTTTTTTAGTTTTCTTGTCAAGTCTAAAATTCACATTAGTTGTATCCATAAGCCCCCCCTTTTTTTACATTATACTTACCTAGTAATGGATTGTAAATAATTTTGCTTATTTTTTCAATTAATATACCCTATATTATAATTTCTTATTAAGCTCCATATAATAATGGTCAAATTGGGGGAATCTTTTAATAACAAAATCTGGTGTTTCCTTTTTTACAAAACCCATCTTCTCATAAAATCTGATAGCTCTTTTATTGTTAGGATTTGGGTCTAAGGATATTATCTTTGCCCCATTTTTATATGCTTTTTCAATTACAAAAGATAAGGCATAGTTAGCTATCCCTAATCCTCTCGCAAAGCTATATAATTTGATGCCAAGATCTGCTATATTATCATGGTCAGTAAAAATCTCATAGTGAACTTCTCCGCAATATTTACCATCTTTATAGATTGAGTAATGATTTGAATTAGCTACCTTTGAGATTTGTGCTTCTAGCCAGCTATTCATTTGATCATCTGATCTTATAATCCCATCTGGAATACCCACATGGGCCATGACTTCTTTGTCAGCCCACAACTTTTGTATATTTTTTAAATCATCTTTGCTCGTTTGTATTATTTCTATCATTATTACCCCATCAAATCTTTAATACTTTCACTATACGTCTTCTGCTCTAGCTATGTAATTAGTGAGATTTGAACAAACACTAAAAGAATAATCAAAATATTTTCAACAATTTATTTGACAAAGATAAAAAGCTAGTCTATAATTATAACTAGGAAATAAAAACGTTGATGAGAAAAGTAGGTTTTTGAAAACTTTACAGAGAGACTATGGTTGGTGGAAATAGTCAAGTAGCAGAAAACTGAAAATGGCCTCTAAGTTGGTTGTCCGAATATTTAAGACAATCCGTGTGCGCACGTTACAGCGATAGGGTATTATATGTACCTGATGAGTTATTAATTGTGAGATTAATATAAAATTAAGGTGGTAACACGAGTGACCTCGTCCTTTTTAAGGACGGGGTCTTTTTGATTTCAGCCTTTAGCGTTTTATTTCTAAATAATTTTAATAAAGGAGCTTAAAATGAGCAAAAGATTTTTAATTGTAGGATCGTTACTAAGACCAAAGGAACTATTAGAATACAAAGATGAAATAAGAAAACGTGATGACATCACTTATCCATTCTACGATGATCTAGATGGATATAAGAAAACTGAAGATGAAGCTGTAGCTGAAGTAGTAAAGGCCCAAAAAGACCATGGGCTGGTAGAAATTACAGATGGGGAATTCTCCAAATCCCTATGGCACCTAGACTTTGTATGGGGACTAAATGGAGCAGAAAGGTACATAGCTGATACCGGATATTTCTTTAGGGATAAGGATGGTAAAGAAGAAAAATACGAAACTAGAACCGATATTGGAATCAAATTTGTAGATAAGATTAACGGCAAGAACCACCCATTCATAGACCACTTCAAAAGACTAAAAGAACTAGCAGGAGATGTCGAAATCAAACAATGTATCCCTTCACCATCTCATATCTATGGTGAGCTATCATTATTTGATAGACTAAGTGATGGCTACTACGCTGGCAAAATCGACCAATACGAAGAGGACTTAAAACAATCATACAAAGACTTCCTCAAAGAATTCAAGGAAGCCGGCGGAGAAATAGTTCAATTTGACGACTGCCTATGGGAAATTTTCTCAGATGATAACCAGGATTCTCCATTTGAGGCAACAGGCGGAAAAGAAGAACAAAATGAGGAGCTTGCCTACAAATTTATAGACATAAACAATGAGGTAATTGACTATGGTCATGAGCTTGGACTAAAAGTATATACCCACAATTGCCGTGGTAACTACGAGTCAAGATCAATGAGTGATGGATCTTATGAATCAATCGCCCACCTATTCTTAGAAAAGCAAAACTACGACAGATTCTATCTAGAATGGGATGATGAGCGTGCAGGATCAATAGACGCCCTAGAAGTATTTAAGGACAAAGATACCGAAATAGTCCTAGGCCTATTATCAAGCAAGACCAACACCCTTGATGATGAAAAAAGAGCCCTAGACCTATTAGAAAAAGCAAGCCAATTCATAGACAAAGACAGACTCTACCTATCCCACCAATGCGGCTTTGCTTCATGTGACGAAGGAAACGAACTAAGCGTTGATGAACAATGGGCAAAGATTGACCAAGGCCAAAAAATAGCAGAAGAATTCTGGGGAGAATAAGCTCTAGCAACTCCCCCCTATAATACAATAATTGATAAGATAAACTGGCTGATATTATTAAATAATCCACCTAGGACCACAAAACCTAGAAGCATGCATCCTTAGCTGATAAAAATTACTAAAAATCATGAAGATCTCTCCAAAAAAATTATTATAAGAGTACCAAGCAAACTTTTCTCCTAAGATAAATTAATAACTACTTACTACTACTTGGTATTAATAAAAAATATCTGCAGATTGATACGTCCCTCAATCTAGCAAATAAAAACTCTTTATATAATATTAGTCAAAAAAGAATGCGAATATACAATTGATTCACAAATAATCAGCCAGTCCTCCCTTGAAATACACAAAAACCCATCCAGACTTTTGTTAGAAAAAAATCTATTGATGGGTTTTTTTATTTAAATAATCAAACTATAATAAAAAAATCAGCCTTATAAGCCGAACCCCAAAATCCGGAATACGGATTGAGGGGTTCACCTCACTAGGCTGATCTTTTACGATGAATTATCTGTTAAACTTATACTCCATAGAGTTTGCAATTCTTACTAAGAGTAGCATGACTGGAACTTCTACCAAAACCCCTACCACTGTTGCAAGGGTTGCACCAGATGATAGTCCAAATAGTGAAATAGCAACCGCTACAGCTAATTCAAAGAAGTTAGATGCTCCTATCATCCCGCATGGAGCAGCTATAGAATAAGGTAGCTTTGCAAGATATGCCATGCCAAAGGTTATAGCAAATATAAGAAAGGTTTGAAGTATAAGTGGTACTGCTATAAGAGCAATATCTAGAGGTTGGTCGATAATTTTCATTCCTTGGAATGAAAATATTATTATCAATGTTAGTAATAATCCAACCATAGTATACTTATCAAATGATGGGATAAATACATCATTTAAGTAATCTTCACCCTTATTTTTTATCACATAGTTTCTAGTAATCATACTTAGGATAAGGGGAACTACTATAAATAGTACGATTGATAAAAGTAGGGTCCCCCAAGGTATATTGATATTGCCCCTCTTTAGTAAAAAGCTTACTATTGGAATATAGGCAAATAGCAAGATTAAATCATTGCTAGCTACTTGCACTAGGGTGTAGGCACTATCTCCCCTGGTTAGCTTACTCCAAACAAACACCATGGCTGTACATGGAGCTGCCCCTAATAATACTGCACCTGCTAGATATTCGGAGGCAAGATTTTCGCTGATAATATTTTTATAAATACCAAAAAAGAATAATCTAGCTATCAGATACATAGTAAATGGCTTGATAATCCAGTTGGCAAACCATGTTATAAATAGACCCTTAGGATTATTTTTTATATTCTTTATACTTTTAAAGTCAATCTTTAGCATCATAGGATAGATCATAATCCAAAGAAGTATGGTTGTTGGGATAGATACATTGTAAAACTCAAACTCTCCCAAAGCCTCTGGAATAGCAGGTATGAAGCGTCCGATTAGAACACCAATGGCCATGCATATTAAAACCCAAAATGTAAGATTTCGCTCAAAAAAGCTTATATCTTGTTGTTTTTTCATCTACCAAACTCCTCATCTATTTCGCTGATTAAGTCTTTTACTTTTCCTTCGATTTCTTCTATTACTTTGATAAACTCCTCATCAGACTTACCAGTAGGGTCTTCTATACCCCAATCATCCTTTTTGTGCTTAAATGGAAGTACAGGGCAGACTACATTGCAACCCATGGATATAACATAGTCTACTTCTGGTAGGTCATCTATGAGTTTGGAATACTGGCTTTCTTCCATATCAATTCCGTATATATCTTTGATAAGCCTTACAGCGTCTTGGTTGATCTGAGGGACTAGTTCGGTGCCTGCCGAATAAAAATCTATTTGATCTCCAGCAAATTTCTTGCCAAGGGCCTCAGCAATCTGAGACCTGCAAGAATTGTGTACGCATATAAATGCTACCTTAACTTTTTCTTTCATTTTTGTTCCTATTTGATTAATTCATCTAATTTTGAACCCTTTAGCTGGTCTACGACCCATGGGATAAGGGTAAAATTGCCATTGGTGTGCTCATCAATTTTATTTATCCATTCTATCTCACTATTTGCCTTGGCAGCTAAGACTTGGTTGCTAGATCCTGTGGCATAGATAGATGAATTGATTACCCACCATTTGTTATATATACCAGCTCTCTTTAGGTCCTTTTCTAGACGTTCTGATTCATAAAAAGGTGTAGGCTCTGCTAGAGTTACTATAACAACCTCGGTTTCATCAGCATTTCTTAGTCTAGGTAGGAGCTTCTTAGCTGATTCTGGTACATCTCCATGGGATCTTTCTATCTCTTTGTTATAAGATTCTGTCGAATCTAAAAGTAAAAGTGTGTGGCCAGTTGGAGCTGTATCGATGACTACCACCTCACTATCAGCCTTATCAACTATCTCTGCAAAGGCGCGGAAGATGGCTATTTCTTGGGTACATGGTGAACGCAAGTCCTCCATTATATAGTCTAGGTCATCTTCTGACATAGTCTCTCTGGCACTAGCTAGGACTTCTTCTTGGTATTTTTTTAGCTCTTCTTCTTCATCTATATGGCTTAAGCTTATGCCCTCAGTTTTTTCCATTGTGGCTGTTAGGTGGTTAGCTGGATCTGTCGTAGTTAAGTGGACTTTCTTGCCCCTATCAGCAAGTCCCTTTGCTATAGCTGAAGCTATGGTAGTCTTACCTACACCACCCTTGCCCATGGTAAAGATAACTTTCTTATCATTCCTATCTAGTTCATCTATTATGTCCCTTAGGCTAGCTATATCACTTGCTTTTACCTCACCATCTTTAAGCTCTGACTTATCTTCAGTCAATAGTGAGCGGAGGTTTTCTATGCTGTTTAAGTTATAACCCCTAAGTGGAATGTAATAAGTATCTATATTGCTAATATTTGCTGGCATATCTTCTAGAGCTGCTTTTTGCTTATCATAAAATGCCTTGGATATATCATCATCATAATTACTTAACAATCCATTTACGATTAGGATTTGGTTTTTGATTCCCAGTTCTGACAACTCCCCAGATGCTCTACTTGCTTCAAGGATAGGCACTTCCTCAGGCTTGGTCACTAGAACTAGGCTAGTAAGCTTGCCATCAGCTAGGGTATCTACTGCAGTCTTGTAAACATCCTTTTGGTCCTCAAGGCCTGATAATTGGCCAAGGCATGATGCCCCGTGGGTGCTTTGGCTAATAAAATCTGTCCAGGCAGAAGGCAATTGAAGCATCCTTAGGGTATGGCCTGTTGGAGCTGTATCAAAGATTATATAATCAAATTTACTTTGCAGATCCTTATCTGTGATAAACTTTGAAAATTCGTTGAAGGCAGCTATCTCAACAGTACAAGAGCCTGATAATTGCTCAGCCATATTATCTATAACAGACTCAGGAAGTTTTCCCCTATAAGGGCCTATTACGCTTTCCTTATACTCATCGGCAGCATCTATTGGGTCTAAGTTTGCCACAGTCAGACCTTCTACCTTTTCTATCTCCACTCCCTTATTATCAAGGTCAGTCTCAAAAACGTCTTGGAGATTTGAAGCAGGATCTGTACTGATTAAAAGCACCTTCTTGCCCTGATCTGCTAGACTAATGGCAGAGGCACAAGCAGTAGAAGTCTTGCCAACTCCTCCCTTGCCAGTAAAAAATAAATATTTGGTAAGCTCTATCTTATCTATATCAAACTCTCTCATCCTTCAAAACTCCTTTCTTTAAAAAACTTAGCAGCAACCGCTTTCTGATGAACAACAACATCCACCAGATGTACTGGTTTTTTCTTCTTCTATACTTCCATCTAGTAATAATAGCTCATAAAACTCCTCGTTAGAAGGATATCTACCAGTCATCACCACTTCCCCATCTAATAAAATAATAGGAAGGATGCTATCTCCTTTTTCATTTAACAAGCTATTTACAGTTTTATTGTCTAAAAACTCATTTGGAGAATTTGATAGGCCATATCTTTCTATAACCGCTCCATTTTTAGATAGCTTATCAACGATGCTAGCAACCCTCATAAGCTCCTTATCTGGGCTAGCTCCACAAACTCCTGTTGAACAACATAATGCTGGGTCAAAAATTTCCATTTTTTTCATAATAATCCTCCATAAAAATGTTACTTTGTCTATCTATACTGGTGAAAGTTATATAGATATATAGGAATATTTCTATATGTATATCAAAAAAAATTAATACTCTACCCTGCAGTGCTTGCAGATACAATCTTCCTTGTTATTGAATATATAATCAAGCCTAAGCCCTATATCATCCAAAGCCTCAATGTTTAGAGCATAATAAGTGTTCTTGCCCACTTTCCTACTAGTAACAATATCAGCCTCTATAAGCCTTTTCATATCGTGAGATAGGGTAGGCTGAGTAATATCAAACTTCTCCAAAATCTCACAAGCACAAAGCTCACCACAAGAAAGCATATCCACAATCCTAAGTCTCTTAGGATCAGAAATAGCCTTAAGTTTTTTTGTTATATCATCATAATCTACAGTCATCATTCACCTCATATAGAATTTCTTCTATATATACTATATGAGCTGATTTGTATTTGTCAAATTTTTTGCAAGGGATTTTTTACTTTGAGATTTCCTTATATTGGTATATATTGGGATAAGTTAAAATACACACTATAAAGCCCATCCACTATCCTTTTGTTTTATTAGCTGGTGGATGGGTTTGATTTTTGTTCAGTATTAAGTTGAAGTGGGTCATGATAGATTATCAATGAAAAATTCGGTGTTGATATAAAAGTGTTTACTCATGTTGTTTTAAAAATACTTCTAGGAAGGGATTGTATGACATTTTGTTCTTTAAATACAACTTGACCATTATTTTAATAAATATATGTATGAGTGGTAATGTTTTTCATTATAATATTATTTATATTTTATTAGCTGTAATTATATAATTAATGAACTTATTGAATTCTCGATTTGAGAATGTTTTACCTTCAAATACATCATTGCATGTCTTAATAGTATATTCATATATATCATTATTTAAGTCATCTTTAATTTCTTTTAAAATTTTATTTATAGTAATCTTACTTTCTTTCAAAATCCTATCTAAGTAGGATATATCCATAGGCTCCATTTCTTCTCTAGAAGTTGAAATTGACCATAATAATTCTCCAATTTTTAAAACATAATCCAATTTATCATCTTGATCACGATCTATAATATAATCATCGTTAAAGCAGTCCAAAATTTTTTGAGATACTTCTATAGGAAATAACATCAAAGCCTCATCCTCATAGGTTATATCCGTGCCGTTGACTTCATTTCTTAAATTTTCTAATAATTTTCTCGTTACTTTATATCCTGAATTTAATATATTATTTTCTTCAGGATTAAATATCAGTATAAGATAATCATAGTCAGTTTTAGTAAAATCTATGCTTTTATATAGAATATTTAGTAATTTATATTCATCAGTCGAATCAACATGTGAAATAATAATAGGATAGTGACTTAAAATCTCTTCCTGTATATCTTCTTTTGGGAAAATAACATTAAATTCTGAAGATAAGCTAGTTAAAGAATTTTTTGCATTTTCTATCTTTTCTTTGTATTTATTTCTATACCGACTACTTACCTCATACTTCCTAAAGTATTTGCTAGGAGAGTGGTCTTGATAATAGTAGCAACATCCTATAAATTCATCAAACTTTTCTTTTTCTTTTCTGCATATCAATATATGCTCTTCAATTAGTATTTCGTTATTTAAGCTTATACTATTAAAATAGAATTGCATATCCTCTAATTTAGATATTACAAAATTTAAATTAAAATAAAATAAATTTGATGCTCTTTCCTCTTTATTTAAAAAACCTTCAAAGAAGTTTATTAAATTTTTAATTTTAAAGAAATAGTTACTTTTTATTTTAGAAAATTCTTCTGGCAAGCTTTCCTTATTTTCAAATGGTCTATCTTGAAAGGGATATCTAAATTCTTTAGAAATATTATTATCTAGTCTGACCTCTAATTCATTAATTATATTTAATTTTCTAAATACTTTTTGAGAAAGTTTTTTATACATTTTTTCTGTGTATAGTTCTATCAAATATACAATATCTTTTCTTACATTAAGCCAGTGAGCACTCCACTCTTTAATACTTTTAGCTTCATAATTGCTTAAAATTGTATCTACCCATAGTGAATTCAATTCCCTATTAAATCCTATAACTAAATTATCAATCGGAATATTCTTAGTAGAATCATCGTATTTATCTAAATCTGGAAGGATATCTAATTTAGGTTTAACACTCTCAGCACAATAAGTATCAAATATAGGGAGAGTTTTACTTATTATTTCTAATCTTTTGACACTCTCCTCATTTCCTCTTAGTTGATTACTAGATAATAGTAAATATCTTACGTGAATGCTGTTATCCGTTTCTTTAGTATGAATTTTAAGAGATTTCGTCCTATTTCTCAGGAAAACCAATATCTTCTCCAAGTTTGTATTCACAAAAGATAAATAGTTTTCTTTGTTTCCCATCCAAGATATATACATTATATCTGAAATGGCTTCTAAGCTATAATTGTCAATATAATTCCACAACTCTTCAAGTGAAATATTTTGTGAGAGGTTAAAATCAGAATCAATTCTAAATAGCCAATACATAATCGCTGATAATGAATCTAAGTCTATTGTAGATACGAGATTTCTTTTAGTATCAAAAAATTCAAATATACACTTTGATAGCAAATAAATATCAGTATCTTCTATCTCAATCTTAGGAGCATCATCCCTTAGTTTTATGAGATTATTTATTTTACTTTTACTTCCAGGTATTATTTCCTTCAAATTATTAAGAGTATCTTCAGATTTATCTATTTCTTCAAATACGGAAAATGGAGCTAATTCAAAATTTAGTAGTTGAAGACCACCAATATCGTTAGCTTTCTCAAATATACTTTTATTATCATTATAGTACTTCATTACGCTTGCAGAAAATATTCCTTTTAATGCATCCACATACGAAGACATATCGTTCTCATCCCATATTTTGTTAACCAAATCAGTATAAAATCTATAGCTTCTCTTAATTTCATAGGTTAGATAGTAATAAAATTTAGGTCTGTACAATTCATCTATAAGATTTACAACTTCCAAAGCTGTATCCTCTAATGGATAAAATTTATGTAGTTTGTCTACTATATGTTTGGATCTAACAGGATGTAGGCCTTCCACATAAATATCATTTGTCTTTATTTTGATTAAATATTCATTTTCTAAACTCTCAAGTACTGATCCTATATCTACATTTTCTTCATTTAGTGTTTTTATTAGCTTATTAGATGCAATCCTAACACCACATTTATCTGCAAAACATACCTTGCGTAAAATATCACCTTTTATATCACCATCATCTTCTTTAAGTAGTTCTGAAATTTGTGAGTCAATCCTTTGGGATAACATTTCACCATGAGTTAGCAAATATACGTACTCAATCAAAAGCTTTTTATCTTCAATGATTTTATATGAATCTTCCCAACTAACTATAGATTCGTGAAGCATATTATTTTTATAAAGCACGTTATAAATATTATTAGCCTCTTCAGAACTTAAATACAAATCTACAATATTTAGTAACTTTATATTGCTTAAGTCTCCACCATATCTGTACCAATCATCTTCTCTTGTAGTAATTATAATTTTATACTGGTGGTTTTCTCCTTGAAGAATTTGAGCTAATCTGTTCCATTGGCTTAATTGAACGTCTAGGTTATCAAGAATTATTAGTGGATTCTCTCCAAGTTTAACTCTGGTTGTAAAGTAATCTAATATATTAAATAGTTCTTTAGTGTCATTACACCACATAATTTGATAAGAGGTGTAGATTTCAGATAAGTTGTAAGCTACTTGATATGCCAAGGTTGTTTTTCCTTGACCACTAGATGCCTTTATCACCGTAACTCTATTTTCTTCAATTGATTCTATAATCTGTTTCTCCAAAGATTCTCTTTTTATGGGGAGTCCATTAACAATATCAGAAACATTAGGTTTTTTTCCCTCATAATAGCTCTTATCATTGCTTCCTAAATCTTTATTTATAAAACTAATTTTATTTATAAATCTTGCAGCAGGATTACAAGCTCCTTTTTCAATTAGGTCTTGAGTATCTGACATAGTTTTTACTATATCTCTATCATTTATTAATCCTCCATTTTTCATTTTGTTAAGACAGAGACTCGATATAGCTTCTATATATAATTTAATGTTGTCTGTTGTAATATTAAATTTATCAATTAGAAGTCTTTCAATGTTTTCTTTTAATTTATTATCAGATACTTTCTTAAAATCTAGAGACGCTATAAAATCATTGTAACTAAAATTATCCCATTCCCATTTTTCATTATCTTCTTTAATCTCACCTATTATACGTTTCCAATACTGGTTAGACTTGCTATCTAATTCGTCATTGATAAGTTTTTTTAGGTGTCCCTCACTAACCTCAAAATCATATACTAAAATAAATTTTCTCTTATTATCATTTAAGTATATCTCTAAAAAGTTTTTAAGAACATTTTTTAAAAAACTAGAACTTTGTTTATTAGCTGAATATTTTATTTGAATATGTGTGAATACATTATCTTTGCTTTTTTCAATGCTTTCAATTTTATCTATATCTTCTACACCTTCTAATTTATAAGTATTCCCTTTATTTAATTCATTTAAAATCAAATAGCAGGAATACCATAGCTGATAGGTGTATCCAGCTAATGCAACTTGCCCACCTTTCCTATTTTCTTCTATATTCTGTATATTCTGTTGATAATTAGTACTATTAGAACTCATTAATATTTTTCCTTACAGGGGATCTCCTTTGTTGATTACTACAAATAATAGGCATTTATTACCCCCTAATCCAAATAAGGCAACACTTCCCTTTCCACAAACTCAGCCGCAGCGGTTCTTATTAGTTTTCTGTATCTTAGCAGGCTTATCTCTGCTTCGTTTTCATCGTTGTAGGCATCTTTGTTAGCATTTCTGATTAGCCCATCTTCTCCAAGTGGTTTGCTGTCTTCTGGGTGGTCTTTGTAGTGGCTGGTGTAAAATATTAGGTCGTCTACATCTACCTTGTATTGGTCGGCGAAGTTGTTTATTTTATCTGCTATGATTTGATTTATTTTGGCACGGACTAGGTCTTCTATATTCAGTCCTTGGTATTTAGCCGGGTCTTTTTTCATGTCTTGGTAGATGTCTCTGTAAATACTTGATTTTTCTGGGTTGGTTTTGGCTAGTTCATCTATGGTTTTTTCTATCTCACTATCTTGCTTTGCATCATAGGTTGGCCTATTTTTAGCTTTTTCTTGCATTAGGCTTGATAGGTAGTTATAGTCTATGGTGCCTTGGTGGACTGATACTGGTTCGTAGTGCATATCTAAGAGGAAATCCCAACTTATTTCTAAGTCAGGTTCGACCAATATAGCTTTGATATAGTTATAGAAGTCAAAATACTTTTCTACCTCTTCACTACTTATCAAACCCTTAAAATAATCCTCATCCTCTGCATACTCACTATAGACCATGACAGCAGCATTGGCCTTGTCAAATTTTTGAAATACTGATACAAACTTTACCATTTTTTCGATGCCATACTCCACCTCTGGTGTATCTACGAGTTCAAAGCTAAGTAGCTCATCGACAGCATCGGTAAATTTCTGCTTGGAGTCCTCATAAGTTGGCGCAGTTACATAGTTTTCACCACCGTTTGAGTAAAGTTTGAAGGCACTTTCTATAGCCTCTTCATAGGCCTTTGGTGTTCTAAATGTGATTATCTGCCCGTAGGTCTTCCTATCATCATATAGCCTATTGGTTCTTGAAAATGCCTGGATAAGCCCCTGTGGTGTCATAGGAGGCCTGTCGATTAGTAACAGCGATAGACTTGGCGAGTCAAATCCTGTTAAGAGCCTATCAACCACTATCACAATATCCACCTGTTGGCTACGAGACTTATACTTATCCTTTTTTCTAGCTAGCCTCTCGTTTAGATTGCGGTTATATGATCCTATGGTCTCTAAAGAAAAGCTAGTCCCATATTCCTCATTATAATCGGATAGGGCAATCTTCATTTCTTCATTATTCTCAATAGTCATCTCATCATTTTCCACTATAGAATAGGTAATAGCTACCTTAGGAAAATCTGACACCATTGACTTTATCCTATCAGAAACCTTCACCTCTGACTCACCACGGGTCACTTCCTTAAATAGCCTATAGTACTCCTGGGCTTCCTTGATAGATGATGTGGTAAGGATTGCCCCATAAGTCTTGCCCCTACCCCTATCGAGGGCAAATTTCCTAGCCATACCATTTACAATCTTATCAATGACTGTAAGCTTATAGTTTTCTTGCTTATATACCTCATCAGGGATATAGGGCTCGAGCTCATCTCTTTCAAAAGCATATACATCCATGTCTGGCTTTACACTAGCTACGATATCGTAGACAGATTCGCCAATCATATCCATATTTTCCACCTGAAATCCAAGCACAGCCCCGTCTCCTATAGCCTCTTTTACAGTATATTCGTGAAGCCTGCGGCCAAATTGCTCTTCTGTAGTCTGTGGCAAGTCTCCTACAGCAGCCTTTTTATTTTCTGCAAAAATCGGAGTGCCAGTAAAGCCATACCATAAGGAATTGATAAAAAATTTTTTCAAAATATTTTGCTGAGCTGGGGAGATGGCCCTGTGGCATTCATCAACCACAAAGGCAATCTCTAGCTTTCTAAGGCTTTCTATCTGCCCATCAGTCAGCCACTTTTCCTTGTTATTTATCAAATAGTTGAGCTTTTGAACCGTAGTCACCACCACCGACCTGTCGTCAGACAAGAGATGATTTTTAAGATTCTTAACGTTGTCAGTTGATTCTATATCAACAGTGTCATTAGCAGCATAGGCCATAAAAGAATTGGTAGTTTGCTGATCAAGGTCTACCCTGTCAACTATAAATATAGTCTTTTCTATACGTGGTATTTGGTATAGGTTGCGGCTGGCCTTGTAGCTTGTCAGAGTCTTCCCAGAACCTGTAGTATGCCAGACATAGCCAGATTCACGATAGGCCGCTGCTTGTTTTAAGGACTTTATGGCGTGTATTTGGTATGGACGGAGAATAATGATATTTTCTCCCTCATTATCGAGGACGCTATAATGGCTAATCAACTGGTGGGCCTCGGGGATAGATAGGACTTCTCTAGCAAAACCAAATAAATCATCAACTGGCTGGTTGTCCCTATCATTCCACCTAGTCAAAAACTGCTTGTTTAGCTTTGTATCAGTATTGGCAGCTATATATCTAGTAGTAGACCCATTAGATATTACAAAACACTGTAAGCATGAAAATAGGCCTCTGTACTTGTCAGTGGCTATATAGTTTTTGATTTGATTGTAGGCATCCATATGAGAAACCGACCTTTTTTTAAGCTCGATTTGTATCAAAGGCAAGCCATTAAAAAGTAAAGTCACATCAAAACGAGCATCATGGTCGAGGCCCATAGTCTTTGGTGCGGCAAATTGGTTGATCACTTGATAGACACTAGTCCCACCTGCTACATCCTCACGTTTGAAAACTACAAGTCTGACTGTACCAAGGCTAGCATCTTCCCTTTGGATAGATACTTTTGCTATGCCATTTTCTCCAACCAAAAACTTGCCCGCATCATAAAATGAGCTAAAGGTCATCTCGTTTTGTATCTGGCGAAACTCTGAGTCTGTAAGTGGATTATCAGCTAATACCGCCTTGTTATTTACCTCGAGTATATTTCTAAAGTTTGCCCATAGGTCATCATGGGTCTTGATATGAGGTTCATAAGTCCACTGGCTCTTGCCAGTAGTCAGTTGTTCTATCAGGTCAGCCTCTAGCTTAGCTTCATCATCAAATTTTATCTCTACCATAGCATCTCCTATACAAACATCTTTTGGAGTAGGGATTTTTTCATTAGCTTGTATGAGTCTAGTAATCTTTGTTCGTTTTCGATTTGGGTGTCTAGTTTTTTTATATATTCAGATATCTTCAATTCTTCGTTTAAATTTTTAGGAACAGTTATTTCTATTTCTGACATTACATTATTCATTAACTTTGGATTTCCGACTCTCGATACATGTTTATAAGCTACTGAGTTTAGAGCTTCTGCTATTGTATAATTGGAATGTCCTTCCTCAGAAATTAAAACTCCACATACATTAGTAGCATAGAAATATCCTTGTCTATACTTTACATTTCCAGCATTTGCACCATCTGTAGTCCATGTTGTAGAATCTTTATATAAATAGTTATTATAATAACCCATTAGTCCATTGTTTAATGTTTGAGATGAGTATACAGGATATTTGTACTCTTGCGTAGGTTCGGTACTTAGTTCTTCTTTTGATAGAACATATCCTCTAGTAACTTTAAATATCTCCCCTACTTTTACTATGCTCCAGTCCCCATCAAACCCATCAAGCCTAAACTCAGGAACAAGCTCGCCTTTTTTAGGGAAAATTTTTTGGAGCATGGATTTTTTGAAATCTTCCATCTTGGAAACTTTAGCTTCTTGATTTTCGATTAGGTAGTCAATCTTTCTAAACAAGTCCCCGATTTTTTCTTGTTCTTCAGCACCAGCTCTATATATCTGTATATTGTTTATATTAGTTTTTGATAAACTTGGTAATCCTGTAGACTCATCATATTTTAACCAATTAATTTTTTGAAACAAACCAAAAATATAATCTATATTAAAATTTTCTTTTGGTGTAGCATAAAAAAGAGTATCAACTGTCCAGAATGGAGCCTTAAGCTTATAAGGCTTATTTATGGTTCCTTTTCTTCCAATCCCAATAGAATCATCTTCAGATAGAAATTCATTAACATAAGTTATGAATCCACCAGTACCATAAACTGGATATACTCCCTCTTCTAAATGTTTATAATCTTTACCTGAGTTTATTTTTACTAAATCGTTTATCTTACTTTCTTCCCACTCCCCATCAAATCCCTCAAACCTTAACTCTGGTACATTTCTCATAAGTCACCGCCTAGGATTTCCATAAAGCCTCTTAGCTCTGCCGCAGCCTCATCAGTAGTTGCCACAAGATTTTTCATATCAGCTAGTATTTCTGCTTTTAGTTTGTCTGACTCTTCGTTGATTGCTTTGATATCAGCAGATACTTCTGCCAAATCAATAGGCTCTTCTTCTTCAAAGGTGTCTACATATCTAGGGATATTGAGGTTGAAGCCATTTTCTTCTATCTCTTCAAAGCTTGCCAGGTGGGCGAACTTGTCTATATCTTCCCTAGACTGGTAGGCTCTAAAGATTCTTTCTATATTTTCCTCTGTTAGATCATTCTTATTGCCTTTTTTGACAAATTCGTGGCTCGCATCTACAAAGTAGACACTACGGTCAGTTTTATCTTTTTTGAGTATTATTAGGGTAACCGGTATTCCTGTGGAGTAAAAGAGGTTTGGGGCAAGGCCTATTACTGCATCTATGGACCCATTTTCCAGCATGATTTTTCTGATTTTCTCCTCAGCCCCTCCTCTAAATAAAACCCCGTGTGGGAGGAGGATTGCCATGGTTCCTGTGTTTTTTAAATGGTAGAAGCCGTGGAGGAGAAAGGCAAAGTCTGCCTTTGATTTTGGTGGGAGGACTCCGTATTCTGCAAAGCGTGGGTCATCTAAAAACCCCTTGCTGGCATGCCATTTGGCAGAGTAGGGAGGATTCATCAGTACTGCATCAAAGTTGGTTGGCTCATCTACTGGCCAGTCATCAGATAGGGTGTCGCCTTGGTTGAGGCTTTGGTATTCGAGTGGTACATCATGGAGAATCATATTCATACGTGAGAGGTTGTAGGTGGAGTTATTTAGCTCTTGTCCAAAGTATCTGATGCGGCTAGCTTCATTGGAGAAGTTTTTGACATTTAAAAGTAAAGACCCTGATCCGAGTGTTGGGTCATAGACGGTGAACCCCTTTTTGTCTTCATTGCCATCCATAACTATCATTGCCATAAGCCTAGATACTGGTTGTGGGGTATAAAACTCCCCTGCCTTTTTCCCTGATTCTGAGGCGAAAGTTTGCTAGCATATATTCGTAAACATCACCTAGGACATCACCAGAGTAATGGGCAAAGTTGACCTCGGCAAATTGTTTCATGACATTTGATATGCGTTTGTTTTTCTCCTGTGGGAGCTTGCCCAGTTTGTTTGAATATAGGTCTATATCTTCAAATAAGCCACGGAAGTCATCATCAGAGCGTTCGATTTCATTAAAGGCCTGGCCTAGGTCATCTAGCTGAAATGTCCCCTCGTCAATTTCTTCTATAAGGTGGGTAAAGGTATGTTCTGGTGCTATGATAAAGGAAAATCTATTCCTTATCTCCTCAACTATTAGGTCAGCGTCAGGACCCATCATCTCCTCTTCATACATGACCTGGATCTCTTTTAAATCAGCATGAGCCAGCTCAAGAAGTTTCCCTATCGCATCTAACATCTTATCTGATAGGTACTTGTAGAAAATAATTGCAAGTAAGTAGTTTTTGTATTCATTGGAATCCATCTGGCTACGCAAGTCATCAGAGGCTGCCCAGAGTTTTTGGTAAAGGTTGATTGTTGTTTCCATATACATACTCCTTATTTATATAATTATAACAAACATGTTGAAAAATGGACAATTAAATAAGGACCAGTTTTGCTGGACCTTACTTTGTTAGATTCATTTTAAAAGCCAAGTTCATATCATTAGTATTTCCTCATTGTAAATTTGTAAATATTATAATAGCTTATCTGCTTAAATAAGTAATAATGTGTTAGATTAGGAAATATTCTCACATAATTTGTGAAAATAAGCGTTAAGATAATCTTTCTCACATATTTATATTGTTATAATAATTTATAAGATTGAAATTAATTATTCATTCAAATATATGACAAAATGTTTTGTTTGAAATCTTTATTTCAATAAAATAACAAGCTCAATATATAAATATGTAAATCATATACTACAATAAATAAAGAATAAAAGAAAACTAGAATACTTATCACCTATAGAATAAAGAGTTAAGTATACTGCTTATAAAAAATTGAATCCTCCTAGGAAAATATACAAAAAAATCAGACATAGATATTAATCTACGTCTGATATAAGTCCAGCTCTTGGAATTACCTTAATATAACTGGGTCGCTTTTAACAAATTTAAGTAAAATATAATCGGTTCCACAACAAGAAAATTTTATATATGTCTCTATAAACAAATACTTATATTTAAAGTTTCAAATGCATATAATCAACATCAATAAGCTCATTATCTATTTCATAATAACCCTCAAAAGTTCCAATTTTTTTAAATCCAAATTTTTCATACAATTTAATAGCTACTTGGTTGTCGCTTCTAACACCTAAAGAAATATTTTTAGATTTTGATTCTTCTTTGCCAAACTTTATAAGGTGTTCCATAAAAGAAGTAGCAATTCCCATATTCCAATATTTTCTTTGAACACATAGACCTATGCTACCACGATGGGCTAACCTACTTACATTTGATGTAGTATAGTTTGCTGTTCCTACAATTACCCCGTTTATTTCTGCGACAAGCATAATTTGCTTACTATTATTTAATACTCTTTCTAAGAATTTTTCCTCCTCTTTCACAGAAATTTGAATACCTTCTGGTCCATAGCTCATATTGTCTGTTTCAGATCCACAGATTTTTGTATGTTCTATTATTTGTTTAGCATCACTTGGTAGAGCTTCCCTTATAGTAAAATCCATTTAGATCTCCATTAATCTCTTTCAATTTATAGTTTTATAATTCGTTTGTACTATTAATTTTAGTAAAAATACATAATACATATATCTCTTAAATTTTTAAATAGTCTTGAAGTATATTTAAAGGCCTTTATTGTAAAGATGGCTCTTATCATCCGCTCAGCTCTAAAATCACTTAATTAAGTTATTGCTTTAGCCTTTTTAACTCTATATCATAACCATATAATGGGTGCTTCTCCCAGCTCCTAATCTTTTTATGAGATTTTTTTCTATTAAATCATTAATTAAGCTTACAATTTTACTTCTGCCAAAACCCGTATACTTTGCTAGGCCACTTGTAGTATCAACTCCACGTGATATTAAATCAAATAAAAGTTTCTCATCTTCAGTCAAGTTTGATTGTCCTATTACTGGCAAAACAACAGTAATAAAATTTTCTGTAATTTTAAATATCGGGCTTGTGTAATTTTCATTATAAGCATCTTTTATTCTTTTAATTCCAGTTCCGAATTTTTCAATTATATCTAGCCTATAGAATAAATTTGCTACTAGAGGATTTCTTATTACTGTAATCTGGCCATTTAAGTAATTATCCTCGGTTAAACCTAGCGGTAGTCCTCCTGGTGATGTTATTTCTATCCTGTCAGGATACATAGCGATTTGTGTATTTGCGTTCATATCCAGTCTCCTATGAACTATAGAATTTGCTAAGGCTTCCCTAAAGGCTTCTTCTGGTATTAATTCATACTTATTTCTATATGTACCTTCTATTTTTTCAAACTGGTAATTGCTCTTATATAAGTTCACAGCCTGATCAAATTGCTCTAATATTGATTTAGAATTTGGTTCTACCCTTTCAAGTATTACATCTGTGCTATTTCCAAATCTAGCTATATCTACACTTGCTATATGATTATTATCTGAAAATAATTCTCCAGCAACAGTATAAGCAGAAAACTTATTATTATATAGTTCTAAAGTCCTAAGTATATCTAGATTTAATTCATCAACTATATTAGCTTGCATTAACTTTGTTTGCAAATAGTTAAACTTTAAATCCTCTTTTGAGCTTTCGAGAGCATCATAAGTTTGATTACTTCCTTCTAAAATTAGAGCATTTAACTCTAATCTATCCATTTCTATAGTAGATGTCCCATGCCTGATATAAGCCTTGTTCTCATAATAGTAAGGTTTGTGTTTTCCTTCTGATACATTAAGTATTACAAGATTATTATCTAAATCTGTTTCCAGTCTATAATTGGGATTTGGAGAAATAGTATCATTTATCCTATTTTCTATATCTAAAGCTGATTGATTTGGATTATCTAAACCAATTGCTACTCCATTATCATCAATCCCAAATATTATCATTCCCCCATTATAATTTGAAAACGCACTAACTGTTTTAAGAAATGATTTGCTAATTTTTTCCTTAAATTCTATACTTGAAGACTCTTTCATACATTTACCTCTAATATTAATATAGCATACTTCGGTCGATCATCAACTTTTTTGACCGATTTTCGGTTGATTATCGGTCGAATAGATTAATCGACCGATAATTTGTAATCGATTAGTTGTGAAGCTACCTTTTAATCTCATTGGAATATTTTAATTTCAATAATATTATCTATCGAACAATTAGCTTTATTCAACCGAATCGATTCGGTCGATTAGGAAAAATTTCCAATAATCGACCGATTATAAAATTTTATTGCGATAGTTGTGTCGATTTTTAGCCGTAAAATGATTATATAAATTATCCAAGGAGCTATTATGATTCAAACTATTCTTTCAACACTTGCAATTTTTGTGGGGTCGTCTATTGAGGAGATTCCTGTTTTTGTTTTGCTTTTCTATCGGGCTAATAGTGAGGTTCATAATAAGTTTGAAACTTTGGCACTTTTGGGGTCTCTGCTAGTCTAATGGGTTATTGAGTTATTCATAATAAAACCAGCTAGGTCTCTAGCTGGTCATGTTGTATAATTATTTGCTTTTGATCTTTATTTAACTTTTGGCCTTATCTCCCAAGCATTAAAAAGGGCCAGCAGATTTTGAGGTGAACCCCAAAATTGATATGTACCCTCTTTACTGGACAAACCAGTAAGGAGGTTTTTTTTATGAAATATAGTTATGAATACAAAAAAGAATGTATTCAATTGTACAGAGAAGGGAAATGGCCGCAAACACCAGAAGGAATAAACGAAAGAGATTTCCGTAAAACTATTAGACTATGGGTGAGACTAGAAGAACTTCATGGTCCTGAAATTTTAAAACATGGTAATAGTATTAATTGGAATCCTGAACAAAAGTAAGTAAATATATTAAAAGTACTTGCCGGCCACTCCGTTAAGTCTGTAGCAATTGAAGCGGGAATTAATCCAGGTCAACTTCACTCTTGGCTTAGAAAATATAAAATTTATGGATATAATGGTCTTGTAAATAAAAAGAAAGGCCGTAAATCTGATAAAAACGCAAGTTTTTTATTATTTTTAATTTTATTACTGTTGTGACGTACTTTATAAATTATGTGTCGCAAACTATTCTTTGCTATTTAATGCTTTATTGATGGTTTCTTGAATAAAAGGACTACAGCATTTACCCAAAGGATTGTTAATTTCGCACTTTCCATTTTTCATTGCCCCTGTAAGTCTAATAATATCTTTAATATTCTTTGCACCATCATCTAAAACAGCGTTTATAATTTGTTGCTCTGTAACTTGGTTGCAATAGCATATATATTTGGGATTTGCATTCTTTTTTAACCATATAGGAACTTTTACTTCTTCCTTATAAAAAATTCTTTCATTGTTTAAGTTATAATACACGACATCACAATCTTCATTCATACATAAATAGTAAGTTTCTTCATCTACAACCTTTCCCATAAGGTTTTCTGATACCATATGCTTTACAGTTATATTCTTAACCTTTTCTCCTATTTCGTAACATTTGGGGCAATTTTCTTTTTCTTCCATTGTACCAATGGTTTTTTGTATTGAATCTCAGCAAGATTGATTTATCTTATTTTCTTGACTCACTTTATTTCCTCCTGTCTAAATAAATATTATTTCTATAGTTAATCAGGATATCTAATACCTCTTTCAATGTATCTTCAATATATTCTCCCTGTCGGTATCTCCTTTTCTCTACTATAATTCGAACTTGGTCCTTAGATTCAACCACATCTATTATTCTTTTAGGATATTGAACCCATTTCCCTATCTCCTGATATTCTTGATTCATAATAATAAATGTTGGTGTAATAACTTTTTCATTAGGCATAAACTTACTGTAACTATCTGTATCTATTACTTTAAGTTTTATATTTTCATTATTTTTTTCTAACCAATGAACTACAGGAATATTAATTATAGAATCAATACACCAGTTTTCTCCAATCGCAAGTATATTAAATTTGCTTGTTATACTACTAACCTTTTCTAAATATCTCTCTAAATTTGAATAATTTCTTATCGCATTATTAGCATAATTCTTATATATATCCTGAGCAGTATCGTAAAATTGTTGAAAAGTTACTCCAGAGTTAAATATTTGCTTGTATTTCAAATTGTCACTCCTTCCTAAAAAAGTAAGTTACTCCATATAATTTACTTACTATTTATCTAATTAAATTTTACCCTTTGCTCTACTAAGATATTCAACATGAATATAATTATACTGATGCGTAACTAACTATTGCCTTAAATATGATTGCATTAGATAATTATCAACTATTCAAGAGCTAATGTCCTTACCTCTCATGCACTGCTCACAGCAATTAGATCCTAATTACTCTAAGCAATGCACGAAATATATTTAGTTAAAGTTCCTGAAACCGTCGATTTATTAACACAAACTGCACCCATCACTATTATGACACGTTCCCAAGAGTCGGGTCATATACGGTAAAGCCCTTTTTGTCTTCATTGCCTGCCATCACTATCATCGCCATAAGTCTAGATACTGGTTGTGGGGTATAAAACTCCCCTGCTTTTTTCCCTGATTCTGATGCAAAGTTTGCTAGCATATATTCGTAAACATCACCTAGGACATCACCAGAGTAATGGGCAAAGTTGACCTCGGCAAATTGTTTCATGACATTTGATATGCGTTTGTTTTTCTCCTGTGGGAGCTTGCCCAGTTTGTTTGAATATAGGTCTATATCTTCAAATAAGCCACGGAAGTCATCATCAGAGCGTTCGATTTCATTAAAGGCCTGGCCTAGGTCATCTAGCTGAAATGTCCCCTCGTCAATTTCTTCTATAAGGTGGGTAAAGGTATGCTCTGGTGCTATGATAAAGGAAAATCTATTCCTTATCTCCTCAACTATTAGGTCAGCGTCAGGACCCATCATCTCCTCTTCATACATGACCTGGATCTCTTTTAAATCAGCATCAGCCAGCTCAAGAAGTTTCCCTATCTCATCTAACATCTTATCTGATAGGTACTTGTAGAAAATAATTGCAAGTAAGTAGTTTTTGTATTCATTGGCATCCATCTGGCTACGCAAATCATCAGAGGCTGCCCATAGTTTTTGGTAAAGGTTGATTGTTGTTTCCATATGCACTCTCCTTAATATCCATTATAACATAGGGATTAAGTACCATGTCTTGGGTTTTGGTTAATAATAAGCTAGTAATGGGAGAAATATTGAACTCCTTATTTATATAAATATTTGCCTATATCCCTATTATGACCCTAGATCCCTTTAGAAAATCTCCCAAACATACAAAAAAGAGCAAGCAGATTTTACTGCCAGCCCTTATAATCGCAAGTTCTTAAATATTATCTTTCTATAATCTCAATCTTGTACCCATCTGGATCTGTTACGAAAAAGTACTTGTCTGAATTATCGGCAAGGCCTCTGATTTCTGTAACTTCATAGCCTTTGTTGCTTAACTCTTCTCTAAAGGATTTGATGTCTGGGTTAGAAATTGCTATATGTCCATATCCATTTCCTAGGTCATAGGCTTCTTCTTGGTCATAATTGTAGGTTAATTCCAATTCATAATCGCCAGATTCTGGAAGTTTTAGGTAGACAAGGTCGAATTTCTTGTCTGGAAATTCCTTCCTTCTACTTTCAACAAAGCCCAGCTCTTCTGTATAAAATTTATAGGACTTATCAAGGTCCTTAACTCTAATCATTGTGTGTAAAAATTTCATATACCCTCCTAATCTATTTATAGCCAAAGACGATTTTATTATTCACTTAACTTATCCTCTAGGTGGTTGAAAATTAATGTTTGGTTATTTATACATAACCATTTAATATATGCTTAAATCATCATAAAGATTTTTAGCTTTCATTCCTTGATTTTACAAACAAATAGATAATGATTACTTGCCCCTAATAATTCTTCTTTGTCAC
Organism: Anaerococcus pacaensis 9403502; assembly: GCA_000308255.3. Classification (GTDB taxonomy): domain Bacteria; phylum Bacillota; class Clostridia; order Tissierellales; family Peptoniphilaceae; genus Anaerococcus; species Anaerococcus pacaensis. Next base: position 759,647 of record HG326663.1, on the reverse strand, counting down.
AATGAGCAAGGTGCCAGTCAATATATCTTTCATAAGATAAATCACTCATATTATCAATCTGTTTTTGTAACAATTCGGAAAATCCACTAGAAGCAATTTTTCTAATGATTTTAAGGTTTTCCATTTCAAGCATTTCAATACATTCTGATAAGGTAAAAAATATAAAAGGTCTATTAATAAGCCTTTGTGTGTTAGGGTTATAGCCTTGTGTTTCAAAATAATTTGAATCATAAACCATTTCTGTCATTGGAATCATATCATGGTTGATAAAGGATATTAGGATATAGCCTCCTTCTTTAAGGACACGCTTTGCTTCTTGAATTGTTCGTTTTCTATCTTCTTCCTTAGACAAGTGATACATCGGACCAAAAAGTAAGACCAAATCAAAATAGTTATCTCTAAGATCAGTCATGTCTAGTGAACTTTTATGTTCAACTGTAACATTATGAAGTTTATTATTTTCAATTTTTTCTTTTAATTTTGTATAGTTATTCGTTGCTGGTTCGTAAGCGACTACTTCATCTACTTTTTCAGCTAAAGGAATAGTATAAACTCCAGTCCCTGCTCCAACATCTAAAATTTTTGAATCTTGAGTAATAAGACCAGAAATTTCTTTTAGTGTTGTAATCTTCTCAACTTGCCCAGATTTACTAAAAAGCCTTTTTTCTTCATCAAAAAATTTATATAACTCCTCATTCCTTTTTAAGTCATCATCTATTTTTGAAATTTCTTGAAAATCCATATCATACTCCCTTTATTTTTATGTAGTGTGTCTTAAAACATAGTATATCGTTACTATTACCTTTGTAATGATAATGAAAAAAGACTTAAGAACAAATCCTATTTCATAAAAGCAACAGACTTATATTCACTAGCCTGTGTAAACCCATTTTTTTCATAAAACTTAATCGATTTATCAGTGTCATCTGTCAGTAAAATGATTTGTCGAATATCTTGATACTCATCAAGAATAATTTTTAAAAACTGACTTCCAATTCCTTTATTCTGGTATGCTTCTAAAACTAAAATATCTTGAATATAAATAATTGTTGAGCTATCCCCCACAACTCGTGCTAAACCTACTAGCAAATCATCATCCCAAGCTGTCCAAACTTTCAAGGAGTTGCTTATAGCTTGTTCTAGTTTCGATGGATTAGATGTGTAGGCCGTCCAAGAAACGTCACTATATAAATTCATGATACTGTTCATATCTGGTATTACTTGTTCTTTTATGATAATTTCTTCCATTGTATTTTCCTTAAATTATGACTTTTGTTTGAATTTATTATACCAGGTTCTTTCGATCAGGATGACAGTACGGGGGCTGGATTTATAACTGAACTTATTTTTATATTTCTGATTTATTGCTATCAGCAACGCATACTTATTAATCAAATTTTGCAAAAAAGCTTCAAACCTTATAGACAAGCCAATTATTACTTCAACCTATCTATATAAATAAATCTATTTGAATAAATATCAAAAAAAGATTTGACAAATATAAATTCCGGATTTATAATAACATTATCAATTAAAAGCGATGAAGTGGATAGTAATATGAGTAGTCTTTCTAGAGAGGTGCCGGTTGGTGGAAGGCACTAAGATGATACATATGAAAATCACCACTAAGCTAATTTGCCGAAATGTAGGTGGATTCGGGAGCTCCCGTTATAGGGCTATTCATTACATGAACTAAGAGCATCTATTGATGAAGAAGAGTGGTACCGCGGAGGGCATAATTTAGATATTATCCTTCGTCTCTTTAAGCCAAAGGGGTTTAGAGAGACGGAGGTTTTTTTATTCCCCAAAAATATATGGAGGATATTATGAATCTAAGAAAGAAATTTACTGTTGGTGTGTTGCTTGCAAGTATGTTTTTAACAGCTTGCTCTAATTCTGATAATCAAGGAGCTAGTGATAGCTCAGGAGCTGATACCGCTAATGTTGATGCTAGCGAAACCTTAAAAATAGGAAACTCTGCTCCCCTTACTGGACCTGTTTCATTTTATGGAATTACTGCAAATAACGGTATAAAGCTTGCTGTTGAGGAGATCAATGCAGCTGGTGGAGTCTTAGGTAAAGACCTAGAATGGACTGAGCTTGATGATAAGGGTGAGATTACTGATGCTGTTACTAACTACAATAAGTTAGTTGAAGAAGGAGCTAGGGCTGTTTTTGGTGGGATCACTTCAAAACCATCCCTTGCAATCGCAGAGTCTGCTGTAAATGATGATGTTGTTTTCATCACCCCTACTGGAACCCAAGCCAATATTACCGAGGGCAAGAACAATGCCTTTAGGACTGCCTTTATTGATCCATTCCAAGGTGAGGTTTTGGCCAACTTCTCTAAAGAAAATCTAGGAGCAGCGAAAGTTGCAGTTCTCCGCAACCAATCATCAGATTTCTCTATGGGTGTTGCTGATGTCTTTGTAGAAAAATCTAAGGAATTTGGCATGGAAGTTGTGGCTGATGAGTCCTACGGTGACAATGATACAGATTTTAAAGCGCAACTTACAAATATCAAGGGTCAAGAACCAGATGTTCTACTAATCCCTGACTACTATGAAAAAGTTGCTCTAATTGTTCCACAAGTAAGAGAAGCTGGTATCAATGCTACCTTAGTTGGAGCTGATGGTTGGGATACTGTCCTATCTATCCTAGACCCATCCAACTTTGCTGCCATAGAAGGTTCGTTTTTTGCCAACCAATTTACCTTAGAAGACCCAAATGAAAAGGTGCAAAAGTTTATAGCTGACTACAAGGAAAAATATGGAGAAGACCCATCTACCTTTGCTGCTGAGGGCTATGACACAGTCTACCTCTACAAGCAAGCAGTTGAAAAAGCTGGCACTACCGAATCAAAGGCAGTTTCCGATGCCCTAAGAAGCCTAGAGTTTGAGGGTATTACAGGAACATTTACTTATGACGAGAACAACAACCCAATCAAATCTGCCAAAATGATAGAAATCGTGGACGGCAAGTACAAGTTTGATTCAGAGGTTAAGGCCAAGTAAAAATTTTTCCTAATAAAATAGTTGACAAATCTTGAGGACAAGTATACAATTACTGCAAATGAATAAAGACTTTGAAGTGGAAAAGATCCTTTGATTGTTTGCCCAGAGAGGTGCTGGCTGGTGAGAAGCACCCAGATGACTTGGTTCGGTTCGCCACAGAGTTGTTCACTGAAGATTAGTATGTGACACCGTCCTCTCACGTTATAGAGATATTCATTAATTTGAAGCTGAGAGCATCAACCGATGAAGAAGAGTGGTACCGCGGGGCCAACATACATGATTTTACAACCTCGTCTCTTTACATAATTTGTAAAGAGACGGGGTTTTTCTGTTTTATTAGGAGGAAAAAAATGAAATTAAGAAAAAAATTATTGTTAGCCGCAACTAGTCTATCCTTGTTATTAACAGCCTGCGGGGCAAATTCTAATGGCCCAGATGAAGCAAGTAAGGATAAGGTAAAAATCGGGGTCATTACCCCTCAAACTGGTTCTGTTTCAATCTATGGCCAGGCAAATGAAAAAGGAATAAGACTTGCAGTTGACGAGATTAATGAAGCTGGCGGTATCAATGGCAAGGAAATCGAGCTTACTGTTATGGATGATAAGGGAGAAATTACTGACGCTGTTACTTCTTACAACAAATTAGTGGAAGAAGATGTGGATCTGATCATAGGTGCCTTTACATCAAAACCATCGTTGGCTGTGGCAGAAACTGCAGTCAATAATGACATCCCAGTTATCACCCCAGGTGGGACCCAGGAGGAAATCACAGAGGGTAAGGCAAATATATTTAGGCAGACCTTCACCAACTCCTACCAGGGATCCCTACTTGCAATCTTTGCCAAGGATAAATTAGGTGCAAAGACTGCAGCAATCCTTAAAAACAGCTCAGATGACTACTCAACCGGTATTGCAAAGGCCTTTTCTGATAAGGCAGCTGAGCTAGGTATACAGATTGTGGGAGAGGAGGCCTACGGGGCAGCCGATACAGACTTTAAGGCCCAGCTTACCAGCCTAAAAGCAGCTGGTCCTGACATCCTCCTCTTGCCTGACTATTATGAGAAACTATCTCTCATCATGCCTCAGGCTAGAGAAGTTGGGATCGAGTCTACCTTTATAGGGCCAGATGGCTGGGCAGGGTTTTTGTCATCTCTTGATGAGTCAGCCTATGATGATGTCAATAATTCTTATTACAACGACCACTTTGCCATCGACTCCACTGAAGAAATAGTGGCAAATTTTGTAAAAGCCTACCAGGATGCCTATAGCGAGGACCCTATCTCCCCATCAGCCCTAGGCTATGACTCTGTATATCTTGCCAAACAAGCTATCGAAGAAGCAGGAACGACCGAGCCAAAAGCTCTAACAAAAGCCATCAAAGCCACAGAGTTTGCTGGTGTTACAGGTAGCTTTAGCTTTGATGAAAACAACAACCCACAAAAATCATCTACTATGATCAAAATAGAAGATGGAAAGTATAAGTTTGAAACCATAGTCAAGCCTAGATAAGTAAATATTCAAAAAAAGGTATTATTATTAAAAAAATGATTGACAAATATATTTTCCCAGCATATAATATTTCCATATAAAGCATAAAAGCGTTGAAGTGGAATATTATAAGTCACTCATTTTCTCAGAGAGGTATTGGATGCTGGAAAATACCAAAATGAGCCTTAGAACTAGCCACTAAGCCGGCCATTGAACTAATAGTAGGTGGTCCCGGGAACTCCCGTTACAGAGTTATTCATTTTTATGATCAAAGTGCATCAATAGATGAAGAAGAGTGGTACCGCGGAGCTGGTCTATTAGATAATAATACCCTTCGTCTCTTCTACCCCAGTGTAGAAAAGACGGAGGGTTTTTTCTACCAAATTTTAGGAGGAAAAAATGAAAAAGAAAATTATCGCAAGCATAGCAGCTGCCGCATTATTATTTACCGGATGTGGCAACAATGAAACAGACATTAAGGATAAAGACAAGGTAATCCACATAGGCTCAAGCTTCCCGTTAACTGGTCAATATTCAAACTATGGCCAGTCCACTGTAAACGGTATGGAGATGGCCATAGATGAGATTAATGAAAATGGCGGGATAAATGGCAAAACACTTAGCCTAGAATCCCTAGATGACAAGGGCGAGTTAACTGATGCAGTTACTAGCTATCATAAGCTTGTGGAAAATGGTGTCCAGGCTGTAGTTGGGTCAAGCACATCCAACCCATCACTTGCCATAGCAGAAGCATCCATATCTGATGGTGTCCCTGTCATTACTCCAACTGGCACAGAGGAATCGATCACAGCAGGCAAGACCAATGTATTTAGAACTTGCTTTACCAATCCCTACCAGGGAGAGCTTTTGGCCATCTTTGCCAAGGACAGCCTTGATGCAAAGACAGCAGCTATTTTGGTAAATACAGCCAGTGATTATTCAACAGGTATAGCCGAATCCTTTGAAAAAAAGGCGGCCGAACTTGGCATAGAAATAGTAGCCAAGGAGTCCTATGGAGAAAATGATACAGACTTCAAGGCCCAGCTAACTAGTATAGCTAGCCTTGACCCAGATGTCTTACTATTACCAGAATATTATGAAAAACTAGCCCTTATAGCTCCCCAAGCCAGGGATAGTGGTATCGATGCGACCTTTATAGGCGGAGATGGCTGGGATGGGATCTTAAAGACTATGGATGAGTCAAGCTTTGACCTTATAGAGGATTCATACTTTACCAACCACTTTTCTATAGAAGATGATAATCCAAAGGTAAAGGACTTCATAGAAGCCTATAGGAATGCCTATGGCGAAGACCCGACAGCATTTTCTGCCCTTGGCTATGACACTATTTATATAATCAAGGAAGGTTTTGAAAATGCAGATTCTGATAGCAATGAAGCTAGAAATGCTGCCATAAAAGCCCTAAACTTTGATGGCATCACAGGTGCCTTTAGTTTTGATGAGAACAACAACCCTCAAAAGGCTGCTTCGATTATGAAAATAGATGATGGAAAATACAAGTTTGATTCTATAGTTAGTCCAAGATAAAAACAGAAAAGAATAGGAAGAAAAGAAAGGAATTTTTAATGGATTTTATTACCCAATTATTTAATGGGCTGCAGCTAGGTAGTATCTATGCCCTAGTTGCCCTTGGATATACCATGGTTTATGGGATAGCCAAGCTTATAAACTTTGCCCACGGAGATATCATAATGGTCGGTGGCTACACCATATTTTTGGTCATCCAGCTGCCAATCTTTAGGGCAGGGCTGCCATTATGGCTTGCCATAGTGCCAACTATTATACTTTGTACCCTCCTTGGGGTTTTAATAGAGAGAATAGCCTACAGGCCACTTAGGTCATCCTCTAGGATATCTCTTTTGATAACTACCATAGGTGTTTCCCTATTTTTGCAAAACCTCTTTGTAAAATTTTTCACCTCATCAGCCAAACCAATCCCTGCGCTGATTCCACAAAAATCTATAGCCTTTGCTGGTGTCCACCTGTCTTTGGCTACAATTATTACCATAGTTTCAACAATTATTTTGACTTATTTACTCAACTTATTTGTAACAAAAACCAAGCATGGGAAGTCTATGCTTGCAGTTAGCGAGGACTATGGGGCTAGTGAACTTGTTGGGATTAATGTCAATAAGGTAATGACTATGACCTTTGCCATAGGTTCTGCCCTAGCAGGTGTAGCTTCTATGCTCTATGTGTCTTCTTATCCGCAAATCCAACCCTTTATGGGGTCAATCCTAGGGATTAAGGCCTTTACAGCTGCTGTCCTTGGGGGCATCGGGTCCATACCTGGGGCTGTGGTTGGTGGGCTAATCCTTGGGGTTATAGAAGTTTTAACCCGTGCATACTTATCAAGTGCCTATGCCGATGCCATAGTATTTGCCATCCTGATCATAGTTTTGCTTGTCCAACCTAATGGTTTATTTGGTAAGTTAGAGAAAGAAAAGGTGTGATGATGTCAAAAAATAGAAGAAAAACCTATATCATAACATTTGCCCTAGTTATAGTGGCCTTTGCCATCATCCAAGGGCTCATATCTATAGGAGTTATCAACAGATACTGGCAAAATATCCTAATCCTTATTTGCATAAATGTAATTATGGCCACCTCCCTTAACCTAACAGTTGGGGTTCTTGGCCAAATCAACCTGGGCCATGCAGGCTTTATGGCAATCGGCGCCTATGCTGCAGGACTTTTTATGAAGTCAGGTCTGGTACCAGGCCTTGCTGGATTTTTCCTTAGCCTTCTTATAGCAGGCCTGGCTGCAGCTATCTTTGGTGTCCTAATTGGTCTACCTGTTCTAAGGCTAAGCGGAGACTACCTGGCCATAGTAACTCTAGCCTTTGGTGAAATCATCAGGGTTTTAATTGAAAACCTAGGCTTTACCGGTGGTGCCCAAGGGATGGCTGGGATTCCTACATCCTCTTCCTTTGCCAGATACTTTTTTCCAGCTGCCTTTGTTATAGCTATGATCTTTACCTACGCTTCAAGTAGGCATGGAAGGGCTGTTCTTTCTATTAGGGACAACGAGCTAGCTAGCCAATCTTGTGGGATCAATGTCACCAAGTACAAGACCTTTGCCTTTACCCTATCAGCAGTATTTGCTGGCCTTGCAGGAGCTCTTTATGCCCAAAGCTTCGGAGTCCTTGCAGCAAATATCTTTAACTACAACAAATCCTTTGACTATCTAGTGATGGTAGTCCTAGGAGGTATGGGGTCCATGACCGGAGCCATATTCTCATCCATTGGACTAACCATCCTTCCAGAAGTCCTAAGGCCTCTGGCAGAATGGAGAATGGTAATATATGCCCTAATACTAATCATAGTAATGATCTTTAGACCACAAGGGCTACTGGGCAGACGCGAGTTTTCCCTAAGAAACCTCCTAAATATCGACAAGTACAAGAAAGGAGATGTGGAAGGTGAACAGTAAAGAAGTTTTAAATGAAAATGTTCTAGAAGTCAAAAACCTTAGCATCTCCTTTGGGGGGCTAAAGGCAGTCCAAGATGTAAGTTTTAACCTAAAAAAAGGCGAGCTTTTAGGGTTAATTGGCCCAAATGGGGCCGGAAAAACCACCCTCTTTAATATGCTATCAGGGGTCTACACCCCAACTAGCGGGGAAATAATCCTTGATGGAGAGAAGGTAAACGGAATCTCTCCAGACAAACTCTCAAAGCTTGGTATAGCTAGGACCTTTCAAAATATCAGACTATTTGATAATCTAACAGTACTCGACAATGTGAAACTAGCCATGAACCAGTTTATGGACTATGGAGTCCTTACAGGTATGCTAAGACTTCCAAAATATTGGGAGGAAGAAAATGAGGCGACAGAAAAAGCAAGGGAAATTCTAAGGCTCTTTGACCTAGATAAATATTTTAGGGCCTTTGCCGGCAACCTCCCATATGGGGCCCAAAGAAAGCTAGAAATCGCCCGTGCTATGGCAACCAGGCCAAAGGTCCTGCTTTTGGATGAGCCAGCAGCCGGTATGAACGAGTCAGAAACCAGAGAGCTTATGGATTCTATCAAAACCATCAGAGATAATACTGGAGTTTCTATCCTACTTATCGAGCATGATATGAACCTGGTCCTTGGTATTTCTGAAAGACTAGTAGTCCTAAACTACGGGGAAATCCTGGCCTCTGGTAATCCTCGCGAGGTTATAGCAAATGAAGAAGTTATCAGGGCTTACTTGGGTAGTTAGGGGGTCAATGTGTCAATATTAAAATTAGAAAATCTCAATGTTTATTACGGAAATATTAGAGCCCTTAAAGGTATTAGCCTTAGGGTTGAAGAAGGCGAGGTGGTTTCCCTAATAGGTGCCAACGGAGCTGGTAAAACAACCACCCTTCAGACCATTTCTGGCCTCTTAAAGCCAAAAGAAGGAGACATATTCTTTAAGGATAGATCTATATTAAAGGATAAGACCTACCAGATAACCAGGGCAGGTATCGCCCAGGTTCCTGAAGGCAGACGTGTTTTTAGGGGACTAGCTGTAGAAGATAATCTTCTCTTGGGCTCTTTTGCAGTAGACTGGTCTGAGGAAGAAAAGAAAAGGGAGCTAGAAAGAATCTATGAACTCTTCCCAGTTTTAGCTGAGAGAAAAAAACAAAAGGCAGGAACCCTATCAGGTGGTGAGCAGCAGATGTTAGCCATGGGTAGGGCCCTACTAACCAAACCAGACCTCCTACTTTTGGATGAACCGTCCATGGGACTTGCCCCACTTTTTGTAGATAAAATCTTTGATACCATAAGAATTTTAAAACAAGAAGGCAGAACCATCCTTCTAGTGGAACAAAACGCCAACCTAGCCCTCGACATATCCGACAGAGCCTATGTCCTAGAAACAGGAAAAATAGTAAAAGAAGGTAAATCAAGCGAACTTAAAAACGACCCATCCATAAGGGCAGCTTATCTAGGCGTATAAAAAGATCACCACTCACGGATTGGTAAAGTAGACAAAGCTTATATTATAAGTTTTGTCTATTTTTATTTAAAACGAAAGTAGATATTAGCGTTGATTCGATTAGTGGTGGATAAGTTTATTGGTGTATTCAATGGCTAGAAAACATTTACAGATCCCCCTCAAAACCCGTACGCAAAGCTCTCAATGTATCATCATGGAGTTTTTCTTTGATGTTTTTATCTTTCTCTACGAAAAATGAGTAGAGGAGGTCTACCATTATTGATAGCGGGAATTGGGGGCTGATTACGTTGCCGTAGTTTAGGTGTTGGAGGGATGGAACTAAGACTATTTCGTCACATATTTCTCTTAGTTCTTCCCTGTTTTGCGACGTGATGAGGACTGTTTTGGCGCCTTTTAACTTGGCTTTTTCTAGGAAATATAGGACTTCCTTGGTTTCGCCGCTTATGGATAGACCTATGACTAGGGAGTCAGGGCTGTGGAAGACTGCTCGCATTTTCATCTGATCTGTGTCTGTTACTGAGTCTATATTTACCCCTATCCTCATAAATCTGGTTTCCATTTCATTGGCAGCAAGACCTGAGGATCCCTTGCCGCATACGAAGACCTTTCCGCTATCGTTAAAGTAGTTGATTACTCGGTTTATCTGATTTTCGTCAATTAGCGAATAGCTTTTGTTTAAAAGTTCCTGGTAGGTTTTTAAAACTTGGCTGATGTTGTTGGTGATTTCATCGTGCCTTTCTACGAAGTGTTGGTTGTATTCGTAGATGAATTCTCTATAGCCTCTGAATCCACATTTTTGGGCAAATCTTGAGAGCGATGCCTCAGATACGAAGAGCTTTTCGGCAAGTTTCTTGGCTGAGAAGTCGCCCCTTTTGTCGTTGTGGATGAAGAAATCTGCTATATTTTTCTCTACCGGAGTGAAGTTTTCGTAGTTGGATTCTATGGTTTCGATGACTGATTTTACGTAATATCCTATGCTGGGCCTCCAATCTTTACTGCTGGTTGAGATAGTTATAGTAGGCTCCTAGCATGCCGGCTGAGTTTTGGTGAGAGGCGAATTTGAGGCTAATTTTATCATAAAGGGGCTTTTCTAGATGGATCTTGAGCTTATCATCTATCTTGTCATAGAGATATTCTCCCTGAGCCATGATGCCTCCACCAAGTATTACCATGTCTGGATTTAGGACATAGGCTATATTTGAGATACCGATAGCAAGGATATCGCACATTTCATCAATAGCTCTGATGCATATTTCATCGCCTTCTTTGGCGAGATCAAATATCTTTTTACCATCCCAATTTGCCACATCATCCTCTTTTAGCTGTGCAACCTTTTCTACTAAGGCCTTGGCAGAGCCTAGGGTCTCGAAGGTGCTGCCATTTACATGCATATAGCCCACTTCCATAGCTGAGCCTGATGCTCCGTGGTAGACTTCTCCATTGATAATTGCAGATCCACCAATTCCTGTGCCTATGGTGAGGACTATGGCAATCTCGCTGCCCTTGCCTGCACCAGTTTTATATTCAGCAAGGCCTGCGCAATTCACATCATTTTCTACCACACAAGGCAAATCAAATTTTTCTCTGATAGTGTCTTTGAAATTGACCCCGGTGTAGTTTGGTATGAGCTCAGATGCATAGCGAATGGCCCCTTTTTCTGTATCGACCATGCCAGCTGTGGATATGGCTACACCCTCTATATCGTGCTCTGCAGTATAGTCGCCAATGATTTTCATCGCCTTATCTAGTATCTGTGGCCCACCCTTTTCGGCCTCAGTAGCTAGTTCATTTTTTTCTAATATATTGCCATTTTCATCTATCAGCCCATATTTCATATATGTGCCGCCTATATCGAGGCTTATATATTTTTTCACTCGTCTCTCCTTAACTTTTGATTGACAAAGAGGCATACCTTGCTATGCCTCTGTTTATCTATAATTTGATTTTAAAGATTGCCTTTTTCACTTGACTAGGACCATCTGCTGATAGCCCTGTCATATGGCCATCGTTTGGATAGCAAATTAAAAAGTCTCCTGCTTTAAGCTCTACACTTACCTTTGCTTCTCCATCCATAGCTAAGAAGTCGTCTTCTTTTTTGTAATCATGGGTGTCCATGTTATCGATAAAGTTTAGGTCGATTCTTTCATAGCCAGAAATTAGGATTTGTAGGTCGATATAGTCTCTGTGAGCTTCCCAGAACCTGTTGTCGGCTGTGGTGGTTTCGTATTCTGCTATGTTTACGAAAAGTTCATCGCCATCGATGTCGTGCTTGCCAGGTTCGTATGAAGATAGGTCATTTGCTTCATAATAGTCAAAGGCTGCTTTAAACTTATCCATTAGATAAGCATATTCATCTAAGTGGTTAATATTACCAAAAATCATATTTAACTCCTCGTTTGATTGTAGATTGTCGAATTAACTGGTGGGATAGTTTCAACTCCCTTTGATTTGTCATATAGCTTAGAAGCAATGATACCAACTACTAGTGATACTGCAATTGAGATAATTGAGTATGACCAGAATGATACTGCTGCTGGGTCAACGAAGTATTTGATGTAAACCATTACTAACGCTGCCACTATAAAGGCAATGGTTGCACCAAATTTATTTGCTGATTTGGTGAAGGCGCCTAGGATAAAGATACCTACAAGTATACCTAGTACCAGTCCCATGAAGCCGTTGAACCATTCATAAGCTGATTTCACTCCAGAGTGAGCAAGTACTATTGATACTACAATTGCAAAGATACCAACGATTAGTGATACTCTTTGGCCGATTTTTGTTTGTTGGTCAAAGGTTAGTTCTTTCTTGCTAATGTTTGATTGTATATCTAGAGCCCAGCTTGATGCAACAGAGTTGAGCCCTGTTGATAAGGTAGATTGGCTGGCTGCATAGATTGCTGCAAGCAGTATACCTGTAAAGCCAACTGGTAGTTCGTATGCTATCCAAGATGCGAAGATTTGGTCTTGTTGGGCACTTGGTGGTAGTGGGTTACCTTGTACTTGGTAGAAGGTGTATAGGCCTGAACCTATTAGGTAAAACACAGTAGCGATAAAGATTGATAGAAGACCATTTGTAATCATCATCTTTCTTAGTTGCTTAGAGTCGTTTGTTGTAGTAAATCTTTGTACGATATCTTGACTAGATACATATGATCCGATGGTATTGATACCAGCACCTACAATTAATAGGAATACACTGTCTCTAAAGATATTGGCATCAAATATTGGTTGGTCAGGTGCTAGAAACTTGTTGTTTATGAAAAGTTCGTAGTTGATAGCACCAAGCCCTCCATTGATCTTGCTGATTAGGAAAAATAGACCAAAGGTTACACCTATAAGAAGTACCGAACCTTGGATAAAGTCTGTCCATAGTACTGATTTTAGACCACCTGTATATGAGTAGATAATAGCTATCACACCCATAATGATGATAAGTATATCTACGCTAATGCCCATCAGTTCTGAGAGTACCATACATGGTAGGTACATGATGATAGACATTCTACCGATTTGATAGATGATAAACATGATAGCCCCAAGGACTCTAAGGCCCTTGCTTTTATATCTGATTTCTAGATATTGATAAGCTGTATCGATGTCTAGCTTGCTATAAATAGGCAAAAAGTATTTGATTGTAAATGGTATAGCAATTAGCATACCTAATTGGGCAAACCACATTATCCATGTACCAGCATATGAGTTACCTGCTAGTGATAGGAAGGATATAGGGCTGAGTAATGTTGCAAATATTGATACTGATGTTACCCACCAAGGGATAGAGCCGTCGCCTCTGAAGTATTCCTTGCCCTTCATTTCTTTTTTAGAGAAACGAAGACCGGCAAATAGTACTGCACCCAGGTATACAATCAGTATGATTAAGTCAATGTAAGTAAATCCTTGCATGGCCTCTCCTATTAATCGATGTATTTTTCGCGAGCTTCTCTAATCATAGCTGCTGCTTCTTTTACGATTGCTTCATCAGATTCGATTAGGGCTGGTAGTGGTTTTCTAACAGATCCGATATCAATGCCTTCATTTTCGCGAAGGATAGCCTTGATTACCCCATACATATTGCCATGGCCTGATACCATCTTGTAGATGATAGAGTTGATATCGTATTGGATGTTTCTTGCTTCTTCTAGATTGCCGTTTGTAAAGTGCTCTTCCATTTTTAAAAATAGGTCTGGCATAGCACCGTAAGTACCACCGATACCTGCTTCTGCACCGATGAGGCGGCCTGAGATGTATTGTTCGTCTGGACCATTGAAGATTATATAGTCTTCGCCTGCGTTTTGTTTGAAGATTTGGATATCTTGGACTGGCATAGATGAGTTTTTAACACCGATAACTCTAGGATTTTTTCTCATTTCTTCAAATAGGGCTGGTGTTAAAGCAACACCTGCTAGTTGTGGGATGTTGTAGATTACAAAGTCAGTATTTGGTGCTGCATCAGAGATGTCATTCCAATATTCTGCTATAGCATATTCTGGAAGTCTAAAATAGATTGGTGGGATAGCTGCGATAGCATCTACACCTAGGCTTTCAGCATGTGCTGCTAGCTCTCTAGAATCAGCTGTGTTGTTGCAAGCCACGTGAGCAATGATTGTTAGTTTGCCTTTAGCTTCTTGCATTACGTTTTCTAGAACGATTTTCTTATCTTCTACTGATTGGTAGATACATTCGCCAGATGATCCATTTACATATAGGCCCTTCACGCCTTTATCGATGAAATATCTGGTTAGTTCTCTTACTCTATCTGGGCTGATGTTGCCTTCATCATCATAGCATGCATAAAATGCTGGAATAATTCCCTTATATTTATCAAGATTTCTCATAATACGTTTTCCTTTCTTGTAAAATTTTTATAATTCGTCAAGTTTATCAACAAATGTCTTTGTAATAACCTGTGGTCTGGTTATGATTGAGCCAACTACTACACTATAGGCCCCAAGTTCTATTACTCTCTTGGCTTTTTCTGGAGTATTTACATTGCCCTCAGCGATTACCTTAGCATTTTTCACATTATCGATAATAGTTCTTAATATCTCGAAGTCATTAGCCTCGATCTTGTCTCCCCTAGATTGGTCTGTGTAGCCAACTAAAGTAGTACCTACAAAGTCAAAACCAAGTTCATCCGCATGTAGAGCTTCATCTACTGTCGAACAATCTGCCATAAGCATTTGGCCAGGATATTTAGCTTTGATCTCTGCAAAAAACTCATCTAGGCTCTTTCCAGCTGGTCTAGTATCGCTTGTCGCATCTAAGGCTATGATTTCCACGCCAGCTTCCACTAGCTCATCAATCTCATCCATGGTAGGGGTGATATAGACTTTTGAATCATCATAGTCCTTTTTTACAATGCCAATGATTGGCAAGTCAACTTCCTTCTTAATTTCACCAATGTCTGCGCCAGTATTTGCCCTGATACCGCTTGCACCGCCCTCTTTGGCAGCCCTTGCCATTCTCCCCATTATGAATGAAGAATGTAGCGGCTCATCAGGCAAGGCTTGGCATGAAACTATAAGCTTTCCTCTTATAGCTTCTATTTTGCTAGTTTCAGTCATCAAGCCCTCCTTTGTATAAAAGAATTATATATGATTTGAATTTAATTTCAAACATATATCTTCATTTAGAAATTAGTTTCAGGCATCCTATCTTATGATAACTTTTTCCCGTTTTCCCTTAAAGATTTTATACCCATTCTGAAATTAGCTTCAGAAAGCTTTCAGTGATTTGTCAAATAAAAAACCGGTTGGAATTAATCCACCGGTTTGTGTTGTATCTTGATTTTCTAGCTTCATATATGTCCCATAGAGGTTAAATATATATTGATCACCAGACTTATATAGGTCTAGGGTATTGATTGTCTTGCCGTTTTCATTTAGCATATCAACCTTGCCTAGGTATTCCATATTGGTTGGCTCATTGATAGTGATTTCTTCAAAGTTATAGCGAATACCATCAATTCTTGTACGAGCGTTTAGGTTTTCTAAATCTTCTTGTGGCACATCAGTACTAGCAAATGCTGCTGTATTATCTAGATCTGTCATAGCTCTTTTTGCCTTACCCTCTGGAGTGTATCTCACGTGATAGATAGATGCTAATATAAGTATTAGGGCAACACCTATTAAAACCAAGAAGGTAGTATTCTTTTTATTTTCTTCTCTCCTAGCCTCTTTCATCTATATCTCCTTTTTACTTCTTCTTTGGAAAAATCTTACTATCATGATGACTAGTAGTAAGAATCCTAGCCAGCCATTGATCACATAAACGTAGTTTACAAGTACGTCAAAGTCGATTGTAAGGCCAACTATGATACCTGCAATACCGATAATAACTGTAGCTAGTTTAAACTGTTTGGTTCCTTCTTTGAAAAATCTTGCTATTACAGACCAAAGTAGTGGTACTGCAGATGTGTATATACCAAATACTATACAAACTGAAAATATGGTTGCAATTACTGGGTTGATTTGATTGGCTAATATTAGGGTTGGGATTTGGGAATTGTATACGTTATCGATTGATAGTATGATTCCAAAAGCCATGATTAGTAGTGCTAGGGCAAAACCACCTGCACCTGCTATTTGTCCCCTACGTGCTTCTTCAAAGTTATCAGCATCACGTCCTACTTGAGCACAAAATGCTGCTAGCCATATCATGTTAAAACCTACATATGTGAGGGCTGCTGGTAGCCATCCTAGGTCTGTGGCGCGGATAATTTTGTTATTTGCATTGAGGTTTTCTAGTGATGCTAGGGCAGCATCAAAATTTGAGAAGTTCTGTACAATAGATGCCACGCCTATAAATATAGCTAGTACTACTATTACAGGACCTATTTTACCGATTACATCTACTATTTTGCTTAAACCAAATATTACAGTGATAAGAGCTGCTAGTCCAAGTATCGCGCCCCCTACAAATTTAGGTGCATTATATTGTTGGACAAATGTAGCTTGCGCTCCAGCTACCATTACTGTGAATGATAAAAATAGGAAAAATACCGAAAAATAATCGTAAAATGTGCCGAGCTTATCGCCACATATTGCCTTATACACGTTATTTGGGTTTTCAAAATGGTATTTTTTACCATAAGTAACAAATTCTACACCTACAAAGGCGAACAACACAAAGCATACTATTACACCTAATAGTCCAGGTAGGCCATACGAAGCAAAGAATTGTAACAACTCCTGTCCTGTCGCAAAACCTGACCCGATTAGCAAGGCGATAAAGGCGCCCGCATAATTGATCACCTTAGAAACTCTGACTTTCTCTTTCATAAAAATTCCTTCCTAAGTCACATAGTTATATGGGTAACAATGAAATATTTTGTTCCTATGTAAAGCAACTATGTGGCTTTAAAGATAATTAGATATTTAACTAACCATCATACAACTATTATTAAACCGGTTTCAAAATATAAGTAAAGGCATATAAGTGAAAACTTTTTCACTTATGATTTTAAAAGCCCCTGAAATGTTGATTTCAGGGGCTTTTAGAGGATTTATTCAAATGGAGGTGTTTCAAGGTTTACATTTTCCTTTTGTCTTTCTAGGACTTCTTCACCATCAATTTCTATATCTTGGTAGATATCATGAGTATCTTCCCTAAATTCGAGGTCTTTTTTGTGTTTTTCGATTATTTCTAGACCTTTTTCCAGGCCGTCGCTGTAGAGGTGGCAAGCACAGAAGTGGTTTGCTTCAAACTCTACTAGCTCTGGACGTTTTTCTTTACAGATATCCATAGCAAATTTACAACGAGTATTGAATTTACAGCCGATAGGAGCATCGATTGGTGAAGGTATTTCACCTTTTAGCTTTTCGTAGCCCGCTGTAGATACATCTGGGTCTGGTATTGGGATAGCTGAGATGAGCGCTTGGGTATATGGGTGTAGGGCGTTGTTATAGATGCGTTCTGATTTTGCAACTTCAACAAGCGAACCTAGATACATTACCCCTACCCTATCAGATATATGGCTTACCATTGATAGGTCGTGGCTGATAAAGAGGTAGGTTAAGTTTCTAGTATTTTGCAATTCTATTAGTAGGTTTACAATTTGAGCTTGGATACTTACGTCAAGCGCAGAAATTGGCTCATCACAGATGATAAATTCTGGCTCTACGGCGAGAGCTCTAGCAATACCTATTCTTTGTCTTTGACCACCTGATAGTTCGTGAGGGAATCTAGCCCCGTGCTCAGCATTTAGACCAACAGTTTTTAATAATTCTGTTACACGCTCTTGGATTTGGTCTTCCTTCATGTCTTTGAAGTGAACTCTGATCCCTTCTGATATGATATCACCTATGGTCATCCTTGGGTCAAGAGATGCATATGGGTCTTGGAAGATCATTTGAACTTCTTTTCTGAATTCTTTGAGCTCTTTTCTGTTAAGTTTTGTGATATCCTTGCCCTTATATTCTACAGTTCCATTAGTTGGGTCGTAGAGTTTTATAAGGGTCCTGCCAAAGGTAGTCTTACCACAGCCTGATTCTCCTACAAGTCCTAGAGTTTCGCCTTGGTAGATATCTATATTTACATTTTCACAAGCCTTAAGGTTCTTATTTTTACCTACCTTAAAGAACTTGTCCATGTTATTTACTTTTACAAGTACTTCTTTATTTTTGATATTTTCCATGACAAACTCCTATATAGGTCTTTCTACTTTTGGCGCATGCTCATGGTTTAGCCAGCATTTGCACTTGTGGAATTCAGAGAATTCGTAGAAAGGAGGTTTTTGTTGTTTACAAATTTTCATAGCATAGTCACATCTATCGACAAATGGGCAGCCCTTGATGTCTTGGATGAGATCTGGTGGTGTACCCTTTAGCGAGTATAGAGTCTCTGTCTTAGTCGAGTTCATCTTAGGTACTGAACGAAGGAGCGCCCATGTGTATGGGTGTTTGCCGTCAAAGAATATCTCGCGGACGGTACCTGTTTCCATAATCTCACCAGCATACATGATTTGTATCCTATCAGCAAAGTCTGCCACAACACCTAGGTCGTGGGTTACTAGTACTATAGATGTATTTTGTGAGCTCTTTAGTTCACGTAATAAGTCTATGATTTGGGCTTGGATAGTTACGTCTAGGGCTGTAGTTGGCTCATCTGCAAGGATTACATTCGGCCTACAAGCAAGGGCTATAGCTATCATAACCCTCTGACGCATCCCACCTGATAGTTCAAATGGATATTGGTCAAATCTGTGCTCAGCATTTGGTATATTTACTGTTTTAAGTAGCTTAATCGCCTCTTCTTTTGCCTCAGACTTGCTCATATTTGTGTGAATCAGGAGTGATTCTGTGATTTGCTTACCTATTTTTGTGGTTGGGTTTAGGGATGTCATAGGGTCTTGGAAGATCATAGATACTTCAGATCCCTTGTAGTCTTTGAGGTCTTTTTTGCTCATATTGATGACATCTTTGCCCATGTATGTGATAGAAGATGGGTCTTTGATGATGGCATTTTTTGGTAGGATTTGGAGGATGGTTTTACTTACTACAGTCTTTCCACAACCTGATTCTCCTACTAGTGCTAGTACTTCCCCATCGTATATATCAAAGCTTATATCTCTAATGGCTTTGACTTCACCTGCATAGGTGTCAAAAGAAACACTAAGATTTTTAACCTCGATTACCTTATCCCTATTTTCATAAGACAGGCTTTCTGGGTGATAGATAGTATCAATTTCTGGGGCAGCTGGATTTTGTGATGCTGTAGTAGTTTTTTCAATATTTTCTACTGGAGTTTCTACTACTTTAGCATCAGCTACTCCGCTGCCTGTTTCGAATGTTCTTTTTTCTGTCATGTCTGCCTACTTTCTAAGATTTGGATCTAACGCATCTCTTAGACCATCACCTAAAAGTGTAAATGAAAGCATGGTAAGGGCAATCATTAGTGATGGGAAAAATAATTGGTATGGATAGAATTGGAAATAACTTTGCGCAGCTGAAGCCATAGCACCCCAAGAAGTTTCTGGTGGTTGTACACCTAGTGATAGGTATGATAGAAATGCTTCTGAGAAGATATAGCCTGGCACGTCAAAGGATATGGCAACGAGTATTACGTTTAAAGTATTTGGTAATAAGTGCTTTAATACTATGTCTTTGTTGCTGACACCTAGGACTTGTGCAGCCTTTATAAAGTCATTTTCCTTTAGTGATAGTATTTGTCCACGAACAAGTCTAGCAAGCCCGCACCAGCCTGTGATAGTCATCGCTAGTATAAGAGTACCCATGCCAGATGAATCTAGGGCGAGCCTTAGGATAATAACTATAAGTAGATAAGGGATAGAGATTAGGATTTCTACTATTCTCATCATTACTGTATCCACTTTGCCACCAAAGTATGCAGAGATGGCCCCATAAATACTACCGATAATTGTCGAAATAAGCGCACCTGCTATACCAATAACGATAGAGATCCTACCACCTCGCCATAGTCTGGTGAAGATATCACGACCTAGGTCATCTGTACCAAACCAAAATTCACTATTGGGCTTTTGATTTGGTAGGCCTGCAAATTCTGCATAGTCATATGGGGTTAGCGAAGGGCCTATGATTACCATTATTGTAAGCAAAATAAGGATAATTAGGGCTAATAGCGCTAGTTTATTTTGTTTAAAACGTCTCCAAGCATCAGACCAATATGTAACTACAGGTCTAGCTATAAACTCGGAAGACTTATCATCTTCTGAAATCTGTTCAAATAAAGATTTGTCTACTGTTTCCATAGAGTCCACCTTAATCAGCAAGCTTGATTCGAGGGTCAACTATACCATAAAGTATGTCTACTAATAGTTGAACAACCAAGAAAAGGGCTGCATAAAATATTGTTGTACCAATAATCATTGGATAGTCACGTGATGTGATTGAGTTTACAAAATAATATCCAAGGCCAGGAATCGAGAACATTTGTTCGATAATAAATGAACCTGTAAATATAGCCGCCACTTGTGGGCCTATGATTGTAATAATAGGAAGCATAGCATTTCTAAATACATGCTTTCTAATTACATTAAATCTAGACACACCCTTGGCTTGGGCTGTAAGGATATAATCTTGTGATAGTACCTCTAGGACATTACTTCTCATATACCTAGCATAGGTCGCAATAGAACCAAAGGTAAGGGCTATGGTTGGTATGATAGTATATTTCATCTCACCTGTATAGCCTGAGGTAGGGAATTTACCTAGTTTTACACCCAGATAATATTGTAGCAATGAGCCCATGATAAATACCGGAATCGTAATCCCCAAAATTGCAATAATACTAATCAAATGGTCGGGCCATCGGTTCCTATTAAGTGCTGCTATTATTCCTAGTGTAAGGCCTATTATTACCCCCACAATCATCGCTTGTCCGCCTACTCGTCCTGATATAGGCGCAGTTTCTTTGATAGTCTTTGACACAGATCTACCGGCAAATTTATATGAAGATCCTAAATCACCTTGGAGGGCATTTGAGAGGAACATCTTGTATTGCTCAGTAGTTGACTTGTCTAGACCGTATTTTACCCTGTAGTTTTCTAGGGTTTGGGCTGGCAAGGTCTTACCAGCTGCTGTAAGTGGGTCACCCTGGATGTTATGCATTAGGTAAAATGTTACGGTAGTGATAATAAATAAAGTGACTATCATATAGGCAAGTCTTTTTAATATGTACTTTAACATTTATATCTCCTAAAACTTTAGAAGCTGTTATTTCTAACAGCTTCTACCATTTCTTCTTATTTAAGCTTGATGTATTTGTAACCTGCAGTAGAGAATGAGTTTGTGTTGATATTTTCTACTTTGTCTTGATAATACATTGTTGTTTTGCTTGTTACAATTGGGAATATTACTGCTTCTTCCATAAGGATGGTTTCAGCTTCTTTGTAATATTCTGCTGCTTTGTCATCATCTTGTTCTGCTGCTGCTTTTTTGATTAGTTCATCGTATTTATCGCTTGTCCAACCTGTGTTTACTGCTTCAGCATCAGATGTGAATAGTGAAAGCATAGCTGATGGGTTGTTGTAATCAGCAAACCATGCTTGATATGATAATTGATAGTCACCATTCTTTACTCTGTTGCTAAGAACTGGCCATTCCATTAGTTCAAGGTTGATTTTAACACCTAGAGCGTTTTGGTAGTTTTGTTGTAAGTATTCACCAATTTTCTTTAGGAATGGGTCATTTACCATGATTAGTTCAATTTCTAGATCTTCTGGTTTCATACCAGTACCTAGTTCATCAAGACCTTCTTGAAGAAGTGCTTTAGCATCTGGGTTAGCTTCTTTGATTTCTTTAAGTGGTTCACCTGCGAATTCTCTATAGTTTAGTTCGTTAAGTGAGATAGCACCTGGTACCCAGTAGTAAGCTGGTGTAGATTGGCCACCCATTGCTACATTGTTTAGGCCTTCTCTATCGATAGCGATATCAAATGCTTGTCTAACTTTTAGGTTAGAGAATAGTTCATCTGCATGGTTAGCTGCGATGTAGTCCATAGCTGGGTTTTCAACTGGAGCTGTAGCTACACCTTCAAGTTGATCAAATACGCTTGTCCATTCTGGTAGGTTTGTAGATACTGACATGATTTCTTTAGCTTGGAATGCGTTCATACGAGCGTTAATATCTCCAAGTACTTTTAGGTCGATTGTTTCAAGGGAAACTTTGTCTTTATCCCAATATGTGTCAGATTTTTCTAGTACTAGACGGCTGTTGTGTGTCCATTCTGTTAGTTTGAAAGGACCACATCCTACTACTGTGTCAGCTTCTGACCCAAATTGTTCGCCGTGTTGTTCAACTATATCTTCTCTTTGTGGGAAGCATGTTCTAAATGGAATGATTGATGTGAAGTATGTTGCTGGATGAGCTAGTTTGATTTCTAGTGTCATATCATCAAGTGCTTTTACTCCAAGTTCATCAAGGTCTGCTTCACCAGAGTTTACTTTATCAAAGTTTTCGATATCAGCTAGTAGGAAAGCAGATCCAGAACCTGTGTTAGGGTCTACTGTACGTTTGATACCGTATTCGAAGTTGTGAGCTGTTAGTGGTTCACCATCTTCCCATACCATGTCTGGTCTGATGTGGAAGGTATAGGTCATACCGTCATCTGAGATTTCGTAGCTTTCTGCTGCTGCTTCTTCTACTTTTAGACCGTCACCTTCTTGAACAAGTCTTAGCAGTGGTTCGTAAATGTTATTTACGATAGTATTACCATACACATCTGATCCTCTTTGAGCATCGATTGATTCTGGGTCAGCTGATAAGAAAGAGTGGTATGTAGTTTCACCACTAGCTGTAGTTTCTTCTGCTGTTTCAGCAGGAGCTTCTTCTGTTGCCTCTTCAGCTTCAGTTGTTTCTTCTGTAGATTCTTCTGTTGCTGGAGTCTCAGCTGTTTCTGTTTGCTCTGTTGCTGGAGCTTCGTTGTTTGTTGCTGGCGCTTGTTCATTATTACCGCATGCAGTAAAGGTAAGGGCAAACGCTAAAAGCATAATACTTGTAAACCTTTTCATTTATAAATCCTCCTGATATGTTTTTTTAGTATTATCTTAATTGCATTATAGCAGAAAAATTTGAGATATGCAAAGGTTTTTCACTAAAATATTAACAATTTCGTACATATTTATATAAAAAAGTATATAAAAATATCTTTTTATGAGAAATTTTATAACACTTTAGCATTTTTTGCCGTAATTTAGCAATAAATTTAGCTGATTTGCTGCTTTTAAGTGCTATTAAATTATACTTATTAAAAGACATATATTGATTATCTTTAATATATAATTTTGTTCAAAAATAAGAGCCCAGTTTACACTAAATCCTTTTCATCTATATTAGGCTAATTAATTACCATCTAGGATTGTATCTGAGAAAACGATTAGTAAATTTAGGCCAGACTGATTGTAAAGTGATAATATACCATATTCAACTAGGCTAAGCTCAGGATTATCCTTGTAGCGCTTATCAGGAGTCCCATCTTTTTTGACGTGCTCATATGTTTTGCCTAGTACTGTTGCATCAGAGGGAATACGACCATCTTCTAAAAAGACTGCTTTTTCAAGTTTTACTTCCAACTCAGTAAGGCCTAGGCCCTTTAGATTACCTTTTTCTTTAATAAAGATAGCATCTGGCAAGAATATAATTTTGTTTGATCCGTCTATTAAAGAGTAAGTTTCTGTATTCGTTTCAATTTCATCATTACCCTTTTTGGGTGTAAGCGGTTTTCGATTCACTATTTTCATATCCGCCCCAGAATCTGGGTCGACTGCAGCAGTTTCAGTCACTAGCCAAACTGCATCTGATTCCATGATACCAGCTAAAAAATGATTGGTAGTCTCTAGTTCCTCGCGCGCCTCATCGGACATATCATAGTCAATTCTTATTTTGTCGTTGCTTTTATTGTAAAATAAGATTCCTAGTCCAAAAAATGATATAAAGATAAGATATTTATTTACAAAAAATAGGACAAGGCCAAGTAGGATAAAGACGAAGCCTATGATATTAAATAGCTTGATTCTATTTGCAGCACTGTTGATATCAGCTACTTCATTGGATTCTATATTTGATAAATCGTTATTAAAACTTGTTGTATCTGTATTCTTGTTCACTTTTTCGTTGGCTCTTTTAGCCTTAACCTTTTTTGTTGGATTGCCAAAGTCCTTTTGGTATGAAAGTCCAGTGCCAGGCAGGCTCACTGTGCCACGGATGTTGCCCTTAGCTGTTCTAGTTAGGCGAAAGCCCTTAGTCCCCCAGCTAAAACCAGGGCCAGACTTACTCATATTTACTCTAAATCCTTTGCCAAGATTTTTACTTTTTCTATATCTAAATCCCATAATAATCTCCTTTAAAATATTATACCAAATACTTGTAAAATATTATAAACTTGTATATATTTAATTTGATTTTTATAAAATCATAGTATAATATAAGTATAATTAAAGATTATTAAAACTCTGTTTAAGAAAGGGGTTTTTTATGAATAAGATGAATAAAATTAGAACAGTAGTACCAGCATTTTTCAATGCGCTTAGAAACAAAGAAACACCAATGGCGGCAAAACTAGCAGTAATAGCAGCTATCCTTTATGCAATACTACCAGCAGACATAGTAACAGACATCATCCCAGTACTTGGTTGGCTAGACGATGCGGTTGTGATGACTATCCTCATAGCAGTAGCCAACAAAATGATCCCTGATGCTGTGATGGATGCAGAAAAACAAGAAGTGATAGATGATGTTGACTATGAAGTAGTTGACGACTAATTCTTTCCATTATAAAACACTCAGAAATTCTGAGTGTTTCTTTTAATTATGGATTATAAGTAATTTTTCCTTCACAGCCTTATTTATCTTATAGAGCATGAGTGCAAAAGCTAAAACTCCTATCCATATTGTCCAAGAGTAGAAATTTGCAAAAGTTGTCGATAAAACAAAGACAAGTATTAATAAAAAGCTTTGAAGACCTGGGATTAGCTTATTATAATCTATACCGTAAGGTTTGATAATCTGTCTTTGTAGGTATAAAAGTATTAAATCTATCACAGCAGCTAGGATTAGCAAATATATCTTTCCCTCGTAGCTAGAAGCATATAGGCCAGCAGCATATATTATTAACATCAATATATCATACATACTAAACTTTTTATAATCTTTTTCCATTTTGCCCTCCTTTTAAGATATACACATCTAGTTACATAATACTTGTATGTTTCCTTATGTCTATAAGATTAATCAATCATCTACCATCTAGTAGACTCTTTTTTCCAATTATTCATTAATAATAAAAGATTTAGACAAATAAAAAACCCGAATTATAATTAAAACCATTCTCCTACCACTGCTAAGTAAATCGTCTAGGCTGTTTCTATATTTTGCGATTTATCTTTAGCCTAACCATAAGGCTAGTTGTAGTATTTAATAATCTTAAAAACTCAGGTTTAGTGTTATCTTCAAAGTAAATTTCTTTAATTACTCATATCTAAAGCTCATATTAAAACTGAAATGCCAAACTTGTAGTATTCTCACATTTACTTTTTCTCTCAAAGTTCTAACGCGGCTAAGCTTATTAGTAATTTTTTATCTCAATCTTTACTCAATATTTTCTGTTAAAGAAGATTTGCTTTTGCGTATTCAATTATATCGTCAGATTCATACATTGCTTCACCATCTATAACTAGACAAGGTACCTGCACCTTTCCTCCGACTTCTTCGAGTTTCTTTTTGTTCTCGTCTCCGCATGTCGCATCTTCTATGTTATAAGATGGGAATTTGATGATGTTATTATCTCTAAAGAAATTTAACACCTTTAGGCAATATGGACAATCTGGCTTAAAATAAAGTTCAAACTGTGATTCTTCTGTTTTCATTGGACTGTCCTCCTATTCCATCATTTTATATTAAAGATATATCTTTGTATTAGTAATATACCCGGTGAAAATGTTTCTAAACATTTATTTTAAATTTTTTTAATTTTTTTATAGGTCAACTGGAGCCATAAGCACTTTACCAGATCCCCTATATACATTGACTAGACCCTCTCCACTTGCTGCTGATCCTATAAGGGATTTGGTGGTGCGCTCTACTGTAAATTTGAGTGATGAAGTCCAGGCTATGGCAAATGATCCATCTATCCTCAGCTCATCATTGTCTAGTTCTACTTCAATCAACTCATTACGAGCTACTGG
The DNA here is from genome assembly GCA_000308255.3 of Anaerococcus pacaensis 9403502. Taxonomy (GTDB): domain Bacteria; phylum Bacillota; class Clostridia; order Tissierellales; family Peptoniphilaceae; genus Anaerococcus; species Anaerococcus pacaensis. The sequence goes on along the minus strand of HG326663.1, from coordinate 733,535 downwards.
AGATTCAAGCGCTACTACTCCATCGCCAGATAGGCCCAGGTTAAAAAGGCCTTCTCCACCGGCTACGGCAGATGAGAGAGAGTTTCTAGCTACAGTCTTATGGTCAAGTGACGATTCACAAGCTAAAAAGAATCCATCTTCTAAGACCAAAGACCCGCCCCATTCTCTGACATCAAGGAGAATTATGTATTTATAGGTAGGTTCTAAGACTACCATGCCAGTTCCATGATATTCAGGCTTGATGGCTGATTCTTTGGTTACAGATGATCGTATAGATTTGCCAAAGAAATCCCCCACACCCTTAATACCGGTGCCCGCATTTACATCTCCTACCATCCATTGCATAGACCCTTGTTGAAGGATAACAGGACTTTGTGATAAGTCACAAACCAATTGCTTGAGCCTAACTCCCATTTGTGCTGCAAAATATTCTTCTTGGGCGCTAGCTTTGGTAACTGATAGGTCTCTCTTATACTCAGCCACCCTAAAAGCACCATGCTCATCGGTTACTAATATGTCATCATTATCTAAGAAATTTTTAATATGAAACATAAATCCTCCTTTTATTATATTATAACAAAAGAAATAAGATTGTTTTAGTTTATTTTAAGTATTTTATTAATTATACAAAAAAAGAAACGAGATTAACTCGCTTCTTTTTTGATAGTTATCCTAATATTATTCACTAGCTAAAACCCCACCATCTACTACTAGATTTGCACCATTTACAAATTTCGCTAAATCATTATTTGCTAGATATAGGCAAGCTTGGGCGATATCGTAAGGCATGCCCATTAGACCATCAGTTTCTATAGCAGACATAACTCTACCAATGCCGAATTGGTGGAATTTGCTTGGGTCATCGTTTACTTCTGATTCTATACCACCTGGTACTACTGAATTTACTCGGATGCCTTCGTGTTTATACATGTGAGCAGTATTTTTTGTTACACCAGTTAGGGCGTGTTTACTTGCTGTATAAGCTGCCCCCGCTTTTGCCCCTGATAGGCCTGCTAGTGAATTTATATTTATTATATTGCCACCATTTTCTTGCTCTTTCATGATATTTACTGCTTCACGCATAGCAAATACTGGAGCATTTAGGTTAAGATTCATGATCCAATGCCATAATTCATCATCCATATCTCCAATTGGTGTGAAATAGTCCATAGCACCAGCATTATTGATTAGGACATCTAGCGATCCTGTTTCTTCGATTGCTTTTTCAAGCATGGCCTTGATATTTTCTTGCTCTGTGACATCTGCTACAAAAGGTACGATTCTTCCTTCGAATTCTTCACATTCTTTCTGTAGTTCTTCAAGTCTTTCGGCACGTCTAGCAACTGCTATCACTACCGCTCCATTTTTTGCAAATTCATATGCAATGCCACGGCCGATACCTGAGCTTGCTCCTGTTACTACTACTGATTTATTTGTAAAATACATAATTTCCTCCTTGTATTTTAAAATTATTTACTTTCAAAAGTCCTAGTAAAGTCACTAAACCACTTAAGTTCCTCGATAGCTTGTGCTTCATCCCAGCCATAGGCTGTCATCAGATAGTTTTTAAAGCTTGATTCATTTGCTAAATCAGTTGCTTCTGGCTCAATATGCGGCTTACCCCAGTGGTCTATAGCCATTTGAGAATTATCTTTCCAATTTTTCTCGTATTCCATAATTAACTCCTTCTTTTATTTACTAATTTTATACCCATAATATAGTAGAATGGTTAGCTTTTAAAGCTTATTATCCTCTCAAGCTCAAAACTTATATTATATTTTATTAAATCAACATTTACTATTGACTTAAATAATATTAAATAGTACATTGAATATAATTAAAGGAGGTAATGCCTATGGCGATAGATGTAGTGCCTGATTGGATGTCAGGCCTTGATGATGAAGATGTAAATTTTATCAAAAACTTTATCCTCGCTTCAGGCTCGCTCAAAGAAATTGCTGGCTTATATGAGGTGACATATCCTACTGTGAGGCTAAGGCTTGATAAGCTAATCCAAAAGATTGAGATAAACGAAGACCATGCCCAAGACCCATATGTGGGGCTTGTAAAGAGACTAGCGGTAAATGACAAGATTGACTTTGATACAGCGAAAATTCTTATAAATGAATATAGGAAAATGAAAGGAGACTAGTATGGCTGTTAACTTTTTTCTAACTATTGGCTTATTTCTACTTGTTTTTGTAGGCCTGGTATTGGCACAAATTAAGCTTTCTTCAATGGATAACAAATATTTTGGCTTAATCCTACCTGTCATTAGTTTTATCATGTCACTAGCAGTTTTTGCCGGCTGGGCATCTTATGAATCAATTGGTCTGAGCCCTAGCCAAAATATATTTAGCTTGATTATCTCAATGCTAATATCAAATATCCCTACTTTTATATATTTGTTTATATATTTCGGAGTCCGTGAAAAAAATAAGATTAATAAGCAAATCGATAAGATGAATATAAACGACCTATAAAAGAAAAAGACAACCCTCATACTGGGTTGTCTTTGGTGTTTATAGAAATATAGCTAGGAGTAATAGGGGTCCTATTACTAGAAGTAGGCCTGGTAAAAATACCCTCATAGCTGCTAAAAACATAGCCAGCCTATCGCCTTTTTCAAGGTTATTTTCATCTAAGAGATGAGTTTTCTCATATATTTCTTCGTCTGATTTGCCGCTAAACCTATCTATAGGTCGTTTCATAGAGCGCTCATTTCCTCAAGTTCGTGCTCTTCTTTTTCCTTCTTAGCTTGGTTTTTCTCAAAAGCTCTTTGCTTTTCTTCTTCAGAGACTTCCATCAAGTGGCAAGCCACGAAGTGGCCATTTTCATAGTCCTTAAGTTCTGGCTCATATGAAGCACAGATATCCATAGCGTATGGGCATCTGGTGTGGAAACGGCAACCTTTAGGTGGGTTTACAGCTGATGGAATGTCTCCATCAATTGTAGCTAGCTCTTGGCCAGAGTCTACGTCTGTACGAGGGATGGCTTGTAGTAGGGCTTGGGTGTATGGGTGAAGTGGATTTTCGAAAATCTTTTCACTGTCAGCAAGTTCTACTAGCACACCTAGATACATTACACCAATCCTATCAGAGATGTATTTAACTACTGAAAGGTCGTGGGTGATAAATAGGTAAGTAAGGTTATTTTCTTCCTTAAGGTCTTGAAGTAGGTTTATGATTTGCGATTGGATCGATACGTCTAGGGCTGATACAGCTTCGTCACAAACGATGAACTTTGGTTTTAATGCAAGGGCTCTTGCTATACCGATTCTTTGTCTTTGACCACCAGAGAATTGGTGAGGGAAACGGTGTAGGAAGTATGGAGCAAGCCCACATTTTTCCATAGTTTCTTGGATGTATTCATTGTAGCCTTCTTCGTTACGGTTTTTAAATAGCTCGTGGCCTAGGACACCTTCACCGATGATGTTACCTACTGTCATTTTTGTATCTAGAGATCCGTAAGGGTCTTGGAATATCATTTGTAGGTCTTTTCTAAGGTTTCTCATCTCTTCGATGTTTAGCTCAGATAAGTCGATACCACGGTCTTTTTGGCTTTCAAGCTCTTCAAAAGCTTCATTAGAAGTTAAAGTCGCTCTATATTCTTCGATTTCGTTATATTTCGCCCCAGCTTTTTTTGAAAGTTCAGCGCGTTTTTCGATAAGTTCATTGTGTTTTGGGTCTTTGTCTACTGCATCATAGTATTCATCCCAATCACGGCTTCTCATCTTTAGCTTATCTTCCATTACTTCGATTTGGTCGATAATAGCAGCGCGTTCACGAAGGATGCTGTAGTGTTCGCTAAGCATCTTTGATACTTTGTTTAGGTCAGAGCTTGTAAGAAGTCCACCTGCTATCCTAATCATATTTAGGTACTTATCTTCGATTTCACGGCGCTTAAACATAGCTTTTTCATTAGCTGCAGCACGTTCTTCGTCGGTAGTAGCAGCTTCTATTTGGCCATATATGTCATCAAGTTCTTTGCGGGCTTTGGCGTAATTTGGGAACTGGCTTGGTATATCTTTGATCATCTTGCCCATATATTCTGGAGCAATGTCATCGATGGTTTTGCCGTAGTATAGGGTAGTTCCTTCTGTTTGGTCATAAATTTGTAGGAGTGTTCTACCAAATGTAGACTTACCACATCCAGATTCTCCTACTAGTCCTAGTGTTTCACCCTTATAGATATCAAGGTCGATTGATTCGTTGGCATGGACATAGGCCTGTGGGCTTCTGTCGAATATGCTCTTTTTCTTAAGAGGGAAATATTTTTTGAGGTTTCTTATCTTAAATAAGACCTCTCTATTGTTTGTATTTTCCATCTTCTCTTTCCTTTCTATTTGGGTAGTGGCACCTAATCCTTTGGTTTTCTGTAACTTGTACTAGTTCAGGCATTTGGTTGATACATTTTTCTGTAGCAAACCTACATCTGTCTGCAAACTTACATCCTGGTGGGAGGTTAAGTGGGTGAGGTACAGATCCTGGGATGATATCTAGTCTTTCGTTTCTATCTGATGTGATAGATGGGATAGAGTTTAAAAGTGCTACTGTGTATGGGTGGTTGTAGTCTGTGATGTCGGTCTTGAAGATATATTCTACTGGAGATTGCTCTACAATTTGACCAGAATACATTACAGCTACTTCATCGGCCATTTGATTGATAACCCCAAGGTCGTGAGTGATGAAAAGGATAGATGTGTTTAGTCTATGCTTTAGGTCATTCATCAGCCTTAGGATTTGAGCTTGGATAGTTACATCAAGAGCTGTTGTAGGCTCATCTGCGATAAGTAGTTTTGGTTCGCAGGCAAGGGCCATGGCAATCATTACCCTTTGGTTCATACCACCTGATAGTTCAAATGGATATTGTTTGGTAACTACATGTGGGTTTGGAATTTTAACGGCAGCAAGTAATTCTTGTACTTTTTCTGCTGCTTGTTGCTTATTTAGACCTTCGTGAAGCATAAGAACTTCACCGATTTGTCTTTCTACTGTAAATACAGGGTTTAGGGAACTCATAGGTTCTTGGAAGATCATAGAGATCTCGTTACCTCTGATGTGTTCCATTTCGCTTTTTTTAATTTTTGTAAGGTCAGTACCATTATAGATTACTTCACCTTCGTATATCTTTTGGTTTGGCTCAAACAGTTGGAGGATACTCATAGCTGTTTGAGACTTACCCGAACCTGATTCTCCTACTAGACCTAGGGTCTTACCCTCATCGACTGTAAATGATACGCCATTTACAGCCTTGATAAGACCACGTCTAGTAGAGAAATATGTGTGAAGATTGTTAATTTCTAATAAAGTCATATTCGCCTCTATCTCTCATTTGCTCTTGGGTCGATAGCATCACGGATAGCATCCCCGATAAGGTTTATAGAGAATGATACCAAGAAGATTGCTAATGCTGGGAATACCCATCTCCACCAGTAGAACTTAAGCACATCTGAGCTTTGAGCTGCAGTTAGCATATTACCCCAAGATGGTGTTGGCTCTTGGACACCGAAACCTAGGAATGATAGCCCAGATTCTGATAGTAAGTTACCAGCATAACCTAAAGTCGCATTTACTATTACGATTGGTAATATATTTGGCAATACGTGGTTGATCATGATTGTGGAATTTTTTACCCCAAGTGCACGAGCAGCTGTGATATAGTCACGTTCACGTTCAGCAAGGATTTGTCCACGCACTAGACGTGCAAGGCCTGTCCAACCTAATAAACCAAGGAGTACCATTACCATGGTGATTCTTTGTGTTTGGCTAGCTCCTGGTGGTAGGAGTGCTGATAGGGAAATAAGCATTGGATAAAATGGGAATGATGAAATAATCTCAGATATTCTCATCAAATCATTGTCCACACGTCCACCAGCAAAACCAGCTATCATACCAATTAGTACACCAAGTACTACTTGGATAACTGTTGATATAAGCGAGATGATCATAGTCATACGACCACCGTGGATAAGTCTTGTGAAAATATCACGACCTTGGTCATCAGAACCAAATCTAAAGCCATTTAGGCCCCATGTGTCTATATTTCCGTCTTTTTTTACTGCATAGTTATTAAAGTATGATGCATAGATTTGATCATACTCGCCATCTGGAGAATTTAATTCCCCGTAGTTGTCTTTACCCCATGTATAGGTCTTACCATTGCTATCTAGGGCAGTAAATGTTGTTTCACCACCTTCGATATCTACAATAGGAGCTTCAAATTCTGGGACATTGTTACCAGCTGTGCCTGCTCTAGAAGGACCCCACACTATTACATCCCCTTCTTTAGTAAGGGCTGCTGCAGAGTTGCTAGTAAGAGCTACATTTGTTACAAATACTGACCCATCTTTTACTTCTTCTGGCATAGCAGAGTCATTTTCTGCACCCTTTACGCCTAGAAGTTGTACAGTACCATCAGATTTTGCCACAAGTATGTTGATAGCAGATGTATCAAAGTCTTCTACAGTACCTTGGATAGATGGTGGAATCATATTTAGACGGCTGGCAAGGGTTGAACCCCATACATAAATATTTTTCTCTTTTGTAAGGACAACTGAATACTGAACACCAGCACCTAGTTTTGCGATACCTTCTTGTTTGATTTTAGATTCATTCATAGGAGGCATCTTGGTTTGGTCAAAAGAGTTGTTACCCCAACCATATAGTTCGTTATCTTCTGTAGCAACGATAATATGTCTATCACCCGCTGCCACATCTACGATTTTTTTGTTGGCAAAAGCTTCTTTAGCTTTTTCTGGGATATTTACTACAGTTTCTTTTGCTACAGGGTTATCTTGGCCCCAAACATAGATATTATTTTCATTTGTAAGACCAACAGCAAAGGTATTACCGATACCTATCTTTTGTGTACCTTCTTTTTCCATAGCAGATGGAACATTCATATATGCTCCCCCTGGTGGGATGTTTGTAAGGTTACCTTGTGAGTAGTATTGGTTAAATGGAAGCATAGAGCTACCTACAAATACTACTAGCACCATAGCTATAAATAATATTAGACCAAAAACCCCAAGTGGGTTTCTAAAGAAGTTTCTAACTGCTACCTTTCCTGGGGATCTGATAGCTTCTTCTTTTAGGTCCTTATTTTCTGATGAAGGGTCACCCATAGTACCTATATTTTGGTTAGGATTATTGAAGTTTTCTACTTCATCTTCTATGAGTCTACGGTCTTCTGGAACTCTTGGTTCATTTTCAATTTCTGGAACATCATCAGCTGCAAAAGTAAAGCCACGACGTAATTGATTAGTTAAAAAGCTCTTATATGAGCTAAATGATTTACTTATATATTTGTTCATAAAAGACCTCTAAGCTTCCAATTTAACTCTAGGGTCAACTAATGCATAAGCAACGTCCATTATTAGGTTACCAAGTAGTGTCAATAATGCATAAAACATTGATAGAGTCAAAATTATATTATAATCTTGTGCCATAACGGCAGAAATAAGTTCGTTTCCTATACCCCTATAAGCAAAGATACGCTCTGTAATAGCAGAACCTGAGAACATGCCAAGTATAGACCAAGTAAGGGCTGTAACTACTGGTATAAGAGCATTTCTAAATGCATGTGAATATATAACAGTCTTTTCAGCCAAACCCTTAGATCTTGCTGTACGGATGAAGTCTTGGTTTAGAGCATCAAGCATAGAGTTTCTTACATATCTTGAAAGGCCTGCAAGAGAACCTATGGTAAGTGTAAGCGTAGGTAGGGCTAAGTATCTTACCCATTGGCCAAAAGTATTTTCTCTTGGCATACCATTAGCTGGGAACCAGCCAAGTTTAAAGGCAAAGAAATATATACACAATAGACCTATAAAGAAAACTGGTATAGACAAACCAACTAAAGTTAGCGTCTGGAAGGTTCGGTCAAATACACCTCCCCTATGGGTGGCCGACCTAATACCTATAAGCACCGACAGTACAAATGAAATAATTGTAGAACCGATATTTAGGTAGATAGTATTTTTTAGTGGCTCTTTTAGGTATTCTTTTACCGGTCTTTTCTTAGATGTAGATTCACCAAAGTCCCCACGTAAAGATCTACCTAACCATTTGACGTATTGTTCAGGTAGGCTCTTATCATAACCGTAGCGGGCTTCTAATGTCTTATATAATTCTTCTTGTTGGGCCTTGGTCATACGGCCTGTAGTTGGCATCATAGCCTGTATAGGATCGCCAGGCATGGCTTTACTAAATGCAAATAATAATATAGAAATTATAAGAGCAACTGGTATCAAACTTATAATTCTCTTTACTATATAACGAAACATAACTTCCCTTTCTATAAGTTATATGATTGAAATTTAATATTCATGTGACTTTTAATTTTAAATAAGTATGTAAAATCATGTCAAATTTATACGATAAAAAATTCCAAAATAACAATTTTAATAAGTAATATAATATTATAAATATGTCTATTTGTCAAATAAATGAACTTATATCAGATATTAAAATTATCACTTTTCTAGCCCTTATATACTAGGCTAGTAGCCTAAATATAAAATAAAACTTATATCAACACAATATAAAACTTATTAATTATTTAACATAATTATACATTAACTATCATACTAAAAAAGCTCACTTTCGTGAGCTAATTTAGTAATAATCTGATTTAATTATTCACCAAGTGTCATTGCATTGATTTGATCAGCCGCACCCCATACTGGTGTATTTAGTTCAAATCCTTGTACCCTATTTGTATAACCTGTGTGGTATTGGTTAGAGTATAGTGGGATTTCTGGTAAGTAATCGTTAAATGCTAATTGGAATTCTTCCCATGTATCTAGGTATCCTTCTACATCTGTTGGATCTGTTTGACGAAGTTTAACTGTAAGTTCATCAATTCTTGGATCATTTGTTTTTGTATAGTTGTTTGGACCTTCAGAGTTTAGTGAGTACCATGGATCAAATGGTGTACCAAAACTTGAACCCATGTTAAACGCTGTATATTCTGCATCTTCTTCTGGGTTGTAGTAGTAGTTTAGTAGTGTTGGGAATGCACCAGCTGTTACGTTATATTCCATACCAACTTGTTTAGCGTTGTTTGGAAGTTGGTTAGAGATTAGTGTTGTGATTTCTGATTCATCAGAACCGAATTGGTTAACCACTAGTTTCTTACCATTTTCATCATATCTCCAGTAGTCATAACCATCTGGGTTTGAAGAAAATGCTTCATCAGCTTTTGCTTTATCCCAAGGTGTAGTACCATCAGCTTCGAATTTGTATGGAGATGCATCTAGAAGTTCATTAGCTGTATCAAGGTTTAGTTGATAGTTTGTTAGCTTATCTTCAAGATCTGCTCCTCTTTCTTGGTACATCCATTGGCTTAGACCGTACATACCGTTGGTTACTACACCGTAACCACCAGCAAATGATTGTACGAATGTGTTTCTATCCATTAGGTTAGCAATAGCTTGACGTACTTCTTTATGTTTTGTAGCGCCTCTATCTGTGATGAATGTAAGGTTACCATAACCATTTCTTTCAAATGTGTTGTATTTGATTTTTCCTTCATCAGCTGCTGCTCTCATTTGGTCGATTCTACCACCTGTAGCTTCGTCTTCCCAGATGTCGATGTCGCCATTTTCAAGAAGGTCAGCTGCGATGTTAGAGTTAACTGTTTGAACGATGATGTTTGGAATTGTAGCTTTTTCACCTTTGAAATTACCAGCATAGTTTTCATTTAGAGAAAGTCTAACCATGTTGTTTTCAAAGCTTTCAAACTTGTATGGACCTTCTACAACTGTTGGTGCAAATCTGTATTCGTTAGCTAGTTTAAGCATTGCTTGTTCGATTAGCTGTTGTGTAGGGTCGATGTCGCCTTCTAGACGAGCTGAAAGTTTAGCTACTTCTTCATCGTGAGCTGCTTTAGCTTCATCATAAGCTGCTTTTTCTTCTTCGTCTGCATCTTCAGCTGGAGCTTCGTTGTTAGCATCGAAGTCCTCATTCATTTTATCAATTTGTGTTTGGATTGATTCTTTATAAGCGTTGATTTCTTCTTCAGTTGGTTCATATCCTTCTTTAGCTACTAGTTTTGTACCATCTTCATTGATAGTTAAGTTTTCGCTAATAGCATGAAGTGGGAATGGACCTGCTGCTGATAAAGCTGCTTCTTCGAAGTATGGAAGGAATGATTCATCGATTGTTACTGAGAATGAGTAGTCGTCGATTTTCTTTTGTCCTTCAAGGAAATCTACATCTGAGCTAGCATCGTGGTATTCTGCATAGCCTTTTAGTGAGTCAGCACCGATAGATGTAGATGCTGTTACAGGGATATATGATGGGTGTGAGTAAAGTAGTGCACCATATAGGTAGTTGTCAGCATTGATTGGTGTACCATCTGACCATTTAAGGTCTTGGTTAATTTTGTAAGTAATTGTTCTAGAACCATCTTCGTTATCTACTACTTCTGGATCTTCAGCTAGTACTGTTGGGTTGTTTACCCATTGACCACCTTCATCTTGAACTACAGTGCTGTAACCATTGTTACCTTGGATACCCATAAGTTTACGAACACGTACGTCGTATGAAGAGTTTGACCATCCTGAAATCCAGTCACCGTTCATCTCAGGTGAACCGATTACAAGTGTATCATCTGCTGTTACATTGTCGAAGTTTTCAAGATCAGCTTTGTCTTCTGCTGTTAGGTTATCTTCTTCATCTTCTGCTGCTGTGTCATCAGTGTCGTCTGTTTCTTCAGCATCATCTTCAGTTTCAGCATCATCTGTTGTTGCTGCGTCATCTGCAGTTTCTTCTGCTGCATCTTCAGTTGTTTCTTCTACTTCAGTTGTTTCTGTAGAAGCTTCGTTAGCTGTATTGTCAGCTGGTTGATTTGTATTTCCCCCACAAGCTGCTAGAGTTGTTGCTAATCCTAGTGCCATTACGGACGAAAATATTCTTTTCATTTTCACTGGGTATTTCCTCCATTAATTTATGATAGTTCGTATTTTATATCTTATTTTTTGTTTTGTCAACACCTTGATGATTTATTTTATAAATTTAAATGTATTTTTATACAAATATTTGGTTAAACTTTAGGATTTGACGCTTTACGATTTGAAAAAAATTCCACTTACTTTATCAAGTTGATGTGTTAACTACTGAAATCAAGCCATTTGTAGAAGTAGATATTTCTTCTCTTGTTAAGAAGTCTCATATCTACTTTTATGCAATAGTCTAATATAAATTTTAATTTTTTTATTTTATGTTTGCCCGAATTTATTTTTCCCCAACAAAAAAGAGCTCCAAAGGGAGCTCGATTCTAGTTTTTATTCTGCAAGGCTCATAGCATTTATTTGTTCATATGAGTGCCAGGTTGGACTCATGATGTCAAAGCCTTGTACTCTGTTTGAGTAGCCTGTGTGATAAATGTTTGAGTATAGAGGAATCTCTGGTAGGTAGTCATTGTACCATGCTTGGAATTCTTCCCATTTATCTAGGTAGCCTTCTCTATCTTCTGGATCTGTTCTTCTCATGGCTTCTGTTACTTCATCAGCACGTGGGTCATTGGTGTTTGTTTTGTTGTATGGACCTTCTGATGAGTAGTATAACCATGGGTCAAATGGTGTTCCAAAGCCTGTACCCATGTTAAATGCTGTGTATTCTGCATCTTCTTCTGGATAGTAGTATAGGTCTACTAGTGTTGAGAAAGCACCAGCTGTTACGTTATATTCCATACCTACTTGGGCAGCATTTACTGGAAGTTGGTTTGAAATAAGGGTTGTAATTGGTGATTCATCAGAACCAAATTGGTTTACTACTAGTCTATTACCATTTTCATCGTATCTATAATAGTCCCAGTTATCTAAGTTATTGTCAAATTCAGCTTGAGCTTTTTCAAAGTCCCAAGGAGTAGTACCATCAGCCTCGTATTTGTATGGAGAAGCATCTAGTAGTTCGTTTGCCTTATCGATGTTTAGGGTGTAGGTTGTGATTTCATTTTCTACATCAGCCCCACGTTCATGGTACATCCATTGGCTAGTACCGTACATACCATTTGTTACTACACCATAACCACCAGCGTAGTTGGCTACGAATTCGTTACGATCCAATAGGTATGCGATAGCTTGACGGATTTCCTTATATTGGGTAGCACCTCTGTCAGCTAAGAAGGTTAGGTTACCATAACCATTACGTTCAAAACTTCCGATTTGGATGTCGCCACGGTCTGCTGCAGCTCTCATTTGGTCGATTTTACCACCTTCAGTTTCATCTTCCCAAATGTCAATATCGCCAGATTCTAGTAGGTCTACTGCGATACTTTTGTTAACTACTTGCATGATTACATTTGGAATAGTTGCCTTATCGCCTCTGAAGTTGCCTGCATAGTGTTCGTTTAGGCTCATTTTAACCATGTTGTTTTCATAAGAATCAAACTTATATGGTCCTTCAGTTACAGCTGGGTTAAATCTATAGTCTTCTGTTTCAAAGATGATAGCTTGGTCGATTAGTAGTCTAGTAGGATCTACTTCGCCTTCTTTTTTTTCTTCTAGCTCTGCTACTTGTCCATCACGTTCTTCTAGGGCTGCTTGATAGCCTTCGTACTCTTCGCTATCTTCAGCTGGAGTTTCTGGATAAGATTCTTCGAATGCTTCGTTTAGTTTACCGATTCTAGTGTCTAGTGATTTGATGTAGTTTTCTTTATCTGCTTCTGTTACTTCATAGCCTTCTTTTACTACAAGTTTTTTACCATTGTCAGCTACAGCTAAGTTTGGAGCAATGTAGTGCATTGGGTTTGCTGTTGCTTGTGCTAATGCTTCGATGTCAAAGTATGGGAGCTCATCTGCCTTGATGGTTTCAGAGAAGGTGTAGTCATCGATTTTTTCTATTCCAGCAAATTCATCAACAGATCCATCGTGGAATTCATCATAGCCTACTAGTGAATCTGCACCAATTTCCATAGAACCACTCATTGGGATGTAGTTGTAGTCTGATTTTAGTAGAGTGTAGAAGAGGTAGTCATCTACTGTTACAGGCTCACCATCTGACCATTTTAGGTCATCACGTATTTTAAATGTTACTGTTATAGATCCATCTTCATTTTCTTCTGATTTTGGTTCTTCAGCTAGGGCTCCTGCATTCCATTGCATTTGGCCATTTTCGTCTAGTACATAAGTCCAGAAACCATTTACACCTTCTATACCTAGAAATCTTCTTACTGATACGTCATTGGCATCATTACCAAAACCTTGGATAAAGTCACCATTTAGTGTAGGTACACCTACTACTAGGGTATCACCAGCTGTTTGAGATTCGAAGTTTTCTACCTCAGCTGTTTCATCAGCGCTTAATTCTTCAGTAGTTTCCGCTGTATCATCAGCATCTTCAGCTGTATCTTCAGTTTCAGCGTCAGTAGTTTCTTCTACTGTTTCTGTAGCTTGACCGTCAGTTGCAGGATTATCTGCAGGTGCGCTTTCTCCACCACAAGCAACTAGAGTAGTTGCAAGACCTAGGGCCATTACAGATGAAAAAATTCTTTTAATTTTCATTTCTATCTCCCTTATTTTTTATATTCTAATCTAGTATACGTGTTTATGAAAAATATAGCAAATTTCCTTGCAATGTTATATATATTTTTAGAAATTTTTGCCATAAAACCCTTGAAAATTTACACAAAAAAACACCCTAGCTTAGCTAGGATGTAATCTATTTATTATTCATATATATATTTGCAGAATTTGCACCAACTAGTCTGTAGTATTTAACAGGTAGGCCTCTGCCATCTCCCATATAGCCTTTTCTAGGGGTGACAGCTACACCATTTGAACCACTAGACATATGGATGATAGTATCTTCGATTGGATTTAGGATAAAGCCTGTGTGGCCAGCAGCTCCTGCTGATGCACCAGGGCGACCTGATACGAAGATATCTCCGTGTTGGATTTCATTTTCCTGGATTTCATACATGATAGTTCCCTTTGCTCCCATTTGGAAGAGGGTCTCAGTATTGCCTACCCATGATGTAGGTTCTAGGAAGCCTCCGTATATTAGGGCTCTGTATACTGCAGATGAGCAGTCAGCTTGTGTAGCGCTAGTACGACCTGCGCCCATATTGTAGGTTAGTCCTAAAGTTCTAGCATTGAACATCCATTCCATAACCTTATCGATTGATTTTTCTCCAGGAACGTTGTTGTCTTGCTTGGTTGCAATACCATTTGCATCTACTGTGTATAGGACACCTTTTTGAGTTACAACTTGGTTTGGTGTAAGGCCGTTTGATGTGAAGTAGTAGTACTCGTTATCTATCTTCCACACACCTTCTTTTACATATCCAGCTTCATTTGTGTGATATCTTTGGCCATTTAGTTCTACCCAAGAATTTTTTGGATTGGTTACTAGGCCCTCTTTGTCTATTTCGTAGAATTTTCCAGAATTTATCACCTTTTGGTCTTTATACATCTTGCCATCGCTGTTAAATAGGTAGTCTTTGTTATCAATTTTTCTTAGGCCCTTCATTAGGTTGCCATTTTCATCTGTTCTATAAACATTGCCACCCATGTTAAACCAAAGGTTCTTAGGGTTAGTCACCATAGCCTTGTCATCTACTACATAGTATTTTGTATCTGTTACGATTTTTTTATTAGCTGTAAGCACGCCATCTGTATCAAAGTAGTAAGCTTTGCCATCTATGGTCACGATGCCTTTTGAAAGCTTGCCATCTTTGTCGTTGTAGTAGGTCTTTTTGTTTAGATCAATCCATTTGTTTCTTGGAGCGATCATTTCGCCAGCAGCATTTACATCATAGTATGATTCGCCTGTGACAAGTCTTCTGTTGGTTTGTAGGATACCATCGTTGTTGAAATAATATTTTTTAGCTTTTATTTCGTGGATACCCTTAGCTATGTATCCGGCATCAGTTATATAATATATGTCTGATCCGATATTGCCCCAAATCGCTTTTGGATTGGTAGCTTTACCGGTCTCATCTATGTTGTAGAACTTGCCATCTACTATGACTTTGTCATTTTTAACTAATTTATTATCTTCATAATATTTTAGATTTCCACCTTCATTTACCATCACACCTGTGCCTTTTGGTGCGTAGTAAACTTCTTCTTTGATGACGGTTTCTTCGATAGCTTCCACTGGTTTTTCTTCTGTGATTTCTGCCCCAGATTCTACTTCTAATTCTTCTTCGCCTTCTTCTTCGTCTAGGAGTTTGAAGATGTCATCTAGGTTTCTATCGTCGTATTTAACTATATCTGCTGACTCAATCTCTGCGCTTACTTGGCTATCAATGATATCTTCACTAGCTTTATCTGTAGTATTGTCTTGTGGTAGTTCTTCTGTAGTAGTGTCTTGTGGTAATTCGCTAGTTTCTATATCAGAAGCCTCTGCTTCTAATGTGTCAGTATTTACTTCTGTTAGAGCATCTTCTAGATTATAGTCGTGATAAGTTATCGGACTTGGCTCAACATCAAGATTATATCCCTCATCAGCAAAAGCACTGTCAGCTAGGCAGCCTACCGATGAAACAAACAATGTTGAGGCAAGTAATAAAGTTTTGTTTATCTTTTTCATTTTTACCTCGTTTATTATTACAATATAATTACAATTATTGTTAGTTTTGAATGATACAAACATATTATAAACTATAATCATCACAATTGCAACAAAAAGGTTACAAATTATTGGGAAAATATGGGAAAATCACCTAAAAATATATCAAAATTATTACAATTGGCCCTCTATCTGTTCAAAATTAGCGATATATGATACTATTAAATAAATCCTAGGAGGCCTTATGAAAAACAAAAATTTATTATTAAGCTTAGCCTTAGCACTAGCTCTCACATCTTGTAATACCAAGCAAGCTCCAGCAAATCCAGTAAGCGATGAAACAATTACCGCTGCTCTTGATGACAATATGGAAGCTGTCAATGAAACAAATGATGAAAATACTGAAAATACAACTGAAACAGAAGAAGCTACAGAACCTACAGATCCAAATGCCATAGACACAGACAAATGGAGAAGGATGATAGTAGATATCGGTGAATTCAGAGATACTGTAGCAAAAAACCTCACAGATGAACAAATAGAAGAGCTCGTCACAGACGCCCGCGAATGGTCAGAGAAAACTGGCTACTGGGATGTCAAAGACTTTGTCTTCCAAGAACTAGGTAAGATCTATCCAGAACTATCCCAAAAATTCCCACTAGAATCAGTTGAAGCCAAATACTATCAGCAAGCTGCCACAGAAGGCGAAATATCTGGTAAATACGAATACGAACGCCGTGTCATGGCCGATTGGGGCTATCCAACTGGCGATGTATGGAACTTCACCGATGCGGAAATAGAAAATGCCTTCCACGAAGCTTACGCTCTAGACGAAGAAGCCTACTACGAAGACTACCTAGAAAAGGCAGCAGAAATCTTATTTGGTGTAGAAGAAGAACAAGAAATAGAAGAAGCAGCTGTCACAGCAGACAGTGAAAATGCACCAGCTACCAACACCAGCAAAAAACAACAACTAAGACGCTTTGGATCAAGCCAAATCGACTACGATGCCCTAAAGACATCGCTCATCCAATACTACGAATTTAGCCCAAGCTCAGTCAACCAAATGACCAACGAAGAAATCGACATAGCCTACACACGCGCTATGGATAGACTCGAAGAAACAGGCTTCGGCGACATCGGCCTAATATTCGAAGAACTAGGCAAAATGTACCCAGGCGCATCAACTATGTATCCAGGTGAATAACAAAAACAAACTCCCTAGCTTTTGCTAGGGAGTTTTAAATTGAAAAAGCGATGAGCTAACTCATCACTTTATTTCCATTCTATATGTGGCTTTTTTTCTTTATCTACACAATCTATCAAATATAGATTTATTAATCTCTGATATGGAATCCCATAGAGATCTGCCTGATTTTTAAAATAGTTAATAACTTCCTCATTTAAATTAATTGTTATTTGTTTTTTATCATTAGAGATATACGGATTTTTACGAGGGTTTAAAGTTTTGATTTCATACTCTTCTCTCATATAGATTTCCCTTCTTTTAATAATTTTCTTCGTAGTATCTTCTTTCGTTTTTTGTAGCCAATCTAGCCGATATTATTCTTATTTTATCGTTATACCTATAACAGTGACTCACTATGCAAACTTTGTTATTATCGCTGTATCCAATAATTAGAAATCTTTCTTCATCAATAGAATGATCTGGATCATCGAATAATACTGCATATTCGTCGTAGAATACAGTTTGTGCTTCTTCAAATGATACTTGGTGTTTCTTCTTATTTATGTTATTTTTATTCTCATCCCATTCAAACTCTAATGATTTCATAATTATATTATAATTATTTTATAATTTAAAATCAAGCTAAGAATAAAGTAAAACAAATTTATATTAAATATGGAGATAGAGTTACTTAAATATTACTTATCATTCAAAAGCATAAAAGCATCATCAGCCGAAATATAATCTCCATCTAGATATTCCTTATGAGACTTTTCTAACATTTCAGTAAGTTCTGCTGTTGTCAAATTTTCAAATACCGGACTTGGCTTAATAGTTAATTCCATAGGGATACCATTTTTTTCCACTATTTGCCTATAATAAATATTTATAGCGGTAGACACAGATATTCCCAAATCACTTAATATACGCTCTGCATTTTCCTTAAGCTCTGGCTCTATTCTTACATTTATAGTATCTGATTTGCTCATAATATCATCTCCTTGAAAATATTATATATCTTGTAATGCAAAATACAACACAAAAAATCAGCTCAACTGAGCTGATAATTAATTTTCGCTAACAATCTTACGAATATGATCTTCAAATGGCTCTCCGCCCATGGTCACATCTCCAGTACCGCCAAAGATATCTACCATGATTTTAAAGAAGTTTATAAGGATAGTATCGCCTTTCACATAATACTCATCCACATGGCCTGGGATAAAGATAAGGGTCTTGTCAGATTCCATATCATCTAAGTTTAGGTGTTTAACAGGTTCTACCATCATATTAACTACACCCATATCTTCCATCATCCACATGTTATTGTTCCAAAACTTTTTCGCTTCCTTAGAAGTATCTTCATTGAGGCGCTCTCTGTTTGAGATGGCAGATAAAACTTTTCTTACATCCTCAGCAGAAAAATTTTCATCATAAATCATTTCCATTTCTTCACGGCCGGCGATACCACGGATAAAGTCCTCACCGACCTTTTCGCCCTCAGATGAAGCTTGCCAAAAATATAACATTGTTTCTATTAATTCATTATTAATTTTAACGCTCATATTCCCTCCAAATATTTTTCTATATAATAATTATATGTTTATAGGCCCTGCTGTTCAATATGTTTTCTTAATTGGCTTAGTAGTTAAGTAAAATAATTGAAAATAGTATAAAAAGTAGGTATAATAAATCCTAATACTATTATATAAAGGAGATGATATTATGAAAATTGATACAAAAACAATGGTTTCTATCACAGAAGCCAACCAAAATTTCTCAAAAGTGGCAAGACTTGTAGATGAAAAAGGATCTGCAGTTATATTAAAAAACAATGCTCCAAAGTATATTTTGATTAATTATGAAGAGATAGATGAGTTAACTGACGCCGACGATGATACATTAAAAGCCATTTCAGATATGCTTATGGAAAAAAATAAAGTTGCCTATAAGAAGTTAGCAGAATGAAAAAATTATCACTTAAACAAATTCTCGACTTGCATGAAGCCTTAATAAATAGATTTGGAGGTAGTAGTGGAGTTAGGGATCAAGCTATGTTAGACTTATCAGTTAATTCTGCTTTTCAAACATATGCTGGTCAGTACTTATATGAAAATGTTATAAGCCAGTCTGTTCACTTAGGCTATTCATTAATAATGAACCACCCATTTGTAGATGGCAACAAAAGAATCGATACACATGCTATGCTTACTAATTTATATATCAATGGTTATTCGCTATCTTATGATCAAGAGGAACTTATAGATATTATAATCAAAATAGCAAGCTCAGAATATTCTGAGAAAGACCTATTAGCATGGGTTAACAATCATCTAAATAAGGCATCCTAATTAAAGGATGCCTTTAAAATATAAGCTGTTTCACATGAAACTATATTACATATTTGACCTAATTCTCTGCCCTCTAAGTATCCTAAATTTAAATCATCTATTAATTTATTATATTTTCTTTTATATAATAGTTTTTATTTTATATCTGCTAATAAACTATATGTGCTATCATTTGAGTTTTCAAAAGCTTCTCGGATGGCTAGATTTGTTTGATGATTATCTAAATTTTTTATATCTAATATATCCAGGAACAAATCTCTGTCTATAAAAAAATCATCATTATATCTATTAGTCTCAGCAACTTCTTTGAATTTATTGAAATAATCATCTTTTAATCTCTCAAATTCATGAGAATTTACCGGAGATTTCTTAAGTGCTATATTTTCTTCAAGAGTGCTATTAAATATATCATTATCCTGAAAATATGACTTGTATAAGCTATATCTTAGGCTAAGATTTATATCGCTAATATCTTCATTCCCATATTTGACTTTCCCTCTTTGAGGTATGAGGTCTCAAGTTAGGAGTTTAATATACTAGTTTTGCCTTCACCAGATACCCCCACCAAACCATAATCTTTATCAATATCTAAATTAATATCATCTAATATAAGCTTATCATCATAAGAAAGAAAGACCCTGTCTATACTATTATCTTTGGGCAATACAAAAGAAGGACTTGCTTCATAGGACTGTTTGTTACGATCATAAATCATAAGAACCTTATTTTCTTTTATCTCCTTAAGGTAGTATATAGGCAAGAAGGTAGTTGGATAATAGGATACAATGGCTATAAAATCACTAAATTTTAAGTCTTTACTTTCAATCATAAGCACATTTATTAATATAGTTGCTATAATTATTTTTATGTATTAAGCTTTGTTACTTTTAAAATCCATAAATTTATACAATATAGCCTACCTCCTAATTATAAGTAGGTTTGTATAGTCTAATTATAAGATATGAAATAAATAAATATACCCGCACTTTTGCTAGATCAGTTAATTTTTGTATAATTTTCATAATAATTTGTGTACAAGTCTCTATATGTCTTTGAATTTTTCATTGCATCTTTATGAGAAGTGAATATCTCTAATTTTCCATCATTTATAAACCATATCTCATCTGCTTGATGTACTGAAGAAAGTCTGTGCGAAACTAAAAAAACTATATTATTATCTCTAAGCTTTGTAACCGCTTTATAAATATCTCTTTCTTTTTCCAAGTCTATTGAAGCTGTTGGCTCATCTAAAATTATTATATTTCGTTTGTTATAAATAGCCCTTAAAATAGCAACTTGTTGACCTTGACCTCCTGATAATTCTACATAATCTTCACTAAGTTCTTTTCCTATCCTTTTTCCCAAATCAAAATTAAGTTGCCAGTTTAATAAATCAAGTATCCTAGGAACTTTATTATCATAATCATTCCCTGCTTCTGTTCTTATATTTTCAAGACTGGTAAAGTCTTTTATTAGCTTGAAATCTTGGAAAACAGGACTTATATGTGAGTAATTTATTCTATCTGTATCATAGCCATTATAAGAGATGTGACCTTGATTTGGCGTATACATTCCTGCTATGAGTTTTACTAAAGTAGATTTCCCACAACCATTTTCACCTATTATTACTATTAATTTATTTTCATCTACATCAAAATTTATGTCTTCTAAGACATTCTTCTCATTATATGCAAATTTTAAGTTCTTTGAAATTAAAAGGTTTTTCTTAGTATCTATGATTTCTATAGGTGATTCACTAGAATCTGGTAGTGACAAAAACTCTATAATAGGCTTAGAGAATAAAGAATATCTCCAAAAATCAACAAACGATTCCGAAATATCTTTTATGGCACTTGTTATCTTAAATATTGCCATAATGAGTATAGCAAAAAAATCTATATTAAATTTTCCATTATAAAGCTCAACTACACCCGTTATCAAAACAAAAAAGTATATAAGTATATCAGTAAGATCTGATAGAGTATCTCTAATGCCCATTCTATGATAGAAGTCAGTAAATATTTCTATAGTTTTGTCAATATAAATCTTGCTTGATTTAATAATATTAGTCTCCATAGAATTTGCTTTTATATCAATAAATCTATCATCTTCAAGTGGTATATATTGGTAATACCATATCCAGTTGTTGATAGGTGCAAGCTTATTATAAAAATCTTCATCTTTTTTTGAATATACCAACCTTATGTAAAAGTTTATAAAAACTAATATCAATACGACAAATCCTGTCCAAAAAGATATACTAGAAATTATAAATGAAGTTACTATTATAATACTAATTCCTTGGATAATATTTACCAATGCCTCTATCATATTCTCTAAGGCATACTGATTACGCAAAGAATAATTAGCTCTCTGTTGAAGGTCATAAAAATCCTTTGATTCGGTTACTTTATAAGATATCGACATTGATTTTTCTATTAATTCTTCCTCAACTTGATATATGAATTCATTTCCAATCTTTACAGATTGTGTACTAATATAAGTATTTATTAACTTTAGTAAGCACAAAAATATAAAAACATAAATGGCTTTATCGAGCGAATCTTTATTAGCTATAAAATTGGTAATAAGTTCTATAAATTTGAAAAATCCATAGGCCTCAATAGAGCTTATTACAACATTTAATATCAAAATTCCTATAAATTTCTTATTAGTCTTACTAGCTCTACTTATGAGCGATAATGAAGTTTTTATACTATCAATCATCTATTGCTCCTTTCATTAGCTCTTCAGATATATCTAGTAAATGCTTAAAATAAGGAGAATTTTCTTTAAGATAATGATAAGTTCCAGAATTTTCTACCTTCTTATCTCTAATAACTATTATTCTATCTACTACATTAGTTATAGATATCCTATGAGATATTATTATATATCCTCTATCTTCAAATTCTGAAAGAATATTATAGAATTTAATCTCTTTGTCAATGTCTAAGTTCGATGTAGGCTCATCAAATATTAACATTCTTTTATTAGATAAAAGTGCTCTTAATGTTACAATTAGTTGCTCCTGTCCACCTGAAGGTACAAAGGCATCATCAAAAAATTCGTTACCTATATGGTCTTCAAGTTCAAGGTCTCTGAATTTAGACTTATTTTTAATCTTGTTCTTATGTATGTAAGATTTTATAAACTCTAAATCTCTATTTTGCTTATTATTGAAAAAGAGATTGTCAGCTACACTACCGGGTAATAATTTAGATGTTTGAAATGTTGATGAAAAATAATTAATTCTATCATCAGCTGATATATTTTTGCCATCAAATAATATTTGCCCGCTAGTTGGCTCAAGCAATCCTATTAATAACTTTATAAATGTTGTTTTACCAGCACCATTTTCTCCAATAATAGCTATTTTCTCATCAGATGTGAAGCTCACACTTAAATTTTTTATAGCAAAATCACTAGATCCTGGATACCTATATGATACATTGATAAAATCAACCTTGAACTTATTTATTACATCAAATTCATTAAAATCTTGAAGATTTTTATTTAAAACTTGATCATACCTTTCAAAAAGATTAGAGTTTTTCTTTATAGATGAATAGCTTTCTAATACTTTCATAATAGATTCACTGAATAGGTAATACATATTTAATATAATTATGAAATCACTAACTAGTATATTTTTATGTTTTAATAAAAGTATTGCTAAAATAAATATATCATTTAAAATTAAAAGCAAACTAATTTGTATCTTAACTTTAAAACTTAATTTTGATTTTCTATCAAAAATATCAAATAAGTCATCGATTACATCCCTATATCTTTTTAGAATCATGTCTTTAAGGTGAAAAACCCTAATATCTTTGCTATATTTACTATTAGTGGTAAGTGAGTGGTAGTAATCTTTTATGTTTTCTATATCTCCTAAGTCTTCATCTTCAAGTAAATCAAAGGTATTGATCTTATCTTTAATAGGAAAAACTAAAATCGCTATAACTATACTTATAAGAAGAATTAATATAGAGTATCTTCCTATAAAAAAGCCACTAAATACTGTTAATATAAAAAAAGGAACTATCTCAATAAATCCATTTATTGCTTCTTGATACCCTTCTATATCGGAAGAAAAAAAACTTAGCGTCCTTTGGTAGCTACTTACAAAACGTTCGTCTTCAAAAGAGTTATACCTATTATTTAAAGCTTTCGAATTTATATCAAAAAGGTAGTTCATTCTAGACTCAAAAGAAAGAAACGAAACCTTACTACTAAGCATATTATAAGCCACTTTACTTATGCACATAATAAGTCCAATCATTATAATAATCCTAATTAGCTGGTCCAAATAAAAACCAGCCTCAATTTGTTTCATTACATATCCTAATACATAAGTATCTAGAAAAAAACTAATAATGTTAAAAATCCAAAAAACTACAATATAGAATAAATTACATATAAAAAATTTCTTAATAAGATTTTTCATTCTATTACCAGCTCATCCTTTTCATAATATTCTAAGTTACTAAACTTACCCATATCCGCAATGTGCGATAAATTATTAATATTAGCTTTTCAATTAATCATGATTAATTTGTCCGTTTAATTAGATATCTTAATATAAGTATAAATAGTTTCTCCATAATATAAAACCCGCACTTATGCAGGTATTATTACTGTATAATCTTATCAATACTTAAAATTATAATTTTCTTTAAATCATTTTTAAATAATAAATCGCATGTATCTATTGATGAATCTAAATAACTTCTATAATCATTGTCACCATTTTTAAATTTGGATATCCCTAGCATGTAGTATAAAAGTGGAAATTGATTGTAGTTTCCCATTCTTGACCCTTCTTCTAAGCCTTCTTTTGCTAATTCTATACTAGTAGTATATCTTTGATCCATATAGTAATATCGAGCCAGATTATAGCAAATCTTTGGAAATTGTTTTGATTCACTAGGAGTCTTTTCTTTTAGATTACTTAGTATCTTAAAAGCTTCTTCGTTTTCATCTATATCTATGTAGTATTCAGATAGGGATTGTAGAATTCTAATCTCTAATTCATCATATATTAAATTACTAAAAGTCTCTTCTTTTTTTGTTAATCTAAGTGCATCTTCTAGGTATTTTTTATATAAGACTAAATTTTTATCCAGGTTTCTTGCTAAACATGCTTTAAAGAATAATACATGTTGATCTAATTTAATTTTGTATTGGATTGGCAGAGTACTTCTATAGTAGTTAAGTTTTTCAATATAAGTTTCTATATTATCAAGATTGTTTTGATCAAGCTCTTGGTCTGCTTTTCGTAAAATCTTTTCTACCTCTTCCCAAGAGGAACCTTTTTTAGTAGTTAATAATAACTCCCATTCTATCCCTAGAACTTTAAAAATAGGTACAAGTGAATCAAGTCTTGGCAGGGTATAAGAGTTTTCTAGTCTCCTTATAGTATCCATAGATACATTAGATTTTTCAGCAAGCTTAGCCTGAGATAAACCCATCTCTTTCCTAATCCTTTTTATCTCACTGCCTATATAAGAATAGTCAATCATAAACTAAACCTCTTTCTTTACTTAGTCTTGTTTTTTTACCTTAGGCTTATTTTAAATATACTATTTCTTAATTTTTTTGTCTGAGTATCTATTGCATAATTTTTTTATTTCAAGGAAAAACCACGCCAGGGTTATCCTTAGCGTGGTTTATTACAAACTCTCCATCTTTTCCATCTCTAAAGTGAATTTTTGGAGGATTTTTTTCTCTATCCTACTTACTGTCATTTGGGATATGTCTAGGGTGTTGGCTATGTCGATTTGAGTGCGGCCTTCGTAGTATCTTAGTTGTAAAATCTCTTTTTCAAGGTCATTTAATCTTTCTGTTGATTTTTCAATCAAATCGCTTAGCTCAACTGATTCAAAGTTTCTATCCTCTTCTCCAATCATTTCAGATAAGTCGATAGAATTTTCTCCCTTTTGAACTTGGTATTTCATATCAAGACTTTGTGGGGAGTATACTTTACTTGCTTCCATGGTTTCTAGTATGGTTTCTTCATCTTCTCCTAGGTAGTCAGCTATATCTTTGACTGTTGGGGTTCTTTGGAGTTCTTGAGGGAGGACTTTTTTGGCGTTGTTGATTTTCTTGTAGAGATTTTGGATGCGGCGAGGGACTCTAATGACCCAGCCCTTGTCTCTAAAGTAGCGCTTCAGCTCCCCCATGATGGTTGGGGTGGCAAAAGAAGAAAATTCGTAGCCCTTGGTAGGATCATACCTATCTATGGCATATATTAGGCCAAGGCTTGCTACTTGGTAGAGGTCATCTTTTTCAATGCCCTTGCCCACATATTTATTTGAAAGGATATCTACTATATACATGTGCTCTTCGATTAGCTCATCGCGAAGTTTTTTGTCGCGTGTTTCGTAGAATTCTTCAAACTTTCTTTTGATTTCTTCTTTGTGTTCTTGGTCTTTTTTGTTATCTGTCATTATTATGCCCTTTGTGTGATTTTTATTAAGTCCTCAGATATCTCTACTTCATCAGCAAGTTCTTGTAAGATTAAATCACGCATATTAAGTGCCATATCATCTAGGTCTTTATCTCGGCCTACTACTTCTATAGTTAGCTTTTTCTCTTCTATATAGTAATTGATGTCTATGTCCTTATCAGTTAGCTTGTAGTTTACAGCCTCACTTACTACGACCCTGAGGTCTTCGACTTTTTCTATGTCAAAGCCCATGTCGCTTGCAATACTTGCTGTAAATAGTCTGATACTTTTAAGGTACAAGGAGTTGGCAGGGATTTTTATACTTATTTTATCCATCGCCTACTCCATATCAAATAGACCGGTGAGGTCTGTGATTTTAAATAGCTTTTTGATGTTGTCTTTGGCATTGATGATTTTTGTAGTTTTGCCATTTTCATTTAGTGCTTTGTATATGTTCATAAACATACCAAGACCTGTTGAGTCTAGGTAGTCAAGCTCAGCTAAGTCTATGACTACATCTTCGTTTGTATCTATTTCATTATCGATAAATGTTTTAAATTCGTCTTCTGAATAAACATCTAGGTCGCCTCTTAATCTAACAGTTTGAATATCATCTCTATCAATTTTTGCATCAAACATTATCTTCCCCTATTTCTAATTGTTCATTTACTTCATTGGCATCTACTTCTATGGTTCCATCATATTTGGCTACAGATACTATCCTGTCGCCCTCATCTGAGAGATTCTTTAGGGTAACTCCCATGGTGTTTCGGCCGGTGGTTGAGATGTCTTTTACTCTTAGCCTAATTATATCACCTTTAAGGCTCACCATCATCACTTCATCATCTATATTTGCAGGTATTGTATCTACTACAAAACCAGTTTTATCTGTGACCTTGTGGCATCTGATACCCTTACCGCCTCTATTTTGGGTGTTGAAGTTGTTAAATGAAGTCTTTTTGCCAAAGCCATTTTCTGTAACTACTAGTAGGTAGGTTTGGTCACCCTTTATATTCATAGCTACTACTTGGTCATCTTTGTCTAGCTTTATAGCTCGTACGCCTCGAGCTTGGCGGCCCATAGAGCGGACATCAGCGGTATTAAATTGGATGGTCATTCCCTTTTTAGTTGATATGATAAGTTCTATATCATCCTCTATGTGGCGGGCTGAGATGAGCTTGTCATCTTCTTCAAGTCCTATGGCTATGATGCCGTTTCTTTGGATAGAAGTGAAATTGTCTGCGTCTGTCTTTTTCACTTTACCATATTTTGTTTGAAGTACTATCTGATCGCCCTCTTTTAGATCGGATAGGGTCATAATTTCTGTGATTTTTTCACCCGAATTGAGGGACAATATGTTTATTATAGCTTGACCACGGCTGGTACGAGATCCTTCTGGGATTTCGTAGCCCTTTAGGCTATAGACACGGCCAAGACTTGTGAAGAATAATAGGTCTTCGTGAGTATTGGTGGTCATGATGCGTTTGATATAGTCATCTTCTTTGGTGTTGGCTGCAGATATGCCCTTACCACCCCTGTGTTGGACCTTATATGTGTCTACTGGTAGGCGCTTGATGTAGCCATCGTTAGTGAGTGTAATTAGGATATCTTCTTTTTCGATCAGCTCTTCGATATCTATCTCACCCTCATCAGCTACGATTTTGGTGCGGCGCTTATCACCAAATCTTTCTTTGATGTCTATTAATTCAGTTTCAATTAACTCTATTAGCTTATCATCACTTTCGAGTATGCCGGTAAGATAGCTAATAGTTTCTTCAAGTTCTTTGTTTTCGGCATTTAGCTTTTCAATTTCAAGACCTGATAGGCGTTTTAGCCTCATATCGAGGATGGCTTGAGATTGAACATCTGTTAGGCCAAATTTTTCTAAGAATATTGCCTTGATTTCGTTATCATCATATGAAGATCTTATGATTCTAATGATTTCATCGATATTATCTATAGCTATGATGAGACCTTCTACTATATGCTTGCGAGCTTTGGCCTTAGCTAGGTCAAACTCTGTTCTTCTGGTCACTACCTCTTTTTGATGAAGGATGTAGTAGTGGAGGAGTTCCTTTAGTGTGAGAATTTTTGGAATACCATCTACAAGTGCCAAGTTTATAATACCAAATGTAGTTTCTAGTTGGGTGTACTTATAGAGGTTATTTAGGACTATATTGGCATTAGAATCGCGTTTGATTTCAATTACAATTCTCATTCCCTTACGGTCTGATTCATCGCGGATATCAGATATGCCGTCGATTTTTTTATCTTTTACAAGATCTGCTATTTTTTCAATGAGCCTTGCCTTGTTTACTTGATAAGGGATTTCTGAAACTATGATGCGTTCACGGTTTTTCTTGAAAGTTTCAATTTCTGCTATACCACGAAGTTTGACCTTACCGCGGCCAGTTTCATAGGCTTCTTTTATGCCATTTTTCCCTAAAATCTTCGCACCAGTTGGAAAGTCTGGTCCTTTTATAATTTTATTGAGCTCTCCGATACTAATTTCAGGATTTCTCATATAGGCTATGGCCCCATCGATAGCTTCGTTTAGGTTGTGCGGAGCCATGTTGGTTGCCATACCAACAGCTATACCATTTGACCCATTCACAAGTAGGTTTGGAAATCTAGCTGGTAGTACTACTGGTTCTAGCTCTTCCTCGTCGAAGTTTGGCATGTAATCAACAGTGTCTTTGTTGATATCTCTTAGCATTTCCTTGGCAATCTTACTCATGCGAACTTCTGTATAACGCATAGCTGCAGGGTCATCACCATCTATAGAACCAAAGTTACCTTGGCCCTGTACTAGTGGGTAGCGAGTAGAGAAGTCTTGGGCGAGCCTTACCAGTGCATCATAGATGGCACTGTCACCGTGAGGGTGATACTTACCCATTACATCCCCAACTACTCTGGCAGACTTACGGGTAGGCTTGTTTGGATCAAGGCCTAGGCCCTCCATCCCATAGAGGATACGGCGGTGAACAGGCTTTAGACCATCTCTAACATCTGGCAGAGCACGGGATACGATAACCGACATCGAATAATCGAGGTAGGCATCTTTCATCCTGTCTTCGAGGTCTACTTCTACTATATTTTGTTCATTTAAATTGTTAATATCTGTCATACATACTCCTATACGTCGATGTTACTTACGTATTTGGCATTTTCTTCTATAAACTCACGGCGTGGTTCTACCTTTTCACCCATAAGTAGGCTAAAGGTGTCGTCAATGGTGGTTGATTCTGGGTTTTCTACTACTCTGAGTAAAATCCTATTGTCAGGATTCATAGTAGTATCCCATAGCTGCTCAGCATTCATCTCACCCAGCCCCTTGTAGCGGTTGATTTTATATGAATCATCACCTAGTTCTCTGAGGACCTTGTCACGTTCTGCGTCTGAGTACACGTAGCGCTCAGTTTTGCCGTGGCTGATTTTATATAGGGGTGGTTGGGCTACATAGACATGGCCAGCATCTACCAGCTCTTTCATATACCTATAGAAGAAGGTAAGAAGGAGGGTCCTGATGTGGGCCCCATCGACGTCGGCATCTGTCATGATGATGATTTTGCCGTAGCGGAGCTTACTTATATCAAATTCTTTGCCAATCCCTGTACCAAATGCTGTAATCATATTTTTGATTTCATCTGAGTTTAGGATACGGTCTAGTTTTGCCTTTTCTACATTTAAGATCTTACCACGAAGTGGGAGAATGGCTTGAGTGCGGTTGTCGCGGCCCCCTTTGGCTGAACCACCAGCTGAGTTACCTTCGACTATGAAGATTTCATTTTCCCCGATATCCTGCGATTGGCAGTCAGCAAGCTTACCTGGGAGTGTTGCACTATCTAAAATCGAGCGCTTACGGGTAAGGTCGCGGGCCTTTCTGGCTGCTTCACGGGCACGGCGAGATTGGAGGGCCTTATCTAGGATAGTGCCAGCTATTTTAGGATTTTCTTCTAAGAAACTTTCAAGCTTACTAGAGAAGAATGTATCAACTGCCCCACGAACCTCGCTGTTACCAAGTTTGGCCTTGGTTTGACCTTCAAATTGAGGTTCGGCTATCTTTACAGATACTATGGCTGTCATACCTTCACGAACATCCTCACCTTGGAGATTATCTTCGTTTTCTTTGATAAACTTGTATTTGCGAGCGTAGTCGTTGATACCACGAGTAAGGGCTGACCTAAAGCCTGATAGGTGGGTACCGCCTTCTGGAGTGTAGATGTTGTTGGCGAAAGTTAGGATGTTTTCGCTATAGGAATCTGTGTATTGGAAGGCAATTTCTATTTCAGTGTCTTCTTGGCTGCCGATAAAGTGTGGGATTTCTGTCATAATCTCATCTTTGGAACGGTTTAAGTAAGCTACAAATTCGCTTACCCCACCATCGTATTTGAAGGTTTGGCTTGACTCATCGCGCTCGTCTTCAAATATGATTTGGACACCTGAATTTAGAAAGGCCATTTCGCGGAAACGGCGTTCTAGGGTTTTCTTGTCAAATTCTGTGGTTTCAAATATTTCTGGATCTGGCTTAAAGCTAATAGTTGTACCAGTTTCATTAGTTTCTCCAAGGACTTCAAGATCACTTGTAGCCACCCCTCGTTCGAAGGTCATGCGGTAGTGGTGGCCATCACGTTTGACCTCAGCTATGAGGTATTCTGAAAGGGCGTTTACAACTGAAACCCCAACCCCGTGAAGACCTCCAGAGAATTGGTAGGCCTCAGAGTCGAATTTACCACCGGCGTGTAGGACTGTTAGGACTGTTTCTAGTGTTGATTTGCCTGTTTGTGGGTGTTCTTTGACTGGGATACCTGACCCGTCATCTTCTACAGTGATGATATTATCTGTGCTAACTGTGACCTTGATATAGTCACATCTGCCAGCTAGGGCCTCATCTATGGAGTTATCTACCACCTCGTAGACCAGGTGGTGGAGCCCCTTTTCACTTGTCGAACCGATATACATACCAGGTCTTAGACGGACTGGTTCTAGTCCCTCCAAGACCTTGATATTACCGGCATCATAATTAGTTTCTGTCATAATCTTCCTTTCTCATTTCTAGGATTTTTCCATTTTTTATATATCTTACATTCTCCACCTCATCGAGTGATTTGGTGTTGGTAGCTGTGATAATAGTTTGATAGCCAGCTAAATTTTCTAATAAAAACTTGCTGCGCTTCTCATCTAGTTCTGAAAAGACATCATCAAACAAAATGACAGATTTATCCCCTGTCACTTCTCCTATTAGCCTCACTTGGGCAAGTTTGATATCAAGTATTGCCGAGCGCTGTTGGCCTTGTGAACCAAAGGCCCTTAGCATCTTTCCATTGAGTGTGATATCTATTTCGTCTTTGTGGATACCTCTTTGGGTAGTCTGATAGCGGAGGTCCTTAGATCTCGCCTCAGCAAACTCTTGGTAATAGGTATCAATGCTATCTGCCATGATATCAGCCTTGTAGCTTAGCCTCAGCTCTTCTTTGCCATCAGATATCTTTAAATGGTAATCTCTAGCAAATTCGTCTATAATTTCTATAAATTTTTTGCGCCTCTTATAAATCTTGTAGGCAAGTTTGACTATATTCTTGTCAAAAGCTTCTAATTGTTCATTAAAGTAGGCTGTGTTTTGATTTTTTAAAAGTTTGTTGCGTTCAAATATTAGCTTATCGTATTCTTTTTTGCTGGTCTTATAGGCAAAGTCTACGCTAATTATAATATCATCTATGAGCTCACGCCTAAGATTTGGTCCTTCTTTTATAATAAGCAAATCTTCTGGTGTAAACAGTACTAATGAAAATAGCGCCTTGAGGTCCTTATTTCTCTCATATCTAATATCATTTACAGTAATATTTTTTTCATGAGGACTCACTAGGATTTCTACTTGCTTAAAGTATTCACCTTTCCTAATCATTCCAGCTAGAGCCATGGTCTCTGATCCAAAGCTTATTATATCCTTATCTCGGATTTTCTTAAAACTATTGGCATTGGCCAGATAATATAGGCTCTCCAAAAGATTGGTCTTGCCCTGCGCATTGTCACCGATAAATATATTGATATCAGGGCTAAAATCTACAGACTCGTTATTATAATTTCGAAAAGACCTAAGCCTTATATTTTGTATCCACATTATACAATAGTTATCTTGATATCATCAAAGATAACCACATCGCCTGGATAGAGTTTCTTACCTGGAATATAGCAAGGCTCATCGTTTAATAGAACTCCCTCTTCTTTTATAATGACCTTAGCAAGGCCACCTGTAGGCAGTATTGATGTAGCCTTTAGTAGGTCCTTTAGGGCTATCATTTGACTTTCAAATTCGATTTCTTGCATGATATCTCCTAATTAGCAAGTCTAACTGGTAATACCAGGTAGGTGAAATTTTCATCTTCGTATTTGCTATCCACCGGGTGGATCAGGCAAGGATTAAGTGATGATTGGAAAGATAGCTCTATTGTTTCACTATCAAAGGCACGGACTCCTTCTTGCATGTATCTAGCATTGAAGGCTATGTCTAAGCCTTCTCCCTCTAGACTCACTTCAAGGACTTCCCTTACATCACCAATCTCAGAATTTGACTTAATAATCATATGATCTTCTGCTATCTCTATGCGGATAAGGTTGGCCCTGCCTGGGTCTGATAGGACTTGGGCACGGTCTAGGGCACGGATTAGGCTATCCTTGTCGAGTTTGATCTTACTTTGGGCTGCATTGTTTTCTAGGATGCTTTTGTAATCGATAAAGTTTTTATCTATTACTCTGCAATACATAGTAGTCGCATCAGACTCAAATACAATGTCATTTTCGTTTTTGTAAATACTCGTAGAAGTATCTTCTGATATAATCCTTGACCATTCCATAAGAGATCTCTTTGGTATGATAAACTCGCTATCTTCATAGTCTGTACTATAGTCGATGATATTTTCCTTATGGGCTACCCTGTAACCATCTAGGGCTACCATGTTTAAGGCACCTTTTTTTAGCTCAAATAGGATACCTGTAAGAGCAAGCTTTGTTTCATCAAGACTTGTTGCAAATTCAGTTTGTAAGATAGAGCGTTTTAGCTTATCATTTGCTATTTCTAGTGGCTTAGTATCTGGTAGGGATAGGTCTTGTTTTTCAAAGTATTCGAAGGCTATGAGATTGAAGTTTGAATTTTCTGATTTTATATTAATCTTGCCTTCTTTACTTTCTATCTTTATAGTACCAGATAATTTTCTAATGATGCTTGATAAAAGATTTGCCTTTAGAGCTATCTCACCAGCTTCTTTTACTATAGCCTCGATAGAAGTTTTTATAGTGATCTCTCCATCAAAGGCTGTGAGTGTGAGACGGTCAGTGTCTGCTTCAAAGTATATTAATTCGTGGATTTGTATATTTGTATTTCTACTTACTGCTTTGCTTGCAATATTAATCGCATTCATCAGCTCATTTTGTTTTACTTCGATTTTCATGGTATCTCCTCATATAACTATATATATTTAGTAGTATTAGTAGTAGGGCCTGTACATATGTGGATAAGTCTAGTAAGTATTTAAACTTAGTCATTTCTTATCCAAATTTGATAGTTGATAAGTCAGGTATAACATATCCACTTATCCACTTTTACTTCTCGTTATTTAATAAAAATTTTATTTAAAACTTATCCCATACATATTCCACAGATATATCCACATTATTCGATGATTGAGTTTTTTACCTCTGCTATCTCAGCGGCAAATTCGCTATCTGCTTCCATTTGATCTTTTATTTTTTCTATACCATGCATGACTGTAGTATGGTCGCGCTCAAAGGCATTGGAAATGGTAACTAAGCTGTCATCTAAGATATCACGGGCTAAATACATGGCAATCTGTCTTGGATTTACTATCTCTTTTTTGCGGCTTTTGCCCTTTAGGTCGGATAGTTTAATAGCATATCTTTCTGCTACTATCCTTTGGATATCATCTATAGTTACGTGTTTTTTCTTATTTAGGCTACGGGTATTGACACCACGGCTGGCATCTTCTTGGGTTATCGTATCCCTGCCATCGCCCTTGGCATAGGCTATAGCTGTAGATAGAGCCCCTTCGAGGTCTCTGATATTGGTATCTATATTTTCAGCTATATAAGTAAGGATCTCAGGGCTGATGTAAGCACCAAGTTCTCTTGATTTTTTCTGTAAAATCGCAACCCTTGTTTCAAAATCAGGCTTACCTATATCTACTGTTATCCCCCAAGAAAACCTTGATAAGAGCCTATCTTCGAGGTCTTTTATTTCAAGCGGTGGCCTATCAGATGATAAGACTATTTGCTTATCGGCATAGTAGAGGTCATTGAAGGTATGAAATAGTTCGGTTTGTGTACCTTCTTTGTTGGATAAAAATTGGATGTCATCTATCAGCAGGATATCAGCTGAACGGTATTTGTCTCTAAACTCTTGGTTGAGATTATTATTTTTATTCTTGCTAGTAGGCTGGATACTTGCTATAAGCTCATTTGTGAAGCGTTCGCTAGATATATACATCACATATAAGTCATCGCGCTCTTCTAAGATTTTGTGGGCTATGGCTTGCATGAGGTGGGTCTTACCTAGGCCACTATCCCCATAGATAAATAGAGGATTATATATCTTTGTCGAATCATTGTTGATGATACTTTGAGTGACAGCACTTGCTATAGCCAAGGCGTATTGGTTGGACTTACCTTGGACGAAATTTTCAAAGGTGTAATTTCTATCTAGGAGTGGCTTTGGATATTTGCCGACCTTTGATATACGCATTTGACCGTTTTCTTCAGGTGTTTGACCAAGGGTTAGGATTTTATCGTATTTGTCAGAGTCCTTGGCTACTACCTCCACTTTAAAGGAGCGGCCCTCATCAGCCATTATCTTATCTAGGGCCTCTTGCAAAGATGGGGTCCATATCTTTTCATATACAAACATCATCTCAGACTTTGGAATCTCAAGATAGAGTATATCATCATAAAGATTAAGTGGTCTTAAAACATCAATCCATGTACTATACTGGCTGTCATCAGCAATATTCATTTTCATTTCGTTTTTTAATTCATCGGTAATGTATGCTAGACTAATCATGAAACTCTCTTTCTCATAAAAATATATCCACATCAACTATTGCCTATATTAGAATGGCTAGGGCAGATTCATGAACTTATCCACCTATGTGGATTAAATTGTGGATAACTTTTATATGGATAACTTTAGGGCTAGTTTTAAAGATTTATGAGCTAAAAAAAATTAGTAGCCCAAAAATTTTTATACTTTTCCACAAAAGCCTCAGCTGTGAAAAGGAATTTTTAACTTTTCCTCTCACTTTTACACCCTCAATTATACTACAATATCAATATTCAATCAACTTATCCACATCATCTTGATAAGTTTTGGGAAAACTCAAATATCCTTGTGTTTAAGTTTAGAAAAATTTGTTGATATGTGGATAAGTCTGTGTATTTATTAAAAGTTTACATAAGAATTTTTACATTTGACCTAAATTAAGGGCTTTTAAAATTTATCTAATCACAATTATTAATTTTTTTTCATGACTTATCCATGTTAATAGTTGCTTGATAATATTTTTTGTAAAAAACTTATCCACAATGTATATTTAAACAACTTTTCTTAGAGTTATAGAATAATTATGTAAAAATACCTAGAATTTTTATGCAAAGCTCATAAATTAGCCGATTTGTCTTGACAACATGGCCTTTTCTACATATAATAATATGAGTCAAAATTTATTTAGGAGGTGTAATAATGAAAAGAACCTATCAACCAAATAGAAGAAAAAGAGCTAAAGATCATGGTTTTAGAAAAAGAATGTCTTCACCAGGCGGTAGACGCGTACTAAAAGCTCGTCGTAAAAAGAATAGAAAAAGACTTTCAGCTTAATCCTTAATATATAATGGAAAAAAGATTAAGCCTTAGAAAAGATACAGAATTTACTAGGGTTTATAAAAAAAACGAAGCTTTTTTTAATAGAGACTTTACAATACTAGTCAAAAACAACGGACTAAATCATCCGCGTTTTGGCTTTTCTATATCCAAGAAAGTTGGCAAGGCCAATGAGAGAAACCTCCTTAAAAGGAGGCTACGTGAGATAGTTAGACTAAATTATGCCAACCTTAATGGTGTAGATATCATAATTATCCCAAAAAAGCATGTGGCAAGCCTAGACTATAACAGCCTTAAAAAAACCCTAGGCCATGTATTTAACAAAGCCTTTAAAAAGAATAAGATTTATTATGTTAAATAACATTTTTAGAAAAATAATTATATTTTACAAGACTTACATTTCTCCACAATTGGGCAATGGAAAGTGCAAATATTATCCGACTTGTAGCAACTATGCGCTCGAGTGTTTTGAAAGATACGGATTTGTTAAAGCATTTTTTATGTCTGTGTGGAGAATTTTAAGATGTAACCCTTTTAGCAAGGGTGGCTATGACCCTGTGAGATAAACTATAGACGGAGTTATTAATGATTAATTTTTTAGCTAAAATTTTAGGCCAACTGATGAGATGGATCTATGATTCACTTTCAAACGGCATGGTAGAGCCTGAAAATATAAGCTTTTATGCAATATCTATTATCCTCATGACTTTGCTTGTGACTTTGATTACCATTCCTGTTACCATTTCCCAACAAAAACAAGCAGAGCAAACACAAAAAATTAAGCCAAAAATGGATGAAATCCAAAAAAAATACGCTTATGACCCACAAATCATGCAACAAAAAATGCAAGAACTATATAAAGAAGAAGGCGTAAACCCAGGCCTTAGTTCATGCCTTATCATGATTTTCCAACTTGTTATACTATTTTCCCTATTTAGGGTAATGAATGACACGCAAACCTACGTTTTCCCTGAAGGAATTACCAACATCAGAAAAGACTTCTACTGGGTACCAGACCTTACAGTCAGAGATCCTTATTGGTTTGGTCTACCACTAGCAACCAGTGTATCCCAACTTGCAGTTCAACTATTTACCATGAAGACCAACCCACAAATGCAAGAAGGCCCAGCAAGCTCAATGAACACAATGTTTCTAATGATGCCAATCATCTACTACTTTTTATTTAGAAGCCTTCCTGCAGGTCTACCACTATATTACACCATGAGTTCTCTTATGAGACTTATAATTATGGTAATAATGCACTTTACAATAAAAAAGCCAAAAGCTAACACTATAGAGGTAAAAAATGAAAAAGTCAATCATAAAACAAGCAAAAAATAAAGATGAAGCTATTAGACTCGGCCTTAGCGAAATAGGCAAATCAAGGTCAGAAGTAGAAATTGAAGTCTTAGATGAAGGATCAGCAGGATTTTTAGGCCTTGGCAGCAAGGATGCAGTAGTTAGAATAAGCTATGACGAAGACATGTCAGCAAGCCTCTTTGACTTAGAAAGCGAAATCAAAAGAGATAGCATGGGAGTAAAGGGCCTTGATGAAGAATATAGGGTAAGCGAACGCTCTAAATACTACTCAGATGAGGCAGCTAGTAACTACGAAAGAGAAGAAAACCAAGAGGTTCCAAGCCGCAAAGAGGAAATCGAACGTGCTGGCGAACAATTCGACAGGTCTATCGACTACATCAGAGATAACCCAGAAGATAATCTGGGTGAATACGGTAGATTTGAAAAAATCAATGAATATGAAAAAAATGCCTCAGGCAAATCTAAAGAAGATGTGGACCTATCAATAGAATTTGAACGCCGCATGGATGCTATAGATGATGATGGCTTTGAAATCAAAAGAAATGAATACGTAGAAGAAACACCAGAGCCTGTTATAGAAGAAACTACAGATGAAGATATCATTGAAGAATCAAATGTAGTAAGCTTTGATGAGGGAGATGATTCTTCTTATAAAGAAGATAGAATCATCGAAAGAACTCACATTGAGCCAAATTCTACTATGACCTTTGGATCAACTGCAGATACCAATAGCAGATCAGAAATTAAAGAAAGCGAAGACATAGCAGAAGACTTCACAGGAGCTCATACATCTGAAAACATTGCCCAACAAAAGCAAAAATCAGATATCGACAAATATTACGAAGCCAAAGAATTCTTAGAGGAAATCCTAGCAGCCATGCACTTTGAAAATGCATCTGTAATTGGAAATCTCGAAGGAAACACCATCAAGCTAGATGCCAAAGTAGATGAAAATGACACAGGAATAGCAATCGGCAAGGGCGGTATGACCCTAGATGCAATCGAGCTAATCATCAGAAAATCAATCGACTCACGTGGCAACAACCTACGCGTAAATGTAGATATCAATAACTACAAAAAACGCCGCGACGAAAAAATCAGGGAACTTGCAGCAGATACTGCAAGGAAAGTTCAAAGAAGTAAAAAAAGCTGGAACCTCAAATACATGAACTCCTACGAACGTCGCCTAGCCCACGAAGAAATATCAAAATTCCCAAATGTAGCCAGCCACTCCGAAGGCCAAGAGCCAAAACGCTATGTAGTGGTGAGTTTTGTGGGAGATGAAGAAGAATAAATTTTAACCAACTACCTCTAGATATTAATCTAGAGGTTTTTTTGTTAACAAATACATAGTTTTACTAGATTTTAGTGATAAGAATAAATTTTGGATAATATTGATATAATCTAGACAAAATTAGTAGGTCTTGATATAATGATTTTGAAAACGATATTTAGGAGGTAAATATGAATTTCTACGAAAAAACTAAAGAGTTTGCACAAGAGCATGTGGAGCCTTACACAAGAAGCTCAGATGAAGAAGCTAGATTCCCGGTTGAGACATTCGAGGAATTAGGCAAGGCAGGTTACTTTAAGTTACTAATCCCAGAAAAAATGGGTGGTCTTGGAAAAACTGCTATTGAGCACCAACAAGCAGTAATGGCCTTAGCAGAAAGCAATCCTACAGTTGGCCTATGCTATATGATGCACAACGTAGCTCTTATGACACTATTATTAGAAGGCAATGATTCTTTAAAAGAAAAAGTAGTAAATGAAATTGTAAATGAGAATAAATTCATGGCACTTGCTTATTCTGAATTTGGTACAGGTACCCACTTCTACATACCAGAGGTAGATGTAAGAGAAGAAGACGGAAAATTCGTATTTAATGGTACTAAATCAATGGTAACAAGTGCTACTCATGCAAGTTATTATTTAATCCTTACCCCATCTACTGAAAATGAGGAAGCTATCAATAACTGGCTAGTACCACTAGAAACTGAAGGCCTTGAATTTATCGAAGACCATTGGAAGGGCATTGGTATGAAAGGTAATGTATCTTGTCCAATGAAGATGACCAATGTTACATTAGAAGAAACAAATAGAATAGGTGCTGATGGTTCAGGTGTAGATCAAGTATTTGATATTGTAGCACCATACTTTATTCTAGGACTTGCTAGTGTTTATAACGGCCTTAACCTTAGACTATCTAAAATCACAAATGAATATGCTTTA
This sequence comes from Anaerococcus pacaensis 9403502, assembly GCA_000308255.3. Taxonomy (GTDB): domain Bacteria; phylum Bacillota; class Clostridia; order Tissierellales; family Peptoniphilaceae; genus Anaerococcus; species Anaerococcus pacaensis. Next base: position 694,585 of record HG326663.1, on the reverse strand, counting down.
AAGAGAGAGTATCCATCAGGTGAAAACCTTGCAAATATTGAGACAGTTCAAATCCATCTAGCACATATTTACACAAATGCCTTTAGTGCTAAAACACTTGTTGAACATGCAGCTGAATCTTTTGTAAATGGTGAAGAAGATGCTGTAGCAAAAATCATAGCTGCTAGAATTGCTGCTATAGAAAATGCTATTGAATCTGCAACACTTGCTATGAGAGTTGGTGGTGGTAAGACTTACAACAAAGGCTCAGAAATTGAAAGACTAATGAGAGATGCCTATGCTGGACAAATTATGGCTCCATCTCTAGATGTATTAATTGTTTGGTTAGGAAAAGCTATCACAGGTCAACCACTATTATAATATAGAAATAGGAGGAGATAATGAAAAAACTAAAAGTAGGTGCTGTAATCTACGATCCAAAAGTTACTGTAATTTGGGATTTAATTGAAAAATATTTTAAAGAACAAGGCTCAGAAATAGAAGCGGTGTTTTTCAAAGACTATAAGCTACAAGTAGATGCATTAGTAGCTGGGGATATTGATGTTGCTTGGAACTCTCCACTAGCAAATCTTGATGCTAGATTAAGACTAGAAGGAGCTGAAAAAAACGGCTGCATGAGAGATACAGATAGAGATCTAGAAACTTATCTAGTTGCGAAAAAAGGAAGATTTAACGGAGTATCTGACTTAAAAGGCAAAAAGATTGGCTTTGGTGCAACAGATTCTCCTCAAGCTAGATTAATTCCAATATATTTCCTTCACCAAAATGGCTTAGAATATCAAAGAGACTATGATGAAGAAAGATTTGAAATTGGAGTAGGCCTTCATGGTGACCACGTTGGAGGAGAGCTTGATAGCGTAAAGGCTATGATGAATGATGAAGTCGATGCTTCATTTACCCTTATATCAAACTATGAAGCTTGGATAAAAGATGGTACTCTAGATGAAAATGAAGTAGAAATAGTAGGCAAAACAGATAAGTTCGACCACTGTATCTTTACATTTAGACCAGATGCTGATGATAATGATATCAAAGAATTTGACGAAATCCTATTTAAAATGGACTACAATAACCCAGACCATAAAGAAATACTAGACTTAGAAGGACTTAAAGAGTGGGTTCCTGGCAGACGTGATGGATTTGAGCAAATTACTAAGGCTAACGAGTATCTAGACAATTTCATTGAAAGGTTCAATAGTGAACAATAAACTATTCAAAACCTCGTTAATTGGTTCTATGCCAAGGGGTTCTGAGATACTAAAAGCTCGTAGGATGCTAAGTGCAAACCTACTTACTATCGATGAATATGATAAGCTTATATATGATAAAACAAAGGAAGTAGTAGACTTACAAGAAGAATTAGATATAGATATAATTACCAGTGGTGAAATAGCTAGAGATAATTACGTTTCTTTTATTTCTGAAAAACTTGATGGTGTCAGCCAGATGAGTATGGCAGAAATGTTAGACTATGTAGATGATAAAAGGGAATTTGAGAATATACTAAATACTCTCGATGTTCCAGCAAGTTCGATCAAAAATGCTATATGTACAGGTAAGCTTAGCTATACTGGTGATATTGTAAGTGAGGAGCTAAAGCTTCTTAAATCTTTGACAGATAGGCCAGTAAAAATTACACTTCCAGGGCCTTATCTTGTAACAAGAAGTATGTGGCTACCTAATATCAGTTCAAAATACTATGATAGTAAGGAAGATCTGGGTGAAGATGTCATAAAAATCTTTGCTGAGGAGATTAAAAATCTTCAAGAGATTGGTGTAGATGTAATACAATTTGATGAACCAGTTCTTACAGAGATAGTATTTACTGAGGGAAAACCACGTACATTTATGTGTGCATCCTTATCTCAGAGAAAAGATCCAACTGAGGAACTTATATTTGCAACCCATTTAATTAAAAGCGTGATGGATAAGATTGATAGAGATAAATCTATTGCATCTCTACATGTTTGCCGCGGCAATTGGAGTAAGGATGAAAGTATTTTGCTTGAAGGTCCTTATACGCCATTAGTAAATTTATTTAGAGATATAGATGTAGATTTATTGGCCTTAGAATTTTCTACTCCTAGGGCAGGTGAAATCAGGGCGATTCTAGAAGATGATAAGCTAAGAGAAAATACCATATTGGGTCTTGGAGTATTAAATCCAAGATTTGATGAGAAAGAAAAAGTTGATGTAATATACAATAGAGCCAAAGAAGCTTTGGAATACACAACTAAAGAAAAACTATGGTTAAATCCAGATTGTGGATTTGCCACATTTTCCAATAGACCAGTTAATGAATATGAAAATATTAGGCTGAAATTATCTTCTATGATTGAAGCTAGAGATATGCTCAGGTCAGAATATGAATGAAAATATAATATTTGAAAAAAGTTATAGAACTATTCACGATGGCCATTTAGCAAAAGTATATAATGAGAAGACTGGTATAGAAATAGCTGAACCTATATCTTTTGATTCAGAAAATGAAAAATTTACATCCATTGACTATTTCATAGGATCTATAGTATCGGAAATAATCTTATCAATGTCTAAAGTGGCTAGAGCTAAAAATACTATTTTACAAGATGTAGAGGCTAAGGCATTAGTTGAAATAAGAAACCCCTTATATCTACTCAATGTAGTAGGATATGAAGAAGAAAGCTATATATCTAAAATTATCATAGATATATATTACTTTTCTTTCCTTGAAGGAGAGTTTCTAGAAGAATTTCAGAGAGAAGTCCTGTCTAGAACGCTTATATATAATTCTTTTAAGGATAAAATTGAAGTAAACTTTAAACTTGTTTTGTAAAACTAAGCCCCCAAATGAGATTTGGGGGCTTGTTTATATTTAAAATTTTATAAAGCAGCCAATTCCTTATCAAGCTCTTTAATAAGTTCTTCGGCAGTTTTTTGTAGTTCTTTAGCTGTTTCTAGTTGTTTTACTAGCTTGTCTTTTACCTTTACTATGGTTTGTGGGGTGTGCTCTAGTAGGAAGGTTGCAGAACCTATGATTGTTTTGTTGTCAGCTATTGCCTTCTTTAGGGCTGCTATTTGCTCTTCGAGTTTTACTTTTCTATAAGCTTTGATATCATCAAGGCTAGGTTCTTTGCCCTCAATGGCATAGGGCATGAAGTTATGATAAACCACATCTGTCAGTAAGCTATATGTAGCTTTATCTAGTTTTGAAGCTCCTTCCTTTTCTAAATACAGCTCTGAGAGAATAGCAAAATACTCTGTGAATGTCTTGCCGCGGGCATTTCCATTTTTATCTACTACAAACAAGATATCTTCGTAACCTTCATATTTTGTATCGTATATGTCCGTTCTAGCAACCCCATCGTAGCCATTTGATAACTGGTTAATCACAGGCCTTAGACTAGAGTCTATACCGAAGTTTTTCCATTTAACATTGCCATTATTAAAGATCTTTTCGATGTCAGACTTTTTGTAGTTTTGAGACTTACGAATGAGGCCGAGTACTCCTGCCTTATAATTGTCTGAGGTCTCTAATTTTTTAGCAAAATCTTCCACCCTAGCAAAATCAGGATATAAAACTTTGCCATCAGAGTAGACCCCTTGCAAATCAGGGCTATATAGGTAGATGACAGTGTAGTCATTGTTTGCTAAGGCCTTGCTAAAGTCTTTGGCAGTAAGCACGGGGATATCTGACGGATCAGAATTTATTGAGAAAATGTCAGGATTTTCTATATCACGACTTACTCTAAAACCAAGTAATTCTAAAGTGTCAGGGCTTATATAGTATTCCCCATCAAACCAAGTGATAGATACTTGAGGGCTATCTACTACCTCTACCTCTCCGCTAGCAGTAGGGGTTTTATCTTTGTTATCATTTACTGTTAAATAAGGCATGGTTCCGGTCATGCCATCTGGGACTTTTACGCTAGAATCAGAGCCATTGTAGTCAACACCTGTTGTAACCCTAAAGTCTTCTCCATCCATTTTTGTTATATCAAAACGAAGGTCAGTCCCTTTTACAGCTGTTGCGAGATCGCGCAGGCTTAGCATTTGATCTCTGCCAGGCTCTTTTACTGGATCTCCCTTATATTGGCTGTAAGGAGTAAGAGTGATTGCCTTTATTTCTTTGGCTACACCATCTAATTTGACTTTAACTTTTGTGTGTTCGTATTCTTCCCAGCGTATAATCACTTCATCATCTATCGGCTCTGGCACAATTTCTTCACTCGCATAGGCATGAACTGGCATTATCAGGCCAAGGCCTAGGGCTATGATCAGGGTTTTACTTGATTTTTTCATTTCTTCTCCTTACGATAGTTTTTCTAACTCTTTGTCTAGTTCTTTCATCAACTCTTCTGCTGATTTTTGTAATTCTTTAGCAGTTTCTAATTGATTAATTAGCTTATCTTTGACTTTCACAATGGTTTGTGGGGTGTTTTCTAATAGGAAAGTTGCCGATCCTATGATGATTTTATTTTGGTTTAGGGCTTCTTCTAGGCTTTTCTTTTGAGCAAGGATGCTTTCTCTTTGAGCTTTGCTATCCTTAGGCAGACTTACATCAGCTAAACTTACCTTTTTGCCGCCTAGGGCATAATCTAGGTAGTGCTTGTAGCTAGTTTCCCAGAAGGCCTTGTCTATTTCTTCATACTTGCCCTTGTCATCGTATTTACCATAGATTTCATTTTCATATTCTTCTATACTGATTTTTTCTTTTTCAGCAAATAGGGCTACTAGCTGGTCATAGTAGTCGCTAGGCGCCTTATTAATAACTTTCATATTTTTATCTACAATGACTGGATAGCCATATGTATCAAGGAATTTTGTAGAGTCATCTTCTGGATAGGCTGCTTGATAAAATGGAAAATCTATCTTATCAATATTTAGTAAAACTTCTAATTCATCTAAGCTATAGGCGCTCCAATCTCTATTGATAGCTATTAGTTGAGCCTTGTATGGGTTATCCTTGATAGTTTGATGCAAGTTTTTGATTGTAGATACAAAGTCTTCATTATAGGTATAGCTATAAATAACTGAGTAATCACTAGCCTTAATGTCTTCTTTTAAGGCGTCAGCTGTGAGTGTTTTTAAATCAGCTATGCCCTTATTAAAGATAATATTTTGGGCATCTTTAAATCTAATATATATCTCCCCATAGGCTTTTATAAGCTCTACTAGATGCTCCTTTCCATTTACAACTAAATTAGCATCCGCATATTCTAGCTGGTCTGGCCTATAATATTCTTTGAGGTCTAGGGTCTTGCTAGCTTTACCAGTGTAATCTTTGCCAAGACTGATTGTGATTTTGTTACCGTCTTCTTTCATATCAAAGTTCATCTTAGATCCTGTTGCTTTTTCTGCAAGTTCTCTAAGGTTTACTAGGTAGGCATTGTGGCCCATTCTAGTACCGGCTGTTTCTAGGCCATAAATAGTAAGAGGTTCTTTTATTCCTTCGATTTTGTAGCCTTGACCTGCATTATATATGTAGGTCCCACCAGTTTTATTTTCTTTGTCAGTTTCAATTATGTCTTCATCGGTGATGACATTACTAGGCGCTGCGTAGCTTATAGTTGGGATAGCTAGGGCTAAGGCTAAGATTAGGGCGGTTTTTATTTTCATATGTTCTCCTTAAGATGTGTTTATTTTCACAAATTAATATTAGCATATTTTCTACAAATTGTATACATTTACTACATAATTCAAAAAAATAAGCACCATAATCTTATGGTGCTAAATACTATTTTTTTGTTTTCTTAAGTGCTGCTGCAGCAATTGCTGCCATTGCTATAGCGCCTGCTACAGATCCTACACCTGTCTTAGGGTTGTCTGTTACTTTTGCAGCCTTTGCTGGAGCCTTGTTTTCCTTTACTTCTTCTTTTGTTTCTGAAGCTTTTAAATCTTTTTCTACTTTTTCCCAGCCAGCCTTGTCTTTATTGTCTATTTTCACTTCTTTCAGTACATTTGTTTCAAGGTCAGATAGTTTTACTTCTTTCTTCTTGATAGCATAGTCTAGGAAGTTGGAGTAGAGAGCTCTTTTGATTTCATCATCCTTGGTACTGCCCTCTTCGTATTCGTCTTCTGAGATTTGATTATCAGCTAGGTATAGGTTGATGAATTCTTCGTAGTAGGTGTAGAATTCCTCGCCTACTTTTTTGAGGTCTTTATCTACGATAAAGCTTGTTGGGAAGCCTGCTAGTCTGTATTCTAATAGTTCACTGAGGTGTTTATTGATGGCATCATCTGTACCATAGTTTTTCCAAATCGATTTGTTCTTATCAAACAGAACGCTAATTTCTTCGTTAGTGTAGTTTTGGGATTTGTTTACAAGTCCTAGGACTTGGATATTGTAAGCTCTTTGTTCCATGAGGTATTGGGCATATTGTTCCATGATTGGAAGCTCATGCTTGCTCCATGGGCACCATGGACCCCAGTTAAATAGGAGGGTGTAGTCAGCCTTTTTGATTTCTTCATCAAGTTCTTCTACTGTTGGCACTGCTATGTCAGACTTGTCGCTATTTATTAGAAGTTTTGATTGGTCTTTGACATCATTTCTAAAGCGGAAGTCTAGGGCATTTGAGATTAGAGAAGCACGAATCATTGGCTCACCATCTACTATGTAGCCTGTTACTTCTGTTTCTACGCCATCAACGATAATTGAGCCGGTAAATTCTTCGATATAAGCATTAGCAAGTTCATCAGCTAGGAATTTTTTTGTTGTGCCAGCGTTATAGTTTTTGCCTTTTTCTACGTAGAATTTGTTGCCATCAGTTTTTACGTCAAATTGTAGGTCAGAGTTATTTAGGATGTAAGCATATTCGCGAATAGATACTACATTTGCTACCGGTCCCTTTTCTCCATCTACGATTTGGATGGTTTGGATTGGAAGGGATTTGCCGTTAAATATATAAGCTTGTTCGATAGCTTGCGCTCTTAAGCCATTGTCTTCTAGTAGGCAGTCTTCGTCTAAGCCACAGATTTTTTCGGTACTTTTATTTAGCATATCTACTATTTCTTGTTCTTTTGTTTTTATGTCTTCTTCAGATTGTTCATCTGTTTCTTCCACTTTTTGAGCTTCGTCAGTTTCCTCAGTTTCAACTTCGTCTTCTTTTTCTTCTACTACTGTTGTTGAAGTGATTAGCGGGCTATCAGGTTCAAGAGTAATTTCTACCTCTCTTTCTTCCCCAACTTCCATAGAATCTAGGAAATCTAAGAAATTGTCATCTGCTAGAGAGCCAGCTTCTACATTGGCCATTGGTAGGATAAGGCCAGCAGCTAGTGCTAGGGCTAGGACATTTGTTTTTTTCATATACTTCTCCTCATAATATTATTACAGATATCTTATCACTTTTGGCCAATACAATACAAGTTAATTTTGTTAAATTTTTCATTTTATAAGGCAAAAAAAGACAGCCGTAGCTGTCTTTAATCACTAGTCTCTTTTAGTTTTGTGTAGGATAAGGGCACTAGCTCCTGCAAGGAGAGCTATGCTTGTAAGTCCAGTTACACCAGTGCTTGGGTTTGTTGCACTCTTATTTTTGCTAGCTGGATCAAAGCCCTTAGTTTCTTTCTTTTCTTCCTTTTTATCTACTTTTGTTTCTTCTTTTTTCTCTTCTTTTTTAACGTCTACTTTTTCTTCTTCTTCCTTGTCTACTGCTTCATCATTCTCGTCGTCTTCTTTAACTACAAGGTCATCGTCTACTTCAGCTTTTTCGTCAGCAAGTTTTACTTTTTCGCCTTCAAACTCATAGCTTAGGTAGTCGTGAGCTACGATTGCAAAGATTTCCTTGTAGGTGTCTAGCCAATTGTCATCGTTGTAGTATTTTTCGTCAAAGGCTTCATTGTCAAGATTTGCTTTTTCTTTTAAAAGATCTTCATATTGGCCGTAATAGTGGCTGAGGTCTTGGCCCACTTTTTTGCCGTTTCTATCTACTATAAATACAGTTGGCACGCCTGTGATATCAGCTTGATGGAGGCTATTTAGCTGCTTGTTGATTTCATTGCTGGTACCAAATTCTACCCAGTTTCTCACGCTGTTTTTGTAAAGACCTTCTAGTTCTGCCTTAGAATAATCAGATGATCTGTCGATAAAGCTTAGGACTTGGATGTCCTTGCCAGATGCCTTGATAACAGATGCTAGATCTTCCATGTGTGGTAGACTTGCTCTAGAATATGGGCACCATGGTCCCCAGTTGTAGATAATTGAGTATTCTGCTTTAGCAATTTGAGCATTGATTTCATCAATTGTTGGTACAGCTATATCTGATGCTGCCTTATCAAATAGCATTTCTGATGAGTTTTCAAAGTTAGATCTAAATCTATAGCCTAGGGCGTTTGATATTTGAGAGCCTCTAAAGAAAAGCTCTCCATTGATTAGGTAGGCTTCTACTTTTTGGCTTTCACCATCGATAGTAACATTGGCTTCTACTTGCTCAATATTAGCTAAGGCAAGCTCATCATCTGCTGGGATTACATTTTGGCCGCCAGCATAGTCAAGGCCAGTAGTAAGGGTCACATTTAGGCCATCGATTGATACTATATCAAAGTTTAGGTCACTTGATGCTACTGCATTTGCTAGGTCTTTTAGGCCGATTACATAGGCTTTAGCTTGGCCACTAGCATCTTTGATAAGGATATTTCTAATCTCTTTTTCAAGGCCATTTACCTTGAATGTTTTAGGTGCATGGGCTGCGCTTAGTTTCTCTTCTGATGGTTCTTCTTCTTTGTCAGCTAGTTTCTCATCTTTGTCTGCTAGATCCTCTGTATCTTCTGTATCATCTTCAAGAATAACTGCGCTCTCATCATCTGCATTTGTAAGCGAAGTTTCTTCTTCTGAATTTTCTGTAGTTTCGGTTGTTACTGTGGTTTCTGTGATTTCTGTTGATGTAGTAAGTTCAGTCGATTCTTCATTTTCAGCCGCATAGGCATTTGGTACTACAAGGCCAAAGGCAAGTGCTAGGGCTAGAGCTTTCTTTGTTTTATATGTCATTTTTACTCCTTTAAAGTTTATTGATATTATTATAAGACTATTGTAACCTTTTTGCAACTATTTATTATGATAAACCACTAAACTACGCCTATAAACATTGACTTTTACATATTTTCCACTATAATCTTTATGTTACAAACCACGGGTCAAAGACGTGGATATACGAAAGGAAATATAATGAGTGAAGCAACAATAGCAGCTATTTCCACTCCTACAGGTACCGGTGGTATATCCATTGTGAGGATGAGTGGAGATAAGAGTAAAGAAATAATTGATAAAATTTTTAGGCCTATCCATGGTGGGCCAATCGATAGAGAAACTGACAATCGCAAGATGCGCTACGGCAATATCGTAGCAGGCGAAGAAGTCATAGATGAGGTCATGGTAAACTTTATGGCAGGTCCATCGACCTATACTCGTGAAGATATAGTAGAAATCAACTGTCATGGGTCATTTATATCTGTAAAAAAGATTTTAAATTTAGTCCTAGATGAGGGTGCAGTCCTTGCAGAGCCAGGTGAATTTACCAAGCGTGCCTTCCTAAATGGGCGAATCGACCTTTCCCAAGCTGAGGCTGTACTTGATATCATCAATTCAACTAATGACATGAGCCAGGCTCAGGGGATCAATCAGCTAAAGGGTTCCCTTAAAGATGAGATTGATTCGATTAGAAAATCTCTACTCGAGGCCCTATCACGCTTGGAATATTCTATTAATTTCACAGAAGATGGCGAGGACCTAGCCCCAGATGAAATAATTAGCTTTATGGATGAAGCCAAGGTAAAGATTGACAAGCTATTAAATACCTCTAATAAAGGAAAGATTATTAAAGATGGGATCAACACTACCATTATCGGCAAGCCAAATGTAGGCAAGTCTTCCCTATTAAATGCGCTACTGCGCGAAAATCGTGCTATAGTTACAGACATCCCAGGGACTACTCGTGACCTTATCAGTGAATATATTAATTTAGGTTCTTTTACACTAAAGATAAATGATACAGCAGGTATCCGAGATACTGAGGATATAGTCGAAAAAATTGGTGTTGATAAGTCTATTGAGCTTAGCCAAAGTTCAGATTTAATCATTGCCCTATTTGATTCATCTCGTGCATTTGATGAAGAAGATCAAAGAATCCTTGATTTAATTGAAGGCAAAAATGCCATTATTATATTAAATAAAAATGACCTAGTAGGTGCCTTTGATAGGTCTGTAGTAGAAATTGGACTTCCAATTATCGAAACTTCTATGACAGAAAATATTGGCATCGATAGATTAGAAGATACCATTACTGATATATTTGATACATCTGAGATAAATCGTGAATCAATTCTTATCACCAATACCCGCCACGAGCGCCTATTAAATTCTGCTAGAGAAAAGTTAAACTCATCACTGGCTGATATCAATATGGGTATTCCACTAGAGCTTGTCGATGTTGACCTACGTGGGTCATATGACGACTTAGGGCTTATCATTGGTGATTCTGTTTCAGATGAAATCATGGACAAGGTTTTTAAGGAGTTTTGTGTTGGAAAATAAATATATACAAGAAGAATACGATGTAGTAGTAATTGGTGCAGGTCATGCAGGTTGTGAGGCAGGTCTTGCTGCAGCACGATTAGGCATGAAAACTCTAATACTCACAACATCCCTAGAATCAATTGCAGACATGCCATGTAATCCTAATATTGGTGGTACTGGCAAGGGCCATATAGTTCGTGAGATTGATGCCCTAGGTGGTGAGATGGGTAAGGTCATCGACCAAACCTTTATCCAATCTAGGATGCTAAATACATCTAAGGGGCCAGCAGTTCATTCACTACGTGTGCAAGCTGACAAAAGAAAATACCATGAGGTAATGAAAAAGGTCCTAGAAGACGAACCTAACATCGAAATCTTTGAACAAGAAGTAGATAAGATAAATTATGATGATGGTAGAGTTGTTTCATGTGAAACACTCGAAGGAGCAATCTTTCCTTGTAAGGCAATCATTGTTTGTACTGGCACTTACCTTAACGGCAAAATTCTTATTGGAGAATACCAAAAATCATCTGGCCCTCATGGACTCTCTGCAGCCACCTACCTATCTGGTAGCTTAAAAGAAATGGGCTTTGGCCTTCGTCGTTTTAAAACCGGAACGCCAGCCCGTATAGATCGTAAAACAATAGATTTTTCTAAAACTGAAGTTCAACCTGGCGATCCAGAAATCATACCTTTTTCCTTTTCCAATGAAGGAGAAGATTTTTCAGACCGTGTCCAACACAATTGCTATTTAACATACACAACTGAAAAGACAAAAGAAATTATCATGGATAATATTGACCGCTCCCCTATATATGGTGGCGATATTAAAGGTGTCGGCCCAAGATATTGTCCATCTATCGAAGATAAAATGATTCGCTTCCCAGACAGGGATATCCACCAAGTCTTCCTAGAACCAGAATCTTTATCTACCGATGAAATCTATGTCCAAGGTGTATCTTCATCCATGCCACAAGAAGTGCAAATGGAATTCTATAAGACTATAATTGGACTTGAGAATGCAAAAATTATGCGCCCCGCATATGCTATCGAATACGATATGATAGATACTAGAGACCTAAATCTTACTCTAGAATCAAAAACTTATTCCGGTCTATACTTTGCAGGGCAAATCAACGGCTCATCAGGCTACGAAGAAGCTGCTGGCCAAGGTCTAATCGCTGGTATAAATGCAGCGCTAAAAATAAAGGGAGAAGATCCATTTATACTAGACCGCTCAGATGCTTATATTGGTGTGCTAATCGATGACCTAGTTACCAAGGGTACTAATGAACCATATCGTATGATGACTAGCCGCTGTGAATATAGACTTACACTTCGCCAAGACAATGCGGATAAAAGACTTACAGAACGCGCCTATAATATAGGTCTGGCAAGTGAGGAAAGATATCAAAAGATGCTGGCAAAATATGAAGCAATAGAGGCTGAAAAAGACCGTCTACGTCAAATAATTCTAACCCCAACTCGTGAAACAAATTTAAAACTAGAAGAGCTTGGATCAAATCCAATTGTAACTGGAGTTAGCTTATACGATGTACTGAAAAGACCGGAAATTGATTATTTCATGCTAGAAGCCTTTGACCCAGATAGACCCAATCTACCAAAGTTCCAACAAATCCAAGTACAAACTGAAATCAAATACGAAGGCTATATAGCCAAGCAAATGGCTGACATCGAAAAGTTCAAAAAGCTAGAAAACCAAAAGCTACCAGCAGATTTTAACTATGCTAAGGTACCTGGCCTAAAAAATGAAGCTATAGCAAAACTAAATGAAATCCACCCAGGGTCAGTTGGTCAAGCCAGCCGAATCTCAGGTGTGACCCCAGCTGATATCAACGTATTACTGATAAGACTAAAGACAGGAGAGTTAAGTGGATAAATATCAAATATTTAAAGACTATCTATTAGAAGTAAATGAGCATACCAATCTTACCACTATTACCGACCCAGATGAGATACAAGTAAAACACTTTGAAGATTCACTTTCTGTAATGCCTTATATAAAGGAAGGAAATAAAGTCCTAGACGTTGGAGCAGGAGCTGGCTTTCCTGGCATACCTTTAGCCATCGAGAAAGATATTGATCTTACGTTGATAGATAGCGTAAATAAAAAAGTGAATTATATGAATGAAGTCATAGAAAAGATTGGATTAGACAATGCACGTGCTATCCATGTGAGGGCTGAAGACTTTGATTCACGTGAAACATTTGATGTGGTGGTATCAAGAGCGGTTGCAAATCTATCTACCCTATCTGAATACTGCTTGCCTTTTGTAAAACCAGGTGGTATATTTATCGCTCTCAAGGGACCAAAGGCTGATATAGAATTAGACGAAGCTAGTAATGCTATTAAAGTCCTTGGCGGAGAAGTAGAAAAAATTGACCGATTTATGCTGGGTGATGATACTAGAGTTAATATTATTATCAGGAAGGTCCACCCTACTAAAGCTAAATACCCTAGGGGCAAGAACCTACCAAAGAAGAATCCGCTATAGGGTTCTTTTTATTTATTGTCATATCGTATTATAGCTATGCCATATATAACCTAAAGATAATATCGTTTATCAATACCAATCATGATACGGGGTCTATAGTCAAAGCGTGGCATATATTTTACTGAGATAGAGTTACTAATAACATAAACTTGAGAAGGCTTCTTTAAAATTTTATAAATTCTTTATATTAAATAAATTAAACTAATATAAACTGGGTATAAAATCATGGATTAATGTTTCACATGAAACGGAGGAAATGTATGAGATTTTTAAAAATAGTTGGAGTACTGATAGGAATATTGTTACTCACTTTTGTAGTAGGTTTAGTACTAGCAGCCCTTGGTCTATCAACCCATCCATCGCTAGCATTATATGCTTTATTAGCATCTCAACTAGTTATGTCTATAGCTACATACTTTATTATAAGAAAGAAAAAGAAGGAGACATCAGGCGAGTATGTAAAGACTAGAGGCTTTACCGATGGGTCTTGGAAGATGATTTTTATAGGTCTTGCTACCCTAGGTTTAGGTAATCTAATTATCTCAGCTGTAATGAAGATATTTGAAAATACGCTTTTGGTACAGATGAGTCTTGATATGGTTGAACAAGCAACTGCAGCTAATAATACCTTAGAGCAAGTGATTGTATTTATAGCAATAGTTATCATTGCACCTATTATGGAAGAATATTTATTTAGAGGCTATGTATTTGAAGAGACCCACAAAATATATGGCGTAGGCCTTACAATTTTCCTAAATGGTCTATTATTTGGTTTATACCATATGAACTTACTTCAAACCGTCAACACCTTTATCCTAGGTATGGTACTAGCGGCAGTTTATTATTACAAGCAAAATATTACAGATGCTATAATAGTGCACCTTGTAAACAATCTAGGGGCAATGATAACAGCCTTTTTCCCTCAATATGCAGTATACATGGGCTGGGTTCTAATTATTTGCATTTTCATAGGCGCTAAATTCTTTTATGATATAGTAAAAAATAAATGAAAAGATATTATATGTATTAGCAATAATAGCGGTCTATGGATTTTTTAATGCTGCTACCATTACTATAGGGCAAATTTGTATCTCAGGCCTTCAAGTTAGTGAAAGTGCCGAATACATTTATGAAGATACTATCGCCTGCATTATTAGATTAGTGATTGTGGCCAAAAGAATCAACAACGATCCAATAACAGGCCACATCTCTTATGGGCCTTTGAAAAATGATTGGTGGATGCTCATAATCCTTGTCATTGGCCTGCCGCTAATAGTGGCTATTATTCGTAACATATTGCTATTTTTAGTAGCTAATCAATTTGATTCTAATATGGCCTATAGTGAGTACTTTAGAGAATTTGGTGTTACATCAAATCTTGATATAGTAGTATTATTGATAGATTTTATAATACTTGGACCTATTACTGAGGAGTTAGTATGTAGATTTTTGATAACCTGCCCAAGGAGTTCTCACCTACTGCTTCGATTCTACATATATATTTGCCAGCCTACATGGTATAATCAATCAAGTGATGTATGCCTTTGTTATAGGTCTAATACTTGCTTGGCTACATTATAAGAGAGCAAATATCATAGGTCATCATTGTCCACTCTGTGGCCAACCTAGTGGGCCTTGCTAATACACCATTTGAATATAATCCATTATATATACTCTTTGCTTTGACATGCCTGACTTATGGTTTGTTATTTGTAGCAAAGATACCTGACAGAAGAAAACAGCCTATAGATTAGGCTGTTTTTAAAATTTCGCATCTTTCGTATTTGCAAAAGCTTGGTTATATTCATTTTCTAATTCTTCGAAAATTTCTGCTACACTTTGCTTTTTATCTATCATGCCAATGGCTATACCTGCCATCATCGAACCAGTAGTTCTATCGCCTTCAAATACTGCACGAGATAAGGTGCCAGCGTATAATTCTACAAATTCATCTGGGCCTGCCCCGCGTCTTTCGTATTCTAGACTGGTTTTGGTCATGTCATTTGCAATTTGTCTAACAGGATCTCCGGCAAGATTACCGGTGATATCAGTTTCGTATTCCTTGGCTTCGATGATAGCGTCTTTAAAGCCGTCGTGGACTTCACATTCATCAGCTACTAAGAATCTTGTTCCCATTTGTACCCCAGCAGCTCCCATGATTTGGGCTGCAAGTATTTGAGCTCCATCGGCTATACCACCTGCAGCTACTACTGGTAAAGATGTAGATGCAACTACTGGCATGAGACTTGCCATAGTGGTTGCTTTTGATAAATGGCCGCCAGCTTCCATCCCTTCAAGGATTACTCCATCAG
>HG326663.1:634638-679107 GCA_000308255.3 Anaerococcus pacaensis 9403502 | reverse complement strand
GGTTCAATGAGCACTAGGTTTACACCAAAATACTTATCATCATCGATGAGCTCTTTGGCTATTTCGTATTCTTTTATAAACTCTTCTGTTGTGAGACCCCCAGTTCCTACAAGTCCAAGGCCACCCGCGTTTGATACAGCAGCTGCTAATTTGCCACGCGATATACGGGCCATGCCGCCTTGAATAACTGGATATTTTATATTTAATAATTCAGAAATATTCATACACTATCCTCCCTTTTGCTATCTTATACCCTATTTTATGGTATACTATTTCTTAAGAAATGGAGTAATTATGGATGCACAAATATTCTCAATTGGAACGGAGATTTTATTAGGAAATATCACGGACACCAATTCTCAGTATATAGCTCAAATATTAACGGAATATGGGATAAATCTTTATAAGATGGAAACCATTGGTGATAATTTTGATAGGCTGTACAAAGCCTTTAAGGCTTGTGATGGTAAAGTTGATTATGTAATAGCTAGCGGAGGTCTTGGACCTACACCAGATGATATAAGCAAAGAAGTTGCGATTAGTGTTTGTGATTTGACAAACGAAGTTGAAGTACATAAAAAATCTTACGAGCACTTGATATCTTATTTTAATGGTAATACCAAGGCTGCTGATGAAAATATTAAACAAGCGAAATTTCCAAGATCTGCGATTGTACTTGATAATCCTATCGGAACAGCGCCAGGTATGATAATAGAATCCAAATTGGGGACCAAGTACATATTAATGCCCGGTCCTCCTAATGAAATGAAAAGAATGCTAGATAATGAAGTTAGTAAACATATTGGGAAAGATACAGTGATTAAATCCAGGGTGGCTAAGATTGGTTTACTCGGCGAATGGGATATGGCTCAAAGAATAGATCTTGACCAAACAAATCCAACTATAAGCCCCTATATAACCGATGAAGGTCCTGTGCTTAGGATAACTGCCAAAGGTAGTGATGAGCTTTTGGATAAAGGCGTTGAATTAGTTAAAGAAGCCTTAGGCGCCTATGTGATTACAACTGATGATTTAAGAAAAGAAGAAGTTCTTATAAATCTCCTACGCGAACGCAACGAAATAGTAGCTACAGCAGAGTCTATTACTGGAGGATTGATAGCATCATCCATTATAGACATCCCAGGTGCCTCGGATGTACTTAAAGAATCATACATTGTTTACTCCAATGAGGCAAAAGAAAATATAATAAACGTTTCACGTGAAACAATAAAAGAGTATACTGTAGTTAGCAAAGAAGTACTTTCAGAAATGCTTGATGGGATTTATGAAAAAACGGGTGCAGACTTGTGCATAGCTACTACTGGCTATGCTCACACAGGTGAAGTACATCTGGGCCTATTATATAAGGATAGAAAGTACTTGGTTTACAAGCAATTGAATGGTGATAGAAATAGAGTAAGGCTAAGATGCAAAAACATAGTCATTGATATGGCCATACTTATTATGAGAGGTGATTATGAAAGTAATATCGATATTTAATCAAAAAGGCGGAGTGGGAAAAACTACAAGTGTAGTAAACCTTGCCGTAGCATTAAACTATCTAGATAAAAAAGTTTTAGTAGTCGACATAGACCCACAGGCCAATACGACCACAGGTTTGGGTCTGGACAAATACAATATAGAAAATTCGTTGTATGAATTATTCTATGCTGGGGAAGAATACAAAATAACGGAAGGAGTAGAAGAAACCGTCCAAACTATTACAGAAGAAAAGTTAGTTGTTGAAGTGGATATTGAAAAGTATATTACCACAACGAAATCTGGTGTAGATTTAATTCCATCCGAAGCGGCTCTATCAGGTCTAGAAGTTGAATTAGTTGCCTTAGATGCAATAGAACGTACACAGCAACTAAAAAGTATAATTGAATTAATTGATAATTATGATTATGTACTTATAGATTGTCCACCATCTTTAGGTCTGCTTTCTATAAATGCCCTTTGTGCTAGTGATTCTATAATAATTCCAGTCCAAACAGAATATTATGCCCTAGAAGGTATAAGCGAGCTAATGAATACATTTAATCTTGTTAAAAAGCAACTAAACCAAGACCTAGAGATAGAAGGTGTACTACTTACAATGTTTGATAAGAGGACTTACTTATCTTACGAGGTGGTTGAAGAAGTCAAAGCATACTTTAAGACCAAGGTATTTAAAGTCATGATACCAAGAAATCCTAGACTAGCTGAAGCTCCAAGCCACGGCTTGTCTTCAATAGAATACGACTTGAAATCCCAAGGCGCCCATGCCTATATAGCATTAGCAACTGAAATTATTGAAAGTGAAGGTGAATAATGAGCAACAGAAGAGCATTAGGACGTGGATTAAACTCGCTAATCCCTGATAGTTCAAATGAGCAACCTATCAAGAAGCCAATTATAGGAGAAAAGCAACCGGTAAAAGTTGAAGAAGTTGTAGAAGAAAAACTACCAGGAGATAAGGTTGAGAAATTATCTTTGAATAAAATAAGACCAAGAGAAGGCCAACCGAGAACTCACTTCGATGAGGATGCTTTAAATGAATTAGCTAACTCTATTAGAGAATATGGTCTACTAAACCCTATAGTAGTTACTCCAAAAGGTGAGGATTATGAAATCCTTGCTGGTGAGCGTAGGTATAGGGCTAGCAAGTTGATAGGAAATCAAGAGATAGATGTTATCATCCGTGATTATAATACAAAAGATGTTGAAATCTTATCTCTAGTAGAAAATGTTCAAAGAGAAGATTTGAATGCCCTCGAAGAAGCAAATGCCTATAAAAAACTATCTAACGAATATGCTATGACTCAAGACCAAATAGCAAAAACTATGGGTAAGTCTAGGTCATATATTGCCAATACCATGAGACTATTAAATCTAAATGAAGAAGAAAAATTGGCTTTAACTAAGGGCCAAATTTCTCCGAGTCAGGCGAGAACACTACTTTCTGTTCAAGATAGAGACGAGAGATCAAAAGTCCTAAGTGATTTCATAACAGGTGAGATAAATATTAGAAAAGTTGAAAAAGCTAATAAGAAAAAGACCGAAACAATAAATGGCCCGAGCATAGATGATATCCTTATGGAAGATTTAGAAGAAAAATTTATGGATAGCTTGGGTTCTAAAGTAGCCATCAAAAAATCTGGCAAAGCCTTTAAAGTCACAATCGATTGCTATGACATAGAAGAAGTCGAAAAAGTATATGAGAAATTAACTAATGAAACTAATTGACATGACAGTCGATACCTTGATTAGTCAGGCAAGAAGTCCTGTAGCCAA
The DNA here is from genome assembly GCA_000308255.3 of Anaerococcus pacaensis 9403502. Taxonomy (GTDB): domain Bacteria; phylum Bacillota; class Clostridia; order Tissierellales; family Peptoniphilaceae; genus Anaerococcus; species Anaerococcus pacaensis. The sequence continues at coordinate 675,831 of HG326663.1, read as the reverse complement.
TCCTGGTGGAGGAGCCACTCTAATACTTATCTCAAACCTTGCTATGAATCTAGCTTTGATGATGGATAAAAAGGATTGGGGTGAATTTGAAAAAGACGCTAAAGTTTCACGTGAAACAATTCTAAATATGTCTGATATGTACAAATCATATATGCAAGATGATGTAGAGAACTTTAACGACCTTGTCAAAGCCTATAAGTCAGGGACGGCAAACCAGGAAGATTATGTAAAAGCTTCTGAGCCATTAGTAAGAATGGTGGAAACTAATATAAAAATTTTACAAGAAATTAGCTTCTTCTTAGAACACGGCAAATCTACAACGCTCGTAGATGGACAAGTAGCCAATGACTTACTAATGCAAACTATTCTCTCTGCCATTCCTACCATAAAACTAAACATGGGAGCTACAGATGTGAGAATTGATTATGAAGCTTATATTAACACTAGCAGAGATCTATATAATAGAAATAAAGAAATAATTGAAAGAAGGATGCAATGAAAGCTGTTTATGTTATTTTAGGAATTCTAGCCCTATTGGTAATTATCCAATTTGCTATGATTCAATCGATGAATAACAAACTTATTAGACAAAAGAGAAGATATGACCACCTATTGAGAGGTACCAACGAAGAGGTCAACATAGAAGAATTATTACTTACCTTAAATGATCAAATAGAAAATTCCAACAGGCAACTTCGTTCAGTGGACCAAAGATCAATAGAAGCAAAAGATACAACTATGGGAGCTATATCAAATATGTCCGTGAATCATTTTAATGCATTTGACGGACAAACAGGTGATAGGTCTTTTTGCCTATGTATGCTTGATAACTTCCACAATGGAATAATACTTACAAATCTTTATAGCAATGATGGGTCTACTGTATACTTAAAAGAGATTACAAACGGGTCAAGCAAATCTGAACTATCTGACCAAGAAGATGCGGCCCTACGAAGAGCTAAGGGTCAATAAAGCGTTAAATAATTAACAAACTAAAATTTTTAAATTTGGGTATAGTATATATTAGAAATAACCTAAGGAGGAACAATGTCAACTATTTTAGATAGATCACGTGAAGCTATTGAAGGGAAAAATTTATCAATAGTATTCCCTGAAGGAACTGATCCTAGAATTCTAGAAGCTGCTATCAAACACCAAGAAGAAGGTCTTATAAAACCTATAGTATTAGGAGATAAGGGTGAGGTTCAAAAGGTAGCTGATGAAAATGGCCTAAAACTAGGCGGACTTGAAATTATCGATCCAAAATATGATGAAAACTTTGATGAATTTGTAGATTTATTTGTAGAATTACGTAAGGGTAAGGCTACCAAAGAAGATGCTGAATACATGCTTAAAAAAGATAACAACTACTATGGTGTTATCATGGTAAAAGCTGGCAAGGCTGATGGCATGGTATCAGGTGCTGTTGGTACAACAGGTGATACTATTAGACCAGCCCTACAACTTATCAGAACTAAACCAGGTACATCTAGAGTATCAGGTGTCATGGTTATGATTGGACCAAACGGTGAGCAATATGTATTCTCAGATGTGGCTGTAAATATCACACTGGAATCTCAAGAAATGGCAGAAGTAGCTATAGATTCTGCTAAGACTGCTAAGGCTTTCGGTATGGATCCTAAAGTAGCTTTACTATCTTTCTCAACTAAGGGTTCTGCTAAACACGATTTAGCTGAAAAGGTAGAAAATGCTACAAAAAGAGCTAAGGAACTAGCACCAGACCTTGCTATAGATGGGGAATTACAATTTGATGCTGCTATTGATCCAAAAACAGCTGCTTCGAAAGCTCCAGGCTCTGATGTAGCAGGGCAAGCTAATGTATTCATATTCCCAGACCTACAAGCTGGTAATATCGGATACAAAATCGCTCAAAGACTTGGCGGATACAAGGCACTAGGTCCAATCCTACAAGGGCTAAATGCTCCAGTAAATGACCTATCTCGTGGTTGCTCTATGCAAGATGCTTACGAAATGGCAATCATCACAGCAAGCCAAGCAGTAGCTGAGTAGATATTATTAAAGAGACAATCTAAGGATTGCCTCTTTATTTTTTTAAGGGAGGTTTAGTATATTTTTAGAAAATATTAAAGAAAATGCTAAAGCCGTTATCCCTATAGTCATCTTAGTATTTATCATCAATCTTTTTGTGGGAGTCGGCACTAGTCTTCTGCTAAACTTTGTACTAGGATCTTTAGGTGTTATAATAGGCCTTTCAATTTTCTTATCAGGCGTGGACCTGTCTATCAGCAAAATCGGTACCATGATGGGGGATTTTCTGGCTAGGTTTAACAAAATATGGAAGGTAATTTTATTTGGTATCTTTATTGGATTTATTATTTCAATGGCTGAGCCGGATTTATTGATACTTGCCAATCAGATAACCTATGCAGTTGGCCTATCACCATGGACTATAGTTGCTATCATATCTCTAGGAGTGGGGATTATGATATCTGCAGGTCTATTTAGGATATTTAAGGAAATATCTATATCAAATTTGATGTGGATAATATATGGTTCAATATTTATACTAATGTATTTTGCAAATGATGTGGGCCATGCCATAGCCTTTGATGCATCAGGGGCTACAACAGGGGCTATGACCACACCATTTATCATTGCCCTAGGCCTTGGGGTTGCCAACCTCAAGGGTGATTTCTCAGAAGATAACTCCTTTGGACTGGTAGGTATGGCATCAACTGGTCCTATCATTGCAGGTCTTCTGATGAGTTTATCTACAGAAGGGGCAAGCCTTATGATAGAAGAAGCAGCCCATGGGTCAGCACTGCCATCTGGCGTAAAGAATGCAACTTTTGCAATTCTTCCTATAGCTATAGTATTTTTCGTAATGAACTTTGCTTATTTTAAGCTAAATAGAAATGAACTTATTGAGATTGTAATTGGTATGGTATATACCTACATAGGATTAATAATATTTTTGACATCAGTAGAAGCTGGATTTATGGAGCTAGCTCGTGAACTAGGAGAAGGTTTAAGTACGAGCAAATTCTTGCCGCTAATAGGCTTTATACTAGGTCTACTTGTAGTTTTAGCAGAACCTGCCGTAGCGGTCCTTGCCGAACAGGTAGAAGATGTGACCGGGGGTTCTATTCCACGTAGGAATATCCTCCTAGCTCTATCAATCGGTGTTGCTATTGCAGTAATGCTTGCAGTAATAAGACTTAAACAAGATAACTTCCACTTATGGATGCTAATAGTACCAGGATTTTTAATAGCACTTATCCTATCTAGAAAAGTACCGCAAATATTTGTAGGTATAGCTTTTGACTCAGGTGGGGTAGCCAGCGGACCAATGACAGCTACATTTATCCTTGCCTTCTGCCAGGGTATAGCAGGCAATATCGCTGATGGCTTTGGGGTTATATCCTTTGTAGCTATGATGCCAGTCTTAACGATAATGATCTTAGGTTACCTATATAGGGGAGGAAGGAATTAATGCAACTACTAAGAGTAATAGTACCTAGAGGCCGAGGTAGTGAGCTAATGAAGACCTTAGACAAGAACGGGGCTTCTGCCATAACTTGTGTCTATGGCTACGGATCAAATCCAGCTTATCTATCAAATATGCTTCATATAGATAAAATAAAAAAAGAAATGGTAAGTGCTATATTAGATGATGGAGATACTAGTAGAATCCTAGACCTTATGGATGAACGTCTTAGAGCTAGCAATACATCTATAGCCTTCACTACACCAATACTTACTGATGGAGAGGAGATATATAATATGGATTATGTAGCCTTATATGTAATAGTAGACAGACAGCTAGGCCAAAGAGCAGTACAAATTGCCCAAGAAAATGGCGCCCGCGGGGCAACCCTTGTTCACGGTAGAGGATCTGCCAAAGAAGTAAAGTCTATCCTACTAAATATGAATATCGAGCCAGAAAAAGATATAGTAATAATGCTAGTTAAAAAAGACCTTGTACAATCTATCAAAAATGCTATCTATGAGCAAATGGAGTTAGATAAGGAAAATAAGGGTATAATATATTCACTACCAGTTAATGATGTTAGAGGACTCGTAGAGCAAAACTAACTTTTAAGAAGAATAAAGGAGTAATAAATGAAACAACTTGATTCAATGGAATTTAGAGAAAATGTAGAAAATGGTACTGGCCTTTGCCTAGTAGACTTCAACGCTACATGGTGTGGTCCTTGCAAAATGCAAGCACCAATCCTAGAAGAATTATCAGAAGCGAGCGAAGACTACCAAATCTATGGCCTAGATGTAGACCAATCACCTGATATAGCTGGCCAATACAACGTAAATGCTGTTCCAAGCCTAATGATTTTCAAAAACGGAGTCCTAAAAGAAACTCTAGTAGGCTTCCAAGCTAAAGATGTCCTAGAAAGAGCTCTAGCTAAACACTTATAATGAGGTATAACTTAGCAATAATCGGCGCAGGTCCTGCTGGACTTAGCGCCGCTTTGAATGCAGCCATTAGAAATAAATCAGTTATCTTATTTGGGACAGACTCCCATGCCCTCAGCTCCACAGAATCTATAAAAAATTATTTGGGCTTTGGGGATGTGGGAGGATGCGACTTAAATGAAGCGATGAAAAAGTCCCTAGAAGGCTATGATATAACAAAATCGTCTGAAAAAGTCCAACAAGTCTATGCCATGGGTGATTATTTTGCTATAATGTTAAAGGGTGATCAAATGATTGAGGCGACTTCTGTGATAGTAGCCACAGGTATCGAGCTTAAGAAAGACCTTATAGGTGAAGATGAGTTTTTTGCTAAGGGGGTTAGCTATTGTGCCACTTGTGATGCTGCCCTATATAGGGGTAAGAAAGTCGTAGTCATAGGTTACAATGAGGAATCAGTTGAAGAAGCCAATTTCACTTCTGAAATAGTAGATGAATTAATATATGTAAATATCTATAAGGATGATATAGACCTATATGATGGCATCACAGAAATAAAAGGTGAAGTACCTGTAGAAATTATAGGCGAAGAGAAAGCTCAGACCCTAAAGTTTAAATCGGGTAAGGAAATCTCTGCTGATGGATTTTTTATCATCCGCGAATCATCCAAGCCTGAAAGACTAGTTCCATCAATTGCAACAGATGCTGAGCATATCATAGTAGATAAAAACTGCCGCACCAATATCCGTGGCCTATATGCTGCAGGTGATATAGCTGGCAGGCCATATCAAATCAATAAGGCGGCTGGAGAAGGACAAATAGCGGCCCTAGATGCTGCTAAATACATTACCCTAGTTGAGAATAATAAATTTGACGCTAGTCATTGGTAAATATAAACTTATAAAATATTATTTTTAATTATTAGATATTAAAAATAATATTTTTTTGATTGAAAAATCCAATTTAATTTGTAAAATAATACAGACAAGAGATTTACTAGGAGGAAATATGGCTAGCGAGCATATTGATTTTTTTGAATTTAATAATTCTATTTTCTCGATGATTAGAGAAATATCTCATAAAGCAGACATATTATTACAAGACACAGCAACAGAAATGGGTATAACTACCCTACAGCTAAAGATGCTTATAACCCTATACGCAAATGGGGAAGCTGTTTCTATTGGCAACCTAGGCAAAGCCATAGGGGTCACTGGAGGCAACATATCAAATATATGTAAGAAGCTAGAAAAACAAGGATTTGTCAACAGAGTGAGATCTGAAGAAGATGAAAGAGTAGTAAATGTAGAACTAACAGAAAAGGGAAAGATAGCAGCTGACAAAGTAGGAACTTACTTTGATAAAATCAGAGCAGACATCCCAACTGATGGTATAGATGTTAACCTGCAAACTATAATTGATGAACTAAAAGCTCTCGACGAATTACTTGATAATTATATCTCAAGGAGCGGATTATAGATGAGCGATAAAAGAAAAAATAATAGGCCCCTGCTCTATTATTGGCTAATCGCCATAGTGCTATTTGTAGTAATTCACTATGCGCTAAATCCTATAGTAGCCCAAGATGCTGCTAAGGAAGTATCGTATTCACAATTTGTGGAAATGATTGAAAATGACCAAGTAACAGAAGTATCTAGGGACAATACCAAATATACATTCAAGGCCAAGGTAGATGGTGAAGAAAACACCTATGAAACAGGCCTATGGCAAGATACAGATATCACAGAAAGGCTACTAGCTGCCAAAGAGCGCAGTGAAAAGCTAACTTTCTCCAAAGAAATAGAAACAACCATGAATCCATGGCTAACCCTATTTCTTACATCTATATTGCCATTACTATTCCTATGGGGAATCTTCTACTTTGCCAGCCGTTCTCTAACCAAAACCATGGGAGGTCGTGGTGGTGGGGACTTCATGAACTTTGGTAAATCCAATGCTAAAATATATGTAGAAAACAAAACCGGCAAGACCTTCAAAGATGTAGCCGGCCAAGAAGAAGCCAAGGAAAGCTTAGATGAAATCGTAGATTTCCTACACAATCCAGGTAAATACAAAGACATTGGTGCTAAAGTACCAAAGGGTGTGCTCTTAGTGGGCCCTCCAGGAACTGGTAAGACCCTACTTGCCCAAGCAGTAGCGGGTGAAGCAAGTGTACCATTCTTTAGTATTTCTGGTTCAGAGTTCGTTGAAATGTTTGTAGGTATGGGTGCCAGCAAGGTACGTGACCTATTTAAACAAGCCAAGGAAAAAGCCCCATGTATAGTATTTATCGACGAGATTGACGCTATTGGTAAAAAACGTGATGTGTCAGGCTATTCTGGCAATGATGAACGTGAACAAACTCTAAACCAACTTCTAAATGAGATGGATGGTTTTGATGCAACAGAAGGAGTTGTCCTACTAGCTGCAACCAACCGACCAGAAATCCTAGACCCAGCCCTAACACGTCCTGGTCGTTTTGACCGCCAAGTCCAAGTAGAACTCCCAGACAAAAAGGGCCGTGAAGATATATTAAAAGTACATGCTAAAAATGTAAAACGCGAAGAAAATATCGATTACGAAGAAATAGCAGCTAGGACTGCTGGTACCTCTGGTGCAGATCTTGCCAATATCGTAAACGAAGGTGCCCTACGTGCTGTACGTGAGGGTCGTAAGAAACTCACCCAAGAGGACCTCGAAGAATCAATCGAAGTAGTAATAGCTGGCCAACAAAAGAAAAATGCAGTCATCTCTGATGATCAAAAGAAAATCATTGCCTACCATGAGGTCGGCCATGCCCTTGTTGCAGCTATTCAAACGCAAAAAACACCAGTTACAAAGATTACTATCGTACCACGTACAGGTGGAGCCCTAGGCTACACTATGACTGTAGATAAGGATGAGAAATACATCATGACCAAGGAAGAACTCTTTGATGAGATTTGTACCTGTGCTGGTGGCCGATCTGCAGAAGAGCTAGTATTTAATACCAAGACTACTGGCGCATCTAACGACATCGAACGTGCTACAGCTATGGCTCGTGCTATGGTAACTATCTATGGTATGGATGAAGAATTTGACTTCATGCAATTAGAACAAATCCAAGGCCGCTACCTAGGTGGTGAAAGAAGCCTAATAGTATCTCCAGGTACAGGCAACAAGATAGATGAAAAAGTTCAACAAATCATATCAGCTGCCCACCTAAGAGCGGTAGAAATCCTAAAAGATAATATGGATAAACTTCATGAAATATCAGCCTTCCTTTTACGTGAAGAAACAATCACAGGGGAGGAATTCATGGATATCCTAGAAGGCCGCAAATCTGCTTATGTAGGTAATGAAGATATCAAAGAAAATACAAATGTAGATTTAAATGACCTTGATAATGAAGAAGTAGATCGAGATGACCTACCTCCTATCAATGAAAATTTAGATGAAAATCCTCCAAGCGGAGACGATATATAAAGTAAAACTCCTCTAGTTTTAATAACTAGAGGAGTTTTTTATTTCAATGCTCTCAACTTGTGTCTGGCCAGTTTGGCCAGCTTCATTTATCTGGCTTTCTCTAATATTTATTGCGAGTGTATCACCGATTTTTATGTCATCGAAAGGGTATTGCTCTGGATTTTCTCCTTTTTTTACTATAATAATGTGTTCATCATCAGCCCAGATTTTAATTTCGCCAAATTTATCAAAATCATCATCTATTGATGAAACGGTTAAGACTTTGTTATCATAATCCACATCAGTCACTTCAACATTTACACCCAAAAAAGCTACATCATTGTTTGCTTGATTACTACACGAGCTAATCATAATAGCGACTAGTAAGCTAAGCAGATAAGGTAAAAATTTTTTCATTAACGAACCCCCCTCTTTCTTTATTAGAGAAAATTAAAGAGGCAAACCTAAGTTTGTCCTCAATATATATGTAATAGGCCACAAGGGACCTATACATTACAATTATTCTTAAGTGTTAACGATAACTGTCATGCATTATTATTATACCTTAATTAGTCTTAAGTAAACAGGGTTTAAATTTCTATAAATTTCCTTTATAATAAAGATAATAATAATTGAAAGGATAATCTCATGTATGAAATAAACTATACTGACAGAGCAATCTTTAAAAACGTAAATGGTACTATCTATCAAGTTGTCATTGATAAGGCTACTGATGATCCAATTATGTTTAGGTATGAAAAAACTGATAACAATTACGAAATTTTAAAGGAGGGCTTAGAGGCAACTGAGAGCTTAGAAAAGATAATAGATATCTTAAGGGCAGATTTAGATAAAGCTAAGGAAGTAGCGCATAAGGCCTTTGATGGTTTGACCGATAGGGCAGGGGTTGATTATTATACTGGCCATATTAGTGCAGTAGCGAGTGAAACCATTAGCTATCAAGGTGAAATTGTAGCCTACCTCCATGACATCATCGAAGATACAAACTACAATTTTTACGAACTAAATAATAATTTTGGTCAAGTGACAGCAAAATCTGTTCTAATACTTACACGTCCACCAGAAACTAGCTATGATGAATATATTAGCCTTATTAAAAACCCAATATCAATAGAGGTAAAGATTTGCGATCTTAAAAATAATATGGACCGCACGAGACTATCTAGCATCACAGCTGAGGATGAAAAGAGGTTTAAGCGTTACGAAAAAGCTATAGCGAAATTTGGAACTGACCCTAGGGCAGTGTATAAAATATAGGAGTATATATGAAAAATGATAAAAAAAGATGGATAGCTGCAGGCATTGCCCTATTGGTAGTTCTAGTATCTATATTTACTGGAAAAAACGTTGAAGAAAAATCTGGTAACATTAGAACCCAAGCCCTGGAAAAGTTTAGGGGCATGGATGAAGAAGTTATAGCAGGAACAAACCCACTGCAAAGATTATTTGTAATCAATGTAGATGGTGTGATAGCTACTGATGATAGCAATGACTACATAGTAGATAAGCTTCATGAAGCAGAAGAAGACCCTACATGCATGGGAGTACTCCTTCATGTAAACTCACCTGGTGGGTCAGTATATGCTAGTGAACGCATAGCTAAGGAAGTTGAGAAATTAAAAGCTAAGGGCAAGCCGGTATATTCTGTTATGCAAGAAGTTGCAGCTAGTGGTGGTTATTATATCTCAGCTCCATGTGATAGGATCTATGCTTCAAACGAAACATTTACTGGTTCTATTGGTGTAATCATGGGTGGCTATAGTCTAGAAGGCCTATTTGAAGAATATGGCATCAAAGAACAAAATATCACATCAGGTAAGATGAAAGATGCGGGATCAATTGGTCGTGATATGACTAAAGAAGAAAAAGAATATTTCCAAGGCCTTGTAGATAGTGCTTACGGAAGATTTGTAAAAGTGGTTGCAGATGGTAGAGAAATGTCTGAGACTACAGTGCGTCAAATAGCTGATGGTAGAATATATGATGGATCTCAAGCTCTAGACAATGGTTTAGTGGATAAGATAGGCGATTTGGAAATGGCTTATAAGGATATGTCAGAGGCTTACAATTTAAATGATCCTATGATAGTGGAAAAGAACTATTATATGAACATGTTCTCTAGCTTTTTCCCAGGCCTTAATACTGAAATGCCAAAAAGTGACCTACAAGTTATCCAAGAGATGATGAAAGAAAACACCTTAACCCCAATGTATTTGTATGGGGGATATCATGACTGAAAATTATGAATTAAAGAAAGAAAACCCAAACTTTGTATACGCCGGATTTTGGATTAGGTTTTTAGCTTTTATAATCGACATGGCTGTCGTATCCGCCATAAGCTCTATCATCCACAGACTTATAGGAAGTGATATGGAGCTGGGATATGATATCTGGCTTTACTCTGTTATAACTATAGCGGTCATGATTTTATATTTCACATTGATGACTTATTTCACCAATGGCCAAACTTTAGGTAAGATGATGACCAATATTAGAGTGGTGAGCTTATATGGAGATAAACTAACATTTGGCCAAGTTGTTTCACGTGAAACTTTTGGCAGGTATGTACAAAATAAATTGATGTTTTTATATGTTATCACAGCCTTTGCCCCAAAGAAACAATCCCTCTTTGATATGCTATCTGATACAGCAGTTATAAAAATAGAACCATACAACTATGTCAATTTAGAAATAGTAACAAATATAACTAAATAATTACTGATAAAAGCCTGTTTTTCGATTAAAGATTGAAAAATGGGCTTTGTTTAATTTATAATTTATGTTTCAATTACCTACTATATATGGTATCATATATAGCAGTTAGTCGTTAATAGCTACTATATATAGTATGAAGTAATGGAGAAGCAATGGAAATTATAAAGAGAGATGGGACATTTGTTCCATTTGAACAAGAAAAGATTGAAATAGCTATTAAAAAAGCTTTTGCATCAGTTGATAGCATGGTGACTGATGATGAGCTTCGCAAGATGAGCGATAAAATAGTAGCTACCATAAGTGAAAAATATCCAAAAGACCACACGGTAACAGTAGAAGAAGTCCAAGACCTAGTAGAGCTTACACTAATAGATGAAAACTACTATAGAGAAGTAAAATCATATATCCTCTACAGGGCCAAACACAATATGGACCGCAAGGTAATATCTGATTTTGAATCTTATATTTCAGATAAGGATATACTTGCAATCATTTCTAAGGTGCAAGCAGAGTTTGACAATCAAAGATATCCAATCGAATCACTTTATCTAAAGTTTGAGTCATTTACCAAGCCAAACATGTCAGACAAGGAGCTCTTAAGTGCGCTAACACGTGCAGCAAGTGAGCTTACCAGCAAGGAAGCCCCAGACTGGGAAATCATCGCAGCTAGATTTCTGATGCATGAGATCAACCTTGAAATAAAGGAAGCAGAAGATAGGACTGGCGTGAGTGATTTCAAAGGCAAACTGAAACTCCTCACAGAAAATGGCTTATATGGAGCATACATCCTGGAAAATTATTCTGATGATGACATTGACGAATTGGAAAGCTATTTAAAGCTAGACCGCAACGATATATTCACCTACTCAGGCCTAGACCTACTCAAAAAACGCTATCTAATCCGTACCTACCAAGGGCAAATCGTAGAAGGTGTTCAAGAGATGTTTATGGGTATATCAATGCACTTGGCAATCCCAGAAAAAGACCGAGTAGCCTTTGCCAAAAGACTTTATGATATCTTATCAACACTTAAGGCAACCATGGCAACACCTACTATGACCAATGCCAGAAAGCCATTTAACCAACTTTCAAGCTGCTTTATCGATACTGTCCCAGATACACTTAAAGGAATCTATCGTTCGATAACAAACTTTGCAGAAGTATCTAAGCACGGCGGCGGCATGGGCCTATATTTTGGTAAGGTTCGCGCCAATGGATCAGATATCCGTGGCTTTGAGGGTGTAGCAGGTGGGGTTATCCGTTGGATAAGACTAGCAAATGATACAGCAGTAGCAGTAGACCAACTTGGTGTACGCCAAGGGGCTGTGGCTTGTTACCTAGACATCTGGCATAAGGATATACCAGAATTTTTGGCACTTAAGACCAACAACGGCGATGATAGAATGAAGGCCCACGATATCTTCCCAGGCGTATGTGTACCAGACTATTTCTGGCAACTTACCCGTGATGATATCAATGCTAACTGGTACATGTTTGACCCACATGAGGTTGAAAAGAAATATGGCAAGTCCTTAGAAGACACCTACGGCGAAGAATGGAAAGATTTCTACCTAAAACTAGTCGATGATACTGATATATCAAGAAGAACCATCTCTGTAAAAGAAATGGTAAGACTCCTTATCAAATCATGGACAGAAACTGGTACACCATTTGTCTTCAACCGCGATGCCGTAAACCGCATGAATCCAAACAAGCACAAGGGTATGATTTATTCATCAAACCTATGTACAGAAATCGCCCAAAACATGAGCCCAATTGAGACAGTATCTACAGAAATCGTAGACGAGAATGGGGACATAGTAATAGTTACAAAAACCAAACCAGGTGACTTTGTAGAATGTAACCTAGCAAGCCTTACACTCGGTAAATTCGATGTAAATGACAAGGCTGAGCTAGAAGAAGTAGTAAGAACAGTGACTCGCGCACTCGATAACGTAATAGACCTAAACTACTACCCAACCCCATATGCAGAAGTTACCAACAAAAAATACCGCGCAATCGGTCTTGGCACCAGTGGCTACCACCACATGCTAGTGCAAAATGACATCCGTTGGTCAAACAAAGAAGCCCACGGAGAATTTGTCGATAAGGTATACGAAGACATCAACTACTATGCCATCCTTGAATCAATGGAAATAGCCAAAGAAAAGGGAGCATACAAAGAATTTGAAGGATCAGACTGGCAAAATGGAGACTATTTCACATTAAGAGACTATAATTCTAGTAGATGGAATGAGTTAAAACAGCAAGTAAAAGAAAATGGTCTTAGGAATGGTTACTTAATGGCAATAGCTCCAACAGGATCTACATCAATCATATCAGGAACAAGCGCAGGCGTAGACCCAATCATGAGCCGCTACTTCCTAGAAGAAAAGAAAGGTGCTATCGTACCAAGAGTAGCCCCAGGCCTTACTACAAAGACCTTCTGGCTATATGAGAATGCCCACGACATCGACCAAGAACTATCAATGGAAATGGCAGGCATCAGACAAAGACATATAGACCAAGCCCAATCAGTAAATATCTACATCACCAGCGAATACACCATGAGACAGATCTTAAATATCTATATCAAAGCATGGGAAGTTGGAGTAAAGAGTATCTACTACGTACGAGGTAAGTCTCTAGAAGTTGAAGAATGCGACTCTTGTGCAAGTTAAAATCTCACCGAGTAAATCCTCGGTGATTTTTTTATGCCCCAAAATGTAGCTTTTAATAAAAAAATTTAAATAAATAGTTGAACAACGTTCATAAGGGTGTATTATATAAATGTGACAACAAATGAACATCGTTCAGTAAGAGGGGTGATGCAATGGAGAATAGAAATAAAATAGATAAAAGAGAAGCTATAATGGATGCAGCCCTCAAAATCTTTGAAGAAAAGGGCTTAGAGAAGACATCTGTTAGAGATATTATGAAAGAAGCTCAGATGGGTCTGGGGACTTTTTACTTATACTATGATGATAAAAACGACCTTAAGGAAAAAATAGTACTAGATAAATCCATGGATATCATCATTAGTGCAGAAGAAGCCTGTAGTGCGACCGATCCAGTAGAAAGATATATCTCCTTTGTCGATTATATTATCGATTATCTCATTGCCCATCCTTTTGAACTTGAACTAATTAGTAAGAATATCACCTGGGCGCTTTATACCAAGATTGAGGAAGATGCGAGGCTGGCTGAGGCTGATTCGACTTTAAAATTTGTATTAACAAGATATGAGAACTTATTTTCCTATCATTATTCCGAGTCGCAAAAGCTCTACATCCTCGCCATGACCTTAGAGATTATGATGTCTACTTGCAAGAGTGCCGTAATGGATGAATCCATACTATCTATTGAAGAAATGAAACCAGTTTTATTTGCTGTTTTTAGAAAAATTTTTAATACAGGAGAGAACTAATGAAAAAAATATCAAGATTTATTTCATACCACCCAAAGCTCGTCCTTTTGGTAATGACCCTACTACTCATACCATCATGGATAGGCTACCAACATACTGGTGTGAACTATGATATCTTGTCATATCTACCAGGAGACTTAGAGTCAACTCAAGGTCAAGATATCTTAGATAAGGATTTTAAAAATGCTGCCACGGGTATGCTCATAGTCGAAGGAAGCGACCACGATGCGGAGGTTTTGAAAAAGGAAATACTAGCAATCGAGGGTGTAGAAGATGTTATTAGCAAGTCAAGCCTTGTGGGAGATACTATCCCAAGCGAATTCTTGCCTGATGATATCAAAAATGCATTTTATGCAGGTGATACTACCCTCCTTATGGTGAAGTTTAGCGAAAGCTCATCATCCTTTACCACAATGGAGGCCATAGATCAGATTAAGGCTATAGAATCAAAGCCTAAGTATCTATCAGGTATATCAGCTTTAGTAAAAGATACCAAGGACATCATAGATACTGAAACACCAATCTATGTAGCACTAGCGGTAGTCCTTGCCCTAATAGTCTTATCGCTTACCAACGAGTCGACTATCATTCCGTTTTTGTTTATGCTAAATATAGGCTATGCGATACTTTATAACTTTGGGACCAACGTATTTCTAGGCGAAATATCTTACATCACCAAGGCTATAGCAGCAGTACTACAACTAGCTGTTACAACTGACTATTCGATATTTTTATATCACAGATATGTAGAAAAGAAAAAGAGCAACGAATCTAAAAATGAGGCTATGGCCAAGGCCATAGAAAGCACAGTAGCATCTATCTTTGCCTCATCACTTACGACTTTTGCAGGTTTTCTAGTATTACTATTAATGGAATTGTCCCTAGGTAAGGATATAGGTCTTGTAATGGCCAAGGGTGTTTTACTAGGATTATTATCAACAGTTATAGTCCTACCACCAATGCTACTTTTAGCAGAAAAATGGGTCAATAAATTTAACCACAAGGTTCTATTGCCATCATTTGAAAAAACTGCTAATTTTACATTAAAATACAAAAAACCATTGTTTGTTGTATTTTTATTACTATTTATACCAGCTATCTACGGGTCAAATAATGCTAGCCTTTATTACAACCTAGATAGGTCCCTGCCAGCAGACCTTGACTCCATAGTTGCCCTAAACAAATTAAAAGAAGACTACGACATGGCATCCACCCACTTTATAGTGGTCGATGATGATTTAAGCAAACAAAGTGTAAACACTATGATTGATCAGATAGAAGAAGTTGATGGAGTAAACAGTGTCCTTAGTGTAAATTCTGCCACTGGTCTTACCCTACCAAGCTCAGTGCTTCCAGATAAGTTAACTGATAATTTTAGTAAAAATGGTTACCAAATGATTATGGTAAACTCCACCTACCAAACAGCATCTAAAGATGTAAATAAGCAAGTAGATGAGATTCGAGATATAGTAAAAAGCCATGATCCAGAAGGATATCTAACTGGCGAAGCAGTTCTTACCAAGGACCTAACAGTCATATCTGATAGGGACTTTAAGATGGTAAATATAGCTTCTATTGTAGTAGTATTTCTAATCATTGCCTTAGTATTTAAATCACTAGGCATACCAATAGTCCTAATAGCAGCTATTGAGCTTGCTATATTTATCAATATGGGTATTCCATTTTATACTGGCCAAGTTATTCCATTTGTTACATCAATCATAATCGGTGTAGTCCAACTTGGTTCAACCATAGATTATTCAATACTGATGATGGATAGGTTTTTGTTTGAATATAAGAAAAAGAAAGACCTCGACGCATCCTTAGATGTAGCTGTCAGAGAAACATCTAAATCAATAGTAACATCAGCCCTATCATTCTTTGCGGCAACTATTGGTGTTGGTATCTACTCAAAAATGGAAATTGTTTCTACAATTTGTATATTTTTGGCCAGAGGAGCAATCATCTCAATGCTTGTAATAATAATCTTCTTGCCAGCTATAATTGCTATGACATTCCCATTGATCAAAAAAACCACTAAAGACTTGAACTAGGAGGAAATAATGAAAAATAAATTTGTAAAAGTGCTTGCAGCTGTGACTGTAAGTTCAGTATTAGGAGCAAATGTCGCATACGCAGCAGAACCTATTGCAAGAAAGAGTGAAACTATATATGTGACAAAAGAAAATGGCCAAGTCACAGACCAAACCGTTTCTGTATGGATTAATGCAGATAATAATATCAAAGTGAAAGATAAATCTGATCTAAAAGATATCAAAAACCTAGAAACAGATGAGGCTATCACTCCAACAGATGGTTATATCAATTGGGATAGCAAAGATAAAGATCTCTATTACCAAGGCAAAAGTGACAAAGAATTGCCAGTTGATGTAAATATAAAATATATCTTAGATGGCAACGAAGTAAGCCATGATCAGCTAAAAGGAGCCTCAGGCCACCTAAAAATAGTAATCGATACTAAAAACAAAAAAACTAGCAAGGCTACAATTGATGGCAAGGAAAGAACTATATATTCCCCATATCTAGTCATAGCCGAAATGACCTTTGACACTAACTCTGTGACAAATATCAAAGCAGGCGATGCTAAAGTAGTAAAAGATGGTAAAAATGAAATAGTTACTGGGATGCTCGCCCCAGGTCTTAACGAAAATTTTGATGACATCATAGATAGCGATTTTATTGATAAATTCAAAGAATCTATGGAAATTGAAATGGATATCACAGATTACCAACCAACTGAAGCCTATATTGTGATCACCAATGAAGTATTCCAAGATGAAAACAATCTATCAACTTTTGAGGACTTATCAAATGGTGTAGATGAATTGACTACTAATGCCGATAAGCTAGTAGATGCATCTAGGCAACTAGCTGAGGGAGGCAAAGAGCTCAATGATGGCATAGGTAAGCTCAGTGATGGTACTGACAAATTGGCAGAAGGATCAAATAAACTAGACAGCTCATTTAAAGAGTTTCAAAGTGCCTTTGCAAAAGTGCCTGAGAAAATAAAGCCTATTGAAAATGCGGTAAGCCAATTAAATGATGGCGGAAATAAGTTAAATGCTGGCCTAAGCCAATATACTGGAGCTGTAGCTGAAATAAATACTAATATGGATAAGCTAAGTAATGGAGCAAGTGCCCTTAGCAAGGGAGCTAGTGACTTAGATAATGGGCTTGGCGAGCTAAAAAAAGCTAGCTCTAGCCTTAGAGAAAAAACATCTGGATTAGCAGATGCGGATATGGGTGAAATGGCAAAAGGTCTATCAACTCTAAAAGCTGGTATAGATGATTTTGCTAAAAACATCAGCCCTCTAATAGGAGGAGTAGACGAATTATCTACTGGCCTTGATGAACTCTCAAATGCAAGCAATAACTTATCTGAAGCTAGCATGAAATTAAAACAAGCTATCCAAAACGCACCTAGCACAGAAAACACAATCGTAGAATTAAACAGCAAGGCTCTTCTTATAGACGGTATAGTAGCCGACTTAGAAGCAAATAACACAGACGGATCATTAGATACTGACATTGAAAACTTAAGAGGCATCCAACAAAGCTTATACAACGAAGCTAATAATTTAAAAGTCAATGCAGCTACTAATCAAGCTCTTGCAAGTGGCTTAGATGAATTAGCAAATGGAAGCAAGAAACTAAATGCTGGCCTAACACAAGCTTCAGCTGGAGCTGGTGAACTAAAGGATAAGCTGGATGGATCAAAAGATCAGCTCACTCAAGCTTCTACTGCCTTAGCAGAAGGCATAGATAAAGTCCAAGAAGGCTTTAGTGATAGTGATCTATCAAAGCTTACAGAAGCTATCGTCATGTTAGATGAAGGTGTAGGCAAGCTAAAAACAGGCTCAGAACAACTTGAGGCTGGTAGCCAACAAAACCAAGCAGGTGTAAACAAACTAGCAGCTGCTATGGGCCAATTAAATGGCAAATCTCAAGATTTGGTTAATGGATCTAATCAATTATCAAATGGTCTTGGAGAATTCAAGAGAAGATCAGCTGCCCTTTCTCAATTAGCTGATATAAATGATAAAGCTATCAATCCTATGGCAAAAGGCATTTCAGACCTAAACAATGGTATTCTTGAACTTAGAAAAGGCGCAACAGATCTAAAGGCAGGCAGTGACAAATATGTATCAAGCTATGATGAATTTGATGCTGGCCTACGTGAATACAAAACAGAAGGCATAGATAAATTAAGCGAAAAAACTGAAGATGTCAGTGCTGTCAAAGATATCTTGGATGAAATGAAAAAACTATCCAAAGAAAATAATTCAATTTCAGGCAGTACAGACGATTTCGAAACCAAATCAAGAATTATCGAAAAAATCAAATAATAAAGTCTCTAAAATAGGCTGATAAGTTAAAAATCAATATTAGAGTATAATAAAGATGTTAGCGATGCTAGCATCTTTTTTTATACATTTAGGCATACATAAGGAGAATTATCGTGGAAGAGATGAAAAATACAAAAATAGATAAACGTGGAATTTTCAATGAGGATGGGGACCTTGAGCTTAGCAAGCGCAGAATAATCCAAGGCAATACTACCAATCTCAATGACTTTAACAACCTTAAATACAATTGGACTATGGATTGGTACCGCCAAAATATGAATAATTTCTGGATACCAGAAGAGATAAATATTAACCAAGACATAAGAGACTATAAGGATTTGACAGAGGAAGAAAAATTTGCCTTTGATAGATTTATCGCTTCTTTATCTAGTCTTGATAGCATCCAAACTTCAAATCTGCCAAACTTACAGGTTTATGTGACTGCTAATGAGATTAATCTATGCCTATCAATAGCTACCTTTGAAGAAACATTACACTCTGAGGCATATTCGCATATCCTAGCTACCATTACAGATTCTGACAATGCAGATTATATTATGCACTTATACGAAAATGATGAAAAAATATTAGCTCGTAATGAGGCTGTAGCGGAAGTGTATAGGGATTTTCTAAATGATAATAATGAGTTTGGTTTTGTGAAAAACCTAATCACAAATTATATAGTAGAAGGTCTTTATTTCTCATCTGCCTATGCATTTTTCTACAATTTTGAGAGATCTGGCAAGATGACTGGGCTGGCGAGTGTGTTAAAACACATCAACCGCGATGAAAACAAGCACCTAGAGCTATTTAGAAATATGATAAATGACCTTCGCGCTGAAAGAGCGGACCTATTTACTGCTGAGGCTATTAGTGAATACAGACAAATGATTATCGATGCGGCTGAGGCTGAGATAGATATGGCCGAGTATTTAATTGGCGATAAGATTGAAGGTATTAATATAGAAGACCTCACAGCTTATATAAAATTCTTAGCCAATGAAAGGGCTCGTGGCCTTGCTTTTGAGCTTATCTATGCTGGCTACATGGAAATACCAGCAAGCATGACCTATATTGAAGAAATGGCTCAAATTTCCCATAGCTCAGTAGATTTTATGGAAGAAAAGGTAGCAAGTCACACTACTTCATCTTTCATCGAAGACGACCTATAAGGAAAAATTATGGAAAGTTCTTTGCTATTTCGCAGGCAATTTATCCTTACAAATAGGGAAAATAAATTAGAAACATTTAAGGAAACACATTTATTTGATGATTACAAAGTCTACGCTCACCCAGATTTAGATGTGGTGGACAAAAGAGTAGGAGACACACGAGTAATACTATTAGGCTATATCATAGACCCGGACCAACCAAAATTTTCTGATGAGGATATAGTAGAGCACTTAGCTACCTATTCGCTATCTGCTGATGATTTTATGAATAATACAATTAATCTTACTGGTAGATGGATATTATTTTATATTTCTCATACCGAAAAGATAGTAATAAATGACCCAGCTACTTCTCGTGCGATTTATTATACGGATGATGAATTGATTCTAGGGACCAATCCCAATATCATAAATTGTTTCAAAGCGCATCCGCCAGTTAAAGATGCGGACTATGTAGCCTACACTAATTCCAAATTTTATAATATCAACGAATACGAATGGTATTCAGCGAGATCTGGATTCGAGGGAATATATAGGCTCATGCCAAATCACTATTATGATTTGGAAACCATGAGCATTCACAAATTCTGGATCGAACTCGACTACCATTCATATGAAGAAACTATAAACAGAGCAACCAGACTCCTAGTAGATAGCTTTAGAGCGCTGAAAAATCGTGATTATGATTACATTCAATCTCTGACTGCTGGCTTCGACTCGAGAGTAGTCTATGCCGCAAGTACTGCAGCGGGCTTTGACGCGACATTTTTCCTATCGACTATGAATACTCTTAGCGAGACTCATCCTGACATAGTGATTGCAAAAAAAATCCTAAATGATGCGGACAAGGACTTGGTGATTTTAGATAATCTAGCAGACCTAAGCCCAGAATTTATCAACTACTCTAAGCTAAACATAGACCACGCAAGAATCCTTCCAAAGACTCTAACCATCGGGCATCTTTTAGATAATGATGACTTTGGAGATAATATCATGCAAGTTACAGGCAATTATTCAGCGGTCATTAAGGATAATTACAAGAAGCATACCGCTAAAAATGGAGCAGAAATAGCAAAACTCATAGGCATTCCTAAAAAGTATCAGATATTTGACCAAGAATTCGACCAATGGATTAAAGAAAATGAGGCCCTCATTGAAAAATCAGGCATCCATATGATGGATCTCTTCTACTGGGAGCACCGCCTACCAAATTGGGGAACAAACTTTATCGCCAACCAAGACATAGCCATCGATGAATTTTCCCCATTTAATAACAGAGAATTTTATGTGAGACTCATGCAGGCAAGGCGAGCAGAAAATATTGATTCCCAAAAGATATTTACAGACATAGTAAACAAGCTAGATCCAAAGCTAATGACATATCCGATAAATCCAACTGGTAAAAAAGGGCAAGTCCAAGCCTTTATAAAAAATCACGTATCGAAAAGGACCTGGGAATCTATAAAAGTAATACTCAAAAAATAAACCCTAGAGCCTGATATGTTCCTTTCTTACTGACCTATCCAGTAAAAGGCTACATATCAGATTTGGGGTTTGTTTTTGTATTAAGGTTATCAACCAGACAATCTATTACAAACTGCTCGTCTTCATAAGGAGAATCTCATAGCAAATATAGTCAAAAATATCTAAAGTCCTTTTCCTATTTACTATATGATAAAGATAACGTTATAAACACATTAATATTTGATAAAAGCTCTAAGCTCGATATAATAGAAAATAGATATAATTAGTTAAATTTTTAAACTTTTAGTTCATAAATAATATTTATTTCTTACATAGTATTTATAATGTTTCAATCTAAAGAAACTATATGATAGCATTGTCAACCCGTCTCAATTTTATAGATACATAGAGGTATAAAATGAAAAAAAGATATCGCTTTTTAAGTCTAGTTATGGCCCTAAGCATGAGCCTTTCACCTATAGCAGGAGTGGGAGTTTCTTATGCAACTAGTAATCCAGAACCAAATGCTAGTACTGATGCAACTAACACCAATGTTAACACAGATTCTAAGATATATTATAAAATCATTGAAAGCAACACTGATAATGGCATAGCTTATAACGATGCCCATAGTGGTGTGAAGTATGCTAATATCCAATTTAGAGACTATGATCCTAAGACAAATGAGATAAACCTTATGATGACTTTCCACTACCAAGGTGGTAATTGGAGTCATGATAATAGAACACCTGATTCAGGAACCATAAACCTTACTTTTAGAAACCCATCTTTTACGGAAAAAATAGAAAGTATATCTTTCCCAAATAATACTAGAAATAATGTAAAAAACTTTGAAGAAATTCCGTATAGCAATAAAGCGAGCTGGAGATTTCTAATCCAAAATTTAAATGGATATGGTTTTTCTGGCAATACTCTTTATTCTATGCCAATAAAGATAAAATTAAATAGCACACCTACCGAAAGTGATAGAAACACTATTTTAGAGATGGTTTGGATAAATAGAGACTCGAAGTATGATCCGTTTTCTACATCTAATACCATTTTTCAAAACAGACAATCAAGTGATACAGTAGACCTATCTTCACTATGGATTAGCTCAGACCAACCTGTATCTGGTCGTGTGGTTGTAGATACTAAAAATAATGTTATTAAAACTGTCCATGCCCTAAAACCAGTAAATAGTTTAACAGATAATAACTTTAAAAATCAGCGAGATAATTTATTTTATGATTCAAATATTTATCTATCAGATAAGCTACCTAGTGACTTAACTCCATACTTAGATAAGACAGTTTTAGTCTATAGGTCGACTTACGATGGTTCTATGTATAATACTAAAAATGGTTATACTATGACTCTTCAAGATAATGGTCTAGTATCAACTAAATCAAATCCTACTATAGGAATTTCCGCTGATATAAATCAAGCTCGTGAAGCCCTGGCAAAGGATGAAGGATCTATAAATGATTCAAATAGAACACGTGGGCCTCTTTTTGCTAGAGGACAAAATAGTATAGAGTACACCTTTGAATATAAACTTGCTCCTGGAAAGAGCATGGAAGACTTTCTTCTAGCTCTAGGAAAGCTTTCAGAAGATGGCAAGGCAGAGATTTACTCTTGGCAAGAATATCAAAAAAAAGGTGAGAGTCCAAATGAAATTAAGTATTCACGTCACATGTCAGCCTTTACTACATCAGATGGAGATCAGGATGGACTTATAGATGACTTAGAAAAGGCTATTGGTACTTCTATTTTTAAGGAAGATACTGATGGAGATGGAAAAAGTGATTATACAGAATATATTTTAGATCATACTGACCCAACTAATGCTAGAGAATTTAAAGTCAAAAATCCTACTATTATCCAACCTGAGGCTAGCACTTTAGTAATTCCATCAGATAAGTCAACAGATTTTATTATAGATGTTCAAACTATAGACTATTATAAAGGCGTGGATAAAAAGGGTGAGAGGATTCCTGTAACCTCATCAACTCAAGCTATGTATAACTTCTTTAGAATAACTAAGTATGATGATATTAAAGCTATACTAAATGGAGATGAAAGTGCAAATGCTCTAAGGCTTGGGACAAAGAGTCAACAAGATAAGATAATCCCTTTAGAAGCATTAAATAATCCAAATAGTTTAAGATTTTCATTTAATCCAAAAGATTATGGACTAAAAGATGGGGAAAGATTTGTTATTGCATTTAAGCCAATGGATAGAAGAACTTTAAGATCTATAACAGAACCAATCTATGTAGGATCATTTGGTATACTTGATGGTAATGGGGGTAACTATGGAAACAATGCCCCTACTAGCCAAGTAAGGCTTACAAATGAAAATGGAAGATATAAATTTAATTTAGAAGAACTTAACAAAGGCAAACTTCCTATCCCAAAAAGAGAGGGATATAGGTTCTTAGGCTATGCAAATAAGAAAGATGCAACAGCCAATGAAATAGTAAATGCACAAGTATTAAAATATGCAGACCAATGGAATGATGATAAGGTATATAGAATAGATGAAACTTCTCCATTAAAAGAAGCATCCCAAACAGTTTATGCTATATGGGAGAAGGAAGGCTATGTAATAAACTTCCACGATAATGAGGGAAAAGTTACCAGCAGATATAATGTCACAGATATTCAAACTATTGGTGATAGAAAATATATAAAATTGCCTAGAAAATCTAATTTTGACAATATAACAGGTGAAGGCCAGTTTAGAGGTTGGGCTGATAAGCCAAACGAAACTAACCCGCTTATAACAGGGTCAGAATCTTTAGTTGGAATGTCTCGTCCTCTTTATTTATATGATGGGGCAAGTTTTGATGTTACAAATTTAGATATTGATAAAACTTATGACTTATATGCTATATACGAACCTTATATAGATATAAAGGCACAAAAGATTTGGGCTAATAACAATAATGAAAAACCCGAATACTATGTAGGATTAGTAAGAGCTGAGGCAATAGGCTCTAATGATAATCCAGCCTTAAATCCAGATATCACATATATATCAAACGGGACTTATATAGGTTTTACATATGTACCAGGTTCTGAAAAAGTTGGTGCCGATAATATAAGCTGGGAAAACCTACCTGCCTATTCACCAGCTGGTCGTCGCTATTCTTATGTAATATTAGAATCAGAAAAGCAAGGTGAAATTCCTAAATTTAATGCAGACTGGTCAACTGCCAATGTTACCATTATAAAAACTGATGGTGGTAGGTACAATAAGTCTCAGGCCCTATCTTTAAAAAATAAAGATAATCAGATAGATGCTTATTCTGGTGCAACTCAAAGAAATATGGAATATACGGGTGGCACTCAGGCAAATCCAGATACTATAACTGGATATAATTTTAAGATTACAAATACCAAAGAAGAACTAAATAGACCAACTATTTATAATATTTACAATGGAGATAAGGAATTTTATTTCGACCCTAAAGATGGAAGTGGCAAGCTTGATAGGATAGAGATTAAAGTAAAAGAAGATACTATCCATCTAAGTAAAGATGCAAGTGGAAGCTGGAGCTTAGATAATAATAATTATTTATTCTCAAGACTTGATGAAGAGGGAAAAACAGATCCTCAAGGTAGATACTTTACTATTGCTCTTAAATCAGGTGAATTTGCCACAGGCGATAAAGTTGAGGTTACTAATTCTTTAAGCACTAGTACAGCTAAAAGAACTACCACAGCTACAGCCGTAGATCGTCCTAATACCCTTAAATTAGAAAAACCAAGTCAAAGACAAAATGAAAATGGAAAGGTACTTATAGCTACTAAGATACCAAAGGGAACACCAGAAAACACAATATATACCATAGAAAAGAAAAATCCAGATGGTACTTATACACAATTAGCAATAGAAGCTAAAATAACGCCGGATGAATTAGGTGATAAAAAATTAGAGTTTATTATCCCAATAGGTGAGTATGTAAATGAGGCCAAGACCGGTGATGTATTTAGAATAAAAGCAGAAACTGATAGGTTTAATCCAAACTATACAGATGAAACTGATCCTATAGATGCTGATAAGCCGATTATAAAAGACCAAAGCTTTAGATTCTACCAATATGAAACAGATAAAAGCAGATTGGCTATAAATTTAGAGGGCAATAGTAATAAAAAAATCATAAAAGTAGTTGCTCAAAATCCTGTAGATGGTGTAAATATAGAAGATAAGGCCCTTGTATTATCAGATGACATCTTAAATACAGAAAAAACTATAGAACTAAACGTAAAAGCAATTGATCAGTACAACAATCAGTCAGATGAAGCTACTTTAACTATCGATATAAAACGAAGAGAGCAAGCCAAAACTCCAGAGATAACTCAACAAAGAGTAGAACAACCATCATACGAAGATGGATTTGTAAAAATTAACATCAAAGGTGAGGCAAATGAACAAGTACAGTTTATCTACAATAATGCCGATAACTATATTGTTAATTTGGATAAAGATGGAAATTATATAGGCTATATTCCTAAAGAATTAATTCCAGAATCTGGAGAAGTAAAAGCTATTGGAAAATCTAAGGATAAAAGAGACTCCGAAGAGCATACTTATTATATAGATAAAACTAATCCAGAAGCTGTAGAGACCACAGACTATATAGCAGGAACTGGATACATTGATATCAAGGTGCCAACAGATGAAACTCTAAGAGAAATTTGGATAAGAGATGATGTCAACTCTTTTACTAAAAAAATCGTTAAATCTGATGATACATTTAAGATAGATGATGAAACCCTACAGACTGTAGATGGTAAACTTAGGATTCCAGTAGATAAGACAGAACTAAGAAGTGTAGGAAAGCTAACCTTTACCTCCCTAGATAAGTTTAATAATGCAGTAGATATAGTAGTAAATATAAAAATAAACATAGCCGAGTTAGAAAAATCATTAGCAGAAGCTAAAAAATTAAAAGAATCTAATCCACCTACTGAAGCTGATAAAAAATTAGAAGAGGCAAAAAAAATAGCTGAACAAATTATCCACAGTGTGAAGGAAAATCTATATCCACAGCCAACTCAGGATCAGATTGACAAGGCAAAAAAAGATTTAGATGACGCTCTAAACAGTAAATATAAGGAACTTTTAGAAGATGAGATTAAGAAAGCCAGTACAATTCTTAACGATAATGAAGGAAATTTAGTAGAGTCTTATAAAGAGAAACTTACAGATGTTAAAGAAGTTGGTCAAGATGTCTTAAGTGGTAAAAATACATCGAAAACCCTAAAAGAAGCCTACGAAAACCTTAAAAATTTAAATGATAATGTACAGGTCTTAGCTGGAAAAGTAATCATAGAGCCAAAACCAAAAGATGGGGATACAAATATTCAAGGAACAACTACCCCAGGTGCCACAATCCTTATAAGCTTACCTTCTGGCAATATTGTAACAGCTAGAGCGGATGGCGAAGGTAAATTTAAAGCACACACTAGAGAATTAAAGGTAAATGATAAGATAGACATCGAGGTAAGAGAAGAAAACAAAACCCCTAGAAAAGCTACAATCATAGTAGAAACTAATAAAGAAAATCTAAAAGATGCTATAAGAGAAGGTGAAGGCCTAATTCCAGAAGAAGCTCCAGCAAATGAAAATACACAAGATAGTAATTTAAGAAAAGCTATCCAAGCTGGAAAAGAAATAATTGAAAAAGCAAACGCAAGCCAAGAAGAGATTAATCAAGCTGAAGAAAAAATCAAAGAGGCTATAAAGGCAAAAGAAGCTCTTGATAAAAGTGATACACAAAGAAAAGCATTAGTAGATGACCTTAAAAAAGAAATTGACAGAGCAAGTCAAATACTCGAAGGGGAAAATAAAGATTCTCTAGACGCAACTTATAAGGATAACTTAGAAAAAGCTAAGGGAAAAGCAGAAGAGGACTTAACTTATCTAAATGATAATAGTGAGTTGGCAGATGAAATAATAAGAGAAATTCAAAGTGATACTGCAAATCTTAAGATACTAAATGATAATCCAGTATACACTTCAGGTGCTATAACAGTGAACCCAGCCTTAAAAAATGGTGATACCCAAGTCAGAGGGACTGCTCCAGCAGATTCAGTTGTTACTGTAATATTAGCAAATGGTAAGAAAATAAGAACATTTGCTGACGATGAAGGAAACTTTATCGTAAACATCAAAGTTCCAGGCTTAGTTGCTGGAGAAAAGGTAACTATCACATCTGAGGAAGCTGGTAAAAAAGAACGAAGTGAAGAATTCACTGTTGCGATAGATACTGACAAACTTAATCAGGCTATAAAAGATGCAAGCAAATTGATTGCTGATGAAGCTCCAACAAATGAAAGTCCACAAGATAAAAAACTTCGTGAGGCAATCGGCACAGGTAAAAAAGTAAAGGAAACTGAGCAAGCAAGTCAAAAGAATATTGACGAAGCTGAAAAAGCTATAAGAGATGCAATAAAATTAAAAGAAGAAGCAGATAATAGCGATAGCACAAAGTCTAGACTAAGCAGTGCTTTAGAAGAAGAAATCATAAGGGCAAAAAAAATCCTTGATGGTGATGATAGAGATTCTCTAAATTCAGACTATAAAAAAGAATTAGAAGAAAAGCTTGCTAAGGCAAAGGATGATTTAAGCTATATCCAAAATAATCCTAGTCTTGAGCCAGAGAAAATACAAGAAATAGAAGAGGATACTAACAATCTTAAAGACCTCAACGATAAGCCTATTTATAACACAGGTGCTATTATCATTAATCCACAAGTTAAAAATGGTGACACTGAAGTTCATGGGACCGCTCCTAAAAACTCAACTATAAGTATTACATTGCCAAATGGTTCTACCATAACAACTACAGCAGATACAAACGGAAACTTCACAGTAAATCTCCCACAACCAGCTCTTAAGGCGGGAGAAGAACTAACAATCAAAGCCCAAGAAGGCAACAAAAAACCTTCAGAAATAAAAGTTACAGTAGCTAAAAATACAAGTAATCTAGAAGATGCCATAAGAATAGGCAAAGAAAAACTTCCTAAAGATGAGAATGAATATAAAGATTTGGATAAAAAGCTTAAAGAAGCAATCAAAGAGGGAGAAATTGTAAAAAATGATAAAGCCTCAACTCAAGAGCAAATAAATAATGCAGAAAAAGCAATCCGTGATGCTCTTAGTGAAAAAGAAGCTACTAGTGAACAAAAAGCTATAGAGTTTAAACCATCAGATAAAGACAATCCAGCAAACCCAGTTGATCAAAATATCCCTAGTACAGATAATCAAGGTCATAGGATAAATTACATTGACTATTATGTAATAGGCTTTAATACCGATGGCAATGGAACTATCAATGACAATGAAGCAATCAGCTTTTTAGTAAAAAAGGGTACTAGATTTGAAGATTTAGACCTAAACTATGGTGCAAATGCTGACTATGACTTTTGGAAATGGGAAAAAGCAAATACTTCTAATTTAACTGGTACTATTCCAGATGGATTTACAGATAAAGCTTTATTTATTACTTCTTCCCAAGAAATTAAAAAAGATGATCAAGTTCCAGTTGGCTACCATGTAGTGTATGTAAATAGATATACATCTATAAAAGATGATAAGTTATTTGGAAAAAGATATGCGGTTAAAGACGGATTCAAACTAGATTCATCAAGGTTACCTAAATTAGCCAGTGAAGAAGATTATAAAGATCCAAAATGGTATCTAGCTGTAAGGGATAATTTAGTAGAAATAGAAGATCCTACTAGCGTCTCAGTAACAAGTGATATGAGCTTTTTAGCAAGAGCAAGCTATGGAGCAAAATATGACAAAGAAATGAATGTAGTCTATAAGACTGCTCCAAGATCAAGGACAGATAAGATAACCATGAGCTTTACTAAGCCTGTTAGCAAAGTTTATATCAAATTAAATGATGAGGCAGAAAAAGAATACGATGTAGATTTATCTGCTGATGAAGATATGGACTTCTTATTAGACAGACGATTAGTAAGAGGGGATAAGATAGTAATTAAAACATATAGTGAGCAAACTGGACAATATTCTTATGACTTTAATTATAGAGTTTTAAGATAGATGGGTGATGGAGAGAGAAAAGAGGCTAGTTTATGGTCTCTTTTGTCTTTTATCTAAGGAGAAATGTATGAAAATAAAAAACAAACTACTTTTAGTATCTGTACTTTCAACCTCTATAGTACTTGGTAGTAAAGATGTAGAAGCTAGTAGCCCTGATTCCCTTAATCCTTCCTTGGTTTTAGACCAAGAGGAATTGAAAAAAGAACTAGATATAGCAGATATTGTAAGTGAGAAAGAAAATAAAGAAGAGTCAGTAGACAATTCTATAGCTGAAAAAGAATTAAGTCCAATTACAGAGGAAAATTCTAAAAACGAATCAATAGACAAAGTAGAAGGTTTAGAAGAAACAGAAACTACTCCTAATCAAGCCAATGAAATTAGTGCCGATGCTCAGAATGTAGAACCAATAGAGGAAACTAATTTAGATAAAAAAGAAGATAATGATACAAATACAAATTTACCATCAACAGATGGCACAAGCAATGAAGAAAAAATTGATCTAGTAGCCTCTAATCCAGAAGTCGTAGAACAAGTAGGACAAAAAGAAGAAGATTCTATTGATAAAAAAGAAACTACTGAGAAACTAATTCAATCTGATGATGCTAAGCTTACCGAGCAAAAAGAAGAAGCACTAGAAAATGATACAATAATTGATGAAGAAGACTTAAAAGAAACAGAGCTTTTAGAAAAAGGCCCTGAAAAACTACTAGAAGAAGAGGCGAATCTATTACTAAAAACAGAAAAGCTTAACTTAGACATAGATAAGGGCATATACACCTTTGCAGTCGATCAACCATTTGATGAATCTAGAGAAGACCCTATCCCTGAAGAGCAACCTTCAAAATATGGTACCACAACCTTTACCCTAAGTACTGAACTTTCTCCTCTAATAGGCAAAGATGAGGTAGACTTTGAAGCTCTACCTGAAAAATTCATAATTTACTATGGAGAAGGTGGTAATAAGGAAAAGGTAGTATCTAGGCAAGAGCTAGCTAACAATATTATTCTTGAGTCTGTAGATTTTGAAACCAAAGAAGAATACGAAAATTTTAGGAACAAATATCAAATCTCTCTAGTACCAGCAGATCCAGATGAAGATGATAGGAAATTTGAAATAACCTACTATGATAACCAAGACCAAACTGGTTTAGGTGAAGTAACAAGCAATGACACTATCCTGGGTGTAAAAGTGGAATTAAGGCAGATATATAACCCAAGACTTGATGTAGATACCTCTGATTTAAAGAATAGAAAAGAAATCTATGATGATAAGAAAAACTCTATTCCGATAACAATAGATTGGCAGGGGATTGTAGCTAGCTCAAAACTTACAACAGATATGGGAATGGAGAAAGATTCAGACGGATTCTACCAACCTTCTGGCTTGGGCCTAGCCTTTGAGTATATAGAAGATAGGGAAGCTGAGCCAGACCTTTACTATACCAATGCAGAAGGGGATAGGGTTCTTTTAGAAGAAAGTAGTGTTTTATCAATAGATGGTAAAAACTATACAGTAGTAGAGTACACAAAAGACCCAGTAAAGGGAGTATATGTAAACCTACGCCCAGAAGCTGAGATGAAAAAAGTAAACATCAAACCAACTCTAAACGGTCTAGATGGCAAAGACTTTAACCCAAATGCTCTCCCAGAAAATATGACCTTAGTTTATGGATCTGATGATAATTATAAAGAATTAAATGTAAGTAGAGAAGACTTTATAAAGGGCGTATTATTAGGTAATATCGAATACATATCTGAAGCCGATAGAAATGAAGCTTTAGCAAGCTTAAAATTGATAAAAGCTGCTGATAACAGCAAAAATAAACTCACCTATTATGTAGAATCTATCGCAGACCCAATAGCTGATGAAGATGGCAACTACAATATAAATATAAATATCAACCAAGTTCAAAACCCAAACCTCACCGTCAAATGGTACAACAAAGACGGAGAAAGACTCTATGGACCAGAAAATGACGAAGGAAAAATCACTATAGACTGGGGAGAATCAACAGATGATTCAAAACTAATAACAGATCCAGGTATCACAAGAGATGATAAGCCAACTGGCTTGGGACTAGCATATGAAGATATAAGCAACAGAAGAAAAACACCAAAGTTTCTCTATGAAGGCAAAGAATTAGTAATATCTACACCAATTGAAAATGAATTAAAAGATGAAGATGGAAATGAAATAGTTACTGCTCCATTTGTTGAAGGCACTATAGTTAACTACAATGGAAAGAAATATATAGTTACAGAAAATTCTATAGATGATATCAATGGTGCCTCAATTAGCTTAAAAGAATTCGTATCAAAGGATCAAGGAGAAGAATGGACAGCCCCTGTTATTAACGATGGTGAAGCAAATACTAAAGATATCTTCGATATTCCTGAAAATGCACAAGTAGAAGAAAACCAAGAAGAAATACCATTTGAGTACGAAACAATCTATGACGAAGAGCTCCCAGAAGGCTACCACAAAATAGAAGTTAAGGGTGAAAATGGAGAAAAAGTAATTTCAAAAGTTATAGATCCTAACACTAGTAAAGTAATAGATGAAACTGAAAGTATAATCAAACGACCAATAACTCAAGTAGAGAGAGTGGGAACTTTAGTTAAAAATCAAGAATCTATTACCAAAGAAGAAGTAAAGATTGCTTATGAAACAGAAATTATAGCAGATAATACCATAGAGCTTGGAAAAACAGTAGTCGATGAAGAAGGTAAGGAAGGGATTAAGACTATAACTTATACAACAGTAATAAAAAATGATGAAGTTGTAGATGTTATAAGAAATGAAGAAATCACCGTAAACCCAGAAACTAGAGTCGTAAGATTGGGTACAAAAACAGCAGATATAGAAAACGAAGTAGTTACAACTGAAAAGAAAGTTATCCCTCATGAAACAGAAGTAATTCCAGATCCTAACCTAGCCCTAGGTGAAACAGTAGTAGAGGCCGAAGGTCACGATGGAGAAATTACAGTAACCAATACTACAAAGGTAGTAAATGGAGTAGTAGGCAAAACTCAAAGAACAGAAGAAATAACAAAAGAAGCAGAGACACGCGTTGTAAGAGTGGGTACAAAAGCAGAGATTACAAATGTGGTTACTCACACAGATACAAAAGTCCTACCTTTCGAAACAGAAGTAATTCCGGATAATACCTTAGGTTTAGGAGAGACAGTAGTTGAAGAAGAAGGTGAAAATGGAGAGATAACAATCACCTATAAAGATAGAATAGTAAACGGTGAACTAGATGAAACTACTAAGTCAGAAGAAGTAACAAAAGTTCCAAAAACAAGAATAGTTAGGGTTGGTACTTACACTCCTGAT
Organism: Anaerococcus pacaensis 9403502; assembly: GCA_000308255.3. Taxonomy (GTDB): domain Bacteria; phylum Bacillota; class Clostridia; order Tissierellales; family Peptoniphilaceae; genus Anaerococcus; species Anaerococcus pacaensis. The sequence goes on along the minus strand of HG326663.1, from coordinate 643,391 downwards.
ATAGAAAACGAAGTAGTTACAACTGAAAAGAAAGTTATCCCTCACGAAACAGAAGTAATTCCAGATCCTAACCTAGCCCTAGGTGAAACAGTAGTAGAGGCCGAAGGTCATGATGGAGAAATTACAGTAACCAATACTACAAAGGTAGTAAATGGAGTAGTAGGCAAAACTGAGAGAAGAGAAGAGATAACATTAAAACCACAAACTCGTGTAGTGAAAGTTGGTACAAAAACTGAAGATACCCATTCAACAGTAGTAAGTCAAACAGAAAAAACTATCCCACACGAAACTGAAATAATTTTTGATGAGAACCTAGAATTAGGTAAAACAGAAGTTATAAGTGAGGGTGAAGATGGAGTATTGACAGAAACCCACATAACAGAAGTAGTAAATGGTAGTCCTGGTCAAACTAAAGTTACAAGTGAAATCACTAAACAACCAGTAAAAAGAGTTGTAAAAGTAGGGACAAAAGGTGAAATCACAAATCTAGTAGAACATCAAGATACTAGAGCCCTTGCATATGAAACAGAAGTTATTTTTGATGATGACCTAGAACTAGGCAAAAAAGAAATAGTAACAAAGGGTGAAAATGGTGAGATTACTATTAGCTACAAATCTCGCGTAGTAAATGGTGAGATAGTAGAAACCACAAAGGATGAAAAAATTACCAAAGACCCTGTGACTGAAGTTGTAAAAATAGGTACTAAGACAGAGGATATCAAGAATACTGTTACCAATACCGAAGTTCGTCCGATAGATTATGAAACTGAAGTAATCTTTGATGATACTATAGAACTTGGAAAAACTCTAGTTGAAAAAGAAGGAGAAAAAGGTGAGCTAACTATTACATTTACCAATGAAGTGGTAAATGGAGTAGTAGGCAAGACTAATAGAGAAGAAAAAGTTACCAAAGAACCGGTAGCTCGTGTAGTAAGAGTAGGTACAAAGGCAGAAATTACTAATATAGTTAGCCATACTGATACTAGACCTATAGCTTTTGAAACAGAAATCATCCCTGATAATACTCTCGCCTTAGGAGAGACAAGGGTAGAAGAAGAGGGTGAAAATGGTGAGATTACAATCACCTATAAAGATAGAATAGTAAATGGTGAGATATCGGAGACCACTAAATCAGAAAAGGTAACAAAAGATCCAAAAACAAGAATAGTTAGGGTTGGTACTTACACTCCTGACATAGAAAATACTATTGTAAATACAGAAAAGAAGCGTATTGACTACGAAACAGAAGTTATCTTTGATGACACTATAGAACTTGGTAAAGAAGTTGTAGAAAATGAAGGTGAATACGGGGAAATTACAGTTACATTTACAACAGAAGTAGTAAATGGTGCTGTGATTAGAAATGATAGAAAAGAAACCATCACAAAGCAACCTGTAACTCGTACAGTTAGAGTTGGTACAAAAACAGAAGATCAAAAGAGTGAAGTAATAACAACTAATAAGAAAACAATCCACCATGAAACAGAAATCATTTTTGATTATAATTTAGAGCTTGGAAAAACTGAAATAGTGACTAAAGGTAGGGATGGTGAAATAACTATAACCAACAAAACTCCAGTAATTAACGGAGCTGTTGGAGAGACTGTAACTAGTGAAAAGATAACTATTTATCCAATCACAGAAGTTGTAAAAGTAGGTACTAAGACAGAGGATATCAAGAATACTGTCACCAATACCGAAGTTCGTCCGATAGATTATGAAACTGAAGTAATCTTTGATGATACTATAGAACTTGGAAAAACTCTAGTTGAAAAAGAAGGAGAAAAAGGTGAGCTAACTATTACATTTACCAATGAAGTGGTAAATGGAGTAGTAGGCAAGACTAATAGAGAAGAAAAAGTTACCAAAGAACCAGTAACTCGTGTAGTAAGAGTAGGAACTAAGACAGAAGATACTCACTCAACAGTCGTAAATAAAGTAGAGAAGAAAATACCTTACGAAACTGAAATTATTCCAGATGATAGTCTAGAACTAGGTAAATCTATAGTTGAAGAAGAAGGCGAAGAAGGAATCCTTACAGAAACCTATACTACAGAAGTAATTAATGGAGTAGCTGGAGAAACTAAAGTTGATAGTAAAATAAGCAAACAGCCAGTAAATAGAGTAGTAAGAATAGGCACAAAGACTGAGGGTTATAATCACGTAGTTGTAACAAAAAATACTAAGCCAATACCTCATGAAACAGAAATCATTCCTGATGATAATCTTGCTTTGGGAGAAACTGTTGTAGAGGCAGAAGGTCATGATGGTGAGATTACTATAACCAATAGAACACCAATTGTAGGAGGGGTAGAAGGTAAAACTACCTCAACTGAAGATATTACAAAAGAACCTGAAACAAGAGTAGTGAGAGTAGGTACCAAAACTTCAGAAATAGTAGTAAGTAAGTCTACTAGACCTATACCACATGAAACTGAAATAATTTTTGATGATACTTTACAGCTTGGTCAAACAAAAGTAGTTGAAGAAGGTGCTGATGGTATTATAACAGTAACTCACACAGTACCTATTGAAAATGGTATAGCAGGAAAACCTATCATCACAGAAAAGATTAGCAAGCAACCAACTACAAGAGTAGTAAAGGTCGGAACAAAAACCGAAGATCGAAAATCCACTGTAGTAACTACTGACAAACGACCTATAGCGCATAATACTGATGTAATATTTGATAAGGACCTAGAGCTTGGAAAAGTAATAGTAGATGAAGAAGGTAGTGATGGAGAGCTAACAATTACAAAGACTACACCTGTTGTAAATGGTGCTGTTGGCAAAACTGAGACTACAGAAAAAATCACTAAAGAAGCTGTGACTCGTGTAGTAAGAGTAGGCACAAAATATGAAGATATCAAGCCAACTTATAATGGAGAATTTGTAACAACTGATACTAGGAAAATTCCTTTTGAAACAGAAGTGATTTTCGATAACACCCTTGACTTAGGAAAAACTATAACAGAAACTAAGGGAGAAGAAGGAGAAATAACTACTAGCTATACTTTAAAAATCGAAAATGGAAAAGTTATTTCTACATCTAAAGATGAAAAAGTTACTAAAAATCCAACTACAGAAGTCATAAGAATAGGTACATTAGATAGCCAACCTAAGCAAGATCCAAAAGAAACCATCAAAGAGATAAGTTATGAAGATATAGACTTTAATACAGACTATATATATGACCCTAATAGAAATGAAGGTGATGATAAGTTACTTACACCTGGTAAGAAAGGTAAGAAGAAGATAACTACAACTACTATTGGTGATGATTCTTCTACTACTGAAGAAGTTATTGAAGAAGCTACTCATGAAGTTTGGATTATTGGTACTAAGAAAATTGATCCAGAGATTCAGCCAGAGCTTCCAGAATTAAAATATAGGGAACTACCACTAGAAGTAGAGTACGTTACAGATGATTCTCTTGAAGAGGGCGTAGAAGTTGTAATACAAGAAGGACAAACAGCAGTATATGCTCTTGATGAAAATGGAGAATTTATATATCCAGCTCTTCGTGAAGGTAAAGTTAGAATTATAAAAAGAGGTGGCAAAAAACCTAGACCAAATATTAAATATATAGACGAAGAAATTCATACCAGATATATTGACACAGATTTATTAGCTGTAGGTAGAAATGTTGAGGTTTATCCTGGACAAGCTGGTAGATATTATCTTGATGAAAGTGGGAAAAAAGTTTATGTAATTGAAGCTAAGGATAGGATTATCCTAAGAGGAACAGGGACAACTGATGATGATTATAATAATCACCCTAATTATCCGCCAATTGAAGATGATACTACTTATCCATTGACCCCTATCATACCATCAAAAACTATCGACGATGAGCCTGATAATAAGTTAGTTCCAGAAGATAAAGGCGATGAAGACGATGGTGATAATGATATCTATGTTGATAAAGATATAAGCGAAGATATTACCAATCAGAATGATGAAAATACGGACGATGATTATCACACAAATGATCTTGATATTGATCATGAAAATCCTGATAATGATATAGACGATGAAGAACAATCTGTATCTGATAACGAGCAAGATGATAATGCTGATTCTGAAGTTATTAACACAGAAGAAAATCATAATTCAAAAGATTATGACATGGATGAAGTTGATAATGCGATATCGGCTTCTTTTGACCAAATGGTAGATAACAAAACTAAGACGAGTCGAAAATCTAATAACTCAAAGACAGGTATTAGTGGTAGTGCAAATATTCTTAAGATACTTGGCTTAGCTGGTGCAAGTTTATTTTCTACTAAGAAAAAGAAAGAAGAATCTGAAGAATAATTATCTTAAAAGAATTTCATGTAGAAGTCCTAAGATTTTTAAGAAGGTAGGTGAGAAATTATATTCTCACCTACTTTTTTATACAACTAAGTATGTTGAATGAGCAAATGTTATTGGATTAAAAAACCACCTGTCAATCAGGCGGCTAAGTAAAGATAAACATCAAATCCGATATTTACCTATCTTACTGTATATCCTAAATACGATAATACATTACAATTTTAAGCTGTTAACTAGTAGCGTGAGCCAATTTCTACAGCCTTACTAGTTGCATCATGGATTTTACCTATTTTATCGGCATCGCCTATGATGATTGGGTTAGTGAGTTTGGTTAGATAATCGCTATTTTCTATGAGATCTGTGACTGGGCGGATGGTTTTTATTATGGCGTCGAAATCTTTTGTGTAAGTGTCGCCCTCGTGGTCAAATGTGACTGTTTTATCGACTACATCTGCCACCTTGGTGTCGGTTAAGATTTCTATGTTTTTGTCAGCTAGTTTTTTAACAAGCATCATGCGCTCGCCGTATTCCATTTCGCGGCCGACCATGTTGGTAGCTTCGGCTATGGTGATAGATGCGGCGTTTTCTATAGTTTCGGCTAGCTCTAAGCCATTTTCGCCTGCGCCTATGATGAGGACTTTTTTACCTGATAAGTCAGTTCTATCATTTAGGATATCTGTAGCAGAGTAGGCGTAGGAGCTCGTTAGATTTTCATTTGTAGCTCCTGTTGCTATAAAGACTTGGTAAGGGTCTAGGGCTTTTATTTCTTCTATATCAGCTACTCTGTTTAACTTAGTATCGATATTTAGTTCAGCTATCTTATTTTCTAGATAATCCACATAGTGGGCAATCCTGTATTTATCGCTGGTCTTTGCAGCTACATTTAGCTTGCCGCCAACTCTCGCCTCTTTTTCAAATAAAACCACATGGTAGCCTTTCTCGGCAAGACTTATAGCCATTTGTAGGCCTGCAGGGCCTGCGCCGATTATTACCATGGTTTTATCAGCGTTCGCTTCATTGTAAGCCCTATCGCGGAGGGATTCGCGGGATAGATGTGGATTTACTGGGCACTGGATTGGTTTAAATTCGTTGATTGATTTAAAGCAGTGTGAGCATGAGATGCATGGGGCGATTGGCTCTCCTGACTGAGCTTTGGCAACCCAGGCTGGATCAGCTAAGAGTGGACGGCCGAGGCCAATAAAGTCGACCATATCATTAGCGAGCATGTCCTCTGCTTCAGCTGGTGTTTTGATGTTGTTGCTGGCAATTAGCGGTAGCGAGCTTACTTCACGGACCCTTTTTATGTACTCATCCTTCCAGCGATTTGGATAATATTTCGCATCACAAATCGTATACATAGATTCATAGACCCCGCATGTGATGTCTAGGGCATCGATTGGGAGGTGGTCTATTTTTTTGATGCAGTCGATGTAGTGGTCGATATTAGCACTTGACCCATCGAAGTCATCAAAGTTAAAACGTAAAATTATAGCAAAGTCTTCGGATACCTCAGCCTTGATATCTCTAATAAGCTTGGTAAGTATATCTGGCCCACGAGATGTCAGCAAAAATGAATGAAGCAAATAGCCGTGGCCGGCGTGGATTTCGATACCATCAAAACCAGCTTGCTCCAAGATAATGGCAGATCTTACAAATTGTTTAATCATTTGGCCTATTTCATAATTTGTCATCTCACGTGACCTTTGATTTATAAACTCAGGTTTACGAGGCACAGCTGATACTTGTTGCAAGTGGTGGTTTAATTCACGGAAGGTCTGAGCTCCAGGGTGGTTGAGCTGGGCAAAAATCTTCACATCAGCTTCGTGGGCGAGCTCTGCCAGCATCTTTAGGCCTCTTATGTACTTGGAATGGGTGGCTGATGGCTGGTAAGGAAATTTGTTGCCATAATAATCGTCAACACGCATCATCCCTGTGATAATAGCCCCCACCCCGCCATCGATGCGGGTCTTGTAGAAGGCTAGGTCTCTTTGGCTAATCTCTCCTGTGTCATGGGAAAGATTTGTCGTAAGACTTGTCATTATAGTTCTGTTTTTCAATTTGTGGGCGCCAATTCTCCCACAATCAAATAATTTTTCCATATCTACTCCTAACCAAAAAAGAAGGGCATATCGCCCCACCTTTTGTCGCCTTATAAGTCATCCTCAAAGACAGAAGACTTAGAATAAGCAGTTACCTTTGCTTCAAAGAAGTCACTTTTCACATTATTTGGGTCAGAATACTCTGCCACCCATTTCATAGACTGTGGCTCGGTTTGGTCGTGGTCAAAGAGATAGCCCATACCAATTTCAGTGCTACGTAGGTTGCCCAGATAATAAATATATGACTCTATCATGTTGTTATTGAGCCCTTGGATATTATTGCCAACACTATAGCGACCCCATTCAATCTCACTTTCCACCCCTTGGCGGAGGATATCGCGATAATAATCCTTAAGCTCTTCGGTAAATAAATCTGGTCTTTCGTGGCGGAGGTCATTGATCATATTGCGGAAGACAAATAAATGTGTATCTTCATCGCGGTTGATATAGCGAATTTCTTGCACAGTCCCAGGCATCTTGCCTATACGAGATAGGTTGTAGAAAAAGGAAAAGCCGTAGAAGAAATATATTCCTTCAAGGATGTAGCTTGCCACAAGAGCCTTCATAAAAGACCTCTCATCATTATGAGCCACCAGGTCATTATATTGGTCACCTACAAAGCGATTACGCTTTAATAAAAACTCATCTTCCTTGTATAAATAAAGGAGTCTATCACGCTCTTCAGGACTAGCAATCGAATCCAATATATAAGAATAAGACTGCGAATGCACCTGTTCTTGGAAATTTTGGATAGACAGGCACATATTCACTTCAGGGGCTGTGATAAAGTTTTGTATATATGGCAGATAAGCCGACTGGATGCTATCTAGATAGGTTAGAAATGAAATACACCTATCAAAAGCATGCTTCTCATACTGGTCAAGCTTACGATAGTCTTTCACATCCTGGTTTAAATTTATCTCCTCAGGAATCCAGAAATTATTCAGCGCATTCCTATAATATTCTGTAGTCCAATTATATTTCAAATTGTTAAAATCGTTGATATTTGAAGTGTCACCTTGGATAATGGTCCTAGCACCAGCAGCCTTTGCCGCATCCTTGTCAAATATCCCACGTTTACTTAGTAATTCACTCATCTTTTCACCTCTTAACTACTACTATACTTTGATAGTAGAAATATGCTCGCAAAAAAAAGGCAGTTGCAAGTCAATAGATAATTATTGTTCCATCATTAGAGTGCACTCACAGATAGTTTGAGATTTAGCCCGCCGGCTCATGGAGGCCAAACTATCTGGGAGGGTGCTCGAATGATATTGGAACAATTTATCTATTTTGCAACAGCCCCTTTAATCTTATCTAGCAGCTAGATATTTACTTGTATTGTAATGGTAAGAAAGAATTTGATCTAGCTCTGCTATAGCAGCAGTACATTCTTCTTGTAATTTAATAGCAGCATTGATTTGGTTATTTAGTTTGCCTATTACTTTTGCAACAGTTTGTGGAGTATTTTCGATTAAAAATCTCGCCGCAGCTACCATAATTCGGTTTTGTTCTAGGGCTTTGATGAGGCCTTGGCGGGTTTCTAGGAGTTTTGTCACAGAATGGAAACCAGGTGCCACGTACTTGTAGCCTTTGGCAACGTAGACAATGTCCTTATTTTTCACTACTACATCAGTTGCTATTGTGCTTGATGAAGGAGTGCTTGGACTATAGTCAGGAAGTGGATTTACCACTCTTAGATTATCCCTCACCACAGCTTCAAGATAGATATCCTTCATATCTTTCTCATCTGCCTTATCCCTAATTCTCTTAGCAAAATCTTCCTTTTCCTTATCAAGGAGCCTGTTTAGTCTAGCAAGTCTATCAAGATAATCTTCCATGATCTTAGCTAAATCATTTTTCCTAGCTTCATTTAAGGCAAGAGCTTCATTGTATAAAGGAAGGGCTTTTTCTAAAGTCTTTGTTCCTTGAATATCAATAATAGCCTTATTTTTCTCTGCTTGAGTAAGGTTTGGTAATTTATTTATTTGCTCTTGCAGGTCTCTCTTGTAGTCTTTAGTAATAGGAGTTTCTGTTGGAGGAGTAGTTGGCTTATCATCATCTGTACCCTGGCTGTCATCTTCTTTGCCTGGGCTTGGTGGGTTGGTTGTATGCTCTTCGCTAGACTTTTTATTTTCTTCAGATAACTTACGAGCCCTATCTAGAATTTCTGAGATTTCATCATTGCTTTCTGATTTTATAATATCTGATACAGCCGCAGCTATTTGCTCGCCAGTTAGATTTTCTGTATTAGCAATTTTTGAAATGGCATCATTTTTTGCTTCTTCTAAAGCTTTTTTAGCAGCTTCTTCAGCTTCTTTTTCTTTAGCTTTTTGG
>HG326663.1:621005-634215 GCA_000308255.3 Anaerococcus pacaensis 9403502 | reverse complement strand
AGCATCGTGTAAAGCTTCATTAATTTTATCTACACTATCAGCTTTAGCAACACTATTAATAGCATTAGCTCTTTGTTCAGGAGTAAGATTTAGTTTATTACCTAGATCAGCAATGGCAATAGCCTTAGCATCTTCCAAGTCATTTTCAGCTTTTTCTCTAGCTTCTTGTTCAGCTTTTTCTTTGGCAGCTTCTTCTTGTGCAATTTTATTTTCTGCTAAAAGAATATTAGCATCAATTAAAACTTCATTTACTTTGTCGATATTATTTGCCTTAGCTATGTCACTAAAAGCTTTTAATCTCTGTTCATTTGTTAAGTCAGGTATTCTACCAAGTTCAGCAATTGCTATAGCTTTAGCATCTTCAAGATTATTTTTAGCTTCTTCTTCCTTAACTAACTTCTCAAACTCTTTATCAATTGTTGGCTTAAGTCCATTTTCAGCATAATCATTAGGTGTTTCTGATGTTTCAACAAATATTTGTTTAGCTTCATCGAAAATCTTTGGACTTTTTTGATTGTCTTCCTCTATAAGTGACCAACTATTTTCATCATCATCTTTATATAAATCTTCAAATGGATTATCTGGTTTAATTCCAATTTTTATTTTTTTGCTTACAGCATCCTTTGAGAAATCATCTTTTTCTAGAATATCTTCTTCTGTAGAGTAAGTTGTATCTTTATCACCATTTTCATTTTTTGCATCAAAATGTTTGTATAAAGGCTTGATTCCATTTGGGAATATTGCTTGTATTTGCGCTTCTGTTAAGCTCTCTAGTGGAGTTTCTGGACCAATTTGCTTAAATTCGAGATCATTATTTGATTCGATTTTTTCTCTAATTTGTTCTGAAGTTAGAAAATCACCAATTTTAAAGATAGATGAAGGGCTACCTTCTGTAATAACAGATTTTTTATAGCCTTTTTCTGCTTTTCTTTCTTCTTTAACTATTCCGTTTTCTAGAGTTTCGTCATACTCTATTTCTACATTATTATCTACAGAATATTCTGTTTTGATGTAGTCGATTAGTTCTCTTTTATCAAATTCTTCTTGAACCGTCTTAAGAGTGGCTATAGCTTGTTTTACATCACTATCAGTAGGATTTTCAGTATTATAAGACTCTATAATGCGATCATAAAATCCTTTATAACGATCTGGAATTCTATGACGGTTATTTTCAAGATTAGTTTTGGCTTCAGTTACTATTTTATTTTTAAACTCATCATTATCTTTATATTCATCATAGAGAGCATCAAAATCAATTCCCTTGCCCTCTCTCTTACCAACAACCTCATAATCGTCAGGAGATTTTTCTAGATTTTCATTTTCCGGTAGATTCCACTTATTATCCCACTCTAACTCTTCTGCTGTATCCGAGCTCTTCTTATGTTCTTCTCTTTCATCTTTAGGAGTTTCTCTAGCTTCTTTAATAAACTCTTCGCTTAATACATCTACTTTTGTTTCTTCTTCACTAGTAGGAGGAGTTTGTGTTGGGTCGTCATTTGATTCGCCTTCTTCTGGATCTTCCTCAGAAGCAGTTTCCTCAGCTTCACTACCAGTAGTGTTGCCTTCTCCTGTTGATTCTGGAGTTGGATTTTCTGTTGGAGTTTCGTTTTCATCACCTACATTTTCAGTTGGAGCAGTAGGAGGAGTTTCTGGTACTTCCGCAGCATAAACAGGCACTAGGCCACCGCTTGCTATTAGCCCAGCAGATAGGGCGAGGATTAGGGCTTTTTTATTTTTCATATTTACTCCTTTATTATACATAATATGAAAGTTCTTTATTAAATTATACTATATATATTGTCTATTAGAATAGTAGTTTATGAAAGTAGTTTATATTTTTTTCTTAAAATTTACTTTCTACACTACTTTAAGGTGGTTTATTTGCATATAAAATTTAATTTTTTTATTAATTTACACCGAAAAACCAATAAATTTTTGTGAATCTATGTTAAATTTTTATTTATTGTAATATACATGGCTGATTTTATGGTATAATATGATTAATGTTATTTAGGGGGTGAAAAATGGCAGACGATATTTTAATGAAAATCAAGGAGGCAGAAGAAGAGGCTTCTTATAGTGTGTCTGATGCGAAAGAAAAATCTACTCAGATCATTAAAGATGCCAGAGCTAAGGCTGATAGTGAATACAAGCGTATTATCTCTGATGCTAATAAAAAAGCTCAAAGCCTAATTGATGAAGCGAATGCTGGTGCCAAAGCGGATAATGAACCCGTTATCCAAAAAGCGCACGAGAATTCAGCAAAAATAAAAAATATTAACAAGACAGACGCAGATAAGGTCATAGCTGACCTTACAGAAAGGATAGTTGTAGATGGCAATAGTTAAGATGGATAAGTTCAATCTACTTGCCTTCGACTCTGATAGAGAATCTCTACTTGATGCTCTACAGGATTTTAACTATGTGCATTTCAATGATTTGGTGCTTCCTAGCGAGGATAATTATTTAACTGAAGTTTTTGAAACAAAAAGACTTGCGGAAATCGATGATTCTCTTAATAAGGTAAATTATACTATTGATGTGATAGAAGATTATACCAAGGACTTGCCTAGCGAGATGACAGAAAAGCTTGCTAGTATGTCTATAGATGAGGTCAACAAGCGAGGTTCTAATTTCGGTTTTGATTTAATTTATGAGAAATTAAGAGATCTTGTGGGTCAAAAAGAGAAACTACTTACAAGACGCGATGGCATCAATCAAAGATACACAGAGCTAAGTCCATGGAAAGCTATCGATGTAGATATCAATGAGCTTTATGACTCAGAGAGATTTTTCCTAGAAACTGGTACTATTTCAAACAAATTCTACGATGACTTACAAGAGGCACTCGTGGCTAAAGGACTTGATGGTACATTAGTTTATAAACTAGCTGAGGAGGCTGGAAATTTCTTTGTAGTGGCAGTGTCAAATCTAGCTTACGAAGAAGAATTTAAAGAAATCCTCAGAGAGTATGGATTTACCCGAGTTAAAATCAGAGCAGACGAAAATATCGGCACTACTTTGACTAATTTATCAGCTGATAAGGATAGTCTAAATAGTGAGATAGAGGCAGTAGAAGGGGAGATAGTTGATCTTAAGAAGTATCTAGCAGACTTATATGTTTACCAATCATACATAATTAACTGCAAGAGAAAAGAAGAATCTAGCGAAAACTTCCTTAGAACAAAGAAAATGAACATCATTGAAGGCTATGTGCCTTCTGATATGACAAATGAGTTTAAGAGCGAATTAAACGAGCTTTTGGGTGAGAATTTCATTCTAGATACTATAGAAGCAGATAAGGATGACCCAAATGTTCCTATCATACTTAAAAACAATAAGTTGATAGAACCATATGAAAACTTAGTAGAAACTTATTCGCTACCAAAATATAATGAGCTAGATCCAACTGCATTTATTGCTCCGTTTTATAGTATATTTACGGGCTTTATGATAGGGGATTTAGGCTATGGACTGCTTGGTGTAGTAGTAATCTTGCTATTATTAAAGCTAAAGGATTTCCCAAAGTCTACTCAAAAGACCCTAAGACTTTTCCTTAGGATATCAATATTTGCAAGTATATTTGGTATTATCTTTGGATCGGTGTTTGGCGGTATAGTAGATGTGCCATTTGGCTGGGTCGATACGCAAAATGACTTTGATACACTTATCACCATGAGTCTTATCATCGGGGGTATATCATTATTTGCAGCCCTTGGTGTCAAAGGCTATATGGCAATCCGCGATAAAGAGTTTGATGTATTGATCTTTGATACACTAACATGGTATATGGCAGTAGGTGGAGCTATAGCTTTACTTAAGACAGGTAGCCAAATTGCAAAATATGTTATGATTGCCGGAATGGTTCTTATAGTTTTATTTGCAGGACGAAAGATGAAATCATGGGGAGCAAGACTTGGTTCTGGTACCTATGAGCTATACGGTATTACATCTTGGATTGGAGACTTTGTATCCTTCCTAAGACTTATGGCTCTTGTATTGTCGGGATCATTCGTAGCTTACTCAGTAAACCTAATCGTAGAGATGGTAGCAGGCAATGGTATAGGTGGGTTGATTGGAGCTATAATAATATTTGTGATTTTCCAAATATTTAATATGTTCTTATCTTATCTTTCAGCATATGTACACTCACTTAGACTTATTTATGTAGAGATGTTTAACAAATTTTATGAAGGTGGCGGCATCAAATTCCGCGAAATGGTAGAAGATACCAATTTTATTAATATCATTAGAAGAGGAGAAAAATAATGAGCGATTTTTTAGTACAAAACGGTGGAACAATCTTAGGCGCACTAGCTGTAGCGCTTGCAGTATTTATGTCAGGTATGGGATCAGCTAAGGGTGTAGGTATGGCAGGTGAGGCTGCTGCAGCACTTACAGTTGACGAACCAGAAAAATTTGGTAAAGCACTTGTACTTCAACTACTTCCAGGTACACAAGGTCTTTATGGATTCGTAATAGGATTCTTAATTATGAACCAATTAGGAGCAGGAGTTGACTTTGAAAGAGGTCTATATCTACTTATGGCAGCTCTTCCAATAGCAATCGTAGGCTACTACTCAGCACAAAAACAAGCAAGAGTTGCTATAGCTGGTATCAACATCCTTGCTAAAAACGAAGACGAATTCGTAAAAGGTATCGTATACTCAGTAATGGTTGAGCTTTACGCAATCCTTGGTTTCGTAATCTCTCTACTACTAGTACGTTAATAGGCGATAAGCTTATGAATAACCTAGAAGTAATACTATCATCGATTATTAACGAAGGAAATAAAGAAAGCCAAGCCATACTAGATGAAGCAAATGCTAAGGCAAATGAAATCATAGCTGAAGCAAAAAATGAAGCAGAAAATGAAGCTCGCAAGATAATTGACGATGCCAAAAAAGAAGCTCATAATATCCGTGCTAACGAAGCTGTATCAAGCGAAAGACAATCTCGTGATATCGAAATTGTAGCTAAAAATGAAGTTGTAGATGAAGTAGTAGATGGACTACTAGCTAGCCTAAAAAATCTAGATACAGATTCTTACAAAAACTTCATCCTAAACACCCTAGCTAAGTCAAAGATAACACAAGGAGAACTTTTACTATCAGAAGCCCACAAAGATGCCCTAAAGGGCGAAGACCTAGGCGGTCTATCTATCGCTAATGAAACAGTAGAAGATGGCTTTGTAGTGCGTAGCGGCAAAATCGAGTATGACAACAGATTTTCTTCGATAATCAAATACAATATCGATGACATAAGAAAACAAATTTCAGATGAAATTTTTAAGTAAGGAGGCCTAAATGAATAGAGATGACTATATAGGTGGTTCTATCTCCGTTAGAATGTATGAACAAAATCTCCTTACTCAAAATGATTTAGAAAGACTAAACGATTATAACTCTATTGATGAAGTCCTAGCTGCCCTAAATGATTCTATCTATAGGGACAGTATCCAGGCCCTAAATCGTCCTGAAGACTATGAGCAAATACTTGAAAATGAACTAAATAGGGTTTATAACTTGATAGATAATACATCAGACAATCCATGGATCACAAGATTCCTTAGAGAAAGATACAATTTCCACAACCTAAAAGTAGTTGTAAAAGAAATTGTCCAAAATGAAAACTACTCTCATATCTATAGCAACCTTGCGACAATCGACATGGCCCACATCAAAAGAGAGCTACTAAACGAAGAAGGTAAGGAAGTAGACTTTTTATCAAAGCTTAATATCGAAGGCTACGAGCCACTAGTAAGCAATGCTCACACAGATGATGACTATGTTTACTATGCCAAAGAAGCTATCAAGGTATACGAGAGAACAGGCAATCCAAAAGACATAGACCTATACCTAGATCAAGTCTATTATGACAATCTAATCTATGATGCTGAGCATCTAGAATTAGACGAGGCAGTACAGTTTACCAAAGAAAGAATTGACCTTATAAACATCAAGACACTACTTCGTGTCAGAGCTCAAGGTGGAACTATAGAAGACTTAACACCAGCTCTAATCGAAGGTGGTTATATTGATGTGGCTAGATTTGTAGAAGTATACAACAACGATTTAAACAACATCGTAGTTACTTTCTCCAATGAAAGAATCAATAAATATCTGGTAAATGCTATAGATAGCGATAAGTCTATCGATCAAAATCTACTTGACCTAGAAAAAGCCATAGATGACCACATGATGGACTATTCTCGTGAAGCTAAAAGCTCTACTTTTGGCCCAGAAGTCCTCATCAACTATGTCATTTCTAAGGAAACAGAGATTAAAAACCTAAGAATAATCTTAGTATCCAAGCTAAATGGACTATCAAAAGAATTTACATCAGAAAGGTTGCGTGAAACATATGCATAGAGTAGCGGTAATCGGAGATAAGGACTCAGTCCTTGCCTTTAAGGCACTTGGTGTAGAAGTATATACAGTTGTGGATGGAGATGAAGCGGCAGACCGTATAAACGAGCTTGCCAAAGAAGAAGTAGGCGTGATATTTATCACAGAAAGGTTTGCTTCTCAAATTCCAGAAACAGTTGATAAATATAGAGATCAAATGACTCCAGCTATCATACTGATCCCATCAAACACAGGATCACTTGGCATAGGACTTGCTGATATCAACAAGTCTGTTGAAAAGGCTGTTGGAGCCAACATTCTAAATTAAAGGAGCTTAATTTGAAAGAAGGTAAAATTACTAAAGTATCAGGACCATTGATAGAAGCTAGCGGACTATCTGATGCTAATATCTATGACGTGGTTGAGGTATCTAGTGATAAGCTCATCGGCGAAATCATAGAAATGAGAGGGGATGTCGCTAGTATCCAGGTATACGAAGAGACAACAGGTATCGGCCCTGGAGACCCTGTTATATCAACAGGCCACCCTCTATCTGTAGAGCTTGGACCAGGCATGCTTGAACACATGTATGATGGTATCCAAAGGCCTCTAGAAAAACTAGAAGACCTAGCTGGTCAATTCCTAACCCGTGGTGTAACAGCGCCACCACTTAACCGTGAAACAAAATGGGAATTTGTACCAACCAAACAAGCAGGTGATGACGTAGTGCCTGGAGATATCCTAGGTACAGTAGAAGAAACTACAGTTATCACCCACAAAATAATGGTACCAGTAGGTGTAGAAGGTAAACTAAAAGACATCAAATCTGGATCATTTACAGTAGATAGCACTATTGCAGTTGTAGAAACAGCTGAAGGTGATAAAGAAGTAAACATGATCCAAAACTGGCCAGTAAGACGTGGCCGTCCTATCAAAAGAAAACTTGACCCAAATGAACCACTTGTTACAGGTCAAAGGGTAATCGATACATTTTTCCCAGTAGCTAAGGGTGGTACTGCAGCTATCCCAGGACCTTTCGGATCTGGTAAAACAGTAGTACAACACCAGGTAGCAAAATTTGCTGATGCTGACATCGTAGTGTATGTAGGTTGTGGTGAACGTGGAAACGAAATGACCGACGTACTTAACGAATTCCCAGAACTTATCGACCCAGATACTGGCGAATCAATCATGAAACGTACAGTTCTTATTGCAAATACATCAAACATGCCAGTAGCAGCTCGTGAGGCTTCTATATACACAGGTATCACTCTTGGTGAATACTTCCGTGATATGGGCTACAACGTAGCTATGATGGCAGACTCTACCTCTCGTTGGGCTGAGGCCCTTCGTGAAATGTCTGGTCGTCTTGAAGAGATGCCTGGGGATGAAGGTTTCCCTGCATATCTTGCATCAAGGATTGCAGACTTCTACGAAAGAGCAGGTAAGGTTGAAGTATTAGGTAACCGTGAGGATATCGGTTCACTTACAGTAATAGGTGCTGTATCTCCTCCAGGTGGGGACCTTTCAGAACCAGTTACCCAAGCTACCCTACGTATCGTAAAAGTATTCTGGGGTCTAGACTATGACCTTTCATACCAACGTCACTTCCCAGCTATCAACTGGCTAAGTTCTTATTCCCTATACCAAGATAAGATGGATAGGTATTTTGATACAAACGTAAACGATGAGTTCTCTACTATGAGAAGACGTGCTATGAGCTTACTTGCTCAAGAACAAGGTTTACAAGAAGTAGTAAGACTTGTAGGTCGTGACGCTCTAAGTGATGATGACAAATTAAAACTAAATGTGACAAAATCTATCAGAGAAGACTATCTTCAACAAAACGCCTTCCACGATGTAGATACTTATTGTCCATTAGATAAGCAAAATATCATGCTAGAAATTATCCTATACAACTACGACAGATCATTAGAAGCTTTAGCTAGCGGAGTTGAACTAGAAAAACTTGAAAAACTTCCAGTTCACGAAAGAATCACCAGAGCTAAATATATCTCAGAAGATGATATGGATAGACTAGTTGGTATCAAAGAAGAAATTGACCAAGAAATTGGCGAGCTACAAAGGGAGGCATAATGTTAAAAGAATATAAAACAGTTACAGAAGTTGTTGGGCCTCTTATGCTTGTTGAAGGTGTAGAAGGTGTTAGCTTTGATGAGCTAGTAGATATCGAAATGCAAACTGGCGAACGCCGTAGAGGACGTGTTATCGAAATCGAAGAAGACCGCGCTATGGTTCAGCTTTTCGAAGGATCTACAGGTATCAACCTTGAGTCTACATCAGTAAGATTCTTAGGTCGCCCACTAGAACTTGGCGTATCTGAGGACATGGTAGGCCGTGCTTTTAACGGTCTAGGCGAACCAATCGATGATGGTCCAGCTATTATTCCAGATGAAAAAAGAGACGTAAACGGTACTGCTATAAACCCAGTAAGCCGTGACTACCCATCAGAATTTATTCAAACAGGTATATCTACAATCGATGGCCTAAATACACTTGTACGTGGACAAAAGCTTCCTATATTTTCAGGAAACGGTCTTCCACACAACCAAGTAGCAGCACAAATTGCTCGTCAAGCAAGAGTATTAAACGATGACGAAGGCTTTGCGGTAGTATTTGCAGCTATCGGTATCACATTTGAAGAAGCACAATTCTTCATGGATGACTTTAGAAGAACAGGAGCGCTTGACCGTTCAGTTCTATTTATGAACCTAGCTGATGACCCAGCTATCGAACGTCTATCTACTCCAAAGATGGCCCTAACAGCAGCAGAATATCTAGCATACGAAAAAGACATGCAAGTACTAGTAATCATGACAGATATTACTAACTACGCAGAGGCTCTTCGTGAAGTATCAGCTGCCCGTAAAGAAGTACCAGGTCGTCGTGGTTACCCAGGATATCTATATACAGACCTTTCTACAATCTATGAAAGAGCTGGTAAACTTCGTGGCAAACCAGGAACTATCACACAAATTCCAATCCTATCAATGCCAGAAGATGATATTACCCACCCAATCCCAGACCTTACAGGCTACATCACAGAAGGCCAAATCATCCTAAACCGTGACCTATATAACCAAGGTGTCGAACCACCAGTATCTATCCTTCCATCCCTATCACGTCTAAAAGATAAGGGTATCGGTAAGGGCAAAACTCGTGAAGACCATGCGGGTACTATGAACCAAATCTATGCTGCATATGCTTCTGGGGTTGATGCTCGTGAGCTTCAAAAAATCTTAGGGGACAGTGCCCTATCTGATGCAGACTTAGCTTTTGCTGAATTTGCTAAACAATTTGAAGAACAATACGTAAACCAAGGATACTATACAAATAGAACTATCGAAGAAACTCTTAACCTAGGTTGGGAACTACTTAAACTTATCCCAAGATCTGAACTAAAGAGAATCGATGATGAACTTATTGAAAAGTACATGGACTAGGTGATATAGAAGATGGCTAGACTAAAAGTAACGCCAACTAGAATGAATTTAAACACCTTAAAGGAGAGACTTGCTACATCATCACGTGGCTATAAGCTCTTAAAGGATAAGCAAGATGAGTTAATGCGCCAATTTATGGACCTCATCCGCGAAAATAAACGCCTTAGAGAAGAAGTCGAAGCTGAGCTATCTGATAGCTTTGCTGACTTCCTCGTGGCAAGTGCCTTTATGAGCCCAGAGTTTCTTGAAGAAGCAGTTAGCTCTCCTACACAAAAAGTTGGTGTTGATATAGGTGTTAAAAACGTCATGAGTGTACGAATTCCTACTATGGACTTCGTGGTAGAAGAAAATGAAAATGCATCTATGTTCTCCTACGGCTATGCCGAAACATCAGCAGGTCTTGATCAAGCTATTAAGGGTCTAAACGATGTTATGGAGAAACTATTAAAACTAGCTGAGCTAGAAAAAACTACCCAGCTTATGGCTGATGAAATCGAGGCTACACGCCGCCGTGTAAATGCTCTAGAATACCGTACTATCCCAGACTTACAAGAAACTATTAAGTACATCAGAGCAAAACTTGAAGAAAACGAAAGAGCTACTATCGCAAGACTTATGAAGGTAAAAGACATCATCGCAGATCCAGATGTAACTGATACCATCAATGAACCTGGCTTTAGAGATCCAAATTTTACAGGCGATAGACAGGCTATTCAATAAGGAGACTTTTAAATGGAGGCAGGGCCCTATTTTAATGTACAAACTGCAATTGTAATCCTATTACTCTTATTTTTAAATGGGGTTATAGTTGCAATTCATACAGGACTTATTTCGCTCAATTCCGAAAAGCTCAGAGAGCTCGAGGAGGCAGGCAATGTCCGTGCTAGGTATCTACTTGGCATAATAGGCGACCAAGGTAGACTAAACCAATCATTTGAAATGATTGATTTAGTCTTTACTCTTGTTATAATGACTTATTTTATCCGCCGCATGAGACTGTATTTTCACGATGGCTATAGTGCTAGGATAAACCAAACTACTTTTATAATAATATCAATCATATTATTTGTCCTTATAAAAATTATATTTATAGACAAGATTCCAAAAAGAATTGGTGTAAGAAAGGCTATGGAGCTATCCATGGGATCGAGCCTGCTTACTCGCTTTATACTCTGGATTACTAAGCCCTTTGTTAAACTCACCAATGCTGTGACCAATTTATTTATGAATATATTTGGCGTCGAGGCTGGAGAGGTTGAAAAGGAAGTAACCAGTGAACAAATCAAATCCATTGTCCAGGTAGGGGAAAATCAAGGTATTATAAGACCTATGGAATCAAAGATGATCCACTCCATTATGGGCTTTGATGACCTCATAGCAGAGGAAATCATGACAGCCCGTACAGATGTCTTTATGATAGATGTAAATGATGAAGACAAAGAATTCCTCGAGGAATTTACCAAGGTCAAACACTCTAGGATACCTGTATACGAAGATGATGTAGACAATATCCTAGGGATTCTTTATACCAAAGACTACCTCTTGGAGGCAACTAGAGTTGGCATACGCAATGTTCACCTAAAAAGCTTGATTAAACCCGCATATTTTGCCCCAGATAAAATCGAAACTGACAAGCTATTTTCAGATATGCAAAAAAAACATATCCATATGGCTGTTTTAATCGATGAATACGGGGGATTTTCTGGAGTAGTAACTATCGATGATTTGCTTGAAGAAATCGTAGGTGACCTAGATGAAGGAACAACTACTGGACCAGAGTTTAGGGAAAATCGTAAAGGCGTCTATGTGGTAAAGGCGAGCATGTCTACCAAAGACCTCAATGAAAAAATTCCAATCGAACTTGACGAAGACAATGAAAACTTCGATTCGCTGGGCGGTTTTATTATAGATAAGCTTGGCTATATCCCAGAGCAGGGTGAAAATGTAACTCTTACCCACAATGGCTACGAGATAAAAATCTTATATATCGAAGACAATAGGATCAAGGCTTGTAGGATAAGAAAGTTAAAAGAACAAGAAATATTAAAAAATGAAGAAGAAAATGACCAAGATACAGAAAACTAAAACAATTTTTTATCCTGGCCTAGCTGGTTCACCCTATTATAGAATCCCAACCTTGCTAATGCTAAGCAATGGGACCCTCATAGCAGGGGCTGACCAGCGCAATACGACTGAACTGGATTGGGGAAAAATCAATCCAGTTTTTCGTTTTAAAAGGGATAATGAATTCACAGAACCGCATACGATAATAAATATGGATGGGGAGGGTACAAAAGAACCACCCTTTAATATCGACATTTGCTTAGTAGAACAAAAGCAAGGGGAGAATGCGGGTAGGATTTATATGCTAATCGATACCTTTAAGTCTGGGGGAAACTATTGGACGGCTGAAGTTGGGACTGGCTTTGAAAAAATAGAGGGCGAGTCCTACTTACAAATTTTCTCTGTAAGTGAGAAATATCTTGTAGATCAAAATGGAATTGTCTTTACAGAAAGTTTAGCAAGTACTGATTTAAAAGTAAAAGTAAAAGATAAGATGCCTTTTACATCTTATGGCAATATTTATATGGCAGATGAACTCATCGGAAATATTTACAAAGACAATTCTCCCTATCAAGTCCACCAAACCCCCTTCCTATGGCTACTGCATTCAGATGATGGTGGGACTACTTGGCAAGGCCCAGTAGATATCACAGCACAAGTGACAGATGATAAAATGAAATTTGTAGGCACTGGCCCTGGACGTGGGCTCGAGCTTAAAAATGGTAGGCTCGCTTTTCCTATCTATTTTTCAGTATTTGATAAGGATGGGGAAGTCAGACAAAATACGGCTGTCATCTACACAGATGATGGAAAGGCATTTAAACGAAGCCATTCGGCAAATGACACAGATGGCTATGTTGCCCTTGCTGGAACCTATCCAATAAATACATCTGAAGCTCAGCTTATAGAGCGCGCTAATGGCGATGTGTGGATGTTTTTAAGAAATGACTCCGGCAAGGTCCGCTATGCGGTAAGCAACGATAATTGTGAGACTTTCTCAAGCCAATATGAAGTTGATTTCACATCCGAATCCTACTGCATGGTATCAGTGGTATATTTTACCAAGGATGATAAGGAATACATCCTCCTTACAAACCCAGCTGGACCTGATAGGAAAAATGGATCGATTAAACTAATGGAAATATTAGCGGATAATAGGGTCAAAACTATAGAAGAATATCCAATAAATGAAGCTGATTTTACCTATTCATGCATAGAGCAAATCGGAACTAATGAATTTGCCGTCCTCTACGAAGAATTGTCTGACTACGAGGGCGAGATGAGGCAGCATTTAAAATATTTTGAATTTACATTAAATTTAAAAGAGCAGTTGTG
>HG326663.1:515084-619825 GCA_000308255.3 Anaerococcus pacaensis 9403502 | reverse complement strand
AGTGATTACGACTGCTCTTTATTATCACAAAGTAAGTCTGTTCCCAAGTAGGCATCGTATTTGCGAAGGTATACAAGCCCCCCATCTAACATATAGATATTATCAAAGCCAAGATTGTTTAAGATTTTTAACATATTTGACGCTGATGCTCCTACATCATCATAGATTAGGACTTTTTTATCTCTTGGGATTTCATCACAACGTTCGCGGACTGATCCGCCATCTATTAGTTTTGCACCCCTGATATGACATTCTTCATAAGCTGTTTCGTTTCTGATATCGAGTACTTCGTATTCATCAATCACATCCGCAAGTTCTGAGATTCTCACATGAGGCAGGCGGCCTTCTTTTACATTGATGGCTTGGCTCGCGATAACGTTGTTGATGTCTTCGGTGGTTGCATAGTAAGGCTGATAGACTAGCTCTAGGTCGTAGAGGTCATATATTGTCCCGCCCATTTTTATGAGGGTCCCTACCACATCTATTCTCTTATCGACTACTCCACGGCTTAAGGCTTGGGCCCCATAGATTTTCCCAGTGTCTTTGTCAAATATAAGCTTCATAAAAACAGTTTCAGCTTCAGGCATGATGCCCACGATATCTGAGTGGGTGATAAGGGTTGTGTCGTAATTGTAGCCAAGACTGTCCAAGGCTTTTTCAGTCAGACCTGTTACAGCTACATTGAGATTAAAGCTTCTTAGGGCAAAAGATCCAATATATTTAAGAGGCTCGATATTTTTTGCACCAGTAAGGACTGCTGCAACGTGCTTAGCCTCTCTATGAGCTGGCCAAGCAAGTTTTAGATTTTGTTTTTGACCTGTAATAAAATTGGTGATATCGGTCACATCGCCGATTGCAAATATATTTGGGTCTGATGTTCTAAAGTTATCATCAGTTACAATCGACCCGCGGTCAGTCACATCAAGGGCTGCATCTAAGGCAAGCTGATTATTAGCTCTCATTCCAAGCCCTAAGATTACCATATCAGCTGGAACACGTCTACCAGAAGCAAAAATCGCTTCGTTTTCTGTGATTTCTGTTAATTCTTGCTCATGGATTATATCAACGCCATTTTCTATAATATTTTCTTCTATAAATGGCTTTAATTCATCATCTATTACTGGCAGTATTTTCCCGCGGACAAACATCCTCACATTGACATTGACTAGGTCATTTAGAGCGTGGGCTGCTTCTATGGCTATGAAGCCACCGCCAGCTACGAATATGTCTTTTGGACTATGGTCTTCAAAATAAGCCCTAATATTTTCTACATCGATCACATTTCTGATGGTGAAGACATGGTCTTGGTCAGTGCCTTTGATAGAAGCTGGGACATTAGCAGATGCCCCTGTAGCAAGAATGAGATAATCATAAGACTCGTTAAACTCTTCCCCGCATCTCTTATCATGGACTGTCACATATTTTTCTTCTCTATTAATCGATATCACCTCGTGATAGTTACGAGCATCGATATTGTATATTTTGGCAAAACTTTCTGGATTTCTGTGGACTAGCATCTTGCTATCTTTGATTTCATAATTTAGATAATAAGGCAATTCACAATTACCAAAGCTCATATCCCTATCTTTTTCAAACATCACTATTTCGGCATTCTCATCTAGGCGGCGCAGGCTAGTTGCAAAGGTTGCCCCTGCAGCGACTGCACCTACTATTACTACTTTCATTATGTATATATCCTTCCTGCTATTTCTGGCTGATTTGTAATATTAATACCCATAATAACTCGCATGTAAGAGTTGAAAAATTAATAGAGTCAATAATTATTAAATAAAACATTTAATTCTTATAAAAAGTTATAGTAAGATGTTGCGCAGGGAATAAATATATGTTATTATTTAAATAATTATGATAATGATAATCATTATCATAATGTATGTTTTTAATCATGAATAATTAAAATATTTTTATAATAAAGGAGATAATATGACTAACAAAAAAATTGCAACAGTTTTACTTTTAGCTATGAGTTTGAATACGATATATCCATCTGTAAAATCATATGCAATAGATGAAAAACAACCTTCTATAGATAATAGTGTATATGTGGATAATAAAACATCAGAAGAAAAAGCAGAAGAAGTAATACAACTTGAACAAGAAGTGGAATCTGCTAGAGCAGACTTACAAAAAGCTGTAGATACTCTAAAAGAAAAAGAATTAGAAAAAATAACTATAGATCAAAAGTTGACTGAAGCTCAAAATGACTATGATAAGGCTATTAGAGATAAAGATTTAGTAGATAAAGATCTGTTAACAGCAATGGAAAAGCAAACTGAAGCTAGTGATACTTATATTGATTTAGCAGAAAAGAAAGAAAAACAAGAAAATGCTGCCAATGAATTAGAAAAGGCACAGACTGATTTGTCCAACGCTCAAAGAGAGCAAAAAGAAGCAGAAGTAGAAGTTTATAATGCTAAAGAAGAAATATCTTTAAAAGAAGAAGACCTAAGACAAGCCCAACAAGCTCTAGAGACTGCCACAGCAGAGAAAAAACAACAAGAAGAGTTAAATAAGACTAATGAAGAAAAGAACAATGTAGCCAAAGAAGAACATGACAAGGCTAAGAAACAATTAAAAGAAGCAGAAAAGAATTCTGAAGGTATTCTAGATAATAAAAAAACAGATATAGCTGAAGCAGAGAAAAAACTTAAACAATCAGAGAAGACAATTGATAATTCAAGAAATTCTTTAAATGAAAAGCAAAAAAATATAGAGGAATTATATAAAAATTTACAAAAATATCAGACAGACAACCCAGATTTAAGAAAACTTAAGGAGAAACTAAAAAAAGAAGAAGAAAATCTGAAATGGCTTTCACCTGGATCAGATGGTTACAATATGAAAAAAGCTGAAGTAGACAGTCTTAAAAGTCAAATTGAAAATATAAGTGATACTAAAGATAAAGTAAAAGAAAAAAGTATAGAGCTTAACAATGTTACTAATCAATATATTGATATATTCAGGGAATATAATGATGATATTGGTAGGTTTAAAGATAATATCTCTGAACAGAGTAATAAAAAATCAAATAACCAAATAATAGATGAATTATTAGCTGGAGAAACTACTTCTAGTAATATAGAACAAAAAATTGAAGAGGCAAATGAAAAAACTAAAGCATTATATTCTAAGCAAATAAGTGCAAAATACGATTACGAAACAGTTAACGATGAATATAGTGATGCTTGGTTGGAAGTATCAAAAGCAACTGATGGCTTTAGGGACAGTTATGCCCAACTTTATGATTGGAACTGGGCTGATAATTCAAGCTATTACGATATCAAAAAACAACTTACTAAACTTGAGGATAAATTTAATAAGAATATAGATATATTAAGTAATACTACAAGCGAATTAAAGGAAAAAGAAGAAGCTTACAAAAATGCTATTGCAGAATATGAACAAGCAAAAGCCTATGAGAATACATTAAAACAATCAAAAGATTTAATAGCTAGTTACGAATCGAACCAAGCCAAGCTAGAAGATTTAAAGAAAGCTGCCACAGAAGCAGATGAAAATTACAAAAAAATACAAACTGAAGTAGAAAAAGCTAGAAAAAATCTAGAAGAGAAGAAAAAACAAGTAGAAACTAAGCGAATATCAGTAAAAGATGCTGAAAGCACTCTAGCGGCTAAAAAAAAGGATCTTATAGATGCTCAAGATAAAAAATCTATGGCTGATCAAAAAGTAAAAGACTTAGAAGAAAAAATATCTGAATTAAGTAAAAATCAAGCAGATGAAATATCTAATGAAGAGTTAGAAGCGGCTAAAAAATCTTATGAGGCTGCCAAAAATGAAGTTAATAAAGCTATAAAAGATATAAATGAAAAAACCAAAGATGTTGAATATAGTAAAATTAAGCTAGAAGAAGCCAAGAATAAAAAAATAGCAGCAGAAAAAGCTGTGAAAAAAGCACAAACTGATGTTGATAAGGCAAATACCAAACTTAAGATTCAGGAAGATAAGCTATTAACAGCCAAAGATAAAAAAGTTCTAACAGATTCCTTAAAATCTTTAGAAAAACTTTTAGAAGAAAGTAAGAAATTAGGAGATAAAGACCTAAATACTTTTATCAAAGAAGTTGAATCTAAGCTTAAAAAGGAAAAACTGACAATTGATGAAATTATAAGGCTGAACAACAAGCTAACAACAGATATTCTAAAAGCAAAGGTCAATGCCTCAAACTCCAATAAGCAAGATGAAAATGCTAATGATAGTAATAAGCCATTAGCACCAAATAAAGATGAAAATATCAAAAATAGCAGAAATCCTAAACCAGTCGATAAAGAAACTAATAGTGAAAGTTCAAGTTCTATAAACTCATCAAATTTAATATACGTACCAAAAGGTTATAATTATATTAAAGAAGGATACTATAAGAGAGCTGATTTAGAATCTGATCTTATCAGATTTAAAAAAGTTTTGACCTATAACCAATATTTAGTAGAATCAGCAAGAGAATTATTAAACAAATATCCAAAAACAGTAAAACCCATTAAAAATGAACTGTTGGCTCTAATACTAGAAAGTGAAGCCTTACAAGCTAAGGTAATAGAAATTATCGCTGAATACGAGCAAGTCTTAAATTAGAGAGAGCTTTCATTATAAATTCCATTATATAGAACTCCAATTATAGGAATTAATCCTTTTTTGGAGTTTTATTTATTTTCTATAATTATCATCAATTTTTTTGAAATATTATAATGTTACTTTAAAAGCCTTGTATAAAAAAACAGTTTATATTATAATTGATAATGATAATCAATATCATAAAATAATAGGAGGAAATATGAAGGTTAAATTACTACCTGCTGTACTTCTTGCTGCAACTATTATTATTCCAGCAGGAGAGGGTTCACAAGCGAATAATAATATAAACGATGCCAATTATAAAGAAAATGTTATAGGATTGGAGGCATCACCAAGAGCTAGAGCAATAGATACTTATTCTTTTGCTACACCAAGAATTGAGCACGAAGATGGGCCGAAATCTACTGAACCACCTAAGGTGGGAAGTGTAATAGCTAATAAGAAGTCGAGATATACAGTCAAGAGAAATGAACTAATACCATCTCAAACTTTATACAAGAATACATCTAACCTACCAAAAGGAGTAGAAAAGAAAATTCAAGATGGTAAGGATGGTTATAAAACATATTATTCAGCAGAAACCCTAGAAAAGAAGATATTTTGGATAAGAAATCCGCTACATGACTATAGCGAAGTCACCGTTGATCCAATACCTACTGTCATACTTGTTGGTGTAAATGAAGCAGATGTAGACTATAATCAACAAGTACCTGACAATAGACCAAAAGTAAGTGGTGATATTTATATGTATCAAGTATACAAAACGCAAGCCATAGATTATGAAACAAAATATATCCAAGATCCTACTTTGGAAGAAGGGGAGGAAGTAGTTAAAACTGAAGGCAAACAGGGTCTATGGTCTTGGTATCAATGTTATAAAAAAAGCGATAGAGGGTCCTATTACGAATATGACAAATATAACTATTATGAAAAAACTTACGAACCAGTAGATAAGATTATAGCTGTTAGAACTTTACCTAAAGACGCAGATGTTATAGAGAAAGAAGAAACTTCAGAATCTAATCATTCAGAAAGAACCGAAACACCTGAAGAAATGGGTGCTCCACAAATTGGTGAAGTTATAAATGATGGCAAATATAGATATACAGCCTACGACAATGAAATCGTGAAATATAATACCATAAATAAATATGTAGCGACTTTGCCAAAAGGAGAAAAACAAGTCATTCAAGAAGGAAAAAATGGTGTATACACTTATTTCTATGGTGAAAAATATGATGATGGAAAATGGAAGAAGAAATCAAAATACGATGATGATTGGTATACAGTAGAACCAGTAGATGAAGTAATCTTATGGGGAATAAATGAACACGACGTAGACTACACTCAAAAAGTCCCAACAAATAGACCAAAGTTATCTGGGGATACCTATATTTATCAAGCAGTAGAAACAAAACCTATTGAATATAAAACTAAATATGTGGATGACACAGACTTGGAAGAGGGTAGTACAAAAGTCATAACAAAAGGACATCCAGGGGTGGTTACTAAATATGAGTGTTGGAAGAGAGATGAATATAAGCAATATTACTATTATCCAAAATATAATTTCGAGGAAACAACTTATCAGCCAGTAAATGAAGTAATAGCAAAAGGAATCAAAGCTACAGGAAACTCAGAAGAAACAACACCAGAAAAAGAATCTGAAAATAAAGAAGAACCTAAAACCAACAATCCTACCAATGATGATGCCAACAAAGATAATAGCGATGGTAAAGTTGATGGAGTAGATAATGGTAATGAAGAAAACAACAAAGACAATAATGATGAAGAAGAGGATATAGCAGATGATTCTTTAAAAGAGGATATTGGGCGTGCAAAAAGAGCTCTAGATGAGAATGAGTATCTAACAAAGGCAGATAGAGAAGAATTTAAAGATAAGTTAGACAAAGTTAAAAATCGTGATGAGTTTTATCAAATTATTGAAGATAAAAATCAAAGGCATAATGATAATTTTGATAGAGTAATTGAAGCTCAATCAAATGCTATCATGGAGCTTAATCGCCTAAATCTTGATATAAAAATTAAAAACAAATATAAACGTCAAATTGAAAATGAAAAAGATTATACAAAAGTTGAGAAATTAATAAATGAAGCAAAAGGAATCGTAGAAAATAAAAAGTTAGATGAGAAAAAAGCAAGTATAAAATCAGAAATAGAAAATCTAGAAAATCTAGACAAAGAAGTAAAAGAAAGCCTAAAAAAATCAGTTGATTTAGCTGAAAATGAAGAAAAAGTTGACGAGATATTAGAAAATGCTAAAGCTAAAGATAGAAAATCACTAGAAAATCCAACAAAACCAGAAGAAACAAAATCAGAAAAAGAAAAACCAATAGCACCAACAAATACAGAAGAGACAGAAACTAAAGAAGCTGATGAATCTAGTAACACTGAAACAAAAGAAAAACAAGAAGAAAATCCATCAACACCATCAGAAGATGCAAACACAACTGAAAAAGAGTCTGAAAATAAAGAAGAACCGTCAGCAGACAAAGAGACAGAAGGAGAAGAAACAAATCCAGACGAAAATCCAACAAAAGCAGAAGAAGCAGAATCAGAAAAAGAAAAACCAGTAGCTCCATCAAATTCAGAAGACACAGAAACTAAAGAAGCTGATGAAGCTGATAGCACCGAAACAAAAGAAAAACAAGAAGAAAATCCATCAACACCATCAGAAGATGCAAACACAACTGAAAAAGAGTCTGAAAATAAAGAAGAACCATCAGCAGAAAAAGAGACAGAAGGAGATGAAACAAATCCAGACGAAAATCCAACAAAAGCAGAAGAAGCAGAATCAGAAAAAGAAAAACCAATAGCACCAACAAATTCAGAAGAGACAGAAACTAAAGAAGCTGATGAATCTGGTAACACTGAAACAAAAGAAAAACAAGAAGAAAATTCATCAACACATTCAGAAAATACTAATACATCAGAAAAAGAAATTTTTGAACAGAAGTCAGTTGTTGATTCAAAATTTGTAGTAGCAGTTTATCCATCATATCATTCAAATGACACTGAAGTTGTTAATGAAAAACCAGTGGAAACATTCCAACGTGCAACTACAAATGATTTGATATATATCTCAAGTGGCTATAAATATATCAAAGAAGGCTATTATAAGAGAAGCGCCTTAGAAAACATTCGTGACAACCTCAAAAAGTCCTTAGAAAAAAATAAATTTTTTGTAGGATATGCAAAAAAATTATTAAATGAATATCCAAGAACTATCCTACCTGTCAAAGAAAAACTTATACAGCTAATAAGATCAAGCGAATCTCTCTATATACAAGCTGAGGCTGTACTAGCTGAGTACGATAGAGTATTAAATTAGTTATCAATGTAAATTTTATTAATCTCATAATATTACTGTATATAAATTATGACTATTGAAAAAGTCCTGCAATCAAAAGGTGATGTTACATAATAGGCAAATCTATTTGTAACATCACCGTTTTTAATTTTATAAGGTATGTATATGAAAAATTTGCAAGAAATAAACAATTAGCGGAAGAGAATGATAATGATTATCTTTACAGAATATATATTCGGTAAATAAGGAGAGACCATGGTACAGAGATTATCCAAAGAAGAAAGAAAAAATTTAATAAAAGAAGGAGCTAAAAAAGCTTTTATAAGCAAAGGTTACAAGGATGCCACTATGGAAGATATAGTAAGGTACTCAAACACTTCGGTAGGAGGGATTTACCATCACTATAACAATAAAGCAGAGATTTTATATGATTTAATGGCTGATGGAAACGCCCAAAGAAAGGAAATTATATATCAGACCATCAAGGAATATGATTTACCCTTAAATGAAATGATTGCTCAAGTCATAGTAGATAAAATATTATATAATAGCGAGTATATGACAATTTATGTAATGTTTTTACAAGAAAAGAGTAAAGATGAAAATTTACAACTTTTATTTGAAAAATTAAAAAAGGAATCTATAGAGGTTTTCGTACAAGCGTTTGGTAAAGAAAATAGCGTAGAGCTTTTAGAAGCTATTGAATTGATAACAGACATAACTAATTCAATGATACTGGGGTGTGAGATTTTAGGTGCTAGGGATAATTTTAAAAATAATAAAGAACTACTTAAAAAGATAATTTTAGATGTCTTAGAAAGTAACTAGCTCCTTAGTTTAGTTGATAATTAGAGTGAGAAAGGAAGGGAGAAGAGATGGATATAATCAAAAAATATGTAAGTGCCCATAAATTGCAATTTATATTTTCAGTGTTATTTGCGATTGTTGGCGTAGTGCTTGATTTATTTACTTATATAAATTTGGCCGATATTATTGTAAATTTAATAAATGGAAAGTCTAATCTAGATTTTTATATAAATAAGTGCGTGTTGATACTTGTTTTATTTATATTAAAAGATATAGCAAATGGAATTTCGACAACTATTTCACATACTGCCACCTATAGGTCCTTAGGCGAGATGAGAAATGATTTAGCCAATAAATTATTTAATATGCCCTTAGGGGATATAATGAATAGATCTTCTGGAGAGCTTAAGAGCATTATGATTGAACAAGTTGATAGTATGGAAACTACACTTGCCCATGTAATACCAGAGTTTACCTCAAATTTGCTAGGGCCGATTATTTTATTTATTTATATGATAATGCTAGACTGGCGACTTGCACTTTTATCTTTAGTTCCATTAGTTATTGGGTTACTGGCAATGAAAAGTGTTATTAACGAAAGTTATAACGCAAATTTCAAAAAGTCGGTAGAGATAGGTCAGGCTATGAATAGTGCAATGATTGAATATATTAATGGCATTGAGGTGATAAAAAACTTTAATCAATCCGAAAAGTCATATAAAAAATTTGTTGATAGAGTATATGATAATGCTAATTTTTACTATAATTGGATGGATGAATCTAATACTAAAATGTCTATAGGCAGAATGTTATCTCCTATGGGGATTTTATTTATTGTACCTTTTGGAATTATTTTTTATATAAATAAATCTATTTCTGTAACAAACTTAATTACTATAATTATTTTATCATTTGGGACGGTAAATAGTTTACTAAAAGTTATGAATTTTGTTGATGATTTAGCTCGAATATCTACTATAACAGGAGAAATAGAGAAAATTTTAAATAACAAAGAACTTAATAATATTGAAAAGGGCAGAAAGCTTTGTGATACATCTATTGAATTGGAAAATGTTGATTTTTCATATGATAACGATAAAAAAGTCTTAGATAATATAAGTTTAAAAGTCGATTCGGCTTCAGTATCAGCACTAGTTGGGCCATCTGGTGGTGGAAAATCCACTATAGCTAAACTTATAGCCGGATTTTGGAATGTCGATTCAGGGACTATAAAAATTGGTGGTGTCAATACAGAAGATATGTCTCTAGATAGACTGTCATCTTTGATATCATATGTTTCCCAAGATAATTATTTATTTGATATGAGCGTCCGTGAAAATATCCGCATCGGAAATCCATCAGCAACTGATAAAGAAATCGAAGAAATTTCCAGAAAATCTGGTTGCCATGACTTCATAATGAATCTTTCAAATGACTATGATACTGTAGTTGGAGAAGCTGGTGGCCATATATCTGGAGGTGAGCGTCAAAGAATCTCTATAGCTCGTGCTATGCTTAAAAACGCGCCAATAGTCATTCTAGATGAAGCAACCAGTTACATTGATCCTGAAAATGAAGCTATAATTCAATCAGCTATAGCAAGGCTTGTAGAAGGTAAAACACTTTTAATTATCGCTCATAGACTAAGAACAATAGTAAATGCGGATAGAATTTTCGTAATAAATGATGGAGAACTTGATGGTTATGGAACTCATGAAAAACTTTTACAAACTAGCGATCTTTATCGTAATATGTATAATGCAAGCTTAAAGGGGGATGAGTAATGATTTCGGTATTTAAAAAGATTTGGAAATTTTCTGAATTAGAACAAGCTAATATTAAAAAATCAATATTGGTAGGCTTTTTACATGCTATTTTCAATGCTTTATCTTTTGTTGCTATATATTATATGCTGATAAAAATATATGATTCTAGTATAGATTATAAAGCTGCCCTAGTCGCTTTCGCAATTTTGTTAGTATCTGCCGTGGGAAAAATTATTACACAAAACTCTACTACGATGTGTCAAACCCATGCTGGATACTTTATGTCTGCACATAAACGAATTGAAATAGGAGAAAAAATCAAAAAAGTACCAATGGGCTATTTAAATGACTCTAGCCTTGGAACTCTTACAACCATTGCTACTACTAGGTTATCTTTAGTAGAGATGTATGTGCCAATGTTACTAGTTTTGGTATTATCTGGGATACTAAATACTTTAGTATTTGTTTTGTTTGTATTAATATTTAATCTTAAAATAGGGCTGATTGCTGTTATAGGAGTCCTAGTATTTTTCTTAATAACCTCTCTAATGGAAAAAAAATCAGTAGATAATTCTAAAAAAGCTATCAGTATGCAAGAAAGTTTAACAAAAAATGTGTTATCTACTATTCAAGGAATGCAAGTTATAAAGTCATATAATCTTTATGGTGAAAATAATAAAAAATTAAATGAATCTATTGACGATACAGCAGAATATATGCTAAAGCTAGAGAAAAATGTAATACCATATACAGTTTTGCAAAAAATAGCAATAGGAATTACTAGCACTTTAATGATTTATACTTCAATTAAGCTAAATTTAAGTGGTGAAATACTTTTGCCAGATACTATCTTAATGCTTATAGCTAGTTTCACGATTTTTGAAGGTCTAGTTTCTGCAGGATCCAATATGGCAATATTAAGATCTGCTGAAAGTGCCATAGATTCTGTAGAATACTTGTCAAATATGCCTGTAATGAAAGATGGCAAAATTGATACACCTATTATAGATTATGATATAGACTTTGAGAATGTATCATTTTCTTACCGTGATAGGCCGATATTACAAAACGTTTCATGCTTGATTCCAAAAAATACAATGACTGCCATAGTTGGTCCGTCTGGCTCTGGTAAAACCACCTTTTGTAATCTTATAGCTAGATTTTGGGATGTGGATAAGGGAAGTATAAAAATAGACGGAGTAGATGTAAAAGACTATGAAGTTGAGACGCTGATGAATTCTATATCTATGGTATTTCAAGATGTATATCTATTTAATGACACCATAGAAAATAATATCAAATTTGGATTGCCAGAAGCAAATCGTGATATGGTTGAAGAAGCAGCTAAAATGGCTCAGTGCCACGATTTTATAATGAAACTTCCAAACGGATATAATACCATTATTGGTGAAGGAGGAGAAAGTCTTTCAGGGGGAGAAAAGCAGCGTATTTCTATAGCAAGAGCAATTTTAAAAAATGCACCAATCGTAATATTTGATGAGGCTACAGCTAATGTAGATCCTGAAAATGAGGACAAACTAAAAGAAGCTATAGAAAAATTAACTGATAATAAAACTGTAATAATGATAGCCCACAGATTAAAGACAATTAGGAACGCTGATCAGATAATAGTATTAAATAATGGTAGTATAGAAGAGATTGGTAATCATAAGCAACTGATGCAAAATAGTAGTTTATATCAAACTCTAATAAAGGCAAAATATGGTTCTGAAAACTGGAAGTTTGAAAATTAGTGTAAGACTGTTTTCACATATAAAAGCTTTAATGAAGTGGCTTGCAGTGTCTTTAAACTCGTAACTACATTTCAAAAGAATACCCTCTTTACTGGACAAACCAACCTGTAAAGAGGGTATTTACTAAACTAGGGAAGTCAACTTATCGCAGTTAAAAATCTAATAAGCGATTTTTGCCTTATTTTTTGTGCTTATCATATATCTAAGGATATAGGCTTTGAAATTTTAGAGAATTGTATACTTAATATAGATTTTGGATAAGATATGTTTTTTTAATTAAGTGCCTTATAAAAAGTATTAAAAAATTCGTCAGTAAAATTTGCATGAGAATTTAGATTGTTTATTGCTATAGTATGCTATTATGCTTCCATCTATAGTTTATACAGAACATCTACAATCACGTTACTTATCAACCAAGTAGATAGATGTTGATAATTTTTTGTTAAACATTCTTTTCTTTTTCTTGTATTTATGTAAGATTGCATTTTTTCCATGAAAGGGGTATCTTAAACCTAAGATAATAATGATAATCAATATCAATAACAAAAACGTAACGTGTTAACTCAATTTAATAAAATAATTATAGAGGAAGAAAAATGGTAAGAAAATTATTAAAGGATGAGAAGAAAGCTCTAATACAATTAGGAGCTAAGAAAGTATTTTTAAAGAAAGGGTACATAGATTCGACTTATGAGGATATAAGTCAATATTCAAATATATCAATCTATGAGATTGAAAAAATTTACAAAAATAAAGCGGAAATTTTATCCGATATTATTAGAAATGAAAATTTTAATATAGAAATTAAGATTATGAATGATCTCAAGACGAATGAATTTTTTATTGAAGATGCTATTGCTGATACTGTTGTTTATAATATTTTAAACAATAAAGATTACATAAATATTTATTCTTTATTTTTAAAAGAAGTGCAGAATGATGATAAATTAAGGCACTTATATACAAAAATTAAAAATGAGTTCATAAATAGTTTATATTCGATAATTATAGACATGAACACAATGCTACTACCAGCAAATATTGAAGTTTTTGTAGATATTACTAATTCGTTAATACTTGGAGGAGGAGAATTAGGAGTTTTAGATAATTTTATTAACTATAAAGAAATAATTAAAGATATGCTTATGGAATGTTTAGCAACTAGAAAAGGGTCTGTAAATAACTTTGTGTATCAACCTAAATCCTGATAAATAGGTAAGGGTGGGTCTGTAAATAATTTTGTGTATCAACCTAAATCCTGATAAAAGGGTAAGGGTTGATACATTTTTTATGTATCAATGTTTGTCCATTCCTATAGGAATGGAGCTTTACTTAATTTTACACAACTTTAATAAACTGTCAATTTTTCACGAAAATTTACAGCTGATTTTCTACTAAATTTTGAACTTAGTTAAAACCTCCCTTCAAAAAATATTGATAATTGGGATAAAATTTGATCCCAACCACGTATTCTATTTGTCCATTTGCTTTAGGCATCTACCATTGCTAGGTACAGGCTTTTTTGTAGAGCATAGTCATTTGGAAATATGGTTTTGTTTTTAGTCACTTTTCTTAGCTGCCTATTGAAGTTTTCCATAGTATTTGTTGTATATATTAGTTTTCTTATTCCTTCTGGATATTTAAAGTATGTGGATAATTCAGCCCAGTTGTTTTTCCAAGAGCTTACACACATTGGGTATTTTTACCCCATTTTTCTTCAAAGATTCCTAGATTTGTTAAGGCTAAGTCTTCTGTTGGTGCTTTGTATACTGCTTTTAGGTCTTTCATTAGCTCTTTGATGTCTTTGTATGATACATATTTTGTTGAGTTTGTTATTTGGTGAATTATACATGATTTTCCCAAGGCTTTTTGGGTGAATTTCTGCTTTTGGATATACTGTTTCTATAGCCTGGCTAAATCCTAGTAGGTTGTCTGTTGAGAAGATTAATACATCTTCTAATCCTCTTTCTTTTAGCCCGTTTAGTACTAAGAGCCAATATTTGCTTGATTCATTTTCGCCTACCCAGCGGCTGCCCCAGCCAATAATATCCAAAGAATGAAATGAGTTGATGATATTATTAGGCGAGGGTATGCCTTTTCCATACATTGATATTATCTGATTCTTTATGTTTGATATGTCTTTTTCGTATTTTTTTAATGTTTGTGGTTCAAATGTTTCTTCTCTATCTCATGGTATGTTTAAATCTATGTTACCGTATGATGATCTTACTGTTTTTTTTGCTTGAATCGTTTCTTGTATTTAATGATAAGGGTTTTTTACCGTATTCATAGTCTAAATGCTCGTCTAATTCTGCTTTTAAAAGTTCTTCCATGGTATCTCCTAGAAGTTCTTTTAGTGCTTGTTGAATATCTTGTGCATTTTGAGGGTGATATTCTTCGATTAACATTTTTGCTATTTTACTTCCTCTTGTTTCTGGCCTTTTTCGTGGTATAAAAATTCCTCCTGATTAGTTTTCTTTACCCTAATCAGGAGGTTCTATACACAAAATTTTACACAGTCTCTTGTACCTAATACCAGAGTGAGCTTCATACTTACTCTGGTATTTATTATCCATTCCTACCCCTAGGCGTAGAATTTTTAAACTGCACTTTTTTCTCTATATTTTACTAGTGATAGGTAGCCTAGTTTCTCTTTTATTCTATCTTCATTGTAGTATTTAATATATTCTTCTATTGTATTTTTTACTTGCTAATATGAGTAGAATTTTCTTCCGTAATATATTTCTTGTTTTAGTATTCCAAAGAAGTTTTCCATTAGTGAGTTATCTATACAGTTTCCTTTTTTGTCTTTTTCTAGGTATTTAAATTCTGTTGTGTCTGTTGTTATTTGTGTGTATGGTTTTTCTACTTTAATTCCTTTATCTTTTCCTTTAATTGAGCTTTATTTAATGATTTATTTTCTTCATTGGTTAACTTAGCTGATGATTCTAAATTAATATCTTTTGATTTCTTTGGAGTTTTTGTCATTTTTGAAGGTCTTCCTCTCTTTTTGGGTTTAAGTCCTTCAATTCCATTTTCTCTATATTCTTTGACCCATCGAGTAATTATTGTTGGATTATTCATTTTAAGATTGTTAGCTAGGCTTTGATAGGACATTTTTCCTGTTAAATACAAGTTTACTACTTTTAGTTTAAATTCTAAAGTATATTTTGTATTTTCTCTTTTTACCTTTAGTCCTTCATATCCTTGTGATTTGTATGCGTTTACTCATCTTTTAATCACGCATTCATTTGGTATACCGAACTTATCTGATAAAGATTTATATGAGATGCTTGATTCTAAATATTCTTTTACCACTCGTATTTTAAATTCTGTACTATATTTTGCCATACAAAAACTGACCTACTGAAGTTAGTTTTTAGGTCTAACTTTTGGGGGTCAGTTTATATTCTTAGTTAAAAATTTTCTCAACTGGGGTTGCTTCATCAGATGGTACTGCTCTTAGGTCTAGTTTGTGGCCAGATTCTTCTAGTTCTCTTAAGTATTCGATGTCTTTATCATCTACATACACTGTTTCATTAACTTCTTTTTTGCTACCAGTGTTTCTCATGTTACCAATATTAATAACATCAGTTACGATACCATTTTCAACTAGTCTTACAGCATCTCTTGGATTTTCTACAAGTATTATAGCATCTTTATCGTCTTCTAGGTCTGGGAGTTCTGCTGCTGTTTGAGCTACTGACATGAAATATGTCTTAGTACCTATTGGTGTTACAAGATCCATTAGCTTTTGTTGGTCTTCGTGGTCGGCTACTTCATCGTTTGCTACTACGATGATGTCAGCTTCTACTTCTGACATCCAAGCGCGACCGATTTGTCCGTGTAATAATCTATCGTCTATTCTTAGTAATACTGTTCCTGCCATAATATTTCCTTTCTCTATATTTTTTTTAAGTTTCATCTACATTTTCTAAATACTGAAGTATTTTACTACCAATTTACTTATATTCAATGATATAATCTTTGGTCTTTTCGATTAGGGTTGCTATGAGCTTATCAATATTATCTGCATCGAGTCTAAGAGCATGGTAGGCCATTATAAAATTGACCCCTGATATGAAGTGGACATTGGCCTTTTCACTAAGGCTCATATAGGCTCTATTAAAAGGAGTCCCACCCAGGATGTCACATAGAACGAGGATCTCATCGTATGCATTTAATTGTTTATATTTTTCAAGAAATTTATCATCTAGGTCTTCGAAATTATCAGCCTGGTTAAAGTCAATGGCAAAGGCCCTATCAGTCTTGCCTGTGACCATCTCTACCGCTGATAATATACCACTTGCTATCTGGCCGTGGCCAGTAATAATTATACCTACTTGCATGTTCCCTCCTTGACTTAAATTTTACCCAGATTTGACTATTTATATTTAGGTGGTACATTTAATTTATACATGACATTGATGGGGAAAGTAGATGCTTTGAGTGCTTACAGAAAAGGACGGTAGCTGAGAAGTCCAGGTAGGAGATGCATTGAAGACCACCCCGGAGTTTTTTAAGAAATTAAAACGTGAGTCGCGTTAAGACTAAAATGAGCACAAAAATTAGGTGGAACCACGGCAATTTACCGTCCTTTTATCGGAAACGATAATAGGGCGGTTTTTTAATTTGAAAAGGAGTTAATAATGATTAAAATCACACTACCAGACGGATCAGTTCGTGAATACGAAGCTGGCGTATCAGTTGGAGATGTTACAAAAGACATCTCAGAAGGCCTATATAGGTCAGCACTCGGCGCAGTAGTAAACAATGAAACAAAGGGCTACGCTGAACCAATCAATGAAGATAGCGATTTTCGCGTAGTTAAATTTGACGACCCAGAAGGCAAACACATATTCTGGCACACATCTAGCCACGTAATGGCTGCTGCCATTCAGGAACTATGGCCAGGTACCAAATTTGCTATAGGACCAGCTATTGATGATGGTTTCTATTACGACATGGACACAGACCACAGATTTGTACCAGAAGATTTAGAAAAAATCGAAAAGAAAATGCTAGAGATTGCCAAAGCTGACCACAAAATGGAAAGAATAGAAATCTCTCGCGATGAAGCCCTAAAACTATTTGAAGATATGGGCCAAGATTACAAAATCGAACTCATAAACGACCTACCAGCAGATGAACTTATCACCCTATACAAAATGGGCGATGTATTTACAGACCTCTGCCGTGGCCCACACCTTGAATCTACAAAGAAAATCAAGGCTGTAAAGCTAAAAACTATAGCAGGGGCTTATTGGAGAGGCGATTCAAACAAGCAAATGCTTCAAAGAATCTACGGCATCTCATTTGAAAAAGCCAAAGACCTAGAAGCTTGGGAAGAACTACAAGTAGAAATCGAACGCCGAGACCATAGAAAAATCGGCAAGGAAATGGACCTATTCTCATTCCACGAAGAAGGCCCAGGCTTCCCATTCTTCCATCCAAACGGCATGATTGTAATGAATGAGCTACTAAACTGGTGGAGAGGTGTCCTAGACGAACGTGGCTATGGTGAAATCAAAACACCACTTATCATGAACGAAGAGCTATGGCACAGATCAGGCCACTGGGACCACTACAAAGAAAACATGTACTTCACAAAAATCGATGATGCAGACTATGCTATCCGCCCAATGAACTGCCCAGGTTCAGTGCTAACATACGGATCAGCTCAACACTCATACAGAGACTTACCAATTAGACTGGCAGAATTTGGTCAAGTACACAGACATGAGCTATCAGGTACACTACACGGATTATTTAGAGTACGTACTTTTACCCAAGACGATGCTCACATCTACTGCCTACCTAGCCAAATCAAAGATGAAGTATACAAGATGATCGACCTAGCTGAGTACTTATACTCAACATTTGGTTTTAAATATAACATCGAGCTATCAACAAGACCAGATAACTACATGGGTGAGCTATCAGACTGGGAATTTGCAGAAGATGCTCTTGCAAAAGCCCTTGAAGAACGTGGTATTGACTACATCCTAAACCCAGGAGATGGGGCATTCTACGGACCAAAAATCGACTTCCACTTAGAAGATGCAGCTGGTAGAACATGGCAATGTGGTACTATCCAACTTGACTTCCAACTACCACTAAACTTCGACCTAAACTACATCGATGAAAACGGTGAAAAACAAAGACCAGTTATGCTACACAGAGCCCTACTTGGATCTGTAGAAAGATTTATCGGTGTCCTTACAGAACACTTTGCTGGTCGTTTCCCACTATGGATAAACCCAGAACAAGTCGTAATCATCCCAGTAAGCGATAAATTCCTTGATACAGCTAAAAAACTAGAAAAAGAAATCAAAGAAGCTGGTTTTAGGGTAAAAGTTGATGAAAGAAGCGAGGGGGTAGGATA
This sequence comes from Anaerococcus pacaensis 9403502, assembly GCA_000308255.3. Classification (GTDB taxonomy): domain Bacteria; phylum Bacillota; class Clostridia; order Tissierellales; family Peptoniphilaceae; genus Anaerococcus; species Anaerococcus pacaensis. The sequence continues at coordinate 601,171 of HG326663.1, read as the reverse complement.
CAAAATTCGCCAAGCCCAACTAGCTCGCGCCAACTACATGCTAGTAGTAGGGGAAAAGGAAGAAGAATCAAAACTACTCACAGTTAGAAATAGAGATGGAGAAGAAACTCCAGAAGTTTCTGTTGAAAAATTCATTGAATCCCTAAAAGAAGAGCGCGATAGCAAATCAGTAAACCCAGTATTTTAATAAATCACCTCGGATAATAACCGAGGTCTTTTATTTTCTAAAATTTCTTATATAATAAAAGGATACGACTTTTATAGAAAAGAGGAATTATGACAGAAGCCATCAAAGAAAATAAAATGGGGACCATGCCTGTTGGTGAACTGCTCTACAAAATGAGCATACCGATGGTAATCTCCATGCTAGTTCAAGCTATTTATAACATCGTAGACTCTATCTTTGTATCTCGTCTATCAGAAGAAGCCCTCGCGGCAGTATCCCTTGCCTTTCCGGTCCAAAATATCCTACTAGCCTTTGGCCTAGGGATAAGTGTAGGTTCATCTGCACTGCTATCGAGATTTTTGGGACAAAATGACAAAGTGAAAGTAGGGTCTGTAGCCCGACACGGGATTTTGTTATCTGTAATTGCATCTATCGTAGCTGCGGTAATTGGAGGCATCATAGCCAGATCCTTTGCAGAAAGCCAAGGCCAATCAGCCCTAGTCACCCAATACACCGAAGAATACCTATGGATAGTCATGGTCTTTAGCTTTGGCCTATTTTTTCAAATGCTAGGAGAAAAGCTACTCCAAGCCACATCCCTCACCAACTACACCATGATCACCCAAATATCAGGTGCCCTCATCAACTTATTCTTAGACCCAATCCTAATCTTTGGCCTCTTTGGCATGCCAGCACTAGGAGTGCGTGGGGCGGCCATAGCTACAGTCATAGGACAAGCCGGTGGAGCCCTTATAGGACTTTTCTTTAACCTTAGGAAAAATAAAGAGATTAAAATGCAAACTGACAGATTCGAATTCGACCCATCAGTGGTCAAGGCCATATTTTGGATAGGGCTCCCATCAATTGTCATGTCAAGTATCGGAAGCTTTGTAGTATTTATCCTAAACACCATTCTCCAAGGCTTCGGCCAATCAGCTATAGCAGCCTACGGGGTAATGTTCAAATTCCAAACATTTGCCTTCTTACCAGTCATAGGCATATCAAATGCACTCACCACCATAGTAGCCTACAACTACGGAGCCAGAAAAAAAGAAAGAATCCTAGATGCGATTAGCCTAGCTACCAAAGCTAGCTTCATCCTAGTATCTATCGCTATTATAATAATCTGGGCCTTCCCAGGTCAGCTCCTAAGTCTATTTAACGCCACCGACCAAATGGTTCAAATAGGCATCCCAATGATGCGTATAGTATCCCTAAGCTACTTTGTAGCAATACCTGCCATCATAGCAGTAGGAGGAGTCTTCCAAGCCCTAGGCAACTGGAAAATAGCCATTATGCAATCATTCCTAAGACAAGTAATAATCCTAATCCCAATATTCTACCTCCTATCCCTCACAGGCAACCTAAACTATGTATGGTGGGCATTCTTTATAGCAGAAGGGATAAATACTTTGCTATGTATATGGTTACTTAGAAGAGAGATAAGGCTAAAGATTGAACCACTAGATAGCAATTTAAGTTAAATTGAAATTATGCAATTGAAAGTAGAAGATAATTGAACTATAATAATACCAAGAGAAGCCACCTCTTATCAAAGCCCTTGGAGACAAGGATATGAATTTGGACAGAGTAATATGCTCACAAAAAAGACAGTAGCTCGGAACTACTGTCTTTTTTATTTACTTGCTTTTCTTTTGGATATGAAACTCTATTAAGAGCAATACTAAACCAATTAGCAAGGGAAAAACTAAATTTTCCAACATGAATTTGGACATTTATATGTCTCACCGCCTTCCACCTCTTAAGTGAGAGGCACTTTTATTATAGCATACTAATGCACCCCAACATAAAGATAATCAATCACCTTAAGCCTTAACCTATACACCAATTCACTTAGCACATAAGTCACCAATACCGCCATTGTATTTACCACCAGCGGGCTTGCCTTGATGTACTCATTTAAGACTACTAGTATTACCCAATATGGATATAGGTAGGCGAATGTTAGGTATCTTTGGCGGTTTATTCCCTCTATGTTTGCCATATCTTTTAGGACTACGTATGTGATTAGGTAAAGTGCAAAATATATGCCTGGGTAGATTTTGTAGTAGGCGTAGGCTATGATTTCTCCTATTAGTAGCAAAATGGCTAGTGGATATAGGAGTTTGTTTATCGTTACTGCTGGTTTGATTTTGGCTGCCATGACATAGAAGCTAAAGTATACGAAGAGGTCTTTGTAGTAGATGTCAAAAGGCAATATATTTGTATTTTGCATGATGAGATATAGGATTAGGCCTAGGATAGCTAGGGCTACTGTAAATTTGCCTCCTGCTATTTTGTTGGCGACTTGCTCTATTATGAAAAATACAAAGCTTACAAACATGACATCGAAGATATTACTTAGGATGTTTGTGATATCAGCAATTGCCGCATTTGGGCTTGGGATTTTGAAGCCTCTAGTGAAAAATATTATAAAGGCTGTATATATAACAAGCGGCAGGGCCATCAGTGCTACTTTTTTACTGTCGGTGAAGCTTATGATGTATGAGATGTAGCCTATGATATAGCAATTGATCAGCATTATTAGGATATTTGGATTTACTAAGTTATTGAGATATGGGGCAAATATTTGCAGGATGAGCAAAATAAGTGCCAGAGTATCTGCGAAGTTAATTTTTTTCATATCCTTATAATATCACTATTTCATATATTTTGCTAACTCATGGTATAATATAAAATTAAGAGGATATTATGGCAAAAAGAGCAAAAAAAGCAACAAGACATACCCCGCCTAAACGCAGGCGTGTATATATATTGCCCTATGTAATAATGGCGGCACTAATAATCGGGATTCCCCTTGGGATTTATGAGATGTATCAGTCAAATGTCGATAGGAATATCAAGCGTCTAGAAGAGGCCCTTTGTGACTACGATGTGGACTACCTGAAGGCTAATACTGATAGGCTTCCTATCATACTAGATGTGTTAAAGAAGTCTTACTCTGAAGATACTACTAAGCAGGATGACTTTTATAAGAATAATTTTTCAAATCTAGAAATCAATGTGATAGAATCGACGAAGTCATCGCGTGGCAAGGAAGTGCGTGTAGAGGTGGCTAATGTGAATTATGTAGATGTCTTTGATAAGATTCCAGATGATGAATCAGATGATAAGACCCACACAGACTACATGGCAGCCTTGTCTGACCCAAATCAAGAGCGCAATATCTATGAGGCAGACCTATACCTAGAGCGTAAGTTTAGTGGATATAGGATATATGAATCAAGAGACTTTATCAACGCAATCCTAGGTGGAGCCCTGGATTATGCTGATGAGCTTGATGCTCCAACTACAAATAACTAGCACGGCCTATTCTAGCCGTGTTTTTTCTACATAAGGAGATGAGATGCTTAAGGATAACCAGTCGATAAGGGCGACTAAGGCAAGTTTAAAGCCAGTTAGTTCTGTTCTTACAGTAGTTATTTTGTTTTTAATCATGCAAGTGCCAGGCTTAATAGTTGGCCTAGTTGTGCTGCCATATTTTTTTCTAAAGTTGGGGGCTGGGTCTATTGATGCAGCTCGCTTAGAAATGGTCTTTGTATCTGATAATGTATTGTTGTTTAATCTCTATTTTACAATACTTGTAAGTATAGCGTCTTATCTTTTTGCAAGGTACTATCAAAAGAGGAACAATACATCGCTTGGCCTTAGCAATCCTAATAGATTGAAAAATTATTTTAAAGGCCTATGTTTTGGCTATGCCCTATTTATGGTGTGCCTCATTATCCTAAGAGCCTTTGGCTTAGTGGAAATCACAAACAATCTAGCAAGTGTATCAGGACCTTATTTTATACTTTTTGTCATGGGCTGGATCTTGCAAGGCTTTGAGGAAGAGCTTGTCTGTAGGTCTATCATAATGAATTTTTTTGCAGCAAAAAATGATGTCATGGTCGGAATCCTCGCCAATAGTGTTATTTTTACCATTTTACATATAGGCAATGCTGGTTATAGCCTCATTCCTTTTATAAATATCTATTTAATGGGAATTATATTTTCAATTATTTTTTATATAGCTGATGACATATTTATCTCAGCTGCAGCCCACAGCATGTGGAACTTTGCTCAGGCTAATATCTTTGGTATGAGAGTAAGTGGAGAATTTTTGATAGAAAATACTGCAATGAAATCAAGTTTTTTTGGAAGTCCACTTCTAACTGGAGGAGATTTTGGTATAGAAGGTGGGCTTGTGGTCACACTAGTATTTTTTGTAGTAGTTGTGTTGTTATCAAAGACTTTGAGTGAGAAATATAAGCTAGATGAGCAATAGTTAACTAACACGGATGAAAGTTCGTGTTATTTTTTTTGAATAAATTTGGCGTGATAGATTTACTTTGAAAATATGGGTAATAATTTAACAAAATTATAAAGGAGATATCATGCTTAAGGAAAATTATACTATAAAGAAGACCAGGCAATCTATGAGAGATCGAAATCCCTTTGCTACGGTGGTCTTGCTATTTGTATTCATGCAGATACCGATGCTGATAGTGGGGATAGGCTATGGGATATTCATTGCCATAACTAACCCAGAAATAGCTGGCAATCCACAAGTGATGATGGAATATATCACTGGAATCGACCCTGATTATCAGAGGATAGGCAGCTTATTTCTGACCGCCCTCGTTTCGATATCAGTATATATATTTGCTAGGACCTTCCAAAAAAGAGACAATGAATCATTGGGGCTTACATCTAGCGATAAATTAAAAAACTACCTAAAAGGAGCCTTAATAGGCACACTTATGATAGTGGCTGTGGTTTTGATACTTAAAGTCATGGGAGTGATTGAAATCAATAATAATATTTCAAATGTTTCTCCATTATTGTTCATACTTATAATTATAGGCTGGATGCTCCAGGGCTTTGAGGAAGAATTAGTAGCAAGATCTGTGTTGATGAATTATTTTGCAGCTAAATACAGTGTCATGGCTGGGATTATCCTAAACTCATTGATATTTTCACTCTTGCACCTACCAAATAATGCCTTTGGCATATTGCCAGCAATTAATATTTTCTTAGTTGGAATATTATTCTCACTCCTCTTTTATGTATCAGATGACATTTTCCTCCCAGCGGCAGTCCACAGTTTTTGGAACTTTGCCCAAGGTAATATCTTTGGTATAAGCGTATCTGGGACAGGAGTTTCAAATAGCACATTATTTAAAAGCACTCTTCTCACTAATCCCCTAATGACAGGTGGAGAATTTGGTATAGAAGGTGGGCTCATTTGTACCCTAGTAGAAGGGCTAGTGGTGATTTATTTAATCAAAAAAGCCAAAGAAAAAAATGATAGTTTAGGCCATACGCATACAGAAACTGTGGTCATAGAAAAAGAACCTAGCTAAGATATTGCTAGGTTTTTGTTTATTCTAAGTTTGACCAACCGGCTTTTTTAATCAGATATACGAGTAATGATAGGATAACAGCAACTACTGATGAAAGTACCATGCCTGATAGCTCGATAGAGCCAAAGCCAATTGATAGGCCTGATAGGCCTGCTATAAAGACAACACTAGTGAGGATGAGATTGTCTGATTTTGAATAGTCTACCCTTTGGTCAACTAAAAGTCTTATCCCACTTATACCGATCATCCCGTAAAGCAAGAAGGTAACACCACCGATAACATTGCCTGGGATGGTTGATATGAGGGCAGATAGAGGTCCTATAAAGGCCATGAGGATTGAGATAACAGCGGCTGTGGCGATTACTTTTACTGAATACACTCCTGTGATAGCCATTACACCTATATTTTCCCCATAAGTGGTAGTTGGTACACCACCTATTAGGCCTGAGATAGCTGTGGAGAAGTTATCTGCAAATATTGAACGATGGAGGCCTGGGTCTTCTAAGAGGTCTGTGCCTACGATATTGCTGGTAACTACTTGGTGGCTGATGTGCTCAGCTGCTATTACGAGTATTACCGGTAGCATAGCAAATATTGCCTCAGCTGAGAACTTAGCCATGTGAAAGTCTGGTAGTGTGAAGAGGCTCGCTTCTAGTACTGGTGTAAAGTCTACTTGCTTAAAAAATATAGCAACTATATAGCCTACAATAATTGCAATTAGGATTGGAATAGTAGATAAGAATCCCTTAAATACAATAGATCCAACAAAGGCAGTCATAAGGGTCACTAAAAACACAATCCAGTCAGCACTAGTAGCAGTATCAGTCATAAGATTTGCCCCAATAGATCCGCCTGTCACAGTATTGCCAGCAAGTTCAAAACCAATGAGGGCAACGACTGCACCCATCGCAGCTGGAGGTAATACTATATCAATCCAAGCAGTTCCTTTGCGGTAGATAATATATGATAATAGGCAGCCAAGAATACCTACGACTACAAAGGCCCCTTGGGCATACTCAAAGCCCTGGCTTTCAATAATGGCAATGCCTGGTGCTAGGAAGGCGAAGCTTGACCCAAGATAGGCTGGAGCCTTGCCCTTGGTGATAAGTATAAATAAAAGTGTCCCAATCCCATTCATCAAAAGCACGATGCCAGGATTGATTCCAAATAAAATAGGCACGAGCACACTTGCCCCAAACATGGCAAAGGTGTGTTGTAAGCCCAAAGGTATCAGAAGTTTTGCAGGCACATCATCAGATACACCATAGATTCTTTTCTTGTCCATAAGACCTCCTTAATTTACTTCAAATCTTCGATATTTTATAACATAGAAAAATATTTGTCAAATTTTCTCATTAAATACTTTACAAATTATCTAAAAAGGTATAAAATACATAAAATTATATGAATAAGGAGGTCCTATGACAGAGAAAAAAGTAGTTAAAAAATCAACTCTGGCTCGTAATATTTTTATAGCCCTAATAGCTGCAATTGTAGTTGGTTTGATATTTAGGAATCAAGCAGCATTTTTAAATACATATATTAGACCTTTTGGTAATATATTCCTAAATTTACTTAAGTTTATCGTCGTACCTATAGTCCTATTTTCCATAATGGGCGGAATTATTTCGATGAAGGATATCAAGAAGGTTGGAGAAGTGGGAGGCTTTACTGTCCTTTACTATTTCCTCACAACAGCATGTGCGATTGGAATTGGTTTGCTATTTGCAAATCTTGCCAAGGGATTTTTCCCGGTATTATCTACTATCGACCTAAACTATGAGATAAGTGCAGAGGTATCTATGATGGATACACTGGTAAATATTTTCCCATCAAACTTCCTTGCCCCAATAGTTGATGCCAATATGCTTCAAGTCATTGTGATGAGTCTGATTATTGGCTTTGCAATACTTCTTATAGAACCAGCCAAACAAGCAAAAGCTATCTCTGCGATAGAAACTATCAACGATATCTTTATGAAGGCCATGGAGCTAATCTTAAAGCTATCACCAATCGGGGTATTTTGCTTACTAGCCCCAGTTATAGCTGAAAATGGGCCGATGATAATTGGTTCACTTGCATCAGTCCTACTTGTAGCATACCTTGCCTATGCAGTTCACATCCTAGTTGTATATTCTACTACTATTAGAACCATGGGTGGCCTTAGCCCAATAGAATTTTTCAAGGGCATGGCACCAGCGATGATCTTTGGATTCTCCTCTGCATCGTCAATGGGCACTCTACCTATCAACCTTAAAAGCTGCGAAGAACTAGGGGCTGACCCTGATGTAGCAGCCTTTGTATTGCCACTTGGAGCTACTATCAACATGGATGGAACAGCTATTTACCAAGGGGTATGTGCAGTATTTATAGCTAGCTGCTACGGGATAAACTTAACCCTTGGCCAAATGCTTACAATTGTACTTATTTCAACTCTTGCATCAATTGGTACAGCCGGTGTACCAGGCTCTGGTATGATCATGCTTGCCATGGTACTCCAATCTGTTGGCCTACCAGTAGAGGGTATTGCTCTTGTAGCTGGAATCGATAGAATATTTGATATGGGTCGTACTGTAGTAAATATTACAGGCGATGCGACAGCGGCAATTATTAACAGCAATAGACTTCGCAGAAAAGGAAAAATTGCATAAAAACCTGCTAACAAAAGTCAAGTAGAAAAGCCAATTTAATTTACTTTTTTTCTTGTTATTTAAAGTTTAAATTTGAGTACAACAAACAAGCCGGTTACAATCGGCTTGTTTTGACTATTGTATTCTTAATTCTAGGCTACTTTTAGCACCTTCTTTTCTTGTTTTGATACCATTACTTTTGCATAGTAGATTCTTAAGAATTTATTTAGTCCTGCAAATTTACATACTTTTTTTGCTTTTCCTTCTTTTTCTTTTTTTACCATATACAGATATATATCATTTTCAGGATCTTTAGCGCTCATCATGCATTTCATAGCTTGATAACCTAGTTTTCTTAGTATTGCATTGCCTCTTTTTGTTATTTTTCTCTGATCTGCTTTAAAATTCCCTGACTCATATGGTGGTGAATCTATACCAACAAAGGATATTAAACTTTTTTTATTTTTAAATTTTGATAAGTCTCCAAGTTCTGCTGTGATTTGTACTGCTAATTTATCTGATATTCCTGAGAATTTCTTCGCTTCTTGATATTCTTCTAAGGGCTCGGCAATTTCTAGCATTTGTGATAAAATAGTATGTAGAATTTGATTTATATGTTTTATCAATTCTATTCCTTCTTGTATGCTAGTCTTTATATATGAGCTATTAGAAGGTTGAGTTGAGATACTTTCCTCTGCGAGCTTGTATATGGATTTAGCTTTATCAGCATTAGGATGGTATCTCTTTTCTTTTGCCCAGTTTTTAAATTCTTCTATGAATTTATCTTCTGGTTTTTCTAATACTAGATTTTTATGCCACCATATTTCTAAGAAATCTAATAGTTTATCTTTTGAAAAGTCTCCTGAAGCGTGTGGAATTAATTTTTTTATTCCTGGAAATGTTTGATTAACTATTTGGTCTATGAAGTTCATTTGATTGATTCTTAAGTCCATATAGTGCTGATAGGATCTGTTTAATTCTTTTAGGGCTATGAAACTTTCTGAATCTACTTTGTATTCTTGTAATTCTTTCCAGTACATCAAGCCATATTCGGCTATTTGTATAGCATCTATATTATCATTTTTAGATTTTCTAAAGTTGAGTACTCGACAAAACTGTTTCATTTTTAAAGGATTTACAACAGTTACAAAGTATCCTTTGTCTTTTAATTCATAGAGGATTGGAAGGTGGTATTTACCTGTTGCTTCCATGATTATCTTGACTTCTTCGTTTAATGAATCTAGTTTATTTAAAAATTCTTCTACTTTTGTTCTGCTAAGATGAACATCAAAAGGCTTCCAAATGATTTTGTTACCTTGTTCTAGTGCACAGGCTGTAAACTTTTCTTTTGATATATCTATTCCTATGGATATCATTTTTTTAACTTCTTTCTTTTAATTTGTAGTTCCTACCTGCACCATTACACTCATTTTAGCTCGTGACACGGACGTTTTGCCCAACCTGCTTAACCGAATATGAATAATGAAGAGGTAGATGACAGTTTTTATGACGGATATTTTAACCCTAAAAGAACCTCGTCATACTACTTCTTCATTATACAAAAATAGTGCAAGATAGAAATCACTTTCTTTCTTACACTATTTATGGTACTAAAAAGAATCCCCGCAGGGAATGGACAAGGTTTATGGCCTTGTCCTATTTATTTGGAACAGTTTCTCTAATGGTCTTTACAGAATGATCCCATTGGGCTTGTTCGTCAGAATTTAGGGTCAATTTATAGTCTTTGATAATTCCTTCTCTACCCACTACTGCTGGATGGCCAATGTAGCAACCATCTTCTTCAGAGTATGAAGATACTGGTAGGATAGTTTTAGCATCTTTAAAGATAGTTTCTACTACGATACAGGTAGAATTGGCTATACCATAAGATGTGTAGCCCTTGGCATGGACTGTTTCAAAGGCCTTCATCCTAGTAGATGCTTCGATATCATCTAGGACTTGTTTGTCCATGATTTCTGTGATTGGCTTATTAGCAATTGAGACATTGGACCATGCCACGAATTGGCTGTTGCCGTGCTCGCCTATTACATAGCCATCGATTGAATTTGGATCTAGGTCTAGGTATTTGGCAACGGCATTTTTCATCCTAGCTGTATCTAGAATTGTGCCTGTACCAATCACTCTCTTGCGTGGGATACCCGTAAGTTCTTGCATATAATTTGCTATGACATCGCAAGGGTTGGTAATAGATACGATGATTCCATCAAATTTTGATTCTTTTATGATTGGAGCCCATTCTTCAACACATTTTTGGGTAAATTTGAATTCTTCTAAGCGGTCATTGTATCTTTGGAGGATGGTGATGTCGCCAGGGGCAAAGATAATTATATCACTATCATCTAGGTCAGATATTTCTCCTGCCTTAAGGTTCACATGACCATCACGTCTTACCATAGCATCGTTTAGGTCGTTGACTTCTGCATTGGCGAGTATCTCTTTTTTGTCAAAGAGAGCAAGATTATCGCAAAGTTGACGCTCAATTAAAGTGTGGGCTACAGTAGATCCCACGTGTCCTAAACCAATTAAAGATATTTTTTTCATTTAAAGCTCCTTACGTATAAGCAAAAAAAGAGCCGTAACGCTTAGCTCTTTTTTGTGTGCACTCTATCTTATTATTATATTTGAATATTCTAGCTTTGCCAAGGTTAATTGCTGAATTTGTATGACATTAAAAGATTTTTGATTAGGTCCGTCAATTTCGATTAGGACAGTAGGTCTTTCGGCTAAGCTCAGGGCGGGATATTAATTCCCGCTCGGGAATTAATATCCCGGTTTGCCGAGTAATTTAAACATTTGTCCCTTGTATTCTTCTACGCCTGGTTGGTTAAATGGATTTACCCCTAGCATATAGCCTGATACGCCAACTGCGATTTCAAAGAAGTAGTAGAGTTCGCCTATGGTTTTGGCAGATACTTCGTCTAGCTTGATACGGATATTTGGTACGTGTCCGTTTACGTGGGCAATAGTTGTACCTTCCATGGCTTGTTTATTGACATAATTCATGGTCTTGCCAGCTAGGAAGTTTAGGCCGTCAAGGTCATCTTTGTCTTCTTTGATTTCGATGTCAGCTACTGGATTTTCAATCTCTATTACTGTTTCAAAAAGGTTTCTTTGGCCATCTTGAATCATTTGACCGAGGCTGTGGAGGTCGGTTGTGTTATTTACTGATACTGGGAATATTCCCTTGCCATCTTTGCCTTCAGATTCTGCAAATAGTTGCTTCCACCATTCGGCAATGTAGCTGAGTTTTGGTTCGTAATTTACAAGCACTTCTAGTGCCGCTCCGTTTTCATATAGCATATTACGGATAGCTGCATATCTAATTGCGTCATTTGACTTAAAATCAGCATTTTTATATTTGTCACGACCAGCTGCAAAACCTGCCATAAAGTCATCGATATTAATGCCAGCTGCAGCTAGTGGAAGGAGGCCAACTGCAGATATAACTGAAAATCTACCTCCTATATCATCTGGAACTACAAATGTTTCGTAGCCTTCTTCTGTGGCAAGAGTTTTAAGAGCTCCCTTTTCCTTGTCAGTTGTAGCATAGATGCGGCCTTTGGCTTCTTCTTTGCCGTATTTTGCCTCGATTGCTTCTTTTAAGAATCTAAAAGCTATAGCTGGTTCTGTGGTGGTACCTGATTTTGAAATTATATTTATTGAGTAATCTTTATCTTTTAAGTAGTCAAGCAATTCATTCATATATTGGCCAGATAATTGGTGGCCGGCATAAATCAATTCTACTTTTCTATCCGAATCAAAGTACTTATCTAGGGCAACATCGGTTGCCTTAATGCCTAGGTAAGACCCACCAATACCAACTGATACGAGGATATCAGAGTCAGATTGGATTTTAGCTGCAGCTTTTTTTATTCTTTCAAACTCTTCTTTGTCATAGTTTTCAGGCCTATCAATCCAACCTAAAAAGTCGTTGCCTTCGCCAGATTCGTCCATTAGAGTATTAAAGGCATCCATGGCACTTTGTTCATAGTCATTTAATTTGCTAATATCAACATTTGTTAAATCTAATTGCATTGTTACCTCCTAGTTTGCTCTTTAAAAATATATACCCTTTTTGACTTTTATATTGGATACAATATATTGGGTAAGATATATATAATTACATAAGATAAAATGAAAGGTGGAGAGTATGAAAACCACATTAGTAGTGTTGGCTGCTGGGATTGGCTCGAGATACGGGGCGGGCATCAAGCAATTGGCCAAGATGGATGACAATGGCTATACCATAATTGATTACTCGATATATGATGCTATAAATGCTGGCTTTGACAAAGTTGTATTTATAATCAGAGATGAGATTGAGGCTGACTTTAAAAAGATAATAGGCGATAGGATATCAGAAATAGTAGAAGTAGAGTATGCCTACCAAAGTCTCGATTTGCCAGGAGGATTTACAAGTCCAGATGGCCGCACCAAACCATATGGAACGGTGGCCGCGGTCCTTGCAACCAAGGGCATAGTTGATGGGCCATTTTTAATAATAAATGCCGATGACTACTACGGCAAGGAAGTCTTTAAGGTCCTACACGACTTTCTAATAGATCCAGCAAATCAAGCTACAGATAAATTACAAATCGCCATGGCAGGTTACAAACTAAAAAACACCCTATCTGACAGTGGTACAGTGACCCGAGGAGTATCGATTGGAAATGAAGAAAATAAACTAGTAAGTATCCTTGAAACCCACGAAATAAAGCTAGAAGATGATGGAACCTTTACCAGTAGAGAGGGACTTGGCAAGGACATCCTAAATATGGATTCCCTAGTATCTATGAACCTCTGGGCGACTTATCCAGACTTTATCGACCTTTGTGAAGAGTATTTTATAAATTATCTAGAAAAAAATAAGGAGAATTTGGAAAAGGCTGAATACGTTCTGCCTGAAATGATAGGAGAATTCTTAGAAAAAGATATAGCCGATGTGACAATTATCCCAACCAATGAAAAATGGATCGGCATCACCTACAAAGAAGACCTAGCCCCAGCCCAAGAGCAATTTAGGCATATGCTAGATATGGATGAGTACCCAAGAAATATTTGGAATGGGTGATTACAAAAGAAGGCCAATGGTCTTCTTTTTTTGTGTTGGCATTGTGTAGGCAAAGCTTGTATAATATATAAAAAGGAGAAAGCCATGCAAAAATCAGCCAATTTAAATATTAGAATGAATCCTGAAGTCAAAGAAGAAGCAGAAAATATCCTAAAAGAACTAGGAATCACCCCATCAAATGCTATCGATATGTTTTATAGACAGATAATAATTACTAAAGGCCTGCCATTTGAATTGAGATTGCCAGAAGACCATCCTTTAAATATCGAAAATATATCTGAGAATAAATTAAATGAATTGTTAGAAGCAGGCATCAAGTCATTAAATGAAGGCAGATATCACTCTGCTGAAGAAGTTCTGGCAAGAATTAGAGAGGCTGGTAACACCTATGAATGATTATGAAATCAGATACTCAGATCAGGCAGAAGAAGATATCTTAAGTATCCATAGATTTACCTACGAAATTAGCCAGTCCTTAGATACTGCAAATGAAATAGTTGAAAGCCTTATATCATATACGGACCGATTAAATTTTATGCCTGAACGCTTCAAAAAGTATGAATCTGCAAATGGACCGGAAGGACTAAGGATGTATCCTGTTAAGAGTTTTGTAATCTTTTATAGGATAAATAAAAATTATAAAATTGTTGAAATAGTTAGAATATTCTATGCTGGACAAAATTATATTGATTGGATGTAAACCCTATCCAATAGTCCAAAGTTTGACAAGGTTTTCAGCATTTTGTATAATGAACATGTCGAAAGAATATTACATAATGTTACATAAAGGAGTACATAATGGAACTAAGAGGAAGTAAGACAGCATCTAACCTCATTACAGGTTTTGTTGGTGAATGTCAAGCAAACATGAGATACGTACTAGCAGCAGGCGTTGCTAAAAAAGAAGGTTATGTTCAAATTTCAAATATCTTCCAAGAAACAGCAGATAATGAAAAAGAACATGCTGAACAATTTTATAAATACCTTAAAGAAGAATACAAAAACGAAGAGGTTCCACTAAATGAAAAATACTTATCATTTCCAGTGACTTTCCACGACACACTTACCAACCTTAAGGGTTGTGAAATCAACGAAACAAACGAATATGAAGAAATGTATGAAGACTTTTCTAAAGTGGCTCGTGAAGAAGGATTTGATGATATAGCAGACACCTTCCACTTTATAGCACTAGCTGAAAAAGCTCACTTAGATAGATTCAAAAAACTAATCGATAATATGGAAAATGATAGAGTATTTAAACGTGACGAACTAGTATACTGGCAATGTAGCAACTGTGGATATATCTGTGAAAGCTATGAAGCTCCAGAAGAATGTCCATCTTGCCACCACGGTAGAGAATACTTCCAACTAAAACAAGATAACTTCTAAAAAATTTAAGGCCTAGCTCAGCTAGGCCCTTTTTTATGAAAATAGTTTACTAAAAAAGCTTGAACTATCTTTAATTCCAATCCAATCAAAGAAATCACTTCTAGGAAATATAAAATTATCTTGATTCTTCTTCACATTTATCTCTCCACTTATCCATTCGGATATAGTAGCAATTTCTTCATCCGCTGAGCTATTAAAACGTAAAGGAAGGTAGATGTAGTCTTTATCTTTTTCTACGAATTTCTTATTATTTACGAAATAATCTTTTATGAGATTTCTATAATATTTGCTATAGGGGTTTTCAATATTAATCCATTTAAAAAATTCCCTGGTATCAAGCTCGATATCTATGCCAGTTAACGATCCTACTACAACTTTTTGATCTAGACCTTGCTTGTAGATATCAGATTCATTTCGCCCATATCCCTTCATGTTTTCATCTAATAATTTGATATTGAAGAACAAATGGCCACTTACTGGATCAAATTTAAAATAATCATCTCCAGCTCTCTTATAAAGCTTTTTCCATTTTTCCTGATTGGTTTCATAATCATCGGTATACCTTTTGTCAGGAAAATATCTAGGCAGTGGCATCTGGCAGATGGAGTAATAATATTTAAAATTTCCCTGGTCTGATATAGGAAATCAACTTTAGATACCCCATCGGCAAAATGGTTCCATTCGTAATCGTCCTTGTTTTCAAGTCTTTTAGACATCTGCATTATATAATCTTTAAAAAGACTACTATCCATATTTTCATATATATCGATATAAGCAAGGGGAGAGTCCTTTCTAAAATCATCCGAGAATACCTTATCAATTTTTAGATAATAGGATCTACGTCTGGCTTCTTCTGGTAGAGTATAAGAATCTGCATTTGTGGTAGCAATTATAGTTGGAAACGGGTTAACAGTTAATACATTTCTATTAGCCAAATTCATGATTAAAGACTTGCCATAATTTTCATTACTAAAAAATTCAATTGGTAGTTCGTCTACTATGATTGGATATACATTTTCTTCATTGGCCCATGCTTCCAATGTATTTTTTCTTTCAGACTTTGCCCTATGGCCGTCCCCTAAATCAGCATAGTTGTGATAAGGTATGTTAGAGACTCCTAGCATCTTACTGATCATCTTTATCAAAGAACTTTTTCCTGACCCAGCTGCTCCACCAATAAACAGGAATTGAGGAACATCTAGTCTTTCTTCGTTGGTTCTAGCAAGTTTTTTAATTTCGTATAAGAATGGTGAGCTGAAGCTATATAATATTACCTCCATAATACGCTGTCCATATTCATCAGTGTATTTTGTTGAATAATTTTCAAAAGTTTTAATAAACTTATCAATTTGTATTAGACCGTTTCTAATTGTATCTATGTCAGCATATTCACCCAAATTCATATATGTATCATTGACTTGACTTTTTATAAGCAGGCCTGATCGGTCCGCATCCGTATTTCTTAAATCGACCTTGCTATAAATCGCATCTCTTTCTAATGAATTTTGAGATGTTTTAACTTTGAGTGGTTTTATATTGTTTTCTACAGTTTTTTTAATGCTAGCTTTCTCTTTAATCTTTGACTTATTTGTTCGAGTATTTATCGATTCCTTTACTATTTGATAAGCAGCTTCTTCATATTTTACTTGCTGTTTATTATTTGATATCATCTCTTCTCTACCAAGATCTATATTTCTCATCTGCTCTAGAGTATCTGGAGGTAAAATGGCTAGTGCAATTTTATCTTTTACGTTTTCAATATCATCGATTATGCTATTTCTTTGAATCTGGTCTACATCCTCATTTGATAAAAAGACGGCAATATCTGTAGATGTAAGTTTCATATTTCTTTTATATAAATCTTTTGGAAAATAATGGGTTAGATATGGCTCATAAGATTTATATAGTTCATCTTGTATGTCATATAGAGGGCTGTTGTCGTATATAATAATATTTTCGAATTGGTTTGATTTATTTGAAAAGGCATGTTCAGATAAATTAGCAGAACCTAAAATAACTCTATTGTCCAAAGTCTTTGTGTTTTCTAATAAATAGAATTTAGAATGGATAGTAAAGCCTAAAGGAACCTTGATATCAAAGCTCTTTTCATTAAGCTTGTTTTTTAAATTAATATCTAAGTTTTCGTAGTATTTTATTGGCTCATTACAAATACTTGATAAAACTTTAGATTTAATATTATTTGCTATATCGTTGACAGCTGATTGCACCCTATCTTCATTTATTCCAACTACAATTTCTACACTATCGAAATCAATCAAATATTTATTTAAAAAATTAGGAGAGGCGGAGTAAGTTACTGCTCGCATTTTATTATATTTTGTAATATCAAAAATCTCTTCTATACTCATTGACCCTATAGTATTTTCGTATGTTATATGAAGTGTCGACAAATTCTCGTTTGTTTGATCTGCAAAAGATATTTGATTTTCCAATTGTACTACCTCCAGTTTATAAATTAACTTAATTATATCATCTTATATAATTTTTATAAGATATTATTTGGGTAATTATAGAATAGTCATTAATTTTAGTAAAGGAGATTTTATGAAAGTAATAGTTAGCAAAGATTACGATGAAATGAGCAAGAAAGCTGCTGATTTTGTTATATCAAATATAGAAGAGAAACCACAAATCAAATTTGGCCTTGCTACAGGATCTACACCAATTGGACTATATGAAAACTTAGCCAAGGCTAGCAAAGATGGTGAAATTTCTTTTAAATATGCAAAAAGTGTCAATCTTGACGAATATATTGGCATAGATAAAGATAACGACCAATCTTACCAATATTTTATGAATGAAAATCTATTTAACAAGGTGGACTTCAAAGAAGGGGCAACCCACTTGCCTTACGCACCAGAGGCTGATGAAAAATACACCAAAGACTACGATGAGCTCCTAGATGAATTTGGCCAAAGAGATATCCAAATCCTAGGCCTGGGCCCAAATGGGCATCTCGCTTTCAACGAACCAGCAGAGAAGCTAAATCAAAGAACATCGATAGTTGAACTTAGCCAAGAAACTATAGATGCTAACTCAAGATTTTTTGAATCGGCAGATGATGTGCCAAAATATGCAATCTCAATGGGTATGGCAGATGTCTTTAATGCGAAGACTCTAATTGTTCTTGCAAGTGGTAAGGGCAAACATGAAGTTGTACGTAGAATCCTAGAAGAAGATACAATCTATCCAGACTTCCCAGCTAGCTTCCTTCACCTACATCCAAATGTCTATCTATTTGTAGATGAAGATGCTATGAATGGATAATTATTAAAATAATTTTACAATCCAACTCTTATATAGAGTTGGATTTTTTTGTATAATTATGATATAAAAATAACTATTTCTTACAAAGGAGTCCCTAAGATGGAATATAATGACAATACCTCTAGCACAAGTCGTCTGCTAGTAGCCTTGTTGGCTCTCACATTTGCAAGTGCTATATCAACCTATACCTGGATGAACTTTGTATTTTTCTTTGCCATGCTTGGCCTAAGTATATATCTTTTTGCTAAATATCGCTGGCAAGTTAATAAAAAAGATATAGGCATTGGAATTTTGTTGGCCCTCCTATCCATAGCCTACGAAGTGTTTTTTATGAGCAATATCAATATTTTCCAGTTTGCCCTCGTAGTTTTAAGTTTTTGGGCTAGTATAGGGACTTTTAGGTCTTATCTGGGCTGGGATAAGGTATTAGCTAGCAATAAGCTTAAGTCAATAGGTCTTGGTCTATTGCTAGGTGTGATCCTAGGCCTTATTAATTTAAAACTTGAAGTCGCTGGGACTAGTGATTACACTATAAGGCCCTTTATCCTTTCGTTGAATCCTGGTATTTTTGAAGAGATATCTATGCGTTTTATAATCTATGCATTAGCTGTCCATATCATGGAGACTGAGGCAAAAAAACCAATCAACATCTGCTTAGTTTATCTAATGATGATAATTCCACACAACCTGGGCCATGGTTATGATCTAGGGAGCTTTGTGATAAATTTCATTTTATTTGGATTTACCATGGCATATCTGCAAAGAAAAGTCGACCTTACAAGCGCAATGATAACCCACTACATTATCGATGTGATAAGATTCTTAGTTTTAGGCCAATAAAAAAGACCAGTCCAGTGGTCTTTTTAAATGCTTATATGGCCCAGTTACCATCTTCAAAGATTGGATAAGCTTCATCAGCCTTATAAGCAGTGATCTTAAGGTCGCTTGCTCCTACCATGAAGTCTTCGTGGATGAGTGAGTCATTGATACCGCGATCCTTTAGTTGGTCTTCTTCTAAGTCTGTCCCGCCAACAACTGTTGTTGGATATGCCTTACCTAGGGCGAAGTGGCAGCTTGCGTTTTCGTCAAACAAAGTGTTGTAGAAGAGGATGTTTGAGTTTGAAATTGGGCTGTCGTATGGAACAAGAGCAATCTCACCAAGATATCTAGCACCTTCATCTGATTCTAGCATTTGTGCAAGTGTGTCATAGCCTTCTTTGGCCTCAAAATCGATTACTTTACCATTTTCAAAAGTGAAGTTAAAGTCATCGATTACTACACCATTGTATACAAGTGGTTTTACTGCAACTAGTTTGCCGTCTACTCCATCATATTGTGGAGCTGTGAAGACTTCTTCTGTTGGAATGTTTGGTATAAATGGATCGCCCTTGGCATTGTCAGAACCAGCTGAGGTCCAAATGTGGTCTTTTGGTAGTTTTACCCAAAGGTCTGTACCATTTGCTGATTCATAGTGGACTTTGTCGAATTGGTGATCGTTTAGATAAGTTGCCTTTTGATCTAGGGTTTTGATGTGGTCTTCCCAATTTTTCGCTGTTTCATCCCAGTCTTCTGTGACACGGCTGACATCTAGGATGGTGTCCCATAATTTGTCGTAGGCCTCTTCAGCTGATAGGTCTGGGAAGATTTTTTGTGCCCATTTGTTGGTTGGGACAGAGATTACTAACCAGGATAGAATGTCATTCATAGAATAAGCTACATATTTTTTGGTTGCCTTAGAATTTTCTCTGACCGCTTCTGCAATTTTAGCTTGGTCTAGGCCATTTAATAGGTCAGGGTCTTCGGCATAGATTGAAATCCTGTTTGATTTCTTATCTGCTATTTGGTATTCAAGTTTTTCTATTTTCCAAGCTGGCACTTCGTTTAAAGTTTCTTGGGTCTGATGTTCGAATGTAAGTCTTGTGATAGCATCATCTCTCCAGTCAATACTTACCGCACGAGCGCCAAGTTCATAGGCGGCCTTGGTCATAAGGCGGGCAAGCTCAGGGCTTTCAACTGGTGCGGTGATAAGGACATCTTCGCCTTCCTTAACATTTACACCAAAGGTGACTGCAAGTTTAGCAAAGTTTTCTATTCTTTTTTCTCTATTTGTCATATATTCCTCCATTTATTTCACTATACCATTTATAAGTTAGGGTAAAATATAGCTAGAGACGTAGAAAGGAAATATTTATGAAAAAGAGAAATGAAGTAGATATTAAAGAAACTTGGGCGATAGAAGAGCTTTTTGAATCAGACGAAGCTTTTTACAATTCGCTAAACGAACTAAAAAATATGGCAGAGGATTTTGCTAATAAATATACAGAATTAAACACAGCAGAAGACATATATGAAGCACTCAATGCTATGGCGGAATTCACGGGACTTGCATCAAGACTAGGCACATTTGCCTCTATCACTACAGAGGTAGATACAAGTGATGCAAATCTAATGAAAAGATATGCAAAATTCTTAGATGAAATGAGTGGCATCCAAGCTAGACTAAGTTATTTTGATGCTATGCTTGCAAAAACTGATGAAAATATCATAAATGAAGCGGCGGAAAATTATCCAGAATACAATTATCTTTTAGAACAGAGCCTAAAGAACAAAAAGTACTTGCTAGATGACAAAACAGAAGAAGTCCTAGCAAAGCTTCAACCAACTTTCGATGCCCCATACAGAAACTACAACGATATGCGCTACGGTGACATGGCCTTTGAAAACTTCGAATACGATGGCGAAGAAATTATATTAAACCACAACACTTTCGAAGAATTCTTAGAAGCTGACCCACGCACTGACCTCCGCCGTGAGGCCTTCGACCGCTACCACAAGGTGCTAGCTCGCTACCAAAATGCCGATGCATCAGTATACAACACCCATGTAAGTAACGAAAAACGCATGGCAGATATCCGTGGCTACGAATCAGTATTTGATATGCTCCTAAGCTATCAAGACGTAGACCGCGAAATCTATGAAAACCACATCGACACCATTATGGCAGAACTTGCCCCACATATGAGAAAATATGCCGGCATTATCAAAAAAGTCTACGGACTAGATGAAATGACTTATGCTGACCTAAAACTAAACATCGATCCAGACTTTGAGCCTGAAGTAACAATCGAAAAAGCTCGCGAATATATAGTAGACGGCTTATCAAATCTAGGTGAAGAATATGTCGATATGCTAAATCACGCCTTTGATGACAGATGGATTGACTATGCTCAAAATGAAGGCAAACGCACAGGAGCCTTTGCAGCAGACCCATATGGATCACATCCATTTATCATGACCACCTATAACAACCAAATGAGTCAAGTAATGACTCTAGCCCATGAGCTTGGCCATGCTGGACAATTCTACTACACACAAAAGACTCAAAATGCCCTAAATGACAATATGAGCATGTATTTTGTAGAAGCTCCATCTACAGCCAATGAAATCACCATGGAAAGATACCTACTAAACAAGGCTACTGAAGACCGCGAAAAACTTTGGGTACTAGCAACTATGATTGGTAAAACCTACTACCACAACTTCGTAACCCACTTCCTTGAAGCAGCCTTCCAAAGAGAAGTATATAGAAGTATCGAAGCAGGCGAATCCCTTGCAGCAAGCGACTTAAACGAGCTTTTCAAAGATAAACTAAAAGAATTCTGGGGTGATGCAGTAGTGCTAAATGAAGGGGCAGAGCTCACATGGATGCGCCAACCACACTACTACATGGGCCTATATCCATACACATATTCTGCTGGCCTATCAGTAGGAACTATTATCTCAGATAAGATTGTAAATGGATCTCCAGAAGATGGAGCAAACTGGCTAGAAGTCCTAAAACTAGGCGGATCAAAGAGCCCTGTAGATCTCGCAGCAAAAGCTGGCGTAGACCTAACAACTACAGAGCCAATCTCAGAAGCAGTAGCTTATATAGGTTCTCTAATCGATGAGATTGACACACTTTGCGATAAATTAGGAATGTATAAATAATGTATACCGACAAGGCCCTGGAATTATTTGATTATACGGTAAACATACGCCGCATGATCCACGAAAATCCCGAGCTATCATCTGAGGAAGAAGAAACAGTAAAGCTCGTTTGCGATGAGCTAGATAAAGCGGGTATAGAATACGTAAATGTAAATAAAGGCGGAGTCCTAGGTTTTATAGAGGGGAACAAAGAGTCTCACAATCCAAAAACCATCCTCCTCCGCGCAGACCTGGATGCCCTACCATTTGATGAACCAGATGAAAACCTAGCTGGACCTAGAGAGGTAAAAAGTAAAAACAAGGGAGCCATGCATGCCTGCGGCCACGACGGCCACACTGCCATGCTTCTAACAGTTGGAAAAATCCTAAACGAAGCCCGCGATGATTTTGCAGGCAAGGTCATACTCTGCTTTGAACGAGGCGAGGAAAATGGGATGAACTATAGGTTTATCATGGCCTACATTGACCAGCATGATATAGAAATTGACGCATCCTATGCCATCCACGTTTCACCAGAATATGAGAGTGGTGTCATGGCTATCAAGGGAGGTAATGTCAATGCTGGCGGCATCATCTTTGATGTCACCATCAAGGGTAAAGCAGGTCATGGGGCAAGGCCATATCTAGCCAACAATCCCTTGGATTGTTTCATGGATATCTACAAAGGCATGGATACTATCCGCATGAAAAAAATATCCCCCTTTGAACCCTTCACCTATTCCATAGGGGCAGTAGAAATGGGCAGCCAATACAATCAAATCCCAGAAAAACTAAGATTTAAAGGCTCAGCCAGATTCTTTGATAGGGCAAATGTGGGCTATGTCTTCCATAATGAATTCAAAAACCTAATCATAAATAAGGCCAAGGCCAATAACTGCAGGGTGGTTTTCAATTTATTTACCAAACCACATTTCCCAATCATAAATCACGAGGCCATGGCAAAGCTTGCCATGGATGTGATAGGAGATGAAAATGGGAAAGACTTCGTAATCGAGGCAGACCCTTCTATGGGCTCAGATTCATTTTCAATCTACACAGCCCAATGGCCAGGCCTTTATCTGATGCTTGGCATAGCCAACAAGGACAAGGGATCAGGAGCAGCGCTCCATTCAGAAAAGTTTGACCTAGACGAAGATGCTCTAAAGTATGGAGTATCTGCTACATGTAGATTTGTCACAGAGTTTTTAAACTCAGATTTAGTAATAGAAGATGGACCATTTAAGGGCAATTTAGAGGGCCTATTTAGAGAAGAAAACAGGAGTCGAGATGAAATCGAATCAATCTATGAAACAATTAAATAAAAATCCCTACCTGCAGTTTTTGGTGTATGGGATCATGGCGGGCTTTGTAGTAGGCTTTGGGGGGATAGTACTTTTATCGGTGCCAAGTCCAACCCTAGGGTCATTCCTATTTGCCGGCGCCCTATTTATCATCCTAAGCTTAAATTACAATCTATTTACAGGGATGGTAGGATATTTCTTCTATAAGGAGAAAAAGTCCTATGCCAAAGAGCTAGCAGTAGTTCTATTAGGAAATCTCATAGGGACCTTTATCATGGCAACCCTAATCAAATTTACCCGTTACGGCCCAGGGCTGATGGAAGTAGCCCAGCTAAAGACTGCAGACAAATTAACTGATTCGCTGCTTTCTATGTTTTTACTAGGCATATTTTGTAATATGTTTGTGACCAATGCTACCCACCAATTTAAGTACAACCCTTACCAAGTTGGTAAATATTTGGCTATATTTATCTCAATCATGACCTTCGTATTATCAGGTTTTGAGCATAGTATAGCTGATAGTTTCTTCTTCTTTTTAGCAGGAGATTTCACCCTTAGGATGGTGCAGGTATTTTTTGTAGTCCTCATAGGCAATATCATAGGAGGCCTTATCATACCGACAGTTGCTCTAATTTATGATGACAACTTCAAACTAAAAGGCTAGACTTTTAGGCAAACCCTAACAAAATATTAGGGTTTGTTTTTTTTGTGAAATTTTCTACTTGCTAATATCTATAAAAATTGTGTATAATTGCTTTAAATAATTAGAAAAGGAGAAGTTAATAATGGAAACTTTTAGCAAAATAACGAGCCTTGTAAATGACGCTATCTATACCTACTTATTGATTCCACTTTTGATTGGTATAGGCATATATTTTACAATAAAAATCAAGGGCGGCCAATTTAGAAACATAGACCATGCCGTAAGGCTTATCACCAGCAAGCCAACAGATGAGGGGGCGATTTCCCCATTTAAGGCCTTCACAATCTCAGCAGCCAGCCACATTGGGACTGGCAATATCGTAGGAGTATCTACAGCTATTACAATCGGTGGGCCTGGAGCTGTATTTTGGATGTGGATAACAGCCCTCATAGGTGGAGCCTCATCATTTATCGAAAATACACTTGGCCAAATTTTCAAAGAAAAAAATCCTGATGGGACCTTTAAGGGTGGGCCAGCTTATTATATGGATAAGACCCTAAATATCAGAGCCCTAAGTGTGATTTTTTCACTAATAGTTTGCATAGTATATGGCTTTATGTTTAATGCCATGCAGTCAAATACCATAGCTTCTGGACTTGATACTTCACTTGGCCTATCTTCTGTAGTATCAGCAGTTATTGTCATTATTCTAGCTGGTTTTGTAATCTTTGGTGGGGTAAGAAGGATAGCTGATATTACGGCACTACTTGTACCTGTGATGGCTATTGCCTATATGCTTTTAGTTTTATACATACTTATCACCAATATTTCAAAAGTCCCACATATGTTTGGCCTAATATTTAGAGAAGCTTTTAGCCTCAAGGCAAGTCTTGGTGGCCTTATAGGGTCTGCTGTAGTAAATGGAGTAAGACGTGGACTATTTTCAAACGAAGCCGGTATGGGGGCTGTGCCAAATGCATCGGCTGTAGCTGATGTGAGCCACCCAGCAAAAACAGGTCTTATCCAAGCCCTTGGCGTATACCTTGATACTATTCTCGTATGTTCTGCTACAGCCTTTGTAGTGATTATGGCAGGAGAAGAAGTCTATGGCAATCCAGCTTATAGGGGTCTTGGTATCACTCAAGCAGCTATGGCCACAGAAGTAGGCCCATGGGCTCAGCACTTCCTTACAGTGTGCGTATTCCTCTTTGCCCTATCATCTATCATAGGCAACTACTACTATGGTGAAAACAACCTAAACTACCTAGACTGGGGCAAGGAATCGATTACTATTTATAGGCTTTTAGTACTTGCCTTTGTATTTATGGGAGCTGTGGGTGATTTCTCTATCGTATGGGATACTGGCGATGTATTTATGGGAATTATGGCTATGATAAATCTGATTACTCTAGTAATAATTGGTAAAGTTGCCATAGCTAGCTACTATGATTACACCAAGCAATTACAAGCGGGTCTTGATCCAGTCTTTGACCCAGATGATATCCCAGAACTTGCCCCATATAGGGATCAGGTGACAGCTTGGCCAGGAAAAAAAGAGCGTAATTAATTAACAAAAATCTAATTGACAAAGTTGATTTTTGGAGTATATAATGCTATACTTAAATAAGTTAGATGACCGAGGGAGTGTTTTGCACTCCCTTTAATATTCAATTAATGAAAAGTAATAAGGAGTTAATATGAGTGATGTAAGAGTAAGATTTGCCCCATCCCCTACAGGATATCTGCACATTGGTGGGCTTAGAACTGCATTATTTAATTATTTATATGCACGCCACACAGATGGGACAATGATTTTAAGAATAGAAGATACAGACAGAACTAGATTTGTAGAAGGAGCACTAGAAAACCTTCTT
Organism: Anaerococcus pacaensis 9403502; assembly: GCA_000308255.3. Classification (GTDB taxonomy): domain Bacteria; phylum Bacillota; class Clostridia; order Tissierellales; family Peptoniphilaceae; genus Anaerococcus; species Anaerococcus pacaensis. The sequence goes on along the minus strand of HG326663.1, from coordinate 575,453 downwards.
AAAGCCCTAGAATGGTCTGGAGTAGAAATCGATGAGGGTGTCATGCTAGATGATGAAGGTCATGTCACAGAAAAAGGCGAATACGGCCCATACATCCAATCTGACCGTGTAGAAGCTGGTATCTATGACGAATACATCGAAAAACTGATTGACGAAGACAAGGCTTACTATTGCTTCTGCTCACAAGAAAGAGTCGATGCTGTTCGCGACCAAATGAAGGCTGATGGACTAACTCCAAAATACGACGGCCTATGCCGCTCTATTCCAAAAGAAGAAGCAAGAGAAAGAGTAGCAAATGGCGAAGAATACACAGTTAGACTAAAACTCCCACAAGATAGAGAAATAAGCTTTGATGATAGGATTAAAGGCAAGATCACCTTCAATACCAATGACATGGATGACCAAGTCCTTATCAAACGTGATGGCTTCCCAACATATCACTTTGCAGTAGTAGTTGACGACCACCTAATGAAAATCACCCACGTAGTTCGTGGCGATGAATGGATTTCATCTACACCAAAACACGTTTACCTATATGAAGCCTTTGGCTGGGATGCACCAGAGTACATCCACCTACCAACAGTACTAAACGAAAACCATAAGAAATACTCAAAGCGTAATGGCGACGGTATGGTGGAAGACTTCATAGCAGAAGGCTACACACCAGAAGGACTAGTAAATTTCCTATCTCTACTTGGTTGGTCACCAGACTCAGAAGAAGAAATCTTCTCTATAGAAGAACTTTCTAAACAATTTGACTTTGATAGGGTAAACAAAACTGGAGCTGTATTTGATAAGAGAAAGCTAGACTGGATCAATGGCCACTATGTACGTGAAATGAGCGCAGCAGACCTTGCAGAAGCTATCAAACCATTCATGCTAGAATCAGGCTTAATCGATGAAGATTACCCAGCTGACCAACTAGAAATGCTAGCAGAAACCTGGCAATCAGCTATCGACAAATTCTCAGATGCTCCAAAACTAGCTGCCAACATGTACGCTGACCCAGCTGACATGGACTGGGAAGAAGAAGCCAAAGAAGCCCTAGACACAGAAGAAGCAAAAACACTTGTAGATGCATTTTTAGAAAAACTATCTGGCACCGATGAAATCGATGAAGAATTTGCTAAGTCAGTAATGAAATCTATCCAAAAAGAAACAGGCATCAAGGGCAAAAACCTATGGTTCCCAATCAGAGCTGCTATCACAGGCTCAGTACACGGCCCAGATTTATCAAATGTAATGCTTTTAATGGGCAAAGAAAATATAGAAAAAAGATTAAATTACGTTAAGGAAAACTTATAAAAATGAAAATTCATAACACGCTCACCAGAAAAACAGAAGAATTTACTCCTATAGAAGAAAATAAAATAAAAATGTATGTCTGTGGGCCTACTGTTTATGATTATATGCACATAGGTAATGCAAGGCCTCTGGTAGTGTTTGATACCTTCCGCAGGTACGCCCGCTACCGTGGTTACGATGTGACCTATGTGGTCAATTTCACAGATGTAGATGATAAGATAATCAATAAATCTATTGAAGAAGGCATCACAACTAAGGAAGTCACAGACAGATATATAGCAGCTTATATGGAAGATGCGGCTGACCTAAACCTAGATGAAGAAAATACCATCCACCCACGTGCAACCGAGGTCATGGATGATATCATCGATTTTGTAGCTGGCCTTGTAGAAAAAGGTGCTGCCTATGAAGTAGATGGAGATGTGTATTTTAGAGTCTCTGCTACAGAAGACTATGGTAAGCTATCAGGTAAAAACATCGAAGATTTACAACATGGAGCTAGCAACAGAGTCGAAAGCAGTGAAGCAAGCAAAAAAGAAAATCCACTCGACTTTGCCCTTTGGAAAAAAACCAAAATCGATGGAGAAGTAAGCTGGGATTCTCCATGGGGAGCTGGCCGTCCAGGTTGGCATATCGAGTGTTCAGCTATGAATAAGAAAATCCTAGGTGACACCATAGACATCCATGCTGGTGGAGAAGACTTAGAGTTTCCTCACCACGAAAACGAAATAGCCCAATCAGAAACACTAAATGAAGACACCTTTGCCCACTACTGGATGCACAATGGCATGATTCAAGTAGATGGGACCAAGATGAGTAAGTCTTTGGGCAATTTCTTTACCTTACACGATATCAAAAAAGAATACGACCTTATGGTTATTCGTTTTTGGCTACTTACAACCAACTACCGCCAACCAATCAACTTCACCCGCGAAATCATCGACCAAGCCAAAAATTCCCTAGACAGAATAAACAATGCTGTCTTTAGGCTAGAAGAACTGGCTGAGGTAGCGGAAGCTAGCGAACTTCATGCAGATGAGCAAGTACTTATAAACGAATTAAAAACTTTCGAAGAAAAATTCATAGAAGTCATGGACAATGACCTAAATACTGCTGATGGAATCACTGTGATCTTTGATATGGTAAAATTTGCCAATACAAAAGTAAGCGCGGACAATTCCAAAAAATTAATCGAGGCAGTCCTAGATAAAATAGTGGAATTGCAAAAAGTGCTAGGTATCGAAAACCGCAAGAAGACCAATGATGATATCGATGAAGAAGCAATTCTTGCTCTAATTGAAAAACGTACTGAGGCAAAGAAAAATAAAGACTTTGCCACAGCTGATGCCATCCGCGATGAGCTTTTAGATATGGGTGTTGCTATCAAAGACACCCGCGAAGGGGTCAAATGGGAGCTGGTATAGATGGATAAGATATATGGTAGAAAGCCAGTTTTAGAATCAATTGATGCAGGCCTTACTATCCACAAGGCCTATATCATCGACCAAAATACTCCAATAGTTGCAAAAATCATTGATAAGCTAAAAAAAGCAGGTGTCGATATATCATATGTCGATAAGAGATATTTTGAAAAAATTGAAGCCAACCACCAAGGCGTGATGATTGAGGTGGATTCTTATCAATATGCGAGCCTTGATGACATATCTGATGCAACAAAAGTAATATTACTTGACCAAATAGAAGACCCACACAACTTAGGAGCCATCATAAGATCTGCCGAAAGCTTTGGTTTTGATGCAGTGATTATCCCTGAGCACCGCTCAGCTAAGGTCAACCCAACTGTTTATAAAACAAGTGCTGGGGCTATCAACAACATAAAGGTGGTTAGGGTCACTAATCTCAACCGCACCATTGATGCTATCAAAGAAAATGGATTTTGGGTATATGGGCTCGCTGGAGAAGCACAAAGCGATTTAGCTGCAACTGACCTTACAGGCAAAGTTGCCCTTGTGGTGGGCAATGAAGGATCAGGTATCTCTAGACTTACAAGAGAGCATTGTGATATGCTTATAAAAATACCAATGATAGGCAAGGTCAATTCCCTCAATGCATCTGTTGCATCAGCCATTGCCATGTATGAGGTGACCCGACAAAATGCCTAGGACTAAGCGAAATATCACAATAATAGATGGCTACAATGTAATCAATGCTTGGCCAAACTTATGGGATATTTCCAAAAAGTCCTTGGCCGATGCCAGAGAAGCCCTTATTGATCAGATGGCAGAATACAAGTCCTTATCGGGAGAAGAAGTGGTCATAGTCTTTGATGCCTACAATCTCGATAGGCCAGTAGAAACCACCGAAGAAAAATACGGCATGAAGATAGTCTATACCAAGAGATTTCAAACTGCTGATACATATATCGAAAAGCAAATCCTAAGGCTGGCCCAAAGGCACAAGCTAAAGATAGTCACAGATGATAGCCAAATCCAAATCCTTGCTACAAGCAAGGGTGCAGCTAGGATAACATCAGCGGAGCTTGCTGCAGATATCTACAATGCCAACAAAAAAATTAGCCGTGCCAAAAGAGCTGATTTTAATAGAAACTTCAAATCTTTTCCGCTTTCAGAAGAAATGATTGAAAAAATTGAAATGCTTAGGGAAGATTTGGATAAATAATAAGTAAGTAAAATAAATTCAAAAGGTAATGTTATGGATAAAATAAATTTAAAAGATGAATCTACACTTGATAGACTTCGCACATTCTTTAATAACGATGACATGAGCGAAGAGGAAATATCAAGTGTCTTAGAAGAATTATCAGAAGAAGAAACTGAAGAGCTAGAGGAATACCTAATCGAAGAAGACGGCGAGTTTCCAGATGAAGTCGAAGAGGCTGATGAAGATATTGATGATAGTATCGATTTGGCTGATGATGACGATGACGATGATGACTTTGATAGGGTAGATAAGACCAATGCTTCGCTCACTCCAATCACTCGTAAGGACATGATGAGATTATCAGATATGACCAATGAAGAGATAGTGGAGCAATTTCAAGCAGGCAATCAAAATGCCCTAGCAGCCCTAGTTGAAAAAAACCAAGGGCTCGTGCGCTCTCGTGCTAGCTACTTCTACCGCTCTCACGGCAATGACTTAGACCTAGAAGACCTAGTTCAATCAGGTATGCTCGGTATGATTCGTGCTGCAGAAAAATTTGACCTAACACTCGGCTATAAGTTTACCACCTATGCCTACAAATGGATAGATAAGGCTATCAGAAAGGCCATCAACAAAGAGGGCCACACAATTAGAATCCCTGCTGGTAAATATCTAAAGCTAAACAAGTTAAAACAAATCCTAAAGGCCAATCCTGAAGCAAGTGATGAAGAAATCTATAAGATCTTAGAAAAAGAAGGCATTGATAAAAAACAAGCCGATGACCTCTTCCTAATCAACCGCAATCAAGTAAATTCAACTTCGCTAAATATCAACTTAGACAGTGAAGATTCTACTGGTGATGAGCTAATGGATATGGTAGGCGATGAGTCAACTCCAGTTGATGTTCTAATACTAGAACGCGATATGGAGAACTTCCTCTTGCAAGCCCTAGACCAGCTAACTGACCGTGAAAAACAAATCATAATCTACCGCTACGGCCTAGATAACGAAAAGCCAAAGACGCTCGAAGAAATAGGCACCATCTATGACCTAAGCCGCGAGCGTATCAGACAAATCGAAAATCAAGCCCTCGGCAAACTCAAAGAGTATTCTGATGCTGAGGGTTAAAAAATATCAGCCCAATTCCATGAGGAATTGAGCTGTTTTTGATTCTAAAAAAGTCTAGCAGTTTTTCCTGTAAATAAAAATCTCATATACATGATAAAAACATAAATCACAAGGATAGTCGCTATGGCAACTTCTACCATAGCTAGAGTCTTTAAAAAGACCATATTATAGCCTAGTCCCTCAAAATACTCTGCAGTCATTTTAAGCGCTGTGGCGTTGATTACAAAGGGAAAAGTAAATGATGAATAGGATGGATAAAAATTTAGCCTTAGGTATTTCCTGAGCTTATTTAGGTCTGTGAAATACACCAATTGGCCAAGCACAATCATAAAGATAATAAAAATCGTATTAAAACCCCTAAAGCTATTGTAATATCCTGTTAAAAGCAAGCCACCATTGGCAGCAGCTACGCAAAATAAGGGCATTTTTGCTTCGTCTGTTTCTGGTGTTCTAAAATCCTTATACAAAACTAATAATAAAAGTGGCAGATAGCCTATCATTCCTACAATCCAGACAATTTTTCCAATCCAATAAGCATCAAAAAATGGTGCTACAATAGCTCCAGCCCCAAAGGACCCGTAGACAATCATAAAAGACCCGTAGACATCGCGGCTATTGATAGCCTTTCTATAATTTTTTGTAAAATAGATTAGCAGTATCAAATGAAGGATGATTCCTCCATAAAATAAAAGTGTTCCAGCTTTATAGTCAATCCAAAGAGCCACATACCTACTTAGCATGACCATAGCCATGGCAAAGGTAGGGGCCACTGATGCACCGATTGTATTTTGCAGTTCAAGACTAACTAGGTCTGGCTGGGTAAAGACTTTAAATAAAAATAAAATCATAATTACTGCTGATATCATAGCGAGTACTGGCGCGATAGACCCGCCTAGCAAATTGCCTAGCGATACTAACCCTAAGGCCAATCCGCCTATGCTCATAGGCATTCTTTTTATAAAATTCATAATCTCTCCTAGTATATTTATATATATACTTACCCAATACTCATCTTTGGAAAATACTCATTTTCATTGTATAGTCCTATCTAAGGAAGGTAGATATGGAATACGAAAAACCCTTTATATATATTGATACAAATTTTGACATGGACGAGGCTATGATGCTGATGATGGCCTTTAGGTCCTATGATTTTGAATTAGTAGGCTTATCAACTAGTGCAGGCCTTATGAGTCCAAAAGCAGCAGCTGAAAATATAGTTGCCCTATCGGCTTACGATGAGCTATTCTTATCGATATCAGCAGGTGAAGAGCTTGAAAAAACTTATGCTGATACAGAAATTTTTACAACAACTGCTGATTACATAGAAGAAATGCCTGCCTTTGAAAATATCATCGATAAGGCAGATGATTGCGGCAAACTTGATATCATCACTACAGGAAGTCTTACAAATGTAGCCGCTGCCTTAAACGAAACTCCAGAGATAGAAGATTATATCTCCCATATATTTATTCTGGGCGGATCACTTTCAGGCGAGGTGTCGGAAAATTTTGCCCTAGACCCTAAGGCCGCTGATATGATACTAAATACTGGTATCGACATTTTTATCCTACCAGAAGAAGTCTATAAGCATATTGTTCTCACAGATGATATGATAGACCGCCTATATGGCAGTGATAGTAAGCTTGATAAGATACTCAATATAGCAAAGGCAAAGCCAGAAGATAGCCGCCATCTTGGTGCAGCCCTGATTTTATACCTCACTCAAGCCCCAGAGGCCTTTATATTTGAAGAGAATGGCTACAAGGTCGAGACCAATGAAGATGCAGGAGCAATTGTAAGATCCTCTAGCCGCAAGCAAAACTACATGGCCAACAAGGTCAACGAGGATAGTTTCTATGATTATTTGATAGGGGGTCTATCATGCAATTAAAATTACCAGGCCTTAGAATAATAAAAACCTTTATAGCTACCCTTATTGCTCTACTTATCAGCCAGTATAGGCCAGGTTTGGGCCAGCCTTTCCAAAGTGCTATTGCTGCCATTATATGCCTGCAACAAAATGTGGATGATTCGAGAGATGTTGGTATTAATAGAATAATAGGAACACTTCTGGGTGGTCTATGTGGTTTAGTCTATCTAATGCTAGTCCCAGCAGGGTCTTTAGCACCTTGGCTAGAACTTACATTGATTAGCGTTTTGACATCTATTATAATTTGGGTGATGGCAATGCTAAATAAACCAAAGGCACTTGTAATCATGGCCATAGTGTTTTTGGCTATCACACTCATACCTAGTACCAATGAACCAGCTTATATGTCGGCTCTAAATAGGACACTAGATACTATGATAGGTGTAATTACAGCGGTAGTGGTCAATAGAGCTGACTTTAGCTTCAGAGAAGACCATATTAAAGAAAATACTTATAAAACAGAATAATATATTTATAAAACTTAAAGAATAAAGTGTGTATCATTCACATTTTATTCTTTTTTATTTTTTTGTTACAATCATAGCTAGGAGGAATTATTAATGATAGAAGTAAGAGATTTTACGAAAAGTTATGCAAATGGAAAAATTGCAGTTGACGATATCAGTTTTGATGTGCGAGATGGAGAGATATTTGGCTTCCTAGGCCCAAATGGCGCCGGCAAATCATCTACCATCAAGGCTATAGTTGGAATCAATAAACCTACCCACGGGTCTATTACAATTGACGGGATAAGCCTTGATAATGACCCTCTGAGCTACAAATCAAAATTTTCTTATGTGCCAGATAACCCAGAGCTTTTTGATACATATTCGGGCTACGAATATATCAATTTCATCTCAGATATCTATGGGATAGATGAGGCGACCCGCAAGGAAAGGCTTGAATATTATCTAGACTTCTTTGACCTCAGAGGAGCTATGGCTGATCAAATCGATACTTATTCACACGGTATGGCTCAAAGACTAGCTCTAATCGGGGCGCTTATAAACGACCCAGATGTCCTAATCTTAGATGAGCCAATGGTTGGCCTTGATGCGAAAAGTTCTTATAATCTAAAGCAAATCCTAAGAGAAAGGACAGCAGCAGGTAAGTCTGTATTTTTCTCAACACATGTGATGAGTGTGGCCCAAGAGCTATGCGATAGGCTAGCTATTATAAATAAGGGCAAAATCATAGCGGAGGGCACTTTTGATGAGATAAGGGCTCAATCAAGCCACAAGGAAAACTTAGAAGCAGTATTCTTGGAGCTAACTGATGAATAATCTAAAGACTATTACTAAGTACACTTTTAAAGAGCAATTATTCCCATTTAGCCCAAAGAAAATCATATCAAAATACCCTAAGAACTATGTAGGAAGGCTTGCCTTATTTGCATTTTCTTATATATTTTTAGGCCTATTTTTCTTCTACTTTGCAGCTGCATCGGCTACTGTCTACATAAATGGACAAAATAATGAAGTCATGTATTTTGCAATGTTTGGAGTAATATTGACCCTACTGCTCCTTACCATGTATATCCCACAGATGTTATCTAGCTTTTTTAATTCTAGCGAGATAAATATCATGAAAACCTGGCCGGTCGGCCAAGGTGAGCTTTACATGGGCAAATTTTTTGGAGTAGTCCTTGGCAACTTTGATTTTATAATCTTTTTCCTAGTGTATTTGATTTTGTACTTTGTAGGGGTAGGCTTTAGTGCATCTCAACTTGTACTTGGGATTATCAATTTCTTTAGCCTGTTAGTAATTCCTTATGGGATTATTCTTGGACTGATACTAATTTTGCTAAAGTTTACCAACATAGGTAGTCATAAAAAGTTAATAAAAAATATTGGCTATATCCTGCTCTTTATTTTTATAGGGGTTATTTATTACTTTTCATTTAGTTCTGGTGAGGACTATGGGGCTAATCAATCTGAAGGTTTTGGTAAGGCTGTTGAAGCTATTGGGGGAATTTCAGACGTATTTTTCCACGCGAAAATATTTGGCCTGGCTATGACAGGCCCTATTACCCAGCAGCTGACATATACTCTGATACTAGTTGCCATAGCAGCGCTAATTTGTTTTATCCTTTATAGGCTTTCTGATAAATACTTCTACGATGCAGTTTCAGAATCTGGCACTTCAACTAAAAAAAGAGTGGAAAAATCTCCAAACGAAGTTGATTTTACCAAAAAATCTCAACCGGTTGCTATTATGAAAAGGGATATGAAAAACCTATTTTCAATATAGTATTCTTTGCTCAGGCCATTACATTTGTGGTAATATTTGGCGTGATGGCACTTACTCTAGGCAGGCAATTTGCAAATGAACTATCAACTGACACTGTCATGGATGGGGTCTTTAAGTTTTGGGTATTTATGGCTGGATTTTTACTAAGCGCAATGATTTGGACATCAACTGGCTTTGGCCAAACTGCCCTATCACGTGAACAAAAAAGCTTCTACCTATTCCAAACTCTGCCAATAGATCCAATAAATCACTATTCAGGTAGATTCATGTCAGCTTTTCTATCGACAGAAATATTTAACCTGGCTCTAGCCATAGTATTTACTATTTTTATAAAGCTAGGCATCGTAAATGGTATACTAGTCTTTCTTGGCCTAAGCCTAGGAGCGCTTTTTGCTACTCCACTTAGCCTATGGATTGGTTCAAATGGGATTAATATCAATTGGAAAAAGCCAGAAGAAGTTACCAAGGGCGGGATGAAATTTTTCATCACCTATATCCTAAGTATGGTCTTTATTGGCCTTACCATAGGGGCATATGTCCTAATTATAAATATCACGGGCAGCCACAATATAGCAAGCTTTGTAATTCTTGTGGTAATACTGGCCCTAACTGTATTAGCATCAACGCTAGCTATCAAAGCCTACAAAAAAGGATTTTATGATATTTAGTGGAATTTTGAAAAAAATTGGCTATATAATTAGTATATAATGTATATATATCATAAATTAAGGAGATGCCAATGAATTTCAAAAAAATAGTAAGTTTAACCTTTGCCCTTACATTTACTATAGCAGGGGCAAGTATAATCAATCCTCAAATAGTAGCAGAAGCTAGTAGCGTAAACTATGTTCTAAATGTGGATACAGGAAATGTAGCTTATAAAGAATACACATTCAATCTAAGACAAAATGATGCCTTAAAAGCCGAATCCCTAAAAGAAGTCCGTGACATCAGAGCAAAACTGTGGGATGAAAACATCCTCTTTACTCTAGATGATACAAATACTAAAAAAGAAAGACTACAAGATGTAGCCAAAGCCTACGGTTACAATAACAAAGAAGCCTACATCAATGGCCTATCTTGGTCAATCGACCTAGAAAGAATAGCTATCCAAAGAGCTTATGAACAAACCATCACAGGCATGAGCCACAATAGACCTGATGGTTCTAGCGGAATGACCACTACAACCACATCAGGGGTTAGACCGAATGGTGAAAACATCGCTCGTAATACCAGAATCCAAAGCCCAGCAAGCTCTTTTGAACAATGGTCATTTGGTCCTAGAAAAAATTACAACAACAAAAGTGAGTACCAATTACTAAAAGAATCAAACGGCGCATTCACTCCAGCCAACGGCCACTTACACAACATCCTAAACCCACAATTTAAACACATCGGCTATGCTGAGCTAAACAACACATCTGACAAATGGAACATAGGCCTTGCTGTATTTAGCTTCAAAAATACAAGCAACAACCAAGCTTCTGCAAACCTAGTAGGCGAGACTACTCTTTATGTAGGAAAACCAAAAGTAGTAGAAGAAAAAGCTCCAGAAGCAATCAAGCCTCAGGCAAATACTACAAAAACTGACGAACTCCCAACAGATGTACGTGCTAGCCTAGAAAAAGCAGTAGCAGATGCCAAGGCTCAAATCAGTGTTGCAGAAAACCTATTAAACAACTTCCCAAATACAGTTAAAAACGTACGTGGTAAGCTAAGTCAAATGGTAAAAGACTCTAAACTTCTGATCGAAGAAGCAAACAAAATGTTAGGTAACTAGGAGAGATTATGAATAATATCATTAAAATATCAGCCCTAGCTCTTGCCATGAGCTTTTCATTTATGGCGGCAAATGCAGATAATGATGTGTCTTACGCAATTAAACAAGTGCAAAAGCTGGATCTTGGAGTAAATATGCCAAATGCTCCTTATAGGGAAACTGAGGTTGATGTCAATATTGATGATAATGTACGTGATAGAGTGATGATGAATCTGATAAAAGTCAGAGAGAAGGCTTGGGATGACAATGCTCATATTACTTCATGGTTAGTTGAAAAACCTACTCCAGTAAGAGAATATAATAAAGATCACCACAACTATTACATGGGTCCTGGTAAGGACAGCTATGCGAATGAATTTGGCTATAGTTATGAGCTAGAGAAAATGGCTATTCAAAGAGCCTTTGAACTAACATTAACTGGGCCAAGTGGATACAGGCCAGATAATTTCAGTGATGAAACTTTTTATATCACATCTTCTACTAGAGATGAATCAATTAGGGAAAAATTCAACGAAGGTCCTCATATGAGGGTAGTAAATGACTTTGAATTTACGGTTGATGAAATGTTTGAAAATTTGGTGTTTGGTAAAGATGGCAATCCTGGTCTATATGAAGAATATAAAAATTCAAAAGGCTCTACTTTTAATATAGTTATGCCAATGCTGATGAGTCAGCCAACATTTGTATCTGTAGGCTACGGTCAAGTTCACAATCCAAAAACAGGCAAAACAGCGGCTGTACTTTTATATGGATATGACCCAATCCAAGGTGACAAAAAAGACTTCAATGGCACATACAAGATGAGTTATGGTAATCCAAAATATGAGCCACTTCCTGAAGCAACTGAAAAAGCTCTAAAAAAAGCGATTAAGGATGCTGAATCTCAAATAGCAGTGGTAGAAAATCTACAACAAAACTTCCCAAAAACTATAAGCAAAGTTCAAGACAAATTATATAAGTTACTGAATGATGCTAAAGCAACACTAGAAGAAGCTTACGAGCTAGTTCCAGTTAAATAAAATTTCAAGGCCCCAGTTGGGGTCTTTTTGTTTATTATTATATATAATTGGATAAATATATACATAATATAGATAATAATCATTATAGGAGGAAATATGAAAAATATCAGAAAATTATCAGCATTAGGACTTGCCGCATCTCTAGCGTTTATCGGAACTAGCCAGGCATTTGCAGATACAAGTTCACCTTTTTATAAGAATAAGAATTATAGGCAAGAGTATGTTAAGCTATCTAAAGATCAGCAAGAAGAGCTTGATAAGATGAATACAGATGGTAGAGTACCGATAAAAATTGATGAGCTCCGCGCTTATGGCAAGTATCAACTACCTATAGTAAAGGGGAAAGATTGGCTATATCCATTTATGCATGATAAAGATGGCGATGGAATGGTTGGAGAAAATTATAGTGAAAATAATGGATCAACCACCACTACCACAGTTAACAAGACTGAAACTATCATAGAAAAAACTTATGAAAAAATTGTACCACTAGTACCTACAATTCCTTCAATCGAAATCACAAATACACAAGTTATAGATAATGAAGTTAACCATATAGAAGAAGAACATATCCTAAAAATCACATCAGAGTTAGATGCTCCTAGCACAGAAATAAAAGAAGAAGCTCAGAATGAAGTATTTGTGGAACTTAAAGAGGCGAGAGATCGTGCTCAAAAAGAAGTGAATATAGCAGAAAATCTAATGATTAATTTCCCAAAGACAGTAGCAAATGTCCGTGAAAAATTAGAAAAGATGCTAAAAGATGCTAAGGAAACTATCAGACTTGCAAATGAACTATTAGAAGAGATTAAATAACACCAGGCCCCAGCCCGTTTTGTTAAATTTACTTAACGTATAGTTATGCGCGTTAAAATGTTATATAATAAAGTTAGAAAATTAATTATCGGGGGATATTATGAAAAAAGTGTTTAAAATAGCAGTTGCAAGCTTAGCTTTTTCTTTTCTAGGGGCATTTAATTTAAGCCCAGTAAATACAAGCTTTGCAAGCGAGGCTCCTCAAAGACTCGATCTTGGCTTTCCGTTACCAAATGCAGCCTTCAAAGAAAGCATTGTAAAGCTTACACAAACTGAAGCACAAAAGAAGGAAGTATTAAATGAAATCAAAAAAATAAGAGCTAAGGCTTGGAAAGAAGATATTTATTTCACATTTGAGGAAGAAGTGAACTCAAAAGGTGAGAAAATCCGTGATGTAGCCTTTGAAGCAGGTCTACGCAGCAAAGAAGCTTATGTAAATGCTATCAAGTGGAATACTAGACTAGAACAATTCGCTATCCAAAGAGCCTATGAAGATTTGATTACAGATTTTGCCTTCAATCGAGCAGATGGTTCAAATCCATTTGATTCTCATAGTAAGCTACTTGCAGGCTACTCAAATGAGTTCCATGCATTAAGCTATGAGGGTATGAACCCAGCAACAGCCGTTGGTATTTGGACTACAGAAAAACTTGATGATATGGGTGGATATTCATCTTATGATTATCTCCTAGCAGCTAAAGGTGTTTGGGCAAATGAGTCTTCGGACTTATTTAATATAATCGATCCATTTGTAACAGACTTTGGCTACGCACAGTTAAGTTCAATTAATGGTACACCTTCTTACGGGGTTTTGCTAGTGGCAAACCAAATGAAAACTACTGACACTAGAGCCACAGGCTACAATGGTTCATACAAACTATATGTAGGTGATCCAAATGCTAAACCGTTATCAGAATCGACAAAAAAAGCTCTAAGAAAAGCCCTAAGTGATGCGCAAATGCAATCAAATGTAGCGTATAATCTTATGGAAAATTATCCTAAGACAGTAGAAAGAGTATGGGATAAGTTGGTAGAAATCATGGATGAATCATATTATCTACAACAAAGCGCCTATGGTATGCTAGGTGAATTTAAAAATATTGACTAAGATAACAAATAATGCAGGTTTAGACCTGCGTTATTTTTTTGTCTAACTTTTTGTGTTATACTTATACTATCATGATTTAAGGGGGAAAAATGAAAAAATTAACTACTAGAAAATTTGCTTATATGGCTTTATTTATTGCCTTGGTATTTGTCTTCTCTAAGATATTTCAGATACCTTACACCACACCATTTGGTAATACTAGGTTTCATCTAGGAAATGTGCTATGTATCTTAGCCGGTCTCATCTTAGGACCGGTCCATGGGGGTCTTTCTGCAGGCCTGGGATCTGCACTATTTGATATGACTAGTCCCTTGTATATATCATCAGCACCAACTACCTTTATCAATAAATTCGCTATGGCTTGGGTGGCTGGCTGGTATTTTCATAAACATACAAAAGCTAGCGAAAAAACACGAATCATCCTAGCAAGTGTATTGGGCCAGGTAACTTATATTATCTTATACTTACTAAAAACTTTTATAAGCAACTACTACATTATGGGCCTAACTAAAGAAGCAGTTATGGTAGAGATAGTCCAAAAAGCAGGTGTTTCTAGCATAAACGGTATCATTTCTGTAATTGTAGCGAGCATACTTGCTCCAATTTTACTTAAAAATATCAAATTTGACGACTAGGACTATTTCTTGGGTAAATATTAACTTAAGAGGTGACTTATGGATTACAAAAGATTTGGAAATAAGATTGTCCTAAGACTTGAAAAAGGCGATAAGGTTCGAGAATCAATAAGAGAAGTTGCTGTCAAAGAAGATATCAAAGCGGCTTATTTCACAGGTATAGGTGCAGTAGATAAGCTAAAGATTGGTTTATTTTATCCAGAAAAAGGCGACTATACTTGGGATTATTATAATGAAGACATGGAAGTAACTTCCTTAGTAGGAAATATCGGCATGGTGGACGGCAACCAGCTCGTTCATACCCACATTACTTGTGGTAGGGCAAAAAGTGAAATCATAGGAGGCCACTTAGATGAGGCTACATGTTCACTGACCATGGAGATATTTATAGATGTGATAGATGGGGAGATAGTGAAAAGACTAGACCCAGACCTAGGAATAAATACTATAGAATTTGAGTGAGGTAGATATGCAAACACGTAATAAAGTATTTGGAGTAACCTGTCCATCATGTGGACATGAATATGAAACAGAAATGAATACAGCTGTTTTCGCATCAACTACAGATCGCGAAAAACTACTAACAGGAAGTTTTGCAAGCCTCACTTGTCCTAGCTGTGGCCACGAATTTATCTTAAACTACCGCTTTGTCTATACAGATGAAGATGTGAAATTTATGATAGTAAACGACCCTAAGTTTGTATGCGTTCAAAATAGACTAGCATTCAAATCATCACTATCTATCCTAGATCCATCTAGAAAAAGCGAGCAAGATAAGTATCTGACAAGAATGACCACAGATATCGAAGAAGTACGCGAAAAGATGGCTATATTTGAAGCTTATCTATCAGATAAGGCTATAGAGATTCTAAAGTATATGCTACTAGAAAGTGATGAGCTTAGCCTAAATCACGATGATGTGGTAAGCTTTAGATATACTCCACAAAATAATTTCTTGATCAAAACCGCAGATGAAGAAGAATATAGGCTGGCTTTTGTAAGAGAAGTCTATGACAAAATAGTTGCCCAATATGACGGCATGTTTGAAACTGACAAAGCCCAATTAATTGATAAAAACTGGGCTTATGATTTTCTAAAGAATAAATAAAAAAATACCTCCAAGTAGTTTAGCCTAATTTTATTAATTAGCCTGTCTACTGTGGAGGTGTTTTTTATTTAACTTCCTGTGTTTTGATGGCTTCATTTATTCTATTTATCGTAATTTGATCGCGTCTGACATATAGCTTGTAAATTAAATAGTAGCCTATAGTAAAGGATATTAATGATTGTATCCAAGAAACAGGGCTGTGTGGCAGACCTTTTAATATATATGATAGCAAGGTAGCTACTAGAAGAGTCCCTGTATAAGTAATAGCTATGGCTTTTTTGTAAACCATTTTAAAAATATATGGGATTGAGTGTATAAAGTAAACGGCTACTAAAGCTATTATATAGAGTATAGTTTGGTAGAAATATGCTTCTACTTCTGTTTTGCCAACCATAAAGGCATCTGTCACAAAGTAAAAATTTGTTTCACCTGCTATCATGCTAGCAACAATTTGGGTGAAAAATGAAGCTCCAATCCAGGTAAATATATAAAGAATCAAGTCAAACCAGTTTATGTCTACTTTTCTTTTTTCCATAATCGTCTCCTTATATTCCTAGTATTTCTTTGACTTTTTTGAGTGTCCTTCTTGATACATAGCAGACATCCCCATTTACCATTTCGCACGATATAGTTCCTATGTAGGCTAAGTCGAAGTTTCTGGTTTTTCTAAGATTAATAATCTCACTATTAGATATACGAATAAATTGGCTGGGATCTAGCCTCTCTTCTACTTGGTATAGGGCAAGCCTTAACAAATATTCCTTATCCATAGTCACCGCATAGACTTTTTTGTCATTGGCATAGACCCTTATGATATCATCTGGGTCTATAAACTCGAGCTTATCATCATAAAAACCAGTTAGGACTAGCGGGGATGAATTTTCGATTTTTTCCTTCAGGGCCAACACTTCTTTGTTCAATTCTTTCGAGTAGATAATAAGCTCATCTGCCGCGAGGCTCTCATCTACTTTCAAATTCACTTTCATATTCCTTGCCCTCCTTGTACTTACATTATAGATTGAAACTCAAAGCCCCGCCACAGATTTCCGATAACTGGTAGCTATAGCTTGATAGTCGGTATAATATTTGTATGAAAATTAGACTTACTGATGAAAATAAGAGAAAAATTGTATATGATATTTTAAATATATTCTATGATGAGTCGGCATTTGTAGATGATGAGGCCGATATAAGAATCGAATCCGATAAGATTATATTTGCTGATAAGACCTATGATTTTGAGAATAATTATGAGCTTAAAGCTACTTTGTATAACATATTAGTGCAAGCAGAAGGCTATGAATCACCTTGGGGGATGCTCACAGGATCTAAGCCTAGTAAACTATTGCAAAAAATGAGTCCGGATGAGATGGCAAGTAGGTATTTTATAGCGGATGATAAAATGGATTTACTTATAAAAGTCAAATTCGAACAAGAAAAATTATCTTTTGATAAAAACGCTTTTAATCTTTACATCAATATCCCCTTTTGCCCAACCAGATGTAGGTACTGCTCCTATCCAACCCTCATAGGGCTCCATCACGATAGGACAGCTTATATTGATCTGCTCATCAGGGAAATAAATGAGATAGTCTTACCAGAAAAGCTCGATACAATCTATATCGGTGGTGGCACGCCATCTGACATTAGCCATCATGATTTGGAAAGATTACTTAATGCGATAAATAATAAATTCTCCTATGATGAATTCACATTCGAAGCAGGCAGGGAAGATACGCTTGATACTGAGAAATTAGAAATCATTAGGGATGCTGGTGTGGACCGCATATCCCTAAATCCTCAAACATTCAATGAAGATATTATAAAATCAGTAGGCCGCACCCAAGACCTAGACCATTTTTTAAAAATGTATGATAGGGCCATTGATTTAGACTTTATAGTAAACATGGACTTTATAGTTGGCCTAGTAGGCGAAAGCGCTGACCAATTTGCCAAAAATTTTAAAATCCTTGAAAAACTAAAACCCCACAACATAACCTTCCACGCCCTTGCTACAAAAGTTGGCAGCAAATACAAGGAAGAAAACAAAAAGGGTTCAGTTAAAGCAGCAAACGAGATAGCAGCTCAAGTCAAAGAATTCACAGAAAAGAATTCCTATAAACCCTACTACCTCTACCGCCAAAAAAACATCATCTCAAACCTAGAAAACGTAGGCTATCACAGGGATTCCACCGCTCAGCGCTACAATATTATAATAAACGAAGAGCTAGAAAATGTAGTAGGCCTAGGGATGAATGCGAATACTAAGCTTATGAATGGGAAAAAATATAGGAATGCAAGGAATATGAAAGATTATATGGATAATATTAAGAAAATTATAATAGATAAAAATGAAATACTAGATAAATACAAAGGGGATAAGTAGAAACTCATCCCTTTTAAATTATCAACCATATTTTTACTAGCTGGTCACTGATTTCCTCATAAGTCCAGCTTTCTTTGGACTTCCCGATAGAGTTTGGATCATTTATTATAAATCTGCCATTTTCGTAGGAGTCAATCACTAGGATATGACCAAAGAGGGTAAAATACCCCCTGTCTACTGATGCAATGAGTGGACCGTTTTCTAGTGCTCTTATCATTGATTCCTCATCTGTGTAGACATCATAACAGCCATAGCCATAAGCTGCTGCTTCATCTGCAAAAAATGCCCAGCCTATACCATCATTAGTCATATAGCTTTCTGCATCTTTTGCTATCAGATCTGGAGTGATGGACCTATCTCCCCTTAGCCTTGCAAGCACCATGGCCATAGATGTCGGTCCGCAGCCAGCAATGCCGATATTGGAATTGCCCAGCCTATTATAGGCCCACCTATTATCCCACTGAATAAAATATGGGGTTTTTCTACCTAGGTCAAGAGATTCCCCTGGAAAATATGGGAAATCGGTAATCCCATTTTTGTAGTTATAGACAAAGTCAATGGTGTCAGCATCATTGCCAGCGAGGTACAGGTCTACATCTGCTAGGGTGTAGGAGTTATCATATATCCACTGAGCTTTTTCGTTGCCAGATTTGGATTCAGTTCTTAAGTTTTTTCTAAGTCTATCTAGATCATCAGACTTATAAGACTTAGGTCCAGATTTTGGGGCAAAGATAGGGAGGTTAATAAAGCTGCTAGCAGTTGAATAATTATCCTCATAATAGTAAATACGGTTTCTAATAAAGAAAAATAAGAAAACCATAAAGCAAAATATAAGAATCTTTCTAAAAAAAGTTCCTTTCCTTCTCTTCTTATATATTCGTCTTTGATGCATCCTAAACCTCCAACTTTTATTTATTCAAAAACCTAATATGAATACTTAAATTAATTCAATTATACATTATAAAAATTAAATAATCAATCGCATTCCATTGTATTTTTAAAACAGAGAATAGAATTTAGATTGGGGTACAATATCTATTAGTAATTGCGATACCTAAGGAGGTTATAATGGAAATTAAAGATTTGAAGCCACAAGGAGTGTGGAGATTTTTCTCTGAGCTAAGTGAGATACCTAGATGTTCTGGTGATGAGCAAAGGGTGTCTGATTATTTAGTAAACTTTGCCAAAGAGAGAAACCTAGAAGTGCGCCAAGATGAGGCGTTAAATGTGATTATCAAAAAGCCAGCAAGTGCTGGATATGAGGATAGACCTACCGTTGCCCTTCAGGCTCACTCTGATATGGTGTGCGTGAAGGATGATTCCTCAGACCACAATTTTGATACAGACCCAATCGAGCTAATAGTCGACGGAGACTGGGTGAAGGCCAATGGCACGACACTTGGTGCAGATGATGGTATGGGTGTGGCTTATATATTAGCTGTCCTAGATGATCACTCGCTAGAGCATGGCCCACTTGAAGCTATTATCACAACTGGTGAAGAAACAGCAATGGTCGGGGCCAATGCCCTTGATGCATCAGATATCAATGCAAAATATCTATTAAACATTGATTCTGAAGAAGATGGCATCCTTACTATTGGATGTGCTGGTGGTCTTGATTTAGAAATATATTTTGAAAAGAACTTAATCAAAGAAGAATCTGACAAAGACTCAAAGGCTATCTCAGTACAAATCTCTGGCCTAGAAGGCGGTCATTCTGGTATGGAGATTGATAAGGCAAGGCTAAATGCCCTAAAGGCTATGGGTAGATTACTTAATGACCTAGAAGGACTTAAAATCGCTGATATCTACGGTGGTGTGAAAAGAAATGCAATCGCAGCATCCGCTGTGTCTATTTTTAAGACTAATGATAGCGAAAAAGATGCCGAAGTTCTTAAAGAACGTGCAGCAGAAATTCTAAATGAATACAAGGACACAGATCCAAATGCCAATATCGCTATCGAGTGTGTTCCATGCGATAAAGATGAGTTCTTATCAGAAGAAGTGTCAAGTCAAATAGCAAATGTCCTATACGCTATCCCAGACGGCTTATATAAAAAGCATAAGGGCGAGATTATCACATCTTCAAACCTAGGTACACTAGAAACAGTTGATAATAAGCTAGTCCTAAGCTCAATGATCAGATCTCAAATTGATTCTGCGAAGTTTAATAGAGCTGGCATCGCAAGTAAAATTGCCGAATCTTTTGGAGCTACTACTAATATCAAGGGCGCATATTCTGGCTGGCAAAGAGAAGAAACCAAACTTGTTGATAT
Source organism: Anaerococcus pacaensis 9403502 (assembly GCA_000308255.3). Lineage (GTDB taxonomy): Bacteria > Bacillota > Clostridia > Tissierellales > Peptoniphilaceae > Anaerococcus > Anaerococcus pacaensis. The sequence continues at coordinate 555,087 of HG326663.1, read as the reverse complement.
ATTTAATGATGTATGGCAAGAGCAAAATGGTGGATCTATGGAAGTGGGCACTACCCACGGCGGCCTGGAATGTGGTATCTTTAAAGGCTACATGGCAGATGTAGAAATGATTTCATTTGGTCCTGAAATAGAAGGTGCTCATAGCCCAGCAGAGCGAGCAAATATCAATTCAGTAGAAAAAAATTATAAGCTACTAATAGAAGTATTAAAGAGAATCTAAGATGTAAACCCACTTAACGGTGGGTTTTATCATATTAAATGTTAAGCTGGTGTAAAGTTGATAGGAAAAATGGTGAAAATGTTTGCATTTTAATTTAAAATGCTGTAATATATTCATATGAGTAAAAACTAGATAAGGAGGTACTATGTACGAGCAAAAAGTCACATTAACTAATGAAATTGGCTTACATGCAAGACCTGCATCAATTTTCATCAGAGCCGCTGTTCAGTTTCCATGTGATATCACAGTTGAAAAAAACGGAAGAAGTTATAATGCAAAGTCTATCATGTCAGTTCTAAGCATGAGTGCTTCAGGCGGCGAAGAGCTTATCATCCGAGCAGAAGGAGATAAGGAAGAAGAAGCCGTAATTACTCTAGTAGATGTTGTAGAAAATAAAATAAATGTAGACTAGTAAGAGAGTGAACGAGCCCAGGCTCGTTTTTTTGTGCCCTATTAAGGGTAATAACTAAGTATTGATAATCTTTATCAAAATAGTATACTTTATATGAATTTTCAATTTATAAAGGAGAAAATATGTCTGAGTTATTAAAAGTTGAAAATCTCCATGTATCAGTAGAAGATGCGGAGATTCTAAAAGGTATAGATTTAACTGTAAATGCAGGAGAAGTCCATGTAGTGATGGGAGCTAATGGTTCGGGTAAATCAACCCTAATGAATACAATCATGGCAAATCCTGTATATGAAGTTACAGAAGGCCACATATATTTTGAAGGCGAAGATATCACAGAAGAGTCAGTAGACAAACGCGCTCGTCGTGGTATTTTCATGAGTTTTCAACACCCTGATGAGATTCCTGGTGTAAAGCTAAATGATTTCCTAAGAATAGCAGAAGAACAAGTCACAGGTGAAAAGCCACAAATGTTAGCTTTCAATAAAAAATTAACAAGCGAAATGGAAAAACTTAGCCTATCTGATGAATATGCATCAAGATATGTAAACGTAGGTTTTTCTGGTGGGGAACGTAAAAAGAGTGAGATTCTTCAAATGAAGATGATGAATCCAAAAATTGCTATGCTAGATGAGACAGACTCTGGTCTTGACGTCGATGCGGTAAGAATCGTATCTAAAGGTATAGAAGACTTTAGAAATGAAGACAATGCAGTAATCCTCATCACCCACCACAAGGCCCTACTAGAATTCATCAAAGCTGACTATGTTCACGTAATAAAAGATGGCAAGATTTCACAAACAGGTGATGCAGGACTCATGGATGAAATCATCGAAAAAGGATATGAATGGGTGTAGACTATGCCAAATAAAAGTGTAGAAGAACAATTAAAGGAACTCGATCGTGGTTTTTATGACTTTATCGACGAGTTTTCCTATGATTATATAACGGAAAAAGGCCTCGATGCCGATATCGTAAATGAGATATCAGATAAAAAAGGCGAACCAGACTGGATGAGAATCAGAAGATTGCAATCTCTAGAGCTATTTTACAAGCTTGAAAATCCAAACTGGGGCCCAGACCTATCTGAGCTTGACATGAACGATATTACCACATATGTAAAACCAAAAACTGACAAGCAATCAAATTGGGATGCCCTACCAGAAGATATCAAGGCAACCTTTGATAGACTTGGTATACCAAAGGCTGAGCAAGAGTCTCTAGCTGGTGTAGGTGCCCAATACGACTCCGAAGAAGTATATTTCTCTATCCAAAAACACCTTGAAGACCAAGGGGTTATCTTTATGGACTTTGCAACAGCCCTTAAGGAACACGAAGATATCGTAAAAGAATACTTCCAAAGAGCCATCCCACCAACACTTCACAAATATGCAGCCCTACACGGGGCAGTATGGTCTGGTGGTACCCTAGTATACGTACCAGAAGGTGTCCAAGTAGACATCCCTCTACAATCATATTACAGATTAAATGCGCCAGGAGCTGGCCAATTTGAACACACTATGATCATTGCTGAAGACAATGCTAAGGTACACTTCATCGAAGGTTGTTCTGCACCTAGATATAACGTAGTAAATGTTCACGCTGGTTCTGTAGAAATCTTTGTTGGTAAAAATGCTGAAGTTCGTTTCTCAACCATCGAAAACTGGTCAAGAAATATGTACAACCTAAACACCAAACGTGCTATCGTTGATGAAGGCGGCAAGGTGATTTGGGTATCAGGATCATTTGGATCTAAGGTATCTATGCTATATCCAACATCAGTTCTAGCTGGTGAAAGAGCAAGTGCAGAGTACACAGGTATCACATTTGCAGCTGATGGTCAATATATTGATAATGGTTGTTCAATGATCCACCTTGCTCCAAATACTTTCTCAACAGCCCTTACCAAATCAATCACAGCAGGCTCTGGTAAGTCTATGACAAGATCGCTTGTACAGATGAAGGCAAACTCAGTAGGAAGCCGTTCGACTGTAGACTGTGAGAACCTAATGCTAAGTGAAAATGCCCAATCAGATACAATTCCAATACTTGATATCAGAAATGATGACGTAGACTGCGGTCACGAAGCAAAGATTGGTTCGCTAAACCAATCTCAAATATTTTATCTAATGAGCCGTGGTATCCCAGAAGATGAAGCGAAATCAATGATTGTACGTGGTTTTGCTGAACCTATTAGCCGTGAACTCCCACTAGAATATGCAGTTGAGATGAATAGGCTAATTGATATGGAATTAGAAGGAGCGAATGGCTGATGAGTAAATTAAATGAAATGAGAATGTATACATGGAATGCCCAAGGGCTAAACTATGTAGACCATAAACATAGCCAAGCTGAGCACGTTCCATACTACAAAGAATCAGAAGGCGAATCAATAAAAGCCCTAGAAGAAGCCTTTGACGGCAAAATCTACGGCCTATCTGAAGATATCAAGGCAGAGAATAAAGAGTTTAGAAACTATAGCATCTACCGCGATGTGAAAGAAGATAGAGATACTGAAAGGATTGATCTTCATGTAAATGGAGATAACGAAATCCTTACAGGAGCCATTGATATCAATGTAGCTGCTGATACCACTTCATCTTTCCTTGTAAATATCACAGGTGAAGCTGGATCTCGCCTTTATTTAAATAACCAAATCAGAGTAAATATCAAAGATAAGGCTCGCGTGAAGCTAGTGATAGTGACAGACCTACCAGAAGATACTATAAACTTCCTATCATCCACCACAATACTAGGCGAAGAGTCACATCTAGACCTATCATACATCGAAGTAGGGGCTGATTATTCTGTAGTTAACCTTAAAAACATCATGGAAGGCGACAGATCTATAGTAGTAGAAGATGGTGTATACTTCAAAGAAAAAGACCAATTCTTAGATTTATTAGCGACCAACGAGCACTACGGCAATGAGACTGACTCAGATGCTATGTTTAACGGAGCTGTAAAAGACCGCGCTCACAAAAATTGGAAGGGTGTAGTAGACCTTAGAAAAGGCTGCTTTGAAGCAGACGGCAAGATTGGTGACTACTCAATGATGTTCTCAAATGAAGTAAAGAACAAGACTGCTCCAATCCTACTTTGTGCAGAAAAAGAAGTAGCCGGCAACCACGCTGCAAGCGTCGGTAGACAAAATAAAGAAATGCTATTCTACATCATTAGCCGTGGCTTTGATAAAAAACAAGCTGAATCAATGATGCTAGAAGCAGTATTCTCAAAGGCGATTGATAAGGTCGATGATGAAGATATCAGAAAGAGCCTTAAAGATAAGGTTCACCAAATGAATATCAGGGACTAAAATGGATATACAAAAAATAAGAAATGATTTTCCTTACCTAGATAAAGACCATCTAGGCAGGGATATTATTTATTTAGACACAGCTGCCACTAGCCAAAAGCCAATCCAAGTGCTAGAAGCAGTGGACAATTATTATAAATATCAAAATGCAAATCCTCACAGGGGAGCTCACTACCTAAGCATGGTAGCTACCAATGCCTACGAGGACTCCCGTGACTATGTCAAAGAATACATAGGCGCAGCCCACAGAGAAGAAATCATTTTTACTAGAAATGCTACAGAGGCCCTAAATATCATCGCTTATTCTTACGCTATGAAAAACCTCAAAGAGGGCGATGAGATTCTAATTACAATCCTAGAGCACCATGCAAATCTAGTGCCATGGCAAAGAATACGTGACCTCACTGGGGCAAAGTTAGTATATGCTTACCTAAATGATGATTATTCCCTAGACTACGATGATTTGAAGAGCAAGATAAATGAAAACACAAAGATTGTTTCATTTACAGGTGCATCTAATGTAAATAGCGAAATAATAGATGTCAAAAAAATCACTGGCTGGGCCCATGAAGTGGGGGCAATATCAATAGTGGATGGAGCGCAGCTTATCCCACACCTAAAAACAGACGTGGCTGACCTTGACTGTGACTTCTTAGTCTTTTCAGGTCATAAGCTCCTTGCACCTATGGGCATAGGCGTGCTCTACGGCAAAAAGGAAATCTTAGAAAATATGGATCCCTTCCTCACAGGTGGGGATATGATCGAATATGTCTATGAACAAGATGTGACCTTTGCAGAGCTACCATACAAATTTGAAGCGGGAACCCAAGATGTAGGCGGGGCTGTCGGCCTTGCTGCTGCTATCAAATATATGGAAGATATCGGTATCGATGAGATATATAATTACGAATCTGAACTTACCCGATACGCCTATGACCTCATCAAAGACATCCCACGTATCAAGACATTCTATCCAGAAAATGTAAAGACTGGGGCGGTATTATCATTCACTTTTGATGATATCCACCCACACGATATTGCAAGTATATTAGACAATGCAGGTGTGGCAGTCCGCTCTGGCCACCACTGCGCTATGCCACTACACAAATACCTAGGAGTAAGCTCTACAACTAGGGCAAGTTTTGCATTTTATAACACCAAAGAAGAAGCAGAAATATTTGCAAAAGAACTATTAAACGTTAGAAAGGTAATGGGTCTATAAGATGAATATGGAAGAAATTTATTCTCAAATAATCCTAGATCATTCGAGAAACCAAGCAAACAAACACGACTTAGCAGATCCTGATATCACAGAACCAGGCCACAACCCATCATGTGGGGACGAGATTGTCATTCAACTAAAAATGGATGGGGATGTGATAAAAGAAGCAGCATTTACAGGTGAAGGCTGTGCTATAAGCCAGGCAGCTACATCTGTAATGTGTGACATGATTGTTGGAAAGACTAAAGAAGAAGCTAAGGAGCTTGCAGATATATACATTCGCATGATTAAACGTGAGGACGTATCTGATGAGGAACTCGAAAAGCTAGGCGATGCTGTAGCCTTCATCAACATCCAAAACATGCCACAAAGGGTAAAATGCGCTCTACTAAGCTGGAAAACTCTAGACCAAGTGGTTTGATATGAATAAAAACAATCTAGAAGCCCTAGAGTTTATGACAAGTGTTGTCACTGCAGTGCTTTTAGCCATAGTGACTATCTTACAATTTCAAAAAAACCGCCCATATTGGTGGCTAATCTTAATAGTAACCATCTTCATGGCGGCAAATGCATATGTTAAATACAAGAAATTTAAAGAACCTAGAATTTAATCTAGGTTCTTTTCTTCTCTTACAAAACTTATGAAATCATCAAAAATCATCTGGCTGCGGACATCTTCAAAATAAGAAAATTCTGGATGCCATTGGACAGCGACCATATAAGGATAATAAGGATTTTCAATCGCCTCGATTAGACCATCATCGCTAGTTGCACCTACACGAAGGCCATCTCCCAAGTCTTTGATAGCCTCATGGTGGTAGGAATTTACATCTATATAATCAGTCTGTATTATCTGGTATAATCTAGTGTCCGATGATATATTAACAGGGTGGTAGGTGACGCTTTTGTTCTCGCCCCTGTGGATGACATCTGTTGAGTATTGGCTAGGTATATCCTCATAGAGACTGCCACCATAGTAGATATTTATAAGCTGCAAACCACGGCAGAGGCCTAAAATTGGCTTATTATCTGCTATGCACTTATCGAGGATGCGAAGGCTATCATAGTCATCATTTGTATTAAAATACTCTACCAAATCGGAATCTCCACCGTAGATATCAGGGTTGAAGTCATTGCCACCTGCAAATATAACCCCGTCTGCATCGGCTATTAGCTCATCTATCATGTCATCTGACAAGCTAGTAGTATCGATATCTGCCATACCGACCTCGTACTGGAGGAGAACATCGTAAATCTTATTGACATCTTGGTTGTTGTGGACTATGGCTATAGTGTATTTAGGCGTCCTGTTGTTACGAAAAAGTATAAATCCTCCGATAAATGCCAGAAAGACTAATATTAATTTTATTAAAGTTCTAGATGATTTCTTCATTATTTAATCCTCATTATTTTAAATATAATAATCTAAAATTAATTATATAATAATTTTATACTAGTGGCAAATTAAATAATCAACTGGGGTATAAGTCATTTAACAAGGAGGGCTTATAAGTGATTATAATTTGGACGATTTATTAATCGATGAGGGGGATGATTACCTATCAAATCCCTTGGAACTTCACTATGCATCATATGAAAATTTGGTGAAGATATTTGTGAAGAATTATAAAAATACTGGAAAGAATTATATGATAGAATTTGGGGCGGCTGTTGGTTTTGCTTTATTTTTTATTTGATTCTAAATAATCTCAGGCCAATTTGGAGGACCTTTGGCAATGCGGCTACCTTTGGTATACTTTTTCTGGCTGCTATAATCGTGTTTTTTCTTTTGGATTTATTTTTGAAACACTATATCTATAAGTTTAAGACAAGCGAGATGAATAATGCAATGAAGATGATATTTAGAATACTTGATGAAAATAATATCAAACTCACAGATGAGCTTGCCGATGATTTATTAGCAAAAATTCATCAAAAAAGGGATTTTAACCAGCTGATTCAATCTGCCGTTATAGCTTCAGCTATATTTGCCTTGGTAGCATCAGTATTTGACTATTTTACCAATATGAGCGACCCAACTGTTGAGATGAATGCAGGCCTATATATAGAAGTATTGGCTCTGAGCCTATTTACATTGGGGTCCGGGATAGCCATTGTAGTTTCGATTTATGCTATGCTTACTGACATGAGAAAGAGGATACTTTTTAATGAGGTGGTGGAGGCTATAAATCTGAATAGACATATAGAACATAAGGGCTAAATATCCCCGTTATCTGACATATAGATAATGGGGATTATTTGTGTGTTATAATTTAATTGTCTCCGAAAGGAGTTGATGGTCTATGGAGATAATACGTGCTCTAGTGATGGGTTTGATCCTGCCACTAGCGGTCAATATCCTTACCGAAATCTACAAAGATTGGAAGGACCAAGACCAAAATAAAAAAGAGTAGCGGCAACTACTCTTTTTTGATACCCTATTTTGATAATACGTGCATTTCTTTGACAAATGTCAAAGGCTTTTTTGGGGATTTAAGAGGTGGCTTCTCTTATTTACATTATATAATGTATTTCCTATAATTCAAGTTTTATACTTGTTCAAAAAACTCTACTTCAACCCCATCAAGGACTTTACTTGGCACGCCCACTTTTCCACTAGCTTTGACTTCTTTATAGCCTTCTAGGTCATCGCGGTATTTTAAAAATCTCTTAAGGTTTGCCATGCTTTCTGTGATATTAATTAGTTCACATTCTTCATAGTTATTTGGATTTGCATTAAAATCTTCGATTACATTTTGGCAATGTGGGCATTTATCTGATACAAATATTTCTGTTGTTTTCTTTTCCATTATTTCCTCCTGTATCTTGCGATATTGAAATTTACTTCATCTTCTATAGTTGGTGACACTTCCACTAGGGTAAAATTAGGATCTTCATCGAAATTGTGCAGATATGTATCGGCAGGTCTTGATCCATCGATTTTCGTGATAATGGCTTCATTTATATAGTCGATAAATAGTTCAACTATCTGCCCGCCACCGATAACAAATACTTCATTATCATCCTTATCTTTTACATATGCCAGTATATCCTCTACGCTGTGAAAGATAAGGGCGTCATCGGCCTTGTAATCACGATTAGTCGTAAGCACTATATTTTCCCTATTAGGCAAAGCCCCATCCATCGATTCATATGTACTTCTACCCATAATTAGGGTATTTCCCATAGTTGTTTCTTTAAAATGTTCGAGGTCTTTTTTTAAATGATAGAGCATATCATTGTCCTTGCCTATACCCCGATTTTTGTCTACTGCTAAAATAACCTTCATTTCTCACCTCATTTACTTATACCCATATTAATTAGGGTAATATTATATAAAGTGGATTTATATAAGAGGAGGATTTATGAAAGTATATATTTCGGCAGATAAAGACGGGGTAGCCTTAAAAGATGCTCTAATAGATGAGATAGAGAATTTAGGTTTTGAATACGAAGATCTCACAGTAGAGGGAGGTGACTTTGTAGATAGTGCTAAGAATGTATGCGCCAAGCTGCTTGAGGTAGATGGGATGCTTACAAGTGGTTCTGATGATGCATCAGTTGGAATCTTAATCGATAAATATGGGGCAGGCTCATATATAGCTGCAACCAAACACAAGGGCATGATTGGGGCTGAAGTATCTGATGAGAGATCAGCGCTTATGACCAAAAGGCACAACGGGTCACGCGTGCTTTGCTTAGGTTCCGGCATAGTTGGTGAAGAGCTTGCTAAGTCTTGCCTTAGAAATTTCCTAAGCCATGGTTATGATGGCGGCCGCCACCAAATCAGAATCGATATGTTAAACAAAATGATGTAAGGAGAGTGCCATGAAAATAGCATTAGGATGTGACCATATAGTTACAGATTTAAAAATAGATATATCAGACCACTTAAAATCAAGAGGATTTGAGGTCCTAGATGTAGGAACCTACGACCACACCAGAACCCACTACCCTATGTATGGTAAAAAAGTAGGCGAGCTAGTAGCAACTGGTCGTGCTGACCTTGGTGTTGTCCTTTGTGGGACAGGTGTTGGTATATCAACAGCAGTAAACAAATCTTATGGTACCCGCTGCGCCTTAGTACGTGATTGCGCTACAGCAATCCATGCCAGAGAAGACCTAGATTGCAATGTCATAGCAGTAGGTGGAATGATAGTAGGTAAAGACTTAGCCCTTGAAATCATCGATAGCTTCCTTGATACAGAATATAAGGCAAGCCCAGAAAAAGATGAACTAATTAAAAAGCTAATGGAAATTGAAAACAACGAAGACAGAGAAGAACAATTTGAAAATGACACGTTCTTCGAAGAATTTTTAGAAAAATGGGACAGAGGCGAATACCATGACTGATGGTATCTATCTTGGAGTAGACGGAGGCGGGACAAAGACCGCCTTCTTGCTTGATAAAAACGGAGAAAAGTACGAATCCAGACAAATCACCATACATCCTAAGCAAGTCAGCAAGAAAGAATATTTTGATATCATGGAGTTGGGGATAAATGATGTGTGTAATAAAGCAGGCATTAGCCCTGCTGACATAGACTATAGCTTTATAGCAAGCCCTGGCTATGGCCAATATCCAGACACAGAAGAATACATCCACGAGGGTATAAGAAGAGTCCTCGGTAACGATAGATTTAAGGTGGCCAATGACTGTGTCAACGGCTGGGCGGGTTCGCTCAATGCCAGCCCTGGGATCAATATAGTCATAGGCACTGGAGCAATCGGCTACGGGGTAGATGAAGCTGGCAATGATATGCGTTGCTCAGGCTGGGGGCCACTTATGGGAGATGAAGCAAGTGGCTATTGGATTGGCCTTAAAATATTAAATCTATTTACAAAAATGAGTGATGGTAGATTAGAAAAAACAATTATCTATGACAAGGTAAAAGAAAAACTAGCTATCACAGATGATTTTGAAATATTTGATATAGTGGAAAATATGAGGCGAGATGAGATAGCGGCCTTTTCGACAATCATGGGAGATGCCCTAAATGACAACGACCCATATGCCCTAGATATCCTAGATGAGGTCACAGCTGAGATTGCACTAGTAATCGACACCATTGCCCGCGAACTAGACTTTAAAGACACTATAGATGTTACATTTTCTGGTGGGGTGACCAATCTCGGTAGGGCATTATTTGCAGAAATTGAATCAAAAGTGAAATCAGATATAAATATGAAACTCCCATACACCAGCCCTGTAGAAGGATCTGTAATCCTTGCTAGGAAGTATGCAGATGAAAATTAGAGTTGGAATCATAGGAGCAGGTGAACGCGGTAGGATAGCCTATGGGAGGATACTAAACTCCTATGAAGATGTTAAAATCGCAGCAATTGTAGAACAAGATCCCAATAGGCTCGCCATAACTGGAGCTGAGTTTGGAGTGGATAAAAAACACTTATATACAGATGCCCGTGAGTTTTTCAAAGACTTATCTAAGGAGAGATTTGTAGATGCACTTGTGATTGCAACATATGACAGAGAGCACTATCAGATAGTGATCGATGCAATGGACTATAATCTCGATATCCTACTTGAAAAACCAATCACCCCAGACCCAGCAGAGCTAAAGGCCATAGCAGAAAAGGCAGCCAATTATCCGAAAATAATTATGGTCTGCCACGTCCTTCGCTATGCCCCATTATATATGAAGCTTAAAGACCTCATAGATGAGGGAACCATTGGCGATGTGATGAGTATTAGTCACAACGAAAATATCGGCTATTGGCACTTTGCCCATTCTTTTGTGAGAGGCAATTGGAGAAATGAAAAACTTTCATCTCCGCTAATTTTACAAAAATCATGCCACGATATGGACTTACTTTTATATCTGACAGGCAAAAAGCCAGTTAATATACAAGCTTTTGGAGATCTCACATATTTTATTGATGAAAATCAGCCAGAAGGGGCATCAGATAGGTGCCTAGACTGTAAGTACCAAGATACTTGCTTATACTCAGCCAAGGATTTTTACAAAGAAGGCTTTAGAGGCTATGGTTGGAGAAACCTAATTGATCCCGCCCTAACAGATGAAACATTGGAAGAAGCTCTAAGGACTGGCCCATATGGCAGGTGCGTTTGGGCATGCGATAATGATGTATGCGACCATCAGTCTATAAGTATTGAGTTTGAAGATGGGATAAGTGCAGTATTTAACCTATCAGCATTTTCTAGAGACCTCCACCGCAATATCAAAATCCAAGGTACGCTTGGAGAGCTTGAGGCCGATGATAGGAAGGCTCAGGTAATTATGAGAAAATTTGGTCAAGGCGAAGATATAATCATCGATGTCGAAGCGGAGATATCTTTTCATGGCGGAGGGGATAGTGGTATAATCGATTCCTTCCTAAGAGGTATCAGAGGTGATAGGTCAAGGATTAGAACAGATATAAACGAATCTATATCTAGCCATATGATGTGCTTTGCGGCAGAGAAGTCCAGAAAAGAACATGTCTTGGTGGATATAGATGATTATATAGCAAGTATATAGGAGATGTCCCCATGTATTTAGACAAAGAATATATACAAAACTATGGCGGGATCCATACTTACGAAGAAATCTTATCCCAGCCAAAGCAATGGGAGAGGGTTTATGAGCTTTATCTAGATAGATGTGATGAGATCAAAAATTTTTTGGATGCATTGCCAAAAAATGTAGAGATTATTTTCACTGGTGCAGGCACTAGTGAATATGTGGGAAATATAGCCAGTGAATATTTGAAATCACTAGGAACTTATAATTTCAAGTCTATCGCTACAACTGATTTGGTAGCCTGCCCTTACTTACATTTCAAAAAAGAAAAGCCAACCCTACTCGTAAGCTTTGCAAGATCTGGCAATTCTCCAGAGTCGCTCGCTGCAGTAGAATTGGGTGAGCAAATAGTGGATGATTTTTACAATCTAGCTATCACATGCGCCCCTGATGGCAAGCTTGCCGAAAAGCTTACTGCTAACGAGAAATCTTATGTGTTTATCGAGCCAGATGGGACCAATGACAAGGGCTTTGCTATGACCAGCTCATTCACATCTATGCTGCTCACAGCCCTATTGATTTTTGATAATAGAACTGCTAAAAAAACTCTAGTGCAAAAATTAACTGAAACTGGCTCAGTGATTTTAAATGATAGTGAGCAAGTAGAAAGACTCGTAGACTTTGATTTTGATAGAATAGTTTATCTGGGTTCTGGCCCGCTCTATAAACTTGCCAATGAGGCTAGACTAAAAGTATTGGAGCTTACAGCAGGAGAAGTGGCATCGCTATTTGAATCATCCATGGGCTTCCGCCACGGGCCAAAATCATTCGTAGATAAAAAGACCCTCATAGTTTCATTTATTTCATCAAATCCTTACACTAGAAATTATGACCTGGATATATTAAATGAAATATCAGCTGATAAGATTGCTCAAAAAGTAATTGCTGTTACAAATACTGAAATAGACGGAGATTTTGATAAGCTGATTTATGAAAATGATATGGATAATGATGCATACTTAGCTGTTTGTTATATCCTAGTTGGCCAGCTAATCAGCCTAGTTACTAGTCTCAGGGTGGGCAATAGCCCAGATAATCCTTCAAAAACTGGTACGGTAAATAGAGTAGTAAAAGGTGTTACAATCCACGCATACGAGAAATAGAGGTTAAAATGTTTTATAAAGCAAAATATATAGTACTAGAAGATAGGATATTAGAAGATTATTTTATGGAAGTAAAGGATGGGATCATCACTACTTTCTCCAAAAATGAACCAGATGAATACGAAGACCTAGGCGAAATCATCGCCCCAGGCCTAGTTGACACTCATATCCACGGCTACAAAGGCGAAGATATAATGAATTGTAAGCCTGGAGCACTTAATAAAATGAGCCTTGGCCTCCTTGAAACAGGTGTCACATCATTTCTACCAACCACTCTCACCGACAGTGTAGAAAGACTCAATGAAGCTTGCAAGGTCGTAGGAGATGAGTGGAAAGATGTAGAAGGAGCGAAGGTCCGTGGAATCTTCCTAGAAGGCCCATTTTTTACAGAAAAATACAAGGGCGCTCAAAATCCAAAATACATGACAGATCCAGATATTGAAAAGCTTAAAACATGGAATGACCTATCAGGCGGCATAGTTAAAAAAATCGCTATAGCCCCAGAAAGAGAAGGGGTGGCTGATTTTATCCATCAGGCTAATGCCTTGGGTATCCATGTAGCCCTTGCTCACTCTGATGCGACCTATGATGAGGCTATGTCTGCAGTAAATGAAGGTGCAGATATATTTATCCACACTTATAACGGCATGAGTGGCCTCCACCACAGAGAACCGGGAATGGTAGGGGCAGCTATGAATTCAGATGCTTATTGTGAGCTTATCTGCGATGGCCACCATGTAAATCCAGCTTCTGCCAATGTCCTCATGAATGTAAAAGGCCGCGACCGCGTTGCCCTTATCACAGATTGCATGGCAGCTGGCGGCATGGATGAGGGCGACTATATGCTTGGCGAATTCGACGTTTTAGTAAAAGATGGCCAAGCCCGCCTCAAAGAAGGAGGAGCCCTAGCTGGATCTATCCTAAAATTAAAAGATGGGGTCAAAAACGTAGTAGAATGGGATATAGCCACAGCCTTTGAAGCTATACAAATGGCAAGCCTCATCCCAGCCAAATCAGTAGGTATAGATGATGTTTGTGGCAAGCTCAAAGAAGGCTATGCAGCTGACTTTGTCGTCCTAGACCATCACCTAGAACTCATAGCAACTTTCATTGATGGAAAGAGAGTCTTCGGATGATCCTAACCATAACAGCCAACCCATCTGTGGATATATCCTATCCATTAGATGAGCTAAAAATAGATGCTGTTAATCGTGTAACAAATGAAATCAAAACCCCAGGCGGCAAGGGAGTCAATGTTGGCAAAGTCCTACACCAATTGGGTGCTGAAGTCGTCCAATCAGGCTTTGCCGGTGGGGTCCTTGGAGAATTTATCAAAAATTCACTAAATGACCTCGGCCATCAAACTAGATTTGTCGATATAAAGGGGGCTACCCGCAATTGTGTAGCCATCCTTCACGAGGGCAAGCAAACAGAAATCAACGAAAAAGGCCCAGTTATCTCTGCTGAAGAAAGAGATAAATTTATAGCTAGTCTTGATGAAATAAGCTGCGGATGCGACTTTATCAATATCTCAGGTTCACTCCCACAAGGCCTTGACCCAGACTTTTATGAAGAAATTATAAAATACGCCAAAAAAAGTAGCAAATTTATATCAGTAGACACTTCTGGAAAGGCCCTAGAAGCTGTCATCAAAGCAGAGATAAAACCTGACCTCATCAAGCCAAATGAAACTGAAATTTCAGATCTCCTTGGCAGGGAAATTACTAAAGATGATCTCAAGGAAGTGTTGCTAGCTGAACCTTTTATAGATATCCCATACATTATCGCATCCCTCGGTAAAGACGGGGCTATTATTAAAATCAAAGATAATATTTATTCCGCTAGTGTGCCAGTAGTTACCGCAGTAAACCCAGTAGGCAGCGGTGATTCGACCCTAGCAGGCGCAATTTATGCCATTGCAAAAAATAAAACTGATATCGATATTATAAAAACAAGCATGAATGCCGGACTTTTAAATGTCCTAGACCCGGAAACGGCCCATATCAATATGGATGACTTTGACAAATATTACGATCAAATAATCGTGGAGGAAATATGAAAGTTTCAAAAGAGAAATACGACAATCTAAGGATTTTAGCAAATGAAGCAGGAGCGATAGCAGCCCTTGCCATCGACCAACGTGGGTCGATGGAAAAAATGATGGATAAGGCCAATCCAGAGCTCAATAATGTCGAAGGAATTGGTAGATTTAAGGAACTCGTGATTAGTGAACTTACCAAATACTCCTCATCAATCTTGCTAGACCCAATCTATGGAGCACCTGGCATAAAGGCGCGCGACAAAGACGCAGGCCTTATCATTAGCTACGAGCAAACAGGATATGACGAATACGATGAGGGTAGACTACCAAAGCTAATCGATAATATGAGCGGGATACGCCTAAAAGAAATGGGCGCAAATGGCATAAAAGTTCTCCTATATTACGATGTAGACCAAACAGAAGAATACAATGAAATCAAAAAAGCATGGGTAGAAAGAGTAGGCTATGAATGTGAAGCCCTAGGCCTACCATATTTCTTAGAAATCGTAACCTATGATGAAACGATAGAAGATGTTAAGGGAGCAGAGTACGCAAAAGTTCGCCCAAGAAAAGTCAACGAAGCCATGAAAGTATTCGATGACCCTCGCTACAAAGTAGATGTCCTAAAAGTAGAAGCTCCACTAAATATGAACTATGTAGAAGGCTTTGGCGAAGGCGAAAACCTATTTAGCCGCGAAGAAGCCTTAAGGCTATTCAAAGAACAATCAGATGCCACAAGCATCCCATTCATCTTCCTATCAGGAGGAGTAAGCGCAGAAATGTTCCAAGACACCCTAAGATTTGCCAAAGAAGCAGGATCAACATTTAACGGTGTACTTTGCGGGAGGGCGACATGGAAGGGAGCAGTAGACATCTACGGCCAAAACGAAACTGATGCTCAAAAATGGCTGACTGAAACAGGAAAAGAAAATATAGTAACCCTTAATGAGGTTATCAAAGAAACAGCTACATCTGTATTTGACAAAATTGAATGTGAATAGGATATCGCCCCAAGGCTGGGGCGATTTTTTCGTTTTGCTGCTAAACTTAAATTTATAAATTGCAATAAAAACGATTTCTTGATATAGTGATTATAATAATTGGAGGATTAGCTATGAATGAATTACTAAAACAAAAAATTATAGATAATAAAACCTATCTAGGAATCGAGCTTGGTTCTACTAGAATAAAGGCAGTAATGATAGATGATGAGGCGAGCATTTTAGCAACAGCAGCCTTTAACTGGGAAAATAAATTTGAAAATAGCTTCTGGACTTATGACCTAGATTATGCTATTATTGGTGTCCAAACTGTTTATAAGGACCTAAAAGAAAAGATACAAGAGAGCTACGGCATCACACTAGAATCAATCGGAGCTATCGGCATATCAGCTATGATGCACGGCTTTATTGCACTAGATAAAAACGATAAACTCCTCACTCCTTTTAGAACTTGGAGAAATTCTAATACTAGTGAAGCTAGAAATATATTGATTGACCAATTTTCTTATAATATCCCTCACAGGTGGTCAGTAGCCCATCTCTTCCAAGCCCTTATCAGCAAAGAGGCTTATGTAGAAGATATTGCCTATATGACTACGCTTTCTGGATACATCCACTATCTACTCACAGGTGAAAAATATCTAGGTATTGGCGATGCGTCTGGTATGTTTCCAATAGACTACACATCACTTGATTATGACAAAGTCATGATTGAAAAGATGAACGTCTTATTAAATGAAAATAATTCTAAGCTAAATATTGCTGACATACTCCCTACCATAAAGATAGCTGGAGAAAAAGCTGGGTCTCTGACAGAAGCTGGTGTAAAGCTCCTAGATCCTAGCGGAGACCTTAAGCCGGGCATTTTTATGGCAGCCCCAGAGGGTGACGCCCAAACAGGAATGATAGCTACAAATGCCATAGAGCCAAAAACTGGTAATATCTCAGTGGGAACATCAATTTTTTCAATGATAGTCCTAGAAGAAGACCTTGAAAAATACTATGAAGAAATTGATATAGTAGCTACCCCTGATGGCTATCCGGTGGCTATGGTCCATGCCAACAACGGCGTAAGCGACTTTGATAGCTGGATTAATCTCATGAGAGAATTCATGTCTGACAATGGCTTTAGCTTTGAAAATGATGGGGACTTTTATAAGTATATCTACCTAAAGGCTCTAGCTGGAGACCCTGATTGTGGCAATGTATTATCATATAACCTTCTTTCTGGTGAACCAATTGTAGATATCTACTACGGCAGACCAATGGTAATTAGAAAAGAAGACAGCAATTTTAATCTATCCAATCTCCTCTTGTCAAATCTGTATTCTACTATGGCCACCATTAGAATTGGCCAAGACATCCTGACTGTAGGCGAAGGCGTAGCTATCGAAAGCTTGGTAGCCCATGGTGGAGTGTTCAATACTCCAGGCGGCATGCAAAAAATAACTGCAGCAGGCCTAAACGTGCCAGTGGATGTCTATGAATCAGCTGGAGATGGCGGCCCTTGGGGCATGGCCCTGCTCACATTATTTGCCAAAGAAAGTCAGGGTGAGAAACTGAATGATTTCTTGAACATAAAAGTCTTTAATGACCTAGAGAAATTAAATGAAAAACCAGACCCAGACTTGGTAGAGGGCTTTAATGTATATCTAGATAGATACAAAAATGCTCTAACCGTGGTGAAAGAAGCAGAAAATAAATTTTAAAACAAAAGGCTCTACTCATTGGTAGAGCCCTTTTGTTTTGGCCAAATAAATTTCTTTTGGGTTGTCTCATCATAGGTGTTAAAACCAACAGGTTCTTGGTCTGTGATTATGTAATCAACTTCATCAAAGTTGGTGATTTTAATCAGTGTGCTCCTGTTAAATTTACTAGAATCTGCCAGCAAAATTACAAAAGCGGAATTTCGTATCATAGCTTCTTTCAGTTCTACCTGGTCTAAGCTAGATCCGTAGATGCCATTTTTATCTACGTAGTTACACGAAAAAAAGCACAGTTCAGTTTTGAATTTGTTGACATATTTTATAGCATCATAGCCTACAAAAGCAAAGCTGTAAGGCTTTAGAACTCCTCCACTACAATATATGCTAGTGCTTTTATCGTTGTTTAGGACGTAAGGAAGCATGAGGGAGTTGGTTATGACAGATAGCTTGCTATATTGGGCAAAATAATCTGTTAGATAAAGGCAAGTGGATGATGAATCTATAAACATGGTCTTGTAGTCATTTAGGAAATTATTAGCAAGCTGGGCTATGATTTTCTTTTTCTCTATGTTCTCCCCACTTCTTACATAGGATGAAAACTCCCCGTGCTGGTCAGAGATCAGGGATACGCCCCCTCGGCTACGAGCCACCATCCCTTGGTTTTCTAGTTCAATTAGATCGCGTCTGATAGTAGACATGGACACATAGAGTGTATCAGCAAGCTCCTTGGTGGATACAAATTTTTTATTATCTAAAATTTCTTTGATTTTGTACAAACGTTCATCAGAAATCATTTTTTTCTCCATAATTACTTAAATTCTAGTTGTATTTATTCAATTATATCAAATTTATGAACGAACTTGAAGTTTTATGAATTGTTTAATGAACAAATGGGTGTAATTAGTCATTCTAATATCCAAAATTTACAAAGCAAACGATTTAGTGTACTATAATATTAAATGAAAACGTTAAACTATAAGGAGGGATGATTGACAAAATATTTAGCTATAGATATGGGCGCCACCTCGATTAGGGGAATATTAGGTGTCTATGAAGATGGTCAGATCTCTTTTGAAGAAGTGATGAGATATAATCACGAGATGGTGGCCAAAGATGGTATCAATTATTGGAATATCGATGGCCTACTTGAAAACATTTACAAAACTGTTATAGAGCATGGCGGGACAATCGAATCGATTGGGGTTGATACTTGGGGTGTAGATTATGGGCTCATAGATGATGAAGGGAATCTAGTAGCAAGCCCTATGGCATATAGAAATGATATATATGCTAAGGGACTTGCAAGCATAGAAGATAAAATCTCACTTAAAGACTTATACCTAAAAACCGGCAATCAAATCATGGATATCAACACCTTATTTCAATTAGAAACCCTAAGGAAAGAGCACCCTGATTTGCTTGATAAGGCAAAAGTCATACTGATGACTCCAAACCTGATTAATTATTTCCTGTCAGGCGAAAAGTACGGAGAAAAAACCATATGCTCAACCAGTCAAATGTTTGATTTAGAAGCTGGAGATTGGAATTATAAATTGTTTGAAGACTTGGGCTTTGATAAGGACTTGCTGCCAGAGGTAACTGAGAAGACCGTGATAGGATCTACAAAAAATAGTAGCAATGATGAAATTAATAAATTTGATATAAAAGTCCTGCAGGTCCCATCCCACGATACTGCAAGTGCGACATATCTTACAGAGGCATATGACAACCTTGATACACTTTTTATATCATCAGGTACTTGGTCTTTGGTAGGGTGTTTTACTGATAATCCAATCATCACCGAAGAGTCTTATAACTATGACCTGACCAATGAAACAGGCTTTGCTGGTAAGAACATGTTCTTTAAAAATATCACAGGGCTATATCTGATTGAGCAACTCAAAAAAGCTATCGAAGCAAAAGAGGGCCAAAAACTATCTTTTGATGAGATTACAAGAAGAGTTCACGAGACAGAAGACTTTAGCTACTATGTAGATGTCTACGACGAAGAACTAAATAAGCAAACTGATGATTTTATCGGAGTATTTGAAAAATATCTAGATGATAACGCTTATCAGAAATCAGTAGACCCAATGGAATATTTTAGACTTTTATACCAAAGCATTGTCGAAAGTTATGTAGAAGTAGTGGAATATATCGAACATATATTAGATAGGAAATTTAAGAAAGCTCATATTATTGGGGGTGGTTCTCAGTCTGAAATCCTATGCCAGCTCGTAGCTGATAAACTTGGACTTGCTGTCATAGCAGGTCCTAAAGAAGCCACTGGTATGGGCAATATTTTATCGCAAGTAGAGATACTAGAAGGAAGAGAAGCTTCTCTAAAACTTAGAGAATATATATTAAATAGCGAAGAAATAAAAATATATAAATAAAGGAGATAAAATGACAAATCCAAGAATTGGTATTAGACCAGTAATCGATGGTAGATGGGGTGGCGTTCGCGAATCCCTAGAAGAACAAACAATGAGACTTGCTAATGCTGCAAAAGATTTAATCGAATCAAATCTAAGATATGCTGATGGTAACCCAGTAGAATGTGTGGTATCAAACACAACTATCGGTGGATCTGCAGAAGCTAACCAATGCGCTGAACAATTTGCTACAGAAAATGTAGTAGCAACCCTTACAGTTACACCATGCTGGTGCTATGGTACAGAAACTATGGACCTTGACCCAAGCACAGTGAAAGCTGTATGGGGCTTTAATGGAACCGAAAGACCAGGGGCTGTATATCTAGCAGCTGTAATGAGTGCCTATGCACAAAGAGGCCTACCTGCATTTTCCATCTACGGTAGCGAAGTACAAGATGCTAATGATGAAACAGTACCAGAAGATGTTAAAGAAAAAATCCTAAGATTTGCAAGAGCTGCAGTAGCTATGGGTCAAATGAAAGATAAGGCATACTTAAACATTGGTGGTATATCAATGGGTATAGCTGGATCTGATGCCAATGCTAAATTCTTCCAAGACTACCTAGGTATGAGAACTGAATGGGTAGACATGACAGAAATCCTTAGAAGAATGAAACTTGAAATCTATGATAAAGATGAATTTGAACGCGCTCGTAAGTGGGTAGCAGAAAACATGAATGAAGGCATCAATATCAACGAAGGTATTGATATGCCAGAGATTGTTACAAAATCTAAAGTAGTATCTGATGAAGATGAGTGGGATTTTGTTGTAAAACACGCTATGATTTGTAGAGACCTAATGTTTGGTAACGAAAAACTAGCTGAACTAGGTTGGCATGAAGAAGCCTTAGGTAGAAATGCAATCTCTGCAGGCTTCCAAGGCCAAAGGCAATGGACAGACTGGCTACCAAATGCAGACTTCACAGAAGCTATCATGGCATCTACATTTGACTGGAACGGTCCAAAACAACCACTAGCATTTGCTACAGAAAATGACACACTAAACGGTGTATCAATGCTATTTGGTACATTACTAACTAATAAAGCAGCCCTATTCTCAGATGTAAGAACATACTGGTCACCAGAATCTATGAAGAGAGTAACAGGTTATGACCTAGAAGGTGTTGGCAAAAACGGCGTTATCCACCTAATTAACTCAGGCGCTTCTGCCCTAGATGCATCAGGTGCATGTAAAGATAGCGAAGGCAACAACGTAATGAAACACTTCTGGGACGTTACAGAAGAAGACATGCAGGCAATGCTAGATGCAACTGACTGGCCACAAGCTAACCACCAATACTTCAGAGGCGGTGGATTCTCTTCTAGATTTAGAACAGAAGCAGAAATGCCAATGACAATGATTAGAGTAAATTTAATCGATGGTGTAGGACCTACTATCCAAATAGCAGAAGGCTACACAGTTAACCTACCAGCAGACATCAGTCAAATCCTTGAAGATAGGTCAGATAGAACATGGCCAACCACATGGTTCTCTCCAATCCTTGGAGCGCCAGGCTTTGAAAGTGTATACGAAGTAATGGCAAACTGGGGATCAAACCACTGTGCTGCAGTCTATGGCCATGTTGGTGCTGACTTAATCACACTTGCTAGTATGCTTAGAATCCCAGTATCTACTCACAACGTAGATAGAGATAGAGTATTTAGACCACATTCATACAATGGATTTGGAACAAAATGCCAAGAATCAGCAGACTACAAAGCAAGCGAATACTATGGACCATTCTATAAGGGATAAGTAGATGTTAAAAGGTATACCAAAAAACATATCGCCTGAGCTTCTAAAAGTATTAGATGAAATGGGCCATGGAGATGAGATAGTAATATCAGATGGGAACTTCCCATCTGAAAATCTCCATGATAAGGTAATAAGATGCGACTCATCCGATGTACCAAATCTCCTAGAATCAATCCTAAAAATCTTTCCGTTAGACTATAAGTTTTCTGAAGAGCAAGTATTTTTAATGGCTGTAGGAGAAGGGGTAGACTATGACCCTGTAATCTGGGATGAGTATAAAAAAATATTAGATGATTCCGATGAAGAATATAAAATAGCTCATCTGGAAAGATTTGATTTTTACGATAGGGCAAAGGAAGCCTACGCTGTAATCCACACAGGGGAAACTGCCCTATACGCAAATATAATCCTTAAGAAAGGAGTTGTAGAATAGAAATCTAATATGAATGACGTAATTTTAAAAATGAAAGATATCCAGAAATCATTCGGCTCAGTACATGTACTAAAGGGCGTTGATCTGGAAGTTAAAGGTGGCGAAGTTCACGCACTCATGGGGGAAAATGGTGCTGGTAAGTCAACACTGATGAAAATCCTTACTGGTAACTATAGTCGTAATGCAGGAATTGTAGAATTTTTAGGTGAAGAAAGAAACTTTGAAAATATAGACCAGTCCCAAGAAGCTGGTATTGCTATGGTTCACCAAGAGCTAAACCTCATGCAAGACTTAACAGCTGCTCAAAATATCTTTGTCGGCCGTGAGATCATGAAGGGCAAACTAATCGATGATGATGCCATGGTAGCAGAATCTCGCAAACTCTTTGACCAACTAGGGGTCCATGTAGACCCTCGAACACCAGTATATAAATTACCAGTTGGTATCCAACAAATGATAGAGATTGCGAAAGCGATTTCCATCAATGCCAAGCTAGTAGTATTTGATGAACCAACTTCATCTCTTGCAGAAGAAGAAATAGCTGAATTATTTAAGATTATAAATATGCTTAGAGATAAGGGCATTGGTATCATTTATATCTCCCACAGGATGGAAGAGATAGGAAAAATTACTGATAGGATTACCGTTCTACGTGATGGTAGTTATATCGGCACTGTAAATACTAGTGAAACTAGTAGAGATGAGCTAATCAACATGATGGTTGGTCGTGTTTCATATGTAGACCCAAAAGAAAAACCAGATGTAGCAGCTGATGCACCAGTGGTGCTTGAAGTAAAGAACTTCAATAGGGGCAATGTCATAAAGGATGTAAGCTTTAATCTAAGACAA
The DNA here is from genome assembly GCA_000308255.3 of Anaerococcus pacaensis 9403502. GTDB lineage: Bacteria > Bacillota > Clostridia > Tissierellales > Peptoniphilaceae > Anaerococcus > Anaerococcus pacaensis. The sequence continues at coordinate 532,054 of HG326663.1, read as the reverse complement.
GGCGAAATCCTAGGTCTTGCAGGACTTATGGGGGCAGGCCGTACTGAGATAGCTCGTGCACTCTTTGGAGCAGACCCACTTGATTCTGGTGAAGTTTATCTAAATGGTAACAAGGTTGAAATCAAAAATACGGAAGATGCAGTAGCCCTAGGTATAGGCTACCTATCAGAAGATAGGCGTATTGATGGCTGTATACTTGATTTCCCAGTAAAAGATAATATTGCGATTTGTACAATAGATGATTTTGTAAAGGGTGGTCTTATCGATGATGATAGGATTTATAAAGTAGCAGATGACTTTATAGGGGCCCTAAATATTAAAACATATTCGCCAAACCAAGTAGTAAGAACCTTATCAGGTGGTAACCAACAAAAAGTTATCATTTCCAAGTGGCTAAATAGAGATTCAGACATCCTAATCTTTGACGAACCAACCAAGGGTATAGATGTTGGTGCAAAAAACGAAATTTATAAAATCATCAAAAAACTAACAGAATCAGGCAAGTCAATAATTGTTATCTCATCAGAAATGGAAGAGTTACTAAGGCTTGCTGATAGGATTGTAGTTATCGCTGAAGGCAGAAAGGCTGGCGAACTATCTATAGAAGATGCTACACAAGAAAAAATACTAGACCTAGCATCTATGGAGGCATAAATGGCAGAAAAACATAAACATAATCGTGGAAAAGAGTTCTTTGGGACTCAGCAAGGAATAGCTCTTATAGTGCTAATAGCCCTATACATCTTCTTCTTTGCTATGAGTAAACCATTTAGAACTAGTACAACACTAGCTAGTATTTTTGACTCATCATACTACCTAGCACTTCTAGCAATTGGTGTTACCTTTACCATTGCAGTAGGAGCTTTCGACATGTCTATCGGTGCGGTAATGAATACCTCTGCACTGGTTGGTGGATTTATTGCTCAAAAATATGGCTTAAATGTAGGCGTTGCCCTTCTAATTACAGTAATAATCGGTACTTTATTTGGAGTACTAAACGGAATTTTAATCACAAAGCTTAAAATTATTCCATTTGTTACAACCCTTGCTACGCAAATGCTTGCGGTTGGTTTAGGATCAATTATAACTAAGGTTCAAACATCGAACTACCCACTTAGAACATCTCCAGAAGGATGGTACAAATCAATCTTTAAATTAGATTCGGGTTTCCCAATCGGTATTTTTGTTATAGCAGCTATAGCTATTATCATGGCTATCGTACTAAAGAAAACCAAGTTTGGTAGATACCTATTAGCCATAGGTTCAAACACAGAGGCAGCTAGACTATCAGGTATTAATACACAAAAATATATCTTCCTAGCATTTGTACTTTGTGGATTTTTCGCAGGACTTGCAGGTGTAGCTTATGCAGCAACCTATACAACAATTCTTCCTGGTGAAGGTGTAGGTTTCGAGCTTGATGCTATCGCATCTGCTGTAATCGGTGGATCGTCTCTAGCAGGTGGTAAGGCTGGTATAGCTGGTACCATCGTCGGTGTATTTATCATGACTATACTAAAAGTAGGTCTTCCATTTATCGGCCTACAATCTCACTATCAAACATTCATAACAGGTATCGTACTAATACTAGCTGTATACCTAGACGTAGTGAGAAATATTAGAGAGAAAAAACAATAATAATTTTAGGAGAATTTTATGAAAAAAGATATTTCAAAATTAGCATTAATCCTTTCTATGTTCTTTGCATTTACAGCATGTGGTGGCAACCAACAAGCAGCCAATGAACCAGCTCCAGCAGAAACAACTGAAACTGCAGAAACTACAGAAACAACAGAAGCTGAAGCTCCAGCAGAAACTACAGAAACAGCTGAAAGCACCCCAGCAGATGGTGAACCAATCGTAGTAGAAGTAGTAGCTAAAGGCTTCCAACACCAATTCTGGAAATCAGTAAACCAAGGTTCTGATGAAGCGGCAGCTGACCTAAATGCAACAATCACCTTCCAAGGTCCAGAAAACGAAACAGCTATCCAAGAACAAGTTCAAATGATAGCAAACGCAATCAACAAACAACCAGATGCAATTTGCTTAGCAGCCCTAGATACAACAGCTTCAGTTGACCTACTAAACCAAGCTAAAACAGCTGGTATCCCAATCGTAGGTTTTGACTCAGGTGTACCAGGTGCTCCAGAAGGCTCTATCGTAGCAAACGCATCTACAGACAACGTAGCAGCAGCAGCGCTTGCAGCTGAAATGTTATATCCAGCTATCGAAGAAAAAGTTAAAGCTGCAACTCCAGAAGCTCCAGTAAGAATTGGCGTAGTTTCTCAAGAAGTAAACTCAGCATCTATCTCTGACAGAACAAAAGGTTTCATCGACAAAATGGCAGAACTTTGTGGTGGCGATGTAGCAGTAGTTGGTAACGACAAATTCAACAACGGGGTAGCTGAAAAAGGTGCGGCAGTTATTATCGATCTTGCAGTTCCTGCAAAAGTAACAGACTCTGAAGGTCAAACACAAGCTCAAACACTACTAAACAAACCAGACCTAATTGCAATCTTTGGTTCAAACGAATTTGCAGCTAAAGCAATCATCAACGCTGACAATGCTATGGGCAACATCCTTGGCGAAGACATCCTTGGTGTAGGCTTCGATGCAGGTCTTATGCAAAAAGAAGCTATAAGAACTGGCCAATTATTTGGTTCAATCACCCAAGACCCAGTACAAATTGGTTACAAGGCAGTTGAACTTGCAGTTAAAGCTGCTAGAGGCGAAGCTGTAGAAGATGTGGATACAGGAGCTAAATGGTATAACGCAGAAAACGTAGATTCTGAAGAAATGGCTCCATTACTATACGACTAATAGGATAAAATATGTTATTTGAAAAAGAAAGACTAGAGTTAATAGAATTTGGTAAAAGATTAGTTAATGATGGTCTAACCAAAGGTACAGGTGGCAATCTAAGTGTCTATGATCCAGAAAGCAAATATATGGCTATCACTCCATCAGGTATTGATTTCTTTCAAATCAAACCTGAAGATATAGTTGTATGTGACCTAGATGGCAATGTTATAGAGGGAGATAAAAAACCTTCTAGTGAATGGTACATGCATGCTGTCCAATATAAATATAGAGATGATATCACAGCTATCATCCACGCTCATACTACATTTGCGACAGTTATAGCAACCCTTAGAGAAACCCTCCCTGCTACCCATTATATGATAGCAGTAGCAGGCCCTGATGTAAGATGTGCTGAATATGCTACTTATGGTACCAAGGAACTAGGAGACAATGCCCTAGAAGCTATGAAAGACAGATATGCATGTCTACTTGCCAACCACGGCATATTAGCAGGCAGCTATTCATTAGCCAATGCCTACAATATTATAGAAGAAGTAGAATACTGCGCTAAGATAAACATCTATGCTAGAGCCATAGGCGAACCTGTTGTCTTAGACGACGAAGAAATGACCCTAATGAACGAAAAATTCAAACATTATGGTCAAGTAAAATAAAATTTTAAAATAGTCTTGCGATGAAAATCATAAAGCTCTCAGAGTAGATACTTTGAGGGCTTTATTTTTAAATAAATAGAGGGTATCTATATCATAAGTGAAATAAAAGGAGCAAATTATGAAATTCTTTCTAGATACAGCAAATATAGAAGAAATCAAACGCATCAATGCACTTGGATTAGTAGATGGAGTTACAACCAATCCATCGCTGATTAATAAAGAAGGTAGGGACTTTGAAGAGGTCATTAAAGAAATATCAGCTACTATAGCTGGCCCTGTTTCAGCTGAGGTAACAGCTTATGACTATGGCGCTATGGTAGAACAAGCGAGAAGCTTAGCCAAATGGGCGGACAATGTAGTAGTAAAAGTTCCTATGACTGAAAATGGGCTAAGGGCTATTCACACCCTCACTGCAGAAGGTATTAAAACCAATTGCACCCTGATATTTTCAGTATCCCAAGGCCTTATGGCTATGAAGGCTGGGGCCACATATATTTCGCCTTTTATGGGAAGAATCGATGATATGGGAGAAGATGGGGCTAGGTTAATTAGCCAATTACGTGATATAATAGACATCTATGGCTATGATAGTGAAATCATAGCTGCAAGCATTAGGCATATCAACCACCTAGAAAAAGCTGCCCTAGCAGGAGCCCACATTGCAACCATCCCAGGCAATCTATTTGAAAAATTATGGACACATCCTCTGACAACTGCTGGGATAGATGCCTTTATAAAAGACTGGGATAGTTTCGAATCTAGAAATCTAAGATAAGGAGAGTACATGTTTAATAAAAATGACGACAGAGCCATCAGTGCCATTCGTGCGCTTTCTATAGCACAAATTGAGGCTGCCAATTCTGGCCATCCTGGACTTCCTATGGGGGCGGCTCCTATGGCTTATGTTTTATGGAACAAATTTTTAAAGGCCAATCCTAAAAATGCCAACTGGTTTAATCGCGATAGGTTTGTTTTATCAGCAGGCCATGGATCGGCTATGCTTTATTCGCTACTACACTTAGCTGGATATGACTTAAGCCTAGATGACTTAAGGGACTTTAGACAGCTTAAGGCAAAAACTGCTGGTCACCCTGAGCGTGGATATGTGGAAGGCGTGGAAGTGACCACAGGACCACTTGGCCAAGGTATTGCCCAAGCTGTAGGTCTTGCTCTAGCTGAAAAGCACCTAGCTGCTCTATACAACAAAGAAGACGCCCAAATTATCGACCACTACACCTACGCTCTTTGCGGTGATGGTGACCTTATGGAAGGTATTTCTTATGAAGCGATGAGTCTAGCTGGTCATTTAAACCTATCAAAGCTAATTGTTCTTTACGATTCAAATGATATTTGTCTAGATGGGCCGACTTATACTACTCTGTCAGAAGATATCAAAAAGCGCTGCGAAGCCTTAAATTGGAACTATTTATACGTAGAAGATGGTACAGACATAGAAGAGATTTATAAGGCAATAAGCCATGCCAAAGGCAACTGGCACGGACCAACCCTAATCGAAGTAAAAACTGTAATAGGCTATGGATCTACCAATCAAGGTACATCTGCAGTGCACGGAGCACCAATTGGTGAAGAAGATTTCAAAAATGCCAAAGAAATCTACGAATGGGCAGAAGATGACTTTACAGTACCAGATGAGGTCTATGAAACATTTGCAGACGGCATCATCAGAACAGGTGAAAAAGAAAATCAAAAATGGGATGAGCTCTTAGAATATTACAAGGAAAACTATAGAGAAGACTTTGATAATCTTATGGATGGTATTAATAGAGAGCTTCCTGAAAACTTCATCGATGATGTGAAGAAATTTGAAGAAGATGAAAAAGGTCTTGCTACACGAGCATCAAACTTTGAAATTATCCAAGACCTAGCTGCTATTACTCCAAACTTCTGGGGAGGATCTGCTGACCTATTCTCATCAAATAAGACCAATATCAAAAACACAGTAGCCTTCACAGACAGGACACCAGAAGGCCGCAATGTATGGTATGGAGTTCGTGAATTTGCTATGGCTGCTATAGGCAATGGTATCATAGCCCACGGAGGAACCTGGCATCATGTATCGACTTTCTTTGTCTTCTCTGATTACCTAAAACCAGCTATTAGGCTATCAGCCCTATCTAAGCTCCCACTTACATATGTGATGAGCCACGATTCAGTAGCTGTAGGTGAAGATGGGCCTACCCACCAACCAATTGACCAACTTGCCATGATTAGGGCAATCCCAGGCGCAGTATTACTACGCCCTGCTGATGCCAATGAAATGAGACTCGCTTGGAAATATGCCCTAGAAAGCAAAGATAGGCCTGTAATACTCGCAACTACCCGTCAAAACGTACCTACACTAAAAGAAACCTATGAACTTACTGACTTAAACAAGGGTGCTTATGTCATTAGAGACACAGCAGCAAAGCCAGATGCAATTATCATTGCCACAGGATCTGAAGTAAGTCTTGCCCTTGCTGCAGCAGATAAATTATCAGAAAATGGCAAGGATATCAGAGTAGTATCTATGCCATCTATGGAACTCTTTAGAGAAGCTGATATGGCATACAAAGAAGAAGTCTTACCAGCTGACGTAAAAAATAGAATTTCCCTAGAAATGGGCGCAAGCTTTGGTTGGGGCGAATGGACAGGCTTAGATGGACTAAATATTGCCATCGACCGTTTTGGTATGAGTGGTAAGGGAGAAGAAGTTGCAGCTGAACTAGGCTTTACAGTAGAAAAAGTAGTGGAAAAAATAAACGAAAAATTTTTCTCGTAATTTGCCCATAATATAAAAATTAACAACCTAGTTTATTAGAAATAAAATCTACCCCTAAGGCCCGGACTGGCTTTAGGGGTATTATATTGGCAGAAGTAGAAAAGAGGAAAGATGGAAAGAAAAGAGAAATTATGGGAACTTTTTAAATCTACCCTATACCTATCAGCCTTTACCTTTGGCGGAGGCTATGTGATATTATCCTTGATGAAGGATACTTTTGTGGATAGGCTGGGATGGATTAGCCAGGATGAGATGCTTGATATGACGGCAATTGCCCAATCCGCACCTGGGGCTGTGGCTGTAAATGCAGCGGTGGTTGTAGGTTATGAAACCTTGGGGCTTGCTGGTATGATTGTGGCAATACTTGGAACTATTATCCCGCCCCTAGTCATTATATCAGTCATATCTATAGCCTACGAGGCCTTTATCACAAATCGTTACATAGCTACATTTCTAAAGGGCATGCAGGCTGGAGTGGGGGCACTAATCATAAAGGTAGTGATTGATATGGCCAGAGACTTATTTAAGATTAAGTCTGCTGTAATTCCGCTTATAATGCTTGCAAGCTTTATTGCCGGATTTTTCTTTAATATAAGTGTGGCCTATATTATTTTGTTTTTGATAATAGTCGGTGTGATTTATACCCTAAGAGGAGGTCAACATGCTAGTTAAACTCTTTATAAGTTTCTTAAAAATTGGGCTTTTCTCATTTGGTGGAGGCTATGCAGCACTTCCGCTAATCCAAGAAGAGGTCGTAGAGCTAAATAACTGGCTTAGTCTCAATGAATTTAATGACCTAATTACAATTTCTCAAATGACTCCAGGACCTATTGCCATAAATTCTGCCACATTCGTTGGCACGAGAATAGCAGGCTTTCCAGGAGCCCTAGCCGCTACCCTAGGATGCGTGCTACCAAGCGCAATAATAGTAGGAAGTATATCATATTTCTACAAAAAATACTCAGACCTAGATGCGATTGGTAATATCTTATATTTTCTAAGGCCGGCTATCGTTTCGATGATACTTATAGCAGGAGTAGGCATTCTTCAAACTGCCTTTTTTGATACAAATGCCGTAAGCCTTGCCAATGTGGATTGGATCATGATAGCTATATTTGCACTTGCATTTTACTTTTTATCGAAGAAAAATTCAGACCCAGTGAAAGTTATGCTGGGCTCGGGTGCGGTGTATTTGATAATAAATCTCATAATTGGAATCTAATATGATAAGTAAATTTATAAAGAAAATCCCAGCAGGGCTAATGATTGTGCCCATGTTTTTGTCGGCCATCTTAAATAGTTTCTTCCCGGAAATGTTTGAAATTGGCAAATTCACCAGAGCCATATTCACATCCCAAGGGGTCAATACCATAGTGGGCATCACGCTAATGTGTACTGCCGCTCAAATTAGTCTTGCTGACTTGAGCCTGGTTCTAAAACGTGGGGGAGTCTTATTTTTCTTCAAATGGGCCATAGCTACTGTGCTTGGCCTAGTAGTGAATTATTTTTTTGGCATGGAGGGTATCATGGGAATATCAGTAATTGCCCTTATGACAGCCACTATGTGCCCAAATAATTCAATCAATCTCGCGCTAAATCTAGAATATGGAGACAGGATAGATCAAGCTGCCATTGGGCCAATGAGCCTATTAGCAAACCCCTTTATGATGTTTCTAACTGTCACAGTCACTGGCCTATCAGATATCCCCATCAAATTCCTAATAGACATCCTAGTCCCACTTGTAATTGGATTTATAATTGGAAATACAGATGAAAATGCCAGAGCCTTCTTAAAAACAGGGCTCACTTTTCTAAGGCCCTTCCTAGGCTTTGCCCTAGGTGCATCGATAAATATCCTTTCGATCCTCTACGGAGGCATATCAGGGATAATTCTTGCCCTAATTCAAATCCTAATAGCCGCTCCACTACTAGTACTGGCCGACCGCAAAGTAAACAAACGCCCAGGCTACGCCGCCTGGTCAATGGGCGCCACAGCCGTAATATCAATAGCCACCCCACAACTTATAGCAGAAGTAGACCCTACATTCATCCCCTACGTCCAAACCGCCACCACCCAAGTGGCGACATCGGTAGTGCTAACTGCCCTACTTGTGCCGATTATAGTGACTAGGTGGGTGGGGAAATATGGTAAGTCAGAATATTAATAAAAGAAGCGATTAATTTTCATTAGATAAATTAAATGAATAAATTTGCTTCTTTTTTTGAGAAAACATTTGCATACATGATAATTGTCTGCTATAATATTCGTAAGCAAACGAAAGGAAACATAACTAAACGAAATGTTCAATGAAGAAAGACAAAACTATATACTAGATAAACTAAACTCCAACAACAGAGTAAGCGTAGCACAACTTTCTACAGAACTAGATGTTTCAGAAGTTACTATTAGAAAAGACCTTAGCTTTCTAGAAGAAAAGCATCTATTAAAGAGGACATATGGAGGTGCTATTAGCATAGAACCACATGTCCTGGATCAGGCCATAGAAGAAAAGTCCGAAAAAAATATTGCTCTAAAAAGTCAAATCGTAGATAGGGCTTCGACTTTCTTGACAGATGGTTTAAATATTTTTTTAGATGCGGGCACTACTATCCAGGCTTTGATACCAAAACTATATAGCCTCACAGATATATCGGTCATAACCTATGACTTAGAGATAGCCTATAAGCTGTCCAAATATGAAAATATCAATCTATATATACTAGGCGGATACGTAGATCATAAAACTAGAACCTCGCTTTCACTTGCAGGTTTTGAAGATCTTTGTAATGTACATGCTGATATTAGCTTTATAGGCACAGATGCCTTTGATGAAAATTATGTATATTCTACAAATGAAAATAAGGCTAAGGTAAAAAATAGGATGATAGTGAATTCCTCACAGTCAATCTTACTAACTGATAGTTCAAAATTTCAAAAAAAGGGACTGTATTCTTTTTATACTTGCCAAGATTTTGATTATATAATTACTGATTCAAATAATAAAAAACTTAATGATTATATAAGTTCAGCAAATCTTGTTAATTTTATACAATAAGGAGGGATGATGACAAGAGTACTGATAATAGCAGATGACTTAACAGGAGCTAATGCCAATTGTGCACTGATGAAAACGATTGGTTTAAGAGCGGCCAGTATGACTGCATCAAACGTAGACACACTTCCTCAAAAAATGGATGTTGTTGCCTTCACCACAGACTCTAGGGCCATGAGTAAAGAAAGTGCATATAAGAGAGTAAACAAAAAAGTCAATAAATATAAGACTGATTCAATAGAGCTTTATTCTAAAAGAATAGACTCTACCCTAAGGGGCAATCTAGGGTCAGAACTTAAAGCTTACCAGGATGCCTTAGATGGAAGACTTGCCATATGCGTGCCAGCCTTTCCAGATTCAAAGAGGATAGTTATAAACGATTATATGTATGTAAATGGTATACCTCTAATGAATACAGATGCTGGTAAAGATAGTAAAATCTCGGCTGTAAGTAATTATGTAACTGAGAATTTCAAAAAAGATTATGATGGAGATATTGTCCATATATCCATAGACGATATAGAAAAAGGAGTAGGCCACCTAGAAGAAATAATCAGAGAAAATAAAGATGTAGACCTACTGATATTTGATGCTATAACCAATGAGCAAATTTCTCATATAGCAGAAGCATCCATAGCTACGGGCATTGACTTTATTAGTGTAGACCCAGGTCCATTTACAAAAGAAGTTACAAAGCTCCTATATAAGAGCCACAGCATAAGTACTAAAGCAATTGCAGTAATTGGTTCAGTTACCCAAGTAACTATCAAACAAATGCAGGAGCTTAAAAAAAGATTTAACTACTATAAAGTAAATGTAGATCCAATTAAACTCATGGACATAGATTCAGCTATAGCAGAGATTGATAAAGCAGTAGGTGAGTCACGTAAACATTTAGACGAACACGATTTAATTATAATTACAACTACTCCAGACAAAATAGAAGGTAGATTAAATCTAAAACAAATATCTGAAGAAACTAATATAACCATAGATGACTTGTCGTTGATGATTTCAAGAGGACTTGCCAAAATAACAAAGGATGTAGTAATAAGCGAGCCATCGATATCTGGCATATTTTCATCGGGGGGTGATGTAACAGTAGCAGTAATAGAAGAATTGATGAGTGATGGTATAGAAATCAGAGAAGAAATCCAGCCGTTAGTAGCTTATGGTAGGGTGATAAACGGAATAAAGCCTGACCTTAAAATAGTAAGTAAGGGCGGTATGGTTGGAAATGATGTTGTAATGGCAGAATGCATACAAAGAATATTAAATGAAGGAGAATAATATGCAGAAAAGTAGAATAGCAGTAACATTAGGTGACCCAGCAGGTATTGGTCCAGAAATCGTAGCTAAAACATTTAACGAAAAAGAATTATACGAGCAGGCACAATTAGTCCTAGTAGGAGATAAGTTTGTATTAGAAAAAGCCCTTGAAGTTACAGGCCTTGATTTAAAAATTAATGTTATAGATAAAGTAGATGATGGCCTGTACGAATATGGCACAATTGATTTAATAGATTTAGGTCTTATAACAGAAGATTATAATTTCGGTGAAGTAAATGCAAAGTGTGGAGAAGCTTCTTACCAATACATCAGAAAAGCAGGGGAGCTAGCTATGGCTGGCGATGTAGAATCAGTAGCAACCTCTCCAATCAACAAAGAATCTTTGAGAGCAGCTGATGTTCCATTTATAGGCCATACTGAAATGTTTGAAGAAATCTCTGGTGTCCATGACCCGCTTACTATGTTTGAAGTAGAAGGTCTAAGAGTATTCTTCCTAAGCCGCCACCTATCATTAAGAGATGCAATCAATCAAGTAAAATACGACAGAATTCTAGATTATATAGATAGATGTACTGAAGCAATGAAAAGATTAGGCATTGAAGGAACCCTTGCTGTAGCAGGACTTAACCCACACTCAGGTGAACACGGCCTATTTGGTATGGAAGAAGTAGAAGAAGTGACACCCGCTATAGAAGAAGCACAAAAAAGAGGTTTCGATGTAGTGGGCCCAATTGGTGCTGACTCTGTCTTTGCCCAAGGTCTACAAGGTAAATATGGTGCAGTTCTTTCTCTATATCATGACCAAGGCCATATCGCTACAAAGACCTACAATTTCATGAAGACTATTTCACTTACAAATTCTATGCCATTCTTAAGAACATCGGTAGACCATGGTACAGCTTATGACGTAGCAGGACAAAATATCGCATCTGAAGTCAGCATGGTAGAAGCAGTGAGACTAGCAGCAGTATATGGTCCAAACTTTAGAAAATAATAGGAGAGAAATATGGGAGATTCAAGAATAATAATTGCTCTGATAATAGGCCTTATACTTCTAATTGGCCTAATAATGAAGACAAAAATTCATACCTTCCTTGCTTTAATTATCACAGCCTTATTTATAGGTATAGCAGGTGGTATGCCTTATGATGAAGTACTGGCATCAGTAACCGGTGGTTTTGGAGGAACACTGGGTTCTATCGGAATCATAATCGGTTTTGGTGTAATGATGGGTCAGATATTTGAAATATCAAATGCAGCTAAGAGAATGGCTCGTTCATTTATTAAGATGTTTGGAAAAGGTAGAGAAGATATAGCAATGGCTATTACAGGCTTTTTAGTATCTATTCCAATCTTCTGTGACTCTGGTTTTGTAGTATTATTCCCAATAGCAAAAGCCCTATCGGCAACTACAAGAAAATCAGTTATTACCCTAGGACTTGCTCTCGCAGGTGGTCTAGTAATTACTCACACTGTAGTCCCTCCAACACCAGGTCCAGTAGGGGCTGCTGGTATATTTGAAGCAAACGTAGGTTCGCTAATTCTTTGGGGAATCATAGTAGCTATTCCTATGGTAATAGCAATGCTTGCCTATGCTAGATGGTATGGTAATAAGCTTTACCAAATCGCTGATGAAGAGGGCAACTGGATTAGACCGGCTAACCAAAGTAATGATCAAATCAAAGAGTATATCTTTGATGATAGCGAAGCAATGCCATCAACAGCCAAAGCCTTTATGCCAATCCTAGTTCCTATTTTCTTAATCCTGATAAATACAATCATAGGAGCTATGTCAAAAACTAGAGGTCTAGAAATTACAGGCTTATATGCTGCCCTATCATTCCTAGGTACACCAATTGTCGCTGTAGGTATCGGTCTTATTATTGCTATCCTAACACTTACAAGAGGTATACCAAGAGAAGATGTTATAAAAGAACTTGAAGTTGGTATACAATCAGCTGGTATTATAATACTCGTAACAGGTGGTGGTGGAGCTCTAGGTAGGGTACTAACTGATTCTGGCGTAGGTACACAGATTGCTGAATCTATAGCTAGTAGAAATATAAATCCACTTTTACTTCCATTTATCATATCAACTTTGATTAGATTCATCCAAGGATCTGGTACAGTTGCTATGCTAACTAGTGCATCTATATCTGCTCCAATTGTCCTATCTCTTGGGGTTGACCCAGTATTTGCTACCTTATCTGCATGTGTGGGATCATTATTCTTCTCTTACTTTAACGATTCAATGTTCTGGGTGGTTAATAGGTCACTAGGTCTAAGAGAAGCTAAGGAGCAATTAAGAGGATATTCAGTTATCACAACTATTGCTTGGGCAGTAGGATTTATTACAATAGTAATATTAAATATGTTCTTTGGATAAGATTAACGAACACTCCTATTATGAAGGAGTGTTGTTTATCTTGAAATTAAGAGGGTAAAGGTAGAAAAAGACCCATTTACAAGCATATAGTAAATGGGTCTAAAAATTATTTTGTAAAATCAGCAAGCTCTACAAAAACAGGTATTCCGTTTTCGAAATTTTGGTCTAATTCTCCTGCTATTAGAGGCAGGGTGTAGGTTGTGATGTTTTCTTCTAAGGTATTGAAGTCAGTTATCCAGTCGGTTGGTATCGTGGATTCGTGGTTGGCTATTTCATCTGGGCTTACTTCTGTGTATTCGACTTCGTATGGGGCATCTGAGGTGCGGATTAGGATTGGGATTAGATTTGTTTTATCAATTGATAGCTCTAGGGCTCTTTTGCCGAGCTCATAGGCTTCGTCTGCGTCGGTTGCGCTTATGAGTGAATTGGTCCTTTGGACTATGTTTAGCTCTACTGCACGAGATTTGATTTCGAGTTCATTTCTGATAATGTTTGCTAGTCTCTCGCCCACTCCAGATACGATTTTGTGGCCAAAGCCGTCGGATGCATTGGAGAAGGTGTCTTCATCTAGCTTCCCATCTTTATCGCGAAATCCTTCGGCTAAGGCTACTAGGAGGTTGTTTTCAGTTTCTAGTTCTCTTTTGATATCATCCATGATGTCTGTGATACTCACTTCATTTTCTGGTATATATACGAGATTGACTGCTCTTTTATCTAGGCCGTGGTTGGCTACGAGACTTGATGCTGCTAGCCAGCCGGCATGACGGCCCATGATTTCTACAAAGGTGACAGATTTTAAGTCATAGATATCGACATCTGTGCGAAGGGTCCTTGTGGTAGTAGCTATGAATTTGGCAGCTGATCCAAATCCTGGCGAATGGTCCATGACTTCAAGGTCATTATCGATAGTTTTTGGACAACCGATGATGTTGATGCCAGCTATCTCATTTTGATCCATATAATCATTGAGCTTCATGACAGTATCCATCGAATCATTGCCGCCGATATAGATTAGACTACTAATATCGTACTTACTTAAACTATCAAATATTTTCTCATAAACACTATCTGAAAAATCATCAGCTAGCTTATATCTACAAGAGCCTAGGATTGATGATGGACGAGCCTTGAGCTTATCTGAGATGCTATCATTTACAAATTTATCTTTATCTACTTCTTGAATTTCACCATTGATGATACCCTCTATACCATGTTGGCTAAGATAAATCTTATCAAAGTCGTGGTCAATCGCAGCTGAAATCACTCCAGCAAGACTTGCATTTATTACACTAGTTGGGCCACCAGATTGGGCAACTATTACATTCATACTAACTCCTTATATACTATTCTATTAATAGTATATTGTTTTTACTAATAAAATAAAGACTAGCTTGAAAGCTTTACTTTGATGGAAACCTTTTATTTTAATGGATTAAAGTCTGCTTTTTATGTTAAAAATTTGACATTATTATCAGTATACGTTATCATATATTGTGTAAGTAATGATTAATCACCAATAGATTCGACAAATAATATTAGGAGGCCATATGTCATTTGGATTTGTACTAAACCCTGTTAGTTACCATGGTTACGGAGCACTCGATAACCTAGAATTAGTTGTAAAAGATTATGAATTTAAAAAAATCGTAATATTTGCAGATCAATTTTTAAAAAAAGAAGGCCTATTAGAGCCTGTAACCAAACGCCTAGATGCAATCGATAGCTTAGAGTATACATTTTTTACAGATATTAAACCAAACCCATCTATCCAAAATGTTCTAAGTGGACTAAAGGCTCTTAAAGATTACGAAGCAGATGGTATCATCGCTATCGGTGGTGGATCTGTAATTGACTGTGCTGCAGGATCTGCTATCATCAATACAAATCCAGGGTTTGAAGATGTGAGAAGCCTAGAAGGTATGGCTGATACTAAAAATTTTGCTACGCCAACCATTGCTATTCCAACAACAGCTGGTACAGCTGCAGAAGTGACAATGAACTATGTTATCACAGATGAAGAAAACCAAAAGAAAATGGTATGTGTAGACCCTCACTGTGTACCAGTTGTTGCTATAGTAGACCCGATTATGATGGAATCTATGCCATATGGCCTATCAGCAGCTACAGGTATGGATGCCCTAACACATGCAATCGAAGGTTACATTACAAACGGTGCCAATGAAATATCTGACATGTTTCACTTAAAGGCTATTGAACTTATTGCTAGAAATCTTGCGAAATCATGTGACAATGATAAAGATGCTAGAGAAAAAATGGCCATAGCCCAATATGTGGCTGGTATGGGATTCTCAAACGTAGGCCTAGGCTTAGTTCACTCTATGGCTCACCCACTAGGAGCACTTTATGATACACCTCATGGTATAGCAAATGCTATTTTATTGCCTACAGTACTTGAATACAACGCTGAGTCTACAGGTGAAAAATACAGAGAAATAGCTAGGGCTATGGGTGTTAAAGATGTGGATAACATGTCTGAAGAAGAATACAGAGAGGCTGCTATTAAGTCTGTTAAAGACCTAGCTATCGAAGTAAAAATTCCAAAAGACTTAAAAGAAATTGTTAAAGAAGAAGACATTGATTTCTTGGCAGAATCAGCTATGGCAGATGCTTGTAGACCAGGTAACCCAAGAGAACCAAAGCTAGAAGAAATCAAAGAATTATACAAAAAATTAATCTAATACAAGGGCCCGTGATTATATCATGGGCTTTTTGCTTGCCTCATATTATGATAGCTTTTATCAGACTAAAAACAGCTTTATGTTATAATTACATTAACAAATTAATTAGCTGAGGTGAATATGGTAATTAAATATGATGAATTAAAAGATTTGATTAAAAGAGCGTTTCTTAATGCTGGTATAGCTGAAGAGAAGGCGGAGATACTAGCTTCTGTTCATGCTGATTCGACATTGAAGGGGGTTAATTCTCATGGGATTGATAGAGTACCAAAATTTATTGAGCTGATTGGTAAGGACTTGGTGGATATTGATGCTGAGATGGAGCTTGTAAATAGCTTTGGAGCTATGGAAAATTATGATGGTAATCTAGGGATTGGCATCCTCAATGCTTTAAAGGCTAGCGAAAGGGCAACTGAGCTTGCTAAGGAATATGGCATTGGCCTTGTAGGTCTTCGTAATACTACCCACTGGATGCGTGGAGGGCTTTACACAGAAAAAATGGCTGAAAGAGGCTTTATCGGCCTTTGCTGGACCAATACTGAATCGATTGTTCCAGCCTGGGGAGCAACATCTCCTAGCATTGGCAACAACCCACTTGGTATTGCTATTCCTGCAGCTGATGGGGATATAGCGCTCGATATGGCTATGAGCCAGTATTCTTATGGCAAGCTTGAAACTACAAAGCTCGCGGGCGAAGATCTTCCATATCCGGGTGGCTTTGATTCGGATGGCAATCTCACAGTAGACCCAGCAGCTATTGAAAGAACCAGAAGATTGCTGCCAATTGGCTATTGGAAGGGATCGGGCCTTACCATTGCCCTTGATATGATAGCAGCAATGATGTCAAATGGGAACTCGACTTATGATATGGATGACGACCCAAGAGAGTCTTTTTGTACAGCTTGCTCGCAAATATTTATAGCCATAAATCCAGAGGCCTTTAGGACGAAGGAATCCAATGATGAGACAATAGCAAAGATGAAAGACAGCATTCATGGGGCAGAAGCAGTTGATGCAGATAATGCTACTCGTTATCCTGGTGAAGGAGCAAGTCTTAGGGAAAAACAAAATAAAGAATTTGGTATGACTATCGACGATGGCATCTATGAAAAGGTGAAAAACTTGCAGAATAAAGATAAGGGGCTGTTGCAAAAGTCCTAAGATAGAAAAAAGACGAGGAAACTGAAATCCTCGTCTTTTTCTGATACAATGTATTTATGAAAACCGTTAAAAATACATCATCATTAACTAATTTTACACTAGTTGATGATACTATTCAATTAAAAC
>HG326663.1:456692-514339 GCA_000308255.3 Anaerococcus pacaensis 9403502 | reverse complement strand
TTAAATAAACTACTAAAAACCTATCCCAACAAACTAAACAAAATAGTAGCAGATGCAGGATATGAAAGCGAAGAAAACTATGTATTTCTTGCAGAAAACAAGCTATCATCATACATAAAACCGTCCAACTACGAACAATTAAAAACTAGAAAATATAAAAAAGAAGAAGAATTAAGAAAAAGTCTTAGATATGATAAAACATCAGACAAATACATATCAGAAGAAGGTAAGGAATTCATAAGGTGCACTGATAAATGCAGAAAAAGAAAAAATGGATACACAACAATCACCAAAGTATACAGATGCTTTGACTGGAACAAAGATGGACAAAAGACAAACGGAATCTACATAGCAGAAATCTTCCAAAAATATAGGAAAGAATCCCTAGGAAATATAAGCTCAGACCAAGGAATAGAAGAAAGAATAAATAGATCAATCCAAGCTGAAGGAGCTTTTTCAAAAATAAAGTCAGGACTAAACTACAATAGATTCCACCATAGAGGAAAAGAAAATATAATAAGTGAAATATGCCTCTTATCAATGGCACTAAACCTAAATAAACTGGCATCCAAAATGGAAAACAAGAATTTAGAACTCATAAAATACAAAGCTGCTTAAGAAAAAAATATAAAAAATCTTAGCTGTATTAATTGAGCCTATTTTTATGAAAAATGTGGATAAATTCATTTTCATATTAAAGAAATATACAGAATTTAATGGCTTGATACCAATATAGATGAAAAAAGGTGATGAGCAGAATAGATTTACCTATTCTGCAACATCACCCTTACAGTACAAATTCTTCTAAATATGCTGCTATGCCGTCCTCATCGTTTGATAAAGTAACGTGGTCAGCTATTTCTTTTATTGGCTCTACTGCATTACCCATGGCAACGCCCACGCCAGCTACTTCAATCATTGTATAATCATTCATCTCATCACCAAAGGCTATGATATCAGCTTTCTCGATCCCGTAGTGGTCTGCAATTTCAAGTAAGCTCGCACCTTTTGATAGGCCTACTGGCATGATTTCATAATAAAATCTCTGGCTGCGAACTTGGCTGGTCCTATCAGCAAATCTTTCTTTTATGATTGGCATTTGCTCTTCTAGAATCTCTGGGTCATTGGCAAAGACAATCTTATTTGGGGCAAAATCTATACTATCAACTAGGTCTTCGACCACATCTGCCTCAAGGCCTAGTATAGTTTTCTCTACTCCTAGATACTTGCTGTCTTTATTTGACACGATCCTATCACCCCTTGGCATGACAAATTCTATATCTATCTCATGGGTTAGGGCCAAAAGCTCTTTGGCAAGATCTATGTCTAGGGTATGGTTTGATATAACTTCGCCTGTGGCATAGTTTGTGATAGAGCCGCCGTTAAAGTTTGATAGTAGGCCGCCAAATTCATCAAATTTTAGTTCTTTTGCTAGGTGGTAGACAGCTGCAGTTGGCCTGCCTGATACAATTACTATCTTATGGCCAGCCTCTCCTGCGGCAATTAGGGCATCACGTGTCTTATCTGAGATGACCCTTTGGCTATTTAAAAGTGTTCCGTCAACATCTACAGCTATTAATTTCATTGATTATTTCCTTATTTCTCTTCTTATATTTTATTAATTTGGCCTTTGGCCTCTAACTTTTTTTGAGTGTATGGCTCAATAACTTTTTTTATATAAAGTATTTATTATCTATGGGTAGAAAAATTTCTTAAGTTTATTATACCGGTATGATTTTGAAACTGCTTTAGTCCATATTTTCCTCTAGATTAGTTGAACTTACGATGAATTATAGCTATGTTAATGGGTTGTCTATGAGTATAGAGAAATATATATTTTTATGACAATATAAAAGAAAGTGGATGCCAGCTATAAAATTATAGGATGGCATCCACTTATATAATTTAATATTGTGTATATTTTACAGGGGAAGATTAACTAAAGCTTGATTTTGAGTAATTAATTTACTTTAGATTTTTCTTTCTCTTCCAATCGCTCTTTCCATAGCTCTTTGGCTGTTTTGTTCCATTCTATAGCGTAAGGAACTGTTTTTGTTTCTAAGTTTTCTGGTGTTTCTGGACTAATCAAATCAGTGGACTTGGCCTCAGACTTTTCTACTAATTGTCTTAATCTGCCTGGGTTTTCAAGCATAGGACATGGTTTTAGCATATTATCATTAAATGGTTGGTTGTTGTGGTAACCCATAAATAAAGGCGATTTTAAGCCTTCAACTATGGTTTTTTCCCTAATATTTGAATCAGAGTAGTGGATAAATACGCATGGTTCCATATCTCCTTGAGAATTGATATGGAAGTAGTTTTTGCCTCCAGCTATACAACCGTTTATAAATTCCCCATCATTTTGGAAATCTATGGTAAAAATCTTATGAGGTGACTCATTTGATCTAATTTCTCTAACTCGACGGTACATATAAGTTCTTTGTTCTGGACTAAGTAGTAGGGATGGATCTGCATCATTACCTACTGGCATATAGTGGAAATACCAAGCAATCTTACAACCATGGTCGACTAGATTTTCCATGAATTCGTCGCTGGTTACTTGTTTGTAATTTTGTGATGTATAGCAGATGGATGATCCGTAAAAGAGCTTGTTCTCTTTCATAAGATTCATAGCATCCATTACCTTAGCATAAACTCCATCACCGCGTCTTAGGTCTGTAGATTCTTCGCTACCTTCTATACTTAAGGCAAAGGAAATATTTCCAGCTTTTTTCACCTCTTTACAAAATTCTTCATCTATCAAAGTACCGTTTGTAAAGATATGAAAAGCAGAATCATTAAATTCGTTGGCAAGCTTTATGATATCATCCTTGCGAACAAGGGGCTCACCGCCAGTCATTAGAAAGAAATATGTTCCGAGTTCATTGCCTTGGCGGACAATACTAGCCATTTCTTCATAGCTAAGATTGTTCTTGTAGCCATATTCTGCAGCCCAACAGCCTATGCATTTGAGGTTACAAGCACTGGTTGGATCAAACAAAATAGTCCATGGTATATTGCATCCCATCTCTTTTTGGAGAATAGCTCGCTTAGCATTACCCTTATAAACCGCATTGTATCCTACATTGATAATATGGGTTTTCATGATATTTTCATCTATTCCATTTACCATATCTTCAGCATAGCCAACCCACTTGCTATTTGGATCATTAAACTCATTACGTATACGAGTGATGGCGGCCTTAGCGCTATTTTCTGCGCCAGAAGCTGGCATCAGATACTTATCAATAATTTGAACCACATCTTGCATACCCTTAACGGGATCTTTCTTTATTCGGTTATAAACTACATCGACTGCCTTAGAAAAGGCAGCTTTCTCTGCTCTATTTTTAAGTGTATTTTCCATAATAACTTCCTTTTCTCCTATATTAGCAACGTTCCAGTAAATATTATATGTAAAATAATCATTCAGAAATTATGTATAAATTAAATAATTCTACCTACAAATATTATACAAAAATACTTTGTTAATATCAAGACATGATATTTAAAATTTATATTAAATAAAGGGATTTTAAATTAAATCAGAAATTTGTAACATAAGTTACTGTTTTTTTATAGCAAAGAGTCTATAATAGTTATAGAGTTAGATATTATTAAAACCACAAGGAGGAAACAATGTTTTGCTATCAATGCCAAGAAACAGCGAAAAATGAAGGATGTACTGTAAGGGGTGTATGTGGTAAGGATGAAAAAACTGCCAATGCCCAAGACCTATTAGTATATGTCACTAAAGGATTAGCCGAAGTGGCCAATCACCTAGAAATTACTGACAGAGAAGTATTTGATAAGATTTCAAATAATCTATTTACAACTATAACCAATGCCAACTTTGACTCTGATGTAATAATGGATAAGGTCAAAGAAACTATTGAGCTTAAAGATAAGTACATAGCAGATATTCAAGATAATGAAAATCTATCAGAATTTGCAAAATTTTCAGAATATGATGATGAAAAACTAGCAGAAAAAGCTATCGAGGTGGGAGTTTTAAATATCTTAAATGAGGATGAGAGATCTCTCACAGAGCTAGTAACCTATGGCCTAAAGGGTATGGCAGCCTACAACCACCATGCTCACGTGCTTGGTTTTAGGGATGAAGATGTAGATAATTTTATCGCTTACGCCCTAGAAGCAACCACCAAGGACGATAAGGAAATTGAAAACTTGATTGACCTTGTGATTGAAACAGGTAGCCACGGTGTAAAGGCTATGGCTCTATTAGATGAGGCCAATACATCAAAATTTGGTAATCCAGAAATCACAGAAGTAGATTATTTAGCAGGCGATAAGCCAGGCATCCTCATCTCTGGCCACGATTTAGGCGATATGAAGATGCTACTAGAACAAACTAAGGATAGCGGAGTAGAAATTTATACTCACTCTGAAATGCTCCCAGCAAATTACTATCCAGACTTCAAAAAATATGACCACTTCCATGGAAACTATGGCAACAGCTGGTGGAGCCAAAATGAAGAATTCGAAGCATTCAATGGCCCAATCCTTATGACAACCAATTGTATAGTGCCTATGAAAGATAAGAATACTTACAAGGACCGCCTGTTTACAACTGGTGAGGCTGGATATCCAGGTTGTACTCACATAAAAGCAGATGAAAATGGCTACAAGGACTTTTCTGAAATTATTGAACTAGCTAAAAAATCCAAGACTCCTACTAATCTAGAAGATACTAAGGTTGTAGGTGGCTTTGCACACAGCCAAGTAGAAGCTTTAGCTGGCAAAGTAGTAGAAGAAATCGAAGCAGGTAATATCAAGAAATTCGTCGTGATGGCAGGCTGCGATGGTAGATTTAAGGAAAGAAGTTATTATACAGACTTTGCAAATGCTATTCCAGAAGATTGGGTAATCCTTACTGCTGGATGTGCTAAATATCGCTACAACAAGCTCGGCCTTGGAGATATCAATGGCATACCAAGAGTGCTCGATGCTGGACAATGTAACGACTCATATTCACTAGTAAAAATAGCCCTCATGCTCCAAGATGCTTTTGGACTCGAATCAGTAAATGATTTGCCAATAGAATATAACATAGCTTGGTATGAGCAAAAGGCTGTGATAGTACTCCTTGCTCTTTTAAGCCTTGGAGTACAAAACATCCACCTAGGTCCAACACTACCAGCATTCCTTTCTCCAACAGTAGTAGATTTTCTTGTAGAAAACTTCAATATTGCACCAAATACTACAGTAGAAGAAGACTTATCTACCATGATGGCTTAAGTTTTTTATAAAGACGCATTGCAAAATAATGCGTCTTTTTTTATACTTATCTTGAGGTGGATATGAATTTACGAGAAATACCTATGTTTAAAAACTTAGATGAAAGTGAAATTGCTTATATAAAATCTAAGGTTGAAATTAACGAGATAAGTTATAAAAAGGGATCGCATGTATTTAGCTATGGGGATCTTGGGACGGACTTATATTATCTAATTGACGGGTCTATTACAGTCTATAAGATAGATGCTAATGGCAAGAGGTTTATCATAAAAAACTTTGATAAACCAGCGGTTTTTGGAGAAGTCTATGCATATTTATCTGTGCCTTTTGATTTTTCTGCTGAGGTAGATCGTGATAGCAAGATATTAGTAATCAGGGACTTTAGGAAGTTATTTGCCGATGATACTCCTCCTGGCTTTCTGCTATCCTATATACAAATCATCTCTAGAAAATGCCTAGAGCTTAGCCGTAATAATCAAATCACAGCCATGGCTACCTTGAGGCAAAAAATTGCCCAGTATCTGATATTAAATCAAAGTGAGGGTGTGGTTAAGATTAAAATATCGAGAGAAGAATGGGCTGATATACTCGCCACAACTAGGCCATCACTTTCTAGAGAGCTTTCAAATATGGCAAGCGATAAGCTGATAGCTATTGATGAAAGAAACATAAAAATATTAGACTATGAAAATCTCCGCAGCCTTTTGTAAGTCATAGATTTCGGGTAAGATAAGCTAAAAGCTTAAAACTTTTTGGAGATAGTAATGAGTTTTAAAAAAATTATAGTATTTGTCATGACTATGTTGCTTATAGTAGCCTGTGGCAATCGTGATCTAAACCAGCTCCCAGACCCTAGTATTCCAACCCAAATCAAAGAAGAGTTCCCTACATCAGAAGAGCTCCTAGAAGGCCTGACCGAAGCGAGAGCAGCAAGTCCTTCTTATAAGGGTAAGGCTGTGATCCACGATATGACCAATGATGAATTTAGAAATTATGCCACTATGGCAAGGGTATATCAGATTTCTTATGAGCAAGGCTTCAGCCATGAGGACATCATGGCCTATATAGCCGAGGAATACAAGATAGAAGCTGACTATGCTGAGGACTATTTGTTTACAAACCTTGAAGACTTCAAAGCCCTCTACGATAGGCTCCTAGCAGAAGAGGCTATAGATGCAGAAGAATGATCCTGCATCTTTTTTTATTGAGCAAATAGGGTAAAAGTAAACAAAGGAGTACGATTATGAAATTAGATGAAGTAAAAAATATAGATTATAAGGACATAGGTAGATCAGACCTACAACAAAGGCTTGCTAGGCTAGCCCGCATATGTGAGAACTTGGAAATCCCGGTCCTCATCATGGTAGATGGTTTTGAATCATCAGGCAGGGGCTATGTGATAAATTCAATCACACAAGATTTAGTGCCAAAGTTTTTTGATGTAGAAATCTTCCACGAAAACGAAAATATTGATGATAAATATCCATTTGAAAAGAGATTTTTTGATAGTGTTCCCCAAAAAGGCCACTTTAAAATCTTTGACCGCTCATTTTATTATAAACTCTTCCAAGACCTAGAATGGGATGATGATTATTTAAATGATAAGATTGATTCCCTGGAAAAAATGGAGAAGATGCTTTATGATGACGGGACAATTATCATAAAAATTTTCATGAATGTCAGCGAAGAGGTCCAGAAAAAACGCATCGAAGACCTCAAGGACACCAATAGGACAAGTTTTTATTTGTCCGGCCAAGATAGAAAAGAAAATGAAAACTACAAGGCCTACAAGGCTCATTTTGAAAAAATCCTTGAAGCGACCAATTTCAACTATAGCCCATGGACTATCATAAATGGAGATGACTTCAAGGAAGCTTCCACGGCCGTCTTATATCAAATGCTAGAAGCCCTTACCATTGGCCTAGAACGTATATCTGTCCAACGAATGGATAATAAAAATACCGAAAGGTCCTATGAGGGCAATCTTCAAATCATAGAAAATCTAGACCTATCAAAGACCATTTCTGATGAAGAATATAAGGAGAAAAAAGATGAGCTCCAAAAAGAAGTCCGCGATATTATGTTTGACCTCTACGATAGAAATATATCTACAGTCCTAGTCTTTGAAGGTGTGGATGCAGCTGGTAAGGACGGTGCGATTGAAAGGCTAATCAAAAAAGTTGACCCAAGGCTATACACAGTCCACGCCATATCAGCCCCAACCACAGAAGAACTCTCCCGCCACTACCTATGGAGATTTTATAATAAGCTCCCAGAAGATGGCTATGTCGGTATATTCTCTCGTTCGTGGTATGGCAGGGTCATGGTAGAACGTGTGGAAGGCTTTGCAAGTACTTGCGAATGGAACCGTGCCTATGATGAGATGGTCGAATTTGAAAAGCAAATATCAGACCACGGGTCACTAATCATGAAATTTTTCGTAGTCATAGATAAGGGTGAGCAATATGAACGTTTCAAAGATCGAGAAAACAACCCTGACAAACTTTACAAAATCACCGACGAAGACTGGCGCAACCGCGACAAGTGGGATGCCTACATCGAGGCAATGGATGAGATGCTAGCCCGCACTGACGTCGAATATGCTCCATGGATAATAGTTGAAGGAAACCAGAAAAAATACGCCCGCATCAAGGTAATGGAAGAGTTTATCAAGCGCGCCAAGGCCCATATTGAAGACTTTGATGCGAATAATGATAAATAATTTTTGATATTTAAAAAGTGTAGTATAATACTCTCTGTAACTTTATGTTAAGGAGAGGATAATAATGAAAAACTACAAAAAATTTGCCGTAGCTATGGCCCTTAGCCTATCACTAGGCCTAGTAGCTTGTGGCAATCCAGCTGAAGAAAAAGCTGCTACTACACCAACAGAATCTATTGAAGAAGTAGAAACACCAGCTGAAGAAACAACAGATGAAGATACAGCAGAAACTTCAAACGTAGAAGCTGTAGAAGAAACTGAAGAAGAAGTTGCTGCTGAAACAGAAGCTCCAGCAGAAGAAGCCGCTACTGAAAGCGTCTTTGGCCTAGGAATTGGCTACCTACCAGAAAACTTCATCGAAAACTACCGCGATGAAAAGAAAGACCTACACACAGTAGAATACGTAGCTGAAAAAAACCCAGCAGCTAAAATCCAACTTCAAGTTTCAGACAACGAAGAAAGATTTGCTGAGCTAGTAACAGTACCAGAAGATGCAGAAGAAATCACAATCGATGGCGAAGCTGCTAAATACTGGGAAGATGGATCATTTAAACTAATAGTAATGAGCAAGGGTGCAAACCACATCTATGCAAGATCAACCCTAGACCGTGATGAAACTATCAAAGTAGTTGAAGAACTTAGATAGGAAAAGAATAATACTTCTAAAGAGTAATCTTTAGGAGTATTTTTTATGCAAAGATATATTACGTATTTTTTCATTTATGCAGTTATAGGTTGGATCTTGGAAGTCTCTTTTCATGTTATGACCCAAGGCAAATTTATAAACAGGGGATTTTTAAATGGGCCATATTGCCCTATATATGGTTTTGGAGCGCTTGGAGTCTTGGGACTCTTGGGAGATCTGGGCGTGGATAACAAATTTATGCTATTTTTCGTATCCATGTTTGTATCTACCGTTCTAGAATTTATAGCAGGCTTCCTATTAGAAAAACTTTTTCACAAGCGATGGTGGGACTATTCGGGAGATAAATTTAATATTGCTGGCTATATCTCATTAAAATTCTCACTAATGTGGGGGGCGATTTGTTTTATATTGTATGAGGCTGTTCATCCGCTGATAAGGCACTTAGTTATGGCTATACCAGATAGATTACTTTGGATTAATGCTATCATTATGGGCACGATTCTTGCCATTGACTTAATTGCCACAATAAACACTCTCCTTGGTTTAAATACGAAATTTAAATTAATCGAACGTCAATCCCAAGATATTAGAAAAGTATCAGATGGGCTGGGCCATAAGGTAGCTGATAGGACCGCCCAAGTCATAGACAAAGGCAAAGAGCTTGAACAAAGTCCTAGGTTTAGAGAATTTGACCAAAGAAGTGAAGAATTTAAACAGAGATTTGATAAGCTCGGCGAACGTAGAATCCTTCGCGCCTATCCAAACCTAATCAAGGATTTGGAAGATAAGTGGACTGAGCAAAAGCAGAATCGCGAGTAGGTAGAGGAAGATTATCATGCAAATTTATATAACATATTTTTTCATTTACGCGTGCTTTGGTTGGGTCATGGAAGTAGTCTTTAATGGCCTTAAGGAAGGCCGTTACATCAACTGCGGGGTCCTAAATGGGCCATATTGCCCGATATATGGTTTTGCAGCAGTTTTTATTTTACTAGCCTTAGATGCCTTTAATGTGGAGAACAAAATAGTACTTTTTCTACTCGCTATGTTTATAGCTAGTGTAGTCGAATTTATTACAGGAGTCATATTAGAAAAAATCACAGGTAGCAAATGGTGGGATTATTCTGACAAGCCATTCAATCTCATGGGCCACATTTGTCTAGAGTATGCACTTATGTTTGGGGCAGTTGGCTTTATCCTCCACGAGGCCATACATCCCATAGTGGCAAGATTCGTAGACTGGCTACCAAATGACCTAAGACTTGCTATAGTAGTTATATTGATCATTATTTTTGTAATAGATGTCATCCATACCTTTAACACGATTTTGGGGATCAATGATAAGTTTAGAGCAATTGAGCTATCATCCGAGAGAATCGGCCAGGCAACTTCAAATATTGGAGCAAAAATCGCCCATGAAAGCCTAGAAGCCAAAGAAGGCCTAGAAAACAAACGCAGGGAAATCGAAGATAGAAGCGAACTAATAGATTTATTTGATAAAAATGCAGAAAAAAGAATCCTAAAGGCCTTTCCAAACCTAATTCGCGACTTGGAGGATAGGGGATATGATTTGGAAAATTTCAAAAATAAATTTAATCAAGACTAGTGTAACCGCCGAGTTGGCGGTTTTATTTTGATCTTTTTGGCTTATAATTATTAATAAGAAAGTAGGATTGCTTATGGATAATATTATAATTTATATAGTGGAAGATGATGATATTATATTAAACTCTCTAGAAAAGTTTTTGAAATCCTGGTCATATGATGTAGTCTCAGCTGATGACTTTTCTTTAGTTTATGAAAAATTTATACAAGTTAAGCCAGACCTGGTTTTACTCGATGTTTCCTTGCCGTTTTTTAATGGCTATCATTGGTGCGAGAGAATAAGGCAAGTATCCAATGTCCCTATTTTATTCATATCATCTGCAGATGAAAATCTAAATAAAATAATGGCAATGAATATGGGGGCGGATGATTATATTACAAAACCTTTTGATTTTGATTTGCTCCTTGCCAAGGTAAAAGCTATGCTAAGAAGATCCTACCAGTATGTTGAAGCTACAAGTAGGCTATCATACCAAGATATTGTAATAGATAGAAATAGGATGGTCTTAAATTTTGATGGCCAAGAAATAAGCCTATCAAAAAATGAATATTTGATTCTTGAGATGATGTTTGAATATCCAGAAAAAATTTATAGGCGTGAAGAATTGATGGATAAGATTTGGCAAACTGATGAATTCATCGATGATAATACCCTAACAGTAAATATTATGAGACTTAGAAAAAAATTAGAAGATATAGGCCTAAATAATTTTATAAAAACAAAGAAGAAAGTGGGATACTATATTGAAAGAGATATATAGATTTTTACAAATAAAGGTCCATACTATAGTAATATTTACTTTATACATACTGTTTCTATTTATAAGTAAGATATTTGGACTTAACCAAAATTACATCTTTTATATCGTATTGTTTTCGGTTTTTATGTTCATTATAAGTATGACTATATCTTATCTAAACTATAAAAAAGTTAGGCAAGAATTAGATGGTTGGGTTAATGATATATCAGAAAATACACCTAGGATAGTGAGGGATACTTATTTTGCTAATAAAATCATAGGTTTAGAGAAAGAAAATAAAAGAATGGAAGATGCTTTTGAAGCAAAGATGAGAAATTTTAAAGAATATATAAGTATCTGGACTCATCAAATAAAAACCCCTTTATTCTCCCTAGATTTGATTTTAAACGACTATCCAGTTGATAGCCATCTAGCTAAAGCTGAAGTTTTTGAAATTGAAGAATATATTATCACATTATTATCTTATATGAGGCTTGAGTCACTTTCCACAGATTTTGTTTTTGAGCAGATAAACCTTGATGAACTTATCAGTGCATCTATTAAAAAATACTCAAAAGTATTTATAAGAAAGAAAAATAATGTGAATTTCAAACCAACTGGGCTAGAAATAACAACGGATAAGAAGTGGTTTTCTCTAATACTAGATCAGATATTGTCAAATTCAAATAAATATACTCAAAATGGATACATATCTATTTATATTAAGCAAGAGAATTTAATTATCGAAGATACAGGTATTGGAATTAGAAAAGAGGATTTACCTAGGGTCTTTGATAAATCTTATACTGGTTACAATGGTAGAATTTATAAAAAATCAACGGGTATCGGCCTTAGCTTAGTAAAAGGTAGTGCAGAAAATTTAAGTATAGATGTAGACATAGATTCGACCGTAGGAGAGGGCACTAAGCTTATATTAAATCTATCGAGAGTACTAAACTAACAAATTGTCACTTTAATCCTTAAATTGTTATATAAATACAAGGATTTTTATTTTTATCTAATGTATTATAGAGAAAAGTTAAGAAAGGAAAGTGATTCTATGTTACTAGAAGTATCAAATTTAGAAAAAATATATAAGACAAGGCTATCATCAAACCAAGTAGTAGCCCTAGATAATGTCAATTTTTCAGTAGAAGAAGGCGAATATATAGCTATAATGGGAGAATCTGGGTCAGGCAAGACCACTCTATTAAATTTACTTGCTCTCTTAGATAAACCTACAAGTGGAAATATATTCTTAAATGGCAAAGACTTATCACAAATCAAAGATTCAGATGTATCAAAATTTAGACGAGACCAGCTAGGTTTTGTATTTCAGGATTTTAACCTCTTAGATACACTAACCCTAAAAGAAAATATACTATTGCCACTGATATTAGCAGAGGATGATCCAAATACTTTTGATAAGAGAGTCAGTGATGTTGCCCTACCTCTTAGGATAGATAAAATCTTAAATAAATATCCTTATGAAGTATCAGGTGGGCAAAAACAAAGGTGTGCAGTGGCAAGAGCCCTTATTACAAATCCAAAATTATTATTAGCAGATGAACCTACAGGAGCACTAGACTCGAACTCATCTAGAGAACTTATGGAAGTGTTTAGTGGGCTAAATGAGTCTGGTCAAACAATAATAATGGTAACCCACTCTACCCAAGCCGCATCTGGAGCAAAGAGAGTTTTATTTATCAAAGATGGTAAAATCTTCCATGAACTTTATAATTCTGGATTTTCAAAATACGAAATGGGAGAAAGGATAGCAGACACCATGCAAATGCTCCAAAGGGGTGATATAAAATGAACTCACTTTATAGGAGACTTGCTTTAGATGGTATAAAAAGACATAAAAGGCTCTATGTTCCATTTGTAGGAACAACAGTATTTTTTATAGTACTTATCAATATTTGTTTATCAATTAGTGCTGATCCCGTATTAAAAAACTTCTTTGGGGCAACAACAATTGGAACTCTTATGGACCTTGGAGCAATCATACTACTTATATTTGCCTTTCTAACCCTACTTACAAACTATAACTTCATACAAAAAAATAAGGCTGAAGAATCTGCTTTGTATCTAACTTTAGGTATGGAAAAAAGACACTTGATTAAAATCTATGTCCACGAATTGATTAACCTATACCTAAAGTCAATAATACTGGGGACAGTGATTTCTGCTGTGATTTATAAACTAGTCTTAGCTGTATTTATAAAAATGACAAATGAAAATATAAATGTTTTAGAAACAGCAATACTTCCAATAATCCAGCCACTTATACTTACAGGCCTAATATTTCTTGGAATATTTATATTCTTACTAGCTAATCAGATATTTAAAAGTAGAAACTTCACACCTATGAGCTTTAGAGAAGAATCTAAGGCAAGTCAAAAAGCACCAAAACACCCAGTTTTATTAGGGGTATTTGGAATAATATGTATAGGAATCGGTTACTATATAAGCCTTACAACTCAAAATCCAATGCAGGCCCTACAGACCTTTTTCCTTGCAGTTATGTTTGTAATAGTGGGCACCTATGCAGCTTTTGCTGTAATAGTTTCTGGAATTTTAAAGCTTTTACAAAAAAATAAAAACTTCTACTACAAAAAGTCAAACTTTACTGCGGTTTCTGGCCTAATTTATAGGGTTAGAAATAGCGCCAATACTTTAGCAAGTATTGCTATATTATCAACCATGGTTATAGTTGTGCTTACATCAGGCTTTTCTTTATATTTTGCTACAAGTCAGATGCAAGAAAGTTTATTCCCAACCGATTATAAGATGACTTTTCCAAGAAAAGATCAGCCCTTAAGTCACTATGAGAAGATAGTAAACGACTTATTAGAAGAAAATGGTAAAGAAGCTGATATTTGGACCTATGAGAATAATGTTATACCAATTAGTAGAAATGGAAGTTCTATTTATAAGATGAACTCTGATATAACTTATGATTGGATAGATGATATTGATGGAATTAATTTAGTTTTAGATGAAAATTCCTCCTATGAATTTGGGGATAATGATGCTATTCTCATTACAAAAAATGAAAATACTAATATAAATAAAGCTGGAGATATAGAAATAAAAACAAAAAAGGTAGAAAAAGAAGATTATCCAACCCCCATAGCTCTTGTTGATTTATCTATTAATAATATGGATATGCTTATATTTAAAGACTCAACTATATATCAAAATGTGAAAGATCAGCTAATAGATTATAATGATGGTCAGTACGATAGCATCTGGAATATCAATTTTAATGTCAAAGGCCCCTATGATCCAGGGCTAGAGAGTTTTTTGTGGGATAATCTTAGCGACCGATTTGGTGACCAAATTTTCTCAATCCAGGATGGCATAAGAGGAAAAAAAGAGTTGATGGCAACATATGCAGGCATATTTTTCGTAGGAATTATATTAGGATTAGGATTCCTAGTATCAACAGTCCTTGCAATTTACTATAAGCAACTTTCTGAAGGAATGGAAGATAAGGCTAGATTTAAAATCATGAGACAGCTTGGTATGACTGATAAAGAAGCAAAAAAATCTATATCTAAGCAAATGGGACTGGTATTTTTCCTCCCACTAATATTTGCTTTTGTCCACTCCTTATTTGCAATTCCGATAATCACTAAGTTTTTAGAAATATTAAGTCTTACAAATACAAAACTATATATACTATGTCTAGTATCTGTATTTGCTGCTTATATAATTTTCTACCTAATTACATTTAAATTAACAGAAAAAACTTACAATAATATAGTTTTGGAATAATACATGATGATTTAAATTCTTTGTATTTGATTAAAGGAGAAAATATGAATATTAAAAAAATCATTTTAAGCTTACTAGCGTTTCTATCTTTTGCGTTTGTATCATCTTGTGATTTAAATAAAGATAATATATTAGATAGCTATAATAATATAGTTGAATCAGCTGGGAAAATTGAATTAACTCCTGATTTTAAATTAAAGGGAGAAAAATCTGTTGGAGATGATGATCTTAGAGGTGTATATTCATCTGACTATGAGAATTTTACAGGAGAAGAGTGTATATTTGGGTCAACTTCTATACAAACACCTGAAGATCTCAAGATTAAATGTAACATTAGTTCTGAAAACGGAGATGCCAAAGTAATTTTATCCAAAGATGATAACGATGAGGAAACAATATTAGAAAATAATGGAAGTATTGAAGAAAATTTAAATTTATCTGATGGAAGAAACTATATAATAATAAAATGTGACAATTTTACAGGACATATAGAAATTGAAGCGGAGTAAATCTTAATTTATTATTGAGAACTTAACCAACTGAGTTTAGCGACTTAAAATTTAGTAATCTAAAATCCCATAAAGCAGTTTGTGATTAATTGCTATATGGGATTTTTTATTTTAGATTTAAATAATTATATGAGATTTATAAATAAAATTGCAAGAGGCATGAGGGCTACGGTTATTATTCCAGCAAGCGCTATTGATAGCCCGCTCATAGCTCCTTGGATTTCGCCCATTTCGCGGGCTTTGGCTGTGCCTATGGCGTGTGCCACTGTACCTAGGCCGATGCCTTGGGCAACGGGGTTATTTATATTAAATAGTCTTATGATGATTGGGGCGAGTATTATGCCGACAGTACCGCGTACTATTACCGATATGGTGGTTAGGGCGATGATGCCGCCGTATTCGCTGGATAGGCTTATTGCTATAGCTGTAGTGACAGATTCTGGTAAGACTGATACCAGCGTCACATAGTCCACATTAAAGACCTTAGCTATTATTATCGATAGAAAAATCGAGATAAAGCTTCCTATAAATATACCGACTATTATTGGCAAAAAATTTGCTTTTAGGATGTCGATATTATCATATAGGCTTACCATCAGAGCGACTGTAGCAGGGCCTATGAAAAATGTTATAATTGAGCCGCCCTTGTTGTAGTCATCGTAGGAGATACCTGTGAGAGATAGAAATACAGATATGGTTAAAATGGTAAGCAAAAGTGGATTTAGTATCGATCTTAGAATACCGTTGTGAATCCTGTGAGTGATTTGCTTAAAAAATTCAAATACAACAAAGGATATGACTATCCCAAAATAAGCATTACTAAACATCTTTCCTCCCTTTTTGCATAGCTTCCACCACAAGCATGGTAATAGCAAGGGCTATGGCTGCTGTGATGATTGTGATAATAAGGATAACTACTATATTTTGTTTAAATAAATCTAAGTTTTCTATTATCCCAACACCGGCAGGGACAAAGAGAAAGGCGAAGTTATCGAGTATGGCATCACTAGTTTTTCTGATATCATCTGTCTTTATGGCCTTTATGGCAAACAAGATAAATAGTAAGAGCATCCCATATATGGTTTCTGGTATAGGTAGGGGTATGAGTGCTTTGAGTATGGAACCTACAAAAAGGCAGGCGCACAAAATAATAAGTTGTTTTAAAAAATTCATATATCACCTCATAATTTCTTTCCTTATATTATAGATTATAAAGCGATAAAATTAAAATATTATAGATTATAAAGCGATAAAATTAAATAAAATTTTGCGTTGACAGCCTTAGGCTTCCCCAGTATATTATGATGAATACACGCTTTAAGCGGATCAATCAAATGAATTTTAGATATGTTCATAAATATTTCTAAATATTTGTAAAATATAGCTAAAAAGGGTTGATTTAAAGGGCTTTATATTGTATTATATTATGGTGCTTTGAAGTAGGATGTTGCTTGAGGATAGCCAGAACCTCAAGGAAACTCATACCTAGCAAGTTTGAGAATCATCTCAAGCGGTTTTCTAATAATATCAAACGCCCGGTTAAGCGGGACAGAAAGAGAGAGGAAAATATGGCAAATCAAAAGATCAGAATTAGACTAAGAGCTTACGATCACGAAGTAATCGATAGCTCAGCAGAAAAAATCGTAGAAGCGGTTAAAAGAAGCGGAGCGGAAGTATCTGGACCAATCCCACTACCAACAGAAGTAGAAAAGATTACAATCTTAAGAGCGGTTCACAAATACAAATACTCTAGAGAACAGTTTGAACAAAGAACACATAAGAGATTAATCGATATCATAAATCCAAATGCTAAGACACTAGATGCACTTAAGAAACTAAACTTACCTGCAGGTGTTGATATCGAAATTAAACTATAACTGTAATTAGAATGATTGGATAAACAATCCGCTGTAATTAAGGAGGTACTCATGAAGAGTATATTTACAACAAAAGTAGGCATGACTCAAGTCATCGACGAAGACGGAGTTATCACTCCAGTTACTGTTCTAAAAGCTGATGAAAATGTAGTTGTACAAATTAAAACAGACGAAACAGACGGTTACAACGCAGTACAAATCGGTTATATGGACAAAAAGGAAAAGAATGTCAAAAAACCACAAAGAGGTCACTATGACAAAGCCAGCGCATCTTACAAAAGATTCCTAAAAGAAGTTAACTACGGAAATGATCCTATAGATGTACTTGTAGGAGACAAAATTACAGTAGATATCTTTGAAGAAGGCGAAGTGGTAGACGTAGTTGCCACATCTAAAGGTAAGGGTACTCAAGGTGCTATCAAAAGATGGAACTACGGTAGAGGACCTGAAAGCCATGGTTCTAAATCACACAGAGTAGCTGGTGCAAGAAGCGCCGGATCTGACCCGGCAAGAGTTTTCAAAGGTAGAAAAGGCTCTGGTAAGATGGGAAATAGCCGTGTAACAGTTCAAAACCTAACAGTAGTTAAGGTTAATGCCGATGACAGCTATATCTTAGTTAAGGGTGCTGTTCCAGGACCTAAAGGCGGACTTGTTCAAGTGAAACAAGCAGTCAAAGGCCAAAACTAAGGAGGATATGAATGCCTAAAGTTAATGTTATAAACATCAAAGGAGAAAATGTTGGTGAAATTGAACTAAATGAAGTTCTTTTTGCTACTGATATTAGCGAACATGCTGTTTATGAAGTAGTTAAAAACCAACTTGCAAATAAAAGACAAGGTACACAATCTGCGAAAACTCGTGCAGAAGTTCGTGGTGGTGGCCGTAAACCATTTAGACAAAAAGGAACAGGTAGAGCTCGTCAAGGTTCTATTAGAGCTCCACACTATACAGGTGGTGGTGTAGTATTTGCACCAAAACCTCGTGACTATAGCTACCAAGTTCCAAAGAAACTTAGAAGAAAAGCACTTTACTCAGTTCTTACTTCAAAAGTAAACGAAGGTGAATTAGTAGTATTAGATCAACTAGTAATGGATCAACCAAAGACAAAAGAAGCTGCAAATATCCTAAAAGCAATCGATGCTGGTAACAAAGCTTATGTAGTTACAGCTGAAAATGACAACGTAGTATATAGATCATTTAGAAACATCGAAGGCGTTGATGTATCAGCAGCAAACCTTATTAACGTTTATGACCTAGTAAGACATAACAAGTTAGTAATCACAAAAGATGCGCTTACTAAACTTGAGGAGGTATTTATATAATGAAATCACCTTATGAAATTATTAAAAGACCAATAATTACAGAAAAATCAATGAGCTTACTTGATGAAAACAAATACACTTTTGAAGTAGACAAAAATGCTAACAAACCAGAAATCAAAGCAGCTGTTGAAGCAATCTTTGAAGGCGTGAAAGTTAAAAAAGTTCACACAATGAACTACGAAGGTAAAAAAGTTCGTACTCGTCACGGAATCGGCAAGAAGGCTGACTGGAAAAAAGCTATCGTAACACTAACAGATGATAGCGCAGAAATCGAATACTTCGAAGGTCTATAAGGAGGATTTAAATGCCTAGAAAATTAAAACCAACTTCAAACGGCCATAGAAATATGTCTGTTTCTACATTCGAAGAAATCACTACAAACAAACCAGAAAAATCACTTACAGTTGACCTTAAATCTAAAGGTGGTAGAAACAACACTGGTAGAACCACAGTAAGATTTAGAGGCGGCGGTGTAAAAAGACGTTATAGAATAATCGACTTTAAAAGAAATAAAGATGGTATTCCAGCAAGAGTAAAAACTATCGAATACGATCCAAACAGAAGCGCAAACATCGCTCTTATTGCTTATGCTGATGGTGAAAAAAGATATATCTTAGCACCACGTGGCCTAAAAGTAGGCGATATCATTGAATCAGGAGAAAATGCTGATATCCAACCAGGAAATGCACTTGAGCTAAAAGATATCCCAGTAGGTACAACAGTTCACAACATCGAACTTAGAGCAGGCCAAGGCGGAGTCTTAGTAAGAAGCGCTGGAACAGGTGCTCAACTTATGGCTAAAGAAGGTAAGTTTGCAACACTTAGACTTCCTTCAGGCGAAATGAGAATGGTACACCTAAACTGTAAAGCAACAGTAGGTTCAGTAGGTAA
The DNA here is from genome assembly GCA_000308255.3 of Anaerococcus pacaensis 9403502. Taxonomy (GTDB): domain Bacteria; phylum Bacillota; class Clostridia; order Tissierellales; family Peptoniphilaceae; genus Anaerococcus; species Anaerococcus pacaensis. Next base: position 494,985 of record HG326663.1, on the reverse strand, counting down.
CCAAGAACACGAACTTATAAGACTTGGTAAAGCTGGTAAATCTAGATATCTAGGACGTCGTCCACACGTACGTGGTTCTGCGATGAACCCAGTAGACCACCCACATGGTGGTGGTGAAGGTCGTACACCAATCGGTCGTCCAGCACCAATGACACCTTGGGGCCAAAAAGCTATGGGTGTTAAAACACGTAACAAGAAAAAAGCTTCTTCACAATATATCGTAAGAAGAAGAGACGAAAAATAGGGGGATATAATGGCTAGATCACTTAAAAAAGGACCATTTGTCGATGATCATTTAATGAAAAAAATCGAAGAATTAAATGAAAAAAATGAGAAAAAAGTAATTAGAACTTGGTCAAGACGTTCTACAATATTCCCTGAATTTGTAGAACATACTATAGCAGTACACGATGGTAGAAAACACGTGCCAATCTATATCACAGAAGATATGGTAGGTCACAAACTAGGTGAATTCGTACCAACAAGAACATTCAGAGGCCACGCTAAAAAGGCAACTGAAATGAAATCAAGAATGCGTTAGGAGATAAAAAATGGAAGTAAAAGCAACAGCAAAATACCAAAGAATATCTCCTCTAAAAGTTAACTATATTTGTAAAGAAATCAGAGGTAAGCAAGTAGACGAAGCCCTAAACATCCTAAGATTTACAAACAAAAAAGGTGCTCGTCTTCTAGAAGATGTACTAAAAAGTGCAATCGCAAATGCTGAAAACAACAACGGTCTAGATAGAGAAGACCTATATGTTAAAAAAGCATTTGCTAACGATGCTCCAACATTTAAAAGATGGCATCCAAAAGCTAAAGGTGCAGCTTATCCAATACTTAAAAGAAACAGCCACATCGGCGTTGTTCTTGAAAATATAGAAAACTAGGAGGAAAAAATGGGCCAAAAAGTAAACCCTAAGGGATTTAGAGTTGGTGTTATTAAAGACTGGGATTCAAAATGGTTTGCAGACAAAAAAGACTTCTCAGACCTACTAGTTGAAGACTATAACATCAGAGAATTAGTTAAAAAAGAAGTTTATGATGCGGGTATCGCAGATGTAGAGATAGAAAGAGCTGGAAACAACCTAAAGATTACAATCTATGCTGGTAAACCAGGTATGGTAATCGGTAAAGGTGGAGCAGGCATCGAAGAGCTTAAGAAAAAACTTGAAAAAGTTGCTAAAGATAAAAGAATCATCATAAACGTTGAAGAAATCAAATATCAAGACCTAAATGCACAACTAGTAGCAGAACAAATCGCATCTGCACTTGAAAACAGGGTTGCATTTAGACGTGCTATGAAACAACCTATTCAAAGAACAATGAGAGCTGGAGCAAAAGGTATCAAAACTATGGTATCAGGTCGTTTAGGCGGTGCTGATATGGCAAGAAGCGAAGGATACTCAGAAGGTACAATTCCACTTCAAACACTAAGAGCCGACATTGACTACGGTTTTGCAGAAGCAGACACTGAATACGGTAAAATTGGTTGTAAAGTTTGGATCTACAAAGGTGAAGTTCTTCCAGGAGAAAAAGCCGTTCGTGAACCAAAAATGAAAAACCAACCAAACAACAGAAAAAGAAATAACAAACGCGGTGGAAACAGAAACAACAACAGAAACCACAACGCACCAAAAGATAACAGAAGCCAAGGTTAATATATATTAACTTTGAAAATCTTAAGGAGAATCAATTATGTTAATGCCTAAAAGAGTTAAATATCGTAGACAACATAGAGGCAGAATGAAAGGTAAAGCTCAAACAGGTAACACACTAGCTTACGGCGAATACGGCCTACAAGCTCTTGAAGCTACTTGGATGACAGCAAACCAAATCGAAGCTGCTCGTCGTGCGATGACAAGATATATCAAAAGAGGTGGTACAATCTGGATTAAAGTATTCCCAGATAAACCAGTTTCTAAAAAACCTGCAGAAGTAAGAATGGGTTCTGGTAAAGGTAGCCCAGAATATTGGGTAGCAGTAGTAAAACCAGGCCGCGTACTATTTGAAATGAGTGGGGTTAGCGAAGAGGTCGCAAGAGAAGCTATGAGACTTGCAGCTCAAAAACTTCCAGTAAAAACCAAATTCATCAAAAGACTTGAAACTACAGGTTCGGAGGACTAATAATGAAAGCAAAAGAAATCAGAAATTTATCAGATCATGATTTAGATAAACAACTTTATGATTTACAAAGTGAGCTTTTTAATCTTCGTTTCAGACTTGCAACTGGACAATTAGAAAATCCATCAGCAATAGGAAATGTCAAAAAAGACATAGCTCGTGTTAAGACAATCCAAACTGAAAGAAAACTAAATATGGGTAGGGAGGCTTAAGCATCATGGAAAGAAATAGTAGAAGAGTAGCTCGTGGTGTAGTAGTATCTGATGCAATGGATAAAACAATTACTGTCCTTGTAGAAGACAAGATCCCACACCCAGTTTACAAAAAAAGAATCAACAGAAGCAAAAAATACAAAGCTCATGACGAAAACAATGAAGCTAAAGTAGGCGATATAGTAGTAATCATGGAAACTAGACCACTATCTAAGACAAAAAGATGGAGACTAGTAAGAATTGCTCAAGCTGCTGAAATTGTTTAATTATTAAGGAGACACTAATGATACAACAAGAAACTCGTATGAGAGTTGCAGATAACTCAGGAGCACGTGAATTACAAGTAATTAAAGTCCTAGGTGGTACTGGTATCAGATATGCTAACATCGGCGATGTTGTAGTTTGTTCTGTAAAAAGTGCAACACCCGGCGGAGCGGTAAAAAAAGGTGATGTTGTAAAAGCTGTAATCGTACGTAGCAAACGTGGTCTAAAAAGACTAGATGGATCTACAATTAGATTTGACGATAACGCTGGTGTTATCATCAAAGAAGACAAATCACCAGTTGGAACACGTATCTTCGGACCAGTTACAAGAGAACTAAGAGCAGAAGGATTTATGAGAATCATCTCTCTTGCTCCAGAAGTACTATAGGAGAAACGAAATGCATGTAAAAAAAGGTGACAAAGTACAAATTATATCTGGCCAATACAAGGGCCATGTTGGTGAAGTACTAGCTGCTTTCCCAAAAGAAAATAAAGTTATAGTTGAAGGTGCTAACGTAAGGATCAAACACCAAAGAGCAACCCAAATGGGTGGCGAATCTGGAAGAATTGAAAAAGAAGGTCCAATCGATGCTTCTAAAGTACTTCTATACTCAGAAGAACTAGGCAGAGGTGTTAGAGTTAGCCGCGTTGTCGAAGATGGCAAAAAGATCAGAAAAAGCCTAAAGACAAACGAAATATTCGACTAGTTAGGAGACATCCATGGCAAATAGACTTAAAGAAAAATACGATAACGAAGTAGTAGAACAATTAATCGAAAAGTTTGGCTATGACAATGTAATGCAAGTACCAAAGCTTGAAAAAATCGTAGTAAACGTTGGTCTTGGTGAAGCAAAAGATAACCAAAACCTACTAAACTCAGTAAAAGAAGAGCTAGCACTTATTACAGGTCAACAACCAATCGAAGCAAAAGCTAAAAAATCAGTAGCTAACTTCAAACTTAGAGAAGGCCAAGCAATCGGTGCCAAAGTAACACTAAGACGTGATAAGATGTATGACTTCCTAGATAAGTTAATCTCAATATCACTTCCACGTGTACGTGACTTTAGAGGTATCAATCCAAACTCATTTGATGGACGTGGTAATTACTCATTAGGAATCAAAGAACAACTAATATTCCCTGAAATCAAATATGACGATGTAGACTTCCTACATGGTATGGATATCACAATAGTTACTACTGCACAAACTGACGAAGAAGCTAAAGCATTCTTAGAATTAATGGGAATGCCATTTACAAAATAAAGGAGTAAAAATGGCTAAAAAGTCAATGATAGCTAAACAAAAGAGAGAACAAAAATTTAGCACTCGTGAATACTCAAGATGCAAAATTTGTGGAAGACCACACTCAGTTTTGAGAAAATATGGAATCTGCCGTATTTGCTTTAGAGAACTAGCAAACGAAGGTAAAATTCCAGGAGTAAGAAAATCAAGCTGGTAATTAGGGAGGATAACAATTATGATGACAGATCCAATAGCGGATATGCTAACTAGAATAAGAAATGGTAACAAAGCAAATCATAAATCTGTAAGTTTACCATCTTCTAATGAAAAACAAGCTATTGCTCAAATTCTTCTTGATGAAGGCTTCATAAGCGGTTTTAACGTTGAAGAAGACAACAAACAAGGAATTCTTACAATAGACTTAAAATATACAGAAAATGGCGAAAAAGTAATCTCAGGCCTAAGACGTATTAGTAAACCAGGTCTACGTGTTTATGTAAAAGCAAACGAAGTACCAAAAGTACTAAACGGCCTTGGAACAGCTATTATTTCAACATCAAAAGGACTTTTAACTGATAGAGCTGCTAGAAGTGAAAACGTAGGCGGCGAAGTTATTTGTTACGTATGGTAAGGAGAAATATATGTCAAGAATAGGTAAACTTCCAATAGAAATCCCATCTGGTGTTTCAGTTGTGATTGATAATAACAACCTAAGAGTTGAAGGCCCTAAGGGTAACCTTGAGCTTAAATATCCAAAAACAATTGAATTAGAACAAGTAGAAAACGAACTACTAGTTAAAATTCCAGAAGATTACACAAAACAACAAAACATCGACCACGGTCTATATAGATCACTAATTGCAAACATGGTAACTGGTGTTACAGAAGGTTTCTCTAAAACACTTCAAATCGAAGGTACAGGTTATAGAGCATCAAAACAAGGTAACAACCTAGTAATGAACTTAGGTTTCTCCCACCAAGTAACTATGCCAGACCCAGAAGGTATAGAAGTAGAAGTACCAAACGATAGAACAATCGTAGTAAAAGGTATAGATAAGCAATTAGTTGGCTTACATGCAGCAAATATCAGAAAATGGAGAAAACCAGAACCATACAAAGGTAAGGGTATCAGATATGAAGGCGAACATGTAAGACGTAAAGTTGGTAAGACAGGTAAGTAGGAGATATAAATGGCTAAAAATAATAAAAGAGATAGAAAGCTTACTCGTAAAAAAAGAGTTAGAGCTAAAGTAAGCGGTACTCCTCAAAGACCAAGACTATCAGTATACAAATCAAATGCAAACATCTACGCTCAAATCATCGATGATGTAAACGGCGTAACACTTGCTAGTGCAAACACCCTACAAGCTGATGTAGCAGAAGGTTTATCAAGCAAATCAAACATCGAAGCTGCAACAAGAGTAGGCGAAGCTATCGGTAAAAAAGCAATTGAAGCTGGTATTACTGAAGTAGCATTTGATAGAAATGGTAATATTTACCATGGTAAAGTTAAGGCATTAGCTGATGGCGCACGCGAAGCTGGTCTTAAGTTTTAATAGGAGGTATTAGATGAATTATTTATTAAGAAGTGAAGTAGAAAAGCTAAACCTCGAAGACAGAGTAGTTGCTATTAACCGTGTTGCTAAAACTGTAAAAGGTGGTCGTAACATGAGATTTGCTGCCCTTGTAGTAGTAGGAAACGGTGAAGGCGTTGTAGGCGTTGGAACTGGTAAAGCTACTGAAGTACCAGAAGCAATCAGAAAAGCAACAGAAGATGCTAAAAAACACATGATCAACGTTCCAATTGTAGGAACTACTATCCCTCACAGAATCGAAGGTGAAAAAGGTGCAGGCCACGTACTACTAATGCCAGCTGCAGAAGGTACTGGGGTTATCGCTGGTGGTCCAGTTCGTGCTATTTGCGAACTTGCAGGTTACAAAGATATCCGTGCTAAAAACCTTGGTTCAAACAACCCAAGAAACATCATCAACGCATGTCTTGATGCCTTTGGCAACATGAAAACTGTTGAAGAGGTAGCAAAACTTCGTGGCATCGCCGTAGAAGAATTCGATTATTAAGGAGAGAGCTATGAGTCAATTAGAAATCACACTTAAAAGATCTTTTATCGGTAGAAAAGATGATCAAATTGCAACAGCTAAAGCCCTAGGTCTTAAAAAGATCGGCCAAAGCGTTGTAAAAGAAGATAATCCAGCAATCAGAGGAATGATTAATAAAATTCCTTTTATGCTAGAAGTAAAAGAAATAAACTAGGAGTGTAAAATGAAATTACATGATTTACAACCTAATGAACCTTTAAAGAAAAAGAAAAGAAAAGGTAGAGGTCCAGGTTCAGGAAATGGTACACGCGCTGGCCGTGGTCAAGACGGGCAAAACTCTAGATCTGGTGGTGGCGTAAGACCAGGATTTGAAGGTGGTCAAATGCCTCTATATAGACGTCTACCAAAAAGAGGCTTTACAAACCACAACAAAAAGATTTATGAAACAATCAATGTTGAAAGCCTAAACGTATTTGAAGACGGCACAGAAATCACACCAGAACTATTATTTGAAACAAAATTACTAAACAAAAACAAAGCTAAAGATGGTATCAAAATCCTTGGTGATGGCGAACTAGAAAGAAAGCTTACAGTAAAAGCTCACAAATTCACAGCTAGCGCTAAAGAAAAAATCGAAGCAGCTGGCGGTAGTGTAGAAGAGATCGAAGTTAAAAAATGGGTAAAACCATCTAAGAAAGAACAAACTACAGAAAACTAAGAAGGTGAGCAATGCTAGATACAATAAAAAAAGCATCGAGAGAGCCAGAGGTTAGAAAAAGATTCTGGTTTACTCTACTTATGCTCATTGTCTATAGACTAGGAAACAACATTCCTATTCCATTTATAGACAGGGGCGCACTACAAGCAGCTTATTCTAATGTAGAAGGAACACTTGTAGACTATCTAAACATGCTAACAGGTGGGGGCCTATCAACCCTATCAATATTTGCCCTAGGGGTACAACCATACATTACATCATCTATCGTAATGCAACTACTAACAGTAGTAATACCACGACTAGAAGAGTTAACACGAGAAGGCGAACAAGGCCGTAAGCAAATCCAAAAATACACCAGATACTTAACTATAGTACTTGCGATATTCCAAGCTATAGCAGTAACCAATGGTCTATATGGACAAGCTTTATCAAATGCAACAGGCTTTGAAAAATTTGTAATGAATGTTGTCCTCATAGGTGGAACAATGTTTGTAACTTGGATGGGTGAAACCATAACCGAAAAAGGACTTGGTAATGGTACTTCACTTATAATCTTTATGGGTATTATCGCATCATTCCCAAGAACAATCAGCCGTTGGAGCACACAAGTTCACTATGGACTTACAGGTTATCTGCCAATGATAATCATGGCAATCATCGTTGTTCTAATAGTAATCGCTGTAGTACTCATATCAGAAGGTGAAAGAAAAATCCCTATCCAATATGCCAAGAGAGTAGTAGGACGCAAGATGTACGGTGGCCAGTCTACACACATCCCTGTAAAAGTAAACATGGGTGGGGTAATGCCAATCGTATTTGCATCTGCAGTACTAGCTATACCATCAACAATTTCCCTATTCTTTGGAAATGGTGGACAAAGCGGAATCAATAATTTCTTCCAAAACACAACTGGAGGATTTATAGTATACCTACTATTGCAATCAGCACTTATATTAATCTTTGCTTACTTCTACAATCAAATCCAATTTAACACTGTAGAGTATGCAAAACAGCTTCAACAAAATGGTGGTTTTATCCCTGGTATCAGACCTGGTAAACCAACCAGCGAGTATCTAGGAAAAGTAGCAACAAGGATCACATTTATCGGATCTATTGCACTTGCCCTACTTACAATAATCCCTGCAATAGCAAGTAGACTTTTAGGTATTACAATATCATTTGGTGGTTCATCAGTAATCATCGTGGTAGGTGTAATTATTGAAACAATCAAACAACTAGAAGCAATGATGACTATGAAGCAATACAAAGGATTTTTAAATAGGTAAGAGATGAATATTATATTGTTAGGACCTCCTGGAGCAGGCAAGGGTACACTTTCAAATAAAATCGTAGAAGACTGTAATGCATATCAAATTGCAACTGGAGATTTATTTAGATATAACATCCAAAATGAAACTCCACTAGGCCTTAAGGCCAAAGGATACATGGATAAGGGCGAGCTTGTCCCAGATGATGTCACAATCGACCTACTTTGGGACAAATACGATAGTCTAGAGCATACGGATGATAAAATCATACTTTTTGATGGTTTCCCAAGAACAGTAGCTCAGGCAGAAGCCCTAGATTCTGGTATGACAGACCGTAATGATAAAATAGACCTAGTAATATATTTAGATGTAGACAGTGAAATTCTAATTGAGAGAATCTCAGGCAGAAGAACATGCCCAAACTGTGGAGCAACTTATCATGTGATAAACAATCCACCAAAGGTAGATGGCATATGCGACAAATGTGGAGCAGAGCTTATCCAAAGGGCAGATGATAATATCGAAACTGTCACAAACAGAATCAACGTATACAACAAAAACACAGCTGTACTCATTGATTATTACAGGAATAAAGGTATATTAAAGAGTATTGACGGTTCAAAAAAACCGGACGAAGTATTTAAAGAATTTAAATATAAATTAGAGGAAAACCACTAATTTATGCTAGTAAAAAAGAGATTACAAGGACCTTTCATAGGTTAGGACGATATGTCTTATTTATATAAGACACACTGAAAAGATAAGACATGTTAGACAAACTAAAGGAGGTTCTATATATGTCAAAAAAAGATGCTATAGAAGTTACAGGAGTTGTTACAGAAGCTCTACCTAATGCAATATTTAGAGTAGAACTTGAAAATGGACATGAAATACAAGCTCATATCTCAGGCAAGCTTCGCATGAACAGCATTAGAATACTAGAAGGAGATACAGTAACAGTAGAACTATCTCCATATGACCTTACCCAAGGTAGAATAACCTGGAGACGCAAGTAGTCCCACTCTCATGGATGGAAAATCCGAAGGATTTTTCATCTCTGAGATGAACGCAGAAGCGTAGCTTCAAGTGAATCCAGAGAACTAAGCGAGCTAACCCGAAGGGGTTAGCGAGAGGATATATAAGGTCAAAGGATAAAGTAAATCCACTAGAATAGGAGAAAATTTACAAATGAAAGTTAGAGCATCAGTTAAAAAAATGTGTGATAAATGCAAAGTTATCAAAAGAAACGGTAAAGTTATGGTAATTTGCGACAATCCAAAGCACAAACAAAGACAAGGTTAGGAGGGCTATATGCCAAGATTAGCTGGTATAGATTTACCTAGAGAAAAAAGAGCAGAGATAGGCCTAACATATATCTATGGTATAGGACGCGCTACTGCAAACGAAATACTTAAAAATACAGGAATCAACCCAGACACAAAAATGAAAGACCTTACTGAAGATGAACTAGGTAAGATCAGAGCTGAGCTTGATCACTACACTATAGAAGGTGACCTTCGTCGTGAAGTATCTATGAATATTAGAGCACTACGTGAAGTAAACTGCTATAGAGGTATGAGACACAAAGCGGGTCTTCCTGTAAGAGGACAAAACACTAAAAACAACGCAAGAACAAGAAAAGGAAGAAAGGGTTAAGGAGAATAAATGGCACAAAAAGGCAGAACAACATCTCGTGGTAAGAGAAGAGTCAAAAAAAATATTGAACGTGGCCAAGCTCACATTAACTCAACATTTAATAACACAATGGTAACCCTTACAGACATGCAAGGTAATGCGATTTCTTGGGCTTCAGCTGGCCAACTAGGCTTTAGAGGATCTAGAAAGTCAACACCATTTGCTGCACAAGAAGCTGCAGAAGTAGCTGCTAGAAAAGCAATTGACCAAGGCCTAAAAACAGTTGAAGTATATGTAAAGGGACCAGGAAGTGGTCGTGAATCTGCAATCAGAAGCCTTCAAGCAGCAGGCCTTGAAGTAACTATGATTAAAGATGTAACACCTATCCCACACAACGGATGCAGACCACCAAAGAGAAAAAGAGTTTAATAAGGAGAAATCATGGCAGTATCAAAAGATCCAGTATACAAAAGAGCAAGAGCTTTAGGTATTTCTCCAGCATATCTAGGTTACACAGGCGAGTCTAAACGCCAACTTCCACAAAGACGTGGCAAGATGAGTGACTACGGTATGCAACAAAGAGAAAAACAAAAAGCTAAGTTTATATACGGTACATCTGAAAAACAATTCAGAGGTTATTACGAAAAAGCAACAAAGATGCCAGGACAAACTGGTGAGAATCTAATCATACTTTGTGAAAGAAGACTAGATAATATCGCATTTAGATCAGGTCTTGCACGTACACGTCGCGAAGCTCGTCAAATCGTAACACACGGCCACTTACTTGTAAATGGTAAACAAGTAGACATCCCATCACTATTAGTAGAAGAAGGCGATGTAATCGAAGTACGCGAAAAATCTAGAAGCAAAGCTTTATTTAAAACAATCAAAGAAACCAACGCTACATTTGGTGTAGTTGATTGGATGACATCAGACTTAGAAAACCTAAAGGTTACAATCAATAGATTCCCAACTAGAGAAGAGATCGATATTCCAGTAGAAGAACGTATGATCGTAGAGTTCTACTCTAAATAATAAGTATAACCATAAGTTAGAACTAAGGAGTTACCATGATCGAAAAATTAGATACAAATATAGAAATATTGGATATAAACGAAGACGAGCACTACGGCAAATTTACCTTATATCCACTTGAACGAGGCTATGGTACAACCATTGGAAACAGTATGAGAAGGGTGCTTTTATCATCCTTACCTGGTTCTAGCGTCTCTAAAATTCTCATAGAAGGGGTACTTCATGAATTCTCAGTAATTGATGGAGTAGTAGAAGACGTTCCTGAAATTATACTAAATATCAAGGGTGTCGATATCAAAAAACACACTGAAGAAGATGTGACTCTATTTTTAGAAATCGAAGGCCCAAAGATTGTAACAGCGAAAGACATCAGCAAAGATAGTTCTATTGAAATTGCAAACCCAGACCACTATATTGCAACAGTAAATGACAAGGGCAAACTTTTCATCTCGCTAGAAGTAACAAATGGCAAGGGTTATAGAATTAGTGATCAAAATAAATCTGAATCAGACCCTATTGGTACAATTGCAATAGACTCATCATTTACACCAGTAGAAAAAGTAAACTACTATGTAGAAAACACACGTGTAGGCGAAGTGACAGACTATGACAAACTCATCATTGAAGTTTGGACTAATGGCACAATAAACCCACAAGAAGCTCTATCAGAAGGTGCAGCTATCCTTATAGATGATTTCACATACTTCAAAGACCTTCCAAATGTATCATTTGATGAAGAATCTAGCGAAGATATAGTTGAAGAAGAATCTAGTGCAGAAATTGCTGATAGCTCACTAGAGAAAACTATCGAAGAAATGGACCTATCACTACGTTCATTCAACTGTCTAAAACGTGCAGGCTTCGATACAGTAGGCGACATAGTAGAAAAATCTGAAGCAGAGCTTAAGACAATCAAAAACTTTGGTAAAAAATCACTAGAAGAAGTAAAAGACAAAGTTCACGATATGGGACTTAGTCTAAGAGATGAATAGGAGGTTAAAATGGCTAATAAAAGAAAACTTGGCAGAAGAACTGACCATAGACAAGCTATGCTACGTAACCAAGTGACTTCTTTAATCGACAACGGTAGAATCGAAACTACTCTAACTCGTGCAAAAGAAACACAAAAAGTAGCAGAAAAAATGATTACTCTTGGTAAGAAAAACACACTTCACACAAGAAGACAAGCAGCTGCCTATATTTATAAACCATCTACAGTTCAAAAACTATTTGACGAAATAGCACCAGAATACGAAGATAGAAATGGTGGATACACTAGAGTCCTAAAACTTGGACCAAGAAGAGGCGACGGCTCTGAAATGGCTATACTTGAGCTCGTATAAGCTATAAATTTATAGGCCCCGTATTAAGAGCTCTAATCACGGAGCCTAGATTAGCTACTATTAAAATATAAATGTTTATAGTTTAGTACCAAACACTCGCGTAATGCGGGTGTTTTTTGGTGGGAAATTTTAAAAATTTATAAAAAAATTATATATTCAAAACTTAGAATAATTTGCAAATATTTTCATAAAGTTTTTATTTAGTATTCTTTCTAACGCACTGTTTATAATATCTTTAGAAATTAATTCAAATTTATCAATCTGTATACTAATGTATAAACTGATATCTTTACACAATTAGTCAACTGGGAAAACCCTGTTTACAATACTTTTTATTTAATATGGTATTGTATTTATATAAATTCTGGTCTATAATTTATCTATAAAAATAAAAAGGGGGAAGACTATGAAGTATTCTAAGAGTAAAATTCTATCCTTAGTGCTAGCAGTAATGATGCTCTTTGGCAACGCTCGCCCAGTGCATGCAGCTAGCAATAAAGAAGCCCAAGCAGAAGCTAGAACTTCTTATCTTGGAGGATACTACGGCAGTGCTCAAAATCAAACCACCGGCAAGGTTAGGGTTGTAATTGAGCTAGAAGATAAGCCGATAGCTACTATCGCAAGTTCAACGGGGAGAACTGTAAGAGACTTATCAGCAAATCAAGTGATGGCTTATGAGAAGAAAATATTAGCCACACAAGATAATGTTAAAAACGCACTAGAAGCAAATAATATCCAAACTTACAAAACAGCAGATGATAACAAAACCTATGCGGACTACAGCTTTACAACAGTTTTAAATGGATTTTCTACATATGTCAATGCAGCAGACATTCCAAAGATTGAAAAGCTTAGAGAAGTAAAGAGAGTGCACTATGTCAATGAATACCATAGGCCAGCTGACTCTCCTCAGATGATCTTTTCTGATGCCCTAGTTAAATCTCGTGCTGCATGGGATACTGGCTATAAGGGCGATGGTATGGTTGTAGCTGTCCTTGACTCAGGATATGACCTAGGCCACAAGGATTTCAAAATATCAAATCCTGACCAGGCTACTTTAACTAAATCTAAGGTAGACAATTACATATCCCTATATGACCTACCTGGCAAATACTATGATGCCAAATTCCCATATGCTTACAACTACTACGACCACACCGATAGAATTTTAAATACTGTCAACAACCACGGCCAACACGTAGCTGGGACCATAGCTGCCAATGGAGATGAAGCGACCGGTGGTGTAAAGGGTGTGGCTCCAGAAGCCCAACTCCTTGGCATGAAGGTCTTTTCAGATGACCCATTATTCCAAACTACCCTATCTGATATCTATGTCAAAGCTATAGATGACTCGGTAAAACTAGGGGCAGATGCAATCAATATGAGTCTAGGATCTCCAGCAGGTAACCATGTCTACGCATCACTAGAAGATGAGGCAATCAATAGTGCCCGTGATGCTGGAGTTATAGTTGCAATAGCAGCTGGTAATGAACACTCAGTAGTCGATGGACTTGCTAATTTTGGTAATATGCTAGCAGGAAACCAGCTATTACCTTATGCAAAAAATGCTGACACATCAGTAATAGCATCTCCATCTTTATATAATGGTGACCTATCTGTGGCATCTGTAAATAATATCAAGTTCATAGCAGACCACATAATTAGATATGAGATAGATGGTAAGTCTTACAATGCCAATCTATCTATATCTGAAGAAGCCCCAAGCCCATTCGACCATCTAAAAGGCACATACACAACAGATGATTTTGTATATATCAACAGAGCTAATATGGGTCCAAATACTGATGCTCCGGGCAAAGGACCATCTTTTGATGGTAAGGATGTAAGTGGCAAAATTGTTTTAGTTGAAAGAGGAAACTCCTTTGCTAATACTGTAGTCGAGGCTCAAAATCGTGGGGCAAAAGCAGTCATAGTCTACAATAACACTAGACCTGACGAGGAAGTCCTACTTAAGATGCTTGGTGGAGATAAAGCTACTATTCCACTAATGATTACAACTCGTAGCAATGGTCTAAGAATAATTGATGCTATTGATAATAAAAGAGACCTAAAACTCACATTCCCAGAAGAAAGTGCAGAGGTAGACCATCCTTATCCTGGAGAAGTCTCTTTATTCACATCTTGGGGTCCAACTCCAGAACTTAAAATCAAACCAGAAATCGCAGCTCCAGGTGGGGATATCTACTCATTGGACAATGGCGATTCTTATACAACCATGTCTGGTACATCCATGGCTACACCACACGTAGCAGGTGGACTTGCCCTTGTAAACCAAAGGCTAATGAAAGATAGCCAAATCTTTGGCATATCTGACAAGACCCAAAGGGGCAATATGGCAAAACTATTGCTAATGAACACAGCAGTACCAGCTAAAACTCCTCAAGGCGTACCATATTTAGTTCGCCAACAAGGTGCTGGTGTCATGGATTTATCCGCAGCTACAAGTATCGATACCTATGTAGTGGACAAAAATACAGGCGAAGGCAAGTCTGAAATTGGCAGCATTAGAGATACAAAAATAGTTTTAAATTATACTATCTACAACAAATCTCGCCAAAGAAGGAAATTTGACGTAACAGCAAATGCCCTAACCGATGCGAAATTCGTAGATCAAACTTCAAATTACGAATACCTACAAGAAGCTCCATACCAAATCAAAAATATAAAGGTATCAGGTGGCGGAGTTCAATATGTAGGGGCTAATAGCAAAAAAGATGTGAGAGTTACTATAGACTTCACAGAAGCAGTAAACCAATCTGAGATTAAAGATAATAGCTTTATCGAAGGCTTCGTGAGCTTTAAATCCCTTGATAACAAGGTAGACATGTCTGTGCCATATCTTGGATTTTTCGGTGACTATGAAGAGCTTAAAGTTCTAGATGAACCATTATACAATCTATGGGATTCTGATAGGACCAATGACCCATTCTTCAACACTACTCAACTGATGTATCAAGTAAATGGTGAAGTCCAAGGCGAAGTACCAACTCACACACCAACCTATTTCAACTCATCTAATCAAGGTCTTGGCAATACTGGTATAGCATCTAGGATTACACCACTTAGAAATTTCGACCGTATCGAATTTGCTATCGAAGGTGATAAGGGCAATGTCCTAGAAAACCTAGGTACTACCCAAGGCAACAAAAAAATCACCAATATGGCCAGAGGTGTAGAACCATATGCTGTATTCTCACAAGGATTTTGGGATGGCAAAATCAACGGCAACTACCTAGAAGAAGGACAAAAAGTATACTACAGCACTCGTGCATATTTCCTAAGAGACTCTAAGCCTCAAACAATGAAATTTGAGCTAGTGGCTGATAACTCCTTCCCTAAAGCTGGCAAGATAGAAGGGGAAATGAAGACCCGTAAATTTTATAGAGATGGTTATTTCATTAAAGACTACGACGAAGCAGATGTAGAACTAGACTATTATCCAGAAAGCCGCATAATTTCGTTTAAGGCAACTGATAATGAGAAGGGATCTGGTATCAATAGGATTACCTTAGTAAACTTTGAAAATGGTAAAGATACCTATGCTTATACATTCTTTGGAGCTGAGGACCTAAGCTATATCAGAAACAAGGGCGATAAATACAATGGCGAATATATGATAGAGCTAGGTGTATTTGATGACAATCCATTTACAGGCGATTACATCCTTGTAGAAATAGCAGATGCTGCTAATAACATCGTCCAAGGTTATGTAAAAACTAGGGAAGTAACAGAAAATAAAGAACCACTTCCAACACCAACTATTGAAGGCAATGCAATTTTATCTGGCCAACAATTAGTAAATGGCCATGTGGATAGAGCCAACATCGATGTGGGAATGGAAAGAATCTTTGCTGATAGAAGCGAACTCATAGCAGAAACAAAAGCTGATGCAGAAGGCAATTTCACATTTGACCTAACTGATGCGAAGCTTGCTGTTGGCGATGAGCTAATTATTTATTCCACAAATGAAGGTCGATATTCAGAACCACTTAGAATCTCAGTAGCCGATCCAAATCCAACAGAGCCAGACCTTGATCCAGCTGGTGATGAACTCACTATGTATATCCTCACTCCAGACCTTGGCTGGGTATGGGATGGCGAGGCTCATTTTGAGATAGTGATGTTTGGTTGGGACAATGTAGACCGAGTAACCTTTGCAGGCCATGAATTTGATGTTAAAACTGTAGAACGTGAAAGAGTCATCAAACCAGGAACAGACGAACAAGTCTATTATGGCAAGGTATTTAAGGTAAATGCTAGCCTAGACCTAGCAGATGGCTACTACAACACACCAATCACAGCTTACGATGATAGAAATGGTAGGGAATACGGTATCACCAGAAGATTCTGGGTTGATACTACAAAACCAGAATTTAAAGAGATTATTACATCAGCTCAATCTATAGATACTAAAGATGCAGAGGGCAATAGAATTATTGAAATAACAACGGATAAGGCATCTGTCGACCTATCATTTACAGTAGAAGAAAAGGGCCCAGAGCTATATGTTTTCAAAAACGACACCCTTATTAGTGACAAATGGACCTATGATAAGAGTGGTTGGGAACCAAATCTCATAACCCATACCTTCAATGAAGTGATAAACCTAGGCGATGCTAATGAGGCGACTATAGTCTACACCTTAAAAGACATCCCAGGCAATGAAGATAAGGTCACAGTAAATATCACAAGAGAAAGACCAGAAGTTCAACCAAACGGCCTAGTTCCAAGAATTGAAGCCCATGACAGGACAGTCTTTGTAGGAGAAACAGTAGACCCTCTATACCAAGTCAAAGCCTACACCCATGATGGCAAGGATATTACAGATAAAGTCAAAGTTCTAAAAGGTCAAGTAGATACCAGTAAGCCAGGTGACTATGAAATAGAATATCATGTCATCGACACCGATGGCTGGTGGGCATCATTACCTGTTACATTTACAGTTAAACCAAGAACAGACAATGGCCTATACAAAAATGATTTCTACAATAGCTTAGAAAAAGCTAAAAAAATCACAGGCGAAGACTACACCCTAGGATCCTTCCAAGAATTACAAAGAGCCATCGATAGGGCAATTGCACTTGATAAGTCAATAAAGGCTAGCCAAGATGAAATCGATGCAATGGATGCTGAACTTCAATCATATATTGATAACTTAGTTTATGTAGTTGAATTAAGAGACTTCCTAGGCTATGCAATGGATGAGTATACATTCGGTGCAGAAGAATGGACATCTAGATCATTAAGTATCCTCAAAAGAAGAATTGATAGTGCAAACCAAGTCCTTGCAAACGAATACGCTAGTCAAAGAGATGTTGATTTAGCACTAAAAAGATTAAAACCAGCAGTAGATGGATTAATAAGAGTTGCAGATAAATCTAAACTTATAGGCTTATATGATAGTATAAATAATTCTATTAATAATAATGAGATCACAAAAGAAAAATATACTAGCGAATCAGTCGATGCACTAATCGAGCAATTGAATAAAGCGAAGCTAATAATCGAAAATGCTGAAGCAACAGAAGAAGATGTAAATACAAGCTATGAAAATCTATCTGAAGCTTTAACTAATATTCAGGAGATTAAAAAAGCGACAGAAGTTGACAAAACTAAACTTAGCACCCTATATGAACAGGCAAACTCATTAGAATTAGATAAGTATACGCCTGAAAGCGTTGAAAAACTAGCTGAAGCAAATAGACAGGCCTATATAAACTTAACGGATGACGCTGCAACTGAAGAAGATGTAAATGATGCGTATGAAAAACTAAGTGCTGCCTTAGAAGCATTAGTAGAAAAAGCAAATAAATCTCAATTAGAGAATGAGCTAAAACAACTCGAAAATGTTGAAAAAGATTTATATACCGAAGAGTCATACAACAAGTTCAAGGAATCCTATGAAAAGGCTAAAGCCCTAATTGAAGATGAAAATGCTAGCCAAGAAGATGTTGACAATGCTTTACAAGATGTAAGAGATAAATTCGAGGCACTGGAAAAGAAACCTGCGGATGTAAGAGGTGAACTGGAAGACTTGATTGCAAAAGCAGAAAATGAGGTTAAAAAACCAGGTTATACATCTCAAACTATCTCAAACCTTAAGAGAAGAATTATCCTTGCAAAAAGAGCGTTAAATAAAGTAAATGTAACTGATGAAGAACTTAAAGATCAAATTGAACAGTTAACTCATGCTTTAATGGTTCTTAGATAATATTAAGAGAGCAGAGTCCCTGCTCTCTTAAGTATTTGGTAAAGAGTATAACAAATATTAGACTAAAATAGTAAAGGAGAAATTATGATAAGATTAAAAAGCAAATCAATGGCAACAGCCTTAATACTTGCAATGGGTCTAAATGTATTAGCACCTGTAGCAAGTTCATTTGCTGCCGAAGATATATTACAAGATACAAATCCAATAGCTAATGATAATTCTAGTGATAACAAAAAAGTAGACTCTGAGGACTTGAAAGAAGCCCAAGAAGCGGTTATCCAAGCAAAAAAAGAAGTTGATGAAGCTAAAGATGAACTTAGTGAAGCAGAAACTAGCCTTGATGTTGCTAGGAAAGAAAAGCAAGCGGCCGATGAAAAGCTAGCTGAAGCAGAAAAAGCTCAAAAAGAAGCCCAAGAAGCAAAACTAGCAGCAGATAAAGAATATCAAGAGGCACTAGAAAAACAAAATGAAGCAGCTGATGTTGTAATCGATTTGCTAGAAAAGGAAGGAAATCAACAAGATGCTGAAAATAATCTCAAGCAAGCACAGGCTGACTTAGACGAAGCTAAAAAGGCTAAGGAGCAAGCAGAAAAGGAAGTGGAGATAAAAGAAGAAGACTTCCTTGATAAGACCCTAAACCTTAAAAATGCATATCTAACATTAGATTCTGCTAAAGAATTAGCTGAAGCTATTAAAGAAGACTATTCGGATGAGGTGATTAAGGACCTTGAAAATGAGGTTGCTAATACTGAAGAAAACATTAAGAACATCAATGAAGCTCAAGAAAGCCAACAAAAACCAGAAACATCTACTGATGATTTAGATAAAAGTATAGCAGATGCCCAATCAGCATATGATGAAGCTTTAGAAGAATATAATAATAAGAAAAAAGAATACGAAAATGCTAAGGCTAGCTTTGAAAGAGATAAATCTGACCTAGCTGCTAAAGAAAAAGAATTATCAAAAAAAAGTCAAGAGTTAGAATTATTAACTGCTGAATTGGATGAAGCATATGATAAAGTTGATGATGGATCAATGACTCAAGAAGAGCTTGATGAGCTAGAAGCTAAATATGATGCACTTGAGGAAGAAGTGAAAAATCTTAAGGATGAAGTAGAAAATTTAACCTACGATCTTAATGGTAGAGATAGGGAAGTTGAAAATAAAGAAAAAGCTTACCGAGATTTAAAAGATTCAATAGGTAATAAAAAAGATGATCTTGACCTAGCTAAAGGTGAAAAAGATGCTTTTGATAAAATTGTAAATGGTGAGATTAACAAAGAAAATTACGAAGAAACTGTCACTCAAGTTAATGAAGATATTGATAGACTCAATACTAAGGCTGATGAAGAGCTTGAACTTAAAAAACAGGCAGAATATAATTATGCTCAATTTACTGAAGATAAGTTAAGAAAACTTAAAGATGAAATTGAGACTGCTGAGATGATAAGGGATAATAAAACTGGATATTGGAAAGAAAAAGATGTTGAAGGTGCAAAGAAATTGCTTGAAGATTACCTTTATCCTCAACTAGCAAATTGGAATGAGGATAAAGCAGCAGCAAAACAAGCTCTAGAAGAAGCAGATACAACTTATGGTGAAACTCTTGAAGAGCTTGGCAAAGTAGGTGGAGAGTTACTCGCTCTTGAAACATATAAAGACCTCATCGAAGCATTAGATGAATATAACAAAACCAATGATCAACTAGCTAAGGATTTAGAAGAAGCGGAAGCAAAATTGGAAAAAGACCAACAAGCCTTAGAAGAAGCCCAAGAAACGCTTGCCTTTGCCGAAGAACAATTAGATGAAGCTAACCAAATCTTAGGTTATTCTATAGCTGAAAGAGATGCTGCACAAAAAGCTCTTGGAATAGCATATAAGGCTAAGAGAGATGCTGATGAATCAGTAGAGGAAGCTCAGCAAGCATTAGATAAATTAGAAGAATCCAATTTTAACGACCAAGTAACTGCTGATGAAATAAAAGCAGCAAGAGATAAACTTAAAGAGGCTAAAGAAGATGTAAAATCTAAAGAAAGTGCCGTTAAAGCAGCAAAAAATGACCTTAAGGTTGCAAATGATGCCTTAAAAGAAGCTACAGATGCTAAAAATGAGGCAGATATGGCTGTAAAAGAAGCTGAAGGAGCGGTATCAAATGCCAAAGATAAGCTTATAGAAAAACAAGATGCGCTTCTTACAACCAATGAAAAGCAAGCCCTTGAAGCTGCTAAAGATAATCTAAGGAAGCTTGCTGATTCTGTTAGAAGTATTGATGATGAAAACCTTAAAATAATCATCTATGAAATAGAAGTAGAGCTTGGTAGGCCTTTGACATTAAATGATATTAATGACCTTCAAAGTAAGTTATTAGATGCTATAGAAAAAGCAAAACCAAAATCAACTGATGAAAATCAAAAACCATCAAATGATCCAACTAATCCTTCTGACCCTTCAAACCCAACCAAGCCTTCTGATCCATCAGATCAAAACGAAAATGACCTAGACCAGGCTAAAAAAGAAGCCAAAGAAGAGATTGCAAAGCTTCCTGAGCTTAAAGATGTAGACAAAGACTACTACAACAAGCTTATCGATAAAGCTGATGATAAAGAAGATGTTTCCAATATCCTTGACCGTGCTAAAAGACTATCTGATGGTAGAGTGAACCCTAGTATCGGTGTTGATGAGGCTTATAAGGATATCTTCCTCGACTCTATTTTGGAGCTTTCTAAGCTAACAGATAAGGAAAAAGAAGCATATAAAGATAAGATTGAAAGCGCTAAGACTAATGGAGAAGTTTATGATATTTATAGCGAAGCTATTAGCCTAAACAATAGTCGTACTGAAAAACCAGTTACAGCAGCTGTTCCTTCTAAACCAGCACCAAAAATTCCAGCTGCAGAAAAACCAGCTGTTCATACTGACGATACAGAAGCTAATAATGAAACTATATTTGTAGCTGATTCTTATGAAAATATAGAAACAGGCTATTATAATAAAGCTGATCTACTAAAAGTTTACAAGGATCTTAAAAAAGCTTATGAAGAAAATGTACTCACAGTTAAAGCTGCTAGAGATATGCTAAGAAATTATCCTAAGACAGTTGCTCCTGTGAAAGATAAGTTAGAAGCTATGATAGTAGAAGCTCAAAAGCTACAAAAAGAAGCTATCAAGGTTTTAAACGAACTAGAAGATATCCTAGGCCTTGCTAAAACACTAGCATAATGAAGTATTAAAAGATAAGAGTAAATACACTCTTATCTTTTTTTCCTATAAAGCTTAAAAATATATGACAAGTATTGGAATTTCAATATTTTATAACTTTTAAATTATTTGCCAAAGCTATATAAAAATGATATAGTAAGTAATATAAGCAAACTAAGTTTAAAGGTGGTAATTATGGGTAAGACACTGATTGATAAATTATACAATACAAAATTTGCAGTGTTAAATGCTATGGATGATTGGGTGAGGATAGTTGATTCTCATGGTGAAACTATTTTTATGAACCAATCTCTTAGTGCTGCTCAGGCTAAGTCGAAAGAGCTTGAGATGTATCTAACCAATAATATGCCATTAAATATCACTGATAGTGATGAGGCAATCCGCGATACTACTGTTATTGAAGAGAAGCTAATTAGTAATAGATATTATTCAATAAAGGCAAGCCCTGTGTATATAGAGGATGAATACATTGGTATCGTGGAGGTCTTTCGCGATATTACTCGTGAGACCAATATGAAGATTGACCTCTTTGATGCCAATCGCAATATGCTAAATGATATCCGATTTGTAAGAAAAGTCCAATCCTCAATTCTCCCTAAAAATAGGACCTATGGCAATCTAGACCTAGTGGGTATATATGAGCCAAGTGCCAATGTATCAGGCGATCTCTATGACATTATAAAGCTTGATGAAAACCGCTATGCCTTCTATATTGCAGATGTGATGGGTCATGGGGTGAAGGCATCGATTCTTACTATGTTTATCAAGGTGACTATTTCATCAATTTTTGATAAGCATCCAGATTATACTGTAGCAGAGGCCCTTAAAAAACTACGTGATAAGTTTCAAGCCCTAGAAATCGAATCATCTCAATACTTTACAGCATGGCTGGGGATTTTTGATTTTAAGACTAATAGTCTATCTTATTCAAATGCCGGACACAATTGTCCTCCTATGATATATAGAAAAGAAGTTGATAATTGTGAATATTTACACGTTTCTGGTAGGATGATTTCAAATATCATAGAGCCAGATGTCTATAGCGAAGTAAAGATTTGTCTAAAGGAAGATGATAAAATTTTATTTTTCACCGATGGGGCAGTAGAAATTAAGAATCGTGATAATAGAGAATATGGTATAGAGCGATTAAGAGAGGTATTTTGCGAATATAGGGATATATATAAGATATACGATGATATCAACGAATACGGCTTGGGAGACCAGGTGGATGATATTACGCTCGCAATGATTTCATATAAGGAGAATACCAATGCAATTAAATAAAATGATAGATCACACTAACCTAAAGGCAGATGCTACATGGGATGATATCAAAAAATTAGTTGATGAAGCTATCGAGCATGACTTTTTTAGCGTGTGTGTGAATTCTAGCTTTGTGAAAGATATAAAGGACTATAAGCCAGATGTGACTATAGCTACAGTAGTGGGCTTTCCATTAGGAGCTATGGCTACCCGAGCTAAGGCATATGAGACAGCTTGCGCTATCGAAGATGGGGCAACAGAAATCGATATGGTAATAGAAATTGGCCGCCTAAAATCTCGTGACTACGACTATGTCCTAGAAGATATCAAAGAAGTAAAAAAAGCTTGTGGGGACAATTTACTAAAGGTAATCATTGAAACTTGTCTGCTCACAGATGAAGAAATAGTAAAGGCTTGTAAGCTAGCAGTAGAAGCAGGAGCAGATTTTGTAAAAACATCAACTGGTTTTTCAACTGGCGGAGCGACAGTAGAGGACATTGCTCTAATGAGAAAAACTGTAGGACAAGATTTGGGTGTAAAGGCAAGCGGCGGCATCCACAACAAAGAAGAAGCCATGGCTATGGTAGAAGCAGGCGCAACACGTATTGGTGCCAGCAAGTCTATAGACATCTGTGCTGAATAAGGAAAATAAATGGCAAATGAAGTAATGATGCAATCCTTCGAGTGGGACACTTGGGGAGATGGCAGTTTTTATAAAAATCTAAAGCGCGATGCAAAAAAATTGAAGGAAGCAGGGATCGATGCCCTATGGCTACCTCCAGCTACCAAGGGTGGCGGAGATTTTGATGTAGGATATGGGATATATGACTTGTGGGATTTGGGCGAATTTGAACAAAAGGGCACTACTCGTACCAAATATGGTACCAAGGAAGAACTCCACGAGGCTATAGGAGCCCTACATGAAGCAGGCATCAAATGCTATGCAGACGTAGTCCTAAATCACAAATCAAACGGTGATGACAAAGAAAAATTCCAAGCCATCATGGTTGACGAAAACAACCGCACCATGGATGTCAGCGAAGCTCACGATATCGAGGCTTGGACACATTTCTATTTCCCAAACCGCAAGGGCAAATATTCTGACATGGAATGGCACTGGTACCATTTCACCGGCGTCGACTACGATGACCTCTCAGGCACATCTGCTATCTATCGTATAGCTGGCGATGGCAAATACTGGGATGAGGATGTATCCAACGAAAAGGGCAACTTCGACTATTTGATGAACATGGATATCGACCACAACCACCCAGAAGTTCGAGATGAGATATTTAAATGGGTGGACTGGTTTATAGAAGAAACCAAAGTAGACGGCTTCCGCTACGATGCCCTAAAGCACATCAGCGAAGAATTCATCCACGACCTCTCAAACTACATCATAGATGAAAAAGGCGTGGACAATTTCTATCTCTTTGGTGAATTCTGGCAATATTCCAAAGAAGCTATGGAAGAGTATTTAGCAGCCACAGAGCACAAAATCGACTTATTTGATGTGCCGCTCCACTTCCATCTAGAAGAAGCCAGCAAGTCCATGGGCAACTACGATATGAGAAAAATCTTTGACAACACAATCGTAGGCGACTTCCCAAATGAAGCTGTCACCTTTGTCGACAACCACGACTCCCAACCAGAACAAGGCCTAGAAAGCTGGGTAGAGGGCTGGTTTAAGGAAATAGCCTATGCCCTAATCTTATTTAGAAAAGACGGCTATCCATGCGTATTTGCAGGTGATTATTACGGGCTTGCTGGTCCAGTAAAGACTGATCCACTAGAAGATATGATCAACAATATGATAAAAGTCCGCAAAAACTACAATTACGGCGACCAAGACGACTACTTCGACGACCCATCGGTAATTGGTTGGGTTCGCAGAGGAGATGAAGACCACAAACCACTAGCAGTCCTAATCTCTATTAAGGATAATGCAGAAAAACAAATGCATGTAGGGGAAAGCGAAGCAGGCGCCACATACGTTGACCTATCAGGCAAAAACCATGAGATAGTAATCGATGAAGAAGGCAACGGAATCTTTACAGTAGGTGGCGGCCAAGTCACATATTGGGCAAACAAAGAAACAGTGGAAAATTAATGAAATATTACGCAGTAAAAAAAGGCAGAAATCCTGGGATCTACACATCCTGGGATTCTTGTTTAGAAGAAGTAAAAGGATACTCTGGAGCAATTTATAAGAGCTTTAAAACACTCGAAGAAGCCAATGACTTCATGGACGATAGCGAAAAGGAACTCGCAATAGGCGAAAACTCCGCCATAGCCTACGTAGACGGTTCATACAATCAAAAACTAAAAGTTTACGGAGCGGGTGTTGTCTACATCACAGCTGGCGAAGAACTAGAATTCATGAAATCCTACGACGACGCCTATCACAGTCACAGAAATGTGGCAGGAGAGGTCAAAGCAAGTGAGCTCGCTATAGCTAAAGCAATTGATGATGGTAAAGAGCAAATCGTAATCTACCACGATTACCAAGGCATAGCATCCTGGGCCAAGGGTGAGTGGAAGACTAACAACGACTTGACCAAAACCTATAAAAAGTTTATTGACGAGGCCAAGACTCAGATAAAGATAGATTTTGTAAAGGTCAAAGGCCATTCAAATGATAAATATAATGATAGAGCTGACTTGTTGGCTAAACAGGCAGTAGGAATTGACTAAAAAAGGAGGTTATAGCAACCTCCTTTTTTGATATCCACCTTTTTATGCTTTTATTCCTAGAGGGTAGATTCCTCTACGATTATTATCAATACCTTCGCTATCCCCTACTTCCTGAGCGAGCAAAACGAGTCGAAGGATCTTTAGTCAGACTATTATGTAACTCCTTAAGATAATCCCGGGCAGGGGTTCTGCAACCCTTATTCGGAATGTAGTTCTCTCTTTTATGTAATATTGTTACATCGCTAATACCTTCGCCTCGGGGCGCAGGGCGAAAGGGGTTGCAGAGACCCCTCAATGCCCTCCCCGAACCCCCAACCCCTTTACACCCCCACTGCCACTGCGTGGGGCATTATTTAGTAGGGTGCACGTTGTGCACCCTGCCTTTCCGTGGAGGCTCGGGTCACCGAGCCAGCCTGAGCAGTAGACTCACTTCGTGGGTCTTTGGATTGTTAGAAATTTATTACCTAGGCAATATTTCAACAAAAGCTCACTCAGTGAGCTCACTGCTTGGTGGTTCGAATAGGATATGGCGAAGCCATTCCGACTTAAAATGCGCCATTATAGGGTCGTTTGAGTCCCTGCAGTTGGGTGGCAGATGCTTGCATCTGACATCTAAGAGACGAACGAAGTGAGTCCTTAGAACTGGTTGCGGAAAAGGGGGTGTAAGGGGGAGATAAATGCCCAGTGATTTTGGGCATTTATCCCGAAAACTAGTGCAACAGCACGGAGGAGCTTCGAAGAAGCGGGTTTTCGTAACCGGCGGGGACAAGTCCTCTATGAGCCGGACGGGCTAGTCAAGTCCCCTGGGTTTTCCCCCTTGGGCGAAGAATTATCTTTGTACTAAAATTACAAATAAGACCCCGATGAAAGAAGATTAATGTTATAGAACCTATGCCGACACAAAGTTAATACCATGTACTTCTTTAAATCTGTATAAACCACTTAAATCTAAAAATCAAATAAGCCTTAAACGCTAAAATTCTAGCAAAATTGAAAATTTTAAAATATAAGTATATATAAAAGGTGCGCCGCCACCCCGGCAACCACCCCACCAACAGTATGCGACAAAATAGCTTTACTAGTAAGCTCTTTTGCCCCAATAGCATCCATCATTGCTACATGGGTTGATAAATACCCTGACCAGCACATACATATAGCTTGAAATACTGCTATATCAGAGGCGTTGATGGTGCCAGCAGCAGCTAGGTTTCCTGCCATACCCATGGCAGCTCCCGCACTTCCTAGGGCTGTGATTGGGATTGAGATGCTAGATGGATTTGTGAACCCAAATAGTGGGTTTAGGATAAAGCTTAGTTTATCTCCAAGCCATGGTAAGAAGGCCACTCCTTCGCCTGCAGCTCCTGTGTAGAGGCCGCCTGGGCCTGCTGTGTTTGTGAGGATCATTACAATAGAGCAAATACCAATGACTCCTGGGATGATTGAGACACCCATTCTTAATCCTGATTTGCCACCGTCTATAAGGGCTTCGAAGAATCTTACTCCGACTGACCCATCTCTTACAATTCTTGTGCCGTGAGGTCTGGCCTTGATACCGTCCGCACCTACAAATTCTACTGTCCCATAAGTTTTTTTGGTAAATATTTGCATCATGCGGACACTTACTATAGATCCAATGATTGCTCCAAGATTGCCTATTAGCGCTGCCTTGGCAGAACCCTCTATTGGCATGGCTGCAAATGTAGTAGTCAGTATTAGGCCCATACCGTAACTAGTACCGAGATTGGTAAGTGATGGGAGCTGGTATTTTTTGAAAAGTGCCTTGAAGTTGTCATCATCGGCAAGTGTAAGTATGGCAGGATTATCAGAAAGATAGCAAGAGAGTATCCCGATCGATGCTGCGCCTGGGAGATTGTAAATTGGCCTCATTACTTTAGAGAGAATTCTATCTATTAGTGCTATAAAGCCAAATTCTGAGAAAAGGGCAGAGATAATCCCAACAACAACGGATATGGCTATCAGATACATACAAGTATTCATCAGTAGATCAAAGGCTAGGTTCATGATGGTTGATATCATGTTGGTAAGGCCCATGATGCGGGCAATTATGCCAAAAAATCCAAAAAATATGATGATAAATA
The DNA here is from genome assembly GCA_000308255.3 of Anaerococcus pacaensis 9403502. Lineage (GTDB taxonomy): Bacteria > Bacillota > Clostridia > Tissierellales > Peptoniphilaceae > Anaerococcus > Anaerococcus pacaensis. The sequence continues at coordinate 467,579 of HG326663.1, read as the reverse complement.
CAAAATTTTCGATTCCTATATCATCCCTATATTTTCTATTAATTTCCATAAATTTATCCCCCTTGATAAGAATAATTATATAGAAAATTCATATATAGGGCAATCGTTTTTATTTTACAAATAAAAAAGAGGATTAAACAATCCCCTTATCTTCCTTGTATCTTAGGACTTCTTCAAAAAGCTTGCTATGGTACATTTGGGCCATTTCAAGCTCAAAAATATTTGAATCTGAGAAGTAGCCTTGGACTTCTGTCATTAGATTTAATAGATTTTCATCTTCGCCATGAGTCTTTTGCAACTGGTCTGCATGGGCTAGCATAGAATTTATCCTGTGGATTAGCCCCATCATCTTGCCTTCGCGGTCATTTTCGATTAGGAGCTCACGGAGGGTCCAGTCGATGTTGTTGTGGGTTTCTCCTGCCTTGTGTTGGATAGATAAGCCATTTTCACGCATGAGGTCTAGAAATGCGAAAAGCTCATTTCTTTCAAAACCAGCAAATAGTATAAAATCAAAATCTAGGTTTTCATCGAATTCAAAATTGTCTTCTGTTCTTTCATAACCAGGGAGATCTATAAGGGCTCCCACTTTTTGGTCTATGTCATCTTTGCCTGCATATTTGATGGCTACACCATTTGCAGCAGCTATCTCCTTAAATCTATCTAAATCGTAATTTTCTCTCACATTATATAATAAAACTTCAGCCATAATTCCTCGCTTTTTTCATTAATTATACTTTTTGCCGATTATATAAACAAATGATAAAATTGGGTATAAATAGCAATAAGCAAATATTCGGAGGAAGTATTTATGGAAAATAGACCAGATTTTAATAAGAGATTACATGATATAGAAAAAATTTTAAAGCATGCAAAGGATGTAGAAAGCCAACTCGAACGCGGGGAAAGCAAGGTAGATGGCAAGTATGATTTCTCAGGTAATAGCCTATTACGCGGTAATTTTTTGGGCAATTTCCTTAGAGGTAACAAGGTGTCTGCAGTAAATAAAAATATCGACCGTGCCCAACAAGCACTTCTTGACCTACATGCAGAGCTTTTATTATTTGACCAAGACTTAGCTGGCAAATTGGTACTACCAAGCAAGATGAGCGAATTTTCTTCTGCTGATGGTAAACTAAGTGATATAGCAGTTCGTACCAATATGCGTATGAAAGAATTTGACCTTACCAAATCAAAAAGAAGCCTACAAACAATCATCCGCAGGTTAGAAAGTGAAGCAAAAAAAGCTCGTTATGAGCTAGAGAAAGAAGCTGAACTTAAGGAATACAAAGAAGATAAGACCAAAGGCAAATTAAAATAAAAACAAAGCTGTTGGGAAATTCTCAACAGCTTTTCAATTTCTACATCAGCTTTTTAATTTTTAACTGTATTTTTCTAGATTATTTTCAAGGAGCCTATCAATTGCATAGCCAACTCCTGATTTGAGATTGGATTTTGTAATGAAATCTGCATGTTTCTTTAATTCATCCACAGCATTTTCCATAGCAACTGCAAAGCCCGCCTGCTCTAGCATAGGAATATCGTTGCGCTCATTGCCAATTGACATGATCTCATCTTGGCTGATGCCAAGGTCTTTGGCCATGACAGATATGGCATAACCCTTGTTGGTCTTTTTGTTCATCACTTCTATGAGGTTTGGGGCAGTCTTTACCGCATAATAATTTTCCCTTAGATCAGTTGGCATATTTTCCCATATCCTTGATACTTGGCTAGATTTACCGAGAATGAGAATCCTACCAAAGGTCTTATCGTGAGGGAAATCTTCGTAGGCCATTGTAGTTAGAGGAAGCTTGCTGATTTTGGCATCGACTTTGGTATACCAATTTGGCTTTTCATAGCGAGAATAAAAGCTCTTATGGTCCATGGCTGATATCTGCACATCGTAATCTCTCACGAGCTCATCGATTATCATAAGGTCCTTGGGATTTTGAAAAGTGCCACTGATGACATCATCAGTTTTGTTATCAAATATGTAAGCTCCATTTTGGACAACAGAGAAATTTCCCTCTTCTTTTAGCCCCAATTCTTTTACCAGTGGTTTCATCCCAGAATAAGGCCTGCCCGATGCCAGAGCAATGTGGACCCCAGCTTCCTTGGCCCTAAATATGGCTTCTTTATTTTTTTGTGTAAGTCTTTTAAGTGGCGTGACCAAGGTCCCGTCTACATCTATTGTAATAAGTTTAATCATATCTTAATTATAGCCCTCATATGAAAAAAATAAACACCTCCAGTATAATGGGTATATATCAATAGCCAAGCGAATTAGCAAAGGAGATATTATGATAATAGGAATACCAAAAGAAATAAAAGATCAAGAAAACAGAGTTGCCATTATACCAGGTGCTGTAAGTGAACTAGCAAAAAATAATACAGTTTATATTGAAAAAGGAGCAGGACTCGGCTCAGGAATCACTGACCAAGACTACATCGAGGCTGGAGCAGAGATTTTAGATAGTGCAGATGAAATCTGGGCTAAGGCTGAGATGATCTATAAGGTAAAAGAGCCACTAGAAAGTGAATACAAATACTTTAGAGAAGGCCTTATCATCTATACCTACCTACACCTAGCAGGCAATGAAAAATTAACACAAGCTATGCTAGATGCTGGTGTAATCGGTATTGGTTATGAAACAGTCCAACTAGATGGCGCACTCCCACTACTTCGCCCAATGAGTGAAATCGCAGGCCGTATGGCTGTCCAAGAAGGTGCGAGATACCTCACCAAGCCAGCAGGCGGCAGAGGAATCCTCCTACAAGGTGTGCCAGGGGTAAGACCTGCAAATGTAGTAATCGTAGGCGCCGGTGTAGTAGGAACAGCTGCCACAAGAATCGCAGTAGGTATGGGAGCTAGAGTAACAGTACTTGATGTAAATATCGAAGCCCTCACAAACCTATCAAACATCTTCCCAGATAAAATCGAAACCCTATACTCAAACCCACTAAACATCGAAGAATCAGTAAGAAATGCAGATTTAGTTATATCAACAGTCCTAATCCCAGGTAGAAAAGCTCCACAGCTTATCAAAGAGGATATGGTAAAACAAATGAAAAAAGGCTCTGTAATAGTAGACGTGGCAATAGACCAAGGTGGTTCAACAGACCTCACCAAAAACCGCCCAACAACCCACACCGACCCAACATTTGTAGAACACGGTGTAATCCACTATGCAGTAGCCAACATCCCAGGAGCAGTAGCGATGACATCTACCTACGCCCTATCAAACGCAACAACCAGATATGCAAAAGCTATATCAGAAATGGGATTAAAAGCAGCATGTGAAAGATTCCCAGAAATCATCAGTGCAGTAAATATCTACGAAGGTAAAGTAACCTACCAACCAGTAGCAGAAGACCTAGGATTAGAATATACAGCATTAGATCTTGGGCTATAAATAAAGATATAATCAGCGCAGGCAACTGCGCTGTTTTTTTATGGCTAAAAATAAATTAGGTAAACCTAAAAAATACTTTACAAAGTAAAAACAATGTATTATAATAACCTTAAATTAAAATTTAAGGAGTATCAAATGAAAAATAAATTAATATTATTATTTTTAATAATGGCAACCCTAGCTGGTTGCGGAAATAGTGCTAACCAGGGTCAAGTAGTAGAAGAAACTACTAATCAAGTAACAGATTCAGCTAATACTGCGTCAAATAATCTTAACGAAACCTCCAATGATTCAGAAAGTTCTGCTGATGAAACTACAGTAGAGGAGGAGACACCAAAAACTCAGGCAGACAAAGATACAAAGACTACTGCTGACCCTAAAACTATTACAGTAACCACTACCTTTATAGAAGATATGGTCCACCAACTAATCGGGACTGATAAGGCAAATATCGAACTTATCATTCCAGCTGGTGAGGACCCACATATTTACGTACCAAAACCAGAAGACTTCAAAAAGCTAACAGAAGCAGACCTAGTCCTATACCATGGTATCCACTTTGAAGGGAAAATGGTAGATGCCCTAGAGGGTGTTGGCTATGCTGTAACTGAAACTTTTAACAAAAATGATATAGGTGAAATGGAAGATCAAGGAAATGATTCTACTATGGTAGAAGATCCTCACTTCTGGTTCGACCTTGACCTATACGCTGAGGCTTTTACAAATGCAGCTAATAAATTAAAAGAACTTTATGCAGATGATAGTCAAATGCTAGCCCTAATAGATGAAAATCACGACCGCTACCTAAAAGAACTAAAGGACTTAGATAAATACAATAGGGAGAGGATAGCAGAAATCCCAGAAGGTCAAAAATATCTTATCACCCCACACGATGCCTTTAACTATTTTTCAAGAAGATATGACATAACAGTAATGGCGCCACAAGGGGTTACAACAGATTCTGAAGTAGCCAACAAAGACTTGGAGGATACAGCCCAATTTATAGCTGATAAGAAAATCAAGGCAATCTTTGCAGAATCAACTACCAACCCAGAAAGAATGGAAAAACTAAAAGATATTGTAAAATCTAAGGGTTTTGAAACTGAAGTAATAAGTGGACATGGTAGGGAACTTTTATCAGACTCCCTAGCAGATCCGGGTGAAGCTGGCGACAATTTTATAGATATGTACAAACACAATGTCGACCTCATTGTAGATAATCTAAAGTAGGTGGGCTATGGAATATGCAATTAAAGTTAAGGACTTAAATGTCTCATACGGGGATAATTTAGTCTTAGAAAAAGTAAATTTACAAATTCCAATTAACACTAGAACAGCCATCATTGGAGCCAACGGGGCAGGCAAATCTACTCTAATCAAGGCGATTTTAAACCTAATCAAAAAAGATAGGGGAGAAGTAAAGATTTTTGGCAAGCCCTTAGAGGAAGTCAAGACCAATATAGCCTATGTACCCCAAAAAGATAGTGTCAATTGGAATTTTCCTACCACAGTTTATGATGTAGTCATGATGGGCCGCTACCCTTATATAAAAAAATTCAGCTCTCCCTCTGCTAGAGACAAGGACAAGGTACAGGCCGCCCTTGATGAAATGGGCATCAGAGATTTGTCAGATAGGCAGATCAACAACCTATCTGGCGGGCAAAAGCAGAGGGTCTTTCTGGCCCGTGCCCTTGCCCAAGATGTCGACTTATATATATTAGATGAACCACTAACGGGCGTTGATATAAAAACTGAGGACATCATAGCTGATGAGTTTAAGAGACTTCAGGACTTGGGCAAGACTGTCATAGCAGTTCACCACAATATTTATACCTTAGATAAGTACTTTGATAACTTAGTGGTCCTAAACAAGGAAGTGAAATATTCTGGCAGTCTCTATGCTGAAAATCTTGATCTTGAAATCAATAAGGGCTTTAGGGGGTAGACATGCATGAATTATTATCAATGTATTCATTTCAAATAGTCCTAATAGGCACAGTTTTACTTGCTATAGCAGCAAGTATGATAGGTAGTATAAATGTCTACAAAAACCAATCCCTCATAGGAGATGCCATGGGTCACTCAACATTGCCAGGAATCGTCCTTGCCTTTATGATAACCCGACAAAGAGACCCAGCAACATTGCTAATAGGAGCTATGATAACTGCAGGATTGTCATATTTTTTGATACACTATTCTACAAAGAATAGCAAGATAGGGGCCGATGCTAATATGGCCATTTACTTATCGGGCTTTTTTGGACTGGGTCTAGTTTTGAAATCCTATATCCAAGGCAATCCTTCCTACAGTGGGTCGGCTAGAGCAGGGCTAGATAATTATATATTTGGTCAAGCAGCTTATCTACGTAAGGCAGATATAGATTTAATCCTTATAGCTACAATCATATGTTTAGCAATTGTTGCGATAAACTTTAGAGATATAAAGTCTTATTTATTTGATAAGGAGTTTTCCTATATGATAGGAGTAAAACAAAAACGATTAGATTACTTGATATTATTTATGACAATACTGGTGATAGGGGTTGGCATTAAGGCAGTGGGGGTAATCCTAATAAGCTCCCTACTTATAATTCCAACTATTACAGCAAGTTATTTAACCAATGAATTTATGGGTGTAATGGCCCTATCAGCCCTCTTATCAACGATAGCATCCCTTGCAGGTTGTGTGATTTCCACTCTATTCCCTGGTTTTTCGACAGGACCTACTATAATCTTGTTTCAGGGGATGATTGCACTACTTGTTATAGTTATTACAAAAATCACTCAGAAAGGAGCAAGATCATGACAAATTCCCTCATAGTTTTAATATTGACAGCAATTTCTTGCTCTCTGCTGGGTGTTTTTCTAGTACTTAGAAATTTATCGATGCTAACAGATGCCATCAGCCACACAGTGCTTTTGGGCATAGTCTTAGCGTTTTTTATAGTAAAAGACTTAGATAGTCCAGTTTTAATAGTTGGAGCATCACTGATGGGACTTTTGACAGTGTATTTAATAGAAACAATAGGTAGTAAAGGAATTAGTAAATATGACGATGCTATAGGCATGGTATTTCCAGTACTTTTTGCTCTAGCTGTCATACTAATCAGCAAATTTTTTAGAAATGTCCACTTGGACTTAGATGTGGTTTTGATGGGAGAAGTCTTGTTTTCTTCACTTGTTAAAACCACTGTCTTTGGGATTGAAATTTCTAAAGCTGTTTTACACGGGCTTATCCTCTTAGCTTTAATCCTAGTATTTATCATAAGTCAATATAAGAAGCTCAAGATATCAACTTTTGATAAGGAATTTGCCTATCTAATAGGAATACCTACAACAGCTATTTTCTATCTTTTGATGACTTTGACATCAGTAGCGGCGGTTGTGTCCTTCGATAGTGTAGGTGCTATACTTGTGATTTCATTTTTTATAGCCCCATCGGCTGCTGTACTTAATTTTGCGAAAAGTTTAAAGCAGGCCCTAATATGGACATCTCTAATAGCAACTTTGAATTCTATACTTGGTTTTTATCTAGCCATACACTTTAATGTTTCTATTGCAGGGGCTGTGGCTACTTGCAATATGGTTATTTATCTAGCTATGCTTATCCTAAAGAAGTATACTTCTAATAAAGTAAGCTACACAGATGATGATAAGGATATAGACAGGAATGACCAATATGAATCCACAGAAGGAAGAATACTTAATCACCATATTTAAGCTAATGGGTGAGGGAGAAAAGGTGACCAACAAATCAATATCGACTCAGCTAAATCTAGCCCCACCTTCTGTTACAGAAATGCTAAAAAAATTAAAAAAAGAGGGTCTGGTTACAGATGATAAGGATAATCAGCTGACAGAAGAAGGGATAATAGTAACAAAAAAACTATTGTCCAAACACAGGCTGTGGGAATACTTCCTAGAAAATGAACTGGGATTTTCCTGGAAAGATATCCACCCTATAGCAAATGATCTCCAGTCAGTCACCAACGATGACCTCCTCGATAAGCTAAATGCCTACCTAGGCTATCCAGACTATTGCCCGCACGGGTCAATAATTTTTATAAATAACGATCAAACTCCAAAGTACCTAGTCAGAATGAGCGAGGCTAAGCCTGGGCAAGCTTATATCATCAGAAGGATTAGGGATGAGCGAGATCTTTTGAATTATTGTGAATCGATGGATATAAAAATAGGAGATAAAATCAAATTCTTAGACTTTGATATCTTTGATGATACAGCAATAATTCTTGAGAATGAAAAAGAAAAACGCGTCTCTCCCAAAGCGTGTAAAGATATATATCTAAAAGAAATAAACTAAGCGGCATTAATTTGCTGCTTATTTTTTATACGCTGATATAGTAGCTAATAACTTTATAGCAGTATTAGCTTATATGAATCTTCTAGCTGGTATAATATAACTATGGAATTAAACAAGAAACGTTACATTGACCTTGATACACATTATAAAATTAAATACGGCAAAAAGATCATCAAGCTACCTTTAGATGGCGGCTTTACTTGCCCCAACCGTGATGGGACTATTGATACTCGTGGTTGTATATTTTGCTCTGATATGGGGGCTGGGGAGTGGACCTATAAATCTGCTGGAGATATCAAAGATCAGATAGGCTACCAAAAGCAAAAGCTAGCAAAGCCTGGGCGAGATGAGGGTTATATAGCATATTTTCAAAATTTCACCAATACTTATGGGGATGTTAATAAAATGCGTCAGATGTTTTTTGATGCAATAAGGCAGGATGATATAGTAGGACTATCTATTGCAACCAGAGCTGATTGCCTAGCTGATGAGGTCCTAGCTTTGCTAGAAGAATTAAATAAAGAAACTGACCTTACTGTGGAGCTTGGGATGCAGTCTGTAAATAATGAGACCCTAGATTTTATCAATCGTGGCTATAGTCACGAAACTTTTGATATGGGCTTACAAAAATTATATGAATTGGGTATAGAAGTAACAGTTCATATCATTGTAGGATTTCCCGGTGAGAGTATCTCGGATTATTTAAATGACATTGCCTATATCAATTATCGTGGAATCGCAGGGGTGAAGATTCATAATTTGTACATCGAAAATAATTCGTATTTGAAATACTTTTATGAGTTTAACAATATCACCTACACTATGACCCTAGATGAATACACAGATATTGTTATTGCAATGCTTAGACATCTAAATCCAGAGACTATCGTCATGAGGCTTACTGGAGATGGGATTCGTGAGCAAATCGCTTATCCAGACTGGTCAAAGAATAAGGGGAAGGTGCTTGCTACAATTGATAAAAAAATGAAAGATGGAGACTATCGACAGGGGGACTTATGGATAACTTAAATTTTAGTAGATTTTTTGTAAATACTAAGGCAGAGGGTTCGGATGTTTATGATTTTCGTGACAATACTATGCTACTTATCGTTGATATCCAGCCAAAATTAATGAATACTATGGAAAAGGGAGAAGAAGGTACTGTCCGTGCTGAGGCTCTTGCTAAGGCCTTTAGGACTTATGGAATGCATGTCCTTGCGACCGAGCAATATCCAAAAGGGCTGGGTAGGCTTGATGATAGATTGCTAGAGTATGTCGAAAATGATCATGTGTTTGATAAAACCCTTTTTGATGCTTGCATCAATCCTGTGAACGATTATATAGCAAAAAATGGGATTTCAAATGTAGTTGTAGTTGGCGCTGAGGCTCATGTATGTGTTTATCAAACAGTCAGAAGCCTTAGAAATGCAGGCCTCAATGTATTTTTAGTAGAAGATGCTGTAAATTCTGGCACAGATAAGTTAAAGAAAACAGCAATAAGAGCCATGAGAGATATGGGCACTGTGATTGTAAATACAGAAATGGTCCTATTTGACCTAGCCCACGATGCCAAGGATGAGCATTTTAAGATGATTCAAAATATGGTAAAAGAACTTAGAGCAAGATAGAAGCTAGCCCCACAAACTGGGGCTTATTTTTTTCTATACTGGCCAATAATTTTGTGCTATAATTTATCTATTAAATTTAATCGAGGATAAATTATGGAAAGATTTGTACAAATTGTTGATTCTTTAGCCAATTTCATTTGGGGATTTCCGATGATTATTTTGGTCCTATGTGGTGGGGGATATTTGATTTATATGACCCAGGGCTGGGTCTTTAGGAACTTTGCCTACATATTAAAAAATACTTTTGGGAAATTTTTTGCTAAGGGAGAGAAGAGCGGGGCTTCAATCAGTCCAGTACAAGCCATGGCCACAGCCCTTGCTGGGACAATCGGGGCTGGAAACATTGTTGGTGTGGCTACAGCTATCAAATTTGGTGGGCCAGGAGCTATATTTTGGATATGGGTAGCGGCGATATTTTCTATGACTACCAAGTTTGCTGAAGTCGTCCTTGCCGTTGCCACAAGAGATAGAAATGAAGATGGTGAATTTTCTGGTGGGCCGATGTACTATCTTTCAAATGGACTTGGCCAAAGGGGACTAGCTATGATATTTGCAGGCCTAGGGGCTGTTGCAATCCTTGGTACTGGAGCCCTTGTCCAATCAAATGCTATGGCCAATGCAACATTTAATATGACAGGCATAGACCTTAGAATAATTGGTTTTGTAATCATGCTAGTGCTAGTTCTCATTATAATTGGTGGAATCAAAAGAATAGGGGCCTTTGCAGAAAGAATCGTCCCTATTATGACTGTTCTATATCTAGGCGGGGCTATTATAGTCTTAATCATCAATAGAAAAGCAATTCCTGGAGCCTTTGGACTGATATTTGCCGAAGCCTTTAATCCATCGGCTGTAGCCGGTGGCAGCCTCTTACTCACTATCCGCCATGGTTTTGCCCGCGGGATTTTTTCAAATGAGGCTGGCCTTGGAACAGCTCCTATGGCCCATGCAGCAGCTGACACTGACCACCCTGTCCGCCAAGGGCTTTGGGGAGCGGTGGAGGTCTTTATATCTTCTATCATCATTTGCACCACTACAGCTCTTGTGATTTTGACATCAGGCTACTGGAATGATGCAGCAGTTGATGCCAATAGCCTACCTGCCATGGCCTTTGGATCGGCAATTCCTAGCCTTGGTAATATTATTGTAAGCCTTGCTATCATGCTCTTTGCTTTTACCACGCTCGTAAGTTGGTATTATTATGGGGACAAGTGTATATCATACATCACAAAGTCAAAAGGAATTCGAAATATTTATAAACTTATTTATATAATATTTTCACTAGTAGGCTCTCTAGGTGGTCTGCGCTTTGTCTGGGTGGTATCAGATTTAGCCAATGCTCTGATGGCCATACCAAACTTTATAGGGCTGATTCTACTTGCTCCTGTAGTTGTGAGAATAACTTGTGATTTCAATGATTCTTATAAGGATACAGGGAAGAAGGGTGACTACTCTTGGAGTTTTGATAACCATTGGAGCGAAGCTTTTAAAAATTAAATTTCTAAATCCTCTAGCTAGAGGATTTTTTT
>HG326663.1:331689-455521 GCA_000308255.3 Anaerococcus pacaensis 9403502 | reverse complement strand
GAAAAATTTTTATTTCCGACTGGTTTGCTAGTGAATAATTATTTATCGGGGGTAAAATAGCATAGATGCTTAAATAAAAATTAAAGTTATTTTATAGATAACTTTTAACCATATATGATTATTTATGAAAGAAGGCTTATATGAATTTACATATGGGACTAGATGTAGGGTCTACTACTGTAAAGATAGTAATTACAGATAGTGAATTCAATACCCTATACCAAGTATATAGACGTCATAAGTCTGACGTCAAAGAGACAGTGAGATCAGTTTTAAACGAGGCTTACGAAGAGTTTAAAGATGACAATATCACTATAAATGTCACAGGATCTGGCGGGATGTTCCTAGAAAAATATATGGGAATCAATTTCGTCCAAGAGGTAATAGCGGAAACAGAAGCTATAAGAAAATTCCTTCCTGAGACTGATGTAGTGATTGAGCTAGGAGGGGAAGATAGCAAAATTACTTATCTTTCTGGATCTGTTGAGCAAAGGATGAATTCTATCTGTGCTGGTGGTACAGGTGCCTTTATAGACCAAATGGCAGCTCTCCTTGATACAGATGCATCAGGTCTTAACGACCTATCTCAAAGTTACAAGAAGATTTATCCAATAGCATCCCGCTGTGGAGTGTTTGCTAAAACTGATATCCAAGCCCTCATGAACCAAGGGGCAAGTCGTGAAGACATTGCTATATCAGTCTTCCAATCAGTAGTAAACCAAACTATATCAAACCTTGCCTGTGGTCGCCCAATCAAGGGCAATGTCACATTTTTAGGTGGCCCACTCCACTTCTTGCCTGCCCTTCGTGACCGCTTTATTGAAACCCTAGGCCAAGATGGCAATACCTTTACCACACCAGAAGATGCTCAGCTATATGTAGCCAAGGGTGCAGCAATTATGTCAGCTGAAAACCCAGAATTTGTGCCATATAGCAAATTAATTGAGGAATTAGAAAAAGAAGCCCCAGAAGATTTAGAAATGACCAAGCGTCTGGAACCCTTATTCACATCAGAAGCTGAATACGAAAAGTTTGTTGCAGACCACAAGACCAGCCAAGTAGTGTATGAGGATATCGCAGATTACCAAGGGCCTATCTATGTTGGTATTGATGCAGGATCTACTACCTCAAAGATGGTTTGGCTAAGCGAAGATGGCCACATACTCATAGATGATTATAGGATGAACCTAGGCCGCCCACTAGAAGTAGTCATATCTATGCTAAAAGATGCCTACATCAAGAAAAACCCAAAGGCCTATATAGCTGCATCTGGAATTTGTGGCTATGGGGAAGATTTTATCAAAAATGCCCTCCATATTGACAATGGTGAGGTAGAAACCATCGCTCACTACAGAGCAGCGAAGTTCTTCAATCCTGATGTAGACTTTATCCTAGATATTGGTGGCCAAGATATGAAGGCCATGCATATAAGGGATGGAATTATTGACTCGATCCAACTAAACGAAGCTTGCTCATCAGGATGTGGATCATTTTTATCAACCTTCGCCCAATCGGTTGGCATGGATGTCAAAGAGTTCCAACAAAAGGCCCTATTTGCCAAGGAACCAGCAGACCTAGGCAGCCGCTGTACAGTTTTTATGAATTCCAAGGTAAAACAAGCTCAAAAGGAAGGGTCAGAAGTGGGCGATATAGCAGCAGGCCTATGTTATTCGGTAATCAAAAACGCCATCCAAAAAGTAATCAAAGTCCGCGATCCAAAGTCCCTTGGCGAAAACATCGTAGTTCAAGGTGGGACTTTCTATGGTGATGCTATCCTACGTTCATTCGAAAAAATTACAGGCAGAAAGACCACCAGACCTGAAATTGCAGGCCTTATGGGAGCTATGGGTATGGCCCTCATTTCACGTGACAAGTCAACTGGCCAATCAACACTCGCAAACATTAACGAATTAGAAACATTCACCTACGAGCAAAAAAATGCCCGTTGTGGCTTATGTACCAACAATTGTTCATTAATCATAAATAAATTCCCAGATGGGTCTCGCTATGTAACAGGCAACCGCTGCGAACGTGGTGCTGGTGTAAAAGCAGAAGAAACCCTATCTGATTTAAACATGTATAAGTTTAAATACGACCTCTTATTTAATAGAAAAACACTTGGATCAGAGGCCCGTATGGGATCAGTAGGACTTCCAAGAGTCCTAAATATGTACGAAGACTATCCATTCTGGCATAAGTTCTTCACTTCACTTGGCTTTGATGTAGTCCTATCTGGCGAATCAGACCGAGAAATGTATGAAAAGGGCATTAGCTCAATTTCATCTGAAACTGCTTGTTATCCAGCCAAACTTGCCCATGGTCATATCGAAGACTTGGCAGAGAAAAATCTCGACCTAATTTTCTACCCAGCAGTATTTTACGAATACAAGCAATTTGACAAGGCCCAAAACCACATGAACTGCCCAGTAGTATCTGGTTATCCTGATGTAATCAATAATAACGTCGAATCAATCAGAGCTGGCAAATATATGGCGCCATACGTGTCACTCGAAAGCCAAGATATCATCTCAAAGAGAATGGTAGAAGAATTTACTGGCTACGAACACAATGGCAATACCCTATCTAAAAAAGAAATCCAAAATGCAGTAGCCCTTGCTTGGAGCGAACAGCAAGCCTATCACGATGCCATCCGCATCCGCGGCAAGGAAATCATCGACTATGTCAACCGTAACAAGCTAAACGCCATAGTACTCGCTGGCCGTCCTTACCACGTTGACCCTGAAGTTCACCACGGTATCCCAGAACTAATCGAAGGTATGAGAATCCCTGTCATATCTGAAGACGCTGTGGCCTACAATATCGAAGACATCGAGGCCAATACCAGAGTCCTCGACCAATGGTCTTATCATGCTAGACTCTACCGTGCGGCAGAGTATGTAGCGGACAATCCAAATTTACAACTCATCCAGCTAAATAGCTTTGGTTGCGGACTCGATGCAGTCACCACAGACCAAGTCCAAGACCTATTAGAAGCCCACGGTAAGATTTATACGCTCCTTAAAATCGACGAAGTGTCAAACCTCGGAGCTATCAAAATCCGTATTAGGTCGCTCCTTCAAGCTCTAAATCAAAAGAAAATGGAGGGGATAGAGTTTAAAAAAGACCTAGATAGGCTTGATTACTCTACACCAGAATTCACCAAGCAAATGGTAGAGGAAGGCTACACCATCCTTGCCCCACAAATGGCCAGAGAGCACTTTAGAATCCTAAAGCCTGTTCTCCACCACTATAATATCAACGTTGAATTCCTAGACACAATCGATGACAAGGTAATCGATGCGGGGCTCAAATATGTAAATAACGACTCCTGCTACCCATCTATAACAGTAGTTGGCCAATTAATGGAAGCGGTAAATTCTGGCCGCTACGATACAGATAAGCTAGCACTCGTTATGAGTCAAACAGGTGGGGCATGCAGAGCAAGTAACTATGTTGGCTATATCAGAAAAGGCCTCCGCGATGCAGGGCTTCCTGACATCCCAGTAATAGCAATATCTGCCCAAGGCATAGAAACAAATGCAGGCCTAGACTTAAGAAAACCATCAACAATCCCAATGCTATCAAAGGCTCTACGCGCCCTACTTTTAGGAGACCTTATCAACAGAGTATCAAATGCTACTCGTCCATATGAAATAAATAAGGGTGAGACAAATGCACTCAAAGAAGAGTGGATAGCAAGGCTTGAAACTGAAATCTCAACCATGGGCGACCGTGACTACAAAAAAGTAACTAAGCAAATCGTAGAAGACTTTGATAACATCCCTGTCAAAGATATCAAATTACCAAAAGCTGGTATAGTTGGGGAAATACTCGTGAAATTCCTACCAGAAGCCAACAACAATCTCCAAGACATCTTAGAGGCAGAAGGGGCTGAGGTAATACTACCTGACCTAACAGACTTCTTTATGTACTGCATGAAAAACTCTGAAATCAAAGCAGAACTCTATGGTAAGTCTAAGATGACCGCAAAAGTTTCAAGAATTGGTATCAACCTCGTAGAGCAATACAGAAAGCCAATTAGAAAGGCCCTTATCGCGTCAAATAGATTTGACGAACCAGAATACATCGACCATATAGTAGAGCTAGCAGAAGAAGTCACTAGCAAGGGCAACCAAGCTGGTGAAGGCTGGCTACTAGCAGGAGAGATGATTGAACTAATCCACGCCGATGCACCAAATATAGTATGTATCCAACCATTTGGCTGCCTGCCAAACCACATTACAGGCAAAGGTGTTATGAAAAAAATCCGCGAAGAATATCCTGAAGCCAATATCGTAGCTATCGACTACGATCCAGGTGCAAGTGAAGTCAACCAAATCAACCGTGTGAAACTAATGATGAGCCAGGCGCGCGATGCTATGAAGCAAAAAGAGCTGGCAGAAATTAATAACTGAGATTATGTCCACTAGCTCATGCTGGTGGATTTTTCTATAGAATAAAGGCCTTCTCATGGTATAATATTTTCTAACAGAAGAGAGGACCTATGAGAAAGAAAAGATTTTTGATAACCCTTCTAGTAGTTCTTGCGGCATTTTTTGGGTCGAAATTTGTATTAGACACCCTCTATGCCAGCCAAAAAGACTACATCTATGGGGATGATACCACATACAATGACAATGCAATAAACAAAGAAGAAGGCGAATACCTAATACTAGTCGTAGGGGTGGACAAGAACTCCAACACTGACAACACCGACTTCACCCGTACCGATACTATCATGCTCATCTCTGCCAATGCCAAGACAGGCGAGATGAAGCTCTTATCGATACCACGTGATAGCAGGATAAAGATTCGAGATAAATTTGATAAGGTCAACCACGCCCATGCCTTTGGCGGAATCGAACTTACCATGCAAACCCTAAGGACATTTTTGGGCCTAGATATAGACTATTATGTCCAAATCAACTATCAGGCGCTTATCAATATCGTAGATGCCCTAGGTGGGGTTGACTACGAAGTCCCAGAGGGAGTCTATGTTGACCGTGGATCTATCCAAATAGAGCCAGGTGAAAACCACCTTAATGGTAATGAAGTTATGTGGCTACTTAGGACACGAAACATCTACAACAACGGCGATATCGGCAGGGTAAATACCCAACAACAATTTGTGAAAGCCATGGTAGATGAGGTTGTTAAAAAATCAAAGTCAATGAACATCATGACCTTTATTTCAAACTACCTCCGCTATGTAAAAACCAATCTGCCAATGGGTGCCCTAATGGATTTGGCAGGCAATATCAACAACTTCTCATCAGATAAGATGGACACTTACACAGTGCCAGGTATGGAACAAACCATAAATGGAACTAGCTACTGGATTCCAGATTATAAGAAGACTTGGAAGATAGTAGATGACAACTTTGATAGCTTCAAACTTGAAAATTGGTCTAAGGAAGACTCTGGCTATAGAGAATATGAAACAATCGATGAAATCGAAGACCAATCTGGTGAATCAGGCATAGACCCAGATAAGTTCAAAGAGCCTGAGGTAGAAGAGGTTCCACTACCAGAAACTCAAACCATACCAATGGAGACTCCAGTTGAAAATAATACTCCAGCGCCAGCCCCAGTTGAAAATTACAATCCGCCAGCACCTGCTCCTGCGCCAGTAGACACCTACACCCCAGCCCCAGCAGAAACTTACAACCCTCCAGCTGAGGAATACTATGAAGTAATCGATGAATACGTCGAATATCACGAATACTACATTGATGAATAAAAATAGAGGAACATATGGATACTCAAAGACGTGAAAGAAAAGACCAACACATAGAAAATTACCTTAAGAGCCGCTCACATGGGTCGACCTTGCTCAATGATGTCTACATCGAGCACTACGCCCTATCGGATGTGTCGCTTGCTGATGTGGATACGAGTATAGAATTCTTGGGTAAGAAAATCACCATGCCGCTGATGGTAGATGCTATGACAGGTGGTGGATCTACATCAAATGCCATCAATGAAGACCTATCATCTATATGCGAAGCTATTGGTATACCAATGGCTGTAGGTAGTGAATCCATAGCACTCACAGATGAGGGGGCACGTGAATCATTTGAGCTAGTGGCCCACAAAAAAGACTTGCTCCGCATAGGTAACCTAGGCTTTGAGAGAAATATTCATGACTTTGAATTTGCCAGAGACTTAGTAGACGCCCACGCCATGCAAGTTCACCTAAACATAGCCCAAGAGCTAGTGATGAAGGAAGGAGATAATAGCTTCCACTCATCGCTAGGACTTATCGAAGAGCTAGTAAATGACTTTCCTTGCCCGATAATTGTAAAGGAAACTGGGGCCGGCATATCAAAAAGAGCTGCCAAAGAACTAGTAGATAAGGGAGTGAAATATATCGATGTGGCTGGCTTTGGTGGAACAAACTTCATAGAAATCGAAGACCTCAGAGATTTTGAAGGTGACTACTCAGACCTCTATGACTGGGGGATTCCTACAGCTAAGTCCATCATCGATGTTAGAAGTGTATCAGAAGATGTGTTTTTAATAGCTTCTGGTGGCCTTCGTTCGGCAACGGACATAGCCAAATCTATCATTATAGGAGCTGATATGTGCGCTATGTCAGGCGAAGTCCTAAGCTACTTGCTCCGTGGAGGCTACGATGCTTGTGAAAACTTCCTCAAAGAAATCAATCACAAGCTAAAAATCATTATGGCTTTGCTTGGAGTCAGAACTATTGATGAACTTAAGAAGATTGATTATAAGATTACAGGTGAGCTTAGAAATTTAATACTGGATTAGTATAAAAAATATATTGATTTTACAAGAAATGAAGGTAAGATTTATCAAAATATAGTAGGCATCTATAAAAGTTTTTAAGGAGGCGTAGTATGCTGGCAAACACAAAGGTCGAAAATTTAACAAAGCATTTTAAAATTTTTGCACTACTATTTATTGTATTTTGTACTGAATTAGCTTTTGTGGGTGGATTTTTACCGATAAAGGCAAGCATGGATCACACGACCCTGGTGCATTTTAGCGGTTATTTTGAGCTAATCATTTTAGGATTGACCCTTATAAACTATGGAGTATACGTTATGAAGTTTATAAGGCTTAGTAATCAGAAGTCAGTTGTAATTAATGTATGTTTTATTATGTTTACAATAATAAATTACATTGTGGGAAAATTTTTTGTTATGTCAATGATGATAGCTATACTTTACTAAGCGAGACTAGCGCGTGCTAGTCTTTTTCTATGCAACAAATGTGAAAATAATAGCGCTTTAATTGAATTTATTATATAATTAAATTGAGAAAATATAGAAAGGTGGTAAATATGCTCGCAAATGATATAACAATTGCATTAAGCTTCGTGCTTGCGGTAATTAGTTTGATATCTGTACTTTTTACTAACAAAAAAGTCCTGTTCACCATACTAACCCTTATCCTATTTGGGTTTTTCTATTACCAAAATACCATCCACAACGTAGCAGACAATATGACAATCTTAACCTTTGTCATGGGTATGACCCTTATTGCCATTGAGATATTCATACCAAGTTTTGGAATCATTGGCATCATAGGAATCATACTTACGGTCTATTCGGTATTTGATAGTTTTGCGGATAATAGATTTGGATTTCTAATCCTACTAGCAAGTGCCCTTGCGATAGTTCTAACTGTCACAGTCTATGTAAAGCTTGGATTTTCAAACAACCTATTTGATAACTACATTCTAAAAACAGCCAATTCGTCAGAAAGAGGCTATAATTCTAAGCCAGAAAAAAAAGATTTACTAGGCAAGTTTGGCAAGACCAAGACTATACTTAGACCTACTGGGAGAATTGAAATTGAGGGAATCCCTTATGATGCAAAGACTGAGGGAGACTTTATAGGAAAAGATAAAGAAATAGAAGTAATAGCCATAAAAGATGGCCATATAATCGTAAAGGAGAAAATATGGAATTCGTAATACCTGCAATTCTTATAATTGTATTAATAGTATTTTTCACAATGGTACCAGTGGGCCTTTGGATTACAGCAAGATTTTCTGGAGTAAATATCTCTATGGCAAGTCTTGTTGCGATGAGATTTAGAAGATTAAATCCTAGCCATATCGTAAATGCAATGATTAAATCTCACCAAGCTGGTATCCACATTGATTCAGCAGACCTTGAAAGCCACTACCTAGCTGGTGGTAATGTCAACCAAGTAGTAGATGCACTTATTGCAGCCGAAAGAGCAAATATCGACCTTACATTTGAACAAGCAGCAGCTATAGACCTAGCTGGTCGTGATGTATTTGAAGCTGTTCAAGTCTCAGTTACACCAAAAGTAATCAATACCCCAGTTATCGCTGCAGTAGCGAAAAATGGTATCGAAGTAAAAGTAATAGCAAAAGTAACAGTAAGAGCAAATATTGACCGCCTAGTAGGGGGTGCAGGGGAGGAAACAATCATCGCCCGTGTAGGTGAAGGTATCGTAACTACAGTAGGTTCTGCAAATTCACACGCAGAAGTACTTGAAAACCCAGACAATATCTCACAAACAGTATTACTAAAGGGTCTAGATTCTGGAACAGCTTATGAGATTCTTTCAATTGATATCGCCGATGTGGATGTCGGCCGTAACGTAGGTGCAGAACTACAACGTGACCAAGCTGAAGCTGATAAAAACATTGCCCAAGCTAAGGCTGAAGAACGCCGTGCTCAAGCTATAGCCCTTGAACAAGAAAACAAGGCAAAGGTAATAGAAGCCCAAGCAAAAATCCCAGAAGCTATTGCCAAAGCATTTGAAGAAGGCAACCTTGGCATCATGGACTATTACAATATGCAAAACATAAATGCTGACACAAAAATGCGTGAATCATTATCAGATCTAGATAGTGGTGAGTTTGATGTTTAAAAAAGGTAAAACGAAAAAAGCACCTTCGAATCCTTTGACTCATGGGCTCAGAAAAATCCAAACCAAACAAAGAAAACACAAAGCCCTAGAGAGGATAATAGAAATAGCAAAGATGACAGGTCAACCGTCTGGCGCCGTTTTGGTGGAAACAAAGATACAAAGGAAATTTTTCCAAGACCTGAGGCTAAAAATTCCCGCAATACTAAACAAAGAGACCATCAAATGGATGACCGTTCCCACGAGGGCAAGGTCAATTCCCGTGGGTCTATCTCAGGCAGTGGAGTAATGGGAGCTGAGGGCACATCTGGCTCAAACTATACCGGGGTCAACCCAGACCTCAGACGCCGCCTAAAAGAGAAAAAACAAGCTGAAGCAGAAGCGAAAAGAGAAATGGACAGGGCCAATAGACTCGAAAATGAACGTGATAAAAAAATCGCTGCTCAAAAAAAGGCCCTCAAAAAGAAACACCAACTCCGCCAGGCCATGATAACAGCCGAAATCATCGGCCCACCAAAAGCTAAAAAATTTTCCTAAAAAAGGTATAATATTAGGACAATAAACTATCGGAGGGATTAGTATTAATAGAAGTATACAAATAAAAGATCCAAACCATGCACGTGCATTATTTGGAAATTTTGACAACAATAAAAAGTACATCCAAGACAGGTTCAACACAAAAATTAAGCTACGCGATGATAGCTTAGAAATATCAGGTGAAGGTATTAATACCGAACTTACCAAAGAGCTTATCATCACACTCTTAAATGATATCCAGAAAAACGAGCCAATCGACTTTCAAAAGATAAAATACACAGCCGATATGCTCGAGCGTGAAAACAAGGATGTCATCCGTGGCCACTTGGATGATGCAATAATCACAACAGCAGTGGGTAAGCCAATCAAGCCAAAGACCCTAGGCCAAGGGACTTATGTAGAAAAGATAAAAAACAACGACATAGTCTTTGGTATAGGGCCAGCAGGTACTGGTAAGACATATCTAGCCGTAGCCATGGCAGTCCGTGCCTTCAAGCAAGGCGAGGTAAATAGGATAATCCTCACTCGTCCAGCTGTAGAAGCTGGAGAAAGCTTAGGATTTTTGCCTGGCGATTTGCAAGATAAGGTAGATCCATATCTTCGTCCGCTCTATGATGGGCTCTTTGAAATATTAGGCTTTGAAACCTATCAAGGTCTTGTAGAAAAGGGCATGATAGAGGTAGCTCCTCTTGCCTACATGAGAGGCCGTACACTTGATAATGCCTTTGTCATCCTAGATGAGGCACAAAATACTACAAGTGAACAAATGAAGATGTTTTTAACTCGTCTAGGTTATGGATCTAAGGCTATCATCACAGGTGATAAGACCCAGGTCGACCTGCCACGTGGCAAGCAATCAGGCCTGCGTACAGCAGAGCGTATCCTAAAGGATATCAATGGCATAGCCTTCCAAAACTTTAGCTCCATAGACGTAGTCCGCCATCCATTGGTACAACGTATCATCGATGCCTACGACCGCGAAGATGCTAAAAGAGAAGAGGCCAAGACAAATGAAGCTACAGGCAACAACCCAGGCATAGAAGCACAAATGTTATAGGTGAAATTATGAATATCCTTATTACAAACGAAACAACAGAAGACATAGAAATGACAGCAGACCTTGAGAAGGTCGTAGTAGAGGTCCTAAAAACTGAGGATCTTAGCTTAGATTACGAAGTTTCCATCACTTTTGTTGATGAGGATGAGATTCATAGATTAAATAGAGAATTTAGAGAAGTGGATAGGCCAACAGATGTCCTATCCTTTCCTTTAGAAGAGGACTATTATATAGAGGGGGTCGACACACTCCTTGGCGATATCGTGATATGCATGGATGTGGCCAAGGCCCAGGCAGAGGACTTAGGCCATAGCCTTCAGCGTGAAATCATGTATCTGACAGCCCATTCCATGCTCCATCTCCTAGGCTATGACCACATGAATGACAATGACAAGGCCATCATGCGCAGCCGCGAGAAGGAAGTGATGAGAAATCTGGGGGTCTTTAAAAATGACTGACAAGGACACCAGGGACGCCCTAATAGAAGAACTCAAAAAAGAAATCAAGGCCGAAATCCTCGAGGAATATAGGGCAGAAAAAGAAGAAGAAGCCATACTAGAGAAACAAAATTTTGAAAAAGAAGAGCTAAGCCACGGGCAGAAATTCCTAAAGGGCTTTGACTATGCTTATGAGGGTATAGTCTGGGCTATCAATCACGAAAAAAATATGAAATTTCATTTCTTTGCCTTAGCTGTGCTTTTGATTGTTTCTTTATTTTTCAATGTATCTAGGGTCGAGATGATTACACTAGTCTTTGCAGTAAGCTTTGTAATTGGCTCTGAGCTTTTAAATACTGCCATAGAACAAGCGGTAAATCTTGCCAGCAAGGGCAAGTATTCGCCTTTTGCCAAGGCCAGCAAAGACCTAGCTGCAGCGGCAACTTTTATAGCTGCTATAAATGCACTTTTTGTGGCCTATCTGATATTTTTTGACAAAATCGTGGACTTCCATAGTTCTGTTTTAATCAGGATTACCAGGAGGCCATCGCACTTGGCGCTCATAACTATGGGACTTGTGATAGTCATCACTCTATTTCTCAAAGGAGTATTTTATCAAGGCCACGGTAGTGCTTTTAAGGGTGGTTTTGTAAGTGGCCATACATCGATTGCCTTTTGCGCGTCTACAATTGGCTTATTTTTGGTCGATGAACCATTGCCACAGCTGATTCTCATTGCCCTTGCTCTAATAGTTGCAGAAAGCAGGTATGAGGCCAATATTCACTCAGTCCCAGAGATTATCAGAGGGGCAATACTTGGTACATCCATGGCCATGGCCATATTCGGATTATTTTTATGAAAAAAATCGAACAACTTATACAAATAGCAATTGAAAATAAGAAAAATTCCTATTCCCCTTATTCAAATTTCAGAGTATCCTGCGTTTGCGAAATGGAATCTGGTAGGATTTATAAGGGAGTAAATATAGAAAATGCTGCATATTCGCCAACCCTATGCGCTGAGCGCTCAGCTATGAGCACAGCCATCAGTGAAGGCGAAACGAAATTTAAGTATATCGTCATCACTGGCGATAGTGATTTCACCTACCCATGCGGGGTGTGCAGGCAGTTTATCAGGGAATTTGCAGATGCTGACACTCAGATTGTGGTAGCAAAGTCGGTTGATGACTACAAAATCATGACCATCGAAGAACTCTTACCGCATTCTTTTACTAGTAAGGATTTAGACTAATGAAAAGCGGATTTGTTTCAGTAGTAGGTAGGGCAAATGTTGGTAAATCAACACTGATGGAGAAAATCCTCAGAGAGAAAATCTCAATCATTTCAAATAAGCCTCAGACTACTCGCGATAAAATTCAAATTATATATAACGATGAAGATAGCCAAATCATTTTTATCGACACCCCGGGGATTCAAACACCAAAAAATAAGCTCCAAGAAAAGCTATTTGAATTCTCAGAAGAATCACTCAGAGAATCTGATATAGTGACCTTTATAGTCGATGAATCACTTGAAATCGGAAGGCTTGATAATGAAATACTCGAGATGCTAAGCCGTATCCACTTGCCAAAGATTCTACTAATCAACAAAGTAGACCTCATTAGCGAGGCTGAAGTAGAGCAAATCAAGGCCAAATACGAAGATATGGATATGTTTCAAGAAATTATCCCAATCTCAGCCCTTGAAGATAAGGGAGTTGATACCTACATCAATACCATCAAAAAGATGCTTGATGAGGGCCCAGCTTATTATGACCGCGATATGATCACAGATAGGTCTGAGCGCTTTATCGTATCTGAGATTATCAGAGAAAAAGCTTTAAACAACCTATCCCAAGAAGTCCCACATGGTATAGCTGTACGCATCGATGACTTTAAGGAACGTGAGAACAAAAATATGATAGACATTGCCGCAACAATTATAGTTGAGAAAAATTCTCACAAGGAAATTGTAATCGGCAAGGGTGGAGCGATGATTAAGCAAATTGGTATGGAGGCTCGCAAAGAAATCGAAGTCTTCCTAGATAGCAAAGTAAATCTCCAGCTTTGGGTAAAAGTCGAAAAAGACTGGCGCAAGAAGGAGAAAATGGTAGATAGATTTGGTTACAAATGATAGCAAGGCCGACATCTCAGATGTCACAGGCTTTGTCCTTCGCGAATTTCCATATAAGGAGACCAGCAAGATAGTCGAAGTCTTTGCCGAAGACTTTGGGAGAATATCAATCATAGCCAAGGGAGTCATGAGCAAAAAATCAAAGACTCTAGGAGTGACCCAACGCTTTGTAAAGGCAAATTACAATCTCTACAAGTCCGGCAAAGAATTTTATGGCATCCGCGATGCCAATTTAGTCAAGTCATACAGCAAATCGAACAAAAATTTTGATATAATATTATATAAGTCAGCAATAGCAGATTTGCTTTTAAGGACCCTCGACCAAATCCAGGTTGATATCGTCTACAATCTCCTAGACCACAGCTTCGATGCATTTGAAAATGCGGAGACTAACCAGATAAATATTTTTTTGGCATTTTTATTAAAATACATTTCATTTTCTGGTTTCAAACCAAATTTAACAAGCTGTGGTGTCTGTGGCAAGAAAATAGCTCATGGGGATTATTATTTTTCGCCAGCTGAGTCTTCGCTAGTATGTAGCGATTGTAAACATCTAGTCCACGATAAGATTTATATGACAAATAAGGAGCTCGCCTATGCTAAGCGCTTGCTCTACACCCCATCAGAAGACCTAGATTCTATTGATTCTTCTTTTGGAATAGCAAAGATTGCTCTAATGATAATCGACTACAGCCTTGATAAACTCGAACTCCCGCGATATGCATCCATGGATTGGGTTTACAAAAAATATAAGTAGAAAGGAATTAATATGTATTTAGAAGATCTAATACAAAAACTTGAAGAGTACTGGAGAGAGCAGGGTGCTTCTATCATGTTCCCATACGACATCGAAAAGGGAGCAGGTACTATGAACCCACACACTTTCCTAAGAGCACTGGGACCAGAACCATGGTCAGTAGTATATGTGGAACCAAGCCGCCGTCCAGCCGATGGCCGCTATGGGGAAAATCCTAATAGGCTCTACCAACACCACCAATTACAAGTTCTTATCAAACCATCACCAGAAAATATCCAAGACCTATACCTAGACTGCCTAGAAGCTATTGGTATCAATCCTAGAGAGCACGACATCCGTTTTGTTGAAGACAACTGGGAATCACCAACACTTGGAGCCTGGGGCCTGGGTTGGGAAGTATGGCTAGATGGGATGGAAATCACCCAATTCACATATTTCCAACAAGTAGGTGGCATCAACTGTGACCTAGAATCAGTAGAAATTACCATCGGTCTTGAAAGAATTTGTATGTATCTTCAAGATGTGGAAAATGTATACGACCTCAAATGGTCTGAAACTCTTACCTATGGTGATGTATTCAAACTTGCCGAATATGAAAACTCCAAATATTCATTTGAAGATGCAGACAATGACACACTTATGACCCTATTTGATATCTACGAAAAAGAAGCGAATAGGCTAATTGATTTAGGTTTGATTTACCCAGCCTATGACAATGTATTAAAGACCAGCCACGCCTTCAATACCCTAGATGCCAAGGGGGCAATATCAGTATCTGAACGTGCCCACTTCATCAAGCGTGTCCGCGATGTATCAAGTAGAGTAGCCCAAGCCTATATTGAAAAAAGAGAAGAACAAGGATTTCCACTTCTCAAAAAAGAAGGGGGAGAAAATGAGTAATTATTTATTAGAAATCGGTGTAGAAGAAATACCTTCTGATTATATACCGGCCACCAAGGCTCAATTAGAAGATAAATTTGCAAAACTAGTAGCAGATAACAAGCTAAACGTAGGTGAGATTAGAGTTGAATCTACTCCACGCCGTTTTGCTATATTTTTAAATGACATATCAGCTAGTGACACTAGTGAGATAATAGAAGTTAGAGGTCCTGCCAAGGCTATTGCATATGATGAGGCAGGCAATCCAAACAAGCCACTCTTAGGCTTTCTAAAAGGCCAAGGAGCAGACCTATCTGATGTCATCATCAAAGAGCAAAATGGGTCTGACTATGTCTTTATCGAAAAAAAAGAAATCAGCAAATCAGTAGCTGAAGTACTCCAAGAAAATGTATATGAGCTCATAAAATCAATCTCCTTCCCACGTTCTATGCGCTGGGGTGGCAGATCTATTCGCTGGGCTAGACCTATTAGATATTTCGTATCAATCTTAGATGACGAAGTCCTAGATTTCGATGCAGAAGGTATCGAAGTTGGCAATGTAACCAAAGGCCACAGGGCACTTGGATCAAGCTATATAGTGATAGATAAAATAGAAAATTACGAAAACTTACTTAAAGAAAATTTTGTCATCCTATCATACAAGGACCGCCACGATTTAATTATCAGAGGGCTCAATAAGCACGATATGGAAAAGGGCGGCGAATATATGAAAGATGATGACCTATTAGATGAAGTCATCAATATCGTAGAATATCCTACAGTCCTAATCGGTGACATCGATCCAAAATACCTAGAGCTTCCAAAAGAAGTGGTAATCACTCCTATGAAAGACCACCAAAGATATTTCCCACTCTTAGATGACCATGGTGAGCTTATGCCATATTTCCTAGTGGTGAGAAATGGTGATAATACAGCAAGTGAAAATGTCATAGCAGGAAACAAAAAGGTACTCGTTGCCCGCCTAGAAGATGCCAAGTTCTTCTATGACCAAGATACAGCTAAGCCACTCGAAGCCTATGTGGAAGAGCTTAAAAACCTCAAATTCTTCGAAGGCCTAGGCACTATGTATCAAAAAACCGAAAGGCTAATGGATCTAGCAACCCGCTTCCAAACTGAACTTTCCCTAGGTGAAGATGTCAAAGAAGACCTAAGACGTGCAGCTTACCTATCAAAGGCAGACCTTGTGACAAAGATAGTAATCGAATTTACCGAACTACAAGGTACTATGGGTAGGATTTATGCTGAAAAATCAGGCGAAAATGATAGAGTAGCTGGTGCAATCGACGAGCAATACATGCCTAGATCTGCTGGTGGAGACTTGCCACAAACTATCGTAGGCATCGTCCTATCTATAGCTGATAAGATCGACACCATCGTAGGCCTATACGCTATCGAGCGTTATGTTACAGGTAGCCAAGACCCATTCGGCCTTCGCCGTGCAGCTTTGGGGCTTATCAATATAATTCTAGAAAACAACATCGATGTTGACCTCAAAGACCTCATCAATGATGCCCTCATAGTCTACACAGAGAAAAACGAACTACCATTTGACTACGATACAACTATGTCAAAGACTATTGACTTTATCAAAGATAGGCTAAGAAATATGCTAATTGATAATGGCTATAGGTATGATGTGGTAAATTCTGTAATAAACTCAGATGAGACAAACCTACTTAGGATAGCTATGAGAGTAAAGGCAGTGGATAGTTTCATCAAAGAAAATGACGAAAGCCTAAGCTACTTTACAAGAATAGTAAATCTAACTAAAGATAGTGCACATCGAGATATAGACCAAAACCTTATCGAAACAGACCTCGAAAGAGAATTCTACGATCAAATCATAGACCTTACCGACATCCCACTAAAGAGTGAGGAAGACTATTTCAGAGAGCTAAATAATGTGGCAGCTACTGGCAAAGTGGGTAATGATTATTTAGACAATACTATGATAAATGTAGATGATGAAAAACTAAAGGCCAATAGACTTGCTATGCTAAATAGCCTTTCTAATAGACTACAAAAAGTGTTTGACGTAAAAGAAATTGTAAGATAAGGAGACTACTACAATGGACGATACCTTAACGATAGTAATCATAAGTGATTCGACGGGGGAGACGGCCAATGTCTACCTCAAATCAGTCACCAGCCAATTCCCATATCTTAATCAAAGAGTAGTAAGACGCCCTGATATCAAGACAACTGAAGAGGTAGATGAGATATTTGCTGATATACCAGATTATTCTATTATAGTAAAGACCATCACAAGTCTTGAACTATCAGACTATATCTCAAAACTTGCATATGAGAAGAATATCGAAGTAATAGACATCCTAGAATACGGCATCAGAGCAGTAGAAAAAGTAACCGGCCAAAAGCCAGTGCGTGAGATAGGGCTAACTCACAACCTATCTCAAAATTATTTCTCTATGATAGAAGCCATCGAATTTGCCATCCAATATGACGACGGCAAGGACCCTCGAGGCTTCACAAAATCTGACATAGTCTTACTTGGAGTATCTAGAACTAGTAAGACTCCAACCACTATGATTCTTGCAACCAAGGGCTTTAAGGTATCTAACCTACCACTTGTACCTGAAAGCAGACTGCCTCAGGAAATATTTGAAGTAGACCCTGATAGGTTGATAGGCCTTATCATAGACCCAGACAAATTATCAGACATCAGAGAAGATAGGTCCAAGGAACTTGGACTCATGGGCGAAAGCGTATACTACAACGACACTCGCATCAAAACCGAGCTCGAATACGCCAAGGAAGTCTACAGAGACCTAGATGCCAAGGTCATAGATGTGACCAACAATACTATCGAACAAACCGCAACTGAAATTGTAGAATACTACAAGTCAAAATTTGGGGAAATCTCAAACTAGACTAGTGAGGAGAATAAATGAGCTTAAATAAAATTATAGTCCTAGATTTTGGTGGACAAACTGACCAACTAATCGTACGTCGTGTCCGTGAATTAGGCGTATATGCTGAGCTTCACCCATGCGATATCACCATGGATAGCCTAGACCTAGAAGGCCTAGCTGGTATTATCTTATCCGGCGGCCCACAGTCAGTAAATGACAAAGAAAGCCTTAGAGCAGACAGCAGAATATTTGATCTAGGCGTGCCAATCCTAGGCATCTGCTATGGCCTTCAATACATCAACCGCATATTTGGTGGAGAAATTGAAACACCTACTAACGGCGAATACGGCAAAACCCCACTTTTAGTTGATAATAAAAGTAGATTATTTAACAATGTCCCACAAGAATCAACTATCTGGATGAACCACAAAGATAGAATCAGCAAACTTGCAGAAGGCTTCAAAAAAACTGCCTGGACCCTAAATTGTCCTGTAGCTGGTATGGAAAACGAAGAAAAAAACATCTACGCAGTCCAATTCCACCCGGAAGTAGTCCACTCAGAATACGGTAAAATCATGCTTGCAAACTTCGTTCTAGGAATCTGTAAGGCTGAACAAACCTGGAAAATGGACGACTTTGCTAACCAAATCATAAACGAAATAGCAACTAAATACAAAGGTCAAAAAATGATCTGCGCCCTATCCGGTGGGGTAGACAGCTCTGTCGCAGCAACCATAGTATCTAAGGCCATAGGCGAAGACCTCCAATGCATCTTCGTAGACCACGGCCTACTTCGTAAAAACGAAGCAGATGAAGTAATGGAAACCTACAAAAACCTTGGCCTTAATGTCAAAAAGGTAGACGCTAGCGAAGAATTTTTAACCAAGCTAAAGGGAGTTGAAGATCCAGAAACAAAAAGAAAAATCATCGGCAACCACTTCGTAGAAGTATTCGAACGCGAAGCCAAAGAATTTGGAGATGCCAAATACCTAGTCCAAGGCACAATCTACCCAGATGTCATCGAATCTGGTAAAGATAAGGCAAGTGTGATAAAAAGCCACCACAACGTAGGCGGACTACCAGAAGACATGCTATTTGAGGGCCTAGTAGAACCCCTCCGCGACCTATTCAAAGACGAAGTAAGAGAACTAGGCGAATCCATAGGCGTCCCACACGACATGGTATGGCGCCAACCATTCCCAGGCCCAGGCCTTGGAATTAGAGTAATAGGCGAAATCACTGAAGAAAGACTAGAAATAGTAAGAGAAACAGACGCTATTTTACGTGAAGAAATCAAAAACGCCGGCCTAAACGAAGACGTATGGCAATACTTCACAGTATGGACCCCAATCAAAACAGTAGGCGTCAAAGGCGATGCCAGAAGCTACGACAACGTTATAGCAATCAGAGCCGTAGAAACCACAGACGCCATGAGCGTAGAAGCAAGCAACCTACCATTTGAACTCCTACAAACTCTATCAAGCAGAATGATAAATGAAGTAGCAGGTGTTGGTAGAGTTGTATATGATATCACATCTAAACCACCTGGAACTATAGAATGGGAATAAATCGAGGTTTACTCGATTTATTTTTTTGCTGTAAATCAAATCTTCTTACACCTGTAAGATTTATTAATTTATGTTATAATAAGTTTAATTAGCAGAGTTAATTTGGAAAAAATTGGAGAAATAATGCAAAACTTTGGGAAAATTGTTTTTAAAATAGATCAGGTTTTAGAAGAAACAAATATTAGTAAAAATAGATTAGAAAAAGAAGCGAATCTACAAAGGACACAACTTAATTCTTATTGTAATAATAAGGTTAAAAGGATAGATTTAGAGACTATTGCAAAGATATGTTGCGTGTTAGGGTGTGGGGTAGAAGATGTTATGGAGTATATGAGGTAGTTATGAAATTTTTAGATGAATTAAAAATAGTGTTGGTTTCTGATGACCGTTTTGTTGGAGAAGCTGATCAAATTATTAAGACTATAGTATCGGATGCGGCAAGAGCTAATGATGAAAAATTATTAAAGGCCTTGCTAAACAACGAATTATTAAAAGAAGCTTTTTTTACAAGAGTTGATGATATATATGTTTTTGATAAAAATAAATTTGTATGGGTTCTAGAATCAAAAGAATTTCTTCCGGATTCTTTTACTGTGTACAAAAATAAGATAGGTCTTGTTGATGTTAATAATAACCTGATTAGTCAAAAACAAGATGTTTCCCTGGTATGGCCTTACAAAGACTGTGTCCTTGAAGGTGGACAAACCAAGGAAGATCAAAAAAGAGATGAAATTTTTTATAATGAGACCCTTGCTCCAGACCAGGTAAATAGACTCCTAGCTCCTAAAGTTTTAGGGAATGCTAAGCGATATACTAAAGATGGTGTGAAAGAGAATATCATATTTAAAGAGAATGATAATTTAATCATACAGGGAAATAATCTGCTTGCTTTGTCGTCTTTATTAGAAAAATTTGAGGGGAAAGTACAGCTTATTTATATTGATCCTCCTTTTAATACCGGAGGGGATTCTTTTAACTATAATGATAAATTTAATCATTCAACCTGGTTAACATTTATGAAAAATAGGTTTGCTATAGCTAAAAGATTACTAAAACCAGATGGGTCCATATTTGTACACTTGGATTTTAATGAATCTCATTATGCAAAAGTATTAATGGATGATATCTTTGGGAAAGAAAATTTTAAAAATAATATTATTTGGTGTTACACTGGTCCATCAGGAAGCTCAAGGTTTTTACCGAGAAAACATGATGATATTTTATATTATGGTAATGGAGAAAATACATTATTTAATCAGCCATACGTTAAGCATAAAAGTGGAGTTCATAATACAGGTCAGGTATTTGGAAACGCTGATACTAAAGAAGATTTTAAAGATAAAGCTGAAGCTCAAGGGAAAAAACTTGAAGATTGGTGGGATGATATATACTCCACAGATAGATACAGATCTGAATTATTAGATTTCTCTGGACAAAAGCCAGAAAAATTACTTCAAAGAATTATCGAAATGGGAAGTAATAAAGGAGATATTGTATTAGATTATCATCTTGGTTCCGGAACAACAGCGGCAACTGCCCATAAATTGGGAAGAAAATATATAGGAATAGAGCAAATGAGTGAACAAATATCCATTGGCTTGGAAAGACTACAAAAGGTCGTTGAAGGTTTTGAGTTTGGTATTTCTAAAACAGTAAATTGGCAAGGAGGGGGATCTTTTGTTTATTGTGAACTTTTAGAAGACAATGAAAATCTTGTTAATGAACTAGAAAATGCTAAGAACTCAGATTCCGTTAAAGAAATTTTAAATAAGGCCATTGACAATGGAAAATTAATTCCTTCTGTCCTCCCAAGTGATTTAAAAGAAAATCAAGATGATTTTGATAAGCTTAGTCTTGATGAGCAAAAGAATCTTGTTATGGAGCTTTTAAATAAAAACCAACTTTATGTAAATTTATCAGATATAGATGATGAAGATTATAAGGTGAGTGAGGCTGACAAGGCATTTACTAGAAGCTTCTATGGCAAGGAGTAATATCATGACTGATCAATATTTGTACCAAGAATTAGATGTTATTAAAAAAATAGGAGCTTTAAAAGAATTACCTTCCTATATAGAGTCGAACCTAAATCCAAATATAATATTGCGCGATTACCAAGATGAGGCTTTCAGGTATTTTATAACCTATGTTGAAAGTGATTTGATTAAAAATAAACAAATCCACAATTTATTTCATATGGCAACTGGTTCTGGTAAGACTGTTATAATGGCAGGACTTATTCTATATTTATATACCAAGGGTTATAGAAAATTCTTATTTTTTGTAAATCAGAATAATATCATAGAAAAGACTAAAGAAAATTTCCTTAATAAATCTTCTATTAAGTATCTTTTTGAAGATAATATTGAATTGATGGGAAATCAAGTTCAAGTAAAAGAAGTAAATAATTTTGCCTTTTACGATGAAAATGCTATAAATATTTGTTTTACTTCCACACAAAAACTTCAATTGGACATGAATTTTCCAAAGGAGGACTCTCCTACTATTGATGATTTTGAAGATGATAAGATTGTTTTAATCTCAGATGAATCTCACCATATAAACACTGTAACTAAGGGACTTACAAAAACTGAAAAAACAGATCTAGAAGAAAATGCAAAAAGTTGGGAATATACTATTGAAAGAATATTCAGAGCAAATAGAGATAATGCCTTGTTAGAATTTACAGCAACTGCTGATTTGAAAGACCCTAATGTTGAGAAGAAATATTTGGATAAAATTATATATGATTATACCTTATCTAAGTTTAGAGAGAGCGGATACACCAAAGATTTTAATAATATGCAAGGTGATTATGATAGGTGGACGAGAACCCTACTTGCGCTTGTTGTAAGTGAATATAGGAGACATTTGTTTGGTGATAATGGTCAAAATATAAAGCCAGTTGTTTTATTAAAATCAAAAACTATTAAAGATTCAAAAGCATTTTATGATAAATTTTATCAGAAATTAAATAATCTCAATACTGATGAAATTCTAAAATATAAGGATTCTGATAATGAATATTTAAAAAATGCTATAGGATATTTTCTTAAAAAAGACTCCAGTTTGAATGCTCTTGTATCTGATATCAAATTAGGATTTTCAACGGAAAATTCTATAATATTAAATTCTAAGAGTGAATCTGAAGAAAAGGAAAAACAAGTTGCTGTAAATTCTATGGAAGCAAAAGATAATCCTTACAGAATAATCTTCACAGTTGATATGTTAAATGAGGGTTGGGATGTATTAAATCTTTTTGATATCGTAAGATTATATGAAACAAGAGATGGAAAAAATGGCAAGCCAGGAAAAACAACTATAAGTGAAGCTCAACTAATAGGGCGCGGAGCCAGGTATTGTCCATTTAAAATTGAAGATGATCAGCCAAGAAATAAGCGTAAATATGATTATGATATATCTAATGAAAATAGGATATTGGAAACACTCTTATATCATTCTATGCAGGATTCACGATATATTGGTGAGTTAAGGTATGCTCTAAAACAGACGGGTTTATTAGCAGATGCTCCGATGGAAATAAATTATATATTGAAAGATGAATTTAAACAAACAGATTTTTTCAGAGAAGCCTATGTATTTTCAAATAGAAAAGTTGAAAAGTCAAGAAAATCAGTTACGGGAATAGATAAAAAAATACGAAATGGTTATTACCAGCATAAAATTTCAACTGGTAGTTCCTTTATATATGGATTATTTGATGAAGGAAAAGTAAAAGCTAACGGTATGACCAATACATTTCGATATGAATTTAAAAATATACCTTTAAATATTGCTGAAGGTGCAATGTCAAATTTTGAGGTACTAAAATTCAATACACTTAAATCATATTTTCCTAACTTAAAATCAAAGAAAGAATTTTTACAATCTGAAAATTACTTAGGAAATATAATGTTGCAAATAGAGAGCCCATATGAAAAATTGCAAGCAAAAGACATATATGAAGGATCTATGAAAATTTTAAAAGATATTTCGACATATATCCAACAAATAGAAACTGAATATGAAGGAACAAGGGAATTTTTTGCTAAGAGGGTTCACGAAGTTCTAAAAGATAAAAAAATATATGTGGACAATTCATATGGAGAGGGGCTAGGTGTATCACAAGCTATGATTGTAAGTGAAGACAGCATGGATTTAGCTTTTGAACCTTGGTATGTCTACAATGATAACTACGGAACAAGTGAAGAAAAAGCCTTTGTAAAATATTTTAAAGGGATAGTAAAAGATTTATGCAATAAATATGATGAGATTTATTTGGTAAGAAATGAAAGAATACCAGCCTTAGCGATCTATGAATTTGATACAGGAGAAAGATTTGAACCTGACTTTTTATTATTCTTGCAAAAGAAAGGAACAGACGGATATTTACAAGAACAGATTTATATCGAACCTAAAGGAAGCCATCTACTAGAAAAAGATAAATGGAAAGAAGATTTCCTTTTAAAAATTGAAGAGCAAGGTATACCAACAAAAACTTATGTGGACGATAATAAGTATAAGGTAATAGGACTTCCATTCTTTAATAAAGAATATAGGATGGAAGAATTTGATATAAGTTTGAAGCATGTGACGGGACGTGAAAATGATTAACGAAATTTCTATGAAATCTTGTACTCCTTACGATGATTTGGGAGTTAATATAAGTAATTGTAAGAAAGTAAATTTTATTTATGGAGCTAATGGTAGTGGAAAGACTACCATTAGTGAGTATTTAAGTACTTATGAAATAAATTCAGATAGATATAAATTTTGTCAGATAAAATGGGCATCTAGCAATAAAACCCCAATATATGTCTATAACCGTCAATTTCGAGAAAATAATTTTAAAAATGAAGTAGGAATTCCAGGTGTATTTACATTAGGGGAAGACTCAATCGAAGATATCGAAGCTATTAAAAAACTTAAAGAGGAATTAAGAGAAAAAGAAGAAAAATACAATAAAACTAAAGAATCCATTGAAAAGAAAAATTATGAAAAAGAAGAATTAGAAAAAAATTTTAAGGAAGATGCATGGAATCAAATTCTTAAACGTAATGAAGATGATTTTAGTAATGCTTTTCATGGTTTTAGAGGAAATAAAAATAAATTTATCGAAGAATTACAAAGGCGTATTAATAATCCTAATGGAGAATTAAATGAAAGGAAAAATCTGATAGAAAGATCTTCTGTGCTATTTAAAAGAAAGCCAGTTAGTGTTGAAAATTTATATGAAATACCAGAGAATTTATTAAAAAATGTTAAAAAAATATGTGAAGATTCAATTTGGAATCAAGTTATTTTTGGTAGTGATGATGTAGAAATAGCTAAGCTGATTAAAAAATTGGATAACTCATCTTGGGTTCATAAAGGTATGGAATACATTGAAGAAGACAGCTCGGTGTGTCCATTTTGTCAACAGAATACTATAGATGAGATTTTTATAAACGAAATATATAATTTCTTTAACAATGAGTATATAGAAAAATTAGACTATATGAAATTGAAAAAGAAAGAGTTATTTAATATTGTAGATTCAATATTAAAAGGGCTTCGTAATAATTTGGAAATGACGGCTTCTTGTAATATTGCTGAATTAAATATGAATACATATAATGCACTGATAGGTAAAATAGAAGCACAATTAGAAAGTATTAAAAATAAAATAGAAAAGAAGATTAAGGCGCCAGAAACTAAAATTTCTTTTTCTGAACTACTAGAATCATTTAATGAGATTAGCAATTTGTTATTTAGTTTGAATGCTAAGATTGAAAAGAATAATAATTTAGTTAAAGAATATAATAAAGAATATGGAAAACTAGTGGATGATGTTTGGTGTTATTGTATTTATGATTCGGAAAATTTGATAAATCGATATGTTGAAAGTATGAATTCAATTAATAAAGCTTTAATAGGTATGAAAAAAAACTTAACGAATAAGTTTGATGAAATTGAGAAACTTAAAATAGAAATAAGTGAGAAGTCAAATAATTTAACAAGTGTGCAACCTGCAGTAGATCAAATAAATAAAACTTTAGTCGCTTATGGATTTACGAATTTTAAAATTGAACCATACTCTGAAGTTAAAGGCGAACAATTAAATAAGTATCGCATCATTAGAGATAATGGAACAGATGCTAATCATACTTTGAGTGAAGGAGAATCGACTTTTATAACTTTTTTATATTTCATGCAATTGACTAAGGGGTCTACTAATAAAGAATTTGTTGATGAAAAGAAAATAATTATTTTGGACGACCCTATAAGTAGTTTAGATAGTAATATATTATATTTGGTTAGTGCTATGATTAAAGAGTTAGTAGTTGAAATAAAAAAGGGTAATTCTGATGTAGAACAATTATTTATATTCACTCATAATGTTTATTTTCATAAAGAAGTATCATTTATAGACGGAAGAACAACGGAAGATAAAGATGTTAATTTTTGGATTGTAAGAAAAAATAATGGTATATCAAAAATTCAAAGTTATGACATGGTTAATCCAATTTCATCTACATATGAATTATTATGGAAAGAGCTTAGAGAAGATAAAAATATTTCGGCTGTTTCTATGCAAAACACTATGAGAAGAATTATTGAAAACTATTTTAAAATAATTGGTAAAAAGCAAGATGACTACATAATATCAAAGTTTAAAACTAAAGAAGAAAAAAATGTATGTGAATCACTTTTGTATTGGATAAATGATGGTTCTCACACTATATATGATGATTTGCACATAGATATGCACTCTGATATGAGCGATATATTTAAAAGGGTTTTTAAGGATGTTTTTGATAAAACTGGACATATTGAACACTATAATATGATGATGGGTATATCAGAATAGGTTAATTTATAAAAATAATACATTATTCTAATTGTTGTTATTTTTAGTCAAGTCCATAATGTTGTGTAAAATCTACTAGTACAATATTTAATATTTCATTCTAATATATAGTTTAGAAGATGTTATCCAATCCTCATTGATATCAATGAGGATTGCGCCTATTAGGCGAATAGTTGAATCTTCATTAGGGAATATTCTAATTATTTTTTCACGTCTTCTAACTTCTTCGTGTAGTCTTTCTAAGCTATTAGTCAATCTAAGTCTGCTATGGATAGTATTGTTAGCTAAATATGCAAAAGCATCTTCAAATCCTTTATCCAATATGCTTAAAGAGTTTTGAAATTTCTTTTCGCTTTCGTATTTTAAGAATATTTCTTCTTTTATTTTTCTTGCCAAGCTTATATCTTGGATTTTAAATAGTGCTTTGATGTCTGTTCTAAATTCTTTAGTGTTTTTCTTTGGTGCTTTTGATAGGATATTTCTTAAGAAATGAACCTGACTTCTTTGCCATATTACATTTAAGAATTTTTTTTATTGCTTTTACTAAACCTTTGTGGACATCTGATATTACCATTTTAAGGCCAGATAGTCCTCTGGATTTTAAATATTCAAAGAAGTTTGACCATGAGTATTCAATTTCACTGGGACTTAGGTCTAAGCCTATTATTTCTCTATTTCCTTTTTCAGTTATTCCTATTGCAATATGACAAGCTTTTAATACTACTCGATTGTTTTCCCTTTCCTTTATGCATACTACATCTACAATTATGAAGGGATATTTAATATTACTTAGGTTGCTATTTATCCATAGCTTTACTTCTTCATCTAATTCTTTAGTTAGGGAAGATACAAAAGATTTAGAATATGTTTGACCACACATGTTTTCTATTACCTTGGATACTTTTCTTGTCGATACTCCTTGAACATACATTTCTAGCATGGTTGTGAGTGGAGCTTTTTCATTTCTTTGGTATCTTTCAAAAACTTCTGTTGAGAATTTGCCATCTCTTATTCTAGGTACTCTTAGGATTAATGTTCATATTTTTGTTGTATAGTCACGTTCGTAGTATCCATTACGGTAAGTACTCCTGTTAGGATCTCTTTGATAGGCTGTATTTTCTGAGTATTCATCTCTTTCTTTTTCCATAAGCTAGTTGAATACTTTAGTTAGAATAGTTCTTGCCATATCATTTTTAACTTCTGTATTGATTAAATTTTGAATATCTTCTGTATTTAATGTAGAATGTAATTGGGTCATTTATTATTCCTCCTAGTTTAGTTTTATTGCTAAAAACATTGTGCTAGTTTGGGTTTCGAATGACCTTTTCTTTTTACACAATTATACGGATGCTATCAAAATTGAATAATTAAATAAAAAAATATACTACTAATAGGAGTAAAACTATTAAAACATTTTAAAAAATAATATTATTTTTCATATATTGGATAATAATTTCTGTAGTTATACCTATACCTGATACCTTGCCTGGTGTCTGGTGGCGATGTTAAGTAGCTAACCTAGGCCTCTTATATAAATATAGATCTGACTATGGATTTGCTTAGAGCGAAAGTAAGATAGGTAATTATTTTATGATAGATTTGATGAGCTGTAGAAAAGACCCAAATTTATCTGTATCTTTGATAGACCTTTTTTGAGCAATACTATATATCAGAAGTCCATTAAGCATTTTTGTATTAACTTTAGGATATTTACTATGAGAAAACCTACATAAATCCGAGTTTGAAAATAGAGTTGATTGCTTTGAATACTTATCAGTCTGAAAAGTCTGTCTGAGATCAGGATAGATATAAGTTTATAACATTATCGGGAGGATAAATATGTACATAGATGATAGTATCGTCATAAATTATATAAAGGGTGAGGATATTTCTAATGAATGGATTTTTTATAATTTGATTCATGGAGAATATAAATATGAAGATCCTAAAGTAAATAATGATAAGATAATGTCAGCCAATAATCTTATAAAAGAAAACTTAATTGATTTTTCTCCTTACAATGAGGATTTTTTTGATTATGCTTTTCCTAACTGGAGAGAAGTATATGAAAATGAGATGAAATTTATACTAACCGTCGGTTGTCCGTATCCTTTTGAAGCTATGACTCGTGAGCGAAACGATGATTTATATATTATTTTTGATATCAATAGAATTTATACAGGAAATGAGTCTAGCATAATTGAAACTGTAGATGCATTAATAACTCATGAAATTTTTCATCTCTTATATGAGAAAAATGACTATAGTAATGTAAGTAATTATAAATATGAGATGTTAAATATGGTCTTTAATGAGGGATTTGCACATTACTTATCACTTAATAATAAATTAAGAGATAATTACGAGAAAATTAGAAATAAGTATTATAAAAATAACCTGAATAAATTATCAAGTGCTCTTAAAGAAAACAACCGACAAAAACAACTTTCGAATATCACCGAAGCCAATGCTAATAGTTTTTATGAAAAGTATGCACCTATGGTGGGTCTATTCATCCTAATGGATAATGAAGATAGGATTAGAGAAATATATGATGCTGGATATGAAAATATTCTCTCTTATGCGATAGAATAGGAATATTTTCTTATATTTAAATCTTATAGTGATACCCTATGAGTACAAGATTGGTATAATTACATATAAAATCTAAAGTTGGAATTTATCTTGTCAGATATAGAGATAAATATAATTTGAGTATTTTAAAATTAAATTGGTTTATTATAAATTCAATCTTTTGCTTACTCTCGATTGTAGGGATATTATTGCTAGGAAGAATTGAATGTTTTCTTAATAAGGAGAATTATAAATGTTAGATAATAAAGGTTTTGACCTATGGGCTGATGGTTACGACGAGAGCGTAGACTTATCGGATGATGATAATACATATCCTTTTGCTGGATATAAGGAAATATTAAATCAGATTTATAATGATGTCTTATCCCAGGGGGCAAAAAAGGTTTTGGATATTGGTTTTGGTACTGCAACTCTTACTAGCAAACTTTATGATGCGGATATAGAGATTTATGGCCAGGATTTTTCTACTGAGATGCTAAAG
Source organism: Anaerococcus pacaensis 9403502 (assembly GCA_000308255.3). GTDB lineage: Bacteria > Bacillota > Clostridia > Tissierellales > Peptoniphilaceae > Anaerococcus > Anaerococcus pacaensis. Next base: position 426,460 of record HG326663.1, on the reverse strand, counting down.
ATAGCACAAGAAAAAATGCCTCATGCAAAGTTATACTTAAAAAAGTTTTCTGATGGTTTAGATGAAGCCATCGTAGAAAATAAATACGATGCCATAATATCAACCTACGCCCTTCATCATCTGGATGATGAAAGTAAGATTGAATTTATCAACGAACTTTTGCCATTATTAGAAGAAGACGGCTCACTTTATATAGGAGATGTGGCATTTAAAACTCGCGAGGACTTAGAAAATTGTCAAAAGGATGCTGGTGATTATTGGGATGAGGAAGAGTTTTACTTTGTATTTGACGAGTTGAAAGATTATTTCCCTAATGCAACATTTAACCAAGTATCTCACTGTGCAGGTATACTTACTATCAAGAAATAAGTTTTCTTCTCATAGAAGGAGATTTGCCTGGGTAAAAATATGGAAGACTATACCAGCAAAAAAAACGAGTTATTAAACTTTGGATAGAGGGAAAATTTGATTGGTTTACAAGAGATAACCGAAGAAAATTTTAATGAATGTATAAACTTAGATTCAGGGGTTACAAACATTGACTTTGCTGATAGTGTGACCTACTCCTTAGCAGAAGCATGGCTTTATTATCCTAATATGAAGCCATTTGCCATCTCTATGGATGGTAAACTTATAGGATTTGTTTTGCTATATGTAGGTGAAGAAAACTTTCAAATTATAAATTTTTTCATTGTAGAAGAATTTAGAGATAAGGGCCTTGGCAAAGAAGCTCTTAGCCTTTGCGTAGATTATTTAAGAGATAATTACAAGGCAGAAAGAATATCTGTTCCTGTTGATATTAGGAACCTCAAGGCCTTAAGATTTTGGAAGAAATTGGGATTTGTAGAATCTGACAATATTGAAGATGGGTATTTATTTATGAGGTATTACTTATAAATCTTGATTTTAGCTTATCTCTGCTTTAGAAATAAATAGCTATATATCCTAAGGAAAAACATAATTTAAAGTATTTTATAAAAATTCATCACAAGAACTTAACATCATTTTACTTTTTAATAGCCTGATATATCAGATGACTAGAATCAAAAATCCAGTGAAAATTTTCTCACTGGATTGTTTATATACTTAATATCTACCTCTTAGTATAAAAAGTTCCCCTTCCCTTGCCATGTCTTTCGATTAGACCACGTTCTACCAGCTCACTTAGAGAATTTTCTACTGATGCTCTGCTTATGGTGGGTGTTAATTTCATAATGTCAGTTTTTGTAAATTTACCTGTTATGCTTGATATTGCCGCCTCCACTTGTTCTATTGCAGATAGCTTGCTATCAAATATATCTACTCTATCTTCAAAATCCCTATACGCTGATGTGATTATTCCTAGTATATATTTTATGAAGTAAGATTTATCCTCATTTCCATCTATCCAACCAAGTCCGCTTTTATCTAAGGATTCATAGTAATTAAGTTTAGTTTTTTCTATTTTTTCTTCAAGGCTTATGTATTTTCCTACATCATATCCTGATTTATATAAGAGAAGGGTAGTTAGAAGCCTAGACATCCTGCCATTTCCATCATTAAATGGATGTATACACAAGAAATCGTGGATAAAGGCTGGGATTAATATTAGGGGATTGATATCACCCTTATCTATCTCTCGATTAAATGAATTGCAAATCATCTCTATTGCCATTGGGGTTTCGAAAGGGTCAAGAGGAGTAAATATAACCTGACTTTCCTTATTCGTGCTGGTTTGAGAAATAAAATTTTGAGAATTTTTAAATCTTCCTCCAATAGATTTAGCAGAATACTTATATAAGTCTTTATGCAATTGTAATATTATATCAGGTTTTATAGGGATATAATTATAAGATTCATGTATAGTGTTTAAAACATCTTGGTATCCGAGAATCTCCTCCTCATCTCTATTTCTTGGTATAACCTTATTTAAAACTAGGTCTTTGATTCTTTTATCTGTAGTCCTAATTCCTTCTATTTTATTAGAACTTTCAGTACTCTGTATAATAGCAAGCTCTACTAAATTGTTTAATGTATGGGCTTTTTGAGATAAAAATACTTCTTGACGGCCCTTAAACTGCTCAATAGTAGCTATATAATTAATTATCTCAATATCCCATTTATCGTCTTTCAGTAATCCATAATCGAACTTTCTCATCGCCTAACCCTCCGTTTATCGCCTAAAATATACTATATTTTAGGCGATAAATCAATTGTTAGGTGAAAATATGTTACATAATATAATAATTAAATAAGCTTTTTAGAGAAGACTAAGTAAATAATAGGTCTCGTCTTGAAAGAATCTAGGGAAAAATTATGATAAATCCTAATGTATAAGTAATTGAGGATAACAGGAGATCGATGAGGGTTTGGCTAGACTTAATGCTAAAGAAAAATCTAGATAAGGTAATGGATAGGCAAAGGGTTGATAAGTTTTATTATTTGGAGTTTATGAAGCTTAGTACTATAAAAAGTAAATATATAAAAATTCTATTAGAAGAAGCTCTTACAGATGAGATTAATAATAGAGATGTCTTCATGAAGGGGCTAGACCAATCTTACAGGTATGAAGATATGGATAAATTTAAGGCTGAAGATATTGATATAGATTGATAAATGAGATTATATTTGTTTATAATCTTGTGAAAATTTACACTTTTGAGAGAACGAGATAAGTAAATCTGGAAATCATGCTCTAAAACCCCTCGACATCGATGGGGATCTATAAGATCCTACAAGCAATTCGTTTATATCTTCTATTAAAAACAGCAAGAGGAAAATTTGATTAGCTTACAAGAAATAACCGAAGAAAACTTTAATTAATGTATAAACTTAGACCCTGGAGTTAGCATGACTGACTTTGCGGATAGCGTGTCTTATTCCTTAGCTGAAGCTTGGCTTTATTATCCTGACATGAAGCCATTTGCCATATCAAAGGGTGGTGATTTTATTGGTTTTGTCATGCTTTATGTAGGGGAGGAAAACTATCAGATTATAAACTTTTTTATTATAGAAGATTTTAGGGATAAGGGCTATGGAAATGAAGCTGCAAGGCTTTGTATAGATTATTTAAAAGATACTTACAAGGCAGATAAAATATCTATTCCTGTTGATTGTAGAAACCTCAAAGCATTAGAATTTTGGCAGAAATTAGGATTTGTAGAATCAGAAAATAGTGAAGATGGATATTTATTCATGAGATATTACTTATATATTTTGAATTTTTATCTTATCTTTATAATAAGTCTATTCACTTTTAGTGGATAGGCTTTTTTATTTTAATCAATTGGCATACACCTTTAAGTAGGATTTATATTACAGATTAAATACTTAGTAATTAAATTATAATTAGATAATTTATTTATAAAAATTGATATATAGCCAATACTTTACTCATTTAATTATTGATATAGATCTAAAATTAATTAAAATGTCTAACTTACTATAAGATTGAATTATTTATATAAAAAAATATACTATTGTCATGAATAAATCTATTAAAACATTTACAAAAATAATATTATTCTTCATATCTTGGATAACAATTTCTGTATTAATACCTATACCTGATACTATCCCTGATGTCTGGTGGAGATTTTTAGCTGAATTAATACCATTTATATCAATAATACTTATCACTTACATATTTAATAGATACGAGAAAAATCATTTAAATATAATGCATTATGAGAGGCCAGTTAAGCAAACAATAATAGGGGTATTGTTAGCTTTAGCTTGGTTTTTTTACCATTTTTTATACTTTATGGATTAGGGTATATAGAAATAACCAGAAAAAATTCTTTAGATATGCTATGTATTTGGATAATAGCTCTATTATTAAATACTATAATGCAAGAACTTATAGTAAGAGGTTATATTTACCAGTTATAAAAGAAACAATTTGGTACATGGATTGCTACAATAATTATAACTATATTATTTACTCTATTGCATGGCGGAGCTTTTGAATCAGGACCCATTGCTATAATAAATGTAATTACTATGTCTTTATTAATGACTATTATCCTAGAATACAGTAATAATTCTTTATTAATACCTATAATATTGCACTTTATATGAAATTTTATGGGTGGATTGATTTTTGGAGTAGTGTCATTAGCGGATGATTATCCAAAACTATACAATGTCAAAATCATTGGGAATTCTATTATATCTGGAGGGTCAGTTGGTATGGATGGTAGTATATTCGTACTTATCGTTAATATAATTATGATTGCAATATTCTATAGCTTGTACATGAAAAGGAATGATCAATAATCTTTATAAATAGAGCCTTATGGATCCCAGATAATGAAGGATTAGACGTGTAGATTTACTGATACTTGTTTTAGGCCCTATGCTAATGAAATAAGTTTTAAGCGTTGGAGGTGATTTATGTTTATAGCTATTGGTGGTGGGGAAGTATCACAAAATCAATCTTACGACATAGATAAATTTATTGTTGAATCATCAAAGAAAGAAAAACCAAACTTCTTATTTATTTCTACAGCAATTAAAAATGCCAAGCCTTATGTAGAAACTGTTAACTATTTATATGAGAGTTTAGGATGCAAAACTGACACCTTGTATTTATCAAATGCAGATATAATAATAGAAGAGATTGACCAAAAGTTTAAAAGAACAGAAATAATTTATGTTGGTGGTGGTAATACTGCTTATATGAAGGAAGTTTGGAAAAAATACGGTGTGGATAAGGCCAAAATGAGAGCTTTTAAAAGTGGGAAGGTACTATCTGGATTAAGTGCAGAATCTATTTGCTGGTTTATTGCAGGACATAGCGATAGCGAACTTATAAGGTATTGAAAACTCAAAATATAAATGGATTAAAGGTTTGGGCATCATCCCTTATTTGCATTGTCCTCATTATGATGAGTCAGGGAGAGCAAACTTTGACGAGTTCTATTCTGTCCAGGAAATAGATGCCATTGCAATATAAAATCAGCTAGCAGTTTTTGGGATGATTATAAAATTAAGGTTATTAAATCTAACCCTATTAAAAATGCCTATAGACTTTATTGGGGTGATACGGGTTTTAAAAAAGAAGTTATATTTTAACATTTTCCAACCCGTATAGGTTGATTTTAGAACTACAATGTCCCATGCTATAAAAGAATTAAGTTCTAAATTTGTGAAAGATATTGGTATATATCGATAATCACGAAAAGAAAATACTCCAAGATGAAATATCTGAAGCTAATGAAGAGCTAAAAAATATATTAAACAACAAAAAGGTATATACCGTTTTAAACTCGTCTTTTACTACGATAAATAAAAACATTTAACTTAATTTGAATACTAAATAACTGTACACTCGGTTATCTAAAACTATATCTACAACTTATAGTTTATTAATTGATTATATTAATATAAATGGATGGAGTAAATGATGGGAAAGCAAATACCCATTATGGGCAAGAAAAGATATGGGATTACATTTTGATTATTTATTTCTGTATTGTTGTCTTACACAAATTGATAATAAATAGTGTGGTTATTTTAAAATGGTTTGATAAATTTAATTTATGTCATTTATATTTCTAATGTACACCATTATAGTAAATATTATAATAATTAGTAATATTTTATTAATAAAACTTATCGCCTAGGATAATGTATGACCTAGGCGATAAGTTTTTAACCGTTTATTATACCTACAAATTGGTTTCTTCTAAATGCTAATTAGTTCTACTCCAAGAATTTTAATGTAATCATCTAAGTACAATGAGTTTATTATTATCTAAGGATATTTTAAATAAATAGATTAAAATGTGAATAGTATTCATCTAAGTTTTCATTTTAAAATCGAAATTTTTATAGAATAAGACCGTTTAAATTCTATTAAATAAGTTCGACAAACTATGATGAATTTTTAGTTTAAGACAATATGAAGAGGAGTTAACTATGTATAATCAACAGATACTCTTCATGTAATAGAGTCAATTGTTTACTTTTAATCTTCTCATGAAACTAGTAGTAACCAGCCTCAGATGGAGTATAAGGGTTAGGCAAGTATACTGTATTTACGGTTTTTTCTTCTAATCCAGTAATGTTAACTCTAGATACTGATGATGAATAAACGGCCCCTTTTTCATAGTAGTTTATAGCAGTGCTTACACTATTATAATTTGAAGGTGTAACATCCCCAGTTTTATTCCATTGAAGTACAGATGTTCTTGCATTTTTATTTTTTAAATTTAATGTAGGTATATCTACTCCCACTGCTGCGCTAGCCTTATGGTATCTAGCAGATAATTTATAACTACCCAAGTTTGAATCGAACACATATATAAAAGAACAATTTACCCCTACATTCCATGCATAAGAGGCTTGTATATTTTCAACTGTAGTATATGGATCTAGAACTCCAAAAGCGTCCTTAATCGCATCATATACGCTTAAAAATGTTCCGATTTTATCTGATATAATTCCTGCTGCAGAGTATGCTGTAATTCCAATTAGGCTCATAGCTTTTGCACTTTTAGATGTAGAATTACGCTGTGTAGTATTACCTGATTTATATAGTAATCCTGATGTGGAATTAGGTACAGCGGTAATTTTCATAATCTTATATTTCTTACCATTACTGCTTTGGGTAAATTCTTCTTTATAAAATTTAACATTAGTATTTCGATTATAAGTATCAAGACTTAATCCAATTTCTTTTGGATTTTCTGTTAATTCTATAACTTCCTTTAAAGAAATTTCTTCAACTCCACTTGATTTTAGCTGATTATTAATTTTCTCATAATCGTCTAGGTTATTGGATACTAACGCCTCGGTTCTAGAATCTAATAATTGGTCAGTATAATCACTTTGATAGTTCAGACCCGGTATGTAAAATTTGTCAAAAAAATTTCCCGCAGCATAGCTATTAGGATATATGATGACTAATGTCATTAAAATTATTATTATTTTTTTTATCTTATTTTTCATATGATATAACCTTCTTCAATAGTTAATATTTAAATTCAACTTAACCTTAAATTTATAAATTATAATTATAAAATTACCTGTTTAATTAACGACTTTATTTAGCTTATCTAGCTAATCCTAGAGTCACAGCTAGAGTTATAGTTAGAGAGATGTTCTCTTAAGGATGAGGATTTTTGAGTACTGACATTCAAAAGATTATTCAATTTTAATATCCAATTATAATTATTGTTATCATTAGTATTGAGAGTGATTTTAAGAAACTAATTACAGATAAAATCTATAATTATAAATACTAAAAAATCCATTCCAAAAAAAGGCGTATACGATATATTACTTATGTCTGATAATTTTCACATTAGAGATCTATATTAAGGATCTACGAAGTATATTACCAAATGGACTAATCACAATTATCTATTATTTCTACATTTAGAATTCCCAAAATTTATTAGGTAATGGAATGACTACAAATTAACATTTAAATTTACTCCTTTATCATAATATACTATAAAATATTAATTTAGTCAAGTAAATTAATAAATTGTTTAAATATTTTGTTAGTAAAATAAGATGTTATATCACATTTTATATATAATAAATTTTTATAATTAGAAGGCAATTAAAAGAGTAAAATTATTAGATATTTTAATTTAAAGATTAGTTTTAAAGAATATCTATTCATTTTATATGATTAAGAGGTAGTAAATGGTAGATAATATATGATTTTACCTGTGAATTATTTGATACAATAAAAGTTTTAACATATCAGAAGATGATGGTACTTATCCATTTGCAGATTATAAAGAAATTTTAAATAAAATATACAACAGTGTATAGAATCAAAAATCGAAGGCTGTTTTGACATTGGATTTAAAATTGGGACTTTAACTTCGGGATTGTATGAAAAATATATTAAAATACGGGCAAGATTTATTAAAGAAATGATTAGTATTGCCCAGGAAAAAATGCTAGATGCAAAGCTATATTAAACGATTTTTCAGATGGTTTAAGTGATGAGATTAAAGAAAAAAATATGATGCGATTATAGCTACCTATATCCTCCATCACTTAGAAGATAGTGAATAGATCGTATTTTAAAATCACTATTTCCTTTATTAAATGATGGATGGAGGATTTATATTGGTGATGTTGCCTTTAATACTCGTAAGGAATTAGAAGACTGTCAATCTCAAGCTGGAGATTATTGAGATGATCAGGAGTTTTATTTTATTTATGATGAGCTAAAAAATCACGTTTCAAATTCAAATTTTGAAAAGATCTCACATTGTGCTGGGAAAATTACAATTTCTAACTAATCAAACTTAAACCCACATTCTGGACAATGATTACCTAAATGTCCTCTTAAGGGTAGTGATTTTTTACAATGGGGGCATCTCAGAAAAATTGTTCCTATTAGAAGACCAATTATAATTATTATAATTCCTAAAATTGAAAATACTGATAATGGTCTAACACCATAAAAAAAACCAGCGATTGTAAATATTATAAATCCGATTGCTAATAGTGAGTATGATATTTTTTTAATAATAGATGGTTTATTTATCATTGTAGACCTCCATGAAACCAATATATTAAATAAATTATTTTATCTATAGTTTAACACAATACAGTAAATAAGTAAATATTTTAATCTTAAACCTATTTATAAGGATTCACCTATATAAAATATCACCTAAAATATCCATGTATTAGGCTATATTTTTATTTTAGATATAAAAATTTTGTATAAAGTTCAACAGATTAAACAGTATAATAATATTCAATTTAAAAAAATACTTTTCGAGATTATATCAATGTATTTGAAAAAATATTTCTTACACCACTTAGCATTCTATCCCGTGGGATATTTTTCATGGGCTGTTAAGTTGGATTTATTTTATAATTAGATATTAAGTGTGAAGCTTCTTTAACTTTAATGTTAAGGAAGTTTTTTCGTTTTAAAGTATAGTTGGTATATGAGAAAGAATTATCAATCAATATTTAAAAAAATTATTAAGCCATTATCTGTTCTTATATTTGCCCTTATTTTCCTAGCGGGATGTAGTATGAGGCAAGGGGAAGAATACAGTAATGATAAGCAAATTTATCTCTATGGAGAAATGCATGCTGTAGAAGAACAAATTTTAGAAGAGTATGAGTTGTGGAAATATTTTTATGACAATCATGGCATGAGGAATCTTTTTATAGAAGCTGGTAACTTCGATGCATACTTTTTAAATGAATGGATGAAAGAAGATAGCGATGAAATTTTGGATATGATTTTTGAAAATTCGGCTAATACTTTTGGATCAAGTATTTATCTAAGAGAGTTTTATGAAAAAATTAAGAATGAATGCCCTGAGACAGTATTTTATGGGACTGATGTTGGCCACCTATTTGATACAACTGGTGAGTTATATTTGGAGTATTTGAGAGACCAAAAACCTTTCGATATGGATAGATATAAGAGGGTAAAAGAAGTTATGAAGCAAGGGGAACATTGGTATAACTATATTGAGGATCCTGATAAATTTGGTAAAATTATGGACTATAGGGAGGGTAAGTTAGTAGAGAACTTTATCTATGAATTTGATAAGCTCGATGATAAAAGAGTGATGGGTATTTATGGTGGCTACCACGTTGATAATAGTCGTAAAATTGAAGGTCCTCAAGATCCTAATATGGCAGACCAGCTTAGAGCCCACTATGGAGATATAATTTATACTCGATTACTATATGATGAGGTATCTCTTAATAAATATAAGGATATGACTATCGAGGATGTAAAGAGAAGTAGGTGATGTTAAATTTATCATGAAAGTAAAGAAAAATCTTTTTAAGATACTTATTAGTCTAGCAAGCCTTTTACTTATAGGGGGTTGCACCAATAGAGCTGATAGAGATTTGTCTGATTACAACAAGAATCAACAAATCTATCTTTACGGTGAAATCCACGGCCAAGAAGATTTGGTAGCCCGTGAATATGAGCTTTGGCATAGTTATTACCACCAGCATGGGATGAGAAATTTATTTTTAGAGCTTGCTAATTTTGAGGCGGGGCTGTTGAATTTATGGTTAGAAACAGGAGATGATGAGATTTTAAGGCTTCTTGCAATAGATTATGGAGATGTTTCTGGGGCGAATTATTATAAAGATTTTCTTGAGAAAATAAGAGATGAATGCCCAGAGACGGTTTTTTATGGGACAGATATTAGTTATTTTTCGGATAGCCTGGGAGAGGCTTACCTAGGTTACTTAAAAGAATCTGAATCAGTTAACGAAGAGGAAATCCAAAGAGTCAAACAAGTGATGGAAGATGGGAACTATAGAAATGCAACTTACGAGAAATATTTAAATACGGATATAGCTGTCCACTACATAAGAAAAATGGCGGATTTTCGTGAAGAAAAGCTTGTCGAAAATTTTATTTATGAACTTGATAGACTAGAAGATAAAAGGATTATGGGAATCTACGGAGCCTATCATGTTTCTAATCCACAAAACCAAGATTTTGGAGATGATCCGATTATGGCTATTCAACTAACAGAACATTATGGAGATATAATCTTCAAGGAGATTTTGGCTGATAATAGTCATTTTAATAAAAGATGGGAGTAGTATTTTCATTGGTTAGAAATTGTTGACCTTTGTTGATTATATAATGCTAATGTTCATATCGGAGTATAATATCAATAATAAATTTAAATAAGGATAGTAATAGGGGTGGTTATGCAGGCGAGTAATGAAGAGTACATCAGCAAAAAAAGGGCCATAGAACTTTGGGATAGTGGAGAAATAGATGATATAGAAGTAGGTACTGTAAAGGGACTTAGGGATATTCATTATGCTCTCTTTCATGATATAGATGGCTATGATGCTGGTGAGATAAGGGATGTAAATATATCTAAGGGCAATTTCAGATTTGCAAATTCTATGTATCTTATCCCAGCTCTTCAAGCAATCGAAGCAATGCCAGAAGATGATTTTGATCTCATCTTAGATAAGTATGTAGAAATGAATGTAGCCCATCCATTCATAGAAGGCAATGGTAGGGCTACTAGGATTTGGCTAGACTTGATGCTTAAGAAAAACCTGGGAAAGGTTATAGATTGGCAAAAAGTTGACAAATTTGATTACCTAGAATTTATGAAACTTAGCCCGGTCAAAAGCAAATATATTAAAGATTTACTGAGAGCCGCTCTTACAGATGAAATTAGCGATAGAGATGTATTTATGAAAGGACTTGACCAGTCTTATAGATATGAAGATTTTGATGAAATTAGAGCTGAAGATATTGGGGATGAGTTAGAATAAGAAATTCAAAATTCTGGTCAAATTGATTTTAAGAGAGGGGGTGAAATTATGCAAGAGAATAAAACGGTAATTCAAAAGACAGTTAAAGAGGGCGTTACATTTGGGTCTGCACTTGCTATGATTATTTCCTATACTGCATGGAAATCTATACCTTGGGCAATTTTTCATGGGATTTTGAGTTGGGCTTATGTGATTTATTTTGCGATTAGGTACTAAGAGAGGCGGATGTTCGTCTCTTATTTTTTTTCTTCTTCGATACGGCTCTTCTTGGCTTCTTTAGCCTCCTCGTATTCTTTGATGCTAGGGCCCTTTGGGAGTAGGAAGCTTATGATTGAAAAAATTAGGAGTACTGTTGTTATTATTTTATATCTATTGTATTTTGGAGAATCTTTCTTTTGCCTTGTCTTATGAGAAAAGAAAGCAGTAATAGCTAGGCCGATTAGTCCAGCAATTATCGGCTCAGATCTTAGAAATATTATTAAATATTTTATTAAGTTTATTATCACAATGACTACAAATAAGCCAGCGAGAATATATGCAACTGCTTCAATAAATTTAAATATATTTTTTAGTGCTTCCATGTTAGCCTACCACCTTTCTTACCTAAATAATATAAAAATTTTGCTTAGTTGTAAATGTCATTTGAAGCTTTTTTATAATCTTATATAATTAATTTAAGGAGAAAGTTTGTGAGATTATGGCATGAAGATTTGATTGATAAGTTACCACGTGGCCAATTGCTGGGTCAACATAGGGAGTGCGCTGCCTTGCGTGGGGCTGGATGGGGAAGGCCTCATGCTACAGTAAATTATGTATTTTCCCATAGTCCATATAAGCTTTACCAATATCATATGCTTATCATTGAGGAGATGAAAGACCGAGGCTATAAACCAGATCGAGCTTGGGAGGATAAGGATTATCGTGGCAAGTTGCTGCCGCCATACGATGATTTAAAGGAACTATCTGAGACTAGGCCAATATATCCCGAGCATGATGATGAGTATTTGAAAGAGTGTTTGGATAATTTATCTGACAAAGGTTTTGATTTAAGGAGAGATTATGATAAAGATTGATATATTTTCTGATTTTGTATGCCCATTTTGCTATATAGGCAAGGCGCAGCTTGATAAGGCCATTGATGAATTAGGATTACGCGATGAGGTACAAATTAATTATTTGGCTTTCGAGCTTCGCCCTGATGCACCAACTGAGCCTGGGACTTCTTATATAGAAGGTGTGATGAAGAAGTTTCCTAGTGAGGAGTATGTAAATGAAAATGTACTAGGTCCTATGATGGCTGAGGCGCATGAGGTGGGCATTGATATGCGCTTTGACGAGCTCGATCAGCAAAATACCTTTGATGCCCATAGATTAGCTAAATATGCGAAGTTTTATGGCAAAGACAGTGCCTTTTTCGAAAAGGGCTACGAAACTATCTTTAAGGACAATGGCTTTATGGCAGATGCTGATACCCTTGTAGATATAGCAACTGATGTTGGCCTTGATGCCGACCAAGCCCGTGCAGTAGTAGAGGATAAGGAAAAATTTGCAGAAATCGTCCGTGAAGATGAAGCAAAAGCTCAAAGAATGGGTGTAAATGGCGTGCCATTTTTTATCTTCAATGACAAATATTCCCTATCTGGATCTCAAGGTGTAGAAGCCTTTAAAAACACTCTAGAAAAAGTAAACGAAGAGGTCGGCCTAATCGACCTATCAGCTGATAGCAAAATCTGCGGACCAGATGGTTGCCATTAAGATGCGAATTAAGAAATTATTGCTTGCTGGACTTCTAATTTTCACAGCCTGTGGGGCGAAGGAAGCTAAAGAAGAAGTACCACAGACTCCAGAAGTGGTAAACCTCGATGAAAAGGCAACTGAAACTAGTGAGCCCAGTCTAAGCCTCGATGAGCTTAGAGCATTTCTATTTGAAAAGCTAGATGGTCAGCAAGTTGTAAGGACCTATGGCGAGGATACTGGCTGGACGAATATGATATTTGGCCCAGATGGGTCATTTAAGGGATCATATATGGGAAATACTGCCGCCGATGAATTCGATGGCGGTCTCAATGAATATGCCCAAATCTACTACCATGCAGTAGAAATCCACAATGCAAACTTTAAGGGAAAGTTTGATATAACTGAGCAAGTAAATGACAATGTTTATAAGCTTTCGATGAAAGATTTTGAGATTACATCAGAATATGGGGCCCATGATGACATTTATTTCAATGTCGACTTTGCCCTAGGGATCAATCCTGAGGCTGAATACTTACTCTATATCCCAGGTACGCCAAAGGGGCTGTTGCCCAATGCTGACACCCGCTTAGATGATAATTACAAAAAAGAAGACTTCTCGGAAGATAAGACCCAAGGTTTTATTATCTGGAATAAGACCGATGATGAGGTCTTTAATCAATTAAATTTAGACCAATAGCCCAGCAGCTTTACTTAAGCGCTGGGTTTTGTTATAATTAATCTTCTTCTTGATAATTAATTATAATATTGTTTATAAATTTATATAAAAATATTTTAGAGTTAGTTAAAATTTAGAGTAATAGCATTAAGAAGATTGATATCATTGATAAAATATTTACAAATTTTCTAGTCTTTGATAAAATAATTATGATGAGCCTATACTATGAACTACTAGGGGTGAGGGGGGATTATGTCATACGATTATAGTTTTATAGGTAGCGAAATTAGGAGAATTAGAAAAAATAGGAACATTTCTCAGAAGGACTTGGCCGAAATGGTTGGTATGTCTGAAGAAAGTTTGCGTAGGATAGAAAATAATCACAACAACCCACGTGTAGATAATTTCCTTGATATCCTTGAGGTCCTGGGCATTGATTTTGAAATTATCCTCATGGATGACTGCGGGTCTTCGTGGAATATGGTGGCTCAGCAAATTAATAAAATCGATAATACTTTAGAAAATTTGTCGCTCGAGAGGCTAGGCGAAGACATAGAAAAACTAAAAAGTTTTGAAGACCTATTGCCTAGTTCATATCACACTAAGCTTAACCAATACATTTTGTATTATCAAGGCGTTTACGAAAAAGATATCAATAAAAACTTCGATAAATACAAAGACTTGATGCTTGATGCATTGAGAATAAACGGCAAACCTATAGAGGAAGGCTTCAAGCATTATTATAATGATATTGAAAAGCGTATATTAATCAAGCTTTCAGAATATTACATCCATGCTAAACACAATTCCGATTCTAAATTGATCTTAGACTTCCTAGTAGATAATCTGGAAACTACAGATACTAACTATATAGACATCTTATATAACTTGGCAAAGTATAACTATATGAAAGAAAATTATAAAAAATCTATAAATATTTGTAGTGAGGCACTTGAACTAAGTTCTCTGACCAATAATTATAGAAGGATAATCCTTGTCTACTATCTACTGGGGATAAGCAAATTCAAAGCTGATGATCCAGGATATATGGAAGATATTGAAAGCTCTCTAAGGCTATGCGATATGATGATTAAGCCAGATTTGAAGCTTATAATTAAAGAAAGTGTAGATCAAATACTAAGCGAATGATAACCCCACAAAACTGTGGGGTTACTTTTTTATCAATATCTTATATAATTAGCAGTGAAAGGATGATAGATATGAAAATAAAAAATATTAAAAAATTATGCACACTCTTAATATTTGGTATAACCATATTTGCTAGTACAAAGCAACCAGCTCATGCTAGTTCTTACGGCTATGCAAGGGGACCAAAGCATGAACCAATCTCAATTTATAGTTCTACACCAAAACATGAACCGATTTCAATCTATAGATCTACACCAAAACACGAGCCAATCTCAATTTATAGACTAGCTCCAAAAACAGAACCTATTTCTATTTATTAATTAGTAATCTATAGCAGATAAAGGCTAGCTGCCTTTATCTCTTTTTCGAAATCATACCATAGTATTTGGGTAGGAATTATTATCAGTTCTTAGTTTCCGTCACGTCTAAATTATTATATATAGCAATCGGGGAAAATTTTAAGTTATTTGTGAAAAATTAGACGTAATATTACATAATCAGTAGGTATAAAAACTTAATCTAAAGGTGGGGATAGTATGAAACACAATAGAAAATCATTCTTGGCCTTATTTTTGGCCCTAAGCCTTGTGGCAGCAAATCCGCCAATCAAAGCTTATGCTATAGAAAATGATGCAATAGATAATAGCGGTGGACTTGAAGTATCAAGCTCCGATTTTTATTTAGACGATGATTTATTAGTAGATGAGCTAGAGATAGATCAAGCTCCTATCAATCCAGAATTTAATAGGCAAGAAACTGCTGATGAGGCTGAGAAATTTGGTTTAAATGTCGATCCATTAAAGATTTACACCGACTATGACACACTTGAAGAAGAAGTGCCAAATAGGCAAAAGGCCTCATTTATACCAGCCCAATACGACCTAAGAAATTTTGGTAGAGTGACACCAATGAGAAACCAAGGACCAAATGGTTCTTGCTGGGCCTTTGCCACATATGGGTCTGCTGAATCAGTGCTACTTCCACGTGAGAATACAGACTTTTCTGAAAAGAACCTTAGAAATACCCATGGCTACGACTGGGGTCCAAAAGATGGTGGTACCAACCAAGTATCAGCAGCCTACCTATCTAGGTGGGCAGGACCAATCTCTGAAAGAGATGAGCCATATAGCCCTTATGATTTCTATTCTCCAGCGGGCCTTCGCCCTGTCAAAGAATTAGATAAGGCCCTCTATATACCAGATGTTAGAAATCAAAATGATGCCAGAGTCCTAAAGGAAGCAATTATGGACTACGGGGCAGCCTACACAGTTGTAAATGGTAGCGAATACTATACCAACATGTACACCATGGGCCACAACAACCCTGGACAAGGTTATGCTAACCACGCGGTGACCATAGTAGGTTGGGATGATAACTACAGCGCATCAAATTTCAAATGGGGAGCTCCTGGCAATGGGGCTTGGATATGTAAAAACTCTTGGGGGTCTCATTGGGGAACTCAAGGCGGATATTACTACGTATCCTACTATGATGCCCACATAGCAAAGAGCAATTGTATCTTCATCCTAAAAAACAAAGAAGCTAATAAATCTATTTGGTACCACGACTACCTTGGGATGACTTCAAATATAGGTAGAGGAAGCGTAGGCTGGTTCTCAAATGTATTTGGTCCAGCCAAGCAAAATATAGAAATATCTGAAGTGGGGATCTTTGTTCCAACCAACAATGTCTCCTACGAAATATACGTTAACACTAATATCGGTGGCAATAGCGGCTTTAATAACAGGGTACTAGTAGCTAGCGGTAAATTTGATTTTGCAGGATATCAAACAGTCAAATTTAGACCACAACAAATTCCAAATGGTGCATACTTCGCACCAATTGTAAAATTCACTACAACAGGTTACCCATACCCAATACCAGTTGAAAAACCAATTTGGGGCTATTCATCAAGAGCTACCGCAGCCAGAGGACAATCATACATCTCTTATGATGGCTACAACTGGTCAGATGTCACCAACCAAATGGCCAACACTAATGTCTGTGTCAAGGCCTTCACCAAGCCTAGCGGCTCAGGCTATATAGATAACACACCTATAGATCCTATTGTAAGAGATAAAAAAGTCCAAAGCATATCGGTGGATAAGGACCTTATCAATCTTACAATCGGCGGTAGAGAAAACATTAGCGCTGAGGCCCTACCAACAGATGCTAGCAATAAAAACCTAAGCTATGCATCATCTAACACTTATGTAGCTACTGTTAGTTCAAATGGAGAAGTCAGAGCCCTTAGAGAAGGATCTGCAACTATCACAATCTCAGCTACAGATGGATCTGGGGTTGCAACTAGCGTCAATGTCACCGTGAGTAAAGCTGATTACAACCAAGGCAATATCTTCAATGTAAATGTCTATTTACCAAAAGAAAATCTAGAACTAGGCCAGTCTCTTCCAGTCACAGTAAATGTCCGTGACAAATACCAAAGAAACCTCCGCTACGCTCTAGTAAACGTAAGCCTAGCAGGAGGAGCCAGCAAAGAAGCCTACACCGACCAAAATGGTAATTTCAAAGTAGACTTGGATACCCGCCACATCAGCCAAGCAGGTACTTATAAACTAAATGTAAGGGTGACTGGGGATACATTTGAAGATTATAACAATTCATATGATATTACAATCGGAGATACAAATACTCCAGAGCCTAATAATGTATTAGACATAAAGCTAAGTACAGATAAAGATGAATACGAAAAGGGAGAAAGAATCCCTATCAAGATTCAAACACACATGCAAGGTAGGGCTATCCCAAATGCCAGAGTAGATATTGAAATCACTACCCCAGATGGTGCAGTTCATAAAAATACTGGCACCACTAATTATAATGGGATGACCACTTACAATTACAGCCCAGATGTTAGTGCTAAGGCTGGTACTTATCAGGTATTAGTAAGAGCCAGAACCAACACTCATATAGCCGAAAATAGTATAAACTTCGTGGTCAAAGAAAAAGATATGAGTCTAAAACTCTTATATAACTTTGATAAGAAAATCTACTACTATGGTGATCGTGCAAACATCAGGCTAAGTCTAAAAGATGCGGAACAAAGGCCAGTCAGAAATGCTAGACTTGCTATAAGAGTAACTGGTCCTAATAATTTCATCTACGACATAGAAAAAACTACAGACTACAATGGCAATACCAGCATGTACATCGAGCCAAACTCTAGTATGAAGGCTGGGGTCTATACTGTAGAAGTAAGGACTAAGGATGATTCAATTGGCAACCTTGATGCAAGTTTTGATGTGGAATTCATCGACAATAATAGCAAGCCAATGTCCCTTAGTATGTTAGACCTAAAGTCTACTTACAAACCAAGGACTCGTCCATGCTTTACAGCCCATATCAAAGATGAGAAAAACCTAAATCTAAGATATGCAAATGTGAAATTTAGCATCGAAGATAGCAATGGCAAGGTCCTAAGCACTAGCACATGCACTACTACCTACACAGGCAAGGTAAGCTTTACAGGTCCTGCCCTAAATGAAGGCGACTACAAGCTTAAGCTGACAGTTGATAGAGACACTTATAAACAAATAAGTGAAGAATATAGCTTTAGAGTAGCTAGATAAGCAGCAGGGGCGAGCTGCCTCTCAAATGTTTGAAAGAAGGAAAATTTGAAAAAGAGAAATAAATTATTAGCCCTGTTACTAGCAGGATCTATGATAATGCCGGCTAATATGGTGCTTGCTTCTAGCCCTCTAAGCTTAGAAGTAGAAAGCCAAGAGGCTGAGCTTATCCCACAGTTAGAAATAGCCCCAGATCCTACCGATATATATCTTGATACAGCAGGTGAAAACCACAGCCTCGAGATAAGCCCTATATCAGAAGAATTCTATAGCGCCCAACAATCTGGCGAAAAAGTTTCACCTCTGGAGGTAAACTTTGATTATATAAAGACTAGAACGAGAGCAAAATCAACAAAACTACCAGAAACTTATGACCTTAGACTCATGAACAGAGTATCTCCTGTTAAAAACCAAGGTAAAAACGGGTCTTGCTGGGCCTTTGCTACCTATGGATCCATGGAATCAGTCCTAAGCAAATACGGCAAATTTGATTTTTCTGAAAAGCACCTTAGAAACACCCACGGCTTTGACTGGGGTCCAAATGATGGGGGCAATAGAGATATTGCCGCAGCATATATGGCTAGGTGGTCAGGCCCAGTTAGTGAAAAAGATGATATGTATGACCCAGTTATCTCAGTATCTCCTACAGATGTAGACAGGATGCTAGATATCGATAAAGTTTTATATCTACCAGATGTTTATAATTTCGTAGACACAACCGACATCAAACTAGCAGTTATGGAACATGGTGGGGTTTATACTACTATCAATAGTTCCAAATACTATGAAAATGCAAGAAACTACTCTTACTTTAATCCAGGTGGCGGCACAGATGATCACGCGGTGACCATAGTTGGTTGGGATGACACCTTCCCTAAAGAACTATTTTCTATTAAACCAAAGGCAGATGGAGCTTGGATTTGCAAGAACTCATGGGGTCCATCTTATATGGAAAATGGCTATTACTATGTATCCTACGAAGATGCCTTTGCAGGTAAGTCCAATGCTTGTTTTATAGCAAAGAAAAAAGACCCTAATGGCCGCATTTACCAATACGACCCATTTGGTGCCACTAGATCTGTAGGCTACAACAAACAAGGCTATATGTGTAATATCTTCAAGGCAGATAGCAAGGAAACCCTACACGAAATAGGCCTTTTCAATGTCAGCATGTACACAGACTACAAGCTATATGTAGTAAGAAACATCGAAAGAACCAGCCAACTAGATAGTGAAAAAATCGAAGTAGCATCTGGAACTCTCCAATACCCAGGCTACTACACCATCGATATTTCACACATAGAGCTTGAAGAAGGCGAACAATTTGCCGTGATGGCTCATTTGGATTCATCTAAGGCAAACTACAGATATCCGCTAGCCGTAGAAGCGAAAATTCCAAACTTCTCATCAAAGGCTGACTCCCTACCAGGTCAATCATTCGTATCAAGCGATGGCCAAAAATGGGCTGACCTTTCTACAGAGTTAAAGGGTGCCAATGTATGCCTAAAGGCTATCACAACCACAGGCGAAGTCATAGAAGATGATGATTTCCCAGTAGACCCAAATATGCCAGAGCCAACACTAGAAGTGAAAAACATCTCTGTAGCAGAAGGCGCTGGCGGCTACCTTAGAATAAATAACACCGGTAAGCTAACACCAATAGTTGAACCATCTAATATAGAAAATGTAGCCATCAAAATCTACACCCTAGATACAGATGTTGTTGATGTTCTACCAGATGGAGTTATCGTTCCAAAGAAAATCGGTACAGCCAATATTCTAGTAGAAACCAGAGTCTCTCGTGGTATCCTCCGTGCTAGATTTAACCTAGAAATCATACCAAAGGACATGCGCTTTACCAAGCTAAATGAAATCCCAGTCATAGGTCCAAACGAACTTTATGAAAATGGTGAAATCGAAGATACTGAGAAATTCCCAGATCCTCCAAAACCATACGAAGATCCATTTGTGATAAGAAACATGTCTATCAAAATCCCACAAGCAAACCTTGTGGAAGGAGAAATACTAAACTTAGCTGAAAAAATAACTGTCTATCCAGACACAGCTAGGAGAAAGTTTTCCTACGAATCAAAGAATCCAGAGATAGCAAGTATTGATGAAAATGGCCTGGTAACAGCTCATCAAATAGGAAAGACTACTCTGACTGTAAAGACTACAAATAACATCATCAAATCAGTAAATGTCAGAGTTCTACCAGACTTTGCCAATTACCCAGTAGAACTTACTGAATTTAGCGTATCTGATAGAGATGCTGGATACTTTACCATCAACCTAAAGGCTCATCAAAATGGGCAAGGCTACAACGGACCTGCAACTATCACAACTAAGGCTGGCAATGAAGAATATGGACAAGTAGAAAAAACATCTACAGTTTACTTCAAAAACGGGGAAGCTAGCATCACCTACCATGGTGGACAATTTGCCGTGTGGAGAACAAACTTTGTAACTGAATTAAAACTACGTGACATCAATGATGTCTTAGTCTATGAATTCTCAAAAGATAGTAAGTCTAAGCCATTTATCAGACAATACCCAAGCTACGTAACAGGCCTTAGCCCAAAATACTATGATCTCGGGGACATCAGAGTGGGCCAAAGGAAAAATGGATATTTCACCCTAAGCTTTGAAGCTTACGAAGACGGCTACCCATACACAGGCATGGGAATAGTAGAAACTGTATCTGACGGAACAACTCGAATCAATACAGTAAACTTCGTAGATGGCAAGGCTAGTATCAGATATTCTGGAGCTGATTTCGGCGTCTGGAAAAAGGACTTTGTGACTACCTTAAAAGTCGTAAACACTGAAGCAAGTGTGGCTTACGGTATGAGCAAATAATAATTGTGGTATTTAGCAAAGCTAAATATAAATAAAAACTTAAAGGGGGATCTATGAAGGCAAGTAAAAAAGTTGCCCTAACTCTTGCGATGCTAACAACAGCATTAAATATAGCTCCTGGCGTTAGTTCTATAGTGCATGCTAGTGGTCTTGAAATCAATGAAGACGCATTGATAAAAGAAAGAAGACCAGATGTCACCATAGATCAAAGCATTGGACTAGAACAAGCTGAGCTAGAAATTGCAGAAGTTAGAGAAGAATTGATCAAGGCTCAAAAGGCCATCGAAGGGGTAGAAGCTGCTGACGAAAAGTATGAAGAATGTATCAAACAATACAACGAAGCAGTAAGAACAATTAGTCTAGAAATAGATGATTATGAACAAAGTGTGAAAAACGGGGAATTTTCACGCCAAGGGGGACTTGAAACAGGTAGTATATATGACAAAACCACTATCCCAGTTAGGGTCCAACTCCTTATTAGAATCGGTAGAGCAATCAGATTTGGTAGTACAGAACTAGCAAATAAGGTAATAGCTGCCCACACCAAACTCACAGAATACGTGCTTACAGGTATATTGTACGCGGCAAATCCATTTGCTAGCGAAGGCCAAATCATGGATTATATCGAAAGATTTGAGGCCCTAGAACAAGAGCTCTTAGCTTATCCTGACCTATCACCTGAAGATATAGCAACCATCTATAAAAAGGCTGCCTATCACAGAACAATCAAAGAAGCTCGCCAAGTTAGAAATCAAGCTAACAGAACTGGTAGAAAATTCTTAGCTCGTGAACTAGACAAAGAAATCTCAATATCAGCTAGTCTCTGGTGGAGAATAGTAGTCACTTGCGGAGAGCTAGATGAACAAGAAGAAAAGCTAAAACTAGCTATCGAAAAAGTAGCTGGTCCAAAAATCAGAGCAGAAAAGATTGAATTTATGGAAGGTGAAGCTGGCGCAATAAATATCGATAACAAAACCAAAATCAGACCTGTTATCATGCCAGCAGAAGTAAAAAACAAGGACTACTTAGTTTACTCATCAAACCCATATATAGCTCGTGTAATCGGCAATGAGATAGTGCCTCTTAAAACTGGCAATGTCATCATTACTGTTATGGCCCTTGATAATGGAATCACCAAAGACTTTGAATTACAAATCTTAAATCCAGGTGAAAGCTCTAGCCTACCAATGCTAGAACCAACTGGAGTAAATGACCAATATTTCAAAGCAAAACCAAGCCCAGTTACACCAGCGGGTCCAGTTTATAACATAACAGACGAAGTAAAAGACATATCTTTCACAGTAGGTTCAATCGATATGAAGCTTGGAGAAACCTATCCACTTGGCCAAAAAGTATTGGTATTTCCAGAAAGAGCAACAGATAAGACTTTAAGCTACCAAGTGGCAAACCCAGATATAGCTATTATAGATGAAGCTGGTAACATAAGTGCTTTAGCTGCTGGTAAAACTGATGTAACTGTAACTAGTGTAAATGGCATCAAAAAAACCATCAGCCTAAACATAACAGAAGTAGCTGAAAGCAAAACTTATGCTATCACAAATATCAATATCACTCCAAGAAAAGCAGGTGTATTTGAAATAGCAGTAGAAGCTACAGAAAACGGCAAAGCTTACTCAGGCCCATGTGATATCGAACTAGCCTATGGTTCAAAAGCTATCAAGCATAGAATTTATCTAAAGAATGGTAAAGCAAGCAAAAAATATACAGGCTTTGATATACCAACCTGGCAAAAAGAAGTATTAGCTACCATCAGCATCAAAGATATCAACGAGTCTTTTGAAATAGTATTTAACTAAGGAGAAAAAAATGAAACTTAACAAAATTTTCGCTTCAGTCCTAGCGATTACCCTAACTCTCGGCCATGTAGCACCAACATTTGCTACAAGCATCATAATCGACACACCAACAGAAACCAATACCCTAACTATGGATGAGGCTGAAGTTTACAAACAACAAATCAGATCTATGAGAGATGAAGTAAACTCAATCGTAATCACAGACGACCAAGACCAACAGATGGTAGATGAATTCAATCAAACTGCTCTAGAAATTGAAGAAAACATCGACAAATCAGCTCAAGGCCTTAGCGCAGCAGACCTATATGATCCAGCATCTATTCCGCAAAGATTACTAGTTCTAGGTAGAGTAGGTAGAACAATCAGATTTGCAACTACACAACTTAGATATAAAGTAGACGATGCTCACGCAGAAATCGCAGAATACGTATTCGAAGGTCTAGTAATAGCAGCATCTCCATTCCACACAGTGGATGACATGAAAGCATATATGGCTAGATTTGAAGTGCTAAAAGCAAAACTATTATCATATCCAGAAATGGGCCTAAATGATACAGCAAACATGTATGTAAGAGCTGACCTTGATGTTAAGCTACACAAGGCAAGATTCATGAAATACAACGAACTTAAAAACAAACCAACCTATGTAATAAAAGCCCTAGATAGAGAAGTAGCAGACATTACAAATGGCAGACTACGCCCACAAGCTACAGTACTAGAAATCTACCAACTTTCTGATAGATTAGATCAAGCTGTAGCAGAAGCATTAAACAACGAAGATGAAAGAGCTATGCCACACGAAATCGACAAATTAAAAGAACTTTTAGCAGACCTTAGAAAAGCCAAAAGACGTGGAGATAGCAGAAGAGAAGTAGCAGAAGCAATCGATAGAGCTCGCGAAGAATTAAGCTATACAAGACCATCAAAAATGAATGTAAATGGCCTAATCCTTACTATGGAAGCACTAAAATACTAATTGAAAAACTCCAAATAAAGCAAACCCCTTAGTTTTGACTAAGGGGTTTTGCTATTTAAAAATCTTTTCTAAGCAGTCTCATTGACCATAGGATAGTGATGATTGACACACCCACATCCCCAAATATTGCTAGCCACATGCTTGCATAACCAAAGATTCCTAGGGCAAGGATGGCTATTTTTACTGCTATTATGAAGATTATATTTTGATTTACTGTTTTATTTGTGAGATTTACTATACTCATAAGCTGGATAAGCTTACTAAATTCACCATTTACAACCAAGATATCGCTCGCCTCGATTGCTATATCAGATGCAGTCTCACCCATTGAAATACCTACATCGGCATTTTTAAGTACTGGGGCATCGTTCATACCATCACCTACAAAGACAACCTTGTTGCCCTTTGACTGATAGTCCTTCATGATATTTAACTTATCTTCTGGCATGACGCCTGCATAGTAGTCATCTAGCTTAAGCTCTGCAGCAGTTTCTGCTACATTTTTCTCATTATCACCTGATACAATGGCTATTTGATTAAAGTCGTGGTGGAGATTTTCTATTGTTTCAAAAGAATTTTCCTTTATCTCATCTCCTATGTGGACTATAGCAACTAGCTTATCATCTATAGACATAAATACTCTCTTATCTACGTCGTCACCAGTATAGCCAGTAAATTTTGCTGATCCTACTTTAATTTCCTCATCCATTTGTGTGATAGCTCGTACACCCAGGCCTTTTTCGTTGCTGGTATCTTTAAATAGATCACGATTTTCAGCGCGGTCCAGGCTTGCCACCACCCCTTGAGCGATAGGGTGGGTGCTCATTAGCTCGATATTATATAGGTAATCAAGAGCCTTATCCTCATCATAGTCTGTGAGAAATTCAATATCTTCTACTATAAATTCTCCAGTAGTAAGGGTCCCAGTCTTATCTGTAAGGAGGACTTTTGCTTCGCTTAAGCCTTCAAAATATTGGCTGCCCTTGATAAGGATTCCATTCTCGCTAGCCACACCAAGGCCTGATATAAAGCTAAGTGGGACTGATATTACGAAGGCACATGGGCAAGAAATTACTAAAAATGTTGCGGCACGGAGTAGGTAATTATTAAAGTCTCGGCCTGATCCTATGATTGGTATAAGGACCATTATTACAGCTATTGCTACTACAATTGGAGTATAGATTCTAGCGAATTTACTGATTCTTTTTTCAGATTCTGACTTACTGTCGGTAGAATCTTCGATTAGTTCGATAATCTTTGCTGCTACAGAATCGTCAAATTCTTTACTGGCTTCAATTTTTATAAAACCTTCATTGACAATTGATGAAGAGATGACCTCATCACCTTCTGCTACTTCAACTGGCATTGATTCGCCTGTGATAGATGAAGTATCTAGAGAAGCGTGGCCTTCGATTACTTTACCATCGACACCAACTTTTTCCCCATCACGCACTAGCATGATATCGCCTATTTCAATTTCATCGAGGTCGACCTCTGTCACATTGCCATTTTCATCTATCCTATTTGCAACATCTGGCACAATATCTAATAGGCCCTCTATATTTTTACGGGACTTATGTGTGGCTATATCTTCAAATAATTCACCGAATGACCAAAATAGTACCAGTGATGCAGCCTCTGGGTATTGGCCTATGTAAATGGCTGCGATAGATGCTATAGTCATAAGGAAATGTTCATCAAGCGGCTGAAAGTGGATAAGTCCTAAAAATGCAAGTTTAAATAGCTTTAGGCCATTTATTATGTAGATAGCTATGCTTGCGATATTTAAAAGTTTGTAATCACCTGAAAAGTGAGCGTATATGCCGAGTATGATTAGAATCGCCGCGCAAATAACTAGCTTCACGGCTTCTTTTTTGTGCTCATTAGTCATATCAGCTATGGTAAATAACTTTGCATTTGATTTTTTCTTTACTTCAGTTTGTTCTTTACTGATATTGGTTATCATTATATGCACCTCCGCTCATATGAATACTTGTTCATACCACTATTATAGCATGCTACTTTACTTTGTCAAATGATAACAATTATCATAAATGCTAACAATGTACTGATAACCGCTATCATATTTAGAACCATTATAAAAACCCGCACTAGCTAAACTAGCGCGGGTTGTGTTTTTAGTATTTATTTGCCAACAAATACTGTGCCCGGTTCAATTTTGTCAGCGATTTGTTGGGCTTCAGTCATGATTTTATCGATATCTGCATCATCGGCTACTTCTAATCTTAGTTTTCTGGTGATAGCTGCGAAATTAACATCTTCCACACCATCTATTTTTCTAATTTTATCTTCTATCTTTGCTGCACAATTTGGACAAAGGTTTTTGCTTTCTACGTCGTATTTATATTTCATATTTCACTCCTTTATGTGTTCTAGACCTGTTTGAAGGATAATCTTTACATGGTCATCAGCTAAGTCATAATAAATTGATTTGCCATCGCGACAAGCTATAACGAGGTTATTATCCTTAAGGCTCTTAAGCTGATGGCTTATTGCAGATTGGCTCATATCTAGGGAATCTGCAATCTCACCCACATTCATAGGACCTTCATATAAGACTGATATTATCCTAAGCCTAGTGGAATCTCCTAGTATTTTGAATAAATCTGCCAAGTCAAATAAGGTTTCTTCGTTAATATTTGTAGTCATTTATGTGCTCCTATTCATATGAATGTTTACTCATATTTATTATATGCTTGTAAGCTCTAAAGTCAAATTATTTACCAATATTTTACAATTATAATTATAGAGGCGGGTATATGTTTTATGGCGGGTATATGTTTTATAAGGAGGAAAAGAATGGATGACTTACTGATAAGAGTAGACAACTTAAAATCCTGGTATGTGGATGGGGAAAATATCATAGATGGGGCGAGTTTTGAGATTGAAAACAAGGAAATAGTAGCCCTGGTTGGGTCAAATGGGTCGGGCAAGACCACGCTGATAAAGACCATCACAGATATACACCCCAAATTTAGCATAGGCAATTTTACATATAGGGGCAAGGCAGTTAGCTTTGATGATGAAAACTTCAAACTCGGTCGTATGGCAGTATTTTCAGAGGATAATGCTTTTAAGTATTGGACCTTTGATGAGTACAATGAATTTTTACATAAGGCCTACGGCAGGGAATTCGACGATAATTTTGAATCTTATATGATAGATGGTTTTAATTTTGAAAAATACAGGACCTATCCAGTCAAAGAACTATCTATGGGTAATAAAAAGAAATTTTTCATCATAGCAGCTATGGGACTCAAATTACCACTTCTCATCCTAGATGAACCTGTAGATGGGCTAGACTTTGAGTCAACAGTCTTTTTATATAAACTCATAAAGGGTTACAAAGAGTATGGATCAATCCTTATGGCAACTCATATCTTGGAGTCCATCAACGAGGCCTGCGATTCATATTTCTTGCTTGATAAGGGAAAGATTTCGGCTAAAAAGTCTATAAATAAAGACCTAACTGTAGATCAAATCCTTAGGGCCTTTGAGGGTTAGCCATGCACAAGGTATTTCTCAAAGATTTCATTGATAAGAGAGATGTTTATAAAACTGCAGTATTTGGCCTAGTCTTATTTGTCCTTTTACAAACCTTTATCGAAAACAACCCAACCTATGGCGAGCTCAGCCTAAGTTTTGCTAGCCTTTTGTTTATCTATTTCGCCCTGGCCTTTAATATTTATTATTTTGTAAAGACCTACACATCCAAAGAAAATACCGGCGCCTATTATCAATTGCCGGTAGATAGGAATGAGATAAATTTGGGCTTTATTGAGGCTATTACAATTGATACTTTGATAAGAAAAGTGCTACTCGTGCTAGTTGCCTTTATAGCTTTTAATTTGCCGATAAGCTATTTTATATCTTTAATCATAGCAAGTCCCATCATTTGCATCATAGCAAGCGTGGGGGTAAGTCAAAATATTTCAAATGGGAAAAAGCTCTTGACTATTGTACTAAGCATCCTAGCTCTAGTCCTAAGCAGCCATTTAATTATCAATAGTAAACTATACCTAGTTAGTCTTGTGATAGTTGCTTCTTACCTTTTTGTTATCAAGACAAATTTTTTAAATGAAGTTTATTTTACTAGCTCATCAGCAGGGAAGATGTCACAAATAAAGATAAGTAACTACTTCCTTAAATTTATCATCAGTGAAAAAGTCTACATCATAAATACAGCTGGCCTCATCATTATGATAATAATCCTAGGCTTAGCATTTCCAAATGAAATGGGCCTGCCTTTGGCTCTGATGGTGGCCACAATAAACACCCCATTAATGACGGTCCTTTCCACTGAAACTGACATCAATACATATAAGGCTCTTTTGCCAGCAACCCATAAGTCACTTGCCAAAGATTATTTTAAAATGATCATAGCCTATTACATCTTAGTTCATTTGATAATAGTAGGACTATTTTGGAATGAGCTTAGCCTTAAAATCATCATTCTTATAATAGGCCTTGTCGTATTTGAAACTTTAGGGGCCTATTATTTAGAAACTAATCACCCGATTAAGAATAAGAAGACAACAACTGAGGTGTGGAAGCATCCGAGGAAGTATATCCTTGGGATTATCGCCTTTTTGCTAGGATTTGTCGTAGTAAATATTTTATAGAAAGGTTGAACTATGGAAAGTACAAAAATTATCAGAATCGTTGTAGGAGTTATATTTTTAGTAGTATCTATCCTGGGTTTTCAAAGACAAGATACCATGTGGGCAATTATCTCACTAATTGTAGCTATACTATTTTTAGTAGCTGCCTTCAAAAGCCCAAATCAAACCCCTAGATAAGTAAAACGAGGCTTCCCTCTTGGGAGGTCTTTTAAAATGCGGTAAAATCATAGTAAAAGGAATAGAGGGTAGATATGAGTCAAAAACAAAAGATACGCATCATGGCAGTTTGCTTTTTACTCCTTGGGATCATGCTATATCTCAGAGGAGAAACCATCTTTGCCTTGGTCATGGTATTTGGCGGAGTAGTTACCTTCCTAATTGCTGATAAGGCAAGTAAGGATGGGTCAAGCGATGACTTTATGGATGATAATTTTGCCTATAGCAGGTAAAAAATGTATTTAATATCTACAACTTAAACAATCCCGAGCTTAATTTAGCAGGGGTTGTTTTTTGATAAAACTATTAAACTATAATGATATTGGGTAATGATTTACGAACAACAAAACAAAGTAGTTACCTATGAACAATATCGATATTAAAATGCTTGGTGTCCTACCAGCTTGGTATTGCTTATATTTTATTTGCCAATGGCCAGCAACTTTTTGCCCTTATATTTTTGATGGTTGGCTTGAAAGCTATTGGGGCAACCTATAGTCAAAGAAAAAGATAAGAGAAATTTAAGGCTCAAGTCTTGTTTTCCCTAGTATATTAATATCCCCGTTAGCTTTAAAACTTAAGGTGACCCCATAAAGTTAGACTTAAGGGGCTGTTGCAAAAGTCCGAGAATAGAAAAAAAGTGATGTGCAGAATAGAATTACCTATTCTGCAATATCACCTTTATTTAAGCTACAATTTACTTCTCAATATTCTCATAGACCATAGGACTGCTATTATTGTAACTCCTACATCTCCAAATATTGCTAGCCACATATTTGCATAGCCTAGTAGTCCTGCTATTAGGATTCCTATTTTGACAGCCATTATGAAAGTCACGTTTTGTCTTACTGTCCTATTGGTAAGGTCTGAGATTTTCATTAGCTTGCTCATCTGGCTAAATTCTCCGTTAACTATGAGTATATCGGATGATTCTATAGCAAGGTCAGATGCTGTTTCTCCCATTGATATACCAACATCTGCATTGGTAAGGACTGGGGCGTCGTTGATACCATCTCCTACAAAGACTGTAGGAAGTCCTTTATCTTGGTAGCCTTTCATAATTTCTAGCTTCTGGTCTGGCATGACTTCTGCGTAGTAGTCATCTAGGCCAAGTTCTTTGGCTGTTTCTTCAACTGCATTTTTGCCATCGCCTGATACTACAGCTATATTTTCAAAATGGTTGTGAAGATCTTCTATAGTTTCAAATGATTGGTCTTTGATTTCATCTTCGATTATTACCTTTGCAGCAAGCTTGTCATCTATAGAGACATATATTGCTCTGTCATTTTCTTCTCCATCATAGCCAACAAATCTAGCAGAACCTATCTTGATTAGGTCGCCATCCTTGCTAGTAGCTCTTACACCAAGGCCCTTTTCATTGGTCACTTCTTCAAACAAATCATGTTTTTCATCACGGTCTAGACTTTCTACTATCCCTTTTGCTATAGGATGGGTACTCATTAGCTCGATATTGTATATATAATCGAGGATTTTTTCCCTATCATGGTCAGTAAAATATTCTATATCTTTTACTTTGAAATTCCCTGTAGTGAGGGTTCCGGTTTTGTCGGATAATAGGACTTTGGCATTCTTTAGTCCTTCAAAATACTGGCTTCCTTTTATAAGGATGCCATTTTCACTAGCTAGGCCAAGGCCTGACATAAAGCTTAGTGGGACTGATAGTACTAGGGCACATGGGCATGATATTACTAAAAATGTAGCTGCCAAGAATATAGAGTCATACCAATCTCCTCCAAAAAATAGGGGAGGGATAATCGCTACTATAAGCGCAATAGCTACAACAATTGGGGTATAGACTCTGGCAAATCTTGTTACCATTTTTTCACTTTGAGATTTACTTTCTGCGGAATCTTCTATAATCTCCATAATCTTTGCAGCAACGGAATCATCAAATTCTTTCTTAGCTTCCATTTTGATAATCCCTTCAGTAAGAAGAGATGAAGATATAATCTCAGACCCTACTTCGGCTTCTACTGGCATGGATTCTCCAGTAACAGAAGATGTATCAAGTAGACCATGGCCTTCTATAACGACACCATCCACGCCAATTTTCTCACCATCACGAACCAGGAGGATATCTCCTACTTCTACATCATCTAGGTCGATTTCTGTAGTAGAACCATCTGGGTTTACCTTATTGGCCACATCAGGCACTAAGTCTAGGAGTCCTTCTATGTTTTGGCGGGACTTATGGCTTGCTATATTTTCAAATAAATCACCAAAATTATAAAAAAGTATTACAGCAATTGCTTCTATATATTGGCCTAGGATGAAGGCTGCAATTGATGCTATAGACAAAAGGAAGTTTTCATCCATGGCCTGGCCACGGATGATTCCCTTAAACCCTTTTATCAAAACATTCCATGCGGATAGCAAGTAGGCTAATAAAAACCCACCCACAATCCATATACTTTCACCTATATTATTCCTTAATACTGCTAATATAGCAGTAAAAATACCTATAGCTATAAGTTTACTAAGCTCCTTTTTGTGAGCATCTGTCATAGACTCAAACATATCCTACCTCACTAAGACAGTCCCTGGCTCAAGTTTATCAGCAAGTCTATTAGCCTCATCAAAGATAGCATCTTCATCAGCACCATCAGCTAATTCCATCTTTAGCTTCAAAGTTAGGAATGATAGGTTGGCATCATTTACTCCATCAATTTTCTTAACAGCCTCTTCAATCTTTGCTGCACAATTTGGACATAGGTCATCACTTTCTACTTTGTATTTTACTTTCATTATATTCTCCTATTCTTTAATATGTTCTAATCCTGTCTTAAAAATTGTCTTTATATGATTATCAGCAAGTGAATAATATATAGACTTGCCATTTCTTTCTGATTTTACTAGGTTGCTATCCTTTAGATATTTAAGCTGGTGGCAAATAGCTGATTGGCTCATATAAAGAGCCTCTGCTATGACTCCTACACTTATAGGCCTATTAAAAAGCTTATGGAGGATTCTAAGTCTAGTAGAATCTGCAAAAACCTTAAATAGGTCTGAAATCTCCATTATATCTTAAAGTCTAGCATTTTTTATCGATTCATACATTTAACCTCCTTTAAATAAATGAATATGTGTTCATATGTTCATTATATCATATGACATTTATCTGTCAATAGGCTAAATTAAAAACTTAGACCATACGATTAGCTATAAAATCATTCTAATTGGTACTATAATTTTGAGTATAAAGATTATATTAGATTAAGGAAATTTTATGGAAAGTAGTAAAGTAATTAGAATCATCGTAGGAATAATTTTTCTAGTAGTAGCCCTCTTAAGTTTTCAAAGACAAGATACCATGTGGGCAATTATCTCACTAATTGTAGCTATACTATTCTTAGTAGCTGCCTTCAAAAGCCAAAATCAAACCTCTAGATAAGTAAAACGAGGCTTCCCTCTTGGGAGGTCTTTTAAAATGCGGTAAAATCATAGTAAAAGGAATAGAGGGTAGATATGAGTCAAAAACAAAAGATACGCATCATGGCAGTTTGCTTTTTACTCCTTGGGATTATGCTATATCTCATAGGAGAAACCATCTTTGCCTTGGTCATGGTCTTTGGAGGAGTGGTTACATTTTTTATAGCAGATAAGGCAACAGGCCTTTCTGGTGATGATAATTTTATGGAAGATGATTTTAAATTTGGGAGATAAATGATGGAAAAAAGATTTATGATAATTGGATTGATGCTAATAGTGATGGCTGCTTATTATGGGCTTACTACTGGCGACTACTTATTAGGGGCAATATTTACAGTCCTAGGTGGGCTTGTGGCCTATGGGGCCAAATACGATTTGCCTTTTATAAAATGAGCGTAGAGGTGGTCGTATGAATAATGAAGAAAAAAGAAGAATAAGGATTATCACTGGCTTAGTTTGTATAGTCATAGCCTTGATTTTAAAATTCGTACCAGCTTTTGATAATCTAAGATTGTTCCAGTCACTATTATGGCTATTTGGTGGAGCAAATCTATTACTCGCCATAGCCGATAAATCAAAGAATCAGAACTAATATTAGCCCCAAGCGGGGCTTTTTTTTATGCCCTGCATAGACCTCATAATAATTGAAATTTAAACAAATACGTGTATATTTATATATGGACCCAATGATAATTTACACTTGTAATAAAGGAAGTGTTTATGAATAAATTTGAGATAAATTCTAATTATAAACCCAAGGGGGACCAGCCAGCAGCTATCGATAAATTGGTAGCTGGCCTAGAATCTGGCAAGACCGACCAGATCCTCCGCGGGGTGACTGGCTCTGGTAAGACCTTTACCATGGCCAATATTATAGAACGTGTGCAAAGGCCAACACTGGTCCTTGCCCACAACAAGACACTCGCTTACCAGCTTTTTACAGAATTTAAGGAATTTTTCCCGGACAATGCTGTAGAATACTTCGTAAGCTACTACGATTATTACCAACCTGAGGCCTATGTAGCGGCAACTGATACCTACATAGCCAAGGATAGTTCGATAAATGATGAAATAGATAAGATGCGCCATAGTGCTACTATGGCCTTATTTGAGCGCCGAGATGTAATCATTGTGGCATCTGTTTCTTGTATCTATGGCCTAGGGGATCCGATTGACTATAAGGAACTAGTAGTTTCTCTAAGGCCTGGCCAAGAGATAGCTCCAGAAGAGGTCATGAGGAGACTTATCGATGTCCAATATGTGAGAAATGACATAGATTTTGACCGTGGTACCTTTAGGCGCCGCGGCGATATACTAGATATTTTCCCAGCTGGCTTTGACCAAAAGGCTATCCGTATAGAGTTTTTTGGAGATGAAATCGAAGACATATCAGAATTTGATTCGCTCACAGGCAAGGTAACTGCAAAGTTAACCCATGGATATATTTATCCAGCCAGCCACTATGCGACAACCAGCGAGAAGACAGACCGAGCTATTATTTCAATCGAACAAGAGCTTGAAGAACGCTTAGAAGAGCTAAACCGCGAGAACAAACTTCTAGAAGCTCAAAGACTCGAACAACGTACCAGATATGACCTTGAGATGCTAAGAGAAATTGGCTTTTGTTCAGGTATCGAAAACTATTCACGCCACTTATCAAATAGGCCAGCAGGCTCTAGGCCATACACCCTAATCGACTATTTCCCAGATGATTTCATCCTCATGGTCGATGAGTCCCACGTATCCATCCCACAAGTAGGTGGTATGTATGAAGGGGACAGGAGTAGAAAACAAAACCTAGTGGACTATGGCTTTAGATTGCCATCAGCCCTTGATAATAGACCTCTAAAGTTCAATGAATTTGAAGACTTAATTGGCCAGGCTGTCTATGTATCAGCCACCCCTGGCCCATATGAAAAAGAGAAGACAAATGGTGAAATGGTTGACCAAATCATCCGCCCAACAGGCCTACTAGATCCGATAGTAGAAGTCCGCCCTACAGAAAATCAAATTGACGACCTCATAGCTGAGATTAATCAAACAATAGAAAAGGGCGATAGGACTTTAGTTACTACCCTTACTAAAAAAATGGCCGAGGACCTAACCACCTATTTGACCAGCAATGGTATCAAGGTAAAATACCTCCACTCTGATATCAAAACCATAGAGCGTTCGGAAATTATCCGTGAGCTTCGTCTGGGTGAATTTGATGTACTCGTAGGTATCAACCTCCTTCGTGAAGGTCTAGATATCCCAGAAGTATCGCTCATTGCAATACTAGATGCAGACAAGGAAGGCTTCCTCAGAAGTGAAACTTCCCTCATCCAAACCATAGGCCGTGCCGCTCGTAACTCTGAGGGCAAGGTAATCATGTACGGCGACCAAATCACCAAATCAATGCAAAAAGCTATCGATGAGACAGCCCGTCGCCGCGAAATCCAAGAAGAATTCAACAGAGAAAATGGCATCACACCAACCACCATTAGAAAAAATATCGGCGAAATGATTCAAGTAACCAAGGCCGCTGAGGAAGAGGAAATTGAAGAATTCAGCCGTGAAGATATAGACGCAATACTAATCAACCTGGAAGCACAAATGTATAAGGCCGCCGAAGAACTAGACTTCGAACGCGCTGCCAACATCCGCGACCAAATAGCAGCCATGAAGGCAAACTTCGTAGGAGCATAAATTGAGCGAACACGACATAGTAATAAAAGGTGCCCGCACCAACAACCTCAAAAATGTCAATCTGACCCTGCCACGTGATGAGATGATTGTATTTACAGGACTTTCCGGATCAGGAAAGTCCACTTTAGCCTTTGACACTATTTATGCCGAGGGCCAAAGGCGATATGTAGAAAGCCTCTCATCCTATGCCCGCCAATTCTTGGGCAATGTGGACAAGCCAGATGTAGACTCTATCGAGGGGCTCTCCCCTTCGATATCAATTGACCAAAAGACAACCAACAGAAACCCACGTTCTACTGTAGCAACAGTTACAGAAATATACGATTATTATAGGCTTTTATATGCGAGAATTGGCGACCCATACTGCCCAGTGTGCGGCAAGCCAATCAAGGCCCAATCTATCGACCAAATGGTAGATAATATTCTGACCCTGCCAGAAAAGACCCGCATCCAAATCCTCGCACCAGTGATCAAGGGCAAAAAAGGTCAACACAAAAAGGCCCTCGACAACATCCAAAAAGAAGGTTTTGTAAGGGTTATGATAGATGGAGAGCGCTTTGACTTAGAAGATGAGATAGAACTATCAAAAACTAAAAAGCACGACATCTCAATTATTGTAGATAGGATTGTCATCAAAGAAGGTATAAATACCCGCCTTGCCGATTCCTTAGAAACAGCGCTAAGGCTCGCTGATGGGACTGTGACTATCGATGTGATTGATGGCGAAGAATACATCCTATCAAGCAAGCTTGCTTGCCCAGATGGCCATATCAGCCTGCCTGAGATTACCCCAAATATGTTTTCATTCAATGCCCCAATAGGCATGTGTCCGGACTGCAACGGCCTTGGTTTCCACCTGCAAGTTGACCCAGAGCTTGTGATACCAAATATGAATTTATCGATAAATGAAGGGGCTATAGATGCTTATTCAGGCTCAAGCAAGGGCGGCTATTATTATGAAACCATCCATGCCATAGCAGACCATTATGATTTCTCAGCAGATGCTCCACTTATAGAAGCCCCAAAGGAAATGATAGATGATATCCTATATGGAACAAAATATGATTTATCTTTCGTATTTGATTCTAGATTTTCAGGCCGCAAGCGCTATAAAGGTCCTTTTGAAGGGGCTATAGCAAATATAGGCGACCGCTATGAGCGAGCTTCTACTGACAATCAGCGAAAAAGATTTAGGGAATTCCTTGGAGAGGAAGAATGTAAGACCTGCCACGGCGACAGATTAAAACCAGAAGTTCTCGCTATCAAAGTTGGGGATACCAATATCTCAGACCTCACCAAGTTATCAGTCGAAAAGTCAGTTAAGTTTTTCGATGAGCTCGAGCTTTCAGAAATGAAAGAGAATATAGCAGAGCTTATCATCCGTGAAATCGAATCAAGGCTAAGGTTTTTAAATGATGTGGGCCTTGGCTATTTGACTTTAAATAGGTCAGCTGCCACCCTCTCTGGTGGCGAAAGCCAACGTATTAGACTTGCCACCCAAATCGGATCAGGCCTTGTGGGAGTCTGCTATGTCCTAGATGAGCCATCTATTGGCCTCCACCAAAGAGACAATGACAAGCTAATAGCATCCCTCAGAAATCTCACAGACATTGGAAACACCCTAATCATAGTAGAACACGACGAAGACACCATCCGTGAAGCTGACTTTATAGTAGACATTGGACCTAGAGCAGGTGTACACGGGGGCGAAGTAGTAGCTCAAGGATCAGTTGATGATATCATGAACACCAAGGAATCCATTACAGGCGACTATCTCTCAGGCAGAAGTGTAATCCCAATACCAGCTGAACGCAGAACATCTGACACCTATATAGAAATCAAAGGTGCAGCAGAAAACAACCTCAAAAATGTCGACGTCAAAATCCCAATTGGCGTCCTCACCTCTGTCACAGGTGTCTCAGGATCTGGCAAATCATCGCTAATCAATGAAATACTTTACAAATCAGTCACCAAAAAACTCAACAAAACCAAAGTTCGTCCAGGAAAACACGAAGAAATCCTAGGCCTTGAAAATATTGACAAGGTCATAGCCATCGACCAATCACCAATTGGCCGTACTCCTCGTTCTAATCCAGCGACATATACTAAGGTGTTTGATGGCATTCGTGATGTATTTGCCATGACTAATGAAGCCAAGATGCGCGGCTATGACAAGGGCAGATTTTCCTTTAATGTAAAGGGCGGCCGTTGTGAAGCCTGCAAGGGAGATGGTACAATCAAAGTAGACATGATGTTCTTACCAGATGTATATGTCCCATGTGAAGTATGCCACGGCAAGCGCTACAACCGCGAGACACTCGAGGTTAAATACAAGGGCAAGGACATATCTGAAGTCCTTGATATGACTGTAGAAGAAGGGATCGAGTTTTTCGAAAACCATCCACCAATTGTACGTAAGCTGCAGACCCTATACGATGTAGGTCTCGGCTATATAAAAATCGGCCAACCATCCACAGAGCTATCTGGTGGTGAAGCTCAAAGGGTAAAGCTAGCCACAGAACTTGCAAAAGTAGGCACAGGCCAAACCCTCTACATCTTAGATGAGCCAACCACAGGCCTTCACATGGCAGATGTTCACAAGCTAATAGATGTGCTTAACCGCCTAGTTGAGCAAAACAACACAGTAGTAGTCATCGAGCACAATCTTGATGTGATAAAGGTCTCCGATTACCTAATCGACCTTGGACCAGAAGGCGGAGATGGGGGCGGCACAATCGTCGGCTGCGGAACTCCAGAAGAGCTAGCTAAAAACAAAAAGTCATATACGGGTAAATATTTAAAGAAAATACTAAAATAGGAGAGAAAAATTATGGCAATGGAAGATAAAAAAGATAATAAAGTAGATACCAGCAGAAACGGCAGACCTATGAGCTTTAGCCTAGGTGATGGCGAAGACCTAACCATAGACCTACCACACGCTGTCCCAGGCATTCAAGGGATTGACCTTGATAATATGAACGAAGAAGAAGCTCAAAGGCTACTAGCATCAATCACAGAAAATACAGCACAAATTGAGGCCCTCCTAAAAGAAGCTGGAGTTGACCTAGATAATTTTGATATGTCACAATTTGATAATTAGTTGTTTTTAAAGGAGATAAGTTTTAGGGCTTATCTTTTTTTATATCAACTATTGACAAGTATACTTGGCGAGTATATAATTAATTTACCAAGTGTACTTGGCATAATACTGGAGGAAAAATTATGAACAAAGAAGAAATTTTGGCAAAAAGTAGGAGAGATTATAAAAACAATGATGAGCTAATGGTAGATGTACTAAGTAAGTCTAGTAAGAGGGCTGGAGAAGTTGGCTTGCTTATTACAGCCATAATTGTTGCCGGAGATCAATTTTTCTACAATACCTATAATTATGGAGCTCAGGCTATATATTTTGGGATTGTTGCAGCTATGGTTTTGGTGAAATATAAATACATTAAAGAGAAGAAGAATTTAGTCTTAGGGACAATTCTTGCCATAGGAACAGTTTTATGTCTCATAGCTCACTTTATGAGTTTAAACTAAGGGGGAGGTATGGATGAAGAACTAGTATTAAAAAATAGACTCAAAGAAGTCCGCAAAGAAAAAGGCTACTCACAGCAAAACTTGGCCGACATGGTAGGGGTTTCTAGAAACACTATTAGTTCTATAGAAACAGGTCAATTTAACCCAACAGCCAAACTAGCATTGATACTGTGCATAGCATTAGATAAAAAATTTGAAGATTTATTTTATTTTTAGAAACTGTAGCTTTATAAATATAATGGGTAAATATAAACTCTATGTTATAATATATAATGAATAATTTATAAAAGGAAAGGATAAATATGATTGAGATTAAAAATGTTTCAAAATCATTTGGCAAGGTCCAGGCCCTAGATGATGTTAGTTTTACGGTCGATAAAGGCGATATTTTTGGGATCATAGGCCAAAATGGAGCTGGCAAATCAACCCTATTTCGCTCAATGATGAACTTCTTCGATGACTATACAGGTGATATTAGATATGATGGAAGGCCTATGAAGGATGTACCCCTTGAAAAAATTGGATTTTTACCAGAAGAGAGGTCGCTTTCACCAAAAAAGACCATAGCTGATGAAATTC
Source organism: Anaerococcus pacaensis 9403502 (assembly GCA_000308255.3). Classification (GTDB taxonomy): domain Bacteria; phylum Bacillota; class Clostridia; order Tissierellales; family Peptoniphilaceae; genus Anaerococcus; species Anaerococcus pacaensis. Next base: position 387,296 of record HG326663.1, on the reverse strand, counting down.
GCTATTTTTCAAGGCTAAACCAACGCCCAGACATAACAAATGAGGAGCTTCAAAAATGGTTTGACCGCTTCGAGGTCAAAGGAGAACTAACTGATAAAATCAAATCCCTATCCAAGGGGAACCAGCAAAAGGTTCAACTCCTTGCATCAGTGATATATAAGCCAGAATTTGTCATCCTTGATGAGCCTCTATCAGGGTTAGACCCATACAATATTGCCCTACTTGAAGATATAATAAAAGAGCTAAATGCCAATGGCATGACAATACTTTTCTCATCTCATAACATGGAAAATGTAGAGAGTCTTTGCAACAAGCTCGCCATGATAAAAAATGGAAAAATAATCCTAAACGGAACACCATCTGAGATTAGAGATTCATATCCTAGGGATGTGGTAATTATTGAAACAGACCATGACTTAGCTGGCCTTATCGATACAAAGGTAAAATCATATACTAGGGCTGGCAATATTTGGAAAATCAACTTACATAATGCAGCTGATGGGCCAATGCTCTATGACCTTATAACAAAAAATATCGGCTATGTTGCCCAATTTAGCCAAGCAGCTCCAAGCCTTAACGAAATCTTTAGAGCGGAGGTGGCAAAAGATGAATAGAACTAGAATCGTTAGCAGAGAAACCTTCAAAAATCAAATGAAAAGTCCTAGTTTCTGGGTGATGCTTTTACTACCTATCGTGATTATGATAGTAAGTCTAGCAATTGGCTATTTTGCAGGACAGAATGCAGATAAAGATATGTATGTGGTAGCTGACCCAAAACTAAACATAGACGAAGCTTTTGAAAGTCAGGGCTTTAAGCTAATCAGCGAAGATGAGCTTGATGACATATTAGCAGATGAAGATGACAAAGCACCATACGCAAAAGTGTGGGAGAAAGACGGAAAAATTATAGCTGATTTCTATACTAGCGATGTAGGCATACAGGATAAGATGATTTTTCAAAGTATCCTTGAAACTAGCCAGCTAGAATTAAATAGGGCTAATGCAAAGCTTGATCCTAATCAAGCGGAAATTTTATCGATAAGTCCACAAATAAATGAGCTAACAGATGATCAAACAGACAATAAGAATATTGCCATGGGCATCTACTACGTCCTATTGTTTTTGATGTATATGGTTCTAATTAGCTTCATTCAAATAATAATCACCGAAACCGCTACAGAAAAAGGTACGAAGATGATAGAATTTATCTTCTCATCTGTAAGGCCAGGTGAATATTTTAGGGGCAAAATATTTGGTAATTTCCTAGCCGCTATGGTAGAAATACTAGCTTATACCATTTTTGGTTTAATAGGCTTTATGTTTGCTCAAAGCCGCGGGATTTTTGATGGTTTAGATATAACTTTCAACCTAAACCCTCAAATTATAGCTATGATTATTCAAATAGTAGTATTATTCCTACTAGGCATCCTAATCTCACTTATATTTGCAGCTATGCTTGGCTCCTATGCCAACAAGGTAGAAGATGCTGGTAAATATGGATCACCACTTATTTTTATTATTGTTGCCATATTTTTTGTAGCCAATGCCCTCATGAACAAGGGTGATATAATGGCAACCAAAATCCTATCATATCTACCTTTCACCTCAACCTTCTTTATGCCACTAAGACTTATCAATGGCTATGCAAGTATGCTAGAGGGATTGATCGCTATAGCCATACTAGTCATAGCTATCCTATTGGTGTATCGACTTTCTGAAAAGACCTATAAGAAAAATATTCTCAACTATTCGGCAGAAAGCTGGTTTAAAAAGAAAAAATAAGACAATTTGTTAAACTTTAGCAAGCTTTAGTAAAAAAGAGGCGAATTCTATAATTCGCCTCTATTTAGCTATTTGTCAAAATAAACCGCAAGTGCTAGTTGGATAAAGCCAGCTATCACAAAGATTATCCAGCTGTTATGCCAGTTTCCAGTTACAAAACTATAAGCTAAAAATACTGCAAGTGTTAGTATCCATAGGATACCTGATGCCTTGCCCATATTATTGTCCTTTTGTTGTTTTCTAGGGTCTCGGTATTCCATAATCTCTTTCATAGTTGTGTATTTGGTCATAGTGTAGCCAATGATGGCAACTGCTATGGCAGTCATGAATAAAAATAGTATTAGTATATAAGCTTCAGGAAAATCCGAGCCCTCCACTAATAGGAACATCATTGGAGATAGGATAAATATCGCAATAGAAATAATCATGTTTCTTTTAACTGTTGGAGTATATTCGTTAATATTTTTTTGAATTATCCCCTCTACCCCATAAGAGAAATTGTAGGGTTCTTTTTCTATGAATTCAAATTTGGATGATTCAAATCCGGCTGCAATCAGCATAGCTACTGCGATGGCAATTATCATGATAGTAAGCATAATTCCAGCCTTCTCATTTGCATTTTCTAAGGCAATAGTAGGAATTGGGCTTAGGATAAAAAGTGGGACAGCCATGGCTACTTTTTTAGCTATTTTTTCATACGTGGCAAAATAATCATTTAGCATTGGCACATCTATCACTTTTGTCACATCTTCATGTACTTCATCGACTACAATCTGCTCGATGCCCATATCATCGTTTAATAGAAAATCGGTAGACACACCAAATATTTTTGATAGTTTCATTATCTTATCGAGATCTGGCATGGCCATTTGACTCTCCCATTTAGATATGGATTGGCGACTAACTCCAATCTCACTTGCTAGGTCCTCTTGGGTCATGTTTGCTTTTTTTCTTAAATTTATAATTTTATCAGCAAGAATCATAATTTACCTCCCATATGATTTTGTTGATTATATTTTATGATGAAGGGGGCGAGCATCCCACCAACTAGATTTTAATTTTGCGCAACTATCGGTTGCATTGGCTGATTTTATAGATTTATAGCCCAATTATTTATTTACTAACAAAAAATAGGTGAAATAATCACCTACTATTTAAATATTGATCTTAGTATATTTTCTCCTATCGGAGCTATAATCCAGATGATCCAACTTATATACCAATTCCCACTAAAATAACTATAGACCAAGTAAAAGGCAGTCACGGCCATCCAATAATTGCTGCTGGCAGTCGAGGTCCAGCCACGGGCAATACTACTAGCATCATCTATATAGCTTAAGATATTATTGTAGGCGTTTCTTCTAATTATTGAGTAAATAATTATGGATGTCCCAATTGCAACGGGTAAGAGACAAATAGTGGTGCTTTGCACCCAGTCTAAGTCAAAGCTACGATTATAAAAGATATAGGCAAGCAAATAAAAACACACAGCGATGATTACATTACGCTTGAAGGCTGGCTTAAAGTTTGTAATATTGTTGGCAAAGTTAAAATAAGCCCCATCATCGATGCTATAGACCCTATCCCTGTTTATAATTGAATAGATAAACATCCCAAGACCAGCTATGAAGGCAATTATGCCAAGCGCCCACCCAATCTTAGATCCGGATATAGATCCTATGGCGGAAAGTATCATCAGAAATGTTCCCACACTCATAAAAACCGACCTATCTTCTGCGCGCCTTATGAATTGGTAAACAAAGTCATCAGTAAATATGTCTGTCTTTTTTTCATTTGTCTTTTCAAAAGTATCTATCTCTTCATCTATCAGATAATCGGTAGATACTCCGAATAATTTTGATATTTTTAAGAGTTTATCAAGATCTGGCAGGGCTCCACCAGCCTCCCACTTGGAAACGGACTGGCGACTAACACCAACTTTATGTGCGAGCTCTTCTTGGGTCATATTATTTTCTTTTCTTAGATATGTAATCTTATCAGCAAGTTTCATTAGAACCTCCCATATATTGTTAACTTTATTTTATAAAACTTAGGGCAAATATTCCACCAAGCTGTCTTGGAAATTTGTCAACTAATGGTTGCACTGGCTAAAAATAGCCTTTTGTTATATAATGCCTATATCTAATTTTTGTGGTAATATATTCTAAGAAGGAGGGGACATGAGAAAAATTTTATTAGCCTTAACATTTATAATTCTTACAGCTTGTTCGGGCGAAGTAGAAGAAGTTAAACCAACTAAGCCCCTCGCACCTATAGAAATAGCGACCAAGGACTACGATTCATTTACCCTAAAGGGCAAGACTTACAAATTGCCAGCAAGTTACCAAGACTTTCAGGACAATGGCATTAGTATCCATAAAAATGAATTCTTCCACGATGTCATCATAAAAAATCAACAAATTATGACTAAGCTTGACGGTGGTGACTACGACCTGGGCGCTACCTTTAAAAACACTAGCAATGAGCCTATAAATACTGATGAGGGGACTATAATAGAAGTATATCTTAATTCAGAAAATGAAAAAAATCCTGATTTTTCAATCAGCGGCCTTAAATGGGGCGATAGCTTTGCCAAGGCTAGCCAGAGGCTAAAGGGTATCCACTCCGAAGTAGCCATCATGAATTCTGAGCGAACTTTAAATTATTACACAGACAATAACTACGTTTCGCTATATTTTGCTGATGATAAGCTAACAAGTGCAGCAATATTCTCAAAGACATTCATGCGCGATCAAAACTATGTGGCTGGAGAATTTGTGGTATTTGGCCAAACCGTCAAGTTTCCGCTGACCATAGCAAATCTTGAGGACCTATTATTAACAGAATTTGAACTAGCAGAAGAAGATGAAGTCCTAGAGCCGGGTGATGAAGTAGAACTCAAATTATATTCGCCCATGTTTGAAGGGTCACAAAGCTCAGACGGCCTGGGCGGCCTAATCTTTACCATCACCAACAACACAGCCCACAATGCCTACCTCAAGGACTCTGACATTAGAAAAATAAGTACAGAAAATTCCACAGACCTATCTGTGGGTAATATCTATATAGGAGCATCAATAGATGAACTAAAAAAGATGGACAGGAAAAACAAGGATCCAAAGAGACTGACGATTTTGGGCAAAGATGATGAAGGTGAGGTAATATTTAGTTTCGATGCAGAAAATACTACATCCTACCTTTTTAAATCCAACAGCCAGCTAATCACAGAAATAGAAGTAATAAATAAGGAGCAATAATGAAATTTACAAGCATTGAACTTTCGGATAAGAAATATCTGAACTATATTTTTTTTGAAGCAAAAGTAGGCGGAAAGCCTGTCACTGCTATGTTTGATACTAGAGGCAATTCACTTATCAAACAATCTATAGCAGATCAAATTGACGTAAGCTATATAGACGAGACACCAATTGATGAAAAGCGCGGCTGGAGAAGAGCTAGGGTAAATCTAACAATCGGAGGCCTAGAAATAGGATCAGCGCCAGTAGTAATAGCAAAAGACGAATCATTTGAACTAATGAAAGACCCAACAGGTAGCGACTTTCCAGCAGACATGATCCTAGGCTGGAACATAATTAGCCAACTAAGCTTTAGAGGAGATCTCAGAGTAGGCACATTTGAAGTCCAAGTAGATGACTTCAAAGAACCAACAGCCAAAGACAAACCAAATGCCCCTATCCTCTACATCGAATTTAGAGGTGAAAGAATACTAGCGGCCATAGACTCCTCAGCACCTATCACAAGCGTCAGCCAAAAAGTATTCGAAAAAATCATAGAAGAAAAAGGCAGCGGCAAGAAAAACCTTGAAATGCTAGGCCTAGGAGATGAAAACCTAACATACGAAACTGCCCTTACATTTAAGATAGACGAAGACGAAATCACCCTACCTAGCGCACAATTAAATCCTAGTTTGGATGAAAAAGATATAGATATTTTATTTGGAGCTGATTTACTACAAAACACTACATGGGCGATGTATAGTCCGCAGAGATATATTAGAGCTAAGCAATAAAAGGAGGTACACACCTCCTTTTAAATTCTCCTTTTTTATCCTATGAGCTACCACACACCCCTCTTATCCTGAGCGCATGCGAAGGATCTTATGTCAGACTAATCTGTAAATCCATACCGTGATGGAAGGGCATGGACTATACCACCCCTCATAAATCAATCGTAATTTCCCTCTTATATGTAATTCTTATATTGATTTAATACTTCGCCTCCGGGGGATAGGGCACAGGGGTTGCAGAGACCCCTCTCGCCCTTTCCCCCGGTCCCCCTACACCCACTCCACCCCCGCTGCCACTACGCGTGGGGCGATAAGCAGAAGAAGTTCGCTCCGCGAATTCTTTTATTCTGTAGAAGGAACGCTCGGGTCACCGAGCTACCCAAGAAGTAGACTCACTTCGTGAGCCTTTGGATTGTTAGGATTTTATTACCTAGGTAAATTTTCAACAAAAGCTCACGCAGTGAGCTTACTGCTTGGTGGTCAAACGGGCATCGCGAAGCGATCCCTCCCAAACTGCCCCCGGCGGGGTCGTTTGAGTCCCTGCAGTTGGGTGTCAGATGCTTGCATCTGACATCTAAGAGACGAACGTAGTGAGTCCTTAGAACTGGTTACGGAAAAGGGAGTTTAAGGGGGAGATAAATGCCCAGTGATTTTGGGCATTTACCCCGAAAACTTAGTGCGGTAGCACAGGGGAGCTTCGTAGAAGCGAGTTTTCGTAACCGATGGGGAGAAGTCCTCTAAGAGCCAGACGGGCTGGTCAACTCCCCTGGGTTTTCCCCCTTGGACGGAGTATTAGCTACATATTTATATTATATATAAGATCACAATCATTCATGTCGAAAGGTTGCAGAGCCCCTGCCCGAGACACCGTCCGGCTTAATAATTACTTTCAACCTAAATAATCAACCCCATATTCCCATAAAATAATAAATCAAACAAACAATTTTCAATTAAAAAATGACACAATAATAACACCCTAAATTATCTAAATATATTTCGTATATATAACAACATAGCTATTAATAAAATTCAATAATATTAATCAGTACATTAAATATGTAAAATTTTCTTAATATTCTTTTTAAAAAGAATATTTCCCTCGTTTTATGGTATAAATATAATAAGAATACATAAAAAGGAGAGTCTTATGAAAAAGCTTTTATCACTTTTCTTATCCATCATCCTCCTCACATCATGCGGAGGGGAGACTAATACACAAACTAATAAGGAACAAAGCTCTGGCAATCATTTTGTTTCAGCCTATGACAAGGGTGAGCCGCTTAGGATTGTGGCGGGGTCTGAGATGAAGGAGCTTGAGCCTATTATTGATGAATATTCTAAGGCCAACAAGGCGCCTATTACTATCGATTATCTAGGTTCGCTAGATATCATGAGACTACTTAGCTCATCTGATATCACCTACGATGCAGTGTGGCCGGCGTCTTCTATATGGCTAAATCTTGGTGATACCAACCACAGCCTAAAGTATAGCGAAGTGACTAGCCAATCGCCGGTTGTCTTCGGTATTAGAAAGTCTCTTGCTGAAGAACTTGGATTTATAGATCGAGATGTAAAGACAGCTGAGATTATCGATGCAATTCGCAGTGGCAAACTAAAATTCACTATGACTAGTGCTACCCAATCAAATTCTGGTGCTAGTGCCTATTTAGGTTTCCTCCAAGCCCTTTCAAATGGGGCGGAAGGCCTTACTAGCGAAGATTTACAAGACCCTAAGCTCCGTGAAGATATCACCTCACTCCTTGGTGGGGTGGAAAGATCTTCAGGTTCATCAAACTGGTTAGTCGACCTATTCATGCAAGGCGACTATGATGCTATGGTAAACTACGAACAGCTAATAATTTCTGCCAACCAACAGCTAGAACAAGCTGGCCGTGAGCCTCTATATGCAGTTTATCCAGTCGACGGACTTTCAATTTCAGACAGCCCTCTAGCCTATGTTGATAAGGGTGATGATAAAAAAGAAGAAGCCTTTAGGGCTTTCCAGGACTATATATTATCAGACGATGCCCAGGCTAAGATTGAGCAAACAGGCAAACGCTCAGCCTTTGGTACAGTGCGTGAGGCCAATAGGGAAGTATATAAACCAGAATGGGGCATAAATATCGACAAGACCCTTAGTCCAATCCGTTTCCCAAAAGCAGATGTAATTATGGAAGCTTTAAATATGTACCAAGTTGAGTTCAAAAAGCCTGGCTTTACCATCTATGTCCTAGATTACTCAGGATCGATGAATGACAACAATGGTTATGAACAAGTCAGAGAAGCTATGAATCAAGTCCTAGTCCCAGACAATGCTAAGAGAAACCTTCTACTAGGCACCTCCGCAGACAAGACCTATGTAATTCCATTTAATAAGGGTGTCCAAGGAGTTCTAGAAGCTTCTGGCAATAGTGATCAGATGGAAGCTATGTATCAAGACCTAATGAATAATTACGAAGCTCGCAGTTCAACCTATATGTATGAAGCAGTTATCGAAGCTGTGGGTATATTAGAAGATAACAAGACAATTCTAGATGACTACAGCCCAGCTATCGTGGTCCTATCTGATGGTATGGCCAATGGTAAGCTAAGCTTTTCCGACCTAGAAGAAGAATATGCGAAGCTCGGCTACGACGTGCCAATCTTTGGTATTCTCTTTGGAGATGCCAAGAAAGAACAGCTTGAGCAAATGGCTGGCCTATCACGTGCCAGAGTCTTTGATGGCAGAGACGATATGATCAAGGCCTTCCAAAATGTAAAAGGATACAATTAATGAATGAAAATTTGAAGCGCAATATGAAAGGTCTTATTGCAGCCCTTGTTACCTTCTTTGGCTTAGCACTTGGGGCCAAGTGGAATTTCTTCGTAGCAGCCCTGCTCTCTGTAGGGGTCTACGGGGGAATATATCTTGTCAGCAAGCCTAAGCTTATGATAGGTAATACTGAAATCGAAGCCCTAGAAAATGCCGAAGAAATCCAGCAAATCTACCTCAAGCTTACTGAGGATAAAAAACAGTTGGAAAAATCAGCTTCTACTATCGAAGATAAGGAGATAAAGGCCAAGGCCTTAGAACTTGCACAAATAACTAACGACATAGAATTTTATCTAGAGAACAATCCACGAGAAATATCCAAATCTAGACATTTCCTGGACTATTATGTATCTACAGCGAAGACCATTGTAAATAATTACAATGACCTAAAAAGAGCCAATGTCAGTTCAGATAAATTCTACGAAATCAAAGAAAAAACCAACCAATCACTAGACTTGCTCAACAAAATATTTGCCAAACAAAGAGATTCTTATCACCAAGACAAGATTAACCAATTAGAAGTCGAATCAGACTTACTAGAGCAAACCATCAAACTAGGAGGAGATGTCAAATGAAAGAGAAAAAATGGGGACTTGCAATACTTCTTTTAGTAATAGCTCTAGCTGGTGGCTACATGTTCTACCAGCAACGTACACCAAATGATGTGGAAATCACAGGCTTTATAGGCGGTGAGAAAATTCCACTAGTTGAAAATCAAAAGTTCAAAGAAAAAGTGAAAAAATCCTATGGGCTGACTATGGATTACAGAAAAGCAGGATCACTGGCCATGGCAGAAGCCGACACCGAAGGCCGCGACTATTTATGGCCATCCAGCCAATTAGCCCTCGAGCTCTTTAGAAAAAATGGAGGCAAAGACCTACAAAATGAAATCATCTTCAATACACCAATAGTCCTTTATTCGAGAAGAATAGTAGTAGATGCTCTCATGGATGAGGGCATCGTAAGAGATGACAATGGCGTCTACTATATCGATATGGTAAAACTAGCTGGCCTTATGGCAGAAGAAAAGACTTGGGCAGATATTGGCCTATCACAACTTTACGGGCCGATCTTAGTCGACACCACAGACCCAAATCAGTCAAACTCAGGTAATATGTTCCTAGGACTATTAGCCAATGCCCTAAACAACAACCAACCAGTCACCAAGGCAACTATTGGCAATGTCAAAGAGGATATCGACCGCATATACACTCAAATAGGCTACATGCAAACATCTTCTATAGATATGTTTAACCAATTCCTCCGCCAGGGCGTAGGATCATTTCCAATTATCGCTGGATATGAATCCCAACTCTTAGAATTTAGTAAACAAGAACCAGACATGTACAATCAGATTAGGTCTGATGTAGTCATCCTCTATCCAGAGCCAACTGTGTGGTCATCTCACGTATACATTGCCCTTACAGAAAATGGTAAAGTGGGACTTAACGCCCTCATGGACAAGGAAGTCCAAGCGCTCGCTTGGAAAGAACATGGCTATAGAACTATAGTAGCAGGTACAGAAAACCCAGACGAATTCGATGTAGAAGGCATGGCAAACCAAGTAACCAAAATCATGCAAATGCCAAGTATAGATGTGATGCAAGAGCTAATGGAAACCATCAGATAAGGAGCTTAATATGGCAGATTATTCACTAGACAACCTCATGGATGATGCAGGCAAGGCCCAAGACATCACCCTAGATAAAAACGAACTTGTAGCTGTAACAGAAAAGCAAGTAGAAAAAATTAGCCCAGAAGACCGCGAAAAAATCGACCAAATCAAAAATCAAATCGACCTTAGAAACTCTCAAATGGCATCAGTTTATGGGACCAATGCCCAAAAAGGCATTGCCCAATTCTCTGATCAAATCCTATCAGAAGTCCGCAGCAAGGACGTGGGGGAAGTAGGGGAGCTGATGAGCGATTTACTTGTAAAAGTAAATGATATCGATGTAGTAAACTACGGACAAAAATCTCTTGCTGATAAGCTTTTTGGTAATCCAAAACGTCAGGCAGAAAAATTCATGGCTCGTTTCCAGAATATGGAAACCCAAATCGATAAGATTTCTGCTCAGCTAGAAACAGCTCGTATGGAACTATTAAAGGACATTGGTGTATTTGATAAGCTTTATGAGCAAAATATCCAATACTTTAAGGAACTTGAAAAATACATCATAGCAGGTGAGGAAGCAATCGAAGAAATGCGTACTGAAACCCTACCAGGCCTATATAAGCAAGCAGAAGAATCGTCAGAGCCAATGGCTATGCAGGTAGTTCGAGACTTCGAAGAAAATGTCAATCGTTTTGAAAAGCGTATCTTTGACCTAAAGACATCAAAAGCAGTGGCTATGCAAACAGCTCCACAAATCAAGCTTATCCAAAACAATGACATGCTCCTAGTTGATAAAATCACAGACTCTATCAACAACACCATCCCACTATGGAAATCCCAAGTCATCATCGCTATGGGGCTAAACCGCCAACAAGAAATTGTAAACATGCAAAAACAGGTGTCTGACACAACCAACGAACTCTTAAGACGCAACTCAGAAAACCTAAGGAATTCTACAGTGGATATCCAAAGAGAAGCCCAAAGATCAACCATAGATGTTGAAACCATAAAGGAAGTCAACGACAACCTTATTGCAACAATCAAAGAATCAATGGAAATCCAAGAAGATGCAAAAAGAGCTCGTGCTGAGGCAGAAAAAGAAATCATCCAAGTACAAAACGAACTTCGCGATGAACTTGCAAAAACACTAGCTCCAAGCACTCGTGGCGTAAATCAAGATATGTTGCCAAATAATTAATAAGGATTAGCAGAAATGCTCCTATCGGAATGTAGAGAAGGATACGTGCATAAATCATTCCGACAGAGAAGTCTTAGGCTTCGAAGAGGAATCTTATAAAATTATATATACTTAATTTAATGATAATTAATATTATCTATAAATTCAGGTTATCAACTAGCGGGGAGTAGCAGAAATGCTACTTTTTTTTGCTATATCCTACTAAAATCCTATTGAAATATTCCATAAAATTTGATACAATGGTACATAATTTTGGAGGAATCATGAGAAAGACTAATAAAATTTATACATCGTTTGCTCTGGCTTTAGCTCTAGCAACTCCAGTAAGTGCCTTCGCATCAGAGGTAGAAAATAAAACTGCTCCTACCATACCAACAATCACAGAAAGCACTCCACTAGTAGAACTAACTCCAGCAGAAACTATTGAAAAAGCTTACAATTACAATATTGAAATGAGCCTATCAGAAGATGGCAAAAGTGCAAATTACAAGTTAAACATAACAAAAAATACAACAGAAGTAGGTGAACTCAAAGCCTATGTCTACTTAACTGACGCTTCAAATCTCAGTAATATCAGATTGGTAGAGGGAGATGTGAAGAGCACAAAAGATGCAAATGGCGAAATTCTAACATTTGACATCAATGAATCAGGTACATATACAATCACTGCAGACATCAAAGAAGGCAAAATCGACAGACTTTTCTTCGATCTTGGATTAGTTGATGATGTGAATAATTATATTGAATCAGAACGTGTTTTATCGGCGCTTGTAAGCGACGGTGAAGACCCAATACTAGAAAAAGTTCAATCAGCTGGTCTATCATCAGTGCTAAATGGTAAGTTTATTGATGATGAGACTATCGAATGGACAGACTATATCTTCAATGACTCTGACGAATCATTGCTAGTAGTTCATCCATTAGTTTTAAGCCAAAATCAAGAAATATCAAGCGAGAACATCAGCCTTGAAACTTTCTTCTTAGAAGATGAAGGCTTCAAATCACATGGCATTACTCTTGCAGAAGTTGCTGATACATATAAACTACAATTAGCTGCTAATAGCCTAGTAAAAATCAGCTTTACAACTAAAGTTCTACCTGATGGTGAAGATGTAGCTATCAATGGAGTTAAAGTTCAAAAATCTGAAGACAACGAAGGCCCAGCTCTTGCAAACGAAGCTTCAACAGAAGTTGTTAAAGACGAAGCAGAATTAACAATTCCTGAACCAACAACTCTAGAAACTCCAACTATAACAAACTTAGACCCATTAGTAAGCCCAGAAAATCAAGCAAAAGCTAATGAATTAACTGAAAAATTAAATGACTCTGTAGAGAATATCGAAAATACATTAAAACAAAACGAAGCGAACATCGAAGTTGAAAGTGGAGCACAAGTCCAAGCTGCAAATACTGAGAATCAAACAGCTAAAAATGAGGCAAACAAACCAGAAGCTAATACTCAAAACACAACTGATAAAGCAGCAAACAATCAAACACCTCAAACACCAGCACCAGTAAAAACTGAAACCCTAGAAGACAACAAGGGACCTGAAGCTAGCAAGCCAGCTCTTCCTGAGATTAAAAAAGTTCAAACAACAGTACTTACTTATAGAGAAAATGCATCAAGCAACGCTTACTTTGGCAAAGCTCTAAGTGAAAACGAACAAATGGTGCTTCTAACAAACAACCTAAACAACATCAGTAAGGAAATCAAACAAACACTTCTAGATAATGAAGCAAAGCTACCAGGATCGGTTGTTAGAATAAATAAAGAAGACAATCTAGGTCCTGAAGCAATCAAAGCTAGCTCAATCGTTGCTATCAAGCCAAATGAAACTGATGAAGAAAAAGCAATTAGACTTACCAAGCAAATCAGAGAAACATCAGCTCAAATCAGACAACTTCTTATCGAATCGCTAAACAACGACGAAAGAGTCTACACAAAAATTATTAGTCTAGCTCCAAAAGCACAAGAAAACAAAGACTCTAAGGATAAAGAAGTGATAGCAGAAGTAAAGGAAATCAATGCTGAATTAATGGAAGTAATCAGCCAAGTGGACCTTGCTCTAGAACTTAAACAAGTAAATGAAAATGAAGCTGAAATTGAAAAAATAGCAGCAATTGTAGCAACTCTAGAAAACTTAGACAAAGACTCTAAGAAAGCTCTAGCAGTGGCTGAGGAAGCAACTAACAACAAGAAGCCACAAGACTTCATAAACCCAAGCTTTCCAATAGCTGTAGAAGGATACTCACAAGATGTTTACAAAGACCTTGATAAAGTACTAGATAAGGTAGTAACTGTAACACTCGACCCACTCAAAAAACCAGAAGTAAATGCTACAGATACAGCTAAAAAGTATCCAAAAATCAACGAATACCTAAAGAGATTAGACGAAAGAAACAAAGCGCTAAACCCTAGCAAGTAAAAATCAAAGACCCGGCAACCCCGGGTCTTTAATAAATTGCGATAAATCAATCTATACTTTAAATACATAAGAAAAGTGATATAATACTAAAAAACTAGGTTATATTATATATAGTACTAAAATATAGTAGGTAGCTAATATTTTACTTATTTTCCTTAAAAGATTTTTATAATTATATTGGGAAATATAGTAATAATAATTTTAGAGATTTTAACCAAGCTCATAATTCCAACCATTTTAGTAGAAATATAGTTAAAGTTGATATTACAAGTACTTGACGAACTATATTTTTTTTTATAAGCATGGTATAATTTAGCTAAATTAAATTAATTATGTAAGAATTCTTTATCTTTTATACATATTCTAATGATATAAAAAAATTTTATTATTGTCTCATTTATTAGGATTTATAAAAAAATTAAGAACATATTTAAATGGTAAAATAAACTTAAATATTCAAGAGAGGGGAAAATATGAAGGGGAAACTAAGACAGTTTTTAATCAAGCTTTTCTCACTAGTCCTAGTGATAGTGCTTGCGATACCAAGCCAGATATTTGCAGCAGGATCTAGTAGAAACAAGAAAAGTACATACGATTCATCAACTAGCATAATGGGGATAGCTAGTGGAGTATCGACAGAACAAGTGGTGACTGACACCATCGATCAGACCAGCGAGAAAGAGGAGCTTACTAGCGACATATCAATCGATGAAACAGATCAGTACATTATAGAGAAAAAAGCAACTATTGACAGAAACAAGGGTGAGATATCATATCGTATCGAGATCAGAGACAAGAACCCGACCGCCCAAGACCCAACAGTCAATCAAACATATCTAACAACTGCATTTGCCGTAAACTCAAATGCTGCACACAGAGATATTAAGGTTGATGATGTAATGCATATAGATGAGAATGGTGAAGAATACAGAGTAGCCAAGGGTGTATCTCGACCAAACTTCATTGAAAATGCTAAACACATCCAAACAGTTGGAATAAAAACAGTCAAACCACAATACGCGGTGGTTTATTACTTGACCTCTAGATTAGATGTTGAAGCGAAAGATGACATCTACTCAGATGACTTTGTATTTGCTATGGACATGGTAATCAACGACCACGATGGTTATCCAATCTATGAAGACAGATACGCTCTAAAAGTAAATAAAGAAAAAACTGATGAAATCAGTCTAGATGATGCGGGCAATATCATAGACAACAAAGATCAAGCTGACCTGATAGAACTTACTGAAAAGGAAAAAACTCACCTAATCAACGGTGTATACTTAGAAGAAATGAACACACTCATCTCTTACGTGCCAGCTACTATCAAATGGTCAGACTACATCTTCCCAGAAAGTAACTCAAACTTCAGATACTACTTCGAGCTAGACGACAAGCAAGACACAACCGACACCCAAGTCCGTCTAGAATTCTACGAAGCACGCGAAGATGGATTTGTAATTAACAACTCCTACACCCAATCCCTTCCTTATACAGAATACCTAGACATAGCAATCCCAGCAGGACAATTTGCTAGAGTAGTATTCACCACCACTGTAGAAAAAGACCCTACTATCAAAACATATAGATTCAACAACAAAAAAATCCAAAACTTAGCCTACGACATCGACCTAGTAGGTCAGGCTGACGGCCAGGAAAACCATAATGAAGAAATAGAAGAAGAGGACCCTCTCCCTGCCACAGAATCAGGAATTGTTCTAAACAGCTACGGTCTAATTGCCGACCTCAAAGACATGGGCAAATACGACGACAACGCTGCCTACTTCATCAAAAACACAATCACTTCTCTAGAAAACTACAACGACGGCATCACAAGCTACGACCAACTAGTAAATGCCCTTGCAATATCAGTAGGCGTATATAAAGTAGAAAATGCCGTACTAGAAGAAACACTCCACGACCTATTAGCTGGTCTAAGCGGCGACAAGTATGAAAAGCTTGCAGCCTTAGACAACAAGAAACTATCAGCAGACGTAGAAAAAATTGCATCAACCCCTACATCTGAAACACAAGAATTAGATGAAGAAGAAACTGATAAAGCATCTGCAGAAGTCACAACCAACACAGCAGAAGAATTCAAATCAGTATCAGGCATCGAACTAAACAAAGATAGCTTATTTGCAAAACTAGAAGAAAGAGGCAAAAAAGACACCAACACAGTCTACTTCATCAAAGCTTCTATAAAATCTCTAGAAAACTACAACGTCGACCTAATCAATGAAAATCAACTAGTAGACATCCTCGCAATCAATGCTGGCCTTTATAAAGTAGACCAAGAAACAATCCAAACAGTAATAGAAGGCTTAACAGACGGCCTAAGCGAAGACAAATACAAAAAACTACACGAAATCAAACCTCAAGACTTAGCAAACAAAGTCTACCTAGCAGCCACAACCCCAACAGGCCAAACACCTGCTACTCAAACTCTTGAGGAAGAAGTAGAAGTAGAAGAGGGTGCTGATCTAGAAAAAGCAGAAGAAGCTGACACCGAAAGCGAAAATCAAACTGAACTTACAGAAGAAAACAAAGAAGAAACTGAACAAAAAGACCCATATAAAGATATAGAAAAAACTATAGCTTTATTCACCGACGGCCAAATCATAGAAAAAGACTTCTATAACACCCTTCAAACCATAGCAAAAGAACATAACTTAGACCGCAACGAATTCAAAGAAAAAGTAAGCCCACTGCTCAAAGAACTAGGAAGTAACCTAGACTACGAAGTACTAGAAATCATGGTCTTTGACATGGAAGTAGAAGAAGGCGCAGAACTATCAGACATCGACCAATTAGTAAAAGACAAACTAGCCGAAGAAGACCTAACCCTAGAAGCCTTCCAAAACTTTATGTATGAGTTGGATGAAAAATATGGTTTATCTAATGAAGAAGTAGATAGAATCTACTCTGACAATAGTGAAGCTATCGAGGCGCTAATAGAAAAACACAGGGATGAAAATCTTGATTCTTTAGTACTCGCTGATGTAACTAGTAACTATGCAAATAAAAAATTCCACCTCGTTACTGAAATGAATGTAAAAGCATTCCCAAACTGGCAAATACCAGCAGGGTGGTACTTTGATGTTAACCTCGGACCTTACCTAAAGATGTCAGATGGACAAAGACCTAAACCTCTCACTGACGCAACTGGCAAAGAAATAGCGACAGGCGCTTATGATGCAAGAGCCCACAGGATTAGATACACTTTTCCTAACAGTGTAAAATTTAGCAAAAATTTACCTATAGATGAGAAATTATCTTTTGATGTAGAAAACATTATAAGAGACTTCGGAAATGATGTATCAGAAGTACCGATTAATATTTCTATAAAACCAAAAAATTTTGTTTTACAGAAAATGCCTACTATTAATGTACCAGCAAATTCCAACGGAGAAGTGGGTTCTCTTATACCTCAAAATAGTGGATCTAGTCAAGATGCCTTTAGAAAGTCATATCCATATGATATAAACTACTTCACTCACCAGTACTACAACCCATCAACTGGAAAAGTGAATTGGGATATAGAAATAGCTGCCAAAGAAATAAAACTTGACCACTTAAACTATGGAAATGCAGCTTTAAGTTTATATGTTCCAAAAAATCAAGGCTTATCAAATTATGAAGTCACCCTAAAAAATAAACCTATTGATTTCCAAGGTGGAGCAGGTTTGAAATTAAGAGAACCAAATGGGGCATCTGAAACTTACCAAACTATTAACACTTGGAATAATAATATATCAGATGAATTACAAATAGCAGCTAGATCCTTTACCAAAGAAGGCTTACCAGATGTTCTTTATGTCCACGTTGAAGCTGATATAACTGATAATGAACCTATAAATACTTGGTATGACCTAGGTATGAGACTAACCCCAGATAATAACTACATTTCTGATCTGTTAGCTGAGTTTAACGGAGAATGGGAAAAATTATTAGCCGCAGTCCCATGGCTACTACCTTTCAAATCAGGAGATGAAATTGCAAAAAGATTTGAAAATGGTTTTAATGTTATAGATACTAGGTTGCCAGCAAATATTAATGGTATTGGCAGTAGAGATATAGTGAGAGAAGTATATGCTGATAAATCTAGATCAGTAATTGGTAGATTTGACAATCCAACTGATAAAAATAGTGACGCCATAACATGGGTTATAACTGAAACAGTAAGACTACAAGATGATCAAGATAGCTTAGCAAGTGATATATTTGATGCTAGCTTTGATAATGTTAAATCAAATCCAAGCCAACTACAAGTTGAAGTCCTAGAACCAAATACAGATGGTTCATACCAACAAATTCATAATACGACTTATAATACTGGTAAAGAAGCAGCGACTTCCTTTAGATCCTGGGCAAATGATTATAATAAAGATGGTCTAATACCAGGAACTATTATTAACTACACTTATAAGGTAAATGCTAATGATGTAAATAGTGATTCAAAGATCAGTATTGATTTCAATAATAGATTCGATGACGGTGTGGGCAATTACGGCGGAAACCAAAGTGCTTCTCTAGGAAGAAAGTCAGATAAACAAATTGCGGAAGAAGATCAATATAAAGTCATTTGGATGACTAGAGAAAAAGATAAGATTAAAAATGTCTATAGATACGATAAAGACCAAAAATTAGTTTTAGATGCGGCAAAAGAAAATGAGCAAATTGGCGGGATGATGATTGCTAGTAACGGGGATATAGCATTCTGCGTTAATGCAGGCATCTTTGGGCCAATGCAACAAGAAGTAGCACAAAATGTTACAAACGGCAAACAAACAAATATCAATGATCAATATTATGCTTCATTAATAACAAATCAAGTTAAAGACTCAGAAGCGTTATTTAATGATATCAGAAAGTTATTCTATGTTGTTGAAAATTACAACTTTGAGAACAAGATTTATACAAGAGCTAATGCTCCACATTTAGCAGATGAATATTCAATAAATGAATTGAAAAATGACGTAACTCAGTTATTAATTTACAGAATTAACGATAAACATTCTGTCTCTTATAAAAATAATAAAACTGAAGAAGAATCATATTTAGCTGATGAGTTTCGTTCATCTCAACAAGATCCTCAAAAGCAGGTATTGTTAGCGGAAGCTGATAAGATATGGCAAAGTATGAACAATCTCAAGCTAACTAATGAAGAGCTTGAACAGATAGTCCAAATAGACGGATATAGAACAAAAGTTCTTAAGCCATCAGGAAATACAAAAAAAGGTGTACAAAACGTAATCACAGCTCGTATAGTTAATCCAGTTTCATTTAGCAAAATAGGTCCTGATAATAAACCATTAAAGGGAATAGAATTTAGAATACTAAATGCTGATGGAACACAAGCTAACTATGTAGGTACTAACAATCCTATAGTATGGACATCTACTGAAGAACCAGAGAAAATTTTCTTAGAGCCAGGCACTTATATTTTAAGAGAATCAAATTCTAATGGATATACTCCTCTAAAAGATACTCTATTTACGATAGATGCCCGCGAAAAAAGAACAGTGTATGAAACACTTGATTATAGTCAATCAAAAGAGCCTACTTCTGGAACTAATGTAAACAGAAAACTAGAATATAGACTATCTAGCCAAAATAATACAGAAAAAGATTCTGATGGTAATCCGCTAGTAAATATTAAAGATAATAATCTAACCTTAGAAGCTAAAAATATTAAAGATAAGGGTAGATTAAAAATTTATAAACAATTTAAAGATTTAGATGGAAATGTACAGGCATTTCCAGGAGTAACATTTATTCTTAAAAAAGAGGGATTCGAACAATCATCTACTACAAAGATGATGAGAGACCCAGAATTAGGTTTAATAGCAATTGCTGAATTTAGCAATCTAGATCCAGGTGAGTACACATTAAGTGAGAGCCCAATCAAAGGGATAAAAGATTTAGGATATGGATTTAGTGTAACGGTAAATGATGATGGTTCAGTCGTAATTAAAGCCGAGACTACATCGAATGCAAGCCACTTAATCAATAATTCTAACTCATCTGTAACTATTACTAATGAGCCAGATGCTACACCTAAGGGTAAATTTAAGATTCATAAATTCTATAAAGACGGAGATGAAAAGAAAGACTTATCTGATGTAAGATTTACTTTATATGATGAGAATAAAAAAGAAAAAGTAACTGAGACAGTTTCAACTAATTCAGAAGGTGAATTATACTTCTGGAACGTACCAGATGGAACATATTATCTAAAAGAAGAAGTCCCAGAAGGATACAAAGCTATAAACGATAATCCATGGACTACTATAGTGATGTCTAATGGTAAATCTAAAGTTTTAAACGCGGACATTACATTCAGCGATGATTCTAAATCGATTACTGTAAATAAACCTAAAAATAAAGTCACCCTTATAGATGCTAATGGCGATTCTACAAACTCTGATAGCTCAAATAAGATTAATTTTGCTGATAAGTCAAATGGTGTTTATACTTTAAAAGATGGGGATGAAGTAATATCCTACATTAAAGTTATCGATGGAGATATAGTAGAAGTATCTACAAGTGAATTAGAATATAATGCATTTGATGGCCACTATTTTGACTCTGAGTTATCTATTAATAGAAAAGATAATAATCGTACAACTATAAAACCTAATGATGGTGATTCGTTAACAATTACAAATACCTTTGATATACCAAGTGGTGTAAAAAAAGGAGATAAAATCACCTTTAAGCTATCTAACAATATAATAATGGATGGTAATCCTGGGGATATCAAAAATCCTGACTCGTATTTTAATAATACTTTAGCTAACGGTGAATATAATCCAGCTGATAATACGATTACGTATACATTCAATAAAATTTCAAACAATGTAAAATCAGCCAAAGTTGAAAATAAATTTAAAATCAATACTGATGTAGTAAATTCAACAAAAGATATTACAGTAGCTCAGTTTATAAATGGAGAGAATTCTCTTAGAGAAAATGTAAGAGTCGATTATACAGATTATGTAGATAAAAATAAAGCTCAATCAAAAATAAATAGATACAGATCAGCATATGATGTTGGAGATCCTAGAGTATTTACTATAGAAACTATAATTTCTCCTATCGCTGGAACTGATAATGGATTAACTACTGATTATAACCTACACACTACCTTCTATGGAAATAGCGAGAAAGGGGTAGATGGTGCGGATGTTTTATTCCTAGTAGATGCTAGCAATAAAACCAATGCTGTAGAAACTTTTAATAGTAATTTCCCAGCTATAAGAAAAACTATTAAAGATACATTCCCAGGGCAAAATGCTGGTAGGATAAACGTAATCCAATATGATGAAGAGGGAGCTAAATCATTACAGGGATGGAGAAACGCTAGTAACAATAATTTCACTGATGCTATGTTTAAAGTAACTAAAAGTAAAGAATCAGCAAACCCAAGCTATACAAAGCTAGAACCTGTATTAGAAAAAGCTATCAAAGATACTCTAAACGAAAGATTAATTATTGTTACAGTTACTTCAAATACTGCACACTTAACTTCTTTAAATACAGATATGGTAGATTATGCAAATGCATCATTTGTTTATACACAAGCCGACTACTATAACACATCTAGAGGCAATGTCTTTGTTAAGAATGGATTTGCGGATGATTACACAAGAGTTTATTCATCAAATAAAAATAATCCTTGGAACAATTTTGCTGATTTAAAAGACTTTATAACAAAAATGCCAGAAGAAGGTAGAAAACCTACAGTTAAAGAAGGTACTACAGCAGATATCACTTTATCAGATGACTTTGAAATAGTTAGTGGTGAAAGATACTGGACTTTACCAACTCTATATGATGGGGATAGTATGTCATATGATACAGTTGTGAGATTAAAAAATACTTCTGAAGGTAAGTACAAAGTACTATCTAATTTTGGACTTGGAACAGGATTCTATAACTTTGATAGTTCACCAGAAGTTGAGATTTACAATAAAAATGTTAGAGAGTTAATAGATGTAGGACCAAAGAAGATTTCATCTAATTATTTAGATGGATTATTCAATCAAACTGTATATGCTTCAAGTCTAGATGAAAGTTCTGATACTGAACAGGGAGCATCATTAGAATTAAATCCATCTACTATAGTTAGTCAAAATTCACAACAAGCCGTTGGAGATGAAAAAATTTACGCATCATCTTTAAAACCAGAAAATGTGGACTTTGATGGAGCAAATGTAAAAACTTATGAAATAGAAAATATTAAGCAAACCCCTGGCTCGTTTAAGATTATAAAACAATCTGAAACAGAAAAAGATGCTAATGGAAAGCCTTTAGCTTTAGATGGAGTTAAATTTACACTTACTGGTCTTGATGGCATAGCGAAAACTATTACGGAAACTACCAATGCCAGTGGTGTTATAGAATTTAAAGATTTACCTTTCGGCGAGTATAAACTAGAAGAAACTAAGCCAAAAGATGGATATAAAAAACCTAATAAAACTTGGACTGTAAAACTCTTTAATAATAGAGATGTATATATCAAAGAAAATCCATTGACAGAGGCAGGGTCTATACCAGCTATGGATGATATAGAAGTAGAAAGCGGAGCACCAATACTTGAAATGGCTCCTTATAGCGTTCCATCGTCTCAAAGTGCAGGTTCAGAATATACTATTTCTAAGAGTGAAGATACTACCCAATATGGTGGTACTGAAGTTAAGACTACTGTGAATGATCTTGGTAATGGTGAGTTTGAAATTAAACTTGAATTAAAAAATACTGCTGAAAAAACTGTTGATAACAATGCTAAATTTAATCTAAGTTTTAACGATAACTTTGATTTTGTGGCTGGTTCTACAGTAAGTTGGAACGGTTCAGAAAATAACGCAACCACTACTAGATGGCATATCGGATACAACCCTTCAACTAAGAGCATAGATTTATATGATAATCAACCAAAAATTAATAAAACTCAAACCTATGGTATCAAATTTAAGGTAAAAGCTAAGGATAACCTGGGAGCTGGCACTTATAGTTTAATAAACGATGTAATATATAAGCACGATGCTAAGGCAGCAGAACAATCTATCAAAGCACCTCAAGTTATAAAGAATGGTTCTACTACTGAGTTAGACTACGTAGATACAGTTATTCCTGTCAAAGATGATACAGCTAATCCTATAGAAGACCCTACTATGTATGCAGGGGAAGAAAAGATTGTAGAGGGTAGTCCAGGAACTCTTAGAACCTATTATAACTACGAGCTGATAAATGGGGTTCGTACAGGAAAAAGATTTTTCGATAGCGAAGAAGTTATAGAAAGCATGGTTCCTACTAGAAAATATGTAGGTACCATGAAAAAAGAACCTGTTTCTCGTACTGACTTTAAAGATTATACAAAGACTACCGACTACCAAGTAATCAAAACAGAAGATCCAAATCTTGCTCCAGGAGAGGAAGTAGTCGTTAAAGAAGGTAGCCGAGGTGAAACCATAACTAGATACACCATCACCTACAAAACCGAAGGTACTGAAGCTAAAAAACCGTCTAACTGGCCAAGCGACTTTAACCCATCTTTAAATTCTGGAGAGGTAGTCACTAACTATTCATCTGAGGTGATTAAAGATATACCAGCAGTAAATAAAGAGATACGTGTTGGTAGCCAATTAGATGGATTTACTAAGCTTACAAATAACACAACTGTAATAGTAAACACACCTAATAAGATAAACTTCCAAAAATTCTCAGTGTCAAACACTGAAGATAAGGCCCTAGATGGCATAAGTTTTAAGCTGAAAAACGGTAATGATGTTATAGCTAAAGTGTCTGATGAAAATGGCATGGTTACATTTGAGAAGCTAAAAGACGGTAGCTACCAACTCCTAGAAGAAATTCCTGATGGAGCTACAGTAGAAAAAGGTCTAGCAATCTTTACTAGAGATGGCAAGAGATATTCAGCACCAGCAAATGGAGTTGTTGCAACATTTACTGTTAAAGACGGCAAATTTACTGATGTTAAGGCTTGGAGAAAAACTAAGGTAGATGCTAATACAGAAGCAACTATAGGATTGATTCCTACTAGTCTAAATGATTCTGCCTTGAAAGCGATAAGAATCGACAATGAGACTACCCCAACAGAATTTACCTACCCATCCACAGGCGGAAACGGTGTCACCATTGCCTTTGCTCTAATCGGTACCACCGTGATGCTTACAGCTATTGCTTATTATGGTATCTATATCAATGATAAGAACAGACGCAGATCTAATCGATATAAGGGTTAGTTGAATTTGATAACTGAATAAAAACTAAATATTTGTTCGAAGGACACCCTTTGGCTCCTCTAGGGGTAAATATTGGAGCTATTTGATTTTATTGGCAGCACCTGCACATTTGTGTGGGTGTTGCTTTTTTTATTTATAAATTATTGACCACAGACTCGATTGCTTGATTGATAGGGGGGCTTTACCTAGTCCTAGGACAAGCTAAAAATACTATTTTTACAATATCCAGTGGATAATACGCGGACATAGGAGCTAGGATTATGATTTCACCTTGCTATCAATCGATAAAATAAAAATTAAAACCGCCTAGGACTTTATTAAGGTGACCCCATAAAGTTGGACCTAATACCAGGACTGATATTTTACTAGTTCTGGTATTAGTTTATTACTTTCCACCCCTAGGGGTGGAATTTTTTAAGCTGCGTTCTTTTCTCTATATTCCACCGGACTTAAATATCCTAATTTCTCTTTTATTCTATCTTTATTGTAATATTCGATATATTCTTCTAATGTTTCTTTTAATTCTTCATATGAATAGAATTTATTTCCATAGTATATTTCTTGTTTTAATATTCCAAAAAAGTTTTCCATTGGTGAGTTATCTAGACAGTTTCCTTTTCTTGACATAGATTGGTTTATTCCTTCATCGTCTAGTCTTGATGTGTATTGTTTTACTTGATAGGCCCATCCTTGGTCTGAATGAAATATTCTCTTACTCTTGTTTACACTTGTTACTTTTATTGCTTCATCTAAAGCTTTTAGTATTGCTCCTAGCGTTGGTTTCTTCGATATTTCATAGCTTATGATCTCACTATTGTACATATCTAGATATGGGTTTAGGTAAAGTTTTTTTACTTGGTAATTTCCTTTTTTGTCTTTTTCTAAGTATTTAAATTCTGTTGTGTCTGTTGTTATTTGTGTATATGGTCTTTCTATTTTGAATTTTCTATTTATTTCATTATCGGCAATTTTACCTATTGTTCCTTTGTATGAGGAATATTTTCTTGTTTTCCTTGAGAAGTTTGTTACTTGAAGTTTTAGTTTTTGTACTAGTCTTTGAACTTTCTTTTTGTTTATTAATAGTCCTTGTTTTCTTAGTGTTGCTGTTATTCTTCTGTATCCATAGTTTGGATTGTCTTTTCTAGTTTCTTGTATCTTCTTCTCCAATTGCTCATCTTTATTTGGCCTGTCTAAACGTTGTTGTCAATACATGTAGGTTGATTTCGGCATTTTGAAATATTCTAACAAGTCTTTTAGTTTAAATTTATCTCTTAGTGATTTAATGATCTTAGATATTCGTCTATTTCTGATTCTGTCATCTGAGAAAATTGAATCTTTTTTTTAGAATTTCTACTTCCATTTGAAGGTAGTAATTTTCTTCTTTTAATTTTTCTATTTCACTTACATCTTCTTTGATTTTAGATTTTTTAACAGATTTCTTCTTACTGTCGTTTTCCATTTTTGAGGGCCTTCCTCTCCTTTTTGGTTTTAGTCCTTCAATTCCTTCTTCTCTAAAATCTTTTACCCATCTAACTATTATGCTTGGATTATTGATTTTCATTTCATTAGCAAGACTTTGATAGGACATTTCCCCTGTTAAGTACAAGTTTACTACTTTTAATTTAAAGTCTAAAGAGTAGCTATTATTCTTTCTTGATACTTTTAGTCCATCATAGCCTTGAGATTGGTAAGTATTAACCCACATTCTAATAGTAGACTTATCGCTGATACTGTATTTTTTCGCTAATTCTTTGTAGCTTATTTGACCTTCAAGATATTCTTTTACTATTTTTATCTTAAATTCTGTATTGTATTTTGCCATTAAAAAACTGACCTCCATTAGTTGGTTTTTAAGTCCAACTTTTGGGGGTCAGTACATATTGATCCTAGGCGGTTTTTTGCTGATAAATATGAATTTTTATTGTATAGATTTATTTACACAAAAGATCGGCGGCTAGTCTTTTTTTTCTAATTCCTCTCTAAGAACAACGAGTGCGAGACTAGCCCTATTAGCCACAGTCTTTGGGCTTATATTTAGTACTTCAGCTATTTCTTTATTCGTCATCTCTTCCCAATATTTCATTTTTATTATATCTTGGTCGTTTGTTTGAAGCTGGGCAATAGCTTTGTATAATTCTTTATATTCCTCTCTGATTATCAAATCTGCTTCCACATTTTCATCTCCCACTAAGCTTTCAACCAGCGGAGTGCCGCTTTCATCGGTTTCGTCTAGGCTCTTTTCGCTTGCTTTCTTGGCTTTGTCTAGATAATAGTATCTGAGTTTATTCTTCAAAAAATTCCCGAAAGTACCTTTACTTTCATCATATTCTTCTATTGCTTCTATGAGTATCATCTTTGATTCATCGATGGTTTCATTGAAGTCAAAGCGGGAGAATTGGCGGGCGTTGGCGCGGATGAGGGGCATGTAGGCTTCCATTATCATTGCCATGTTTTCTAAATTTATTTGCATAATATACCTTTCAATCGCGGCCGCTATATTAAATTTGTCGACATGATTATGATAAATGATTTAAACTGAAAAGTTTAATTGGATAAAGTGCTAAAAATGTGAGTAAAATGCGGTTATAACGGGGGAGGAGTGTCCAATATATTAGAAATGAGCAAAATAAAAAGATGCTCACATTTGTGTAAGCATCTGTTAATTTAGGCCCAAGTCATCATGAGTTCCTGTTCGAGTTAGAGTCAAATTTTATTATCAACTCTATAGACTAAGAGCCAGTCACTTTCTAAGTGCAATTCTCTAAATCCTTCCCATTCTCCATATAGATTGTGATCTTTATAATTATTTGTAAGTATTTCTCTGCTATCATTTTCTAAGTGATGGACTGCATGTAATAGCAAGTTCATATCATAGTGTTTTTTCTTGAATTTCTTTAGGTCTCTTACAAATCGCTTAGTGATTTCAATTGTGTACTTCATATTATATGTTATCTACGTAATCTTTGAAACTTTCAAAATTCTCGAATTTAATAGTATCTCCTTTTAGTGCTTCCTTGCGTGCCTGCTGATTACTTGTATTAAGGCTTGGTGTAAATGGTAACTCTTGATCCCTTACGACTTGACTTAAATAAATTCTAATCCCTGTGCTTAGATCCATCTCCATTGAGTTAAAAACTCTAGTAGCTTCATCTTTTAAGTCCTTATCTAAATTAAAAGTGAATTTGGTATTTGTCATAATCTCCTCCTTTTATATATATACTATACAGACATTATACATATATTACTACTAATATTTTAAATATCGGGATTATATGCTTATTTATTCTATATATAAACGGGCATTATGATTGTCCGTATCAAAAGGAGGTGAAGAAATGGATATTATATGCATCTATACAGAAGAAGATGAAAAGCCTGATGATGACGAAGAATTAGAAGAGGAGTAAAAAGGAGTGGCGCCCTTCATTAGCCAGATAGTTTTCTCGCTAGAAAACTTTTATATTCACGCACTCGATGTTTATAAATTAAGCCACCCTCTAAGCACAAAGGAGGGAAAATGGACATCGCAACACTTATCAGCGACCTAGGCTTTCCGATAGTCGTATCGCTGATACTAATATACAAACTAGACGCAAAGCTAGATGAGATACTAAAAGAAATCCGAGAACTAAAAAACTGATTTAAGTTAATAATGGATCTTGGGGGCAAGTTGGGATAGGGGTCGTGCAGGATAAAAACTTAGGGCATAAAAGACCTATAAAAAAATAAAAAACTAAAGCTAAATTCCACACCTAACCCAACTACCACAGCCCCCATGTTCTGAGCGAACGCGAGGAATCTTTACAAACTTATATCACCAATAGCCTTAGGCCTGTAAAAAATCTTTAAATCAAACACTACTCAGCCAGATCGACCCATACACATACCCTAGACTTATACTAATTTGCAATAACGCGAACACGCCCCATGTTCCGAACGTATGTGAGGAACCTTTTACCACCTAATAATAACAGAAACGTCACTATCATAAATAAACTTAATATCAACCACCACCCAGCCAGATCGACCTACACACACATCCTAGGTTTATAACTATTTGTAATAACGCGAACACGTCCCCATGTTTCGAACGTATGTGAGGAACCTTTTAGCACCTAATAATAACAGAAACATCACTATCATAAATAAACTTAATATCAACCACCACCCAGCCAGATCGACCTACACACACATCCTAGGTTTATAACTATTTGTAATAACGCGAACACGTCCCCATGTTCCGAACGTATGTGAGGAACCTTTTAGCAGTTAATAATAACAGAAACGTCACTATCAAAAAAAACCTAACATCAAACACCACAAATCACCCGCTACTTTTAGACCTAATAAGACCACCCCCCCTAAACAACAAAGAAAAGGAGGCCATATGCCATCAATCGAACTCATGCTAGCCTACGCTAATAGCAAACACCACGCAGTCAAATACTCCATGAAATACCCTGCCCGCCTAGGCCCTAGCCACCTCGACTGTTCATCATTCGTATACTACGCCCTCATAGCTGGAGGCTTCCTTCCAGAGGGCACAGCCATCGGCAACACCGAAACCCTATACAAACTAAAAGATACAGTACTCACAGAAATATACTCCTACGATACCATCCGCCCTGGCGACATCTTCATCAGAGGCATCGAAGGGGCAAGCGGTGGAGCGGCCGGCCACACTGGTATCTTCACCCGAAAGGGCGAAATCATTCACTGCAATGCCTTAAATGGCACAGTCACCATCAATAATGAAAAAAGCTTCCTCCGCTACTTCCTAGACTGCGAACGCAGCCACAAAGAACGTTATTTTAGACCAACCACCCCAGTACAAAGCACCCAGCACAAGCAAGGCCTCGCCACAGTAAAAGAGACCACAAACGTCCGCACAGCCCCATCCACCACCGCCAAAATCATCTCCGTCTACCAACCAGACCAACTTATCCACTACGATCGTCTATTAGAAGCAAACGGCTACAAATGGCTCTCATACATCGCCCATCAAAGCGGCAAAAGGCGCTATGTAGCCTACAGCGACTACAAAGATCAATGGATTGACATCTAGTCAGTCCATTTTTTAGTATATAAAAACACCAGCAACACCCGTCTCGACTAAGCGAATGCAATGAGCGCACAGAGAGACCTAGCTAATCAAAGAATTATATCAATCCATAATAACTCCCAGCAAGATTTCTCCCTCCATCCGCCTGCGGCGTATTCCAGTCGAAATGGGGAGGTGAATTTTAGTTTTATATGCTGCTACACTAAATCTCAAAATACTTTATATAAATTTGAAATCTATAAAAAATCTAGCTCACATACCCAATATTATCCTATATATGCAAGGAAGAAACACATCACCTGTTAATAATCGTTGAAGTTTTAAATATATTGTAAATAAAGTTATCAAAAAATCAATATATCTTAAAATATTACCTATTAAACATATTGAATTATTAATCTGAGCCAGTATATTTAATAAGGCGATGAGATATGCAAGTAAATATATAGAATGTCAGTAATTTTGAATATTATCCAATATGACTAAATTTAACAATATTGGGAAATATATCATAATGCTTTCGTTTCCTACTATTATGGTCTTGTATGTTTTTTTGATTAACTGTATAATATAGACAATAAAATCAAATATTAATGGGAACTAATTAAAGAATGTAAAAACGCAACTAGTAATTGATTTAAATCAATGAATAATAGACCAAACGCAACTAATATTTCTTCAATAAGTAGAAACACTTAAGCTAGTCAAACTAGCACGCTAGGAGCACCTTCGGGTGGAAGCCTAGAAAAAATACTCATAGATTTCATTTAGTATTTTAGGAGTTTTACAAAAGAAATCACACACATAGGCAGACGGGTTACTCTAAAATTAATGAAAGACTACATAACGAACCTTTCATTAATCGGGGAATTCTAGAAAATTAACCCAACTGTCAAAATTGCTTTTTCGCAAAAAATTAAATAAAGGAGAAAAAAAACATATATGAAAAAAGCAACAAATAAGATTTTATCTTTCTTAACAGCTTTTGCTATGGTTATCGGTGTTTTAGTAGCTCCATTTGCTACAGCTAGTGCGGATGAAAGTGAAACTACTGAAACTGTTACCCTCCATAAAATCTTAATGGACAAAACAACATTCGATGCTTTTACTGCAGGTGAAACTGGAAGAGATGGAACTCAATACATTGGTAATAAAATTGATAATCCTGAAGACTTCTTTGGTGGAAAAGCGCCAGCAGAAGGACGTAAAGAAGGATTCGTAGCTAAGGAAATTCCTGGCGTTTACTTCGCTGTTAAATACAATGATGGTGAAAACGCAGGAAAATACGTTACAATTAAGGAAGAAATAAACCAAGATCCAACTTTTGGAGCTGCTGATTCTTTAGACGCAAATCTTGATTCAGGATTTAAGCTTCTAGCAGGCCAAACTGAAGAAGAAGGTATTGTATTTAATACTAAAGGTCTTAGTGGTAAATTCCTAATAGAAGAGATTCATTCAAAATCATCCTATGTTGGATCTGATAAAGAAACTCTTACTGATATGAAAGCAGTTCCTGTTGATATTACACTACCACTTATTAACGCTACAGGTGTAGTTAAACACGCACACGTTTATCCAAAAAACACACAAGAAAAACCTGAAACTTACAAAGATTTTTCTAAAGAATTTACAACTGAACAACCAAACGGAAGAACAGATACTCAAAAAGATGAAGCTCCTGCAGAACCTCATAATGTAGGTGATGTAGTTGACTATACAGTTACTACAAAAGTACCTGCTAAATCAAAATGGGGAACAGCATTCTGGGACGATAAAATGACTGAAGGTCTTACATTCGTTCAAAGAAAAGAAGCGACTCAAGGTACAGATTTAGAAAACAAAGGAATATCTGTTAAATATGATGATAAAGAAATGGCTGCTGATTGGTATACTCTCGACGAAAAAGCAGATGGATTTACTTTACAACTAACTAAAAAAGGTTTAGAAGAAGTAGGGAAAGCTACTGAAGTAAAAACAATTCAACTAGACTATAGTGCTGTAGTTAATGAAAAAGCAGTAGTAGCTATTCCTGAATCAAACGACGTTACTTTCCACTATGGTAATAATGAAAATCATGGAAACACTCCAGTACCTAATAAACCAAAAGATAATGGCGAAATGACAGTTAAGAAAACTTGGGCAGATGGTGTTCCTGCTGCTGGAGAATGGGCTGAATTCGCACTATACAATGCTCAAACTGGTAAGAAAATTGGTACCGTAAGATTCGAAACAAAAGATAATAATGGAAACCTTGAAACAACTACCACATATACACCAGATGGTAATTACCAACCAAGTGGTAATGAAAAAGATATTCAACTTCCAAATGAATCCATAACCACCCAAGGAACTGAATGGTCATTTAAATGGACAGGATTAGATAAAGATATCGAATATAAAGTTGAAGAAAAAAATAACATGAGAGAAACTGCTACTTATGGTAAAGGTGAGAATGGTGAGTTAACTGTTGTTAACAAAAAATGGAACAATCCAGAACCTATTAATCCAAAAGAACCTAAAGTAGTAACATATGGTGCAAAATTCGTTAAAACCAATCAAGATGGTACTGAAAGACTACCAAATGCTGAATTTGTTATTAAGAAAAAAGGAACTAATGAGTTCTTGACAGGTCAATCAGCAGATCGCGCAAAATATGAAGCTGCTCAAACAGAATATGTTAATGCAATTCAAGCTTGGAACAATGCAGTAAAAGAAAATAAAGCGAAAACTGAAGATGAAAGACAAGCTGATAATGAAATCGCTGTTACAATTGGACAAAATAACTTTGTTGGCAAAGATGCAGCATTAGCTGAAATTAAAAGATTAGAAAAAAGAAGAGATGTACTTTGGAATTCTACTCTAAGCAACATGACAAATTGGGAAGGTACTTCTAAAACTGATTCTAAAAATATTAGATTAAAATCTAACGAATTAGGTCAATTTGAAGTAGCTGGTCTAGCGCCAGGACATTATACTTTAGTCGAAGTAGTTGCACCTAAAGACTATGCACTTCCAGAAACAGCAGAGTTTGATTTTGAAATTACTGCTACAGGAAGTCAAGATGTTAAAAATATAGATTTTGCTTTAGATGATGAATCTCTTGAAGATAATGCAATGAAAGTTATCAACAAGAAAGTTACAATCCCACAAACAGGTGGTATTGGTTCTCTAATCTTCTACGTAGCAGGTGCTGCAATCGTAGTTGCTGCAATCGTAGCTATGAAAAGAAGAAACTCTGTTGAAGCGTAAGCCTCGATAGTATAATAGAAAAAGCAATTAAAGGCTCAGGACTTGGTCCTGGGTCTTTTAAATTTATTTGGAGAAATCAAAATGACTAATAATGAAAAAATATTATGGAAAAATCTAACAGAAGAGGACTTGAAATTAACTAAAACTATCTTTCAGAAATATCGAACTTCAAAAAAGTTGGATGAAGCTATAGAAGATGAAAATATGTCCACAATTAAATTAATTTTATTAGGAATTATATGCGTAATATTGTCGATGTTCTTAGGTTATGCCACAAGTTGGTTATTGACCAATTTTTTTGTTCCCACTTTTATTGGTTTTTTAGTTCTAAGTGTTATCTTAACAATAAATGCTTATAGCGAAAATCACGATAAAAATATTATTAATAATTATAACATGAAAAAGTTAATAAATATTTTAGATGAATATAGCATCAATACTACAGCAAGACTTCAATCTCTGATAAATTTATTTTCAATGAAACAACAGCGTATTATTAGAAAAAACAATATTATAGCTAGGTTTTTTGCAATGATAACTACAGTTTCATCAATATTAGGGATATTCATAAAAATTAATAAATTTGAATCCAATGATGTTAAAAAATTCTTTATAGAATTCAATTTTGACGGTAACACAATAATGACTATGATTGTTATTCTAGTTGTAGTATTCTATTTTTATAGATTGATAGAGTATAAATCTAATAGACTTTACTATGATTTGGATTATCTTATAAATGATTTGAATGAATTGTCAGCATTATCAGATATTAAATATCTGCATTGTAATAATCATGATGATAACCATGAAAATATATAGAAGAATTATTGTCTCGTAAGATCTGAATTATCTTTCCTTCTCCCCCAAATCCATATATAATATAAGCAAAATCACCCACAGGAGAATGTAATGCGTAGATTTGTATTGATTGAGATATTGATGTTGATTGCTATTATAATGTTGCCGAAATGGGTGGCGCTTAGCCCTTATGTTGGTATCACTACTTTTATCTTTATTACTGGACTGGTCTTATATATGAGACGTAGGGTTTCGAAGGCTATGAAGTCTAATGACTCGGTCGGTGTGGAGTATAAGTGGGCGCGTGTGCTTAATACTATGTGCCTGGCTTTTTGTGTGTTTGGGATCAATAATTATATATTAGATATTGCGAGGATGAGTACGGCTGATATTGACTTGGTTGAGAATATTGTCCTTGTAATCAATAGGGTTGTGATTGCTTGGTGGATTATGATTGAGATTGTGAGGCTGATTTCTGGGCTTCGTGTGAAGAATATTTTGATTATATTTGCTTTTTATATCATATTTGGCTTCCTCGCGTCAGTTGGCTTTGACTATATGACCACGGCGGTTGTATTGGTATATGCTTTTGCAACTGGCTTTTTCCAAACCCAGCGTGGGAAGAAGTTTAAGTCGGACTATGGGCTTAGTATGGCGGATGAGTACGGCTTTGTGGATGTGGATTTCTTGCTAGCGATCATTTTCCTATCATATATCCTGGTGAAAGCGACAGGGATTTCCAACATTTTCGTCGAATTTGAAAGGGAGGAATCCCTCATCCTCCACACCATAGACAGCTCACTGTGGGATGGTGGACTGATGCTGATTATTAGCGGGGTCTTGATGTATTTCTTGCTTGAAAAGGGCTTGGTGTATAGGATATATGATGTGCTGGATAGGTTCCTTAGAGGGCTTATGGAAGATTTGAATATGAGAAAGAATAAAAATAAATAAATATTCAATTATTTTATTCGTATCTTATCGTCCTTTTTTCGTATCAAAGATGAGACGATAAATGATACGATAAATTTATCGTTGCATAATATAATCTCAAAGCTAAAATATAACTAAGGAGTATTATATGGAAGTCTACAATTATGAGTTAAAGGAAAAATTATCTGATAATTTTTTAAAAACAGTTTCATCTTTTGCAAATTATAACGACGGTAGGATTATATTTGGATTAGATAACTCTGGCCATGAAATTGGCATAAATGATTTGGATGAAGTTAAGCTTAAAATAGAGAATAAAATTAATGATTCTATCAAACCTAGGCCAGAGTTTAGTATTAATTTGGATTTTGACAAAATGCTTGTAATATTGACCGTATACGAGGGTGAAGAAAAGCCATATTATTATAAGAAAAAAGCGTATAAAAGGTCTGATTCATCAGATGTTGAGGTAGATAGGACAGAATTAAACAATCTAATTCTCAGGGGTAAGAACCTTGATTTTGAACAGCTGAAATCTCCTTTACAAAATTTGACTTTTAATTATTTCTTTAATCAAGCGAAAAGTAGAATGGGAATTTCAGACCCAGACTTAGATTTATTAAAATCTTTTGATCTGTATAATGAAAAATTAGGTTATAATATTGCTGCAGTTTTAATGGCTGATACAAATGATTATCATATAATAGATTTGGTTAGGTTCGGTGATTCTGTAAATGTTATAGATTATAGAAAGAATTTTGAGTATATTTCTATACTTGAGGCTTTTAATACTGTGATGGATTTGTTTGATCAGTATTATAGTTATGAAATAATAGAGGGGAAGAGTAGAAATAGATATTACACAATTCCTAAGATTGCATTCAGGGAAGCATTGGCTAATGCAATAGTTCATAGACGTTGGGATCTTAAACAATACATTAGTATAAGTTTTTACAATGATAGTATTGAAATTACTTCGCCAGGTGGACTTCCTAACAACTTAAGCTTGGATATTTATCTTAATAGAAGAGTATCATCTCCACGCAATCCTATAATATCGAATGTATTCCAGAGATTTAATTATATTGATAAACTAGGGACAGGTATATTCAGAATAAATGAAGAGTATAAGATGAGTATGTCTAAGCCAGAGTTTGAAGTAAATGATGAATTTGTTACAATCATACTTCCAATCTTTAATAAACAGGCGGAATTGGGTTTAAGTGCTGATCTCGAAAAAGTATACAACGAATTAAAAAACAGCCGACAATTATCGAGAAGTGAAATCGAAACGCTTACATCTTTCGAAAGATCAAAGGTGATTAGATTGCTCAATCAGTTAAAAGAAAATGACTTAATTAAAGTTGAAGGCAAAGGGAGATCTACCAAATACTCAATAAAGTGAATAGTAGTAACTTAAACCTATCGTATCATTATACGTATCAAATATGATACGATAAATGATACGATAAATTTATCGTTGCATCATTGATATATCCTATAAGCCACTTCCGCCACAGGCAGGCCTATGATGGTGTTGATATCTCCACTTATCCTCCTAACCAACCTAGGATCCAAATCCTGTATACCATAAGCTCCAGCCTTGTCCATCACATTTTCTTCTGTAAGATATTCATTGATGATTAGAGATAGTTCACTATAATATGGCACGAATTCTACTTCCGCTATGGTGTAGAAGCTGTCTTCGTAGTCTTTCATTTTAAGACATACGCTGGTGATTACGTGGTGGGTTTTGCCAAAATATGAGAGAAACATTTCTCGCGCTTGGTCCATGTCGGTGGGTTTGTTGTAGATTTGACCATCCATTACCACCATAGTGTCGGCTGCTATGTACATGGCGCAATCTTCCAATTCTGTATCGGCCTTGGCACGGGAGATTTCACAACAAGTTTTTCCGACTCTGTGAATGAAAGGGTCGTTTTTGTATTTGTTCATAAAAAATTCCTGGATAGCTCTTTCGTCTATATTAGTTTTTCGTATTTCAGGCTCCAAAAAGTTCAGCAAACTAGCCCTACGAGGCGAACCGCTGAGTAGTATGTATTTTTCGATGGTGGGTTTATCACCTGTTTTTATATAATCAAAAGTATGTTTCATTATAAGCTCCTATATTAATAATTATGCCCATATTCACTTATGATATACGTATTTATTTGGGGTATAATTATATATATTTTAAGGAGGTATGTTATGAATAAAGTTTATGATGTTGCTAGATATCTAATATTAGCATACGAAAATCAGACAGGCAGCAGATACGATAATAGTGAATTAAAACTTCAAAAATTGATGTACCTCTGCCAAAGAGAAGCTTTGCTTTTGACCGGTGAGCCTTTATTTGATAATCAATTTGAGGGATGGAAACACGGGCCTGTTCTCCCTGAGCTAAGACATTTTTTTGATGAAAATTATGTACCAATTGCCAATTCAAATGATTTGAATTTGACAGATGTCGAAATGTATGTGGTTAATAATGTAGTTGCCCAATACGGTATGTATGAGGCATGGTATTTAGCCAATCTTACCCATGATGAGGAATCCTGGAAAAAGAGTCGAGAAGGATTAGGTGATGGAGAGGATGGAAGTAGAAAGCTAAATATTGAAGATATAAGAGAAGATGCAGCAAATTTGCGTCCTTATGATTATATTTTCGATATGTATGTCGATGAATTTGAAGATTTTGATGGGGATCTAATAAATGAGTAAGGTCGGTTGTATATTTACAGTCGCTTTTCGAAACTATGATATCAAGTCAAATAAAGTTAGGGCGAAGAAAAGACCATTTTTGATCAATAAAGAAGAGCAGAGGAGACCTCCAATTGATTTATCTGCCCTTCCAGTATCGAGTATTACTGATAGTAGTAGGATAAATTCGATTTATGATGTGAAGGTGGATAGAAATAAATATCCAAAGTTAAATTTGTCGAGGGAGGTCTCTTATATCAGGGCTAATAAAGTTCAAACAATAAATGAAACTGATTTAATTGATAAAATTTGTGATGATATGAGAGATGAATATCCTCTTCTTTATAGTGAAATATCATCGAAAGTAGCAGATTATTATGCAGATGTTTTATAGATATTTACCAACAAGGCGATGCCTTGTTTTTTCTTTTTATATATAGTAATTTTCTCCTAACATCTCTAAAATACCCTACTAAATTGATTGTATATTAGTTATAATTACGATATAATATAAGCGACTAAATCTATTTAAAATTAGATAAATAAAACGGGGAATATACATATTTATTAGAAATTCTTAGAGGAGAGATTATGTTACATAAATACAAATCCAAGATTATGGCGGGTTTGCTTAGCATTATGATGATGCTAAGTGTTTTAGTGTCGCCATTTGCAGGGGCTAGTGCAGCTGAGACTACTCCTATCAATGCTAGCGGAAGTCTTGATATCCGCATACCTAGAAATGGATCAGATGTAAATGGCAAAGCTCGTCAGATGAGATATTTCAAGATATCTGATACGGAGCTGACTAACGAACAATTGCAAGCAGCATCTCTAAAGTACGATGCTATGTCTATCGAAGATATCGTAAAAGAACTTGGCCAAGAAGGCACACTGACAGAAGCATCTAAGGCAGAGCCAGCAAATGCACCTACTCATGATGTGATGGCTGTGCGTGGAGTGGCTCCAGGTGCTTATATTTTCAAAGAAACTAAAGAGTCAGCAGATAGCCACGAATTTAAAATCATAGCTATAGCTTGGAATGCTGAGTCTGGTGCTACAAGCACTGCAAATGCAAAGACCAAGAGACCAGAAAAACCACTTATACTACACAAAATAGCATATGACAAGGCTTCAAAAGAAGAAAAGACTATCGACCTAGAAGGCGTACACTTCGACCTATTAAACGAAAAGGGAGAAAAAGTAAGACTTCGCAGTACTGCTAAGGGTCAATATATCTATGATGCAAATGCTAATGAAGTTGATACTACTACAGATCTAGTGACAAATCCAACTGGTAATATTGTAGTAAATGGCCTCCCAGCAGGCAAGTATACCTTTGTTGAAACTAAAACAATCGCTCCTTATGTCCTATATGACAGAGCAGAGGACAATAAATACAGCTTTGACTTTATCCCAGCCCAAGGCTACACCCTACCAGATGTAGTAAACTCTGAGCCAAAAGACAAGGGTACTGGATTTAAAATCACCCTACACAAGTACGACGGCAATGACAGAAACAAACGCCTAGCAGGTGCAGAATTCAGATTATATGTAAAAACTGGCACATCTTACGTACCAGTAGGCTACGATGCTGATGGCGACTTCATTATCGAAAATGGAGCAGACCACATTTTCAAAACTGACGCCCAAGGTAAAATCGAAATCGATGGCCTACCAGAGCTTCCAGAGGAATCTAAATATGTATTTAGAGAAGTAAAAGCTCCAGCTGGATATGTATCAAACACAGACACCTTCTATGAAGCCAAAAGAAATGGCGTGGTAGACGTATTAAACTTCACCAACCCAACACCTATCAATCTCACTCTAACAAAAACAGACGGTATCACTAAAAACCCAATCGATAGAGTGGGCTTTGAGCTATACAGAGTAAGACCAACAGAAAATGCCGAAAACATCACACTAAGCACCACTACTGAAAGAGTAGCCCTAGCTGGTAAAAATGGCAAATACGAATTTAGAGAAAATATCAATCAAGCTGACCAAGTATACCAACTATACACAGACACAAATGGTCAAATCGTTGTAACAGGCCTAGCTGATGGCCAATACTATTTCAGAGAAAATGAGCCAGCTAATGGTTACAATCTAGCTGAAAATAGAGGCAAAGAATCAGAAAGACTAAATCGTACTAAAAATTCAACCACACTTACAAACAGACCAGTCACTCCTCCAACAGTCAATCCACCTACTCCAGATGAACCAAATGGTGGCTACAGATTCATAAAAGTAGACGACAGTGAAGAGCAAAAGAGGCTAGCAGGTGCCCTATTTGCCGTATATAGATTAGATGAAAATGGTAGACCAAGCCCATATGAAGCAAATGGCAGAAGACTGACCATAAGATCAGGCGAAAATGGTGAATTTGAGCTAACCAATCTCCCATATGGCAAATATATCCTACGTGAAACCACTGCACCAGCAGGTCACGTCCTAGATGTAAACCCAATCGAATTTGAAATCACAGCTACTAGCTACCAAAACGAAGCTAGAATGATAGTAAATAAGAGAACACCAGGCAGACCTACTGTTCCACCAGTAGTAAGCCCACCAGGAACCACACCACCAACTGTGACTCCTCCAACCACCACTCCACCTAGACAGACAGTGCCACCAGTGGTAAACCCACCAAGCACTACACCACCTAGACAATCAGTACCACCAGTAGTAAGCCCTCCAGGCACAACCTATTACGTCCCAAGTGACACTCCAGGCATCCCAAGAGGCCCGCTGGTAAAAACAGGTGACATTAGAATAGTAATACTCGTAGCAGTAGGTATCCTAATGATAATAGGCGGATCAGTACTAGTGAGAAAAGGGGAAAAAGATCAGGGATTACTTTTAGCTTAAAAGTAATCAAAATATTTCTATTTATAGAATATTATAGCTGGTGATTACTTAGCTATAAAGATAATTCTTCGTCCAAGGGGGAAAACCCAGGGGAGTTTCGATTCTCCCCACCGGTTTTCCCCCCTTAAACCCCCTTTTTCCGCAACCCCCTACAAACGACCCTGCCGGGGGCAGTTTGGGAAGGATCGCTTCGCGATTCCCGTTTGATCACCAAGCGGTAAGCTCACTGCGTGAGCTTTTTTTGTTTTGAGCATATAATAATTCTAACAATCCAAAGACTCGCATAGCGAGTCTACCCTATGGGGCTGGCTCGGTGACCCGAGCCTCCCTGAAAAGGCAGGATTCGCGGAGTGAATCCTTCTAAATAATGCCCCACGCAGTGGCAGCGGGGGTGGAGTGGGTATAGGGGGACCGGGGGAAAGGGCGAGAGGGGTCTCTGCAACCCCTGTGCCCTATCCCCCGGAAGCTAAGTATTAATTATATATCAGTATTACATACAAGATAAATATTACCTTTAATTAATGTATATGTAAGGACTAAAGAACTGTATAGGATTAGTATAACAGTAAATATAATGAACATTAGGGTTCCTTAAAGGGAAGTTAATCCCTTAAACGAAAGAAGTTTTAATGGCTTTTAAAAAGAAGAAACGAAAAGCAAAATCAAATACACAACAGGGGGCTACTAGTCAAGTAACTGCATCTACAAATAGCAATCCTAATGCCAAGCCAAAGAAGAAAAAGAAACCTCAATCGAAAGCTTCTAAGTGGGCTTGGAGGTTAATATTCCTTATTGGGATACTTGTGATGCTATATCCGGTGATTAATAGACTATATTACCGTATAGATTCCACCAGCCAGGTAGACACATTCAAGTCTGGTACAGCAGATCTTACAACTGATGAAATCAAAAGACGTATCGAACTTGCCCATGCCTACAATGATTCGCTCTCTGGAGACATTGAGAATGACCCTTATACTCGTGAGGAGCAGGAGGCAGGTCGTAAGGAATACGCTCGTATGCTAGAGGTAAGCGAAATGATTGGCCACGTGGATATCCCACGTATCAATCAAGACTTGCCGATATATGCAGGTACGGGTGAAGACATACTCCAAAAAGGGGTTGGCCACTTGGAGGGGACTTCTCTTCCTGTTGGTGGCAACAACACACATGCAGTACTCACCGCCCACTCAGGTCTGCCTGAGGCAACGCTCTTTACCCATCTTAACCAACTCGAAATCGGGGATAAGTTCTATGTCCACAATATCGAGGGGGTAATGGCTTATCAAGTAGACCAAATAAAGGTCATCGACCCAAGCGACTTTTCCGATTTGATGGTAGCACCAGGCCATGATTATGTGACACTTTTGACATGTACACCAATCATGATCAACACACACAGACTTATAGTAAGGGGGCACCGCGTACCATACGTACCAGCGGTAGATGAAGAATTGATTAGGACAAATAGAGCAAACTGGATATTTAGAATATTATTCTTTGTGGCCCTATTCCTCATAATAGTGCTAATCATCAGGCTTTGGAGATTGCGCCGTCAAAACAAGGACTACTACAAGCGCCTTGAAGAAGTCCGCAAAGAACAAGAAGACTTGAGGAATTTACTGACTCGAGGGGCAGGCTTTAGCCCATACCAAGGCGGAGCTGATATGTTTGAACAAATGAGAAATGGCAATCCAAACAACGGATCAAGTCCACCGCCTCAGTATAACTTTGACCCTATGACAGGTGAGCCGATCAATCCTCAAAATAAAAATGGAGATATAAATGAATAGGCGAGGAGTTCTTAAAAGAAATCTGCCATTCATCTTTATCTTCTTGGTGGGTATGCTAATCTTTGCCTACCCGCTCATCAGCCAGAAATATTATGAAATAGAATCTGGCAATGAAGTAGTAGAATTCCGCAAGCAAACAGAAAATATCGACAAAGAAGAAGTGCAAAGGCGTCTAGATCTAGCCCGCGCCTACAACAATACCCTCGACCCATCAAGATTAGCCGATCCCTTCACAGAAGAAGAACAGGCAGGCCGTGCCGAATACGCGAGGATGCTAGAGGTCCACGAAATGATGGGTCACATCGAGATCCCACGCATCGGACAAGATTTGCCCATATATGCGGGTACATCTGATGAAGTCCTAGAAAAGGGTACCGGACACTTGGAGGGTACATCGCTGCCGGTAGGTGGTGAATCAACCCACACCGTAATCACCGGCCACAGGGGCCTACCAAATGCCAAGCTCTTTCGAAACCTAGACCAGCTTGTAGAAGGCGATGTCTTCTACATCCACAACTTAGGCGACACCTTGGCCTATCAAGTAGACCAAATCCTAGTAGTAGACCCATCAGACTTCGAACCAGTCCTAGTAGAAGATGGCAAAGACTATGCCACACTACTGACATGTACTCCATACATGATCAACTCCCACAGGCTCCTAGTCCGTGGCCACCGTATTCCATACCAAGCGGCAATTGATGATGGGGTAGCCAATACCAAGAGGCTAGCGCCAGACTTCATGCAACTATTTTTAATCATGCTCCCAATCATAGTGCTACTCCTAGTAGTAGTTATAAGGGAAACTGCCAGAAGAAAGAGACTAAGAACGGAGGTAGGCACAATTGAAGAAACGATTAAGACTCTCAAAAAGTAGTACAATTGGATACATCCTCATCATGCTGGGACTCTTATTTGTCACAATTCCACTACTCCGCCGCACCTACAACGACTACTCGGCCAGGGCCAGCAGAAGAAACTTCGAACAAACTCAACAAGCAAGGTCTGAAGTAGAAATAGCCGAAGAACGTGCCAATGCCGAGGAATACAACGAAATAGTCAGAAACTCAGACATCACAGTAGTAGACCCATTCACTGCTGAAGACTATCAGACTAGATATGAGAAATTTACCAAAACAAACACACCATTTGCTTATTTGGTAATTCCAAAACTAGACAAGCACCTGCCTTTATATTTGGATGCAACACTCGAGCACATCTCGCTAGGAGTTGCCCAAGTAGACGGCTCATCCATCCCAATCGGTGGAGCAGGCACTAGATCAGTAATAGCTGGCCACAGGGGCTGGTGGGGAGACACCATGTTCCTATACCTCGACCAGCTAAATGCTGGTGACTATATCTACATCGAGCGCGCAGAAGAAACCCTACGCTATATAGTAAATGACAAAGAAGTCATCGACCCATACGAGTGGGACAAGCTAGCTCCTAGAGGGGACGCTGACATAGTCACACTCATGACTTGTAGCCCATTCTTACCACCTAGGCCAAATAGACTATTGGTAAACTGCTACCGCGACACATCAGAATCAGCCATAGCAGAAGAATTCGCTTTGCCAGGCAAAGATTACCCAATGAGCCAAGCAGATGAAGAAACGAACGAAAGCCAGCCAGCTGATAATATGGTAAAAGTAACAAGAATAGCAACACTTGTCCTATCCATAATAGGCAGCCTGCTATTTTTAATGACTCTCATTAGATTTATCAAAAGGCTTACAAACACAATAAAATATGACAAAACAAACAATGCTCCAGCTCTCTAGGCTGGGGCTTTAATTGATTGATTTTAACTTAGTTAAATATAAAATATAGAGGATTGACTATACTTATCAGTATTTCTTAAATTAGAATACGATTAATAATCCCCACATTTTCTTCACAATATATCTAAAAATCTTTCTTTAGGGATGGCTCGAATACAATGCTTTCAGGGGCATTGTTTTTATATTTTATATATATTGATAATATCGCAATAAGCTGTGAAAAAATATGGAAATTCGTGAAAAGTTCGGTATATTGAGTATAAGCAATACTGAGCCTATTTAGGCTTTTAATATATAAAAGAAAAGGTGACGATATGAAACGAATACACAAATTTATAGCATTTTTATTAGCATTTATGCTAACATTCAGTTCAACCGTCATCCCACTTAAGACTAGCATGGTATATGCGCTAGATACTAATGGGGAGGAGGTTACTGAATATGAATCAATTATGACATCAGATACAGCTGATGATCCTGAGATAGATACTAGTAACGAAACTCTCCCAGTTGAAGATACTGATATTAATGAGCCAGAGACAACCACTCCAGAGGATATAAGCAGCCCTCTGGATAAAATGGACCAAACACCAATAGTCAATCCGCTACTAGCTGAAGCCAATGAAGAGATAGTAGAACAAACTATATATGCTAGCTTATATGAAGATACTAGCTACGAAGATATAGCTCTAGAAAACACCATTATAGCAATCACTGGCCTCATGCCAGCTCATGCCACAGTCAAAGCATACAAAACCAATGATGAAATAGAAGGAAAAGAGACAATGTTTGCCTTCACTTTTGAAATCTTTGACAAAGAGGATAAGCTATGGCAAAGTGAAATGCCAGGCTATTACCAAATATCAATCAGCCACAGAGACCTAGTTGATAAAGAAAATGTCTACCTATACGAAAGGCCAGCAAATACAACAAGGTATTTCGAACGAAGAGACTTCGATAGATACACCGACTCAGTAGAATTTGAAGCTGGCCTAAGCGAATTTATCATAGCCACAGACCTCCCAAGAGAGAGTGAAGATGAAACTCTATCTGACTCAATAGATGAAGAAAATACCTCAGCCACTCCAGAAAATAATCTAATAATAAGCCCAACTGACATCATCACAAATCTAATCGAAACTCCAGAAAAGGATGAAACTGACACCGACCCATCAGAAGTGGATACCACAGAAACAGATGAGCTAGATTGGAGAGCAGATCTATTAAACCCTACTGATGAGAAAGATGGTGCGGAAAATATAGACAGCAAAGAAAAATCAGAAGTAGAGGAAGCTCATGGTGAAAATATAACAGATGAAGCAAATGATTTAAAAGAATCAGAAAATGAAAGCACAGAAGACACCGACCTTAGTCCAGAAGAAGTGGATTCCGCTAAAGATATAAATCTAACTGACAAAACCAATGAATTAGAAGATTTAGAAGACCAATCAGTTGAAGAAGGTGAAAACAAGCTAAGCTATCAACAAGTATTAGCAGACATCTATACAGATAGTA
Organism: Anaerococcus pacaensis 9403502; assembly: GCA_000308255.3. Taxonomy (GTDB): domain Bacteria; phylum Bacillota; class Clostridia; order Tissierellales; family Peptoniphilaceae; genus Anaerococcus; species Anaerococcus pacaensis. Next base: position 342,460 of record HG326663.1, on the reverse strand, counting down.
GCTACACTATGAGGTCATATGACCCAACTAGGATAAAATTATCAGGAAAGCTGCCAGGCTATACAAAAATAAAAGCCTACCCGGTAGATATCGAAATTGAAAATCAAAAAGTACTTGCAGCTTATGATATAAAAATATTTGATAAAGATAATAAAGAGTATGAAGTATCAGCTGCTAACGATATTAGAGTAGAGATTACAAATCAAAAAATTAGTGAAGCAGACAAGGTTGAGATATACCACAAAGAAAATGAATTTGCTCCTGAAGAGAAGATAGAAATTCAAGATAAAACTAACGACACTGTAACCTTCAAGGCAGATAGCTTCTCCATATATGCAGTAACAGATCCCGATGCTCGCGCTATAACATTTGTATTTTTAAATAGAAATGAAAATAACGAAAGAGAAGTTTGGGATACCCAAACTGTTAGAAATGGTGAAAAGCTTATACAACCTGAACTACCTATCTTTAGTTATAAGGGTAAGTTTGAAGGTTGGCATTATTATGATATCGAAACTGATACTTTTGGAGAGGAATTTGACTTTGATAAGCCGGTGACTGTTACAGATTCATCTCCTAAAACAATCTATCTCAAAGGTAAGTATCCTGATGTAGCATATATCAACTTCATAGATAGAAAAGAAGTTGAAAATAGCAATGGATCTATAAGCTATGTGGATGAAGTCTTATCTACTAAGGAAATACCTCTAGGTGGAATGGTTACGACAGAAGATGTACCAGTAATCCCAGGAGAAAGTGGAACTGTATTCTCTCACTGGGCTCTTAAGCCAGATAGCACTGAGGCTTTTGACTTCAACACCCCAATCACGAAAGAGTATATACAACGTGTACAGGGCGCAGACAATTACGTGAGACTTGACCTATATGCAGTATTTAAAAAAGCACTGACAGTTACCTTTGATTCCCAGGGTGGAACCCATGTAAATAAGCAAGTGGTATATAGTGGAGACAGATTGAGCTTAAATGATCTGACAAAACCAGTAAGGCCAGGCTATGACTTTAAGTACTGGTCGACTAAACCAAATGGAAGCAAATTCAATGCCAACACTCCTATCACCAAGGACATGACCCTTTATGCTGTGTGGACTCCTCAGGTAGTTAAATATACTATCAACCATTTTATGGAAAATGCTGATGATAATGGTTACTCCCTATATAGTTCTGAAACAAGAACTGCTAATGCAGGAACATATACCAATGCGGATTCAAGCTCTTATAAGCTACCAAGTTCCACTATGAAAAATGAAAAAATCCACTACGTAGGTGCTGATACATCCAAAATTATTAGAGGTGATGGCACTACCGAAATAAATCTATACTATGATAGAGATACTTTCAAACTTAGGATATATGAGCAACCATTTTTAACTCAATATAATGTGGTAGTAGCAGATGTAAAATGGGGAGCAGATACAAAACCGTATTTTGACCAAGCTCTAGCTAAATTAGGTTCAGGATATACTTTTAAGGAGAATGGACTAGCTGGTCAAACCGTTACTACCCCTCCTAGAATGCCAAAGAAAGACTATACTTTAATGGCATGGAGAGAGGGCAATAATGCATGGAACGTTAGAATAATAGATATTGATACGAACGAGTTAATAAGATTAGACCAAAAAACATCTCAATTACCCTCATCCTTCCAAGGTTACACTGGTGGAGAAGATATAACTGGTTATACTTATAGATATGTAGAGAGACCAGGAAATAACTTTGCAAGGCCCAGCACCAACCATGATAATGGTAAAACTTCAGATATAAATGAAGTGTGGGTTTATTACTCTAGAAATAGTCATGATTTAACTTTCTCTACTAATGGTAATGGGCCAGACATAGTAAGAAAAGGTGTTTTATATCAATCATCCTTAGCAAAGTATGCTCCAGAAAATTATATAATAGGACAAACAAAAAATAGTGATGGCAAAATATTTGCTGGATGGTTTGATAATCCCAATGGTGCAGGCAATCCATTAGACCTAAAATCAATGACCATGCCTGATAATAACTTAAAACTATACGCCAAATGGGAAGAGCCAGTATATACTGTTAGAGCTTATAGACAAAGAAATAATCCCGAAGCAGGTGTAATTGAACTTAAAGTAAAAAGGGGGGATACGGTAGATAGTACTAAGCTTAGTGCTGACAAACCACCCGTTGCCCAACAAACCCCAGGATCAGAGCTTAGATGGTATGCATTTATCAACGGAACACTGACAGAATACAACTTCAGTGATCCTGTCTATAGCGACTTATTCCTATATCCTGTTTGGTTAGCACCAGTGGGAGATGAATTTAGACCTCTATCACAAATTTACAGAGTCAAATACAAGGCTCCTCAAGAAGACGGGACTGATTATGTATACACAGATCCAAACGACTACGTAAACAATGCTGAGGCTATAGTTATACCACCATATATAAATAATGACTATAGATTCCCACCTGATAAAGATAATCCAAGTGGCAAGAAATTGTCAGTTCCAAAAGACAAGGTTTTTGAGGGATGGGTTATAGATAAAGATTCAGAATTTACTAGTGTAACAGATCAAACTATGCTTAATAAAATCTACCAGCCAGGAGATATAGTAAATGTAATAGGTAATATTATGTTTAAGCCAGTCTTTAACGAATACAGGGTTACAACACTCACTCTTAAAGAAATCGCCCCAGGTGGTAGCCCATTAGACGATATAGTATATGAAACTAGAAATAAACCATCAGATTTACCAAATGGTATAAATGATAATAGACCAACTGAAGATTTGAGAAATAACGATACTATTACGCTACCACAGCCAAGTGCTACAAACACTACAGGTTTTCATTTCATAGGCTGGTCTACAACAGAAGATCCAACTAAAGGGGAGATTTTCGAGCCTGGCCAAGAGGTTATGATAACCTACGAAAACATGCCAAACATTCTCTATGGTATATGGGAGAGAAATAAATTTAAAGTTACTATAATAAATAATCTCACAGGTGATGATATCACAGATAATGATAAGAAATTCATTGTATCTTACACATTGGAAGATACTAACTATTCTAAAGAATACGAAGTAGATAATGGTAATTCTATTGATGTCGAAATACCTTATGGAAGTACAAATATAAAGATAGAAGCAAAGTCTAATCGATATGTGAAGTATACGTACAAGGGTGATACTTATAATAGTAATACATTAAGTCTTGAAAGTATAGAAGAGGATATAAAAGTGATATTTGAAAGTCAACCTCTACCGCCACCTACAGGAATAATAGAAAATATAATTCCAATGGTAACATTAATTATTATCGCTATTACAGCCTTAGCGGGCTTTGTAATATATAAGAAAAAGAAACTAGGAGGTACTATTGACTGATGAATTAAATGAAATCGAAGAGTACCTTAAAAATGTAAAGTTTAAGAAAAAAGCAATAGGTGGAGTGGATGAGGCAGATGTATTCGCAAAGATACAAAAGCTCTCAGCCCTCTACCAAGAGGCTTTTGACAGGCAGGCACTCATTTATGAGTCGCTCTTAGAAGATAGGGACAGCCAGTTACAAAAGCTCAGAGGCTTATCCGATGAGTGAGAAGGTTAAAATCACAATAACGCCAGAGCGTGATATATACAAAGTTGATTTCACAAATATCAACCAGATTATCAAAGCTAGGCGCAAGAAAATCGCCGATACAAATGCCATTATTAGTTTTATAAGAAAAATTATTATAATAGCATTGGTATTATGGTTGATGTTTAGCTATATATTTGGATTCTATATCGTATATAACGACGATATGTTTCCAAAAATGGTTACAAGTGACTTAGTTCTATACTACAGGCTCGATAGAGACTTCTATGTGGGCGATGTAGTAGTGGTAGGTAAGAATGATGCAGACTATGCCTTGCGCATTGTAGCAGGCGGGGGAGATACAGTAGAGATATCCCCAGAAGGACAGATGATAGTAAACGGCTCATATCAGGCAGAGACAAATATATTCTACCCAACAGGAGAATACGAGGAAACAGCAGTAGATATCAAATATCCAGTAAAACTTGCAGATGACGAAGTATTCGCCCTAGGAGATATGAGAAGAGGCGCCAAGGACAGTAGATACTTTGGCCCGGTAGAAAAAGATGAAATAAAAGGCAAGGTATTTTCCTTGTTTAGAAGATCTGGATTTTAAAAATAAAAAAATTTATAACAGGAGAAAAATATGAATTTAAAAAACTTATTCAAAAAAGCAACAGGATTAGCTTTAGCAGGTGCATTGGCATTTGCGGGATTTGCTGGTAGTGCAAGTGCAACCTCACCACAAGATAGACCTACCTACCCAACAACTACTGATAGTAGTGATACAGACTTTAGTTTTGATAATGCCGGAGCGCCAACCCTAACAAAGATAGTTGAAGGCGGCTACTTTAATGGAGGAACTTTTAACTTTGAACTAGCAGAAACTACTGCTCCAAGTACTTACAAAGGTTACCAACCAAGAACAAGTGCTAATCCTCTTATATCCCTACCAAGTAATGGTCTTACAATTACAGCTGGACAAAACGAGGGTAAATTAGACTTCATTATCAATGATGCTGCACTACAAAGTGCTCAAGTGGGTGTTTATAGATATGTAATAAAAGAAGTTATTCCAGCTAATGCTGATCAAATATCAGGCATGGACTATGATGAAAATGCCTATAATATTGATATATTTGTAGCCAATGAAGTTGATGCAAATGGAGTAGATAGAAAAGTAATTCAAAACTATGTAGTTACTAGAAATTATGATAAGTCTGACTCTAACGATGAAAATGTAACTGGAATTGATGAAGAAAGTAGAAACACAAAACGATCTTTAGTATTTACTAACAGATTAGTATCTGAAAACTTTACAATCACTAAAAAAATTACTGGTAACCAAGCTAACTTAAATGACAAATTCGATTTTACTATAACTGTCAATACTAAAAATCATAGCAATGCTAGATATTCATTTGGCACTACAAAAGATCAACCTATCACAAGTGGTACACCATTTACAATTACTGGAGTTGGCAACAATGCAGTAATAGAAATTACAGGACTGGGATCAGAAGATACGATAACTATAACTGAAAAAGACCCTAGAATTGCCGCAAATGATGCCACAAGAGCTAAATATAAAGTAACAGCTGTAACAGATAAATCTGATGATGATACTACAGAAACATTTACATTAACCAATAAGGAAGACCTGGATGCAGATGGTGTAACAGTTAATACGTTTGTACTTGGAAATGTTGTATGGACAAACGATAGTACTGAAGATGTACCAACAGGTCTTATCGAAAACCTTGCACCATTTATCCTAATCATCGCATTAGCAGGTGGATTTGCTTACTTCTACTTCAAGAGAAATAAAGAAGAAGAACTTGCATAAACCAAACTTTAACCCTGAGCAGGATTTTCAATAGAAAATCCGTTGCCGAATGGGTCTAAATTTTAAAAAATGAAAATCATGTCGGATTAAAAACGACCCCTAGTCCCGGGAAGGGACTACCACTTCCGAACGCATGTGAGGAATCTTCCTTAACAACAATACAAACTACTAACGCTCATCCCCACGTTCCGAACGCATGTGAGGAACCTTTTTTGACAACACATCAAAAAAAAGTTAAAAATCACTGACTCGAGTAAAGGATAGTCGGAGATTTCCCGTTATTGAGAGACCTAGTTAGAGTAAATTTATTTCATACGTAGTGCATTCCCAAAAGACCCCTCGCTGAGCTCGGGGTAATGAGGGGGGCATGGCTTTGAGTGGCATAGAAGGAGTTAAAAGAAAGATTTTCCGGTTGAATATGATACTGAAAAGTCGGCTTGCTGACAAAGTGAGCTGCACTCACTTAAAAAGTCCTAGATGAGCCGGACTGGCATATTGCGACATCTGACCTACCATCCATACCACTTCGTGCAATGGGGTTAGGTCATGAAAGGAGTCCCCATGGAAATAGCAGCAAAAATTTCCCGTACGGGAGAAAAAATATTGGATAGGATAGTAGCAGTATTTCTAATTCTTGTCATATTATTTGCCGGCTATTCGCTGTGGAATTCTTATATGCTCTATCGCGGAGCCTTTGCAGATAGCGAGATAATGGCATATAAACCACAGATTACAGAAGATGGGACCAACCCCACTCTATGGGAGCTAATGAAAATAAATGAAGATGTGGTGGCGTGGCTAACTGTCGATGATACCCATATCGATTATCCAGTCCTATATAGCGAGGATAATATGGAGTATATAAACAAAGACGTTTATAAAAATTTTGCCCTATCTGGGTCGATTTTCTTAGACTACCGCAATAAGAAAGACTTCACTGACACATACAATCTCCTCTACGGCCACCACATGGAGGGCGGGGGAATGTTTGGGGATGTGGTAAATTTCGAGAAGAAAGCATATTTTGATTCCCACAAGTATGGCACATTATTCTTGCCAGATAAGACCTACCGCATAGAGTTTTTTATGGTGGCAAAGATTGATGCTTATGATCACGTGATTTTCAATCCATCGACGATTGCAAGTATGGACCAGCGCTCATATCTAATAGATTATGCTAGAAAAAATATCTTACATGAAAGAAATATAGATACCAGAAACGATAGGATTATAGCCTTATCAACTTGTGAGAAGGCAACTACAAATGGCAGAACTGTCTTATTAGGAGTAATGAGACCACTAAATGGAGACTAGAGATGAATATAAGAAAAATAATTAAAAAGTTAATACTTATGGCTTTATTTGTAGTCATTCCATTTGTAGGCGCAGAAGCGACCGATACTCCTAGCCACGACAAGCTACCGATTACTATAGAGTGGACTCAGGATGGCAAGGCGCCAAATAATGCCAAGCATAAGTCAAATATTGAGTTTACAAATACTTCCTACAATGAAGATTTTTCAAATGTTAAATATGAAGTCATAGGGAATAAGAAAATTGAATTTGATTTGACAGGATTTAATAAACCTGGCAAATACGTTTACTTGGTAAAACAAACTAATGATGACTTTAAGACAGCAAATGGAGATGTTAAGTACGATAAAACTGTCTATAGAGTGATAGTATTAGTTCAAAATAACCAAGGCGGTGGCACTAGCACCACCGTCTATGCTTATGACGAGTCTAAATATGAAGATGAGAAAAGTGGCACGGGCAAAGTAAGTGATATTAAGTTCACCAACACCGAACCAAAAGACCCAACCCCACCTACACCGCCAACACCAAACCCACCAGGACCAACACCAGGCCCAGGTGATGACAATCATATTGTAATACCATTCCCATGGTGGCCATGGCAACCAATCCCTTGGCCAATAGGCCCAGACAACCCAGACAGACCAGTAAACCCAGATAATCCAAATCTGCCAACTGATCCAAACAATCCGACAGACCCTACGAGACCTGTTGATCCAACTAGACCGCCTAGATCAGACACAGGCAAGGGCGAGCCTTGGTGGTGGGATGTCATAATCCCAGACAAACCATTTGACCCAGCAAACCCAATCGTAGACCCATCAGATCCAAAAGATCCTACCAAGCCTGTCGATAGGTATAAACCAAACAAACCATGGTGGTGGGACATCCTATATCCAGACACCCCATACGACCCAGAAAATCCGGATAAGCCAGTTGAACCAAAACCAGATAACGGCTACAACAAGCCATGGTGGTGGGACAAACTATTCCCAGACACCCCATTTGACCCAGACAATCCAAAAGTTCCAACAAAACCAACAGACGATGACGACGGAACATCCGACCCAATCAGAGATGGTGACGATAAGGATAAGACTGATCAAAACAACAATGGCGATAGCACAGGTGGCAAAGAGAACGAAGACCCAACCGATCCAAACCAACCAACAGATGACGACGATGTAAACCAAGCCACTAAAGATGATCAGAAAGATGGTAAAAAAGGCAAAGCCAAAAACGGCAAAGGCAATGTCCAAACTGGTATCGAAAGTGTGGCAATTTGGGCTCTTATCCTATGCATAGCATTAGGACTATACAAACTTACCACAAAAGCAAAAAACAAAGCCTAAGTGAAAGGACTCCATGAAAGTGGAGTCTTTTTTTACTGCAAACCACTCCACCATGATTCCAATCTTTACAAAAAACCTACCATTTCCATCAGATAAGTATTATAATATATATAAAGAAAGGAGATTACAATGACTACATACAATCCAAAAAGCTCAGATCCAGCTGAGTTTATCAACCATGAAGAGATTATGGAAACGATTGACTATGGGAGACGCAATGCTCACAATAGGTCACTTATTATAGAAACACTTGAAAAAGCTAGACAGGCCAAAGGTTTGTCACACAGAGAGGCCTTTGTGCTCTTATCTTGTGAGGAAGACGACCTTACTGAGGAAATATTTAAGATAGCAAAGGAGCTTAAGCTTAAGTTTTATGCCAATAGAATCGTGCTCTTTGCTCCACTTTACCTATCAAACTATTGCGTAAATGGCTGTACGTATTGTCCATACCATGGACACAACAGGGAAATCCCTCGTAAGAAGCTCACCCAAGAGGAAATCAAAGAACAAGTAATAGCTCTACAAGATATGGGCCACAAGCGTCTAGCCCTTGAAACAGGTGAAGACCCAGTTCACAATCCTATCGAATACATACTCGAATCTATTGACACTATTTATAATATTAAGCACAAAAATGGATCAATCCGCCGTGTGAATGTTAATATTGCTGCAACTACCACAGAAAATTATAGAAAACTTCACGATGCAGAAATAGGTACATACATCCTATTCCAAGAAACATACAACAGAGAAAATTACGAAAAGCTCCACGTTTACGGACCAAAATCTGATTATGACTACCACACCACAGCCCACGACCGTGCTATGGATGGGGGCATCGATGACGTGGGCCTTGGCGTGCTCTATGGACTAGATTCCTACGAATATGAATTTGTCGGCCAATTGATGCATGCTGAGCACCTAGAGGCCAAATACAATGTAGGACCACACACCATCTCTGTCCCACGTATCCAACCAGCAGGCGATGGTATAGACCCAGAGGACTTTGATAATTCACTGTCTGACGACATGTTTGAAAAACTCGTAGCCTGTATCCGCATAGCAGCTCCATATACTGGTATGATCGTATCTACTCGTGAGTCTGAAGAGATGAGAGGTAAACTACTTGACCTTGGCATCAGCCAAATCTCTGGTGGATCTCGTACATCAGTAGGTGGTTATACAGAAAATGAAACAGTAGGCTCTGACCAATTCGAGCTTTCTGACAATAGAACACTTGATGAAGTGGTGGATTGGCTACTTAAAAAAGATCACATCCCATCTTTCTGCACAGCTTGCTACCGCAAGGGCCGCACTGGTGAGGTCTTTATGGAAATGGTGAAAAATGTAGGCATAGGTAATATTTGCCAGCCAAATGCCTTAGTAACCCTAAAAGAATACTCCGAAGACTACGCCAGCCCACAAACCAAAGAGGATATCGAAGTCCTAATCAAACGTGAAATAAACTCAATTCCAAATGAAGCTGTTAGAAAATCAACCATCGAAAACCTAGCAGCAGTAGAACATGGAGCTCGTGACCTACACATATGAGAACGAGCAATAGTGAAAGAACCCACATCGCCATCTTTGGCAATACCAATTCGGGCAAGTCGACTTTGCTCAATTATCTGACAGGCACAGACACAGCCATAGTCTCGGCCACCCACGGCACGACCACTGATCCCATCAACAAGGCCATGGAAATCCACGGCTTTGGGCCGGTGCTTTTTATCGATACTGCCGGCATCAACGACACTACTGACCTCGCTGACGCGAGGATAGCAAAGAGCCTGGGAGTTCTCGAAAAGGCAGATGTATTTTTGTATGTCCTAAGTCTCGATGATGACCTAAGCTTTGTGGGTGAACTAAAGAAGAAAAATAAGCCGATTATCTATATAGCTCCAAAGCAAGACATCGCTGAGGGTAAGGATATAGCAATCAAATTTCAATCCTTAAATCCAATCCCAATCGATATTACAACTGATGATAGGTATCTATTATTTGATAGATTGCGACAATTAGAAAATCATGAAGAGCGCTCTATAACAAATGGTCTAGTAAAAAAGGGCGACACAGTAGTCCTAGTAATGCCACAAGATGCAGCAGCACCAAAAGATAGGCTAATAAAACCACAGGTAATGACCATCAGAGAACTAATAGATATGGATGCAATCTGCCTGCCAACAAGCCTAGAAAACTTTGAAAATACTTTAAGTGCCCTAAAAAATCCACCAGATTTGATAATAACAGACTCAAAAGTCTTTAAAGATGTCTATAAAATCAAACCAGAAGGTGTGAGACTAACAAGCTTTTCAATCCTATTTTCAGCCTTCAAGGGCGATATAGATTATTTTATGGAATCGGTAAGGGTTTTGGACAATGAGGTCAAAAATGTGCTGATAGCTGAAGTGTGCACCCACCCACCAATAGAAGAAGACATAGGCACAGTCAAAATCCCAGCTATGCTTAGGAAAAAATATCCAGATGTAAATATTGATTTTGCAAGAGGTGAGGAATTTTCCGACATAGAAAAATACGACCTAGTCATCGAATGCGGGTCCTGTATGTTTAATAGGACTAGTGTGATGAATAGGGTAGAAAAATGCAAAGAGCTAGGCGTCCCAATGACCAATTATGGTGTGACCATTGCTTATTTGCAGGGGATATTAGATAAATTATAAAGAAA
>HG326663.1:326864-330033 GCA_000308255.3 Anaerococcus pacaensis 9403502 | reverse complement strand
CCCCTTTTAGATGCTTAGTTTGTATAGGACTAGCTGATTGAGGGAAGTATTTTCTGCACTTGCTTCCTCAGCTAACTTTTTGTGTAGGCTTTTAGGAATTCTTACATTAAATGTGCCCGAATATTCTTTGTCAATTGGTTCTGGTATATCTTCACCATCACTTAATCGAGTTTCTATACTCAGCTTAAATACTTCTTCTAGATTTTTTAATAATTCTTCAAGAGTATCTCCCTCGATCCTGGCTTCGTATATTTCATTATATCTCCCTATATAATAATGATCATCTTCGTCATGGACTTCCTTGATACTTATTGTATATGGTAGAGCCTTATAATATTCTAAGTCTTTCACTCTTATCATAATTCACCAACTTTCTAAAACTCTATCTCCGCCTGCCTAGTAATCACATCCCCACGATCAGTAACAATCTGATACCCAGCCCTATCAACTCTCATTGATAAGCAAGCCTGGCATTCTGCTGCCTCATCTCCTGTACATATTTTATTATCATAGAGCGAGTAAGACTTCCTATACATGGTAGGCGATAGGTTTGGCATTAGGACGTTTGCTCCTGCTTTTAGCCCCATTTCTCTACCTAGGGGATTGATTGTGCCAAGGGAAGTGGTTGCTGGGATTAGGGCATATGGGAATAGGATTCTTAGGATTGATACTAGCCTTAAACTTTTGGTGTATGATCCATTTGGGAAGTCCTTAAATGGTGTGTCATGGCTTGTGAGGTATGGGCCTATACCTATCATATCTGGTTCTAGTTCTTGGAGGAACCTTAAATCTTTTATGATATCATCAGTGGTCTGGTATGGGCTATCTACCATAAAGCCACCGCCTACTTGAAAACCTATTTCCTTAAGGTCCATTAGGGATCTTCTGCGGTTGGCAAAGCTCATTGGTTCTGGGTGGAGCTTTTTATAATGTTTTTCATCCGATGTTTCTTGGCGGAGGAGGTACCTATCTGCCCCTGCATCGTAGAATTTTTTGTAACTTTCATATGGCCTTTCTCCCAATGACAGGGTAATAGCACAGTCTGGGTGGTTGGCATTTATTGTTGATACGATATCTACTATCATATCATCTGTAAAGTATGGATCTTCCCCACTTTGCATTACAAAAGTACGGAATCCAAGCTGCTGGCCAATATCTGCACATCCTATGATTTCTTCTTTTGTTAATCTATATCTATCTACATTTTTGTTGGATTTTCTGATACCGCAATAATAGCAGTCATTTTTACAATAATTTGAAAATTCAATGAGGCCTCTCACATATACCTTATCCCCATATATTTCTTTTCTAATACTATCAGCACGATCTGCTAGTTCATCATTCAAATTCTCGTTTTCGATCCAATCTCTCAATGTGTCATCTGAATAATAAGTTGTATTTTTTAAGTTCATAATATTATAATATCAAGGTCTAGGAGAAATGACAAGAAGAGTTGTGGTATATGGAGCTATTTGCCATCAAATCCCCAATTTCACAGAAAATACGGGTATATATTTTGTAAAGAGAGCAATGAAAGGAGTTATGATGAGTAAATTTTTAGTTTTCCTAGCAGACGGATGTGAAGATGTGGAAGCCCTTACTGTGGTAGATTATCTGCGCCGAGCCGAGGTAGAGGTAGATACAGTATCAGTGATGGATACTACAGATATCACTACTAAGTCAAACATAGTATTGAAAGCAGACAAGGCATTTGACGAAATAAGCCCTGAGGACTACGACGGCTTATACATCCCAGGCGGCACCAAGGGTGCAGAGACTCTTCGTGATGATGACAGAGTGATTGAAATTATCAAAGACTTCGATAAAGATGAGAAAATTATAGCAGCTATTTGTGCGGGTCCGATTGTGCTAAATCGTGCGGGAGTCTTGGCTGATAAAAAGGCTACATCTTTTCCAGCTATGCGCGAAGACTTGGACAATGTAGGCCAATACATTGACGATCAAATAGTGGTCACAGATGGCAATATTACAACAAGTCGTGGTGCAGCTACTACTGTATATCTAGCTATGCGTCTAGTAGAAATTCTTAAGGGAGCTGATGCTGTGGCTGAGCTTCAAAAAGGCACACAACAAGTAGCAGTAGAGAGTTATTACAATATCTCATACGACTATATTAGTAAATAAGGAGAGCAACATGGAACGATTAAACAAAATCTTTGTCCTCGGTGGGGCGGGATTCTTAGGCTACAGCACTATCAAAGAAGCAGTCAGCCGCGGCTATGCGGTAAAGACTGTGGACATAGTAGAATTACCAGATAATCTCAAATTTGGCCCAGAAGCCAATGTCGAATTCATCCTACAAGACTTCTTTAACCTATCAGATGATGAAATCAGAAATATCTTCTCTGACTGTGACGGGGTAGTTTATGCAGGTGGGGTAGATGAGAGAATTGTCCCACAAAAACCAGCCCGCAAGTTTTTCTACGACAAAAATGTCGTGCCAACTGAGAGAATTGCTAGACTTGCCCGTGAGGCAGGGGTGAGAAACTTTGTATTATTCGGCTCATATACAGCAGAATTTGCCGAAAAAAATGAAGACTTGCGTGCCCACAATTATCACAAAGAAGCCTATGTAGAAACCAGACTTCTCCAAGAGCAATTGGCCATGTATGCAGGGGAAACCACAATGAACGTATCAGTCCTCCGCTTGCCTTATATCTTCGGCACCATGGAAGGGAAAATCCCACTCTGGTCAATGTTTGTAGATATGGTCCGTGGCCAAGACTTCATGCCAGTCACAGAAGGCGGTGCAGCTACCATCACAGCAAACCAAGTAGGCCAAGCTGCCATAAGTGCTCTAGAAAACGGCCAACACAGAAGAACATACGCAGTAGCCACAGGCTGCATCAGCTATATCGACTTTTACGAAAGAATATTAGAAGAACTAGGCCAAACAGAAACCACCAAGCTCCAAGTCATGAGCTTTGAAGAATTAGAAGATGCTTACAAGGCAGATGAAAATCACACCGATGCCCAAGGCGTAGAGCACGGTATCAGACAAGTAAACAGCCTCAGAGCAAACTCCATGGAATTCCGCTTACCAACAAATGTAGCAACAGAAGACCTCAGAGTCCGCCCAGAAGATACCGATGCGGTGCTTAGAGAAACACTACAGTGGTCGAATGTGAAGAGATAATATAAGAAGGGG
>HG326663.1:148386-325875 GCA_000308255.3 Anaerococcus pacaensis 9403502 | reverse complement strand
TTTTTTTTCGGGAATATCCGCCCACTTTTTCTATATACATACGTAGCCACCACTACAAAATATAGAAAAAAGGAGCAAGTATGAAATTACAAATCAAATTCAAAGTCCAACTTGAGGACGGCACTTTTAAGAAAGCAAGCAAGACTTTCTCAAACATCAATGAAGGTGCTGGCAATGATGCATTTATAGAATTTGCTAAAGCTTATCAAAGTCTTACCCCAGGCAAAGAATTAGAAGTATATCTAATCTCAGTTAGAAACATAACAGGAGGCGCAGATGCAAACTAAGAAACTCAAACTACATTTCAAAGATGAAAAGAACCTAGCCAAATCAATCACAGTAGACTATCCAAAGGAAAACTTAGGGGACAATGAAGTCTCAGCAGCGATGGATGAGATTATATTGTCAAATGTCATCCAAACCAAAAACGGTAATCTATCTGTCAAAGAAAAAGCCGAACTAGAAATCGTAAACAAAACCCCTTACGAAATCGCCTAGTACAAAGGACCAGCAATGGTCCTTTTTTTGTGCCATCAAACTTGTAAAACAAATTGCCAAACATTTTCCTAGTTTTCATTGTCTATCCTTCTTATCTTTTATATAATTGTATTATGTAAAATATAAAATGGAGGGTTTTATGAAAACAAAGAAAACAATCGCACTAGCCCTAGCTCTAGGTATCTTAATAGCTAATGGGCCGATAATTGTGTACGGCGAAGACGCCCACATTTCGGAAGAAGATCAAGCAGATGAATCCATAGAATTTGTATATGATTATGCTAACATCGAAAATCTACATAGATATGATAAAAAGAAAAATGTAGCAATAATCAACGATCTCAAGAAAAAAATTAGTATAGCAGAATCTCGAGGTGTCAACCATGATAGGTTGGATGCAATACTTAAGGAATATGAGGACATAGAAAAGAGGTCCAAGACACGCCTAAATGAAGTGCCTGCTGATCAATTTAGATTATATATTACCATGATGGCAATGGATGGCATGATCAGTAGTGATTTTGCAGATGAAATAAAGAAAGCAATTGATAAAAGTTATAATTATAATCATTATCAAAATGCAATATACTACGCCCAATCAGTTCATACGTTAAATAAGCTACTAGCAGATGAAAAAATTAATCAATCTGAGTATGAGGAATATAAAAATCGATTACCAGTAGTCACATCATATGTGATAACTCAAGAAGGTCCTATTTTAGATTATCAGAAAAATTTAAAAGCAGAACTAGATAACATTATCAATGAAGTTGAAACTAAAAATAGGAAAAATAAGCTAGACCCAACTGAAGATAGTAGCAAAGAAAAGAACGCTGAAGAAAATTCAAGTCCAGACGAAAAAGATTCGAAAGATTCCGAAGAACCAAAAGACGAAGATAATGAGTCAGACGGAACATCAACAGATGACACCCCAGACCCAATTGGAGATACAGACAAAGCAAAAGACGATAAAGATAATCTAAGTCCAGACGAAAAAGATTTGAAAGATTCAGAAGATAAAAGCAATTCAGATCAAAAAGATTCCGAAGAACCAAAAGACGATGATGACAAGCTCGACGAAACTCTAACAAATGACTCCACCGACCCAACCGAAGATAAGAGCAAAGAAAAGAATGCTGAAGACAATCCAAGTCCAGACGAAAAAGATTCTAAAGATTTAGACGATAACACCAATTCAGAACCAAAAGCTTCCGAAGAATCTAAAAACGAAGATGATAAGCCCGACGAAACTCCAACAAATGAACAAAAAGATTCTGAGGGTACTGACGATAAAAACAATACTGACCCTAAAGATTCGAACGAACCTAAAACTGAAGTCGATGACTCTACTGAAAACCCAACCGATGGAGACAATAAACCAGGTAATACAGAAGACAACTCAAATGGTGATGGCAACACCAATCCTAAAGATACCGATGAACCTAAAAACGAAGATGACAAGTCTGGCGAAACTCCAACAAATGAATTAAAAGATTCTGAGGACAAACCAAATCCAGACGAAAATGATGATGACAAAGAAAAAACAAATGAAGGCGAAGAAGATTCTGAGGGTACAGACGATAAAAACAATACTGACCCTAAAGATTCGAACGAACCTAAAACTGAAGTCGATGACTCTACTGAAAACCCAACCGATGGAGACAATAAACCAGGTAATACAGAAGACGATTCAAATGTTGATGGCAACACCAATCCTAAGGATACCGATGAACCTAAAAACGAAGATGACAAGTCTGGCGAAACTCCAACAAATGAATTAAAAGATTCTGAGGACAAACCAAATCCAGAAGAAAATGATGATGACAAAGAAAAACCAACTGAAGACGTAGAAGATTCTGAGGGTACTGACGATAAAAACAATACTGAACCAATAGATTCCAAGGAACCTAAAACTGAAGTTGATGACTCTACTAAAAATCCAACCGTCAGTGAAAATGAACCAGGGGATTCGGATGACAATAACAAAGACGACATCACCGACCCAGGCGAGTCAGAAAACTCTGAAAATAATTCAAACACGGATAAAGATTCACAAGAACCAACCAATTCTGAAGATCAAATAAACGGCGAAATAGACGATAGGAAAGAAAAACCAACCGGCGGGAACATTACACCGGGCAATCAAGAATCCGATTCAAATGGCGATGATAAATCAGATTCAAAAGACTCCGACGAATCAAAAACTAATGATGATAAGTCTGAGAAGACACCAACTGATAAATTAATAGAGCAAACCGAAAATAAGGACAAACCAAACAACACAGAAGAAAAACCTAACAATAGCATCCCACCAAAATCAAACGAAGATCCAGACAAAACAAGCACACCATCAGAAAAAACCGCTGACCAGCCGACCAAAACAAACACCGAAGAAACTCCAAAACCAGGCAAAATATACACCACAAATGAAGCTACTCCAATCACATACATACCAACCATTACCCTATCAAATATACCGGTCCCAGCACCTACACCTATAAAAAGTAACATCACAAGTACTAAAAACACTATCACAGTTAAAAAATCCTACATATACATACCACAAGCCACATACACCACCGATGAACTAAAAACCAACCGTAAACTCATAGAAAAAGCGCTAGCCGACAACAAAATCCAATATAGCGCAGCCCTATTCCTTATAAATGAAACCCCACAAACCATCGTCCACGTTAGAGAAAAGCTTGATAAAATTATGGCAAATGCCAGCCTCCTCCAAACCCAAGCCACCACTGCTCTAGCCGAATACGACGAAGTCCTCGCGGCCTATTGATTAAAACATCTAAAATTAGGTATAATATATATATATAGAAACAATAAAGGAGATTTAATATCATGAAAAATAAAATTGCAGCATTAGCACTTGCTACAACACTTGTACTTCCAGGACTTACACCAGCATTCGCTGCTGAAGCAAAAGCTGATGACATCGTTGTTGAAAAAAACGGCACATACCTTACAAAAGGCACATACACAAAAGCTCAACTAGAAGCTATCAGAACTCAACTTCAAGAGGCTGTTAGTGCAAATGAAACTATGGTAGGTTCTGCTCAATTCATCATCGACAATGTACCAGAAACAGTTAAAAGAGTTAGAGCTAAACTAGACCAACAACTAGAAATCTCTAAAAAAGCAGCAGCAGAAGCAAAAGCATTCATCGCTGAAATCGACGCAATATTAAAATAATAGCAAAATCAAAGGGCCAGCCGGCCCTTATTTTTGTATCTAGAATTGATTAAAATTTAACATTTTAGGTATATATTAAATAATACATAATAAGGAGTAGATATGAAAAAGAATAAAATAATAATCACAGCCCTAGCAATCGCATTTGCACTTCCATCAGCAAATGCATTTGCTGATGACTTGCCTGTTAAACCGAACAACGAAGACCGCTACGGTCCAGACGGGATAGCAAAGCCAATAGAAAAAAACATCTTAGACGAAGTAGTACCACCTCAACCAATGCCAGGCCCAGACGGCAAGTTCAAGGAAGATGATAGACCATACGAACTGAAAAATGAAGACCGCTACGGCCCAGATGGAATACTAAAACCAATAGAAAAAAATATCTTAGATGAAGTAAAACCACCTGAACCAATGCCAGGTCCAGATGGCAAGTACAAGGGTTTTGATGATGAAAAAGAACTCGGCGTCCCAATTCCAAATGGTAAAAAAGATGATGATGTATTCCCTGTAGTAGGCCCAGGCAGTGAAAATCCTAAATTTACTGATGCGGACGTGAAGAAGTCTGTCAAAGTAGAAAAGGGCTACAAATACATTCCAGAAGGCTACTATATAGTAGAAGACCTAAAAGCAACCAGAAAACTTATTAAACAAGCAGCAGATAAAAACAAACAAATGATTGATTCTGCCCAATTCCTCATTGACTTCACACCACAAACCATAGTGAAAGTCAGAGGCAAACTCGAAAAGCTTCTCAAAGACTCTAAAGCCCTATTAAAAGAAGCCGAAGTAATGATAGCCGAATACGACAAAGCCATAGAAAAAGCCACAAAATAAAAAACTTTGACAAAATGTTTCAAAACTCTTCCCCAGTGGTATATATAAAAGAGAACAGTTAATCAAGGAGATAATCAAATGAAAAACAACAAAATCTTAGCAGCTGCACTTTCAGCAGGCCTAATCCTAGCTGGAGCAAGCAATGCACAAGCAGCTGAAGCAGTAGATGCAGCAGTAAAACAAAATATTGAAACAACCAACAAAATAACAGGCAGCACAACAGATGTTGCTCAACCAGCAACTACTAATAACAACAACTTACCAAACAATGGTGACACAATCGTAGTTGGTGGCGACAAAGCAGCTAACGAAACGGCAACAAACAACAACCTACCTAACAACGGTGACACAATTGTAATTGGTGATGAAAACAAAGCAGAAGAAAACAAAACAACTGAAGCAAATCAAGAAAACAACAAACCAAACGACGAAACAATCATCGTAGGTGGCAACGACAACACAGAAAATAAAGAAAACAACGACACAGATGTAAACCCAACCCCAGAAAACGAAGGCAACAGCGAAACTTCAGATGATCCTGAAAACAAATTAGAAGATGTAAAGAAAATCGGATCAGATGATGATATGACTGCAGCTGACGATGCAGAAACAACTGACGCTGAAAAAACTGAAACATCTGAAGACCCAGAAAACAAACTAGAAGACGTCAAAAAAATAGGCTCTGAAAAAGCAGATGAATCACCAGCAGCACCAGCACCTGCAAAAGCATCATCAAACAAAGAAGCAGGCTCAAACCCAAAAACAGGCCTAGCAACCACAACAGCAGCAAGCACACTAGCTATCGCTATGGCGGGTATTGTAGCTACTAGAAGAAAAAAATAATATTCCATAGAGAAAGAGAACGGCCAGTCCGTTCTTTTTTTGTATAAAAAAAAGCTTCCTCACATTCGAAGGTTCCTCACATACGTTCGGAACGGGGTAATGTGGGTTCGGTACTCTACGGCCAAGAACAACACAATCTCTATCCTTTAGTAACAAAGTTGGGTACTCACAATACCACTTCCCGACAGACAAGCCGCCCGCTCGCTTTAGGGCGAGGGAACTTTTTATTCAAGCATGGGGGAGAGTTACCTATATCCATACAAATTACAACCAGTCCAATGGTTGCTTTTACCTTTACAAAACAAAAAGATTCCTCACATCCGAAGGTTCCTCACATACGTTCGGAACGGGGTAATGTGGGTTCGGTACTCTATACCTTAGAACCCCACAAACCCCATCCTCTACCAACCACATCCCACACACAACCCCCTTCCCGACAAACAAGCCGCCCGCTCGCTTTAGGGCGAGGGAACTTTTTATTCAAGAATAGGCGATCATTACCTTCATCCAAATAAGCCCCACCCAGGCCAACCATATCTACCCCAAAAACTAATCTACCATTCTCATCGCCAATTGGGTATATATACCCTAACTAAAAAAATCATTTAAAACCACCAAGGAGGCTTACATGGCTAATACTAATGAAAAACGCACTGGACCAACTGAAGTAGAACAGGGGAAAAATGCTAATGAAATGTTTGACGCCACTGACGATATACCAGAAGTAAGAAATGAAACTAAAGCAGAAAAAACCCAAAACGACCTAGACCGCGGGGAAGAGCTATACACTGGATTTGGCTTTGGCAACAAAACCTACGACACCTCGAATGTTGCTAGCACACAATCAACCACAGTTTCTAATGCAGGCACCACCGCAGCGGTCAACCCTTCTGCTAAAACGAACGAACTAGACCGCAGCTCTGCCATTTCAACTGATCAAGCACACCCTTCTGTCGACTCCACCGAAACATCCCATATATCTGACGTTTCGACCGATGCGAAGCGTAGCGGAAAATCTACAGGTCAATCACAAACCACTGGCACATCTAGCGGATCATTCACAGTCCCAGTCCCAGAAAATGCCAGCCACCGCGAGCCAGCAGCTCAAGCCGAGCCACCTATCGCCGTAGCTCCAGCAGCCAACACAGCTCGCATAGAAAACGAAGACGGCCTAACCGACCCAATTATCGAAGATTCTACTGACGACACCAACACTTCTGTCAATTCAACCGGACAAGCACATCACACTCTAGAATCGACCGAAGCGAAACAAAACGCATCATACTCACCTACAGAAAAAACTCATACTGTGGATACCTCTGTAAACACAACAACCCAAACCACCACCGACAAACCATACCAAGTAAATCACACAAATGACACCACTGCACCAAGCCAAACCCACGTTATCACCAGTACTGGCACCACCACATCCTACGATCCTACCGACGAAAGAAAAGTAGACTGGGACAGCCCATCTGTCCACACCATCCGTAGCACCGTCACCACCACCGATGCCACACACAGGACACCAACTAGCAAAGAAACCCTAGACACCATCCCAGTAGAAAAAGACACCCGCATAGTCATCGAATCCCAAGGGGGAGATGTAGCTTACCAAACCGACCACATCAACACTCGCGAGTCCGCTATTACCCGTAGACCAGCCCACCAGGCAGACAGCATCACAAGCGCTAGCCAAGCTACTGTCTATCCAACAAGCGGACAAACCTACCACAACGAGCAAACCCCAGACTACGAACTATCCGATGTCTACTACACCCACACAGAAGCCAAAGCCCCACTCATCCACCCAACCACCCACCAAGCCCTAGACCACTACGAAATCATTCCAATCAAAAATCACTACAAAGCCCAACATAAACAAAAGAAATCCCTAGGCATCCCATGGGGCAAAGTAGCAATAGGTGTCGTGGCAACACTCGGCGCCATAGGCCTAGTATCTCATCTCACAGACGATGACGACGACGGCTACTTCTGGCAATAACACTCGCACAAAAAAGGAAGCTAACCAAAGCTTCCTTTTTAAATCCAACTTTTCACATATTCTCTTTATATATTCCTATATCATTCATCAATTCTTCTATAAGGCTTATAATTATATTTTATTATTCATCTGGTAATTTTTCCTTTTTGGTAGTACATTGATAGTCCAAAGAAAGACACTAAAGGACTTTTGGAAAAGTCTACAAAACTTTTTGTATTGTCATTTATACTAAACTATAGTTCCGAAATACAAGTAAACCAATCCACCCCTCCCAGTCACTCGAACCGCGCCCACCCTCCTAAGCGACCACACACCCTACCATCCTGAGTGAGCTGAGCGAATCGAAGGATCTTTAGTCAGACCAATTCGTAACTCCATACCATGTATAAAAACGTAGAGTGTACCACCCCCCCCTCACATCCTGAGCGAAGCAAAGCGTAGTCGAAGGATCTTTGTCCAGACTGTTCTGTAATTCCATACCGTGATGGAAGGGCACGGGGCACTGCCGCCCTCGCGGGTTGAGGGTGGATGCTCTCTTATATGTAATGATTATATATATGTAATACTCCGCCCAAGGGGGAAAACCCAGGGGATTTTCTTATCCTTCATTTATCAAGAAAGCGACTAACTATCGACACACCCCTTATCCTGAGCGAAGCAAAGCGGAGTCGAAGGATCTTTTGTCAGACTGTTATGTAATTCCATACCGTGATGGAAGGGCAGGGGGCACTGCCAACCATAATCGAACTGATGTTCTCTCTTTTATGTAATATTTTTATTTAGCTAACACCTTCGCCTCGGGGCGCAGGGCGGTAGGGGTTGGCAGAGACCCCTTATGCCCTTCCCCGAACCCCCGACCCATTTCACCCCCTCTGCCACTGCGTGGGGCATTGTTTGGTAGGATTCACTCCGCGAATCCTGCCTTAATAGGGAGGCTCGGGTCACCGAGCCAACCCGAGGGGTAGACTCACTTCGTGAGTCTTTGGATTGTTAGGAATTGGATTACCCCAACAAACTTCCCACAAAAGCTCAGGAAGTGAGCTTACTACTTGGTGGTCAAACGGGTATCGCGAAGCGATCCCTCCCAAACTGCCCCCGGCGGGGTCGTTTGTAGGGGGTTACGGAAAAGGGGGTTTAAGGGGGAGATAAATGCCCAGTGATTTTGGGCATTTATCCCGAAAACTAGTGCGATAGCACGGAGGAGCTACGTAGTAGCGAGTTTTCGTAACCGGCGGGGAGAAGTCCTCTATGAGCCGGACGGGCTAGTCAACTCCCCTGGGTTTTCCCCCTTGGGCGAAGTATTAACTATATATAACTATCACAAATAAGACCAAAATTACTTTAATATCATGCATCAATCCCACGCCTTATGCACTGTACATACTCAAACCTAACTATATATTAAAATAGCAAAGTGAAACCTAAATACATACATTACATAAAACACCAAACCCACCTCAGCTAAACAAAAAAGGCCCTCTGCAAGAGAACCCCGAACCCCGCGCGAGCGTGGCGAGAACGCGAAAGGAGAATGAAATGAAACCACCAATAATAGCAATACTACCAACAGAAATAAAGGGCACTGGTATATGCTCTTGTGTATATACCACCGCCGCCGAGCCATATATCGATGAGAAAACCCCAGAGCTCCTCCTAGACCACCTCTATAAGAAAAACGGCCGATCGAAAAAAGAAATGGATAGGATCATTAGACGCATCCTCCAAGTCAGCAAAAACACCCCATATGTCATAAACGCCACCCACGTATTCTTTGGCTTCAAATATCGCACATCCACCTACGACAAAAACACCCGTGGCTTCGTCAATGTCAGATACGTATCCCACATCAAAGACAATCAAATCATCCTCACCACAGGCGAAGCCATCGACACCCTATCGAGATTTGATAGCCTAAACATCAACAAAAACCAAGCCCTTACTATGATATATAGGGAGATTATTGGGAATTTGTACAGTAGGGAAGAGGAGATTCAGTATTTGAAGGGAAATATTCTATATAAATAAGTATTAATATATGCTTCAGAATAGATATAGGAATATTTAGGCACTAATCAGTATAATACACACCGTTTCTGAAACTGAATGCAGTAATATAACCGCATTTTTGTTGATTTATATAATTTAGAAAGTAAAATATAATAAATTAATGGAGGTGCAGAGGTGTGTAGTAGTGCCAGTAATAAAGAAATAATAACATATCTAAATGAAGTTAAGACCTTAATTTATAATGGTGATTATCAATTTATTCCTAGATCAAAAAATCTACAATCCCTGTCCATGTTAGGTTTGACCATCGAAGATGCAAAATCTTATATCTATGATCTGCAAATAAATGATTACTATAAAGGACCTAAAGCAGATTTTAATCCAAATTTTCCTGGAGATATTTGGGAATTCAAAAATATTATCATGGGTAACCAAGTATATATAAAATTAACCATAGCTGAAAACAAAAATGGCAAGTTGCTTAAAATTTTATCGTTCCATATAGATGAATATCAATAAAAACTATAATAAGGAGGGAGCTTCTATGACTAATTACTGTGATAACTGCAATCAATATGTAAATACCTCAGTGATTAATAAGACTGAAACATATAAAGTGCTTGGAGAAGAGATTGAATTAGAAGCACAAGTCCTAGTATGTGAGGAATGTGGAGAAGAAATATATTCGGAAAATCTTGATTCCAATACACTCAATAAAGCATATGATATATACAGAAAAAGGCATGAGTTATTGCATCCTGAAGAAATTAAAAAAATAAGACAACAATACGGATTAAGCCAAAGGTCCTTTGCAAAATTATTAAATTGGAGTGATAAAACAATCAGGAGCTACGAAAATGGTTCAATTCCTGACAGTGTGCATAATGGACTACTTAAATTACTTAAAGACCCAGAAGTGATGAGCACATATATAAAACAGAACAAAACATCTTTAGAAGACGACAAGTTAGACAAACTAAAAGTACAATTGTCTAAACTTACAGAAGGTAACACTTCTTTTGATGAGAAAATTGTAGATTACTACTTTGCTACATCTCCATCCATCGAGAATGGATTCAAATTATTTGATTACAACAAAGTAAGAAATGTAGTGTTTTACTACGCTAGTAAAATGAAGAATCTACCTAAAACTAAATTACTGAAACTATTACACTACTCGGATATGATTCATTATAAGAAATACGGTACATCTATTACAGGTATGACTTACTTACATTTTCCATATGGTCCAGTACCCAACCGATATGAAATACTACTCGAATCGCTTCAACAGGATGAAACAATAGTCATCAATATAATAGATGAGGGTGATTTTGTAAAATATATAATTACTCCTTCACAAAATTATGTCATGAATGAACTCACCGAAGACGAAGAAAATGTATTAAACACTGTCACTGATAAATTTATGGAATATACTGCTAGGGATATATCTGAATATTCTCACAAAGAAAAAGGATATAAAATGACAAGTGATCGCCAAGTAATATCCTATGAATATGCTCTAGACTTAGACTTGGACTAATTCTTATAAGTAAAGTTATAAACAGTTAAAACTTTCTAAATAACTTCAAGGGGTTGTTGCAAATCAATAGATAATCATTGTTCCATCATTAGAGTGCACTCGCAGAAAGTTTGAGATTAAGCCCGCCGGCTCATGGAGGCTTTTAGCCCGTCGGCGAACTGAGACACTTTTCTGAGAGGGTGCTCGAATGATATTGGAACAATTTATCTATTTTGCAACAGCCCCTTAAGTGTAGATTAAAACAAGTAGCAAACATCTACATGGCCTTCTTTGAAAAAAGAAAAAAGGAAAAAACAAATAAGGAATGAACATATGATAAAAATAAATAATTTGGCATTATTATAAGTACGAATTTATTGAATTATTTAACCTTATATTAGAAAAAACATATATGTAATGTAAGTATGCACCTAATAATCCGTCCAATGGGAAAAACCCAGGGGACTTTAAAATCCTTGATTTATAAAAAATCGACAGCACAGCAACACCCCCATCCTGAGCACGAAAACACCCGTTGATTTCGGCCCTAGAGGACGCGGGCGGCGACAATTTCGCCTAAAAAGTAGCACGGTAGTGCGGAGAGCTACGAAGTAGCGGTTTTAGTAGTGAAGGATCTTTAGTCGTACTATTCTGTGATTCCAAACCATAATGGAAGGGCAGAGGCTAGCCACCCCTACCAAGCCAGCATTCTTATCCAACACTATTGTACCGAATCAGCCTTAACGACCACACCCTCACCACCAAGAGCGGCCACACACCCCTCGTCCTGAGCTTAGCGAAGGACCTTTCGTCGGACCAATCCGTATCTCAATACCATGTATAAAAGTCGTAGAGCGTACCCCCCTCTTTTATCCTGAGCGAAGCGAAGGATCTTTAGTCGTACTATTCTGTGAATCCATACCATAATGGAAGGGCAGGGGCTAGCCACCCCTACCAACCCAGCATTCTTTATCCATCCACTATTGCATTGACTCATCCCTGAACGAACACACACACTTTTTATCCTGAGCGACTGAAAGGAGTCGAAGGATCTTTTGTCAGACTGTTCTGTGATTCCATACCGTGATGGAAGGGCATGGGGCTCTGCCAACCATAGTCCAGCTGTAGTTCTCTCTTATATGTAATGTAAGTATGTACTTAATACTCCGCCCAAGGGGGAAAACCCAGGGGACTTTCGATTGTCCCCGCCGGTTTTCCCCCTTACACCCCCTTTTCCGCAACCCCCTTAAACGACCCCGCCGGGGGCAGTTTTGGAGGGATCGCTTCGCGATGCCCGTTTGAAAACCCAAGCAGTAGCTCACTGCGTGAGCTTTTTGTTATGGGGGTGATAATATCCTTACTAAAATGGATTCAGGTGACATAGATGCTATAGTAGGGGAGTCGGTCACTTTTTACCCTAACAATCGAAAGACTCACGAAATGAGTCCACTCCTCGGATTGGCTCGTTGCACCGAGCCTCCCTGCCAAGGCAGGATTCGCGGAGTGAATCCTTCTAAACAATGCTCCACGCAGTGGCAGCGGGGGTGAAATGGGTCGGGGGTTCGGGGAGATAAACACCCGTTGATTTCGGGTGTTTATCCCGAAAACTGAGTGCGGTAGCACTGGAGAGCTACGTAGTAGCGGGTTTTCGTGGCCATAAGAGGTCTGTCCTCTATGAGCCGGACGGGCTTTTCACCCCTACCGCCCTGCGCCCCGAGGCGGAGGTATTAGCATCTTAATAATATTACCTATAAGAGAGAACTACGCCTTGACACAGGTTGGCAGAGCCCCTGCCCGATACACTGTACGGAATCAAACTAACCTATGATATATGTCTGGGCGAAGTATTACATATATAATCATTGCTTAAAAGAGAGAAACATTACCCCCTTTCCCGCAAGGACCCCATCATAAAACAACATATATCAGCAATAATCACAACTAAAACAACCGAAATCATCAGGGAATGCCAATACCCCCTCTATATAAAAAGAAAAGGGGAGCGCTGAGGGTCTCCTCAGCAAAAATATAGTTGCATTACCCTCCTTATATGATAAAATAATATCTATGATTACGCGAGTCTATCTTGCCCGCCACATATTTCATAAAAATAATCAAAAAATATCTAGAAAATAGCCATCATTTTTGGCTTAAAAACCACGTTTTATATTTATTTATAAACTCTACACATTTCCCACACAAATGTTACAAGTTCGTAACTATTAGAATTTACACATTTGTAAACTATGTGTAGTAAATGTGAGTATCTTTTGAGCTTTATTTTTTAGATATATTGATATTTGATTGAAATGTGTTGCAAAAGTGTAGATGATGTTGTAACATAATAATTGTAAGATGAGTACTAAAGAAATTTAGTCAAAAGACAACCGAAACTCAAAATTAAAATAGGAGAAATATTTAATTATGAAAACAAATAAAGTTGCTGCTGGTGCATTAGCATTAGCACTAGGACTTGGTTCAGTAGCTCCAGTATTTGCTGATGATGCCAAAGTTGAAAAAACTACAGTTAAAGAAACAGTTGTTAAAACTTCTGCTGAACAAATGTTCAGAGAAAAATATGCTACAGAACTTAAAAAAGCTAACGAACTTAAAGAAAAAGCAGATAAAGCTAAAGCTAGACTAGATGCTGCTGAACTAGCTCACACAGCTGCTAAAGATAAAGTTATTGAAGCTGCAAAGGCTTATGAAGCTATTAAAGTATCTGAGTTCGATGAAACACTTCTTCATGAATTAAATCAAGCTAAAAAAGCATTAGCTCTTAAATCAGGAATTGCAGTTCAAGATATTAACAATCTTGAAAAACAAGAAAAAGAAGTTAGATCTACATTCCCATCTTTCACATTTAAAGTTCTAGAAAATGGACAAGTAGCATTTACACAAGCTGACACTTATACACTAGTTGAGAAAGTTAAAAAAGCTCCAGCTGATAGAAATGACATCCTTGATGCTGCTACATTCTCATTAAGAAGTGTTAAAACTGGCGATGTTGCAAGACTAAACCAAGAAAAAAATGACGCTGAATATAAAGCTAATAATGCTGCTCAAGCTCTTACAGATGCTGAAGCTAAAGCTGTAACTGCAGCTAATGCATTAACAAAATATACAACACAACTTCAAAATAGCAAAAATGATCAAGAATTAGCTCAAAGAGCTTACGACAACGCAAAAGCTGAACTAACTAAAGCTAAGACAGCATACGATATTTCAATAGCTACAGATAAAGTTGCAGCTGCATCAACAGATTTAAACAACGCACAACGTAGAGTGGTTGCTGATGAGAAACTAGTACAAACTGCTTTAGCTAGCGACACAGCAGCTAAATCAGCTCTTAGTGATGCAAGAACAGCTTCAAGAGAAGCAGAAGAAAAATTAGTTACAATTAAAGGACTTCTAACTGCAGCTAAAGACAGAGAATATGATACTTATGTAGTTGATCCAGAATTCTCAGCTGCATATGAAAGATATGTAAATGCTTGGCATCTATATCAAGACTCAATTGTGAATAGAGTTTCTCAAAAAGATAAAGCTTACCAAGAGTTACTTGCAGCTGAAAGAGCATATGATGTTGCAGTAACAGAGCTTAATAATGCTAGAACAGCTGCTGATCCAGCTCTAAAACTATACAATGAAGCTCTTCTTAAACTAGAAACTGCAGCAAAATCTCACAATGTTGTTCTTGAAGCTAACGACAAAGGTATCGTTGTTAAAAACTACGCTGAAAAAATCACTGTAGAAGATGGTATCAAAGAAGAAACAAGAAGAAACCTTGAAAAAGCTATCGCTGACGCTCAACAACAAATCGCTATGGTTAAATGGTTAAAAGAAAACACACCAAAAACTATCGAAAAAGTAGTTGACAAACTTGACGCTCTAGTAGCTACAGCTGAATCTGACATCAAAACAGCTAACGAACTTCTTGGCAAAAAAGCTGCTTTCAGCCTAGTAAACACAGCTTACGCTGCTGAAGAAACAGCTGAAAAATCAGCTGACGAAAAAGCTAAAGAACTTACAGATAAACTTAACAAATCTACAACTGAAATCCAAGAAACACTTAAAGAAAACGAAGCTTCTCTAAAAGAAGAACCAGCTGTAGAAGAAGAAAAACCAGCTGAAGAAGAAAAACCAGCTGAAGAAACAAAACCAGAAGAAAAACCAGCTGAAGAAACAAAACCAGAAGAAAAAGAAGAAGAAAAAGACGACGATAAAGTAAAAGTTGTTGAAAAAGAAACTACAAAAGTAGTTACTACAAACAAAACAGCTGGTACAAACGCTAAAACAGGTATCGCTGGTGTAGCTGGCGTTGCAGGTGTTCTAGCAGCAGCTTCAGTTGCTTACGCAGCAAGCAAAAAAAATAACTAATCTAACCGATTAGCTTATAAAGTATAATATTTGATTAGAGTCAGCAAATGAGTGCACTCGAATAGGGCTCTAGTTAGATAGAAGTAACGCGCGGTACTCACTTACAAATTAAAAAACCTCCCACCATAAGGTCGGGAGGTTTTTTCTTATCCGATAATCTTATCGGGAGGGTCTAATTAATATAAGATTCCTCATCGAAGCCTAGGGCTTTTCTGTCGGAATACTGAGAGCTCGCATACTTTATCTGCATTCTGAGCTGGCCATAGCTTGCGTTATAGTATTGTATTAGTTATTTATAAAAGCTTTTAAGTCTAACTTTGAATACTGATTACTATTTTTTATTGGTGGTGTTGAATACACATAATCGATAAATTGGTTCCAGGAGAGATTCATTGTATCTTTAATAACTTTATCAATAATACTTAATTCGTCTTCAGATAAATCCTTTATTATCAAGCTATCTTTACTCTTTTTAGGCATTACTAAGTATTTAATAGTACCAAAGTTTGATACGGACTGTTTAATAGATAAATTCTCATCTTCATCAGCCTCATCTAGCACATCTGAAACATAAGGACCATAATGATCGTAGAACCAATCTATTTCTGTTAATTGTTTATTATTGTGTTTTATGTTCTCCCAATCAACTAAATATACTAATTTCGTTATCCTCGTTTTAGTAAGATCATTAGGATAAGGATATGTTTTAACAATATAAAGAAGAACATTTCTGAGTTTATTCTTCATTTGTATTACCTTTCGTTTTATTCTTTATATCTGTTTTTCTGATCATTTTATTGCTGATTTCTATTATTGAAATCAAATGGGGAATAATCAATTCTTCTAATTTTTCATTTAAATTTTCTTTAGAAATATGCAAATTTGTATTAGTACTTTCTATTACTAAAATACCCATATTTGATTGATTTGTATCTGAAACTAATCTACAGAAATAGGTTCTACTTTTCATAGTAAGTTTGTCGATTGTATCTTTTGAAATATTGCAATCTTTTTGAACTTGTTTTATGTAATTAGGACTACTAGGAGGTGGTAATTTATCTCTGTAATAGTATGGCTTACCATCGTCATTTGAAAATGCTTTAGATATGTATCCTTCATTTCTAGGATAAGAGGATCTTACCCTAGCGTTATATTTGGGATTCAGACTGTACCTTCCTATTATTTTGAATTCCACATCATCAAATAAATATAATGATATCCTATCATGATTCTTAAGACCCAAAAATTCACTAACACTAGCAAGGAATAAATCGGGCATATCGTCTATATAGCGACCTATTTCATCTAAATTTGTTTTTAACATATTATTTTTTTTTGTTATATTAAATATTTGCTCATCTCTATTTGAGATTTCTTTTCGAAATTGTAAATTTTCTTCTGTGTTCAAATATTGATTTATGAATAATATCAATACTATCACAATAATAAATACTGTCCAATTTCTTTGTATAGACTGGTATAAGCTTTCTTTCATAATGATAATAGGAATTAAATCACTAGCTATTGATGCAAAAGTTTTTAATTTATTATTTTTAAAGTCTAGCCACCAGGATTTTATAAAACTAATCATATTTGACCTCGAGTATGGATTTACTAATTATATAATTATTATACTACTATTTTATGTTAAAAAACGTTGAAATATAGTTATTATAGCACATGATACCATTTGTAACTTTTTTGACACTTATTTTGAAATCATGTATAATTAAGGTATCTAAATGTACACATTTTTATTAAGAATTATGATATAGGAAAATATTTAGGAGCTAGAAATGAAGAAGAAAAAACTATGCATGGGAGCCATGGCCCTGGCCCTATCAATAGGATCAGTAGTCCAAACCAGCGCAGTCTATGCGCCAGTGGCTTATGCGGCTCAAACTAACGTGACGTTAAAACAAGTCAAAGATCTAATACCAGCTAGCGATCCAGAAGGATTGAGTACTGCTACTGATGCAGAAAAAACAAGATATACGAAGGCTAAAGAAGATGCTACTAATGCAAATGAGCAGACCAGCCAAGACGAATTAAAAAGGATTTATGATGAACTACCAAAAGCTATAGCAGGATTAGGCGCAGAAGCACGCACAACTAATTCTTCTAAAGAAACCACTTTGAAAAATTTGGTTGAAAATGCAAAAAATGTTAAGAGTTCTGAACGATATAATGCGGCTTCTAATAAAGAAAAAACCACATACGATAATGCTATTACTGCTGCAAATACTGCAATTCAAAACAATAAGTTAAACAATATCGATAGTTTAATTGAAAATATAAACAGTGCTATTAAAAATTTTGGAGCAAATGCGATAGAAAGCGCAGATGAACGTGAGGCTCTTAGACTTACAATTAAAATGGCGGAAAAACTTTTAGCTCAAGAAACTCTACAAGAATCTGAAAAGCAAAAAGTTAGAAACGTGTTATCAACACCTTATGATGCTGTAAATGATGCAGACAAAACCAAAGTCGAACTGAGTGATATAACTAAAAAGCTATCCAATGATTTAGAAAAAATTATTGTAGATAATAAATTAGATGTAGAAAAACTGGGACTTAATAATAATGATTTTGCTGTTTTAGGTGGATGGGGTAATGATGAAAGGTACTCTTTAAAAAGAAATGAACTTTATAATGAAATAATTAAAGCGAATGAATTAATTAATAGCCAAGCCTACAAGAATTTAAATGACCAAACTCTAAAAGATAGCTATGCTAAGGCTGTTGAAAATGCAACATTAATTTATGATAATAACAACTCAACACGTGAGGCGTTAATAAACTATGTAATAGAATTAAACCAATATTATAAAAATGTAAATCGTAAAATTAACAGTTCATATAACAGTTCAGCAGAATTGGTAAGTAAATTAGAGGAACTAATTACAGAGTCTGGATCCTTTGTAAATACTGACTCATTTAAGAAAGGTAGCAGTATTTCTAAAGCAACCTATAATAATGCCATATCAAGGGCTAGGACACTTAGAGAACAATTCCCAAATGGTGGATTTGACTATGAGGAAGCAATTAAACAAATTCAAATCGCTAAAATTGCTCTAAAGCCAGTAGATGTAGTCACGATTGATAATAATACAACTGATGCCCAAACTGAAATCAACAAAATTGATGAACTTCTAAAAGACAAGGCAACAGTAGAAGCAAGCCCAGCTTACAAGAATCCAACTTTAAAAACAGCTTATGACAATGCAGTAACTAAAGCTAATAATGCAAAAACTTCAAAGAAACTTGAAGATTTAAAAGCGGCAAACACAGACTTAACTAATGCTAAGGCTAAGATTGCAGAATATAACAAGAATTATAAAGACTTAGATGATAGCATCAACGCTAACAAAGATTATGAAAATGATGCAAAATATAAAGCATCAACCGATGCACTAAAAACTGAATTCAAAACTGCTTATAATGCAGCAGTAGCGGCTCGTGATAAAAAAGAGTCAACAGCTGTAGAACTTAAGACAGCACTAGATAATTTAACTAAAGCTAGAAAAGATATCACAGATGCAGCAGCGACCTTAAATGTCCTCAAAGGATATGTTGAAGAAGCACCTACTTTTAGAGGGAAAAATGAATATAAAAATGGTCGTTCAGATTTAAAAACTGCATATGATAATGCAATTACAGCTGGTGATAATTTAGTTAAGAAAAATAGTACAAATCAAGCCGACATCCAAAAGGCTGTAGCAGATATTATTCTGGCAAAGACAAATCTTCAAACATTTGATAAAACCTTAGAAGACTTAAATAAATTAGTGACTGAAAAAGGTACTTATGTTCAAACAGATGTATATAAATTAGCATCTGATGAGCTCAAGAAAGCTTACGACAAAGCCATAGCTGCAGCTGAAGATGCTAATAAAAATAAAGACACTAAGTCCGGTACAGACATAATAAAAGCTGTAGGAGATGTTCAAACTGCTAAAAATAACCTTGACAGAGCGGTGTCTGAAAGAAAACTTCAAGCATTAATCGATGAAGAAAATACTGTAAAAGCAGATACAAAGTTCACAGGTCAAACAGATAAGACTAAGACAGATGCTTACAACAAAGCAATTGAAGATGCTAAGACACTTCTAAAAAATACAACTAGAACTAAAGAGCAAATCGAAGCCCAAATCGCAGCTATTAATAAAGCTAAGA
This sequence comes from Anaerococcus pacaensis 9403502, assembly GCA_000308255.3. Lineage (GTDB taxonomy): Bacteria > Bacillota > Clostridia > Tissierellales > Peptoniphilaceae > Anaerococcus > Anaerococcus pacaensis. The sequence goes on along the minus strand of HG326663.1, from coordinate 306,394 downwards.
CTGACCTTGGTATTGCTACTACATTACCAACTAATACTGAGCTAGAAGCAGCTAAGAATGCCCTTGATGCATTAGTAAAGAATGCTAACAATATCCGTAATCAACTTACATTTAGAACTGCTGGTTCACTCAAACAAGCTAAGTATAATCAAGCTATCGTGGATGGTAGGGATTTACTGGCTAAATATGCAAATGACAAGACATCTGTAACTACCAAGGAATTCACAGATGCGGCTAAGAAGATTACTGATGCTTTAGCGGATATAGGCATCAAATCAGATGTGACTTATTCTACAAAACTAGAAGACCTTATCAAAGAAGCACCGGAATTTAGAAAACAAACTAAATTTGTGGAAAAGCTAACAGGTACAGCTTATCAAAAACAATTGGTAGCTACTTATAACGAGCTAATCGTTGAAGCTGGCAAATATTTGGATAATACTACCAATCCTGATAAAGCTATCGTGGATACTTATGTGACTCGTATCAATGAAGTGAAGATGGCTATCATGGATGAGATGAGTGAAACTGAGCTTACTCTTCGTGGCCTAGTGCGTGAATCTACTAAGTATATCACTGAAAAAGCTTATACAGATGCTAAGAATAGCAAAGATGAAGTCCTAAAGATGGCTGCAGCTGACTATGAAAAGCTTGTATTAGATGCTAGAGAAGTCCTTGGCAAAGATTCTAGAACTGACACTGATATGAAATACTATGTGAATAGAATTCAAAATGCGAAGGCAGTAATGACTGACCCAAGTGCTCACAATCTGCTTATCTACAAGCTAGCTCACCTCATCGACCAAGCTGGCAAAGTAATCAATGCAACCACATACAAAGATGCAGGTCAAGCAAAGAGAACTAAGCTAGAAAATGCTATCGAAAAAGCACAAAAGATAACTGCTGCATCAGCAGATAAGGATATCAAAGAAGCTATCTCAGACCTAGAAGCAGCTCTCAATGAACCAGAATTTAGAAAAATCCTAAATATTAAAGAAGAACAAAAAGAAAACTCTGATGCAAATACACGTAGTCTACAAAAACTAACTGTAAAAGAGCTGGTAGAATTAGCGAGACGTGTAACAGAACACCCAGATTTCAAAGATGTTCCAGCAAACCAAGTATTTGTGCTAAGACAAGCCTTAAACGCTTTAAATAAGGCTATTACTGATAATGATGTGGATGCACAAGCGGATGCTAAGACTAGAGTAATAAATGCGTTGTTACAAGATAAGGTAATTAAGATTACAGAAAAAGTCCTAAACGAAAAAGCTGACCTTTCATTAGCAGAAAAAACCCTAGAGCTAGCAAAAAAAGTTCGTGACCATGATGATTTCAAAGAGCTAAGCACAAGCAATCAAGAAGTCCTTACCGATGCTATCGATAAGCTCGAAAGGGCAATTAAGTCAGGTATTGATAAAGACATTGATGATGCTCAAAAGGCACTTCAATCAGTACTTGAAGGTGTGACATTTAAGCCTATCGTAGATAAAATCAATGGAGTGGCTACTGTGGATGAGGCTCTAATAGCTGAGCTAAGAGCACTTATATCAACTGCTGATAGAGTAGTGGGCCATGCTGATTTCAAAAAGCTAGATGAAAATACCAAAGATACACTGGATAATGCTTTAAAACAAGCTAAGGAAGCTGTTGATAGCAAAGATGAAGCTAAAGTGAAGCAGGCTATTGCAGATCTTAAGAAAGCTCTTGATAACGAAAAAATCAAGGCTATTATCGATGATCTCGGTATTACAGCTCGTGAAGAATTGGAAAAATATATCAAGGGAGATGAGGCACTTCGTAAGACAGTAGCCTTTACCAAGGCTCAAAAATCTCTACGCGATAATTATATCAAGGCAATCGATGAAGCAAAAGAGCTCTTAAAAGATTCTAAGGCTAGCAAAGACCAATTTGAAAAAGCTCGTGCAAATATCGAAGCTGCTGTGAAGGCGCTTGATGGTAATGAGTTTGATGCTAAACTAAAAGCACTCAAAGAAGAATTTGCGGAAAATGGAGCTAAAATCCCCGATGCAGCTAAGAGAGCTGAAATCGAATCGAAGATAAAGGCACTTGAAGCAGCTGATGCTACAATGGATGACCTCATCACAGTAGAAACAGAGCTAAGAAATGCACTAAAACTCACAGGCAGCTCTACACCTGTAACACCAACCACTACCCCAGGCACCACAGTGACCCCTGTGACTACACCTACCACTACTACCACACCAGTAACTACTACATCGACTGTACCAGCTACAGTAAATCCTGGTTCGATAGTAAGGACTGGTATTAAATCGCTGATTGGCGTGGTTGTACTACTTGCGGTAGCTGTGGCAGCATACTTTGCAGTGACTAGCAAGGATAAGAAGAATAAAGCAAATAATAGAAGACCAAACGAAGAGAAGAAAACTAGAACATTTGAAGGAGATATAGATAATGAAAACAACTAAGACAATCATCGCAGCACTAATGCTTACATTTACACTAGCAAGCTGTGACAGCGTAGTACAAAATGAAAATGCACCAGTAGTAGAAACCCCAGCAGAAGATCCTGCAGCAGTAGAAACTACAGAACCAGCTGAAACAACTGATACTGCAGATACAGCTGAGACAGTAGACCCAGCAGCAGAAGATACTACAGTAGACACTACAGAAGATGCAGCTACTGATCTATCAGGCGATGCGAATGATGATGTGGCAGATGATTCTGCTATGACAGCTGATGGCGATGTGAGAGCAGCACTTGAACAAGCTATCTTTGATAACAGAAGTCAAGCTCGTGCTATCGAAATCCTATTTGAACTTACACCAGAAAACGTAGCTGGCGTGGCTGACCAATTACAAGCTATGCTTGATGAATCAAATTCACTACTAGCAGAAGCTCAAGCAGTCCTAGACGAACTTGACGCTCAACAATAATCAATCAAGGCCCCTTTGGGGTCTTTTTTGCTATAATAGGGTAAATATTATATATATTCTAAACTGAGGTGATAATATGAAAAGAAAGGCAAAAATTGTATCGGTAATGATGGCGACAGCGATGCTCGCTCCTGTAGTAGGACCAGTAGTGAGTCCAGCTAGTCATATAGCCTATGCTACTAATAATGCTGAGCTTGAGATGCTCAATGAAGAGATCAAAGAGCTAATTGAGATCGCAAACAAGGTGATGAAGACTGAAGAATGGAAAAATGTCTATGTAGAGCAAAGATATTGGCTGTCAACTCCTGGGTCAAGGAGTGGCATGAAGCTTAATAGCAAGAATCCTGATGAAAAGAGGGCTTACATAGAGCGAATCCGTGCTGAGCTAAATAGGGGCAAGGTACGCGAGATTGTCGATAGCCTAGGAGTGACACTTCCAGCAAACTTTGATGTGTACTATGAAGAGCCATATCATACAGAAATCAAGGACCTTGTAATCATTGCACAAAGGGTATACAAGCACCCAGATTTCAACAAGTTATCAGACATCAGCCAAAGATGGATACGCTATTACAAAAGCCAAGCTGAAAGTAGTGCAGATAGGCTAGACGATGAAGAAAATACAAATTATCACATCAATAACCTAAAAATGGCTCTAAACCGTGGCGGGGCGATAGATATAGTGAGCAAATCTGGATATCCAATCACAGATAGGATCACAACTTACACCGAGCCAGAAGTGACTCGAGACCTGCGCGATATGGTAGAGATAGCAAGTATGGTCCAAAAGCTCCCAGAATACAAAAATCTCCCATACGACAATAGAACATGGATCAATCAAGCCAATGGCAAAGCTAAAGACCAATCCTTTGGTGAAGATACCGAAAAGCAAGCAAAGGCTCTAAAAGACCTAAAGGCAGAGCTAAATAGGTCTGATGTGAAGCCATTATTTGACAAGGCAAGTGCAAAGTTCTACGGCAAACAAGAACCAGCTGCTGACAATGAATTGGTAGCAAACCTAAAAAAAGCCATAGCAGCCAACCAAGGCCAAGTGACTTCAGCAGAATTTTTATTAAACGAATTGCCAAAGACTGTAAGGGGCAAGGAAGATAAGCTGATTACAAAGATGAAAAAAGCCCACGACCTACAAGTAGAATCTGCGGCGCTAGTGGCAGAATTAACCGGTGAGCAAATAACAATTGCCCCACTAAGAATCCCGGCAAAATACAAATAAGGAGAGAAATATGAAAAGTAAGAAAGTATTAAAGGTAGTAGTTGCAGCGACCCTTGCGCCAGCTTTTGTGGCACCAGTAGTAGCACCAAATTTTGTCCCAGTGGCAGAAGCGAGTGCGACAGCGCTAAATAGCCAACTAAGCGAATTAATTACAATTTCTAAAGATGTACAAGCTACTCCAGAGTACAAGAGAGTTTTTTACAACAACAGAGATTGGCTAGAAACAGCTACTAGCAATGCAAAAAGTAATCTAGATTATGGAAATGTGAATGAAAAGCAAACATCTATCGATGCCCTAAAGGCAGAGCTAAATAGGCCAGAGATTTATAAAATAGTGACTCAAGTATACAGAAGTTTGCCAGCAGGCTTTTCTAATTATTATGAACGCGAATCAACTCGTACTATCAAGGAATTGATAACATATACCAACTATGTGATAGGTACTCCAGAGTATGAGAGAATGTATTATAACAGTAGAGATTGGCTAGAAACTGCACTTAGCGATGCTAGAAGCCAAGCCCTATATGGGGATGAGATTGATGAGAAAAATGCTATCAATAAGCTCCGTGCAGAGCTAAACCGATATCCGATGAATACTGTGCTTGATGCTGTAAAAGTTAATCAGCCAGCTAATTTCTACAATTATTCTGAGCCAGACTATCACACAGAAATTAAATTTTTAATCACCGTATCAAATGCGATATTAAAGACACCAGAATATGAGAGACTCTTCTACAATTCACGCGATTGGTTTGAAACAGCTCTAAGCGACGCTAGGTCTCAGGCCCTATATGGGGATGAGTTAGACCAAAAGGCAGCATCAAATGCACTAAAGGCTGAGCTAAATAGACATGGCATCCGTCCAATAGCTGAAAAAGTACAAACAAATGTACCAGGATATTTCATCGAATACACAGAAGAGTCTTATGACAATGAAATCAAAAAGCTAATCATTATTTCAAATTATGTCCTAAATGAAGATGACTACAAGGCTCTAGCTTATGAAACACGCGATAGTTTTGAAACTGTCCTATCTGATGCGAGAAGCCAAGCCCTATATGGTGACAGAATTGATAAGACTGAAGCTATTGAAAAGCTAAGAAATGCCCTAAATGGATCAGGTATCAACCCAATCTATAATAGGGTGAAAGATTATTACAAAGACTATTCACTAAATAGCTCTACAAGAGAAGAACCTAAGAAAGAAGAGCCTAAAAAAGAAGAAGTAAAGACTAATGAGTCTGCTACTCTAAACAAGACCGTAGCTAGCCTAAAACAAGCTATAGTTGCCAACCAAGGCCAAGTGAAGTCAGCAGAATTCTTACTAAATGAACTGCCAAAGACTGTAAAAGGCAAGGAGCAAAAGCTTATCAAAATGATGAGATCAGCTTATGACCTACAAGTAGAGTCTGCAAATCTAGTGAAAGAGCTGACAGGCGAAGTAATTGTGGTTGCACCACTTAGAATCCCAGCAAACTTAAGATAAGAACACCTGAAGGAGGGTAATGATGAGAAAAAATGTCAAAATCTTAGCCCTTAGTATGGCTATAGCCATGGCCGGTCCTGCGATGGCGGAAGCTTCTAGCCCATTTAGAATCACTATCGAAGGCCAAGAAGATGCTAGTACAGAGATGTATAGGTTGCTAAATATCGTGGGCAGGATCATCGAATCGGATGAGTTTGACAAGCTAAATCAAACACAAAAGGAATGGCTATTTGATGAGTGGTATATCATCGCTCACAATGGGTCTGAGGTAGACGATGCCAAAAAACGCGAATATGCCAATAGACTGAAATACCAGCTCCAAAGGCCAGAGATAAGCCGTATAGCGCTCCTCGAAGGGGTGGACAGCAGAGACCTTCGCAACCAACCATTGCCAGGCATGAAGATGTTTGATGAAGACAGGAGACTGGTAAGCCAAGCGAGCATGATATTTGATTTGGCTGAATATAAGACCCTAGTTCCAGCACAAAAGGCATGGTTTAAGGCAGCCTTTGACAAGGCCAGCGAAAATGTCCGCGAGCCAAAGGATTGGCCGGCAACCTATGCAGGGCTTATGGCAGAGCTAAATCGCTACGACATGAAGCCACTTGCTAGAAAAGTGGGCATCCAAGTAAAATCTGACTACAATGAGCCGATTTGGGCGTGGGAGCTAAAGGATAAAATTATCCTGGCTCAAAAAGTCATGGCAGATGAGCTATATGCAAAGATGCCAGCAAATATCAAGACTGAACTAGAAAAGGCGACATCTGAGGCTACCAAAGTAGCGAATACTTATGATGAGAAAAAGGTGACAGCTGCCACAGCAGCCCTTAACAAAGCCTTAAGCTATGACCACATCAAGCCAGTTGTTGGCAAGGTAACGGATGTGCAAGTGATGGAAACTATGGACTACACATCTGTCTCTAAAGAAACACTAACAGGCCTTGAAAAAGCTATCGCTGACCAAGAACTAGCAATCAACACAGCCCTAAATCTTCTTACAAACTATCCAAAGACCATAGCTGGCAAGGAAGAAAAACTGATTGACCAGCTATTCACAGCCCAAAGGCTTAGGATACATGCGGGAGAATTCTACTCAAAGGCTACGGGCAAGCAAATCAAGGATGTGCCAATCAATATCCCTGATAGATATAAGGATTTAGTTAGATAGAAAAAATGGATATAATGCTAGACAAACAATACTCAAAGGAGAATAAAAATGGACAATAAAAAAATATTAAGAACTGCAGCAGGACTTGCCCTAGGCCTAGCACTACTAGCTCCAGGTGCAAATGAAGTCTATGCTACAAGCACAAATACTAGTCAAACTGTAGAAAAAACTAAAAAGAAAAATTTGATGAAAAATTAGAACAAGCTAAGACTAGACTTGATGAACTTAAAAAAGATCAAGAAGCTATAGTTTACAAAAACGCTAATTTAGAGCTACAAACGGACTTTGTAGCTTATATCAATCTTTTAAGTGAAGAAATCACCAAGCAAGATGCTAATAAAGCAACATATGATGATGCAAAATACGAAGCAGGAACATATGCCCTAAATGTAGCCCTACAAAATGCAGAAGCTAGACGAGAAAAGCTAAATGGTAAGGTAGTAGACACCAGAGAACTATACAACCTAACTAGCACAGATGCTGCATTTAGAGCAACAGATGCTTATACAACTGCTACAGATGCTCAAAAAACTGCTTATGAAGAAGCTCTAAAAAAAGCTAACGAAATCATGGGCAAGGGCAATACTGTTCTAAATACAGAATACGAAGAAGCCTACAATAAACTAATGGAAGCTCGTGGCGCTATCGATACTGGTATGGAAGCTAAGCTTGCAAAAGAAAAACTTGAAAACGAAATCAAACTTGCAGCTGATATCAAAAAAGACAAAGACATATATACAGAAGCGTCATATGAAAAATACAACAAGGCCCTAATCGCTGCAAACACTACAGTAAACACTGCAAATGCAACACTTGAACAATACCAAGCAAGTCTAAACGCTCTACAATCAGCAAAAACAAACCTAGCTAAAAAAGCAACTGCTGATGATGAAGCCCTAGCGCAATCTATAGCTGACCTAAAAAAAGCCCTACACAAAAATGAAGTAATGGTAGAAGCAGCAGAATACCTACTAACCAATACACCAAAGACAGTAGAAAATGTAAAAGATAAGTTAGAAAAAGTTCTAGCTGATTCTAAGGCAGCAGCAGCAAGCGCTCGCGAATTCTTAGACGAAATAGAAAAAAATATCCAAGGATAATTACGATCATCTTATAGATAGGAGTAATAATGAAAATCAAACATAAGATACTAGGAGGCCTACTTGCAGTAAACCTAGCCTTTGCAGGACTTGGAGCCTCTAGTATATCAACAAATGTAGCCCACGCGACAAGCACAGAAAATCCTGCCCTGGTCATTGGCCAGAGAAATGAGCTAGAGCGCGCGGTAAACGATGTGATAAATGTGGTAAATACTGATGTTTACTACAACTACACCAGCCAAGAGCTCAAGGCTCAGTACGAGGCAGCTATCGAAAATGCTAGAGTCATACTTGCCAAAGGAGAGCTAGCAACACTAGATGAGCTAAAGGATGCTACTCTTAGGATAAACAAGGTCAAAAATGACATATATGATGAAACTCTAGGCATGATCCAAAGGCAAAAGACCAAGGATTCGCTTAGAAAAGCCATCGAAGCCAATAAACTTCAAGCAAGTGTAGCGAGAAATCTGTTAGACAACTTTCCAAAGACAGTAAAGAGAGTAAGCGGCAAGCTCCGCAAGATTCTCACTGAATCTGAAGCCTTAGTTATCGAAGCAGAACAATTATTAGCTAGCCTGTAAAATCAATCTCCCTTTCTGAGGGAGATTTTTTGCTTTTATCCCTTTAAAATTGAGGATTTTGGTCGTATATTAATATGGATAATATAGTTTAAACATAGATAAGGATTAAAATTTGAAGAAAAAAATCATCATGCTAGGGCTAGCGCTAGGACTAGGCCTAGGTACATATACCACAACAAATATTGTCCCGACTTCATTTGCTGCAAGCACAGAAGAGATGGCAAATAGTGTGGATCCAACAGAGCTTGAATACACTGTTCAAACTGCACGATACTTATTAGAAAATTTTCCAAATACCGTGAAGGGCAAGGTACGTGATAAGCTAGAAAAGCAACTAGCAGCAGCCGAAGCCCTACTAGAAGAAGTATACGAATTCAAACGCCAATACGCACCAACTGACAATCTAAATATAAGAGTAAAAAATCAAATCAGAGCCAACTTGGATGCTAGAAATGAGAAATTTACAGTAAATGTAAATTCATATACCAATAACCAACAAATCACAGATTGGTTTTTAGAAACTGCCAAGGAAGACTGGTACTTTTTCTATTCGATGTATGATAGGGCGAATGTAGCTACCAAATACAATCCAAAAAAGGCCAAAGATGGCAGAGTGTATGTGGACAGCGTGACCTTTACCATATCATACAGGGGTGATGCTGAGGCTGAACGCATGGTAGAAGAATTTGCTGACCAATGGATAGCTGATAATATTAAAGACTACGACAGCGACTACCGCAAGGCACTAAAAATCCACGACTTCATAGCCACAGCCAACCAATACAATAGGGGAGATAGTAAGGCTATGAGCGGTGGATATTCAATATACCACCCAGCAAGCATCCTATTTGGCAACGGCGGAGTATGCAACGCCTACGCCACACTTTTCGACAAACTAGGCAGCAAAGCAGGACTCGACGTCCGCTATGCCACAGGATCAAGCAAAAAAACCGGCGAGCCACACATATGGAATATGGTAAAAATCAACGACCATTGGTACAACCTAGATGTAACATGGGATGACCCAACCATAAACTTCAACGAAGGCCATGTGGAGAATCTGAATGAATTTGTAATCTACGATTACTTCCTAAAAAGCGACAAAGAAATGCGCCCAAGCCGCGAGATTGATAAGGACATCAATAGACCATTAGGTGTCATGAGACTAAATCATGGGCTTAAGAATGCATCTATTGAGATGGTGAATGGGGAGTATAGGGTAGTAAGGTAGTTCTACCTTACCAACCGATTTGCTCTTTGATGCTTAGAAGATAATTGAATATTGAAAATTTTATGACAGACTTTTTATCTTTTTGATAAGGGGTCTGTTGTTTTTTGGTTAATTGGGGCTGCGCCCCACACCCCCACCTTTTTCCTGAGCGAATGCGAAGGATCTTTTGTAAGACTATTCTGTAAATTCACATGATTAGAGCAACCGCCCCCTGTCACCCCGACCAACGCGGAGGGGTCTCAAGCACACGTACAGAGAAAAGATTCTTTCTTTTTGTATTGAGCAACACTCACCACCCCTTATCCTGAGCATCCACCCACCTTCTAATCCTGAGCGAAGCGAAGGATCTTTAGTCAGACTAATCTGTGAATCCTATTATAATCTCGGGCACGGGGCACTGCCAACCTTAGTCAAATTGTAGTTCTCTCTTTTATGTAATTTTGTTATTTAAATAATACTTCGCCCAAGGGGGAAAACCCAGGGGACTTTCGATTGTCCCCGCCGGTTTTCCCCCTTGCACCCCCTTTTCCGCAACCCCCTATAAACGACCCCGCCGGGGGCAGTTTGGGAGGGATCGCTTCGCGATGCCCGTTTAATCACCCGAGTAGTATACTCACTTCGTGAGTCTTTTTATTTATAATCTTATATAAAGACATTCCCAGACTACCCATGTTACCCTGAGTGTAGCATCGGGCTCTGCAACCTTGAGTCATGGTGCAATGATGTCTTTTATGTAATACTTATATTAAGATAATTCTCCCCCTTAAACCCCCTTTTCCGCAACCAGTTCTAAGGACTCACTACGTTCGTCTCTTAGATGTCAGATGCAAGCATCTGCCACCCAACTACAGGGACTCAAACGACCATTGCATGGAGCAATTTAAGTCGGAATGGCTTCGCCATGTCCTATTGGAAGACCAAGTAGTAAGCTCACTGTGTGAGCTTTTGTTGAAAGTTTGCTTAGGTAATAAATTCCTAACAATCCGAAGACTCACGAAGTGAGTCTACCGCATGGAGTGGCTCGTTGTACCGAGCCTCACTGATAAGGCAGGATTCGCGGAGTGAATCCTACCAAACAATGCCCCACGCAGTGGCAGCGGGGGTGAAATGGGTCGGGGGTTCGGGGAAGGGCATAAGGGGTCTCTGCCAACCCCTACCGCCCTGCGCCCCGAGGCGGAGATGTTAACAACTTTATAATATTACATATAAGAGAGAACTACACTCAGACTAAGGGTTGCAGAGCCCCATGCCCTGGATGCAGTATGGAATCGGCACACTCCCCCTTAGGCGGAGTATTAGATACATATGCGTATTGCATATTGCACATAAGACATAAATTACTTTATATCCGCGAGGTTGGCAGAGCCCCTGCCCGACACACTGTCGGAAATTAATATTATCTACGTTCTAAAACAGTTAAGAGTATTACATACATAACAAGACTACATATAGTTCTAAAATCACGTTAATTACAAAATTTTCCCCCACAAAAAATAAGCTAAGTATTTCCCTAGCTTATTTTTTGCCCACCACAACACAATAGGGCGGATTATTAATTATATTTATAAAATCCATCTTCACCACGACATACTCATCCTGCGCGAGCCCTGATAAGTATTCTTCTATTTTTTCTGCTTCTATTTTCCCTTCCTCATGGCCGGGATAGATGGTAATTATGATTTTTCCTGTGTCTGAGAGAAGCGGTAGGGTTTCTTCTAGGCTTTTTATTGTTGATTTCCAGGTAGTGGTGATGGTTTTGTTTGCTCCTGGGAGGTAGCCTAGGTTGTAGACTGCGAGGTCTATTTTTTCATTAATGTGCTTTCTGACATTGGCGTGGGAATCTAGGATGAAGTGGAAGTTTTCTCTGTTGCCGATCTTTTCTAGGGTGGCTGTTTGGGCTTGTTCTTGGATGTCAAAGGCGTAGAGCATGTTTGGTTTGATATTTTCTAGGATGTATAGGCTATCGTGGCCGTTGCCGGCTGTCATGTCTACGGCTATTTTAACATTTTCCGCTTCTAGCATTAGTTTTTTGGCGAGATCTGTTGGTTTATCTATCATCAGTAGTTTCCATATCTTTCGTCTGTGCCGTCGATGTCTGTGAAAAATTTGCTGTTGGCTTCGTTTTTCTTGATTGGTAGGCCCATGCGGTGCATTTCGTTTAGTTTGAATATCATGAGGTTGGCGTTGACGTCATAGAGGCTGGCTAGTTCGTTGTAGGTGTAGCCTAGGGCTATGTCATCGATTAGCTTGTTTTCATCAAGTAAGAGATGGGCGGCGAAGATGTTGGCTTCGATTTCCATGTCGGTGCGGATGTCAAAGAGTTCGTATTCTGCGATGCCTTCTTTGACCTCGTCCCTGTGGTAGACGTCGTGGCCGAGCTCGTGGGCTAAGACCATGTTGATGATGGGGTCATCGACGTAGGGATTGTAGAAGACGAAGCGGTTGCGCTTGATGATTTTATACATGCCCAAAAGCTGGGTGGGGCTTTTGAAGGGGATGAGGAAGATGCCGCGGGCCTCGAGGATTTCTCTAGGGTCGCGGGTCCCGTATTTTTTTATTAAGTTTTTAGTATCTGTATAAATTTGATCGTAAGAAACGGCCATTTATTTATCCTTAGCTAGTAGTTGATCTTAGTTGCCCTTGTTTGAAGAATACTTTTTGTTTTCTGTTTTTGCTATATAGTAGGCTTCGCTGATGGCGTCAAGTATTGCTTTTTTGTCGCGTTCTGGGAGTTCGCCGCCTGCCATAAGGCCTATGACTCCTTGGACCATTTGCTCGGCATCTTTGGCGCCGGCATTGCCGAATCGTTCGCGGGCTGACAGGATGAAGTCGTCTTCATCTGTGACTAGGTAGTCGTGGGTGGTGTCAAGCGCCTTTGCTAGGGCGTCATAGGTGGCGCGGTAGCGGGGTTTGGATTGGCCGGATTCGTAGCGGGAGATGGTCTTTAGGGAGACTTCACACGCTTTGGCTAGTTCTTCTTGGGTCATGTTTTTGGCTTCTCTTAGTTCTTTTAATTTTTCTGCAAATGCCATATATACTCCTTGTAGTCACTTACTGACTTAAATTCTGCTTGACAATAGACATCCAATGTCTTATAATGTTCTCAAAGTCATTTATTGTCTATATTATACATTAAGAGTCTAAGAAATTCAACAGGAGTTATTATGAAAAGAGTGATTTTACATAGCGATATGAATGCCTGCTATGCATCTATAGAGGCCAAGCTAAATCCAGCTTTGCGTGGGATTCCAATGGCTGTGGCAGGCAATCCCAACAACCGCCACGGGATAATCCTTGCCAAGAGCCAGGAGGCGAAGGTGATGGGGGTAAAGACGGGGGAGCCAATCTGGCAGGCCATGGCCAAATGTCCAAACCTGACCCTCGTCCCACCCCAATATGAGGAGTACTTGCGTCACTCGAAGATGGCAAGAGCGCTCTATTATGAGTATACCAACCAAGTAGAGCCTTTTGGTCTTGATGAGTGCTATCTGGATGTGACAGGATCTCTTCATCTCTTTGGATCAGGTGATAAGATAGCTGATGAGATTAGAAATCGTATGAAAGAGGAGATCGGCCTTACCGTGAGTGTGGGGGTGAGTTTTTGTAAGATATTTGCCAAGCTTGGGTCTGATATGAAAAAACCTGATGCAGTGACGGTGATATCTGAAGAGGACTATGAAGATATGGTCTGGCCACTGGGTGTCCGCGAGATGGTGGGCATAGGCAGGGCGACTGAGAGGAAGCTTAATAAGATTGGCATTTTTACCCTGGGCGACATTGCCCATGCGCCGGTCGAGACGATGAGAGGGCTGCTTGGGGTAAACGGGGTCTATCTCTGGCAGTATTGCAATGGGCTCGATGTGAGGCCAGTGGTCGACCGAGATCACACTGAGCCGATTAAGTCGATTGGTAATAGTTCGACTACCCGCCGCGACCTTCTTACAGATGAGGAGGTCTATAATGTCATGCAAGAATTGGCCTTTTCTGTATCGAGGAGGCTAAGAGAAGCCCATCTCGAGGCCATGGGGGTGGAGGTTTTTGTGAGAAACTCAGAGCTACAAAGTTGGTCTTATGCTACTCGTATCAATATGGCCACCCAAAGCTCTATCATACTTGTTCGAAATGCCTTTGAGCTTTTTAAGGAAAAGTACCGCTGGGCTTTTCCCATCAGAGCTGTAGGCGTGCGAGCCATTCATTTGCGCAATGAAGGTGGCGGTAGCCAAATGGATGTGTTTTTAAATCATGAAAAGTTTAAGAAAAGTGAAGATGTGGACACAGCGCTTTATAATATCCGAAAAAAATACGGCAAAGACAGCGTGACCTTTGCCTCCCTCACCCGTGACATTGGCTTGCCCTCAAATATGACAGAAATCGTCACTCTTCCAGCCAGACATTATAATATGTGATAGACAAATGGGTATCTATTATTTAACAGGATATATTACAATTGAGCTACTAAAGAGAGGTTATACCATGCCATACACACGCCGTGACTATCCAGTCACCATGAAAAATTTAGATTTGCCAGTCCGTGACAAGGCTATAGATATAGTAAATGCAATGATAGAAGATGGCTATGATGAGGGTGATGCCATCCCAATTGCCATAGCCCAAGCCAAGGAATGGGCAAATAATGCCAGTGACTCTGAGCTTGCCACTATCAGAAAAAAGGACCTAAACGATCACGAGCCAATCGAAGGCAAATCGGGGGCGAGGCTAGCTGATAGCGATGTGATAGTTAGCTACAACTACGATGAAGAAAAATGGCAGGTCAAATCAAAAGGCGCCGACCAAGTCGAGGGCTACTACGATACCAAAAAAGAAGCTACAGACAGGGCTGGTGAAATAGCTCAAAATCGTGAGAGTGAAGTCATGACAAAAACCAAGGAGGAAAGCAAATGACAGAACTAAGCCAAATGGTCTTTGATTATTTCAAAGAAAAAAATCTAGATATCAACGAAATCTTGACAGAACTGGACAATCTAAGGATAGATTTAGTCAAAGAATACATCGAAAATGAAGACAACGATGAAGTATATATCATCAAAAAATCCGGCAACATCGAGCCATATAGCCAAGATAAGATACTTAGATCAATCAAAAATGCTGCAGATACCAAAGGTCAACAAATTAACACCTCAGACCTAAACATCATCTTAGAAGATGTCAGCAAGTCCATGGCAGATATGGGCAGAAAGCTATTTAGAACTGATGAAATCAAAGAATACGTCAAACAAGCCCTCACCGACGAAGGCCACAGTCAAATCTATGACTCATACGTATCATATATAAAAGTGTGAAAGCTCAACCAAATGGTTGAGTTTTTTTTGGGAGGAGATAATGAACATCAAAATCATAGCAGTAGGCAAAATCAAAGAAAAATTCTACAAAGAAGCCATAGCCGAATACGCCAAACGCATGGGCCCCTACAATAGCATCGAAATAATAGAAGTCCCAGACGAAATGGCTCCAGAAAACCTATCGGATAAGGAAATCGAGCAAATAAAAGATAAAGAAGGCGAAAAAATACTTGCCAAAATAACCGACACTGACTACGTAGTAAGTCTCGAAATCCTAGGCAAACAACTCACCAGCGAACAATTCGCAAGCTTCATCCAAACAGAAATGGCCGAAGGCTTTGGCCGAGACATGGTCTACATAATAGGCGGCTCCAACGGCCTATCAGCAGAAGTAAGCAAAAGAGCCAACTACAAACTAAGCTTCTCAAAAATGACCTTCCCTCACCAGCTAATGAGAGTGGTACTAATGGAGCAAATATACAGGGCCTTTAGAATTATTAATGGGCATCCTTATCATAAGTAGTCCCGTACTGGCGGGGTGGAAAATGCGAAGCATTTTCCATCTCTGAGATGAACTAATGCACCAAAGGTGCGTTAGTGAATCCAGAGAACTAAGCGAAGAAACCCGAATAGGGTTTCTGAGAGGACTTCAGCATCATGGGTGGCCGATTTCCAATCGGCCATCTCTGAGGAGAACTAAGCGAAAAGACCTCGAAGAGGTCTTTGAGAGGACCCCACGCTCATGGGTGGAAAATGCGAAAGAGTGTTCGCCATCCTGGACCATTTTTCATCTCTGAGATTTAAGCTTAGAAGATAATATGAAATTACTTGCTTAAATAAAAAAAGAGGCTGTTGCAAAATAGATAAATTGTTCCAATATCATTCGAGCACTCTCCCAGATAGTTTGGCCTCCATGAGCCGGCGGGCTAAATCTCAAACTATATGTGAGTGCACTCTAATGATGGAACAATAATTATCTATTGATTTGCAACAGCCCCTTGATCACATTGATTGAGTTATTATGTGACCTAATCTCATGCTTTCACTGATACTGTATAACATCTACAACATATAGCAAGTTAAATATAAACAATAAATAGTATATGAATTGAATTATATCTCTAGTCAGATTATTAAATGCATCAATAATAATTAAGTAGTGTGCTATAATTATGATGTCACCATTAACCCAATCCACGGTGATGGAAGGGGGTGATTTAATGAAGCTACTTCTAATGTTTGTACTTGATATCGCAGCTCAACTAGTTGGAAACTTATTGAGCAAATGGCTAGATATCATATTTGAGAAACGAAATGGTGATTAGCCTATAATAAAAAAACCCTAGGATCGGTACTCCTAGGGTTTTTTGTGATGTTTTGAAGTGATCAAAACTACCTCTAATGTTTCATTAATATTATACTGTCATCTAGCAAATATTCAAATGACATAGTTATATTTGAATATTAAATTTATTATTCAAACACCCTCAAATACTCCCCATATCCAGCTTCTTCCATTTCATCTTTTGGGATAAACTTTAGGCTAGCCCCATTTATGCAGTATCTTAGTCCACCCAATTGCTTTGGCCCATCTGGGAATACATGGCCTAGGTGGCTGTCGGCGATATCGCTTCTGACTTCAGTTCTAATCATGCCGTGTGACAGGTCTTCTATTTCTTTTATGTCAGTGCCCTCTATTGGCTTTGCAAAACTTGGCCAACCGCAGCCTGCATTGAATTTGTCCTTGCTTGAAAAAAGTGGCTCGCCACTTACTATATCTACATAGATACCTTCTTCGTAGAAGTCATCATATTTGCTTGAAAATGGTGCTTCTGTGGCAGAATTTTGAGTAACTCTATACTCGGTCTCAGTTAATCTAGCTCTCAATTCTTCGTCACTAGGTTTATTGTACATATCCTACCCCCTTATTTTTTCTACTATAATACTAGTATATACCTTTCCAAAAACTTACGCAAAAGTATTTGACATTAAATTCTATAATAGTACATTATAAATGTAATTAGCAATTGGCACGTGTGAGTGCTAAATATAATTCAAGGAGATAAAAATGCAATTAAAACCTATCGGAGATAGAGTAGTTATAAAAAAAGCTGAAGCAGAAAAGACAACTTCTTCTGGTATCGTACTTCCTGAAAGTGCTCAAGAAAAACCAGTTTATGCAGAAGTTGTAGCTATCAGTGATGATATCAAAAATGATGAAAAAAGAAAAGATAGCCTAGCTGAAGGAGATAAGGTAATTTATTCTCAATACGCAGGTACAGAAGTGACTTTAGATGATGTTGACTATATCGTAGTAAAATACATCGACATACTCGCAGTAGTAAAATAAGGAGAGATATAAATGGCTAAAGAAATTTTATATGGATCAGAAGCTCGTGACGGCCTAGAACGTGGTATAGATAAACTTGCAAATGCTGTAAAAGTGACCCTTGGACCAAAGGGCCGCAATGTAGTGCTAGATAAATCATACGGTGCACCAACTATTACAAATGATGGTGTAACTATTGCCCAAGAAATCGAACTTGAAGATAGATTTGAAAATATGGGAGCTCAATTAGTAAAAGAAGTAGCAACCAAAACCAACGACGTAGCAGGAGATGGTACAACTACAGCTACAGTGCTAGCTCAAGCTATCATCAAAGAAGGCCTTAAAAACCTAGCAGCAGGAGCAAATCCAATTGTTCTTCAAAAGGGCCTAAAGAAAGCTACAGATGTAACAGTTGACTATATCAAAGAAAATTCCCGTGACATCGTAGACAAACAAGCTATCGAAAACGTAGGTACTATCTCATCTGCAGATCCAGAAATCGGTAAATTTATCGCTGATGCAATGGAAAAAGTTGGCAATGATGGGGTAATCACAGTAGAAGAATCTAGAACAACTGACACCTACCTAGATGTAGTTGAAGGTATGCAATTTGACAAGGGATACCTATCACCATACATGGCTACAGACAATGAAAAAATGGTAGCTGAACTTGAAGAACCAGCAATACTAATCACAGATAAGAAAATCAGCAATATCCAAGACCTACTACCACTACTAGAACAAATCGTTCAATCAGGTAGACCAATGCTTATCATAGCAGAAGATGTAGAAGGTGAAGCACTTACCACTCTAATCCTAAACAAACTACGTGGTACATTTAATGTAGTAGCTGTAAAAGCACCAGGCTATGGTGACAGAAGAAAGGCAATGCTAGAAGACATCGCAATCTTAACAGGTGGTCAAGTAATAGCTGATGACCTAAATATGGACCTAAAAGATGTGGAACTAGCTATGCTTGGCTCTGCTAAAAAAGTAAAAGTAGACAAAGACAGCACAACTATAGTAGAAGGTAAAGGCGACAGCGACAAACTTACTGAACGTGTTAACCTTCTTCGCCAACAAATCGAAGCTGAAGATAGCACATATGAAACAGAAAAACTTCAAGAAAGAGTAGCTAAACTTGCAGGTGGTGTAGCTGTAATCAACGTAGGAGCAGCAACAGAAACTGAAATGCAAGAAAAGAAATACCGCATCGAAGATGCCCTATCAGCAACACGTGCCGCTGTAGAAGAAGGTATCGTAGCAGGTGGTGGCGTGGTTCTAATCGGAGCAATCGAGAAGGTAATCGAACTAAGAGATAGCCTAGAAGGCGACGAAAAAACAGGCGCCCTAATCATAGAAAAAGCTCTAGAAGCACCACTAAGACAAATAGTAGAAAATGCCGGCATGGACGGATCAGTAATTGCCCAACACGTGAAAGAAAGCGGCAAAGACGAAGGCTATGATGCATACAATGATGAGTATGTAAACATGTTTGATGCTGGTATCGTAGAACCTACCAAGGTAACAAGAAGTGCACTACAAAATGCAGTATCTGTTGCAGGAATGGTACTAACAACTGAGGCAGCAGTAGGCGACATCCCAAAAGATGAACCAGAAATGCCACAAATGCCTATGTACTAGGCACGCCCCTCCAGCGTCGAGAGGAGTCGTGAGTTCTCTGGACTCACCTATGGTTCATCTCAGAGATGAAAAATGTTTCACATTTTCCACCCTAGATGATGGGACGTAGCACGAAATAACCGCAACGCAGTGAGGACTAAAAAACGCGCCGTATTTTAATCCTACAATCACAAAATAATAATTTCAAAAATAGAACTTCATTGAGGTTCTATTTTTTATTACTAATTTTCTTACAAATCTTCAACACTTCACAAAATTCTATCAAAGAAAACGATGTTATAAAATCTGTTCATATATATTTATCAAGCTATTCTTAACGTTAAAAAACTTTCAAAAATAGCTATGTAATTTATATTTTAACACTATATTTTATTTAATAATCCATATTTGAAAATGTTTGCATAAACTACTTAAAAATGATATTATATATCATAAGAAGATATTTGGAGGTGATGGGTAGTTTTTGATTCTAATTAAAGGCATAGATTTATGATATATTAGTGACTAAAATTGTTTAAATTCTTCGAATTTGAGTATTAATAAAGTAAATATAGGAAATTTCAAAAAATGTAAATGCGATGGATTATTTTATAATCTACATTCATCTCATAGCAGATTTGTCATAGAAAATGGAGGATGCGTATGACAGAATATTATGACATGTGGAAAGAAATGTTTAATCAAAATCAAAAAATGATGAATGATTGGATGAAGGGCTTTGGTCCAGCGAATGAAAATGTAAATGACGAAAATACAACTAAGGCTAATGGATATGGAGATTTCCTAGAATTGCAACAACAATGGTTCAAAAATTGGCAAAATATGTACCAAGGCTTTGGTACAGATACTAATATGTTTAATAACCCATACCAAACCTGGATGGATATGATGAATTCATATAATCCTTTTTCAGCTAGTAAGGTTATGAATCATTTCAACCGTGATGTGTTTGAAAAAATTCAGAATTCTCAAAAACTATACCTAGGTGCCTTTGAACAGTGGCAAAAATTCAATGAACAATTTGTAAGACCTGGATCAACAGACTATAAGAAAAATATGGATACATTGATTGACCAGTTTAACAAAATGTATATGACTAATTTCATACCACTACTACCTAAAGAATTCCAAGGGCTGATGAGTGATTCTCAAAGCTACTTTAATACCTTTTATAAGTCTATGGAAAACTTCCTAGGTCCGTGGGCATATGCTTACCAAAATATAGCTGATATAGCAATGGAGAGTATTTATAGCGATCCATCCAAACTATCTGATAGCCTCAGACAATGGAAGGCTGCCTATGACAAGACATTTGGTATACTAATCAAATCACCGGTAGTGGGTTCTTCTAGAGAGCTAATAGAACAAAACAATAAGGCTATAGATGCTATGATTGAGATGGTAGTGGCCCTATCAGAATTTGTGACTAAATCATCTGCAATAGGCTACAAATATTCAGAAGAAGCCTTCAAGAAATATGCTGAGTCTATAGAAAATGGAGAAGAAGTAAAATCTTTCAAAGAATTCTATGATATGTGGTCAAAATATGTAGAAGATGCTATGGAAGAATATTTCTATACCGATGAATTCTCTCAATTACTCGCAACAACAGCTGAAACTTCAATGAATTTTAAAATCCAATATGATAAGGTTATAGAACAAGCTTTGGCCAATCTACCAATAGTTACTCTTAATCAAGTAGATCCAATATTTGAGAAGGTCTATCAACTTAGACGCGAACTTCGTGAAGTCCAAAGAGAATTGCAAGATATTAAAGACTCTCTAGGCATCGAAGAAGAAGAAAACTAAGAATGAGATTAGGAGGATATAATGTATAACGATTTTAATTTTTTTGATATAAATAAGACTTTTCAAGATAGTATCAAGGCGCAAGAGAAATTTCTAAATAGTTTTGAATCTATGGTTGAATTTAAGGGTTCTACAGCAAATCAAACTCCTAGGGATCTAGTATTTAAAGAAGATAAGATGCAACTTTTCCATTATCATAAGACTAGCGATAATGTAAGTAGCGTGCCTACTCTAATCGTCTATGCCTTAGTAAATACACCAAAGATGATGGATATTAGCCAAGAGAAATCTTTTGTGAAAAAACTTGTAGATAATGGGATTGATTTATATATGATTGAGTGGGGCTATCCAACTCAAGAGGATAAGTATATCACTATAGAAGACTATGTAAATGTTTATATAGATGATTGTGTAGAATTTATCAAAAAAGAAAATGGAGTTGATCAAGTCAATATCATATCAGTATGTCAAGGTGGGACCCTAAGTCTAATGTATACTGCGCTTCATCCTGAAAAAATCAAAAATATTGTAACACTTGTTACACCGGTAGATTTTTCGACTAATGATGGATTGCTGTTTAAGTGGGGCAAATACTTAAACGCTGATACTATGGTTGATGCCTACGGCGTAGTACCAGGGGAATTCATGAATACAGGATTTTTGACCCTAAAACCTATATCACTTATTGTAAATAAGTATGTAGATGCGATAAATGACCTAGATGATCCGGATAGGGTCACAAATTTCATGACAATGGAACAATGGATATTTGACTCTCCTGGCCAAGCTGGTATGGCTTTCCAAGAATTCCTAAATTCTATGTATAAGGAAAATAAACTAGCTAAAGGCGAGATGGAAATAAACGGTGAAGTGGTAGACCTTAAAAAAATCACCCAACCAGTCCTAAACCTCTATGCTGAAAAAGATAATCAAGTGCCAAATGCCGCTTCTATTCCACTAGGTGAGCTAGTAGGCACAGATGATTATACAGCAAAATGTTTCCCAACCGGCCATATAGGTATGTTTGTAAGTAGTAGAAGCCAAAAAGAGGTGGCTCCTACTATCATAGACTGGCTGATGGATCGTTCATAAAGGAGATAGACATGGAAGATATAAGAGGTTTTACTATTGACCAACTAGAAGTCGGCCAAGAAGCATCGTTTACAAAGACTGTGACAGAAGCTGATTGCTACAACTACGCGGGTGTGACAGGTGACTTTAACCCTGCCCATATCAATGAAGAGTATGCAAAAAATACTATGTTTAAAACCCGTATAGCCCATGGTATGCTTACAGCTGGTTTTATATCCGCAGTCTTAGGTACAAAATTGCCAGGACCTGGAACAATATATTTAGGTCAAGACATGAAGTTTACCAAACCTGTGCAATTTGGAGATACAATCACAGCCAAAGTGACTATTGATGAACTCATCGTGGAAAAAAACAGAGTAATACTAAAGACAGTTTGTACTAACCAAAATGGTGATATAGTTCTTGATGGGAAGGCTACAGTTTTGGCACCAAAATAAATAGATATTAATAGAAGGTGATGTTGCAGAATAGATGATTCCATTCTGCACATCACTTTTTTTAGGTCATAAATGAAATACAATGAAAAAAGATATAAAGCTAATAGCCTTAGACCTTTATGTAGCATTGCTAGGGGAAGATACAGAAATACTAACAGAAAATAAAGAAACACTACAAAAACTTCAAGAAAGATGAATCAAAATTGACTTAGCCACTGGCAGGCCCTGTAATGGTTTCTGCTAGATAAACCAAGAACTGGGGCTTCTAGTATATGAATGTAAGAAACTTTATTCTTAAATTAAAAATAATAGCATCACTAACCAATAAATAAATTATATGCTGAATTTATTCGAATATAGACGAACTCTTTTATTAGTGTATAAAATAGTAACTCCCATAGCAAAAATTATATAATATACAACTGAAAGGATACAAATAATGACTAAGTATTTTAATAATGAGAATATACCAACTCTTGCAGATGTTTTGTTTAATAGAGATCAAAGAGAAAATAGTATAAAATATCTAGGTGATTATTATAAAGATGCTAGTATACTGTGTTTTAAACTAAATATTCCTGGGCCTCAAAAAAACAATCAAGCTATTAAAAGCATTTTTAATATTGGAGTAAATGAGATTCAGATTAAATTCATTGATGAAAAAATTTTATTTGAAAATATAAAGGATGATTTTACAGGGCCTGAGTATTTTCTTGTAATCGATAAAGATCCTATTAGTGTTAAGAAAAAAATGGTGGATTTGGAAGAAAATTCATATTTTGGCAGACTATACGATATTGATATTAAGTCAAATGGCCGAAATATAACTAGGGAGCTGTTGGGGATGCCATCTCGCACTTGCTTTATTTGTGACAATGATGCCAAAATATGTGCAAGAAGTAGAGCTCATAGTGTAGATGAGATGATTAATTTTATTGAGATTATGATTGATAATTACAATATATCGATTCTCAAATAAAATTAGTTTATTTAATGTTAAGAGATGATAATTATTCAATACGAAAGATTTTTATATATACTAGTTTATTAAAAATCTTATTAAACTAGATACCTATCGTATGTAGATTAGATAAGATTTTTGTAATGTAAGCTTAATCACTAATATAATTGTGACTGGTTAAAAAATAAAAAAGCTGTTATACATTTATCATACAGTGTTAAATTTTTGAGGCTTAATAATCTAGACAAATGTTAAAGCCTAAGAATATTGACCCCATATTTAGGTAATCGGGTGATGATGTATCAGGGGTGAATATAGCATTACGAAAACTTAATGATTATTTAAGTATGAGCAATGAAATCGGTAACTAAAATCAGGGATAATAATTCTAATTAGGAGCCCTTCTACACGTATTAGTCTAATTACATTTATAGAATCGACAAATAATTACTTATACTTAAATTATTGATGTTAATTTACTCTCCCCACCATCATGATAGTCTATACCTATTAGTTAAATATGAAGGTAGGGACTAAGCCCAAAATTTGTTTATATAACTGGGTGCATATTTAGTATAATTTGTGATCAATGATATAGTCATATGTGCTAGTTGGAACTAAATCCTTGATTTTCTCTACATGTCCGTCATTGATATATTTTCTAATGAGTGATGCTGAAATCACTTGGCCATTTTTCTCTTTTCTTGGGATTTCGATAAGGGTTGGCTTGCCTGGTTTTGGTTCTGTC
Source organism: Anaerococcus pacaensis 9403502 (assembly GCA_000308255.3). GTDB lineage: Bacteria > Bacillota > Clostridia > Tissierellales > Peptoniphilaceae > Anaerococcus > Anaerococcus pacaensis. The sequence goes on along the minus strand of HG326663.1, from coordinate 282,355 downwards.
ATAAAAACCTTAGACATTGTCAAATTATATATGTTTGTTGCAAAGCTAGCTGGCTCAGAGCCGACATATCGATAGTCTATATCAAGAGCTTTAGCTATGTGATATTTGAAAATTCTAGCATCTAGTCTTGCGTGAGTTTCTGTTACTGAACTATCATCTTGGATAAAATATGAAGGGAAGGTGGCAGAAGAAACAAGGTAATAATCTGTTTTGTGCAAAGTCACGTCCTTAAGATCACTTATTGCCTCCTTTACCATATTGTATCGATCATCTGTCTTAAAATATGATTCATCCTCACTTACTACAAAAATGTGTAAATGATTAGATTGTCTATAGGCATAATCAATTAAAAACCTATGACCTAAAGTAAATGGGTTTGCATTTAGGACGATAGCCCCAATATTATAATCATCAATCTTAGTTGCTGAAAGATTTTTTATGTATTCATCAAAACCATGGCGGTTTCGTTCCATAAATATGAGATCATTACCAGCTGTTTCTATTAGTTTAAAGCCTATTGTTGCAAAAGACTTTTCATACATTGGTTTGGTATAGACAAAAGCACCTTCATAGTTTCGCCTTGCAATCTCATTAAGACAAACTGTCATAAGCTCATTAAACATAGCCCCTCCAGTGAAGGCACTATCGATAACCACACATTTGATAATATTCTTAAAAATAGAAGCAGTTGCGACTAACTTTCCTGATTCGTAGTGACCAAATGTAATATCTACATTTTCTTCAAAACGGATTCCTTCACTTGCCAGTAAGTTAACAACATCAGTTCTATCAGATTGAATTCTTTTTGGATAAATCTTATGCATAAAAATGATCTCTCACAAATTCTAATGTTCTTATTGTCGTAAATAAATCTGCTATTCCGCCAGATGATAGCGAATTTTCTATATAAAACTTATTTAACTTTTCAATATTTTGATTCTTTGTTCTAGAATCCGTCTCCTTAAGTATCTCATTTGCCCTATCTTGTACAAGCCTTAAGGTCTTTAAATCTGACCTTTGAATTGTCGTAGTATCATCCGTGTTTGCTATAAGATAGAGAGTAAGGTCAATGTCAGAGACTACATTTTCGGCTAGATAGTCAGCGATTGTAATAATATCAGTAAATCCACTTAATGGATAATAGCGGATATCTTTTAAGCCATTTTTGTCCCAGATAATTGCCTTTTCAATTTCCTTATAGTCATAAAGGAGGGGATTGGCTAATTCTTTTATAAAATGTGTAAGGTTATCCCACTTAATATCTTTTACAAATGCAAAGGATATAAACATTTGCAAAAATATCAGTCCCTTGTGGGTATTGATGCCATTTGTTGCATTAAACATACAATTTTCTACTTTTATGCCAGCTTTTTTTAAATCAGTAAAGTTGTTTATTTTACTCCACTCTATTTCGTGTAGTCCATCTATAATAGCAATAGCTGATTTTTCAAAAGTCCTATAATTCATATCTTTATGAGATCCGCTACATTCATAGGTGACACAGCCAAAGCCGTATGAACGAGATAATTCAAGATCAATAGCTCTAAACAAGTTCTCTGTATAGATTTTTATATCTCTCATACTTAAATTATAACATAGGTTAAGATTTTAAAAATAATATTGGGTAGGTATATAAATAAAGATATGAAAAAATATTGAAAATCAATAATAAAATGTATTTATATTAGCAGTTATGTTTTTAAACTTTATTAAGAAAAGTAGAAATGATATGAATAAATTCTATTACAGTTTAGATTAGTGGTCTAGCTCATACAATCAAAAGATATAACGACAATTATAGAGACGGATATCTCTATATAATACACGTTAACACTTAATACTTAATAATGTTTATTCAATAACTGATAATAAGCTAATGTTAATGCATGATTCATTAAGTAAGGAGGAAGTTTGTGAATATAAATAAAACAGCTAGGGCTGGAACATTGGAATCTAACGATTGCTTAATAGAAATATCTCCTAGATCTGGAATAAATATTGATATCCAAAGTCAAGTTTATGACCAGTTCAAAGACCAAATTGACGCTGTTATAAAAGAAACACTGTCAGAAAATGAAGTGGCTAATGCAAATATACATATTGAAGATAGGGGAGCACTTGATTGCACGATTAAAGCAAGGCTTATAACTGCTATTAGGAGGGCTAGCGAATGAAAAAAATTAGATCTATGCTGTTTATGCCGGGCAACAACCCAGGAATGTTAGTTTCTGCCGACAATCTCGAAGCTGACGCTATAATCTATGACTTAGAAGACGCGGTGGCACTAAGCGAAAAAGATGCTGCTAGAGACCTTGTATATAGTGCCCTGACTACTCTTACATACGAAAATTCATTTGTAACTGTTAGAATTAATCCAATGGATTCACCATACTTTTATAAAGACCTAGAAATGGTAGTAAAAACTCTTCCTGATGGAATAGTTATTCCAAAAGCATCTGTCGAATCTGTGAGGGCAGTAGATAATTACATAAGCGAAAATAAAGAAGATTACGAAAAAGATATTCGTTATTTTATTCTAATAGAATCAGCGAATGGAGTGTTGACCTTAGAAGAGATAATGAAAATTTCTGATAAAATTGATGGGATACTTTTAGGTGGGGAAGACTATAGCGTGGATATGGAAGTGGTTAGAACTGATGATTCACATGAGCTTGCCTATGCCAGATATAGGATAGCTACAGTTGCAAAGGCTTACAAAGTCAACGCTATTGATACACCATTTACGGATATTGATAATATTGATGGCCTAAAAGATGAAACAAAATTTGTAAAATCAATAGGGTTTACAGGAAAGCTAATTATTGGGCCGCGCCAAGTCCACTATATAAATGAAATATTTGCACCTACTCAAAGTGAAATAGAGGAAGCTCAAATTATAGTAGAAGAAGCCGAAAATGCCAAGGCTAATGGACTAGGGGTATTCTCATTTAAGGGCAAAATGGTTGATAAGCCTGTTATCCAAAGGTCAGAAAATTTACTTAAGGCGGCAAAAGAATGGGGGCTTATATGAAAAATATATTAAACAGAGAAGCAGGAGATAAGCCATATCAAGGCGCTTTTGCCAATGTTAATAAAAAAGAATACACTTTCGAGAAAAATAAAGAGGCCGAGATAGTAGATTTTGATGCGGTATTTGATAAATTAGCCTTAAGAGATGGAATGACCATTAGCTTCCACCATCATTTAAGAAATGGGGACTATGTCCTAAATATGGTTATGAAGGAAATACATGATCGAGGAGTAAAAGATATTACTATTGCGGCCTCATCGCTATTTGAATGCCACAAAGACTTAGTAGATATGATAGAAGATGGGACTGTGACAGAAATATATGCATCATACATATCTGGGCCAATAGCTCACGCCATAAGTACTGGAAAACTTAAAAATGTTGCCTACATTACTACTCATGGTGGTCGCCCACGTTCTATTATGGAAGGTGAATTAAAAATTGATATTGCATTTATTGGTGCACCAAGCATTGATGGAACTGGATCAATTGATGGATCGACAGGTCCATCAGCATGTGGATCTTTAGGTTACGCTGTAGCCGATGCTATGTGCGCTGAAACGGTGGTAGCCATCACTGATAATTTCATAGATACTTGTGAAAATCCGGATATTGGTTCGGGATTTGTGGACTATATTGTTAAAGTGGATGCTATTGGAGATCCTACAGGTATTGTTTCAGGCACTACACAAGTTACAAAAGATCCTATTGGTCTAAAAATAGCTCGAGATACTGCAAACCTTATCGATGCTTTGGGACTAATTGATAATGGATTCTCTATGCAAACTGGAGCTGGGGGAATTTCTTTAGCTGTTGCTCAAGAAGTAAAATACAAGATGGTAGATAAAAACGTCAAAGGCTCATTTGGATCTGGCGGAATAACAGGATATTTTGTAGAAATGCTGGGGGAAGGCTTATTTGATAGTTTACAAGACGTTCAATGCTTTGATATTGAAGCAGTAAAATCAACAGCGATAAATACCAATCATAAGAAAATTTCTGGTAGTAAGTATGCTAATCCAAACGATGATTGTGTAGCTGAAAAGTTAGACTGTGTCATTCTTGGAGCGAGCGAAATTGATAAGAATTACAACGTCAACGTGACTACAGGATCTGATGGAATCATCTTAGGAGGATCTGGTGGCCACGCCGATACAGCAACAGGTGCTGATGTTACAATTATAACTTCTAAGTTATTTAACGCTAGGATATCAGTGGTAGTTGATGAGGTTAGAACTATTACAACACCGGGAGAGGTCGTAGATATACTAGTAACAGAATACGGTATAGCGATAAATCCAAAAAGAGAAGATTTGATAGAAAAGCTTAAAAATAACAATAAGATTAAGCTAAAATCAATTGAAGAACTTTATGATATAGCTACAAAGCTAACAGGAAAACCAAAAATTAAAGAAAAGTCTGATGAAGTTGTAGCATACAGTGTGTTTCGTGATGGAACAATTCTAGATGCCATCAGTAAAGTCTAATATAATTAAGTCCCCAGAGGGATTTTATTTTGTAGTGTTCAGAAACATAATAAGATAAGGTTAACATAGATGTGTATGAGTGATATAATTTAGATATAGAAGTAATTTAGGAGGTGCTTATGAAAAATCATAGGATTTTAGGCCTTTCTTGGCCACTTTATGCAGTATTATTTGTAATTCTTGTTGTAGCAATATGGCTAGGAGTTCTTCCACAAGGCCTGATTGGGGCATTTTTATTTTTATTAATAATTGGAGAGCTTTTAAATCTTGTTGGTAATGTTGTTCCTATAGTAAATACTTATTTAGGTGGTGGAGCAATAGTAGCTATATTTGGAGGTGCTGCCCTTGTCTACTTTAATCTAATCCCGGAAGAAGTTATAACTCTAACTGATAACTTTATGAAGGGTGGCGATGGCAAAATGGGCTTTCTCGATTTTTATATTGCCGCTCTAATTACAGGATCAATCCTTGGTATGGATCGTGATTTATTAATAAAAGCAGCAATACGTTATCTTCCAGCTATACTTGGTGGTCTTGTCGTAGCACTAGTTCTTGTGGGTCTAGTTGGTCCATTATTTGGATTTAGTTTTGGTGAAGCAATAGCTTATATAGGAGTTCCTATCATGGGCGGAGGTATGGGAGCAGGAGCTGTACCAATTGCTCAAGTATTTGAAGGAGCTCTTGGCATACCTGCAGATCAAATCATGAGTAGGCTAGTTCCTGCTGTAGCTCTTGGTAATGCTCTAGCAATAGTTGCTGGAGGTTTACTAAATAGACTTGGTCAAAAGAAACCAGAATTAACAGGTAATGGGCAAATAATGAGAAGTCAATCTGATGAGTTTGTTGATAAAAAACAAGACGTGGTTCTAGGAGCAAAAGAATATGGAACAGGTCTTGTTATTGCAGTAGCATTTTTTACACTAGGTTCAATCATTGCAAAACTACTTAAAAACGTTGGTGTTGATATCCACCCATATGCGTGGATGATTATTGCTGTAGCATTGGTAAAGGGAATCGACGTACTTCCAGAAAAAATTACTAATGCTTGTGCTGGTTGGTATGGCTTTATAGCTGGAAACTTCACACCACTATTATTACTTGGTATCGGTATATCTTATACATCACTTGCTGATATAATCAATGCCTTTAGCATACAATACCTAATTCTTGTAGCAATCGTAATTCTTGGAGCTATGATTGGTTCAGGACTAGTAGGACATTTTGTAGGATTTTATCCAATCGAAGCGGCTATCACAGCAGGTTTATGTATGGCAAATATGGGTGGAACAGGCGATGTTGCTGTTCTTACAGCAGCTGACCGTATGGAACTTATGCCATTTGCCCAAATTTCATCAAGGCTAGGCGGAGCCTTTATAATATTACTCGCATCCCTATTGGTACCATTGTTCTTCTAGAACAAAAACATAAAAAGGAGATAATTTATGGACGTTTATGAAAAAGCACTCGAACTACACAAACAATGGAAAGGTAAAATCGGAACTGATGTAAAAGCATTAGTAAAAAGCAAAGAAGACCTATCATATGCATATAGCCCAGGTGTAGCTGAGCCATGTAGAGAAATTGCAGCAGATGAGGATAAGGCATATGAATACACTATGAAAGCAAACACCATAGCTGTAGTTAGTGATGGATCAGCAGTTCTTGGCCTTGGAAATATCGGAGCTAAGGCTGGACTTCCAGTAATGGAAGGTAAGGCTGTACTTTTCAAAGAATTTGGTGGAGTAAACGCAGTTCCGCTAGTACTAGAAACCCAAGATCCAGACGAAATAATTCAAATCGTAAAAAATATTGCCCCAACATTTGGTGGAATCAACCTTGAAGATATATCATCTCCAAGATGTGTATATATCGAAGACAAATTAAAAGAAGAACTTGATATTCCGGTATTCCACGATGACCAACACGGTACAGCAATAGTTACAGTAGCTGCCCTTATCAATGCTCTAAAATTAGTCGATAAAAAAGCAGAAGATATCAAAGTTGTAATATCAGGTGCTGGTGCTGCAGGTTTTTCTTGTGCGAAACTTATCAGAGATTTGGGTGTACAAAACATTATCGTATGTGACTCTAGAGGAGCTATAAACGATACAATGCTTAACTCCGGCAACCCTGTAAAAGCACAAATTGCTGAAATGTTTAACCCAGAAAACTTTGAAGGTAGCCTAAAAGAAGCTATTGTTGATGCTGACGTATTTGTAGGAGTTTCTGCTCCAGACCTATTAGATGCTGATGACATCAAGAATATGGCAGAAAACCCAATAGTATTCCCAATGGCAAACCCAACTCCAGAAATTGACTACGATTTAGCAAGAGAAGCTGGAGCTCGCGTTGTAGGTACAGGAAGATCTGACTATCCAAACCAAATCAACAACGTATTAGCATTCCCAGGAATCTTCAAAGGAGCCCTAGAAGCACGTGCTCCACAAATCACAGAAGAAATGAAAATGGCAGCAGCAAAAGCTTTGGCAGATTTTGTAACTGATGATGAACTATCAGAAGAATACATCATTCCAGATGCTTTCGAAGAAGGAATAGCTGATGCTGTAGCAGAAGCTGTAAAAGCTTGCCTATAATATTGTAAAAACTTAAATTTACAGTAAAATAGTTGTGATATCAAGAGATTGTTACTAAGTAACAGTCTCTTTTTTAAGCCTTTAAGGAGTAATAATGAAAAAAGATATAAAGCTTGTAGCAATCGACCTTGATGGTACTCTGCTTAACGAAGATAAGGAGATTGCTAAGGGAAATAAAGAAATTATACAAAAATTACATGAAAAGGGACTAAAAATCGTACTTGCAACAGGCAGGCCATTTAATGGTTTTTGGTGGATCCGCCAAGAGCTCGGCCTTGAAGGTTGGGAAGATTATTCAATCTGCAACACAGGTGCCTTTGTCCGTCGCAATGCCGATGGCAAGGTCTTAGTGGACAATGCTCTTGATGAAACCGATTATGAAAAAATCACTAGCTATTTAGTTGACGAAGACCTTCAAATAGTCGTTTTCACCAAGGATATATTATATAATAATGCCGAAGAAGTAAACGAGGGTTTTCTAACAGACCAAAATGTCATGAAGATGCCTCGCCAAAAATTTGAAACCTTTGATGACATTCAAGAAAAAGTTGCCCGTGTGAACTTTATGGGCAAAGAGGACGAGCTGGATAAGTTTTATGAGGCCAACAAAGACCGCCTTGAAGATGAATACATGACTATGAGAAATGAAACTTATTCTCTAGAAGTCCTCAAAAAATCATCTGGCAAGGGCAATTCCTTAAAGGCCCTATGCGAGCATTTAAATATTGATCTTTCAGATGTCATTTATTTTGGCGATGGGGCCAATGATGCCGAAGCTTTGAAAATAGCAGGTATAGGTGTGGCTATGGAAAATGCTAGCGATGAGGCAAAAGAAGTAGCTGATGAAGTGACAAAGAAAAATGATGAAGCGGGAGTAGCACACTTTCTAAAAGAACTACTAGACTAGGAGAGCCATGGATAGATTTGCTATATTATCCTCAGGATCGAGTGGGAACTGCCTATTTTTAGAATATAAGGGCAGTAAAATTCTTATCGATGCGGGATTTTCAGGCAAGAGAATAGAATATTTACTGACAGAAATTGGTGAAAATCCAAAAGAGCTTGATGCAGTTTTTGTAACCCACGAGCATGCCGACCATTCCAAAGGACTGGGGACCCTAAGCCGTAGATACAATCTCCCAATCTATGCCAATGCCGGCACTTGGAAGGCACTTGATAAGCACTGTGGTCGCATCAAAGAGGAGAATATCAAGCTTTTTGATACTGGTAAATTCGTAAGCTTTAAGTCTATGGATATACTCCCTATCAAAATCCACCACGATGCCAATGAACCAGTGGGCTTCATATTTTATCTAGGCAATAAAAAAATCACTCTACTCACAGATACGGGTATTGTCGATGAAAAAATGGCCTATGAGATCAAGGGGTCGGATATTTACTATATGGAGGCCAACCACGACCTAGAGGCCCTAAAACGCGGTCCCTATCCTTATCCACTAAAACTTCGCGTGATGAGCAATATGGGCCACTTATCAAACGACCAATCAGCTGAAGTCCTAGCTGATGCCCTAGAGGGCAAGCGTGAACATGTGTTTCTTGGCCACCTATCAGAAACCAACAACACTCCTGAACTATCCCGCCTAACAGTAGATAATTATCTGACCAGCCTAGGACTAGATACGAAAAAAGACATCCATCTGGATGTAGCCGACCGCCACAATCCAAGCGGAATAGTTTTATTGTAAGAAAGTAAGTTATGGAATTAGAAAAAATTGAAAAATCGATTATAAAAAAATTTAGAAAAGAAATCTGGTCGCCTTTTATCAAAGCTATCAAGGAATTTGAGCTGATAAATGATGGTGACAAGGTAGCCGTGGCTATATCTGGCGGCAAAGATTCATTGCTCCTTGCTAAGGTCATAGAAGAGCTTCACAGACATTCGAAAGTAGATTTTGATGTCTGCTATATCTCAATGGATCCAGGCTATGACCCAGCCAATAGAAAGATGCTCGAGCACAACCTTGAATATCTGGGGATTGATGGAGAAATATTTGACACCGAGGTCTTTGACATAGCAGAATCCATCACTAAAGGCGACTACCCTTGCTACATGTGCGCGAGAATGCGCCGCGGAGCCCTATATGCCAAGGCGGAGGAGCTTGGTTGCAATAAAATTGCTCTAGGTCATCACCTAAATGATGTCATTGAAACTATCATGATGAATGTGCTATGGGCAGGCAACTACAAAACCATGAAGCCAAAGCTTAAGGCTGCTAATTTTGAGGGTATGGAACTGATTCGACCATTTTATTATGTCAAGGAAGAAGACATCATAAGATGGCGTGATTACTCAGAGCTAAGGGCCTTAGATTGTGCTTGCACAGTGACTAAGTCTAGCGAATCATACACCAGAAAAAAGATAAAAGAGCTTATAGCAGAAGTGAAAAATGACAATCCAGATGTTGAGATGTCAATACTTCGTAGTGCAGAGAATGTAAATTGTGACATGGTCATAGCTTACCAGCTCCATGGGGAAAAGCATTCTTTTATGGAGGAATTCGATGATTGAAATAATTAAAGTAATAATCCTATCGATCGTAGAAGGGATAACTGAATTCTTGCCAGTATCATCCACTGGCCACCTTATTTTGGTAAATGAATTTGTAAAGCTTTCGCCTCCTGAATTTTCCAATGCCTTCAATGTCATCATCCAACTTGGGGCAATCTTGTCTGTAGTAGTCCTCTACTTTAAGAGGCTAAACCCTTGGGATGCTAACAAGACCGGCAGATATTTTCCAAAAAATTATTCGAAACTCAACAAACAATCCAAGTTCTATTATAGGATGACTCATCCAGACAAGAGGACAATAGAACTATGGAAAAGAGTAATAGTAGGAGTAATACCTGCAGGTATCCTTGGCCTACTTTTTGACGACCTCATCGATAAATACCTCTTCCACCCAATGGTGGTAGCAGCCATGCTCGCCATATGGGGGCTGGTAATAATATTTGTAGAGCGTAACAACAAACATAGACGCGGCTTCGCCCATGATAATATAATCAATGTCCCTTATAAGACAATTATAATGATTGGTTTCTTCCAAGCCCTTGCCATGATACCAGGAACTAGTAGATCAGCTGCAACTATCATGGGGGCTATGATATTGGGCCTTACCCGAGAAGCAGCAGCAGAATTTTCATTTTTCCTAGCCATTCCTACTATGCTGGGAGCGACATTACTTAAGGTAGTGAAAAACTTCGGCGGCTTTACAGGCTACCAATGGTTTTTAATTGTGCTAGGCATGGTAGTTAGCTTTATTGTAGCCTATGTAGTTATCAAGAAATTCATGGCCTACATCAGTAAAAATGACTTTATACCTTTTGGTATATACAGAATAATACTCGCTATAATAGTATTTTTATATTTTGGCATAATAAAATAAGCGGTAGCATTTTCGTGCACCGCTTATTTTTATTTGAGCATGTCTATGAAAAATGTAATAATGAGTGGGTTAAAGAAATTTACTGCTATAGCTAGGACTATTGGCAGCACGAACATTGCTACATCTGCTGGACCTTTTTCTTCTATGACCGCTTCCATATTGGCCATGGCATTTGGTGTTTGCCCTAGGCCCACCCCACAGTGGCCGGCCACCATTACTGCAGCATCATAGTCACGACCGGTGAGGTTGAAAGTGACAAGAGATGTATAAATTGCAATAAATATCGCTTGAGCTAGCATGATAAGTAGCATTGGTAGGGCAAGGCTAAGAATAGCTGCGATATTTAGACTTATTAGGGCAAGCGATAGGAAAAGGGTGAGCGATATATTGCCCAGAGTTTCTATATTTACCATGTCTATTTTTTTACCAAGCCCATCGTAAATGTTTCTTACAATTAGGCCTGCAAATTGGCAGCCTACATAGTAAGGGAAGTTAACTGGGGTGAGGGCTAGGGCTTTATTGATAAAAGTTCCTAGAAAACTAGCAAGCCCTATAATAACTATGGCCTTCAATAAAGTTTGTTGGTTCATGAGGCCGGTTAGTTCAACATCTGTTTCTCTAATGATAGAACCCCTAGTTGAAAGCTGATTTTTGCGGATGAGCCTATTGGCAGTAGGTCCTCCTACAAGAGATCCTGCTAGTAGGCCAAAGGTTGCAGCAGCAACTCCTATTTCGGTACTATTAGTAGCTCCTGCTTCTTCCATGATTTTTCCAAAGCTTACCGCAGATCCAATGCCGCCAGTCATAGAAGTCGATCCCATGGCTACTCCATAGAGCGGGTTGAGCCCAAGGGTCTTACTCAAAGCGACAGCTAGTATATTTTGCAGTGGCAATAAAATTATTATCGCAAGAGCTAGTCTTAAACCAAGGCCTCCGGATTTCTTTAGCATAGCAAAAGAGCAAGAAAGGCCAATGCAGGTGAAAAATATATTCATAAAAAAGTCCTGCAAGATTCCATCAAATTCAAAATAGGCTATGTGGGTTTGGTTTAAAATAAATACCACTAGGCTTACGACAAGTCCACCTATAACTGGCGATGGGATGAAAAATTTGGTGAGAAATTTTGATCTCTTTTTTAGATTTGTGCCAATGATATAGGCGATGATTGCAATGCCTAGGGTTTGTAAAATATCTAGTGTGAATTCCATATTATCCTCTTTATAACAAATTTATAGACTCTATTATATAGTAATTATTGAAAAATAGATAGATTTTATTATATAATTATCACTATGAAAGTAATATTTTATATAGCAGCTTTTGCTATTTTTTATGCTATGATTGGTTATCCGATTACCTTAGTGATTTTGGAGAAGGTTTTAAATAGAAAAAACAAAAAAGACCTTTCTTATAAGCCTAGTGTATCGGTTATCATATCCGCATACAATGAAGAAAAAGTAATAGAAAGAAAATTAAATAATATATTGGAATCAACTTTTCCAAACTATGAGGTGATAGTAGCCAATGATGCAAGTAGCGATATGACTGTGCCAATAGTAGAGCGTTTTATAGCTGAGCATCCTGAGGCTAATATTAGGCTAAATACTGTGAAAAATCATTTGGGTAAGACCAATGCCCAAGATGAGGCAGTGGAGGTGGCCAATGGTGAAATCCTGGTTTTTTCTGATGCGAATTCGATGTTTAAACCGGATGCCATAGATGAACTTGTGAGCTTTTTCACCTCCGACGATATCGAATACGTCTGCGGGTCTCTCATATATGTAGAAGATGACTCTGTGGCTAGTGTGGTAGCTGAAAATACCTATTGGAATATGGAGCTTAAGATGCGAAAGATAGAGTCAGAGATTGCAACTATTGCAGCAGGCAATGGTGCGATTTATGCTTGCAGGAAGGAAGACTACCGCCATTACAATCTCATATCTAGCCACGATTATGAGATGCCACTAGCCGCAGGACTCAATCACAAAAGAGCTCTTTATAATCCTGCTGCCATAGCAGTGGAAAAGGCAGGGGCGACTACTAGCGATGAGTTTAAGAGAAAAGTGAGGATGCAAAGAAGAATTCTTTCTAATCTCTTTACAAATATGCATAGATTAAATATATTTGAATACGGCTGGTTTAGCTTCTTTCACTTTAACCACAAAACTTTAAGATTTCTGTTGGGTTTTAACCACATATTACTATTTATTTCAAATATAGCCCTCCTAAATCACGGTGCGTTTTATAAAGTGATTTTTATCTTGCAACTAATATTTTTTATCCTAGCAATGCTTGGATATATGCTAGAAACTCGCCTAAAGATTTTCTATTTCCCATATTATTACACAATGATGATGGCGGCTCAACTAAAGGGAGCCATTAATGAAGCTACTGGCAAGAGCAAGCCAACATGGGAAAAGGCAGAGACTACTAGGAGCTAGGATGAGAATAGAAGTTATAATTTCAACTATGCATGAAGAGTCAATTGACTGCTACAAGCGCTTTAATCTAGAAACTGATGCCATTATAATCAATCAAACTGACCACAATTCTTATGAAGAGCTAGATACGAGTACATTTAAGGTAAGGATGTTTCATACCGACACCAGGGGTGTGGGTAGGTCTAGGTCCATGGGGCTTTTAAATTCTACTGCTGATATCATTGTCTTTGCAGATGATGATGAGGTCTTCGAAGGTGGCTACGCTGATGCAATTAGGTCAGAGTTTGAACAATACCCTGATGTAGACTTTTTCATATTTAAAACTATAATATATCAAGATGGCAAAGAGATAGTGAAGGTCAAGGAAGATAAGAAACTTAGCCTACACAATTCGATGCGCTACGGATCAGTACACTTTGTATTTAGGAAAAAATCAATCGACCTACACAACATCACCGTTCCTACATATTTTGGGACAGGGTCAGCCATAGGCCACGGGGAAGATTCGATATTTCTAAGGGATGTCTTTAAGGCAGGGCTAAATGTCAGAAGTAGCACTAAGCTTATAGCTCGCATCTACAATGATAATTCGACATGGTTTACTGGTTTTGATGAGAAATTTTTCTACGATAAGGGCAAATTATCAAAAGCCCTCTTTCCCAAAACTTATAAGCTTTATATAAACCAATATTTATTAAAACACGCGGAAGTTACAAAAGAAGTAGGAAAAAACCGTGCCAAAGAGCTGATGCTAAAGGGAGCACGAGAACTTGGAGGAGAAAATGGAAAATAAAAGAAGCCTATTTTCGGCTATACCGTCTGCTATAATAGCAGGAATCATAGCCGGCATGATAGTATATTTTGGCCTAAACTTTGGAGGCTACAAGGAATACCAAGCTCAAGCTAAAGTGATTACAACAAATATCGAGCAAGTAGAAGATCAAAGTCATTCTGCAAGCACTTATGCGGCTACAATCAACAGCCCAAAGATCAAACAAAGAACACTAGAAACCCTACAAATAGATTGGAATGTGGGCAAATTTGACTCAAAACTTGAGATTAGACCAATCCCAAATACAGCTATAATTGATATCATAGTAACTGATACCAACAAGCTCCGTGCAGAAGACTTAGCTGACCAATACGCAGACTATTGCGTACGTGTAATCAATAACATCTACAACTCTGGCGCAGATATTATGGAATATTCATACGGATCTGCAAGTATCCTAGATAATACATTGAAATACGCAGTCATATCAGGGCTCGGCTTTGCTATCCTATGGATGCTAGTAAAGATGCTAGGTATCAATTCACACAATAAGAAAATCGAAAAAGTATATCTGGCAAATACAACTGGCCCTGTAAAGGAAGTACGTGAAGTAACAACTAAGCCAAAAAAGACAAAAACAGTAGCTACTCCAGTTAAGGAAAAAGAAGTCAAAGAAGTGACTACTTACGGGTCAGATAGTGAAGATAGCGGCCAAACCAGAGTCATATACAAAGATGAAATCGAAGAGGCTCGCACTAATAAATACGAAGTCCTAGGTAGACTACCACACTACCCAGAAGGAGAAATCGATGTTTAGAAAAAAGACTGACGAAAATAGGGAAATATTACTACAAGCCTTCTACAACCTAGAAGATAAACTTGTCCAAAAACTAGGCACTGGCTCTAATACTATTGCTTTTACAGCAGCTGATGATAATACAAACAAGACTGCAAGTGTAGTTAACATGGCCCACCACCTAGCAGAAGATGGGGACAAGGTCCTAATCATAGATGCAAACTTAAGATACTCAGAGCTTGCCGATGTCCTTGGCAATTCTTCTGATACTGGATTTGTAGATGTGATACTTGGAGATTATGATATCGACGAAGTCCTAATCAGCGACCAAAAATATAAGACCCTAGACATCATGCATACTGGAGATGTAGCAGCCTATGCAGATAAGTTCTTAGAGCCTGCTGTAATCCGCGATTTCTTTGCTGATATCAGCGAAAGCTACGACTATGTCTTTATAGATCTAACACCAAATTATGACATAGCTGAGGCCAATATGTTTGCAGCTAATGCAGATGGAGTAGTAGTATTTACCACATCTCAAAATGCATCTAGCACAAAAACTCGCGATAGCCTAAGCCAATTAGAAAAAGTGAATGCAAACATACTTGGTCTTATCATAGCTGGTTATGATTACAGCGAAGATGAGCTGGATGATTTGTTTGGAGGAAATGATGAATAAGTTTAAAATGATAGCCCTAGTTACCTGTGTACTGACTCTTACAGCTTGTACAGAAGATAAGTACGTATCTGTCCGCCACAATGATAGCGCTGTGGCAGAAGTGACTGATAAGGACTTATTAGAACCAGCAGAAACTACTGAGACAGAAGAAGAGCAAACTACCGAGGAAGAAATAGCCGAAGTAGATGATGAAGAAATCCCAGAAGTGACTGATGAGATGCTAGAAGATCCTAATGAGGGAATCATCTATACTGTAGGTGGGGTAGTAAATATACGCATGGCCCCTAGTGAAAATAGCGAAATCATCGGCCAAGCAAATCCAGGTGAGGATATAGTAAAGCTTGGTGATTCTGACAATTGGTCTAGGGTAAATATCGATGGGGTGACTGGATATATCAGATCAGACTTGCTACAAGCTAGATAGTATATAATAGGAGATAGTATGGACTTATTATTAAGAAATATGATATGGCCGGCTATAATGAATGTGGCTATAATATTTTTCTTGGTCTTTATCCTAGATAGGAAAAAATCAAGCCTCAGACTTGGCCTAGTATTTTTTATCCTAGGGATTGGATCTGCGGCCTATTTCATATACACAGCTAGCGGCGATATATTCTTGCAGCTATACTTATTTATGTTCCTACTTTCTATATCGCTTGTAATACTAGCCCTAAAAAAGAGAATAGATGCATTCACCATCATAGGAATCCTACTTATGATTGTGATGCTAATAATCTTACTGAGATTTACGATAATTTAAAAACAGCAATAGCTTATAGCTACTGCTGTTTTTTGATTACTGAACTCTTATATTATTTTCTGCTGCATCTACAATTAATTGTAGGTAGCCCGCTGTATCTACAAGTGTTGCTCCTGAGACTGCATCGATTGCTTCACCTGGATTTGCACTTGCGATTACTTCTTTTACTTCATCGATGGTTTTGCCAGCGACAAAGTTTTCGATAGCTCTAAAGTTATCAGCAATGCTAACTTCAGAACCAGCTATATCTGCCATTAGTTTTGAATACATATCATCATTTTGAAGTTTTGATCCTAGTACCACTTTGCTATCAGCATAGGATTCACCAAAGCCTTTGTCTGAGCTTGGTACGCCTTTGCCGCCTTCTAGGTATTGGTATTCATCAATACTTGCAGCGATGATAATATCGCCTTCTACCACTACTACTGCATTGCCAAAGCTCTTGTCTCCGTGAGGAGCGCCGAGAGCGTATCTTAGCTTAACATCATCTGGGTTTGTAGCATTCCCATAGCTTAAAAAAGTATTATCTTTAGCTGTATCTACAATCATTTGTAATAAGCTTGGTGAAGAATGGAATGTAGCACCACTTATGGCATCAAGCATTTCATCACCAGGTGTTGAGGATAAGAATTCTTCCAATTCAGCTATTGTTTTGCCAGTTGCAAAGTCTGTAACAGCATTGTAGTTATCAAGTAGTGTAATCTCACCACCAGCTGCTTTCATATCAGCTGAGTAAGCTTCGTTGTTATCGACTTTTGAACCCAATACCTTACCTTCTACTGTGCCTTCACCAAAGGCGCCATCTGAGTTTGGCACAGGCTTGTAGTTAGAATCAGCGTCAAAGAATTGGTATTCATCGATTAGGGCTGCTACGATTTTATCTCCGCTTGTTGCAACTACAATATTTGCAAAAGATCTAGTATCAGCTTCTGCAGGATAGGCTCTGTGGATGACGATATTTGCATCTGTCACTTCTTCTGGAGAAGTAGCTTCTTTGTCTTCTTCATTTTTTTCTTCTGTAGCTTCTTCTTCTGCTGGAGTTTCTTCTGCGTCTTCTTCTACTTCGGTTTCAGGAGCATCTTCAGCTTCTGGTGTTTCTTCTACTACTTCTTCAGTAGCCGCTGGTTCTGTAGTTTCAGTTTGTGCTACTTCGTTAGTAGCTGGTGAAGTATTTGCTTGGTTACCGCATGCTGCAAATAGTAAAATTGTAGCTAGTGCCAGGGCGTTTCCTCTTTTTTTCATATATTTCTCCTTAATAAACTATTTGCTATGATTATACAACGTACATTGTTAATTTCAAATCAAAGATATTTGGGATTTTAGATTGCTAACTTTTGGGTATATCTAATGATATAAGGGGGAAGTGAGGGATAGAATGAATACGAATATTGACAAAAAACCAGGATTTAAAATAGCTGGTTTAGCTTACACTTTAAATGAAAGGGCAGAAGCAGAAGCGGTTCGAAATGAATTCTTTGATAATTACAAGGATCGCGGTCTAGAGGACTTTGGGGCTTTCTTTGGGCTGATGGAATACAATGCTCTCGAAGCTCAGTACAACTATTTTCTAGGTTTTGAGCTATCTGATCAGGAAATTATTGATGACTTGGGATTTGAAGTTCGTGAAGTGGCTGAGTCTTTGTATCTTGAGATAGACTTAGATGACAAAAGCCTAGATGAAGCTTATGATTATACCTACGAGAAGTTTTTTCCAAACAAGAAATACTTCCATGGCTTAGGACCGGATGTGGAGTTTTATCAATATAATGAGTCCGACAATGAAATAGGCAATGTTGAGCTTTACATCTGCCTAAAAATCAACCCACACGCGGAAGACTAGGTGGATGATATGAAGAAGATTTTAATTGCTGGCATCTTGGTAATTAGCTTATCATCATGCCACATGGAGCCAGATCAATATAGTGGGCAGAAAATATTTTATGGCGAAACTCTAATCACCAACAAGGCTGATAGAGAAAATACTGAACGTAACAATAGTTTTATCTACAATCCTGATAAATCAGACTGTTATGATTGTCCACTAGAAGAAGAGGAAGAATTTGACCCATACTACCACTAATGGGGTATAAATAAACAAAGAAATTAAAGGAGAATATTATGAGCAAACTAACATTAGCAAAAAATTTATTAAAACTAAACAACAAACTTGGCCTATTAGATGTAGGCGATATCGTATCTCTTGCAAGTACAGCTTATAAAGTATCAAGCTTTAGCCCATCAGAATATTTCGATGACTTTGACATCGATATGATACTGCACAGAGAAGAATACGAACGTGCACAAAGAAGAAAAACTATACTTACTGCAGCTGCAGTAGCAGGCGGAGCTTACTTAGTTTACAAAAACCGTGAGGCTATCGCGGATGGTACTCAAAAGGCCCTTGAATCAGGTAAAGAATTAGCAGAAGATGCTGCTGATAAGACAAGAGAAGTAGCTAAAGATGCAGTAGATATAGGCAAAGACCTTGCTAACAAGACAGAAGATAAGGTAGAGGATAGCGATTTAGTATAAAGAGCGAAAGATTCAGCTGAAGAAGTAATTGACTAATTTCTAAAAAAGGAGTTCATCATGAAAAAATTTACATTTGTTTTAGCTTTTACCCTTGCAACTAGCATGGCTACTATCACTACAAGCCATGCATCAAATATTGGCCAAACTGTAGATGACACGGACCCAAAACAGATAGAGCTCTATATCAAAGACTTCAAAGAAGACCCAAGTTTTCCAGCTAGTTTAAAATCAGAATTAGCGGAAATAGAAAAAGAGTTTATAAAACACCAAAAAGCTTACAAGTCTTTTATAGAAAATAAGAAAACTGTAGCCGAACTGGGCGCTGATGGCTTAACTAAGCAGTTAAATAAGGACACCGAATTTATCGAGCAATATACCAATTTAGCAGAGAGAATTGATGAGTTGGTAGCAAATAAAGAGCTAGTAAAAACAGGTGGAAAAACTGTATTTGTAAATAAAAAATACACTTATATATCTACCGGATACCATGATATAGAAGAATTAAAGAACTCCAGAAATGCTATGGCTAAGGCTATATCAGAAAATGAAACTGTTATTGGCTCAGCCACATTCTTAATAGAAAATACACCACAAACTATTGTAAAAGTTAGAGCTAAGTTGGATAAATTATTAAAAGATGCTAAAAATCTTCAAAAACAAGCCAAAAATGCCCTAGCTGAATACGATGATGTACTTAAAGAAGTAAAATAAATTAGCAGCCACTTTTGAGTGGCTGCTTTTATATTGCAGCTAAGAATCCATCGATATCAGATGTACTTGTCCTATATGTAGTAACAAATCGCACGATGTTCATATCGTTATCTCTACCGCTTATTTCAAAAGCAGCAAGATTTTCCCATTTAGTAAGCGTTTCATCATCGATTTTCACAAAGACTTGGTTGGATTCAAATGGATAAGCAAGCTCATAACCCTTAGCCTCAAAGCCTTCTGCTAATTTTTTGGCCATTTCATAGGCATGGCGGGCACCTTTGGTGTAGGAATCACTATCTTTAAATAAAGTTTCAAACATTATGCCTAGGGCGAATGATTTGGCTAGGATGTAGCCCTTTTGTTTTTGTAGGTTGATAAAGTTTTTCTTTAGATCCTCATTTACTATTACGATTGCTTCTCCAAGCATTAACCCATTTTTTGTTCCGCCTAGATAGAAAATATCACAGAGATTACAAATGTCAGTTAGGTCGTAATCAGCTTTTTCACTAGCCAGGGCATGGGCAAGGCGGGCGCCGTCTATAAATAAGTACATATCATTGGACTTGCAAAAATCATATATATCTTCGAGTTCTTTTTTCGTATACACTTCCCCAAGCTCAGTTGTATTTGAAATATAGACTTTCTTTGGGACTGTAGTATATTCTGGGCCGAACTGGCTTATTTTTTCTTCTAATAGTGCTCTACTTAGTTTACCATTTGGTGCAAGTATAGTTTCGATTTTGATCCCAGTTGCCTCAATAGAACCAGCCTCGTGGCCTTCGATGTGGCCAGATATTGGTGCTAGTACTGAGTTTTCTTGGCGCATGCCACAAGCTAGGCCTAAGACATTTGCTGGAGTCCCGCCTGGTACAAAATGTATATCCACATTGTCATTAGTCAAAGCTTTTTTAATCAAAGTACGGGCGCGATTTGAGTGATTATCAAAGCCATAGCCCACATTGTATTCATCTTTAGCTGCCACAAGTGCATCAAGTATCTCATCAGTTCCTATATCATTGTAGTCATTTACAAAAAAATACATATATCCCCCTCATTAGTCTATCTATGGGTATATTATATCAAAAGGAAGGGTAAGATTGTGCAATTTATATATAAAGAAATAAATAAAGACAACGGAATAAGCTTAAGAGGTGTCCTAAATACACCCGATAATTTCAATGAAAATTATAAATACCCAACAGTGATTTATTTCCACGGCTTTGCGGATGATAGAAATGGCATCCAATTTATGAATATACAAAATTCTAAGCATCTGACATCAAATGGCTATATCGTATATAGGTTTGACTTCTCAGGATGTGGGGAATCAGATGGGAGCTTTTATGATATAACTCTCACACGAGAAATCGAGGAAGCGAGACTAATCCATGATTTTGTGGCCAAAGAAAGCTTTGTTGATACAGAAAATTTGTTTTGGAAAGGCCACTCTATGGGTGGGGCTGTGGCAGTAGTTTTAGCAGGCGAAATAAATCCAAAAGCCCTATCACTTTTCTCACCTGCAGCTGACTTTAGTAAGGAAGAAAATGCGCTGATGGATAAGATAAAGGATGCTTTCAAATATACTTATAGAGAAGAAGGTGATGATGTGGGAGGCCTTAAAATTGGCAAGACTTTTGTCGAAGATGTAGAAAAATATGATATCTACGATTTTGCAAAAGCCTATGCTGGGCCAGTTCAAATCCTAAGGGGCGGAGAAGATGATGTCATCTCAAAAGAATCAAACTTAGATCTCAAGGAGGCCTTTCCAGATGCCATTTACGAAGAAATAGCAGGCACCAACCACAATTTCTCAGACTTTGACCAGAGACTTGAGTCTTTTAATAAAATGTATGAATTTTTTGAAGAATACAGGAGCTAGGAAACTAGCTCTTTTTTAGAGTGAATCTAAGTTTATAGCTAAACCAATCACATGATATATTGGGAAAATGAAAAATAAATCACAAGTTATAAGTAGTAATAATAATCATTATCACATTTAAGCTTGATTTTTAGAGCCTTATGGCATATAATTTTAGCACTAGTCAACACTTTAATTGATATTGATTATCATTATTTTATGTGTTATACTAAAATCATAAACAAGTTATTTTTAGTTGTGTTTATAAATGATTATAAAAGCTAAATAGCTTTTGTTATCATATATGTTTAAGTTAGGAGGTAGCTAGTGAAATCACTTGGAGATGCAAAAGTGGGTGAAACACTAAAGATAGTTAAAATAGAGGGTGCAGGTCCTGCTAAGAGGCACATTATGGATATGGGTATTACCAAGGGGACAGAAGTATTTGTCAGAAAGGTAGCCCCACTGGGAGATCCAATGCAAATTAGCCTTAGGGGCTTTGAGCTTACTATTAGACGCGATGATGCGAGAAATGTGATGGTGGATGGGATATGAGTTTTAAAGTGGCTTTAACAGGTAATCCAAACTCCGGCAAGACCACCCTTTTTAATGCCCTCACAGGGTCTAATCAAAGAGTCGGCAACTGGCCTGGGGTTACTGTTGATAAGAAAGAAGGAAACCTAAAGGGTCATAAGGATATCATTATTCAAGACTTGCCAGGTATATATTCCCTATCCCCATACACCCTAGAAGAAAAGGTAGCTCGTACTTATCTACTAAAGGAAAGACCAGATTTAATTGTAAATCTAGTAGATGGAACAAACCTTATCCGCAACCTATATCTAACCAGCCAGTTAGCAGAGCTAGGGATACCTGTAATTATTGCCTTAAACATGGTGGATATAGTCAGACAAAGGGGCGATGATATAGATGTAGCCGAGCTAAGCGAACTATTAGGTTGCCCAGTAGTAGAAGTAGTGGCAAATAAAGAGGATGGGGTGGATGTTTTAATAAATGAAATCATACATGCTAGTGAAAATGATTATTATCCAATTCCTCTAGATTTTTCATATGAACTAGAAAATGAATTATCTGAAGTTAGAAACATCATTGATTCTTATGTAGAAAAAGATCTCAGACGTTTTTATACCATAAAGGCCTTTGAAAATGATAAGGAAATGCTAATTAGAACTGGCATTTCTAAGGAAGATGAGAAAAAAATTGCTAAGATTAGAGATAAGTGTGAGGCTTATTTCGATGATGATGCGGAAGCTATTATCACAAATGAGAGATATCTAAGGCTTGAGGCCTTATCTGATAGGGTTCTACAAAAGGCAGATATCAAGCAAACCCAAACAGATAAGATAGACAATATCGTTACATCGAGAGTATGGGGGCTACCAATCTTTGCTCTAGCAATGTTTTTAATCTACACACTTGCTGTGCACCCAAATTCACCTGGTACACTTGCAACAGATTGGGTGAATAGATTTTTTGATGAAACACTAATCCCAGCTGTCGGGAGTCTACTTGAAAGTGCCAATGTTAATGAAGTAATATCTAGTCTAGTGACAGATGGAATCCTTGCAGGTGTGGGAGCTGTACTTGGTTTCCTACCTCAAATGATAGTACTATTTGCACTTCTTTCAATCCTTGAAGATGTTGGATATATGTCAAGAGTTGCCTTTATCATGGATAGGCTATTTAGAAGATTTGGCCTATCAGGAAAGAGCTTTATACCAGCTATGGTATCGACTGGTTGTGCTGTGCCAGGAATTCAAGCGTCTCGTACTATAGAAAACGACAGAGATAGAAGAATTACTATTATGACTACATCATTTATGCCATGCTCTGCCAAACTACCAGTAATAGCTCTCATAGCGGGAGCTTTCTTCCCCAGAAACAGAGCTCTTATTACCTTTAGTTTTTACTTTATAGGTGTCGCAGCTATCCTTATAAGTGGAGTTATTTTGAAGAAATTTAAGTCATTTGCTTCAGACCCAGCACCATTTATTATGGAACTACCACCATATCACGCCCCTCGTGCTAAGTCGGTAGCTACAGATGTATGGAATAAATCAAAATCATACGTTAGAAGAGCTGGTACTGTTATCCTACTATCGACAGTAGTGATATTTGTCCTAAGTAACTTTGACTTTAGTCTAAATTTAGTAACAGACAACCCATCAGAATCTATACTGGGTGTAATAGGTTCATATATAGCAGTGATATTTAATCCAGTAGGCTTTGGCCACTGGCAAGCTACAGTTGCCACAATCACAGGCTTTGTTGCAAAAGAAATGATAGTTTCAACTCTTGGAGTATTTCTAAATGTAGGTGCAGATGTAACAGAAGAATCACAAGCACTTCTGGTAGCCTTCAACAAAATTCTAGGCACACCTATAGCAGGCTACTCATTCCTATTATTTAACATGCTCTGCATGCCTTGCTTTGCAGCTGTCGGAGCTATACGCACCGAAATGGGCGATAGGAAATGGACACTACTTACAGTAGCCTACCAAATGGGCTTTGCCTACGCAGTGACATTTATCTTCTACCAACTAGCAAATTTCTTTGCTTATGGAGTATTTGGAATGTCAACTGTCATAGCAATAGTGGTACTAGCTATCATGCTATTTTTAATCTTTAGACCTGTAGATCAAGTCAGAGAAAACAAATCATATAGGGCAGAGCTTGCCCACAATTAAGGAGATAATTATGGGAGAAATGAACATTCAATCATGGCTAGTCCTACTAGCTGTAGTAGCAATCTGTGCCTATATAATATATAACAGATATATCAAGGATACAGGAGAAGTAGGTTGCAAAGATTGCCCAGGCCACAATCCTAAGAAAGGCTTTAATAAGGACAAACTAAATTAAGTATTGAGGGTATGATAAATCTAATCGTATCCTCAATAAAATTTTTAAAAAATATTTGATAATGAGTATCATTATCTGATATAATAATAACGACTACAATGTAAAGGAGTAATAATATGTCTAAAATAGCAGTAGTTTATTGGTCAGGAACAGGTAATACAGAAGCAATGGCAAATGCGATTGCAGAAAGATTACAAGAAAAATCATGTGAAGTTGAAGTAATAGAAGCAGCAAGCTTTGATACATCATCAGTTGATTCATACGAGGGCTTTGCTTTTGGATGTCCAGCTATGGGCGCAGAAGAGTTAGAGTCAGATGAATTCGAGCCTATGTTTGAAGCTGTGGAAGATAATTTATCTGATAAACCAACAGTGATCTTTGGTTCATACGAATGGAATGATGGCGAATGGATGGAAGACTGGCAAGAGCGTTGCAAAGAGCACGGTATCAACCTTGCTGCAGATGGACTAAAAATTTATGGTGATCCATCTGATGATTTAGATAAGTGTCATAAACTTGCAGATAAACTAGCTAGTAAGTTCTAAATAGATCAATGGGTGATGAACTCTTAGCTGAGTATGCCTCATCCGTCCTTGCCAACATCAAACCATCCAATCTCTTTACAGTCTCCAATCAGTGTTATGATGTGGATGGTTTAGTTGAGGCTTGGAATGAGGAATACAATGCCTTTGATATCTATTTTAGGATAGTAGCAAAAAGAGAGAAGGCATCATCAGTCCTTTGTTATAGGAGGGCTGAGCTAGATAAATGTATCAATTCTTGTAAGGTAAAAAGAATGCTAAAGGCCAATGGCTATGAACCAGCTAAGCTCGATTCATGCATAGATTGTGTATCAATGAAGCTTTGTACGGGCGAATTTCCTCATGAAATTGGTTTATTTCTAGGTTATCCTTACGAGGATGTGAAAGGCTTTATAGATAATAATGGTAGAAACTACCTAGGTTGCGGCTATTGGAAGGTCTATCATAATTTGGAGGAGAAAGAAAAGCTTTTTGACCTCTACCATAAAACCCGTTTAGCCTTCAAACAGTCGTTAGAAGATGGGGTTTCAATTAAAGATCTCGTTCACATCTAGTAATTATTCATACCAATGTCAGCATATGAAGATGGGTTTTCCCATCTTTTTTGCTAGGATAAATAAATGGTGGGATATACGAAGCGAAAGAACATTTATGTAAAATTAAATACCCTTTGAAATGAAAGAAGGATACTATATTTTGGTAGATATATTGCCTAGAATTAAGCCAAGTGATAGGGAATATTTCCACTATAATTTTACCAATGGATTGTCTTTTTTATGGATAAATCTGCCATAGTTATGGGGCGTAGGGTCAAATGTGATTTGACTGATGAAGATACTCACATATCAGAACTTTGGTAGAAAGTGAGGGTTTATTTTTAAGGGATATTAGAAATAAAATTATTTAATTGAAAAGGCAAGTCCATTTTTGGGCTTGCCTGACTTTTATTTTAAAATAATTCTGTGGAAGTTTTTCTTGCCTTTTTTGATGATAATTCTATCATCTTCAAACATATCGGCTATGATTTCTAGGCTGTTGTCTTTTACTTTTTCATCATTGATAGATACTCCGCCTTGGTCGACAGTTCTTCTTGCTTCACCATTTGATTTGGTAAGGCCAACATCGGTCATCATTTGTAGGAGGCCTTTTGGTAGGTCAGCTAATGTGATTTCTGTAGTTGGCATAGCATCTTCATTGCCGGCACCTTGGAATAGGGCTTTTGCTGCATCTAGGGCTTCTTTGGCTTTGTCTTCGCCATGGATTAGCTTGGTTACTTCAAAGGCTAAGACTTCTTTGGCATGGTTGATATCTGCTGCCTCTGTAGCTGATCCTAGGCGTTTACATTCTGCGGTTGGTAGGAATGTTAGTTGAAGTAAGAATTTAGTTACATCCCTATCATCAACATTTCTCATATATTGGAACAGCTCGTATGGAGAAGTTTTTTCTTCATCAAGCCATACAGCACCTTTTTGGCTTTTACCCATCTTTACACCATCTGCAGTGGTTAGTAGTGAGAAGGTCATTCCGTATGCCTTGTCTTCTTCTTTTTTACGAACGAGGTCTACACCACCGATGATATTTGACCATTGGTCAGATCCACCGATTTCAAGGGTACAGTTGTGGCGGCGGTAGAGTTCTAGGAAGTCGTATGATTGGAGGAGCATGTAGGAGAATTCAAAGAAGGTTAGCCCACCTGCTGCCATACGATTTTTGTAAGCATCTTTTTTTAGCATTTCATTTACCAAAAATTCACTTCCTACATCTCTTTGGAAGTCGATGAATTTTAGGTCGAGTAGCCAGTTTTTGTTATTTTCTACTATGGCATTGCCTTCGCTAAATTCTAGAAACCTTTGGAATTGCTTATAAAAGCAATCAGCGTTGTGGTCTATGGTTTCTTCTGTCATGACCATACGCATATCACTCCTACCTGATGGGTCACCGATCATGGTTGTTCCTCCACCAAGGAGGGCTATTGGTTGGTGACCGTAGTTTTGCATACGGATCATTACCATGATTTGGATAAGGTGGCCTACTGTAAGTGAATCTGCTGTAGCATCAAAACCACAGTAGAAGGTCATTTTTTCATTGGCTAATTTTTCCTTTAGCTCAGCTTCATCGGTGGCTTGTTCGTAGTAGCCACGCTCTACTAATTCATCAAATACATTTGTGTATTCTTTTTCATATGTGATTTTCATTATTTCCTCCTAAAATTGATCATAAAAAAAGAGTATAAGAGGGCAAAGACTGCGGTACCACCTCTTTTTATACTCGGCATCTCTTTACACTGAGATAAGTGTTAAACTAAATGAAAGTGTAATTCGGGAATATATCCTTACTGGGATTTCATTAAAAAGTTATATTTAGTTAGTTTTAATATACCTTTACTTTTATCTATCTTCAAATTAGTGAGTAGACAGGTAAGAGCCAATTTCTCCTATGAGCATTAAACTATACCCTACTATGAGCAGAACTCTAGGTTTCATACTAAATATCTTCTCAGCATAGAGCAAGTAAATAATAAATACATATGAAATAATTTGAGTAATGAGATAGCTAAGACCTGATAAAAACCTATCTCCAAATACAATTACAAAAGTTGCTAATAAGAATAGAATGGTAAGCATCGGTTCTTTTTTGCTTTTATTGTTTGTCATATACAAAATCCTCCCTGTGGTCTCATTATATACGAATATAAATGATTTTCCATATTAAGCCAGGGGTTTTAGAGTTTGGTGTTTTATAGAGCTATACTATTCAAATAGTATGAGAATGTTGCCACTCCCATACTATTTGTAATATTGAGCTTGTGAATTATAAAGCCTTGAGTAAATATTATCATATTTCATAAGATTATCATGACTATCAAAGGCCTTAACCTTGGCATTATCAAGGACTAATACCTTGTCGGTAAATCTTGATGAACTCATTCTGTGAGAGATAAATATGGCAGTTTTTCCAGCTGTCATTTGATTGAAGTTTTCATAGATTTTAGCTTCTGCCAATGGGTCTAGGCTTGCTGTCGGCTCATCTAAGATTATTAGCTCTGGGTTTTGGTATAGGCAACGGGCTATAGCAAGTTTTTGCTTTTGGCCAAGGGAGAAGTCTGTTGCATCTTCGAAGATATCCTTGTTTAGATACGTATCAAGGCCTTTATCTAGCCTATCAACCCTTTCTTTTAATTCGAGTTCATTTAAGATTTGATCAATTTTTTCCTCATCGTAGTCTTTTGTTCCAATGATATTTTCTTTTATACTAAAAGGCATGATTGCAAAATCTTGGAGGATGGCTGAGATTTTTTTGTACAAGGATTCTTTTTGATATTCATTAATATTTCTACCATTGTATAAAATCTCGCCCTTATTAACATCGAAAAACCTTAAAATGAGTTTAACTATAGTTGTTTTTCCAGCATTGTTGACTCCGACAATTGATATTTTATCTCCCTTATTTATCTTAAAAGAGATATCATCAAGTATAAGTCTTTCGCTATTTGGATAGGCAAAGAACACATTTTTAAATTCTAGACTTTCAAAGTCTGATACTTTCTCAAGCTCTTCTTCACTTTCTACCTCTAGGTTCATAAATTCGTATAGGGGTTCTAAGTTTCTTAGAGTTATAGAAAAACCGATTGACTCTGAGAACATCTTTTGAAAAGACGTCATAAAATTTTCGTTGGCTCTTATGATTGCAGAGAAATCTCCAAAGGATATTTGTGGACCGTAGGAAGCAGATAAGGTTCTCATGGCTACATAGGAGTAGGAAACTACCCTAAGTATTGAGTCTAGGAGAATCTTTAGAGTTCCAAAATTTGCCTCGTAAGTAAGGGAGTCGTTAAACTTTATGGATATA
Source organism: Anaerococcus pacaensis 9403502 (assembly GCA_000308255.3). Taxonomy (GTDB): domain Bacteria; phylum Bacillota; class Clostridia; order Tissierellales; family Peptoniphilaceae; genus Anaerococcus; species Anaerococcus pacaensis. The sequence continues at coordinate 254,013 of HG326663.1, read as the reverse complement.
TCATCCACATAGCTAGAAGTTTTAGATGCTATCATTTGACCCATGTCGTAGGCTCTGATTTCCTTTTGGAATTTACCAGCGGCCATTAAGGAAAAGTAATATGAGAATCGTCTATTGATGCTTATCATTTCTTGGTCAATTTCCTGGCTGTAACTAGCTATGTTTTTGTCAATTAAGATTATTAGTGTGGATATGACTAGTGAGAATATGACCAAATATGGAGAAAATCCTATTATGATAAGGCCGGTGCCGACTATTACTGTGATGCCCTCTATGATATCTTTAAGGCAAAATAGGAGCTGGTGGACTTGGCCAAAAGTTATGGCAGAGCTTGCCTTTTCTTTCATATCCAAGACTTTAGTATCTTCTATATTGTAATAGGTCAAATCCATAGCCTTTTTGCTTATCTCAAAAGATATGTATTCGTTGATTCCCTGCCTTCTAATAAATTCCAATCTATTAAACCACCTACTTAGACATTCTATGGCAAATTTTGCTATAAGAAGTATTATAATTTGTCTTATAAATTGATCGACTGGCTTTGGATCGACCAATTGGTTTATGAAGATGCTTGGTACGTAGACATTTATCAAGGTTCCAAGTCCTGGGATAATTGACTTTAATAATAGCGTGGCTATATACAAGGGGTCATTTTTTGCCATCATTTTTACCAGCATCCACAAGGCTTTATATTTCATCATTTTCCTCCTGGTAGTATTTCTTTTGACTTTCATACATTTCTTTGTAGAGACCATTTTGTTTCAAAAGCTCTTCATGAGACCCATATTCTTTGATATTTCCTCCATCAAGTAGCATGATCTTATCACAAAATCTAGTAGAAGCTAGCCTGTGGGAGATGAAAATCAAGGTTTTCCCATCTGATATCTCATCGATTTCTTTATAAATGGCTTCTTCTGCGAGAGCATCAAGACTTGCTGTAGGCTCATCCATTATCAGAGAGTAAGTATTTTTCTTATAGAGAGCACGAGCTATGGCTAATTTTTGATTTTCTCCTCCAGAAAAATTGGTACCGTCTTCTTCTATATTTTTTGTCATTTGTGTATCTATGCCCTTTGGAAGTTGGTCTATTTTGTAGGAGAGCCCTGCTTGGTCCAGACATTGGATGACTTTCTGCCTATCAATATTATCAGAACTTGCTGCTACATTTTCTGCTATACTTACTGCCAAAGGCTCTACATTTTGTAAGACTGTGGCAAAGGCTCCAAAGCGGTTTTTAAGATCTATTTCTTGGCTGTCGATACCATTTATATAAATCTTTCCACTTGTAGGTTTATATAAGCCTAGGATAAGGGAGACTATGGTAGACTTGCCAGCTCCATTTACTCCAACTATAGCTATTTTTTCATTTGAATTGATTTTAAAAGACAAGTTTTCAAGAACTAATTTATCACTTAAAGGATAGGCAAAGGATACGTCTTTAAACTCTATGGATATTGGCCCTGATATTTTCTCATCTCCACAAGTTGGCTCTAGGCGAGCTTTTATAAAGTCGTAGCCATCGGCAAAATATCTGAAATTTGACCTGGTTTGTGAAAGTTTAATAACAAAGTTAGAGATGACACTTACATATACACTAATAGATGTGATAATCAGTGTCAGACTTTTTAAGTTAATGGCATTTTTTATCACTTGCCCGCTTAGGTAATAGTAGCTTACGGCTTCTATGCCAACTAAGAGTATGGCTAGGACTGGAGATAGGTACATTTCTGGCCTTACAAATTTTCTTGAAAGCTTATACACATCGTCAACCATAGGTCCAAAACCCTTTATGAAATTTTCCTTGAAAGAAAATATGCGGATATCTTTGGCGTAAGTAAAATCACTTGCTTCTTTGTAGTACCTGGATGCTTTCATAGATACTTTTTGTAGTTCGATATTGTGCTTATGCCTATAGGAATCTGTATAGTTTCTAATCAGAAGCTGTAATATTATAGAAAGAATCGCAAAGGCAAAAATTAGTGGGCTTAATCTATAAATAATTATAGAAATTATGACAAAGGATACAAATGCTGATAGCAAAGGATACATATCGTGGTAAATGCCCTCTAGGCCTTCAGTATTGTTTGAAAAAGGGACATAGGACTTGGAAGCTTCTGCAGAAAAATGGGAATTTTCTAGAAGGCCAAAGTCCATATCCATAGATTTGCCAGCAGCATCCATAAATTTCTTCATTCTGGATTTCATGTAAATTGCATAGGTCTTATGATCTATTTGATGGGAAATGACTGAACAAAGTAAAAACAAAATTCCATAAAGAGCAATTGTCAAAATCATGGTTTTAAGATCACTTTGTTTTTCTATCAAATCCACCAAATAATACATTATAAAGGCCTGCATTACAGGAATCACGCCATTTACTAGGGGATAAATAATTAGCGAAAGTTTTATTTTCCAATTATCCTTAAAAGGCTCATAAGCAAATTTTAATAAGTCAATTATAGATGGCCTGTCCTTGTGGAGGTAATCTTTGATAGTCTTTTCATCTTTTAGATACATAGATAAATTTCTATTCTTTTCCATGGTCATTCTCCTTGATATCTTCACTAAATTTTGTCAAGTTATCTATCAAATACTCAAAACCATTTTTTCTCAGATAATAGTAGTACTTGCGGCCCTCCTTGCGTATGCCTACAAAGCCACAAAGTAGAAGCTTATTAAGATGGTAGGAAAGAGTGGCAGGGGTGATATATAGCTTATCTGAAAGTTCCTTGGCGTAGTAGTCAGATTCTTTTAGGTAATCTAGTATTTGTATCCTGGTTTGATCTGATATTACTGTAAGATATTGGCTGATACTTAAGAGCTTGTGGCTTTCTTCACTGTTTTCATACTTGTCAACCAGAACACCCAACTTTACTGCCTTGGTATAACCATTAAAGTCCACATACCTAAACATCTGAGTATGAGGGGCAAAGAGTAGGATGGATATGGCAATTTCTAGATCTCCTTTATTGATCATTTCGTCTAAGCCAACTTGTTTGGCAAAATCATAAGCTATCTTATAATTTGTATCAACCAATTTATCAAAACTTTCACCTATTAGATCATCGAGGAGATGGACCTTATCTTCGATAATCTTGGATAGTTTATCAAGTAAGGGCATAAGCCTTTGATACAAATCATCAGTATTTTGATAAGCTCTTAGCAAAGTCATGGTTTCCTTATCTGTAAAGGGTGAATTTGAAATATAGTCTATCATTTTGGAGCTATCCATATATTCTTTTAGCCCTTCATATGTCCTAATGCCAATTTCACCAAGACTTAGGTAATCGAGGCCCAGATATTGGAAAAAAAATATGTCATAGAGTTCTTTAAAGAAATCATAAGTCAATCCATCATTTTTTTTCTATCTAGATTTTGAAATATTGCGACCATAAAAGGGAAGTAATTTTCATCTCCCTCTTCGTAGATATAGAAAAGATTTAATATATCCTCGTTTTTTTCGTCAAAGAATTCTTCGATTAGAAAATAGGCTTCGCTTCTTACTTCTCTTAGAAAATTCATATATGCTGGGTAAGAGTGGAAAATATCTTCCATAGGGACAACTTCTTTGGCAGAAGTTTTGTAGTTGACATAGGAATTCTTCCAGTCAATATTATCTGGATTGGAGTGAGCTAGGTAGTCTGTATAATTGAAAATCAAAAGCCCTGCTTCATTTTCAAAGTCGATTTTCTTTTTTATCTTAAAAATTGCTTTTGTCATTACTTCTCCCTTATTAGATTATTATCTAACTATAAGTTAATCAACTTAGATATATATTTGTTAACTCTATTATAGATAGAAAAAAATCTAATTTCAAGAGGCTATAGTTTGATATTAATCTAAGACAAAAGCATGTAAAAATATCATAATTAAAAGGCCGCAATAGTTGGGTAGATAATAAGTTTTGAAGTATGATATATCTATATAATTTCGTAAAGTTTAAGAAAGGATAGGAAATGACAGAAAAAAAACCTTATTATATTACAACTCCAATATACTATCCTAATAGTAACCTACATATTGGAAATACTTATACATCAATTATTGCTGATGTCTTGAAACGTTATAAAAATTTACAAGGCTACGATGCATACCTTACAACAGGTACAGATGAGCATGGGCAAAAAATTATGCGTACTGCTATTGCCGCTGGTACTAGCCCACAAAAATTTGTTGATATCATTGCTGATGAAACTAAAGTGCTGTGGAAAAAGCTAGAGATCGAATACGATAGCTTTATCAGATCTACAGATCCAAAGCATGAGCAAAATGTAAGAGACATATTTACAAAACTTTATGACCAAGGCGATATTTACAAGGGTGAATACAAAGGATATTATTGTACACCTTGTGAAACTTTCTGGACAGAAGCCCAACTAGTTGATGGCAAATGTCCTGACTGTGGCCGCGATGTAGAATACCAAGAAGAAGAAACATATTTCTTTAGACTATCAGAATACCAAGATAGGCTCAAAAAATTATTTGAAAACCACCCAGAATTCCTAGAGCCAGCTTTCCGTCAAAAAGAAATGCTAAACAACTTCATCGACAAGGGCTTATCTGACCTATCTGTTACTAGAAATACCTTTGACTGGGGTGTGGATGTGCCATTTGACAATGAGCATGTGGTTTATGTTTGGATAGACGCTCTATCCTGCTATTTAACAGCAATCGGCTATGGAGAAAATCAAAAGAAGTTTGAAAAATATTGGCCAGCTGGAGTGCATTTGATAGGTAAGGATATCGTTCGTTTCCACACTATCATTTGGCCAGCTCTCTTAATGGCTCTTGATTTACCACTACCTGAAAAAGTATTTGCCCACGGCTGGATCCTCTTTGATAACGATAAGATGAGTAAGTCTAAGGGAAATATCATGTATCCAGAGCCACTAGTTGAGCTTTATGGGGTAGATGCGCTTAAATACTTTATGCTCCGTGAATTTAACTTTGGCAATGACGGCAATTTTTCTAGCCAAAAATTCATGGAAAGATACAATTCAGATCTCGTAAATGACTTAGGTAATCTAGTAAGCCGTACTACATCAATGATCGATAAGTACAATGGCGGCGAAGTCCTAGAAGGATCTGAAACTGATACTTATGATGAAGAGCTTAAGGCTCTAGCTAAGAGCACCTACGAAGACTATGTAAGACAAATGGATAGCTTTGAATTTAACGAAGCCCTACAAACTGTGTGGACCTTTATCCGTCGTGCTAATAAATACGTGGACGAAACAGAACCATGGATCCTAGGTAAAGATGAAGACAAACACGATAGATTAAATGTAGTCCTTTATAACCTAGCAGAATCACTTAGAATCGTAGCTCAACTCATCGAGCCAGTGATGAAAAATACTACAAAGACCATCCTTAAAAAACTCGGCACCGATAACAAAGGTTTCGAATCAGCAGGAGAATTTGGCCTGCTTGAAATCGGAGCTAAGGTAAATAAGGGTGAGAACCTATTTAACAGACTAGATGTAGAAGAAGAACTAGCAAAGCTTCACGCTAGAAATAACGAGCTAATCGAATCTAGACTAGGCAAGGCTGACAGCAATGAAGAGGAAGAAGTCGAAGCAAAACCTACTATCGAATACGATGATTTTGCTAAGCTTGACTTTGTAGTTGGTAAGGTTCTAGCATGCGAAGACCATCCAGATGCTGATAAGCTACTCGTATTTACAGTAGATATCGGCGAAGAAAAACCACGTACCATCATATCTGGTATCAAAAAGTGGTACCAAGCAGAAGACTTGGTAGGCAAAAACGTAATTGTCGTTAAAAACTTAGCTCCAAGAAAGATGCGCGGTATAGAAAGCCAAGGCATGATTTTATCTGCTGAATACGGAGAAGACCTATCAGTCCTTACAACTTTGAAAGACATGCAACCAGGAAGTGCGGTTAGTTAATGAAACTTATTGATTCACACTGTCATTTGACAGATGAAGCCTTTGATGATGACAGGTTGTTTATTATAAATGACCTGTCTAATTTTGGTGTAAAGGGGGTCATAAACCCTTCGTGCAACCTAGATGATACGAGAATGGCCTTAGACCTTGCAGAAAAATACGATAATTTCTACGCTTGCGCTGGCTTTCATCCAGAAGATGTGGATGATGTAACAGATGATGACTTGACTGAGCTTGAAAATCTTGCAGCAAACCCTAAAATAGTAGCCATTGGCGAAATTGGCCTTGATTATTATTGGCGAGATGACAATAAAGATAAGCAAAAAGAAGTATTTATCAAACAGTTAGAAATAGCTCGTAAGTTAGATAAACCTGTTGTTATCCATCAAAGGGATTCTAGGGATGATGTATTGGAAATCTTAGAAGACTACAAAGACCTCAAGATACAAATTCATTGTTTTTCAGATGACCTTAAGACTTTAGATAGGGTCATAGCTATGGGTTTTTATATCTCAATCGGTGGGGTAGTCACATTTTCAACAGGGACCAATGAGCAAAATGCAGCCCGCAATGTGCCAATCGAAAGGCTCATGCTAGAAACAGATGGACCGTACCTAACCCCAGAGCCATACCGCGGCTACCGCAACGACCCACGCCATGTAGTGGAAGTGGCTCGCAAAATAGCAGAACTTCGCGATATGAAAATCGATAAGCTAGCCAAACGCTGCTACAACAATACTGTGGAGTTTTTTAACCTATGATAAAGGAAACTATTGTAGTTGAAGGAAAAGATGATATAGCCAATGTTAAAAGGGCAGTAGATGCTGAAATTATATCCACCAATGGCCTAGGGTTTGGCAAGGACCTTATAGAAAAGCTAAAAGTAATAAATAGCCGCACCGGCATCATTATCCTCACAGACCCAGACCATCCAGGCAAAAAAATCCGCGAACGCATTGCCCGAGAAATCCCAGATGCCAAACACGCCTATATAGAACGCGCGGCAGCCATAAAGAAAAATGACCTGGGTGTGGAGAATGCAAGCCCAGAAGTGATAAGAGAGGCCCTTAGCAATGCTAGAGCAGAAATTACAGAAGAAAGATGTGAATTTGTGATGGCGGATTTGGTAAAAAATGGCCTTTCAATTGGCAATGGTGCTAAGGCTAGGCGTGGAAAACTTGGTGATATCCTAGGCATAGGCTATTACAATTCCAAGCAGCTCTTAAGTAAGCTCAATTCCTTTGGTATTACGAGGGAAGAATTTGATGAGGCGGTTAAAAAGATATGAAAAAATTATATTCACCAAAGGTTGTCAGAGATATCATGGAGACTCACGGATTTTCTTTCAAAAAATCCCTAGGACAAAATTTTCTAATCGATAAAAATTTCGTAGATAAAATAGTATCTGCTGCCGAAATCGATGGGGCCAATGTCCTAGAGATAGGACCAGGAATTGGCACTATCACTTATGAAATGACAAAGACTGCCAAAAAGGTCGTGGTAGTTGAAATTGACTCTAGCCTCATACCAATACTTGAAGAAAACCTAGCAGAATTTAACAATGTCGTAATTATAAACGAAGACATCCTAAAAGTTGACATTAATAAACTCATAGCAGATGAATTTGATGGAGAAGAATTCAAGGTAGTCAGCAACCTCCCATATTACATCACCACTCCAATCATAGAGATGCTAATAACAAATAATCTCCCAGTCACAGACATGACCATCATGGTCCAAAAGGAAGTGGCAGACCGTATGGTGGCTGATGAAAAGTCAAAAGACTATAGCTCATTATCAGTGTTTGTAAGATTCTACACAGATGCGAAGATTTTGATAAAACTACCTAAATCAGTCTTTATGCCGCAACCAAAGATAGATTCGGCGATCCTTAAGCTAGATTTAAGAATATATGATAAAGAAGTCGACCGAGACTTATTATTTAAGCTTGTTAGAGCTGGCTTTAATAAAAGGCGCAAGACTATATTAAATTCCTTATCAGATGTAGCAGATAAGGATCGATTGAAGGCTTGTTTTGAAGAATGCGGCCTAGCTGAAAACCTCAGAGCAGAGAATTTATCTTTAGATGATTATATAAAGCTTACAAATTGCTTGTAAAATTATTTTTTCGGGTATAATTAGTTAAGTATTATAGAAAAAGGAGAAAACAATGGCAGATATTAAAGTTTACACATCTAATACATGTGTTTTCTGTAAAGCAGCTAAGCAATACTTCAATGAAAACAACATTGAATTTACAGAAATGAATATTGATGAAAATCCAGATGCAGTAGAATACCTAGTTAGCAAAGGCTACAGAGGCGTTCCTGTTATCAATATTGATGGCGAAGACATCGTTGGATTTGACAAACCAGCTATTGAAGCTAAATTAGGATTATAATAAAAAAATGGGGCTGTTGCAAATCAATAGATAATTTGGGAACAATTTATCTATTTTGCAACAGCCTCTTATTTTGCTCTTTTTATCTCTACATATTGAACTTTGCCTTGGAGCGCACCGAAAGTTATTTCATATCCATCAGTAGTTTCTAGGTAATATAATTTTATAGTCAAATTTTTATTATCAGGATCAGGCACGAGCCTATCTCCATAGGCGGCCTCTAGGCTGTGGACGCTTTCTAAAAGTGTGTAGCCTTGGATTTCAAAATCCCAATTGTCTTGTCTTGACCTTATTTTAAAGTCCTCTACATTTTGACTTTCTATTGGGCCCTTGCCATCGAGGATGAGTTCTAGTTGGTAAGATTCGGTAGCTATTTGATTAGTTCTAGACCCATCTGTAAACCAAGTTGGTTTTACATCGTAGTTACTATCTCCCATTTTGCTAAGGGAGTATTTATTGTCTTCTAATTCTCGGTACTGATAGCCCTTATCCAAGAAATCATTAAATTCTAGTGGCCATTCGTAAAGCTCTCCCTCTAAGAGAAAAGCAGCATCCTCGCGGTTTTTGGTAGTATATTCAGTTTCTGGGATCAGCTCATCAAATGGATTTACAACTGGTTTGACTGCTTGCTCAGCAATAGTAAGGATTGGGAAGGTTGCAATAAATAGAATGTTGATAATCAAAAATAAAAGGGTATCACCAGCAAAGTTTTTATTCACGCCTTCAATTAGGGTCATAAATGTACCAATTACGCCAAAAGTAGTACATATTAGAACTGCAAGCTTTAATGGTCTGTCGTAACCTAGGATGTTTATATATGAATACCTAAATATAAAGCAGATAGCTAGCACTACCAGCGATATCAGTGGCAATAACTTATAGGCCTTATATTTTTTACCGTATCTACTCATAATCAGCCAGCCTTTCATTTGGTATAATTTCTACCTGGCTGAGCTTGCCCTGGTAGAGGGTATAGATAACTACATATTTACCATTTAAGTACATATAGTATTGGTCGTTTTGTAGGTCCTTGGAGTTTTGACGGAGTTCGATAAATTCTTTATCAGGAACCTTGGCCTGCATTTCATAGAGGGCATCACCCATTTCTATCCCAGCTAAGTCAAAGCTCATATCCTCTAGTTCGAAGGCTGATATTTCAATAAAGGTCAGTGGGGCATCAAGGATGTCGATTTCTGTACCACTGGTGTTTTCTGCTTCGACATAGATTGTATTGGCATCTTTGTGCAGATATATATCAGCTTTTTTGCCAGCTGGAAGCTTAGTCACATCTTCATTGTAAGCCTCATCATCGATGGCTGCTTGATAAGTAAATCCGTTTTGGATAAAGCGACCTACATTTGGTGGGAAGATATAGCCAAAGTCATCGAGCTTGAAGTCGCCGTTGATATTCTTGCGACTTTCCTCATCGGCCATATCGATATTTTTTTGTAAGGAAAAATTCTCATACATAAAGTCAGTTGCTGCATCACAGCTAGATAGGCTAAGTGCAAGCAAGATTGTTAATAATAATTTCATAATTACCTCAACCCTATTTTACCAAATTTGCCAAGGCTTTTAAATATTATTTTCAAATCTGTGCAAAAATTGTTATAATTTTAATAGAAAGGTAGGTATATATGTTTGATTTTAATAGTGCAAAAGCAAGATGCGATGAAGTAATAAATGAAACTCATTTGATATATAGTGATTATTTTTCTGATATATCTCATAATAACGTTTACATAAAACCAGAAAATATGCAAAGAACTGGCTCATTTAAGATAAGAGGAGCCTACAACAAATTATCCAAGCTCACAGATGCCGAAAAAGAAGCAGGTATCATCACAGCATCAGCCGGCAACCACGCCCAAGGTGTAGCTTACTCTGCAAATAAACTTGGTATCAATGCGACTATTTGTATGCCAGAGCAAACTCCAATGATTAAGGTAGATGGGACTTTAAAATACGGGGCCAATGTAGTCCTATATGGACAAAGCTTTGATGAATGCAAGGACCACGCCCTAAAATTAGCTGAGGAAAATTCATACACCTTTATCCCTCCATTTGACGATCTCGATGTAATAGAAGGCCAAGGAACTATAGCTCTTGAGATAATGAATGAGCTTGAATATGTGGATTATGTCATAGTGCCGGTAGGGGGTGGTGGCCTTATAGCTGGTATTGCCAAGGCTATCAAACAAGTAAGTCCACTTATAAAAGTAATAGGTGTAGAGCCTTATTCAGCTCGCTCCATGCAAGAATCAGTGAAAAAAAGTAAAGTAATAAAGCTAGAGGGTGTAGATACCATAGCCGATGGTACCGCTGTAGCAGAAGTAGGAAATTATACTTACGAAATAGCCAAAGACTATGTAGATGACTGGCTTACTGTCACAGATGAAGAAATCCTTATGGCCTTCATCAATCTAATGGAACGTCACAAGCTAATAGCAGAGCCATCTGGAGCGTTATCACTTGCTGCCCTAAGTAAACTAAACTTCTACAACAAAACAGTAGTTTCAGTAGTATCTGGCGGCAATATTGATATGAGCTTTATTTCTCAACTTATAAATAGAGGCCTATATGAAACAGGTAGAATCACTAGAATCGATATTGAGGTTCCAAATATCCCAGGTAAGCTCCAAGAGCTCTTAGCAGATATCTCAGCGACCAAGGCCAATATCATATCTATAGACCACGACGCACTCAAGGAAGCATCTAGGTTTAAGAATATTAACGTAGAGCTAACCCTCGAAACAAATGGCAGAGACCATGCCAACAAAATACGCGAGATTATTGCAAAGAAAGGATACATCATACATTGATCCTCGAAGAAATACTTAAGAAAATTGAATATATAGACTATAAAAAACAAAATGACTTTGAAATAATAAACATAACCAACAGTTCAAAAAGTATGGATAATCGCGACACCTTCATAGCTGTCGTGGGTAACCTTTCTGATGGCCACAAATATATAGATAATGCCATCGAAAAGGGAGCAAAAACTATTATCCATGAAAAAGATATAGTCTACAAGGATGGGATAAACTATATCAAAGTTAAGTCAAGCAGGGAAACTCTTGCCCTACTTTCAAATATATTAACAGACTACCCATCTAAAAAAATGACCGTAATCGGTGTGACTGGCACAAATGGCAAGACCACTACAGCCACCACCATATATAGGCTCATGACTGAAATATATGGGGGAGCGACCAATATAGGAACAGATGGGTGCTTTATTGGAAAAGACCGCACTGATACTGAAAACACTACGCCAGACGTATTTTTATTAAATGAAATATTTAAACAAAGTTTAGATAAAGGCATCAACAAAGTAGTCCTTGAGGCATCCAGCCACGGTCTGTATCAAAAGCGCCTGGATGGGATAGACTTTGACTACGGTATTTTCAATAACTTGTCCACAGAACACCTAGACTACCACAAAACTATGGATGAGTATTTCAATGCCAAAATGAAGCTATTTGATATGGCAAAGACACTCATCACAAATGTAGATGATGAGTACGGAAGACTGGCCAAAGAAAGATATCCAGTAGCTTTAACCTACGGAATCGAAAATGAGGCTGATTATCAAGCGATTGACATAAAAAAGGCTGATAATAAAATTACCTTCAAGGTACAGGGTGTAGACTTTACCCTAAACACCATAGCAGACTACAATGTCTACAATGCCCTCGCTGCCATAGCCACGCTCCACCATATGGGCAATGACTTGGCTGTAATAGCAGAAAAAATGGCTAAGTTTAAAGGACTTCCATCAAGATTTGAATTTGTAGACAATGACCTAGATAAGAATATAGTAATCGACTTTGCCCACACACCAAGGGCTTATGAAGCCATATTTAAGTCAATCCCAGAAGGGGCTGATACAATCGCAGTCTTTGGAGTAAATGGAGATAGAAATACAGAATTTAGGCACCTAATAGGCAATGTATGTGCTGAAAATGGAGTCTTTGCTGTAATTACAACTGATGATCCAAAGTTTGACACTTATGAAAATATTACCCGCGAAATTATCGAAGGTATCGAAGAAAAGGGCGGGGCATATGAGCAAATTAAAGACCGCAAGGAAGCTATGAAATACGCTATCGAGAAAGCAAAACCAGGCGACTATGTCCTGATGCTTGGCAAGGGCCAGGAAAATTTCCTAAAACTTAATGGCAACGAAAAGACTCCTTATAATGAACATCAAACAGTCCTTGAGGCTATCAAAGAACTATGAAAATTGTCGTAATAGGAGCGGGAGTGGCAGGCCTCCTCTTTGCGTCCTTTATGGATGAGATGGATGTCTTAGTCCTTGATAAAAACGAATTTGCAGGAAGGAAGCTCCTGGCTACAGGCAATGGCCGTTGCAATTTTACCAATTTAAACCAAGGCTATGATTATTATTACAGCCAGAATCCAAATTTTGTCCACTATGCCCTAGATAATTTTAGTGAAGAAGACCTAATTTATTATTTAAACCTAATCGGCATGACTACAACCAATTTGCCATCGGGCAGGTGCTATCCTGAAACTATGTCATCAAAGACTGTAAGAGATGTACTCTTGATGGACGCTAGTGAAAATGCCAGATTTATTTTTAATGAAGAAGTAAGTGATATTGATTTTGACAACAAGTTAATAATTACATCAAATAATAAATACGCCTACGATAAGCTTGTTATAGCATCAGGAGGCAAGACTTTAAAAAACTCTGGCTCAGACGGGAAGATATTCGATTTACTTAAAGACAAGATCCCTCTCACATCAATGACCTATGGGATTACCAACTTCGATACGAAGCAGAAACTTAGCAAGGCCGCTAAGGGGACGAAGATTACAGGGACAGCAAGCCTTATAGTAGATGAAGAAACAATAATTTCATCAAATGACGACATTATTTTCCAAGACTATGGCTTAACTGGCACAGCCATCCTAGATATTTCCAATGATGTTGCCATTAATTTGGCAGATAAAAAGGAATGTATCATAGAAATAGACCTTTTGCCAAATGTATCTGAAGATGAATTCGAGTTTTTTGTAAATAGGCTTACAAATATCTACCATAATAGGTCCATAAGAGACCTATTAATAGGTATAATAAATGAGAAACTTATAAATGATATCTTAAAAATTGCAAAGATAAAAGCTGATAAAAAAATAGATGATTTAAATGATATCGACCGTGCCATGCTTATTAAAACCTTGAAGCACTTAAGATTTGAGGTGACAAAAATACATGACACAGAAAATGCCCAAGTTACTATAGGAGGGGTAGATACAAATTTTATTAATCCCGGAAGCTTTGAATCAACTATCATAAAGGATGTCCACTTCATAGGTGAGGTCCTAGATGTGGCTGGAGCCTGTGGTGGATATAATATCCAATGGGCAGCATCATCAGCGAGGACTCTTGCGGATTATTTAAGGAGCTTAGATGTTTAAAATTAGTAGAAATTTAAATGAAATGAAATATAACGGCGAGTCTATTAAACTTGCCATCATGGGAGCAGGTAAGATGGGAACATCTCTCATTAGCCAGCTTGCCAATATAGACGCTATGGATGTAAAACTTGTCATCGAGAAAAATCCACAAAAGGCCATAGATGCCTTGGTAAAAGCTGGGATTTCTGATGATAAGATTATCTTTACAGATGACTACAATGAAGGCTACGAAGTCCTAGAAAAGGGCTATGTTTGTGTATCTACAAATTATAGACTTGCTTACAAACTTTTACAAATAAATGCAGTAATTGACTGTACCGGCAATCCATCTTTTGGGGCGGTCATTGCTCGTAAGACCATCCAATACCACAAGCACCTCATCTCATTTAACGTAGAGTGTGAGGCAACAGTAGGGCCAGTCCTAAATGACATGGCAAAAAAAGCTGGCATTGTCTATACAGGTATCCTAGGTGATGAGCCAGGAGCGATCATAGACCTCGTTGACTCTGCCTTTGGCATGGGCCTAGATGTGCTTGTAGCAGGTAAGGGTAAAAATAACCGTCTGGATGAATACATTACCCCAGATGAAATCAAGGATGAGGCAAAAGAAAAAAGTCTAAATCCAAAGATGCTTACAAGCTTTATAGATGGGACCAATACCATGCTTGAGCTAAATAGTGTCTGCAATGCGCTAGGATTCCTCCCAGATACCTTTGGCTGCCACGGCATAGAAGCAACACCTGAGAATGTTATAGAAAAATGTAAACTCAAGTCCGAAGGCGGAGAGCTTGATAATTATCAGGTAGTAGAATTTGCCCACGGCATGGCGCCGGGTGTCTTTATAATAGTCACTAGTGATAAAGAAGATGTTCGTGATTTGATGAAATTCTTAGGCTTTGGAGAAGGCCCAAACTATCTAATGCATAGGCCTTACCACCTTACAAGCCTAGAAACTCCAATTACAATTTATAATGCAGTTGTAGAAAATGAGCCAACCATAGCCCCAATCCAAGGTCAAGTGGCTGATACTATAGCCATAGCTAAACGTGATATCAAGAAAGGCGAAACCCTAGATGGAATCGGATCTGACAAGGTCTTTGGCAAATTAACCAGCCACCGCAGATGCATCGAGGAAGACTTTTTACCAATTGGGCTAATCACTTCAAAAACAATAGCCATAGAGGATATACCAAAGGATACCAAAATCACTATGGATATGGTAGAAGTAGATGAAAGAGCAACTATAACCCGCCTTCGCCGTAGACAGAACTCGATGAAACTCTAAGGAGATCGCATGGTAGATAAATTTAAAATTTATAGTGAAAATTTAAAACGTTATGTTACTTATAACTTTTTAGAAAATAAGGATTCAGATATTTATATCTACTTTTTTGATGGACAAAACTTATTTGATATAGAAGATTCCTATATGGATGCGACTTTTGAAATGAAAGAAGCGCTAGTAAAGTCTGGCATAGCAGCAAATGTGGTTGGGATATTTGCAAATGATGATCGTACTAATGAATATACACCATATATTGGGCTAGATGATACTGCAATTGACTATTTTGATATGGACTTTGAGTATAAGCCAAATGGGATTGCAACAGGGAAGTTTATAGTAGATGAACTAATCCCTCATGTAGAAAAAGACAATCCTAGCCAAATCCGTATAATAGGTGGGGCTTCGTTAGGGGGTCTTATGAGCCTTTATATGGGTCAAGCTTACCCAGAGACTTTCACAAGAATCCTAGCCATGAGCTCACATTTTAACCTAAATATTGAAGAAACTGCTAGGTTTTTATCAAACTACAATGATAAGAGTCAAAAAGTTTATATGGATGTGGGTACCAATGAATACGAAGATAATAAGATTTTAAGTCAAACTTACATTGATTTAAATAAGATGGCGGCTGGATTTTTAAGAGATATGGTAGATGTCAAATTTATGATATTTGAAGGAGGCATCCACCACGAGAAAGACTGGGCAGAACGCATGCCAGAGGCTTTGGAGTATCTTCTAAAATAGTAAAAGCTTATGAGATACAGTCTTAGCAGTATAAAAGATAGAATAAAGCTAAAATTTTAAGTAACTTATTATAGTAATAAAAAACAATTTGAAGCTACCCTAAAAAATATACTGTTGATGATTTAAACGAGTTTGGCCTAGCAAGAGCTAGGAATTATGATTTAGACCAAATAGAATAACTTATAATAGACCACAAAAAAATAAGACTCTGGAAATTCCAGAGTCTTTTATCGTTATATTCTATATTTTATCCAGTTTATAATATCAGCTATTACTTCATCCTTCTTCCATTCATTTAAGATTTCGTGGAAGCAGTTTTTGTATAGTTTCATGGATACGTCTTTTCCTTGTAGGGCTTCGAAGTTGTTTACTGAGTCTTTGTATGATACTAGGGCATCTTCATAGCCGTGGAGGATTAGGGTGTCGTATTTGTTGTTACTTGCATTGTCCTTATACCAGTCTAGGCCTTCGCTTAGATTATAAACTAGGCCTGCTGTGAAGCTTTTGAGATTTAGCGGGTCGTTTAAGTAGTCTGTACGAACTTCTTCTACTGAACATACGCCATCGCCTAGTTCATTTGGAAGTTGCATATGTGGGTCTAGGCCCTTTGGAGCTGCCCTAAAGATACCAGCTTCATCAAAGGTAAGCCCACCTGATGTTATAATACCGCGGATATTTAGATCTGGGTATTTGGCAGCAAAAAGGCTAACTGCATAGCCGCCCATAGAGTGGCCTAGGACAAATACTGGGATGTCAGGATTTTCTTCTAGGGCAATTTTTACAATTTCATTTACATCATCAATAATCTCATTAAAATCAGAATAATAACCGCGGTCACCATCAGATTGGCCGTGGCCCCTGTGATCGAACCTATAAGTTGATATGCCAGCTTCATGTAGCTTATCTGCTACATAGTCATAGCGACCTTGGTGTTCGGCTAGGCCATGGACTATAACTAGAGCTGCTTTGGCATTATCAACTTTCTCAAAGTTGGTAAAAAGTTTCATTCCGTCAAATGAATTTATATAGTCAGTCATAGTATCTCCTTATAATATCGTTTTCATACTTATACCCATTATTTTAGTTGTAAATAAAAAACTAGGGCATATGCCCTAGCAATTTTACATTTCATCAAATAAAAATTCGTATAGTTTGGTTTCTCTAATATCTTTACCGTAAAAAACTGCATCCTTGATATCGTTTTGGTATTTGATATCTCCCCATAGGATACCACCTACAGTTTTGCCATTTTGTCTAAAGATTTTGTAAATATTGCCATCAAGCTCACGTTTTATTTCTGTGATGTCATTACCTGATGTGATACCAGCTGAGAATATTTTGGTGTCACCAATCATAAGTGTAGAGAATGGCTTTGGTTTTTCGTAGTGTTCATCAGATCCAGTCATGTTGTGGCCGGCTATCCTACCCATTTCCTGGCTGCTGGTCCATAGTCCAATAGTGAAATCACCAATTTGCGCACAGTCTCCAGCTGCAAATACATTGTCAACTTCTGTTTGTAGGTTATCATTTACAATAATGCCGCGTTCTGTAGCAAGACCAGAATTTTCAGCTACTTCTAGGTTTGAACGGACTCCTGCTTGGACTAGTATAGCATCAGCTGCAATTTCCACACCATTAGCTAGCCTTACCCCAGCAACTATGCCGTCTTCTACAATGATTTCTTCGGTATTTTTACCTGTCATAGTTTCAATGCCCATTTTGTTGAGTGACTTTTCAAATAGAGCTGATAGTTCTCGGTCTAGTTGGCGGCTAAGTAGATAATCAAAGCTTTCGATTACAGTTACTTTTTTACCAAGTAGCATTGCTGAATATGCTGCCTCAAGGCCAAGGATACCACCGCCGATTACGACTACTTTTTCCTTGCCTTCGACATAGTCTTTGAAGGCCCATAGGTCATCCACAGTTCTTATCGCAAAGACACCTTGGCTATCTATGTTTTTGATAGGTGGGATAAATGGATGAGCCCCTGTAGCTAGTAGGCACTTACCGTATTCGATCTCTTCGCCCGTTTCAAGTATTGCCTTGTTATTAGCTGTATCAAGCTTTGTTACAGCAGTTTGTAGTTTTTCATCGATGTGTTTTTCACTATACCATGGCTCTTTTTTTACATACAGATCATCATCATTAAAGTCCTTACTGATCAGGTCAGAGAGCCTGGTTCTCCAATATGTTGATGGTTTTTCTGCTGATACTATGAGAATCTTAGCATCAGAGTCTTTTTTTCGTATTTCTTCGCAAGCTGATAGCCCAGCTATTCCGTTTCCAATAATTAAATAATCGTACATAACTACCTTCCTTACTTTTTCATACAATTATATCCTACCATAAAAGCTGAGAAAATCGATATCTTTAACGGGTATAATTGGACTATGAGAAAAGCAAATATAAAAGATATTGTAAAAATTGAAGAAATTTTACTACTTGCAAAATCATCTCTACTAAAAGATGGTGTAGACCAATGGCAAAAATCTAGTCCAAATAGGCATATGATCCTAGAGCAAATTGAAAAAGGAGAGGGCTTTGTCTATGAGGTAGATAATGAAGTTGCAGCCTATGCTCATATTCACGACCATGAAGAGGCCAATTATCAGATTCATGCTGATAGATTTAAGGGTAAGGATTATTACACAGTTCATACATTTATGGCTGACACACGTGGTAAATTTGAGAAACCTGGCAAGAAATTTATGGAAGAAATAATAGATTGTGCCAAAGAAATGAACAAGGATTCAATAAGGCTTGATACCCATGATGATAATTTTAGGATGAAGGGGATGCTTGATAAATTTGGATTTACTTATATAGGGGTCATTCAAATCGATGAAGAAGGAGTAAAAAAAGACCGCAACGCTTATGAACTCACAATCAGCTAATAATGCTCAAGAAAATATAATAAAGAATTCTAAGATTCCAGCTGCTGTCATCGCAGGCCCTGGGACAGGCAAGACCTTCACCATCAGCCAAAAAGTGGTAGATCTAGCCAAAAATCAGGGGATAGCTATAAATAAAATCCTAATAACCACCTTTACCAAAAAGGCTGCAGCTGAGTTAAATACTAGAATCATCCGAGAGCTTAAAGCTTGGGGCGTCGAAACTGACTTAAAGGATTTAAAGATTGGAAATTTTCACAATCTAGCCAACACCTATCTCAGCAAATACAGGCATCCGGCCAGGGGATTTTTCACACCCTTTAGCATAGACAACGAACAAGAGGGCTATTTGATTAGCAAAAATCTGGCTATGTTTGAACAAATCCCAGGTTTTATCACAGGCAATCCTGACAAGGAAATTAAATTTATCCAGGACACCTTTCAGCACATTACCAACAATTTGATAGACCCAAATGAGTTAAAGAATTCAAATATTCCTTATCAAATCCTCCAATACAGGGTCTACATGACTCACCTAAAGCTCCTTCGTACAAGTAATATGGCCAATTTTCAGCTAATGCTTAGAGACTTTTATGACTTGCTAATAGATGAGAAAATTGGTGATGAAATCAGATCTGAAATCGACTTTGTAATCATCGATGAATACCAAGATACCAATTTCATCCAGCAAGAAATTGCCTTTAAGCTTCTAAAAAATAACAACATCTTAGTCTTTGGCGATGATGACCAGTCCCTCTATAACTTCAGGGGGGCAGACCCTAGAAATCTCACAGAATTTTCAAAGATATGCGAAGACAAACTGAATGTCCCTGCTCATATCTATAAGCTAGATGTAAATTACAGATCAACCCAGGAATTGATTGATTTTTCAGCCAGATATATCAATAGAGATTTTTTCACTGATAGATACCATAAGGACCTCAAGGCGCATAGGGGATATGCGAATACAAATACAGTTATTAAAGTAGATGCCTGGGATACGAGCAAGTTAATTAAGATTATTAATGAGCTAAAGCCATATATAAAGCTCAATCAAATAGCCTTTCTTTTCCCATCGCTTAAGCCAGATTACTGTAGAAACTTAGAAAGAGACTTGGAAAAAGCTGGCATAGCCGTGATTAACCATAGTATATCAAGATTTTTTGAAAGACCTGAGATTAAGCTAATGATATTTATCTTGGCTAATATCTATACCGTATACCCAGCCTATGATCCAAATTTCTACGCACAGACAAGTCTTGATATAGATAAGGAAAAATTCGAAAACTATATCAGAGGTCTTTACGATGATGATTCTTATAAAAATAAGGAAATTATGGACTTTGTGGCTATGGCGAAGGAAGATAACTTGTCTATGGCTGAGAGCTTTTATAGGGCCCTTGATTTAAGTCCATTTAAAAAAATACTCTCATATGAATTGGGCTATATAGTAACAGATAGGGCACAGAAAAACCTTGCGACCTTTAGCCAAAAAATTGCTGAATTTGATGAGATGTTTGCACAAAATGCTATATATCCTCCAGCTGAGTTTCTCTACGGCTATTTGTTTTATTATTTTAGGACAAATAAGATAGCTGAATTTGAAGAGCTAGAAGATTCATATGATGCGGTAAATTTCATGACCATCCACAATTCCAAAGGGCTGGAGTTTGAAGTGGTCTTTGTAACAACCCTATATGAAAACCTATATAAAAATCAAAACTTTGACATCGAATACGGCAAAGATTTCTACCGCAAATATTACACTGCCTTTACCAGAGCAGAAAGTCTCCTAGTATTAATCGATAACTCAAGTGATGAGCACATCTATGATCTTACCAAGGCCTTGCCAACTGATTTTGATATTGAAAAGCTAGGTCTTAGGGAGAAGAAAAAAGAAATTCCAGTGCCAATCTTAGCCTACACGACAGATATCGAAGTCTTTGAAGCATGTCCTTTAAAATATAAATTCATTAGAGAGCTTGGTTTTAGAGAAGCCTACAGCCCAGCCCTAGACTATGGTAGCAAGGTCCACAAGTTAGCAGAAGAGATCAATAAGGCAAAGCTAAATGGAGATATGATAGAAGGGTTAGAACAATTTCTCGAGGCAAATCCAGCTTTTAAAGAGCCTATAACAAGTTTTATTAAAAGAGATTTTAAGATTATAGATTCTGAAGTCAACTACAAGTCCAGCCGAGATTTCTACATCCTCCAGGGCAATATCGATGCTATAACCATTGATAATTCAATTCTTGATATTAAAACAGGAAATATAGATGACTTTAGACTAGGCAAATACAAAAAGCAATTAATAACCTATAAGCTCCTTATGGAGCTAAATGGAGAGAGACCCAACGATCTTTATCTATATTTTATAAACTCTGATAGAATCCTAAAGGCAAGTGAACCAGCCTATGATTTGGCGATGGTTGATAGAATTGCTAAATCTATTATTGATGAAAATATTTATCAGAAAACTTATAATTTCAACGAATGTAAGTATTGTCCTATGCGCTATTACTGCGAACGTGATTGATAATTATCTACTATGTAATACAATATAGTTAGGTGATAATATGATAGAATCTCAAATGCTAAAGGGAGTTATAGATGGGCTCATCCTTCACATTATAAAAAATAACGAAACATACGGCTATGAAATAGTAGAAGAACTAAAGCGCTCAGGCTTTTATACGATGACCGAGGGGACAGTATATCCGATACTTACAAGGCTTAGCAAAAAAGGCCTGGTCCTTGCAAGTTACAAAAAGTCATCGATTGGCCCTCGCCGCAAATATTATTACATCACAGCAGCGGGTAGGGATTATTTGAATAGCTTTTATGAGAGCTACGAAGAGCTTACCACATATGCCGATACAGTATTAGATAGGGGAAATAAATGAGAGTAGATAAGATGATAGGAAATGCGATGCTTGATACTAGACGCAATATAAAACGCAATGCCAAAAAAGGGGCACTCGTGATAAATGGCGAGATAGTCAAAGATTCAGGTACCCAGGTAGATCCAAATGTCGATGAAGTATTTTATATGGGTGAGTTTGTTGAGTATTTTGAAAATATTTATCTAATGATGAATAAACCTGCTGGAGTCTTATCTGCTACCACTGATGAAGAGACCACTGTTATCGACCTATTAGATGATTTTTATAGGATGCTTG
Source organism: Anaerococcus pacaensis 9403502 (assembly GCA_000308255.3). Classification (GTDB taxonomy): domain Bacteria; phylum Bacillota; class Clostridia; order Tissierellales; family Peptoniphilaceae; genus Anaerococcus; species Anaerococcus pacaensis. The sequence goes on along the minus strand of HG326663.1, from coordinate 232,153 downwards.
ACCTATCGATAGCTGGTAGGCTCGATAAGGATACGACTGGCCTACTTATCATATCAACCGATGGTAAATTCATCCACAAGGTGACAAGCCCAAATTCAAACATAGAAAAGACCTACGAAGTAGAAACTAGGGATTCAATTGAACCAGCCTTTATAGATGATTTTGCTAAAGGTGTTGAAATCAAAGAAGAGTCCTACACAGCTCGTCCTGCGAAGCTTGAAATCATTGAAGATAAAAAAGCAATCGTAAAAGTAACAGAAGGTAAGTTTCATTTGGTAAAAAGGCTATTTTCAAACCTCGGCAATGAAGTAATTAGCCTTAAACGCATAGCTATAGGAGAGCTCGCCCTCGACCCATATCTAAATCCGGGCGATTATAGAGAGCTCACAGAAGAGGAGCTTGCAATTTTTACTGAATAATCTATAGCCTAAGCCCTAAAAAATGTGTATAATGGACTAATGGAGTAGCATATGTATCAAAAATATGTAAAAAACATTTTGGATTTTCTATTAAGCCTTACACTTATAGTAATCTTAAGTCCATTATTTTTAATTATAGCAATCATTTCAAAAATAAAAGAACCACAAGGGACAATATTTTTCAAGCAGGAAAGGGCAGGGCTTTATAACAAGCCCTTCTTGTGCTACAAATTCCGCTCAATGAAGATGGATGCTCCTAAAAACGCTTCTACCTGGGAGATAGAAAATCCGGATGAACTCATTACATCTTGGGGGAAATTTTTACGAAAAACTAGCCTTGATGAGCTACCACAACTTATAAATATCCTAAAGGGAGATATGAGTTTTGTTGGCCCTAGACCAGTTATCTTAAGGGAAGAAGAACTCCTTAGCTTAAGAGCAGCCAATGGAGCCTATAGTGCCAAGCCAGGCATCACTGGCCTTTCGCAAATATCTGGCAGGGACAATCTTTCTCCAAAAGATAAGGCCTACACTGATGGGATTTATGCTGCAGATGTGAATTTTATAGATGATATGAAAATATTTTTTAAAACCATACCAAAAGTTTTATTCGGCTCTGATGTGACCGAGGGCAAACAGAATTTCTAGAAAAGGAAAATATTTGCAATTGCAAATAAATTGTGATAAAATGTAAGTATAATAAGATACATGATGAGGAGGAGCTGATGAATGTCATTAGCTTCTTTTTGTCTATTTTGATGGAGGTATTATGTCAAATGAAAGCGTTTTTGAAGCTTTTTACGACGATCCTGTCATAATGGCATTAAAAAATAACAAAGATTTGAGAAGGTGTTTAGAAAGCGAAAATAAAATAGCTTTCGTATTATATGGAAACCTTGAAATCCTTCCAAATATTGTGAAAAAGCTTAAGGCCAAGGACAAGATAGTAATAGTGCATGAAGATTTAATAGAAGGTTTATCAAATTCGATCTATGCTGCATGCTTTATAAAGAAATATACTGAAGCAGATGGGATTATTTCCACTAGGCCTGGAAACGTAGCCTATGCTAGAAAACTAGGACTAATAGCTGTGCTAAGGTTCTTTATATTTGATAGCCTGTCTTATGAGAATATGAAAGACACTATAAAAAATGTTTCCGCTGATGCAATTGAGATCTTACCTGGCATTATGCCTCAAATCATCAAAGATACAAAAAAAAGAACCAATATCCCTATAGTTGCAGGAGGACTAATTACTACTAAGGAAGAAGTCATAAATACAATTAATGCTGGAGCGATAGCTATCTCATCATCAAATTATAGTGTTTGGCAAATGTAAGGAGGAAAAATCATGAGTAAATACATTATGGCCTTAGATGCAGGTACTACTAGTAATAGAGCTATCATCTTCAACAAAGAAGGTGAAATCATATCTGTTGCTCAAAAAGAATTCACCCAATACTTCCCAAAACCAGGCTGGGTAGAACACGATGCACAAGAAATTTGGTCTACACAATTAGGTGTTTGTACTGAAGCTTTAGCTAAGAAAAATATTGATTATTCAGAAATCGCTGCAATCGGTATTACTAACCAACGTGAAACAACTATAGTTTGGGAAAAAGAAACAGGAAACCCTGTATATAATGCCATCGTATGGCAATGTCGTCGTACAGCTGATATGTGTGACAAACTAGTAGCTGATGGCTATGGAAAAATGATCAAAGAAAAAACTGGTCTTGTAGTTGACCCATATTTCTCAGGAACTAAGATTAGATGGATTCTTGATAATATTGAAAATGGACAAGAAAGAGCAGAAAATGGCGAGCTCCTATTTGGTACTGTAGACACATGGTTAGTTTGGAACCTAACTCGTGGCAAGGCTCACGTAACAGATTATACAAATGCTGCTCGTACAATGATATATAACATCCACACCCTTGACTGGGATGATGAAATCCTAGAATTACTAAATATTCCAAGATGCATGCTTCCAGAAGTTAAACCTTCAAGCTGTGTCTATGGTGAAACAAATGAAAGATTATTTGGTGGTCCAATCAAGATTGGTGGTATGGCAGGGGACCAACAAGCTGCTTTATTTGGTCAAACATGCTTTAACCCAGGCGATGCTAAAAACACTTATGGTACAGGTGCCTTCCTACTAATGAACACAGGCAATGAAGCAGTAGAATCTAAAAACGGTCTACTAACTACTATCGCTTGGGGCCTTGAAGAAGGTAAAGTAGATTATGCACTAGAAGGTTCAATCTTTGTTGCAGGTTCTGCTATACAATGGTTACGTGATGAGCTAAGAATAGTAGATGCTTCTGATGATACAGAGTATCTTGCAACCAAAGTAGATGACACAGACGGATGCTATGTAGTACCAGCATTTACAGGTCTAGGTGCTCCATACTGGGACCCATATGCACGTGGTACTATAGTAGGTATCACAAGAGGTACAAGTAAATACCATATTGTACGTGCTACTCTTGAATCACTAGCATATCTAACAAATGACGTATTAGCAGCCATGTCTGCTGATTCTGGTAACGAACTACAACAACTTAAGGTAGACGGTGGCGCTTCTGCCAATAACTTCTTGATGCAATTCCAAGCTGATATGATTCAAACAACAGTAGAAAGACCAGCTACACTTGAAACAACAGCTCTTGGTGCAGCTTATCTTGCTGGACTTGCCGTAGGCTACTACGAAAATAAAGAAGAAATCAAAGAATACCGTCAAGTAGAAAGAGAATTCAAACCAGAAATCTCTAAGGAAGAAAGAGATAAGAAGGACTACAACTGGCAAAAAGCTGTATCAAGATCAGTTGACTGGGCAAAAAACTTAAAATAATATATAAATGAGAGACGAGTTACTATTTTTATTTAGGAGCTCTGTGCGCAAAAGAGCCAATATTGGCTCTTTTTATTTACATAAGGAGATATTATGCATGATGTAGTAATCATAGGTGGCGGTGTAACAGGTACATCAGTTGCTTATAACTTATCAAAATTTAAGGGTGATTTTCTATTGGTAGAAAAACACTCAGATGTTTGCGAAGAAACATCTAAAGCAAACTCAGGCATCTGCCATGGGGGCTATGATGCTTACCCAGGTAGTATGAAAGCAAAAATGAATGTAAAGGGCAATCATATGATGAGAGAAATTGCTGATGAGCTTGATTTCCCTTATAAACAAATAGGAACCCTAGTATTATGTCACGAAGAAAGTAACTTCCCTAACCTTAAGGCCCTATACGACCAAGGTATAGAAAATGGGGTTGGCGGTATGAAGATTATCTACCGTGATGAAATCCTAGAGCTTGAACCAAATGTAGAAGAAAATGTATATGCAGCCCTTCTTTGTGAAGAAGCTGGTATAGTTGATCCCTTTTTGATGAATATAGCCTTTGCGGAAGGTTCCAACCTAAATGGTGTGGAATATAAGCTAAATACCAATATAACCAAGATAGAAAAAAAGGATGAGTACTACATACTAACTACTGAAACAGGAGAGACAATTGAAACTCGTGCAGTAGTAAATGCAGCTGGTCTATACTCTGACCAAATCCACAACAAGTTCTTTGCTAATGAAGATTTTGAGGTAAGGGCCCGCCGTGGTGAATACCTCCTACTTGATAAGGAGACAGATGGATTTGTAAGCCATGTAATCTTTAACCTACCTACAGATAAGGGTAAGGGTATTCTTGTAACTCCAACTATAGATGGCAACACTCTTGTAGGTCCAACATCTGACTTTGTAGATGACAAGGCTGACCTTGTGACAACCCAAAAAGCTATCGAAGAAGTTATAGAAAAAGTAGAAGATACAGTAAAAAACGTACCAGTTCGCCAAGTAATCACATCTTTTTCTGGTAACCGTGCCCATGAAAAAGGCGAAGACTTTATCTTAGAAGAAAGCGAAAAAGGATTTTTTGACTGTATAGGTATCGAGTCTCCAGGTCTTACATCTGCACCAGCTATCGGTGAATATATGGCTGAACTTGTAAGCAAGTCACTTGGATTAGAAGAAAACAAAGACTTCAAACCAGGCCGCAATCCAATTCCTGACACATCAGAAATGAGCCCAGAAGAACACAACGAGCTAATTAAGCAAAATCCAAAATATGGTAAAATTATTTGCCGTTGTGAAAAAGTAACAGAGGGCGAAATAGTAGATGCAATTCACTCTCCAGTTGGAGCAACGACTGTTGATGGAATCAAACGTCGCGTTCGCGCCACAGCTGGACGTTGTCAAGGTGGTTTCTGTCTACCAGCAATCATGGAGATTCTCGCTCGTGAGCTAGAAATAGAGGAAACAGAAGTAACCAAAAAAGGCGGAGATTCAGCCTATATTGAAGGTAGAGTAAAGTAGGAGAGAAGATATGCGCGATTATGATTTAGTAATAATAGGCGGAGGTCCAGCTGGCCTATCTGCCGCAGTAAAAGCCTACGATGAAGGAATCGAAAATATCCTAGTTGTAGAACGTGATAATAGACTTGGTGGAATCCTAAACCAATGTATCCACAATGGTTTTGGCCTCCAAAGATTCAAAGAAGAACTAACAGGCCCAGAATATGCTGGTAAATTTATCGAAGAAGCAAAAAAACGTGATATAGATATCATGTTAAATACCATAGTCCTAGACCTACATGAAGATAAGACCATGCTTCTAATGAACGAAGAAAACGGTATGTTTGAACTAAAACCTAAAGCAATCATCCTAGCTATGGGCTGTCGTGAAAGACCAAGAGGAGCATTAAACACTCCAGGAAGCCGTCCAGCAGGTATATACTCAGCCGGTACAGCTCAAAAACTTGTAAACATTGAAGGATATCTACCAGGCAAAAAAGTAGTCATCCTAGGATCTGGTGACATAGGTCTTATCATGGCTCGTCGTATGACACTAGAAGGAGCACAGGTAGAATGTGTTGCTGAACTAATGCCATTTTCAGGTGGACTAAAGAGAAATATAGTTCAATGCCTACACGACTATGACATCCCACTATATTATTCAACAACCATATCTGGTATTAAAGGTACTGATAGGGTAGAAGGGGTCTATCTATCAAAAGTAGATGAAAACCTCAAAATCATAGATGGGACCGAAAAATTTGTAGAATGTGATACAGTTTTATTATCTGTAGGCCTACTTCCAGAAAACGAACTAACTCGCGAAGCTAAAATAAAAATCGACCCAAGAACTAAGGGCGCTTATGTAAATGACAAGCTCATGACCAACATCCCTGGCATATTTGCCGCAGGAAACGTCCTGCACGTTCATGATTTAGTAGACTTTGTAAGTGAAGAAAGTGAACAAGCAGCTGTAAATGCAGCAGCTTATATCAAAGGCGAATTCAAAGAAGCAACTGATGAAAAAATTGAACTAGGAGCAGGAGATGGCATATCTTATACCCTCCCTCAATACCTAAATTACGAAAATATGGATGACAATGTAATTATCAAATTTAGGGTAAACAATGTTTATCCATCAAGGACTATAGCAGTATATGCAGATGATGAACAAATCATCAGCCGTAAGAAAAGAGTATTAGCCCCTGGTGAAATGGAACTATTAAACCTAAAGAAAGCCGACCTACACGAAGGCACAAAAACTGTAACTATACAATTGGAGGAATGATGAAAAAACAATTTACATGCATCAACTGCCCTCTAGGCTGCCAAGTAGTGGTAACCATGGATGATGAAAAAAATATCCAAAAAATAGAAGGCAATAATTGCAAAAGAGGAGAACAATACGTTAGAGATGAAATCAAAGATCCAAAAAGAATGGTATGCTCCACCGTTAGAATATCTGGTAGCGACAACTACAGCGTCCCAGTAAAAACAGCAAGTGCTATTCCAAAAGGACTTATCTTTGAATGTATGAAAGAAATTAACAATACAGAAATAAACACTCCAATAAAAATTGGAGATGTAGTAATAGCAAACGTCCTAGACACAGGGGTGGATGTGATAGCTACTGATGAAAGACTATAGACTATAAAAGAGAGATTGTAACAATCTCTCTTTTACTTATGATTCTTCTTCTCTTTCAATCTCTTCTTTGGAAGTATCTTCCATTTCTTTTATCACTTCGTTGATACGTTTTTTATTAATACGGCTGACTCCATTTCTTTCGCTGTCAAACATATCATCTATTGGAGCATGGCCTAGTTCGTCTTCCATTACTTCTAGTACTCTTGGCTTACAGAATTGGCCTTGGCAAAAGCCCATGCCAGCACGGGTGCGGCGTTTGACTGCATCTACTGTTTCTACTGGGATGCCGCGGTTCATGGCATCGCGGATGGTAGCTTCTGTGACTTGTTCACAGCGGCAGACGATTCTTTCTGGATCACCTAGTGGCAGGTCGATTTTATCTTTGATTTTGTTCATATCTTCAAGTTCTTTATACTCGATGATAGGATCTCTATGTGGATTGTAAGATGGATCTTCCTTTAGTTCTAGGCCGGCTTCATCAAGGATTTGTTCAACTATTTTTGCTATCTCAGGGCTTGATGTGATTCCAGGAGATTGGATGCCGACTACATTAATAAAGCCAGGGACATTGGATTCTTCTATAATAAAGTCATGTGTAGAACTAGCTGCTCTAAGACCTGTAAAAGATCTGATAAATTCTTGGAGTTTAATTACATCTTCTTTGACAGATTTTTGAGCTTCTTCATAGATATAGATTAGCCTATCTTCGTGTGTTGCCAAATCCACTTCTTCTTCGTCTATGGCATCTGGACCTAGTAGCAAATTATTGTGGAAGGTGCGGGTAGCAAGTATGCCCTTGCCCATTTCTGTTGGGCATTGGAAAAGTACATGGTTTAATCTCTTGCCAGTACCTTTTTGGAAGATCAAATATTCACCAGAACGAGGATGAATATCAAAGTTAGTTTCAGCTATCATATTTGAAACGATAGCCCCTTCAAGACCAGATGCATTTACTACAAAACGAGCTTGATATTTTTTGCCATCTTCTGTATACACTTTAAATGTATCATCATCTTTTTCAATATTATCCACTCTAGAATTTAAGAAAAGCTCTGCTCCGTTTGCCACAGCATTTTCCACAAGGGCGATGACATATTCGTAAGGCGAACAAACACCTGCACCAGCACAATATAGGGCTGCCACAGCATTGTCACTTACATTAGGCTCCATCTCGCGAAGCTTATCTTGATCGATAATTTCCATATCTGGCAGCTCATTTTCTATACCCATATCATAAAGCTCTTGGAGTGTGCCCATCTCTTCATCGCTAAAGGCTAAAACCATGGACCCATTTTTTATAAAACCAAAGTTTAACTCTTCATTTAACTTATCAAATTGAACCCTACCTGGATAGCAGATGCGGCCACGTAGTTCATCGTGTGGTTCAGCATAGCCACCATGGATGATAGCAGAGTTTGCCTTACTTGATCCCATAGACACATCATTTGCCTTATCAAGGATGGCAACAGATAAGTCATAACGTGATAGGCGTCTGGCAATGGATGCTCCACTAGCACCAGCTCCGATTATTAAAACATCATACATATTTACTCACTTTCTTGGTAGAAAAAGGGCAAGTATACACCCGCCCTAGTTTCACCTAAATTTTATTTTACTTAGAATATTATACCATATAGGAATACTGCTATTAAACCACCAATAATCGGTCCTACAACTGGAATCCATGAGTAATCCCACATTGGATCAGCTTTTTTGCTAAATGGTAGGATAGCATACATAATTCTTGGACCTAGGTCACGAGCTGGGTTAATAGCATAACCTGTTAGACCACCAAGAGACATACCGATTGAAACGATTAGTCCGTATACTAAGAATTTGTCTACACCAACTGTACCAGCGCCAGCAACATTACCAAAGCCTAGGATAGCAAATACAAGTACAAATGTACCAACTATTTCTGATAGTAAGTTTCTACCTTTATTCATGATAGATGGGGCTGTACAGAAGCATCCGCGTACTATAGCTGGGTCTTCAACAACTGTTTCTTCAAAATGATCTTTAAATAATAGATAAACCATCAAAGCACCAAGCATAGCACCTAGCATTTGTCCTAGGATATAAACTGGAACTGTATTCCAACCAATACCACCGTTCACAGCTAGAGCAATGGTTAGAGCTGGGTTGAAGTGAGCCCCACTCAAAGCACCAAAGATAGCTGCTGGTATCATAACTGCAAGACCCCAAGCAATGGTGATTTGGATAGAGCCTGCGCCCTTCATACCAGATTTGTTGGATAATACGTTGGCAACAACACCGTTACCTAATAATATCAATAAAAACGTTCCTACTAGTTCGCCCACAAAAATATCTCTCATTAAAATCCTCCTGTTTTAAACAGAAAAAGTGAGTATAAAATTTTACTCACTCTCGCTCTCAATATATTTATGGAAACCTTTTCTAAAACTAGTATATCATCTTCGCAAACAAATATCAAGCTGTTTTAGTATAAAAATTATTTTATATAAGTTATTTTTTTAACTTCTCATTTTAAAGATTTAGTGTGGTTTTCTTTATCTATTTCTTTTGCTTCTCTTAATAATAAGGATTGTAAGTTTTGTAATACTGGATTAGGTCTACTTGATTTATTGGCAACTAGGCAACACTCGGCTATTTAGACCAATAAATATTCCATAAATGTTTAAAACCTAAGTTGTGTGCTATATTATAGCGTGAAAAAGCCTCTCCATCCGTGTTCCAGATTTTAGGGTTGAGATCATCTGTCGGTGGTATGTCATTCTATTTTCGATATATCATAGGATTTGATAAGGGCAATAACTAGCTAGATTTTGCATAATGGCTTTTTCTAAAGTGCGAAGGAGATACTCCTTTTTTATTTTTAAAGGCTCTGTTAAAACTAGATATATTGTTGTAGCCAACCTCTTGCCCAATTTCTGTGATTGTCTTATCTGTTTCCATTAGTCTTTTTTCCGCGACTGTGATTCTCGTTGTATTGAGATAATCATAAATTGTGTATGAAGTGAGTTTTTTGAATTTCTTGCACATATAGTACTTGTCCATAAAGACAAGAGTTGATAAGTCATCTAGGCTTAGGTCTTTGTCGTAGTTTTGATCAATATAGGCGATGATTTTAAGGACCATCATGTCGGTGTGTTTGCTAATCTTATTTTGCTTTTGTTTGATGGTATTTATCAAAATTACATTAAAAAGTAGCTTGATATTTTCTTCCTCGATTGCATTGGTGGTTTGTAGATTGTGATTGTATAAATCTAAGAGGCCTTGTCTTATAAGAGTGGAATCGGTTGCGTGGTAGCCACTGTTTAAAAGCATGGCAATTTCAGATTTTATCAAATCCGAACTAAGTATATCATCGGTAAAATAAACGAGCATACGGTCAAAAGCTACGTCCTTTTCCCCGTAGGAAAAGTGGTTGACATTTGGTTTTATTAGGACGAAATCATTTTTATGAAGCTTTACGATATTGCCATCTATTACAAATATACGCTCACCTTCTAAGAGGTAATAAAATTCGTAATAAGGATGGTCGTGGCCATATCCTGCATTCAAATTGACCCCGTCAAGTCTGTCCATAGCTAGCTTTTGCCCAAAGTTCATGTGGATGGCGGCTTGATCAAACATTTTAATCTCCTTTAGTTCATTATAGTAGATAAGACAATATTTGTAAAGTATTAATCGTTTTCCTACAATAATTGGATAGTTTATGCCAACAATTACCTATATTATTATACTAGGAGGATGATATGCAGTTAACCAGGACAGCTACAAGTATAACAAACAAGAGTAAATATGTATCGGTCATAGCAGAAGAGACCGAAATCCGTATTTACTACCTGACCGAAGATATCGTTAGAATCAGAGCAAGTTTTAACGATGACTTCAGAGAAAAAAGTTATTCGCTAGTATCAGTCTTCTATGAAGATGAATTGGATGACTTTTTTAAAGACGAAAGAAGCCACTACGAGCCTCTAGCTTATGACTTTGAAGAAAAGGATGACAGAGCTATTATCACTGGGGGCAATCTAACAATTGAAGTAACTAAGGCACCTTTTACCATCACTGTCACAGATCAAAATGGCGATATTATTTATAAATCGATCAATGATGTGGGTTTCTATAAAGATGGAAATGGTAGAGTGGTCAATAAGTTTGAGATAAACGAAGCTGATAATTATTACGGCTTTGGGGAAAAGAGCGGAGAAATAAATAAGAAGATGAGCCGCATGATAAATAACCCAATGGATTCGATGGGTTATGATTCTAAGGCGACAGATTCTCTTTATAAACATATCCCTTTTTATATCAAACTAGCAGATGACACTCAAAAGGCAAGCGGATTTTTCTACCACAATACCTTTATCAATAGCTTTGATATGGGCAAGGAAAAGAGTAACTATTGGAAGAGGTACGCGACGTTTAAGGCAGATGGGGGAGATATAGATTTATTTGTAATTAATGGGCCTAGCATAAATGAAGTTATCGGCCGCTACACTTTCCTCACTGGTCGCAGCAGGCTTTTACCCAAAAAAGCTCTCGGCTATCTGGCAAGCTCGATGTATTATTCAGAGCTACCAAAAGATTGCGATAAGGCTATCGAGCACTTTATCGACATTGCAAAAGCAGAAGACTTCCCTATAGATGGTTTCCAACTATCGAGTGGTTATACAAACTTCAATTCAGAAGTGGGCCCACGTAGGTGTGTCTTAACTTGGGATAAGGAAAGATTCCCAAATCCTAGTGGGTTCTTTGATACCATGACCCAAAAAGGCATAGTTGTAAGCCCAAATGTAAAGCCAGGTATCCTTCAAATCCACCCATATTATGAGAAATTTAAGTCAAATAACATGTTCCTCTACGACCCAACCTACGACAAAGAATATAACGGCAATTGGTGGGGCGGCTACGGAGCCTTTATCGACTACACATCTCCATCTACCCGTGATAAGTGGAAAGAGATGCTAAAAGAAAATCTCTTAGACATGGGGACAGCTTCAGTATGGAATGACAACTGTGAGTTTGATTCAGTATTCGATGATAGAGTCCTATCAGACTACGAAGGCAGTAAAGAAACTATAGCCCGTAACCGTGTAGTGATGAGCAATATCATGTGTAAGATTACCAACGATGCAATCGATGAGACCTTCGATAATACTCGCCCATATGTAGTATGTAGGTCTGGCCATGCGGGCATCCAAAGATACGCGCAAACATGGGCTGGGGACAACTACACTAGCTGGGAAAGTCTAAAGCACAACATCGCAACTATCCTCGGCATGGGCCTATCAGGTGTGGCCAACCAAGGCTGTGACATCGGTGGTTTTGCAGGGCCTGCCCCAAGTGAAGAACTCTTTGTCCGTTGGGTACAAAATGGGATTTTCCAACCAAGATTTTCTATCCACTCGGCATCAACTGACAATACAGTAACTGAGCCATGGATGTTTGATGAAGTAAAAGATATCGTACGCGATGCTATGGACCTTAGATATGCCTTATCACCATACTTCTATTCACTGCTGTATAGGGCTCATCAAACAGGGCTTCCTATCATGCAAGCAACCTTCGCCCTATATCAAAACGATAGAAATACCTATAACAACGGATATGATTTCTTCTTAGGCGACAGCCTCTTTGTATCAAATGTCCTTGAAGAAGGCGAAGAAATCCACGAAGTGTATTTCCCAGGTGAAGGCGAAACTTACTACGATTTTTATGACAAAGAAGAATATGAAGGTGGGCAAACTTATGAGATTGATGTTGACCTAGATGACATACCTTTATATATCAAAAAGGGATCTATTGTACCTATCTCAAAAACACCTCTTAAAAACCTCGGTGATGATGAAGTAAAAGACCTATACATTCTCATGGCCAATGGCAAGGAAGCTAGCTTTGACCTATACGAAGATGATGGCAAGACCTATGATTACAAAAATGGTGATTATTTAAAAACTAACATCAAGCTCACACCAGGAATAAAAACCACTATAGAGTTTAACAAAGAAGGAAACTTTGCTTCCACTGTAGAAAACTTAGAAATCGAACTGATAAATAAAGAAAAATCTCCTTTCTATGTCAATATCGGAGATAGAAGTATAGATCAATTCCTAAATAAACGCCTATTTGATGAGGCAGATGAGGGTTGGTATTATGACAACTCTAGCCGCTCTGTAATCATCAAATACGCTAATATCAAAAAAGACTACAAGATCTTAGTATCTTTTGAACAATTTGATTTGGTAGGTATGTAATGAAAAAAATATTATATATAATTTCAAGCTTAGTTTTGGCATTTTCCCTAAGCAGTTGTAATCAAAATGCCAACAGTGATACCACAACACTCACCTTAGCCCATTCTCTTAGCCAAGAGCACTCAGTGCACATAGCACTCGAGGCCTTTGCTGAGGAGGTGGCAGATAAAACAAATGGCCGTTACCAAGTAAGGATTTTCCCAAATGGCCAGCTAGGTTCAGAAAATGAATCTATGGAACAAATCATGGCTGGAGTGCTTTCTATGTCTAGAATAGCTTCTCCTGGACTTGCAACATATGAGAGAGGCTATGATACCTTTGGTCTGCCTTATATCTTCGAAAATACCGAAGACTACTACAATATCATGGATTCAGATGAAATACGCGACTTCTTCTTATCATCAGAAGAAAAGGGTTTTGTAACTCTAACATATTACGATTCAGGTAGCCGTAGCTTCTACACCAAAGACCGTGCAATCAAGCACCCAGATGACCTAAAGGGCCTAAAAATCAGAGTACAAGATATGCGTAGCCAGACAGAAATGATGAACTACCTTGGTGGTACACCTGTTGCAATGAGCTATGGTGACGTATATACATCGCTACAAACTGGCATTATCGATGGTACAGAAAATAACGAAACAGCCCTAACAATTGGTGGCCACGGTGAAATAGCAAAAGTTTACTCAAAAGACGAACACGCTATGATCCCAGATGCCCTTATCATTTCATCACAAATCTGGAAAAACATAGACCCAGCAGACCAACAAATCATCCTAGAAGCAGCTAGAAATTCCACGGAGCTACACAAGGAACTTTGGGCTGAGTCTATAGCAGAAGCTCGCGTGATAGCTGAAACTGAAATGGGTGTTGAGTTTGTTGAAGATATAGACAAAGAACCATTCATGGAAAGAACAAAACCACTCGTAGACGAATACAGGGCCCAATACCCGGAAGTAGATAAATTGTTAAATACAATCGAAAGTGTAAGGAGCAAATAATGGAAAATACTTTTTATAAATTAAAAAAGGCTCTAGTTTGGATCCTATCTAGGCTATCAGCTATACTTCTTACTATCATGTCAATTCTTATTATATATCAAGTATTTACAAGATATATTTTAAACAACCCAGCAGACTTCACAGAAGAAATCATCAGATACATGCTTATCTGGACAGGTTTCATAGGTGCAGCCTATGCCTTCCTAACCCGCGAACATATGGCCCTTACCCTCGTGCCAGATAGAGTAAAACCAGGCACCCGTCGCAACCTACTTGTATTTACAGATGTGATTATTTTATTAATCGCCCTATTTGTAATAGTAATCGGTGGCTTTAAGCTAGTAGCTAGTGCAAGTGTCCAAAGATCGGCCTTATTAGGAATACCAAGGTCTCTAGTTTATGTAGTAGCTCCAATCTCAGGTATCTTTATTGTTCTTGCACAGATCATCAATGTATGGGAAAGCTGGACAGGTAATTCAGTCAAGCTTAATGCAGCAGAAGAGTCTGTAGGCGCAAAAGAAGCTGATGATTATTCACTAAACCCTGACCTAGATGATAAAACAGAAATAAACCCAGTTCAAAAACCAACAGTAGAGATGGTAAATAGAACTGAAAATCCAACTAGAACAACAACTACCACTACTAAAGAGACCAAGCCAAGCTCAACTAGTACAACATCTAGTGAAAAGACAGTCTATGAAAGTGACTTAGATTAAAGGAGAGTATTATGTCAATAGGAATGACAACCTTATCGTTATTTTTAATATTTTTTATATTCTTATTCTTAGGAGTGCCTATTTCGGTATCTATCCTATTATCATCGATAACGACAGCGATCTTAGCCGGCCTTACCTGGGATCAGATCCAATTTATAGCAATGCAGAAGATGAACTCGGGGATTGAGTCCTTCTCATTACTTGCAGTTCCATTATTTATCCTAGCCGGAAATATTATGAACAACGGTGGGATAGCAAGACGACTTATAAATTTCTCTCAAATATTTGTAGGTAATATCCAAGGATCACTCTTACACGTAAATGCCCTTGGTAATATGTTCTTTGGTGCCCTATCAGGATCAGGGGTTGCAGCGGCATCAGCTATGGGTGGTACTGTTTATCCAGTAGAAAAAGAACAAGGATACAATCCAGAGCTAGCTACAGCAGTAAACGTAGCTACAGCTCCAGCAGGTCTTTTAATCCCACCTACATCAGCTCCTATCGTATTTTCAACAGTAGCAGGTGGTATATCAATATCTGCTATGTTTATGGCAGGATATGTACCAGGTATAGCTATGGCTCTTATAGCGATGATTATTGGCTATAGACAAGCTAAAAAAGCCAACCTCCCAGCTATGGGTAGGCCAGCAAATGTTGGAAGAGTAGTATGGGATGCCTTCCCATCACTTCTTATGATCATCATCGTAATCGGTGGTATCGTAGGTGGTATCTTTACTGCTACAGAAGGTGCTGGTATAGCAGTACTTTACACACTTATCCTATCAATCATCTATAAATCAATCAACCTAAAGAGCCTAGGTCGCATCCTACTAAAGACAGCAGAAACTAGTGGTGTGGTATTATTCCTAATATCAGCATCATCAGTAATGAGCTGGGTAATGGCTTATACTGGCATCCCAGAAGCAATCTCAGACGGAATTCTAGGGCTGACATCAAATAAATATATCATCTTCCTACTAATGAATATCATCCTTCTACTAGTAGGTATGTTTATGGACATCACACCAGCTATCCTAATATTTACACCAATATTTTTACCGATAGCCCAATCACTTGGCATGAGCCCAATTCACTTTGGTATACTTCTAATATATAACATGTGTATCGGTACTATGACACCTCCAGTTGGATCTATCCTCTTTGTAGCCAGTGGTATTTCCAAGGTCAAATTAGAAAATTTGGCTAGGACACTCGTACCATTCTTATTAGCAAATTTAGTAATGCTATTACTAATCACATATATTCCTCAACTAGTGCTATTCATACCACAAGCTATGGGACTACTTTAACAAAGTTATACTAAACTAACAGTAGACAAAAGATAAAAAAAAGTATAAAATATCCTTTGAAGTATTAAAGTAGATTAACATTTGGAGGAAATGATGAAAATTAAACAATTCATGTCTCTTGCAACAGCACTATCACTTTCACTAGTGCTTGCATCATGCGGTGGCGGCAACCAAGCTGCAAATAACGAAGCGTCTACTACTGAAACACAAGTAGAAGAAGCTGCAAATGATAATACAGAAGTAGCAGAAACTCCAACAGATGAACAAACTGACGAAGTTCAAGTAGCACCAGCTCGTGACGAAGTATCAGTAACAATGGTAACAGACTTCGGTGGGGTAAACGATAAGTCATTCAACCAATCAGCATATGAAGGCCTAAAGGCAGCAGAAGCTGAAGGCAATGTAAAATTTGACTACATTGAATCTCACAAAGACGCAGACTACCAACCAAATCTCGAAAGCGCTCTTGACTCAGCATCAGATATCATTCTAACAGTAGGTTTTGCATTATACGATGCTACAGATCAAGCTGCAGAAGCAAACCCAGATCAAAACTATGTAATCATCGACCACTATAACGACAATAACAGATTAAACATGCTAGGAGTAAACTTTGCTGACCATGAAAACTCATTCCTTGTTGGCTATATAGCTGGTATGACAACAGAGACTAACAACGTAGGTTTCGTTGGTGGTATCCCAGGTGTCATCATCGATAGATTCGAATACGGCTTTAGAGCAGGTGTAGAACATGCAGCTCGCGAAAAAGGCACACCAATCGAAGTACAAGTACAATACGCAAATAGCTTTGATGATACAGCAGCAGGTAAAAACATCGCTGATAGAATGTACCAATCAGGCGCAGACGTAGTATTCCACGCCGCTGGTGGTGTAGGCGTAGGTGTAATTGAAGCAGCAAAAGAAAACAACAAATGGGTAATCGGTGTAGACCGTGACCAATCAGCAGAAGCACCAGACAATATGCTAGTATCCACAGTAAAAGGTGTAGGCGATGCTGTTAGACAAGTAATCGGCCAATACAAAGAAGGCAAACTATCTAGTGGGGACCTAGTATTTACCCTTGCAGATGGTGATGCAGTAACAATTGCATACGGTCCAAACGACCTAGTAAGCCAAGAAGTAAAAGACAAAGTAGAAGAAATCAGAGAACAAATCATAAGCGGCGATATCGAAGTTCCAGAAAACGAAGAAGATGCCAAAGCTCAAGGTTGGATCGCTGAATAATCAAACTTGGACGAAAGCAAACTCTATACAGGGTTTGCTTTTTTTATGTTCTATAAATTGTCAAATTGTGTTAAAATAGGTAAAAGAGAGATGAAAAAAGTGAGGGTATTATGGAAAATTCGATTAATGAAAAACCTGTAGTATCTATGAGAAATATTACCAAGCGTTTTGGAGACAAGGAAGTCCTTTCAAATATCAACTTCGATCTCCACAAACGCGAGGTGCATGCACTTTTAGGTGAAAATGGAGCGGGCAAGACTACGCTAATGAATATCCTTTATGGTATGTTTCCACCAACAGAAGGAACGATTACCATAAATGGCAAGACCTATGCCAACATGACACCAAAAAAGGCCATAGAAGCAGGAATAGGTATGGTGCACCAGCACTTTATGCTGATAGAACCACTAACAGTTACAGAAAACATTATTTTAGGCTATGAGCAAGACACTGGCCTATTTTTAGATAGAAAAAAAGCGCGTGCTGAAATACAAGAATTATCAGATAAGTATGGACTAGCAATAAATCCGGATGCTAAGGTCGAAGATATTACGGTCGGTCAACAACAAAGGGTTGAGATCTTAAAGGCCCTTTATAGGGGAGCAGATATCCTTATATTTGACGAGCCAACAGCAGTGCTTATTCCACAAGAAATCAAGGAGTTTATCGAAATTATTGATAGGCTTACCCAAATGGATAAGTCAATTATCATCATCACCCACAAGCTAGCTGAAATCAAAGCTATGGCTGACTATTGTACCATTATCCGCCGTGGTGAATATATTGATAAATTGAAGGTTGCCGAAGTAGACGAAAACATCCTAGCAGAAAAAATGGTAGGACGTAATGTAAGTTTTAATGTAGATAAGGATATCCAAAATCCAGGTGGGGTAGTTCTTAAAATCGATGACCTCTGGGTGAAGGACCGCCGTGGAGTGGATATACTAAAAGGCCTTAATCTAGAGCTTAGAAGTGGCGAAATCCTTGGTATAGCTGGGGTAGATGGCAATGGCCAAACTGAGCTAATCGATGCCATAACAGGTATGGCTAAGGCCAACCGAGGCACAGTGACCCTAAATGGATCTGATATCACAAATAAATCCCCACGTGAAATCATAGATACCGGCATGAACTCCATCCCAGAAGATAGACAAAAACGAGGACTTGTCCTTGAGTATCCAATAAAGGACAACCTGATCTTAGAAAATGTCCACAAAGAACCTTTCTCTAGCAAGGGCAGGTTAAATTTCAAAAATATCGATGACAATGCGAGAAATTTAGTAGAAAAATTTGACGTAAGACCAGCCGATATCAACGAGAAAGCCCAGAGCTTATCTGGTGGTAACCAACAAAAGGTAATCATCGCTCGCGAGATATCAAACAACCCTGATATCCTCATAGCAGCCCAACCAACTAGAGGGCTGGATGTAGGGGCGATTGAATTTATCCACCAATATTTGGTAGAGCTACGAAATGAAAACAAGGCTGTACTTTTGATATCATTTGAGCTCGATGAGGTCATGGACTTATCAGATAGGATACTTGTAATCTATGATGGACAAATCGTAGGTGAACGCGACCCTAAACAAACAGACGAGTTTGAGCTGGGTAGACTAATGGCAGGTGGGAAATGAGCGAATTAAATCAAAAAGTTAAATCAAAATCAAGAGTAGGCCTGGGTCAGTCGAAGGTAGTCTTTACCTTGATTTCAATCCTACTTGGCCTATTGGTAGGGGCACTTGTCCTTGCTATCTCAGGTTACAATCCACTAGCTGCCTACCAAGCCCTTATAGAAGGTGTAATCAAAAGCCCTCGTAATATGGGCTGGGCAATAGTGACATCAACTCCGATAATACTAACAGGTCTAGGCGTATGTTTTGCGTTTAAGACAGGTCTTTTTAACATGGGTGCTGAAGGCCAATTTATCGTTGGTACTATAGTGGGCCTTGTGGTGGGCTATGCACTTCCACTGCCACCAATCATCCACCCAATAGTTAGTATAATACTAGCTATGATAGCAGGAGCACTATACGGAGCATTAGCTGGTTTTATCAAAGCAAAATTTGGCATCCACGAAGTAATATCAACTATCATGCTAAACTGGATAGCTTTTTATTTCCAAAACTATATTACAAATACATTTAAAAAACCAAACTCTATGGCAAGTTACGAAGTCCTAGATAGTGCAAAAATCACTTTTTTTGTCAAAGCGCCGGATAATATGGGAGAATTTTTCAACAATTTCTTCAGGGCACCAGTTCACGCTGGGACAATACTTGCGATAGTTGCAGTAATCATAGTTTGGTATATTCTAAATAAAACTGTCCTTGGTTACCAACTAAAAGCAGTAGGGCTAAACCGCGAAGCCAGTGAATATGGTGGGATCAATTCTGGTAACAAAATCATCCAGTCAATGGCAATCTCAGGTTCTATTTGTGCCCTAGCAGGTGTTACACAAATCCTAGGCTTTACCTATGCTTTATCAGTGCTATCAGGTATGGAAAACTATGGTTTTGATGGGCTTGCAGTTTCACTTCTAGCATCTAACCACCCAGTGGGGGTAATATTCTCAGGCCTATTCTTTGGTTCATTAAAATACGCTGGATCAAACTTACAAAGAGTGCTAGGTGTACCAACAGAACTTATCAATGTAATCATAGGTACTATTATCCTATTTACAGCAGTCCCTCTAGTATTTAGAATAATCAGAGCTCATCGCAGACAAAAGAAATCTAACAAAGAAGCTGAGCTAATCAGTGTAGATGAAGATGCGGTAGCAGTTCCTCTTAAGGAAGAAAAAGAAGTTAAAGTAGCAGAAACTAAAGAAGTAGTAGAATCTGAAAATAATACGGAAGCTATAAAGCTATCTGAAGATAAAGAGCCTATCAAAACTACTGACGATGACCACCCTAGAGTCATAAATGAGACAGGCGAAGAAATCATAGTCAGAACCATTAAAAAGGAGGAGGAGTAATATGAATTTAGTAATCTTATCACTTATTATCGGTAATACTTTTTCTAATGCTGCTCCAGTCCTTATGGCAGGCCTTGGCGGTATGATGAGTGAAAAGTCTGGTGTTGTAAATATCGGGCTTGAAGGGATGATGACAATCGGAGCGCTCGTCGGAGCTACAGTTGGTTATTATCTGGGCAATCCATGGATAGCCTTCCTATGTGGTGGACTTGCTGGAGCATTTTTTGGTCTTATCCATGCCTTTGTATCAGTAACACTTGCAGGCGATCAAACCATATCAGGTATTGCGATAAATACCTTGGGTCCTGGGCTTGCTCTTTTCCTTGGTAGATATTTCTTTGATGGGGCAACTCAAACTCCATCTATACCACTAGAGAATAAAATCCCTAGATTGTTTAGAAATATTTCATCCAACCAAGCGTTTTTGAATATTTTCGGCCAATATGCAACTGTTTATATAGCCCTAATCATGGTAGTTCTACTTTATCTATTTTTATATAAGACTAAATGGGGCCTACGCGTGATTGCAGTGGGCGAACACCCAAAGGCTGCAGAAACCCTAAATATATCTGTAACAAAAACCCGCTACCTATCTGTAATATTCTCAGGCTTTATGGCAGGGCTTGGTGGAGCTAGTATGTCACTTGCTGTAGTATCGAGCTTCTCGCAAACCTTGATAGCTGGCCAAGGCTATATAGCCCTTGTTACAGTAATCTTTGGTAACTGGAAACCACATGGGGTCCTAGTAGGATCATTATTCTTTGGTCTAGCCCAAGCTATAGCTACCTACCTAGGTGGATCATCAATCGGTGTACCAATTGAATTTATCTCGATGATCCCATATATAGCAACCCTCCTTATCCTTATTATCTTCCAAAGAAGATCAAAGGCACCAAAGGCGAGTGGTAAACCATATCTAACAGTAGATAATGTGTAAATCACATCCCCCAGCATTATATTTTATATGCCGGGGGATTTTTTCTATGAATAGTCCTAATTCCGCTTTATTTAATAGGAAAAAAGTTGTATATTATATACATATACCTTAAAAAGGAGTCCACATGTTTTGTACTAACTGCGGTGCAAAGGTAGATGACAGCGCCAAGTTTTGTCCTGTATGTGGGAATAAATTGCGCCCTGACGAGCCAATAGCAGCTCAGCCACAAGCAAGTCCCCCACAAACACCCAAGCAACCACAAGCTGGCCAGGTAATTGAGCAAACTACCTACGGATCGACAACTACTAATCAAAATACAACTGAAGAAGGAAAAAAACAGAGTAAACTTTCTGGCATTGTAAAAGGCTTCAAATTTAAAAAGCCAAGCCTTAAGAAAAAAGAAGCTAAAGAACCGATCATAGAAGTCCCTGAAGGCAAGAGCGAACTTTCTAAGGAAGACCCAGTAGCAAGCCTTGATACTCGTCTCGAATACGAAGATGAGATGCAACCATCATACTATGGCTATGAGCCAACTGATGATAGGAAAAGAAAAGACTTTAGACATAGGGACAATCCAGATATTTATCCTTATGACGCATCTATTGAGGCAAGTATTGGTCAAAAGATCAATCAAACTGGAGCAAATGGAAATATTCAAACTTTCGAGCCATCTGCTTCAAACGGACAAGCAGCACCTCCTACAAGGCCTAGATCTACATACGATGACATCCCAAATGAGTATCTAGAAGCAAGAATCGCTAGACAACTTCGCGAAAAAGATACAACTTACAACAACGAGGCAGCCCAAACTGGCAATATAGCGGCAGTGATTAGAAATAATCAACCAAAAGACCCATATATACCGCCAGAACAACCTAGGGGCTACAACGAAAGACCGGCTAATATTCAAAACCAGCCAGTTGAAAATCAGGCTAACCAATACATCCCACCAGCCGCTCCTGCTGTGAGCGAGCCGGTGGCAGATCCTATATACACAGAAGGGGTTGATGAGCCAGTAGAAGAGAAAAAGAAATTCTCTTTTAATCCTCTCTACCTCATACCAATCGTCCTTATCCTCATAGGGGCGGGTATTGGTTATTGGCTGATGAATAGGACACCTGATGATGTCGAGATCGACCTAAGCGAATATGTAGAGGTGACATTTAATGGTGACGAAGGGGAAGCAACTCCATCAGCCAGCCTAAATTCATCTAAACTACTAGCCGACTACGGCGGTCAAATTGCTTACGCCAATAAAGACAGGAAAGATGATTCTTATAGCTCACCTGCTAACCAATTTATTACCGAATTAGAAAACTCTACTCAGTTTAATTTTAGTAAGGATGGCAATATATCAAATGGTGAAGAAGTCACAGTAGTGGCTAATGTATCAGACTCATCACTTGAAGATGACTACAATGTCAAGCTACTAAATACCATCAAGTCAGTCATAGCTGAGGGGTTGGCTGCCCAAGCTTACGAAGATCCATTTAACTACATTAACGTCGACTTCGAAGGCGAAAGTCCAAATATTTCGCTTACTACAAGCCTCACAGATGGGGCACCAGAATATATGTCGATGATTGAAATAGCTCCATCAAAGACATCTGAGCTAAGCGAAGGCGAAGAAGTAAATGTAAGCCTAATCTTTGATGAAGAAGAATTATTTAATTCTTATGGAGTAAACCTAAATCCAACTGACAAAATCTATGTAGTACCTGGAGAATTAGAACCAGAAGAAGGCCAGCCTGAAGAAGCCGAAGCAGCTGATGAAACCCAAAGCCCAGAGCTTACAGGTGGTTATATCACTACAGTAGATACACTAGATGATGAACTACTGGGCACACTCAAATATGATGCGGGTGAACTGATTAGAAACACATTTGAAGAAAGGTCATTCACTCAAATAGATAGTATCGACTATCTAGGAGCTATTACAGGAGCTGATTCAAACAATCAAGACCTACAAAATAGGGTCATGCTAATATATGAAATCACTGCTAGTGAAAACTACGAAGGTAAATATGTAAATAGTTTCAAATACTACACCTTTGTAGAATATCAAAATGTAATGGAAGCCAAAGATGAAAACGGCAACTTCTACTCAAATGGACCAATGACAACCGACAATGAAATCTTCCACAAGTTCTTTGTAGAAGATGACTACACATATTATGAAATCCCATACTATGGTTTCGCTTTCTTAGAAGAAGTCCTATCTAGAGTAAACAACGCCCTATCAGGACTCACTATCGATGACTCTATAGCTGTAGATGCGACCCAGTACTTCACCACATCTGACGGTGTAGCTGGTGAATACCAAGGCAATGGTACAAGGCTTACCCTTAAAGAAGATGGCAGTCTACGCTACAAACTAGACCAAAGAGTCCACCAAGGTAGCTGGCAAGATTCATCTGGCAGCCTAAGCTTAACTATAGAAGGTGTAAATGTCGATACACCGATCACTGCAACATTTGAAAATGGTACAATCAATGTAAGTGAACAAGGCGAAATGGCCGGACAAACATTTAATAAAATGCAAATGTCAAATTAGAAATAAAGCCTGAGAAATTAATCTCAGGTTTTTCTTTTGGGAAAATTTAAAAATATTCACAAAAAAATAAGACCAAAGCCCTGCTAATGTAGTCGGGTTGAAAGGAGTGGCGCCTTTAAGCCTTATCTTCTCAAAGCCGGGTGGTGGCAGGATTTAAAAATGAGCACAAAAAAACAAGGCCTAAGCCTTGTTAATATGGTCGGGGTGAAAGGATTCGAACCTTTGAGCCTCATCTTCTCAAAGCCGGGAGTTAGCAAGAGTAAAAAATAGTAAAAAAATACCAGACCTTAGTCTGGATTGATTTGTAATCTATTTGGTCGGGGTGAAAGGATTCGAACCTTCGACCTCATGTTCCCAAAACACGCGCGCTACCAAGCTGCGCCACACCCCGTTAAGTGATTACTAATATAGTATACGCTATAAAAAAATACTTGTCAAGAGATATTTGAGAAACTTTATAAAATTTATTTATTATCTCCGAATCTGTTATAATAATACCATAAGAATGAGAATTTGAAAGCGAAAAAACTAATGAATTACAATATCGAAAGAGAGATCAGAGATTATATAGCGAAAAATTTGATAAATGGAAAGCTAAAGCCAGGAGATAGGGTCTATGAATTAAAATATCTGACTAGCCTATTCAAAGTAAATCCCAATATAGTAAGGGAAGCTTTAAGTCAAATGGAAGCAGAGGGTCTTATAAGTAAGTCTAATGATTACTATATCGTAGCGGCAGATGAGAATAGAATTTCTGGTCTTAAGGAAGAGTTTTTAAATCTTTACATTAATGACCTGGTAAAAAATGCTGCCGAAATCGGTATGGACCTTGATGATGTGATTAGGATACTAAATCTAAGGAATATGGCAAATGGATAAGTTTATTGAAATCAAGAATTTAAGCAAAAATTATGGCAAGGTGACTGCCCTTGATGAAATCAGCCTTGCTATAGATCAAGGAGCTGTAGTGGGTATCCTTGGGCCAAATGGGTCCGGGAAGTCGACTTTGATAAAAACTATGGCAGGCCTTGTAAAAGCGGATAGCGGTGAGATTATAATTGGTGGTTCAGCACTCAATTCAAAATCTCGAGGATTCATCGCCTATCTATCAGATGAGCCATATATGTATGAGAATTTTAAGGTGGCAGATATTATAAAAGTATATAGTGACTTTTTTGATGACTTTGATAAGGACTTTATGGATAGGATGGTCGAATACTTATATATAGATAAAAAGTCAAAAATAAAGGGTCTTACTAAGGGCGATGCGGCCAAGCTTGGTATTTGCCTAAATCTAGCAAGGGATGCCAAATTATATTTATTTGATGAGCCCCTAGATGGGGTGGATCCAATATCTGCCCAAAAATTAATCGATATAATCATAGATAAAATCGATGGAGAGAAGACCTTTGTGATATCCACCCATCAAATCGGCCTATTTGAAAAACTTTTTGACCAAGTTATTTTCTTAAATAATGGCGAAGTATATGAACAAGGATCGGTGAGAGATATTAGAAATAGCCAGCAGATAGAGATAAAAAACTACTATGATAGGCTGTATATGGGTTAGCTATGGGAAAAATAATTAGTTTAGAATTTAAGAAAAATAAGAAAATGCTATCAAGGATTGTGATTTTTAATCTAATTCTAATTGTCCTTGCGCTTATTCTAAGAATCGGGCTAGGACTATCCAATATTTTCAGGTCAAATATCCTAGCCAATGGGATATTTGCAGCTGGACTAATTTGCTTTATGATATTTAATCTGGCCTATATATTATCATCTATTCACAAGGACCTCTATGATAGTTCAGCTTATCTAACCTTTAGCTTGCCGATAGGACGAAAGAAATATTTCACTAGCAAAAATATATCTTTTGCATTGATTTATTTAATAAATATATTATTTTTATTTGTAATTTATAGGATATTGGGCTACAAGATTACATCTTTTCTGGCCTTTTACTTCTTGCTTGGCCTTATTTGGCAAGAGCTTTTCGCTCAAATTGCAAGTTTGTCTATACAAATGGCTAGATTTAGGCAAAATAAAATGCCGTTTGTGCTAGGAGTAGTGATATTTATATTAGTATTTGCCCTGGGCTTTGTCCTGTGTAAGTATTTTTCAATAGTCCTAGTAGATGGAGCTATCCAAAAGGCGGGGCCATTGAACTACGCCTTTATCTATCCTTTTGCCATTGGTAACTACGGCCTTTATAAAAACTTCACACCTTTAATGTATTATATAATAATGGTTGTGCTTTTATATTTCATCAATAGTAACAATCTAGATAAAAATCTAGACTTATAAAAAGGAGTTTTAATGGAAAATTTTGACATTGTCAAAGAGATAATTAGAGACTCAAACAATATAGTATTTTTTGGAGGGGCAGGGGTATCCACAGCTAGTGGCCTGCCTGACTTTAGGTCTGCAACTGGCCTATACAATCAAAAAAATGATTCGAATTATTCACCAGAATACATGCTTAGCCACGAATTTTTTATGGCTCATCCAGATGAATTCATGACTTATGTCAAGGAAAATCTGATGGTAGAAGGCGTAAAGCCAAATGCCTGCCACTATGCCTTAAGAGATTTGGAAAAAATGGGCAAACTAAAGGGCATCATCACCCAAAACATCGACCGCCTCCACCAAGATGCTGGCAGTAAGCTCGTAGTAGAACTTCATGGAAACCTGGCCGACTATTATTGTATGTCTTGTGGGAAAGAATACGATGTGGGCCAGATGGATAAGACTGCAACGACCATCAGATGTGATGAGTGCGGTGGGCTAGTGCGCCCTGATATTGTCCTCTATGGCGAGGGCCTAGACCAAGATAATATCAGCCATGCAGTAAATTTAATTGCAAATGCTGATGTCCTTATTATAGGTGGCACTAGCTTAAATGTTTATCCAGCAGCTGGCCTTATTGATTTTTATAAGGGTGATAAGCTCATACTAATAAATATGGATCCTACTGCCAGGGATGACAGAGCTGATTATAAGCTTTCAGGAGATATCAGCGTGATAATGAAAGACCTAGTCGAGGGAATAGATGGATAAGAGATTAAACAT
Source organism: Anaerococcus pacaensis 9403502 (assembly GCA_000308255.3). Lineage (GTDB taxonomy): Bacteria > Bacillota > Clostridia > Tissierellales > Peptoniphilaceae > Anaerococcus > Anaerococcus pacaensis. Next base: position 205,679 of record HG326663.1, on the reverse strand, counting down.
AGACGAATATGGAATTTTTCTAATATGGGTAGGGATTATTCTTAATATAATCTCATACTTTACCAAGTGGACATTCTTAAATATTTTAGGCCTAGTGGTAGTGATTCAAGCCATATTCAGGGCTTTATCTAGAAATAAGGACCAAAGGGCTTTGGAAAATAAGATGTTTAAAGAAAAAATCTTAAACCCAGTTAAAAAGTCATTTAAAAACTTTAAAAATGAAACTGTAGGAGATAAGGACTACAAATATGTATCATGCCCACATTGCGGGCAAAAGCTCCGAATACCGAAAAAGAAGGGTAAGGTCAGAGTTAGGTGTCCAAAATGTGGCAGCAAATTTGATGCTAGAAGTTAGATAAATCTTTAAATAAAAAATAGAGGATGTATAGTTTTTCTGAAAGGGGATATTATGGAAAGAGTAATAGGAACAAGATCACTTGGCCTTCGCGCGCCAATTATAGAACGTGGAGATGATTTAGTAGGAATCATCACCGATACAGTAAAAAAAGCAAGCACAAATCACAATCTAGAAATCAATGACAGGGATGTAGTCTGTGTCACAGAATCACTCGTAGCTCGTGCCCAAGGCAACTACGCTTCTATTGATGCTGTAGCAGCAGACATTAATAATAAATTTAGTGGAGACGAACTGGTTGTTCTTTTCCCAATCCTATCAAGAAATAGATTTTCAATTATACTAAAAGCTATTGCCCTCACTGGCAAAAAACTTCACATTTGCCTATCTTATCCACAAGATGAGGTGGGTAATTATCTGATGGATGAGATGGACTTATTTAATAGTGACATCAATCCATATGCTGATGTACTTGATATGGAAGACTTTAAGAAAATAGCTGGAGATTACAGACACCAGTTTACAGGCATGTCTTATCCAGAGCTTTATACAGAGCTAGCTCCAAATTCTGAAATACACTTTTTAAACAATCCGGTAGATTGTCTAAAATTTGCTAAGGATGTTTTGGTTTGCTCTATCCACACTCGAGAAATAGTAAAACGTCAATTAAAAGAAGCGGGAGCTGATACAGTTTTAGGCCTAGATAATATCTTAAATGAATCTGTAAATGGATCAGGTTATAACACCGACTACGGCTTACTTGGTTCAAACCTATCTACAGAAAATCAAATCAAGCTATTTCCTAGAGATGGGGAAGAATTTGTCCTAAGACTTCAAGAAAGCCTTATCAAAGAATTTGACAAACAAATCGAAGTCATGATTTATGGAGACGGTGCTTTTAAAGATCCAGTTGGTAAAATCTGGGAGCTAGCAGATCCTGTAGTATCTCCAGCCTATACCGAAGGATTACTTGGTACACCAAGTGAAATAAAGATTAAATATATCGCAGACAACGAATTATCTGACCTCTCAATCGAAGAGAGAAGTAAGGCTATGAAAGAGAGAATACTTGCCAAAGAGAAAGAACTAGTAGGTACTAAAGAAACCCTAGGCACCACACCTAGACAAATCACAGACCTGTTAGGTTCACTAGCTGACCTTACCAGTGGGTCAGGGGATAAGGGTACTCCAATAGTCCTAGTCCAAGGCTATTTCGACAATTATTCAAACAACTAACAAGGAGATAGACCCGTGACTAAAATTAGTGGCGAGGAAAAGAAGAAAAGACTGTATGGGATGGATTTTATCAACAACTATCTCGAGCGACGTGCTGTAGCAAAATTTAACCATGACCCAATGGATGAGCTCACTAGATATATGATGATGGCCTTTGCAGCTATACTGATGGCCTTTGGGACACATTTTTTCAAATATCCAAACTCATTTGTAATAGGTGGGGTAGAAGGCATGAGTATCATTGCCTCCACATTTATCCCCCTATCTAGGCCTCAGCTTACCCTGATTATAAATATAACTTTGCTAATCATTGCATTTTTTATCCTGGGCAAGCATTTTACAATTAGAACAGGCTATGTGGCAATTATTAACTCACTTACAGCCCTAGCCCTAGACTATATCATCCCTATCCATGGGCCGATGACAGATAATAAGTTATTAGAACTTACCTTTACCCTGATGATATCAGCATTTGGTTCTGCGATACTCTTTAACCTCGCAGCAAGTTCCGGTGGGACAGATATCATAGCTATGATAGTCAAAAAATACTCATCGCTTGAAGTAGGCAAGGCCCTACTTGCTGTAGATAGTGTATTTACCATAGCTTCTATTTGGATATTTGATGTTGAAATCGGTCTCTTATCAGTACTCGGTCTATTGCTAAAGGGCATATTTGTAGATGTCATCATCCAATCTATGAATACTGATAAGCTCTTTATTATCATCACCACCAAGCCAGACGAAGTGGGCCGATTTATCCGTGAAGACTTAAACAGGTCTGCTACAAAGCTAACTGGTGTAGGCATATATAAGGGGATAGAAAGATCAGTCTTTCTACTAGTGCTTTCACCAAAAGAAACGCCTAGATTTAGGGCCTTTATAAAGGAAATCGACCCAGGTTCATTTATAACTATAGTAAATACCTCAAAGATTATCGGTAAGGGTTTTTATACCACCAGTGATATGGAGTAGAAAGAATATGAACATATTAGTAAGCCTAAATAGTAACTATATAAAACCCCTAAAAACTATGCTTTACTCTCTTTTTTTGACCAATAAGACAGATATAGATATCTATATCCTTCACAAGTCAATAAAGGATTCTGAGATAGAAGACCTAGAAGTTTTTATAAGTAATCATTCAAACAATAAGGCCAAACTTTTAAATTTAAAGGTGGATGATGAGTTTAGCCATGCAACAACGACTTTCTACTATACTCCTGAGATGTATTTTAGGCTTATAGCTTATAAATATTTGCCAGAGAATTTAGATAGAATCTTATATCTTGACCCAGATATACTAGTTTTAAATTCTCTAGAAGACTTATATAATGAGGACTTTGAGGGTAATTCTTTTATGGCAGCTGTCCACACTATGCCTACAGTTCAACCTGCAAATAAGGCTAGACTTATGGTTACTAGTGAGAAACTAGATATTGAAAGATACTACAACTCGGGAATTTTAATGATAAATCTAGATAAAGCCCGCAAAGATCCATATGAAAATAAAATCATCGATTATCTTGCACATACTAGTAAAGCAGGTCTCTTAATGCCAGACCAGGACCTATTAAATGTGGTCTTTAGGTCAGATATCAAAGAAATTTCCGAGCTAAAATATAACTACGATGCTAGGCGCTATCAGACTTATAGGGTCAGATACAATTACCCAATGGTAAGGCTAGTTGAAGAAACCTGCATACTTCATTTTTGCGGGAAGAAAAAACCTTGGCTTGAAAATTATAGTGGAATATTTGAAAGTTTATATCAATACATGTGGCAAAGAGCTATAAGAGATAATGAGTAATTGTGATTGAATTGTGTAGATTATTATCGTAAAATATTATTGAGAAACTATGGATGGAGGATATATGAAGTCACTAGTAAACATATTCTTTTGCCTCATAGTGGCTTTGATATCTACGCCTGTCACTTTTGCTGCTGAAAGTGAGCAAGTTGTTGAAGAAAAACCTACTACTGATCTAAAAAGCGGTGATGTAATAATCCTAGAGGGTATCACCATAGAGCCCAACAATGTGAATGCTACGGCAAAGCCAGCTGAAGCTCCTGTTGAGGACAAAGAAGTACCAGTAGAAACAAAAACAAAAGAAGCTACTGAAGTAAAAGAAAGCCAACCCTCGACTAAACTTGAGGTAAATTACGATAAGAATGCTGCAGAAGTCAACAAAAGAGTAAATGAAGAGATTAGGGAGAAGGAAAAAGCCAAAGAAGAAGACAAGGCACCTCAAACACCCGCTCAAAAACCGATCAACAACCAAGCTCCAGAACAAAAACCTAAAGACCAGGTCTCCCCTGAAGTCAAAAAACTCGTTGATGAGATTGATAAATTCCTAAAGGAAGTACCAGCTGAAAAACCAGCCCCTAGCACAAGCACGACGACTACTACAACAACACCAAACACCCGTCCACAAGCTTCAAATAATCAAGAAATTAAAAAAACTGTGGACCTAGTAACTGAAGTAGTGAGCTCCAATAAAATTAGCAAGGCTGAGAGCGAAAAAATCGCAACAGCTACTCAGTTAATCATCCAAGAGTACAACAAAAGAATAGAAGCTGCCCCAACAGAAGAGAAAAAACAAGAACTTCGTAACGAGGCAGTAGAAAAAATCAATCAGTCAATCAAAGAAACATCTACCGAAGCTTATGCCTATATTACAGAAAATAAGGACAAGCTAACCATAGATGATCAAAAAAATGAAGAGATTGATATTGAAGCCGCAGTGGAAAATGATGAAATAGACGAGACAACCGATAGGAACAAGGATTACACTAGCGAAACCAAAGAAATTCACATTGAGAAATCACCAAAGCTCAACCAAGAGCTAGATGCTGGACCTACTAGGTCTATGACAATAGTCATCATAGTAATACTAGTATTGGTAATAGCCCTATCAGTTCTACTAGCCCTTAGACACTACGAAAAACAAGCACGTAAGTAAATTCTTACGTGCTTTTGTTTTTGCTATTCGTGGATGGATAGGTCTAGGAGTTTCATTGCTATTTCGTGGTTGATTTCGCTTGTGGTAGGGTGGGCATAGATGGTATCAGCTATATCATCAATTGTAAGCCCCTTTGTGATAGCAAGGGCGAAGTCTGATATAAGATTATTGGCATCAGGACCTACTATAAGAGCACCTAGGATTTTGTGGCTAGCCTTATCCATATGGACTTTGATAAAACCTTCGCCATTATTATCGATGAGAGCCTTGCCGATGGCTGCAAAATCCATAGTTTGACTTTCATAATCTATGTGAGAAGCACTAAGCTCATCTTCGGTGTAGCCAACAGATGCTATCTCAGGATGAGTATAGATTACCTTTGGTACTGTTAATATATCAAAGGCTTTTTCATTATCAAGTATATGGTCAACTGCTATAATCCCTTGATGGCTAGCCACATGGGCTAGTTGGTAGATTTTATTTACATCGCCTATGGCATAGATATTCTCTACTGATGTTTGCATGTAGTCATTTACTGCAATGCCTGTTTTGTTCTCGTTTAGGGCAACATCAGTCTTGTCAAGGTCTAGGCCATCTATATTCATTGGAGTGCCCACAGTCATGAGGACCTTATCACTTACGACAGCCTTATCTATCCCAGCGTGGCTAAAGTTTGTAATGAGCTTGCCATTGGTAGCTTCTCTAATATCATTTATTGGGCTATTGTAATAAATATTTATCCCTAGAGAATTCGCCTTTTCTTCTATAAACTTTACTGCATCTCTATCGGTGCCACGGAGGATTTGGTCGCGGTGGGTGAGTATATTGACCTCAGCACCAAATTCTCTGTACATAAAGGCAAATTCTAGGCCGATAACTCCACCTCCGATTATCGTGATTGCATCAGGGTAGTCTGGGTCTATCAGGGCTTCTTTGGCAGTTTGGACCTTGGATAGATTAGCTCCAGGGACCTCAAGCTTAGTAAGTTTTGACCCGGTTGCTATTATAATATTTTTTGCACTTATGGTGTGGTCAGCTACTTTAATTTTGTAGTTGTCTATAAAGCTTGCATGTTCTCTTACGAGTTTGATATTATTTTTTTCAAGCAAATATCCAATCCCATCTACCAAGCTACTTACAATCCCATCCTTATATTCTATTACTTTTTCAAAATCAAAACTAACTTCGCCAGCCACATTTATGCCTAAGGAGTCAGCTTCTTTTATATTTTTATAAGTATGGGCTACTTTTATAAGAGCTTTGGTTGGGATGCAGCCAAAGTTTAGACATGTGCCACCAAGGTCAGCTTCTTCGATAAGGGTCACATCTAGGCCCTTCTTTGCTGCATAGATTGCTGTCACATATCCACCTGGTCCACCACCTATGATGGCTAGGTCTGTATCAAGGTCTGAGGTGATGTCCAGTTCGGAAACGGGTACTTCTGTTTTATTTACTATGATTTGCTCTTGTTTAGTATCAACACTAGCATCTTCGATTACAAATAGCAAATCACCTGCATGGACCTCATCACCAGCTGCTATATGGATTGATTTTATTATTCCACTAGTCTTCGCCTTAAGGTCGCGGCTGCCCTTGCCTGTTTCGATATTGGTAAGAAGATTTCCTTCAGTGACTTCATCGCCTACCTTTACCTCGATATTTCCTACGATATTGGCTTTATTACCTGGATATATTGGTAATTTTACTTCCATAATTTCTCCTAATAAAAAAGAGGTTGTAAAAACAACCTCCAAGTTTTTTTCTTAGTGAATTTCGTAACCTGTTTGGATTACTTTTACTTCGTTTTTGAGTGTTTCAGATACTGGGCATCTAGCATCAATTAGTTTGATGAATTGTTGAACTTTTTCTTCTGGTTCGTCTGTTTTGATGTGGTAGTAGCATCTGATCTCGTTTAGGCCACGGTATACACCATCTTCTTCGCTCATTAGAGCATCTGTATCAGCATCACCTTCTACTTCTACAGTAATTTCTTCAAATTTGAAGCCGATAGCTTGTGCAAATAATTTAGCTCCTAGTACTTGGCAAGCACCTAGGCCTGATAGCATAAGTTCAACTGGGTTCATACCAGTGTCTGTACCACCATTTGATTCTGGCTCATCGATTCTTACCACGTGTTTGCCAGCGCTTGCTTCAGCTTGGAAAGATTCTGGTAGAGACTTTACACTTGATTTGATAGTTAATTTCATCGTATCCTCCTAAATTTTTTAATATCTTGTTATTTTTTTCATACCCATATTATCCAATTTTTAACAAAATTTTTATAATTGATATAATATAATTGTCAAATGGAGGTCGTATGAAATTTATAGTAAATAAAAGCACAGATCCCTACTTCAACCTAGCCCTTGAAGAATGGGTTTTTGAAAATAAAACTGATGATAATTACTTTATGCTATGGCGCAATGATAATGCCATTATCGTAGGCCGCAATCAAAATACTATCGAAGAGATAAATACGGCTTATGTAGAAGCAAATAATATAAAAGTAGTTCGCCGCATGCCAGGAGGTGGAGCAGTTTATCATGATCTAGGCAATGTGAATTTTTCTTTTTTTGCATCTACTGATGATGAGGCGGAAATTGATTTTAAAATATTGACCCAGCCTATAGTAGATTCCCTTAATAAGCTCGGAGTGCCTGCTTCACTTTCTGGTCGCAATGATATAGTGATTAATGGCAAAAAATGTGCTGGCCTCTCGCAACGCTTAGGCGATGGTAGAGTTCTAAGCAATGGGGCGATGCTTTTTGATACGGACCTAGCAGTCCTAGCTAATGCTCTTAGGGTAAATGAAAAGAAGTTTCAGTCTAAGGGAATTAAGTCGATAAGGTCCAGGGTGACCAATATTAAACCCTATCTTAAAAATAACATGGGTGTCGAGGAATTTATGGAAGTAATCCGAGATGAGGTGTTAAGAGGATTTGTAGATGTAAGTTTTTACGAGCTTACTGATAGCCAATTAAAGGAAGTAGAAAACTTGCGTGATAATAAATATGCTAGCTGGGATTGGAATTATGGGAAATCTTTGCCTAGTACTTTTAGATCTTCTGCATATATTGATGGAGTTGGCTTAATAGAGGTAAATATTGGCCTTGACCATGGCCTAGTAGCTAACTTTAAAGTCTATGGTGATTTTTTCGGCAAAGCTGATATTATAAATTTTGAAAATTTATTTATAGGATCGCATTTTTCATATAGGGAATTTGAGAAAATAATAAATAATACTGATATAAAAAATTATCTAGGAAATATTAGCAATGAAGAATTTTTAAATTTAATATTTGCCAACTAAAAAAGAGGCTAAGCTAGCCTCTTTAAATTTATATTATTCTTGTGGTTCGAACATATCTTTGCCTACTCCACAAACTGGGCAAACCCAATCTTCTGGAAGTTGGTCAAATTCTGTACCTGCTTCGATTCCGTTGTCAACATCTCCTTCAGCAGGATCATATATGTAGCCACATGCTGTACATACGTATTTCATACCAATGTCTCCTTTCATTGTTATTACATTAATATTATACCACTTTTAGACGAATTCTAACAATAGTAGGCAAATAATTATTTATCGGCCCAGCTGGGTATAAAGATAATAATTAGGAGAGAAGCTATGGAGATTGTTAGAAATCTAATAAATACTGACCTAGGTCTGATTAAGCAATTTAGGGATGATACCACAAGTATGCTCCACGACTTGGACTACGATGATGATTTCATCTTTAAGATTAGGCTTATACTTGATGAGCTAATTATAAATTCTTATAAGCACGGCAATAATAAAGAGTTTGATAAGATAATAGAAGTAATGCTATGTTTTGATGGTGATTTGGCGGTAATCAAGGTCAAAGATGAGGGGGATGGAATAATATATTCCAAAGAACGCGACCTCATGTCAGACCACGGTAGAGGCATACAGCTGGTGTACACCTTGGCTGATAGCCTATATGTCAAGGACAATACAATAGTAGTGATGATAAATACAAATGAAGAGGACGAAGACATCTAGCTTTATCTAGATGTTTTTTATTTGGATTTATTGATAATATTTACACAATCGATATAATATATTGATAGAAAACATGAGTTTGAAAGAAGGAATTATGAAAAGATCTGATGTACGTAATGTAGCGATAATAGCCCACGTTGACCACGGTAAGACAACACTTGTTGATGGTCTACTTAGAACAAGCGGGCTCTTTCGTGAAAATCAAGCAGTAAATGAAAGAGTAATGGACTCAAATAGTATTGAAAAAGAAAGAGGGATAACAATTCTTTCTAAAAATACTGCAGTTCATTATAAAGATATGAAAATAAATATTATAGACACACCAGGCCACGCGGACTTTGGTGGTGAGGTAGAGCGTGTACTAAATATGGCTGAGTCTGTAGTACTAGTAGTGGACAGCCACGAAGGGCCTATGCCACAGACAAAGTTTGTACTTAGAAAGGCCATTGAGCTTGGCCTACCAGCAATTATTTGTATCAACAAAGTCGACAGACCAGACCAGAGGATAGATGAAGTTGAAGATGAAATCTTAGACCTATTTATCTCACTCGATGCAGATGAGTCATATCTAGAAAGTCCTTTTGTCTATGCATCAGCTAAAAATGGCTGGGCAAGCCTTGAAAAGGGCGTAGTAAAAGAAGATATGACAGATCTCTTAGATACCATCATCGAACACACACCAGAATTTGAAGCCGACGAAGATGCTCCATTTAAAGTTCTAGTGTCAACCACAGACTACAATGAATTCTTAGGAAGTATAGCTATTGGTAAGGTTGAGCAAGGTGTTATTAAGAAAAATGACAATGCAGTCATTACCAATTTCAATGAAGATGATAGGCTAATCAAGTCAAAAATCGTCACAGTATATGAATTTGACGGCCTAGAAAGAGTTGAGGTAGAAGAAGCAAAATTTGGTTCTATAGTAGCCCTATCAGGTATGGAAGATATATCAATAGGGGACACCATAGGGACTGAGGCAGATCATACTCCAATTGAATTTACAAAAATATCTGAACCAACCCTTTCTATGACATTTTCAGTAAATGATAGCCCGTTTGCTGGTCGTGATGGTAAATATGTCACCAGCCGCCACCTACGTGAGAGGCTATTTAAGGAAAAAGAAACTGACGTATCCCTACGTGTAGAGCCTACAGACTCTACAGAAGCCTTTAGAGTATCAGGCCGTGGAGAACTTCACCTATCAGTACTTATCGAAAACCTACGCCGCGAAGGCTATGAATTCCAAGTATCAAAACCAGAAGTAATGTATAAGGATATCGATGGCAAACGCCATGAACCAATAGAGATTGCAACCATAGATGTAGATCAAGAATACACAGGATCTGTAATAGAAAAGCTTGGCCGCAGAAAGGGTGAGCTAATTGATATGAGCCCTACATCCTCTGGTTATACAAGAATGGTATTTAGGATTCCGGCTCGTGGGCTCATTGGTTATAGAACAGAATTCTTAACCGATACCAAGGGAACAGGTATCTTAAACTCAGAATTTGAAGAATATGCTGCCTACAAAGGCGACATCGAAACCCGCCAAGATGGGTCACTAGTTGCAAGTGAACAGGGAATTGCCCGTGCTTACGGTCTAAATTCAGCTCAAACCAGGGGCCTACTCTTTATAGAACCAGGCGATGAAGTCTACGAAGGCTTAGTAGTAGGTATGAATCCGAAGGGACTAGATATCGATGTCAATGTCTGCAAGCAAAAGAAACTTACCAATACCCGTGCATCAGGTTCAGATGATGCCATTATGCTCACTCCAGCAAAGAAAATGAGTGTCGAAGAGATGATGGAGTTTGTAGAAGATGATGAGCTCATCGAAGTAACTCCAAACAACCTTAGAATAAGAAAGAGAATACTAGATAGCAATCTGAGGTACAAATCAAAGAAAAATAAGTAGGTAAATATGGAAAAGAGATTTGAAAGAACCCTAAGCCAGATACTTAGTATCATGGTCCTGATAGTGTTTTTGACAACGCTAATCACTCTAAATATGAATGTTTGGGTCATCACCTATATCTGGGCAGTTAGTTTTCTGATTGCCTGGGTCCTTATGCTAATCTATGCCCTTCATGTCTTGCTGCAAGGTAAGTCCTATGGGCTCTCGGTCCTTGTAGCGATACTTACAGCTATAGCCTTTGGGCTTCTTAGTGTGCCAGCTATACTAGTATTAGCAAGATTTATCCCCCAAATGCCAGCAGGTCTGACATTTGGGGTGAGCCTACTAGACCAAAACAACCAATTTGTATTATACACCAGTCTCATAGTAGTATATTTTGCTCATCTTATAAATGTGACAAGTCTCGGCAGAAAAATAAATGAACAAGAGATTGCTCACAAAGTCATAGATTCAACTGAGCTTGATAATCAAGATGAGGCGGAAGTCATAGAAACTGTAGAAATTACTGAAAGTAATCCAGCGGAAACTGAAGTCATTACTGAAACAGCTGATATTAAAAAAGATATTAATAACAGCGAGATTTCAATAGATAAGACTAATATTGATAGTGAAGATGATAATATTGAGCCAAAACAAGTTAATATTTCTAGTGAAGATTTAATAATTGGTGAAAAAATTGTCTTTGAATCTAACATTGATGAAAAAGAAGAGTATAATATAGATAATATTAAACTTGTAGAAGATTTAACAAAAGAAGAATTAGATGAAATTAGAAAAGAGGAAAGAAATGGCTAAAGGAAATGGAGTATCACTATCAGTTATAAAAAGACTACCTAAATATTATAGATACCTTGAAAGTATCAATGATAGAGGGATTGTCAGGGTATCATCAAAAGAACTATCAGATATCACAGGGCTTACAGCTAGTCAAATTAGACAAGACTTAAACCACTACGGTTGTTTTGGCCAACAAGGCTATGGTTACAATGTCAAAGAACTTATGGAAGAGTTATCTAAAATTATAGGTGTAGACAAGTCTTATTCTATGGTTCTAATTGGTTATGGCAATATCGGCCATGCCCTTTACCAATACAAGTCATTCAAAGAACTTGGCTACACCATAGATGCAGTATTTGATAAGAATCCTGAAAAAAAATCTACAGCTGGTGTGCAAGTGAGAAATATAGATGAACTAGCTGATTATCTAAAAGATAATAAAGTAGACATTGGTATCATCACAACACCAAAAGAAGCAGCTCAAGAAATCTCAGATACACTTTGCGACGGGGATGTGAAGGGTATTTGGAATTTCTCTCCAGTAGACTTAAAAACAAAAAATGGAGTTGTACTAGAAAATGTTCACCTTGATGAATCATTATTTACACTTACATACTTCATCAACTCTCCACAGGACTATAATTATTAATGAATGTACTTACAGCAAGTAACTTATCCAAGTCATATCCTACCAAAGATATATTCGAAGGGGTAAGTTTTAAGATTGAAAAGGGTGATAAGGTCGGCCTCATTGGCAACAATGGGGCAGGCAAATCTACCCTTTTTAAAATGCTTATGGATGACATAAGTAAAGACACAGGCGATATATATATCCCCAATGAGGTAAATGTAGGTTACCTAAAACAACAACTTTCAATCGACTACAGTATCAGTATCTATGACTATCTCATGGGTGTATTTGAAGAACTAATTGAGATTGAAAAAAAATTAAGAGAAATAGAAAAGAATCTAGCAGACCCTAGTATCTCAGATGATCAGATGAATAAGCTCTTAGCTGAGCACACAAAACTCTTTGAAAAATTTGAAGAGAAAAATGGCTATGCAGCCAAATCCGAACTAGAAGGCACTCTAAAGGCCATGGGCTTTAACGAAGAGGACTATGATAAGGACATCAATGACCTATCGGGAGGCCAAAAGGCTAGAGTAGAGCTTGCCTATCTATTACTAGAAAAGCCAGACCTCATTCTCTTAGATGAGCCGACCAACCACCTAGATATCAATGCTATCAGGTTTCTTGAAACTTTCATCAAAAACTACCAGGGATCTGTAATAGTAATATCCCACGACAGGTATTTCTTAGATAATACCGTAAATAAAATATTCTTATTGGAAAATGGGAGACTAGAAACTTATAACGGCAACTACACCACCTTCATGGCCAAGCGCAAAAAAGACATTGAAGTTCGCATGCATGCCTATAGGAACCAACAAAAAGAAATCGACCGCCAAGAAGAAATCATAGACCGCCTAAAAAACCAAGGAGGGTCTAAGAGAAAAAGGGGAATTTCACAATCAAGGTCCCGTCAAAAACTCCTAGATAAGATGGAAAGAGTTGAGAAACCAGATATTTCAAATCATACCATGAAACTAAAATTCACCCCACGCATCCAATCTGGCGAAGATGTCCTAAAGGTTGAGAAACTTGAAAAATCATTTGGTGATAATGATATATTTAAAAACATAAGTTTTGACATTTATAGGGGCCAGCGAACAGCTATTATCGGTGAAAATGGAGTTGGTAAGACCACTTTATTTAGAATAATCCTAGGCGAAGAAATCCCATCTGCTGGGAGAGTAAGGCACGGTGGTTCTGTAAATATTGGATATTTTGACCAAGAACAAAGATCATTAAATCTAGAAAACACTGTCTTTGAAGAAATATCAGAAGCCTATCCAATGCTTACGAATTTTGAAATCAGGTCATATCTGGCCAAGTTTATGTTCTACAATGAGGATATAGACCGTGAGATAAGTGAGCTATCAGGTGGGGAAAGAGCTAGGATATCACTCCTTAAGCTTATGATATCTGATACTAATTTCATCCTCATGGATGAGCCTACAAACCATCTAGATATCGATAGCAAGGAAATCCTCGAAGACGCTATCTTAGACTATGAGGGTACACTACTTATCATCAGCCACGACAGGTATTTCCTAAATAAAATTGCAGGTAAAATTCTCGAAATGAAAGCTGATGGCATGGATGAATATCTGGGCAATTATGATTATTATGTGACAAAGCTAAAGGAACTAGAAGCTACAGATGAAATAAGGCCAACTATTACCAAAACCCAAGAACAAAAGGAAAAGAAAAAAGAAAACCTAAAGAAAAATGAAATCAGAAAAATCAAGGATGAGATTAGAAAGATTGAAAATGAGATGGATGAGATTGATGTAAGACTTCTAGAGCTAAATGATATCACTATGGATGCTGATTTTTATAGTGACCAAGAGCTTGTGAAAAATACTTTTGCTGAGATAAAAGACCTTGAAGCTAAAAAAATAAGTCTCGATGAAAAGTGGCTCACACTTTCCATTAGCTTAGAATAATTTTTCTTTAACGAATATTTGGTATATAATATGACATATTCCAAAGTGAGGTAAGTATGAAAGAAAATGTAAATAAATTGGATGCGCCTAGCAAGCGCAATCTAAAAGTAGGGATTATCCTGCTTTTAGTTTTTTTTGGCCTATGGTATATAGAACCTGTGTCAAATTTTGTAATCAGAACTTACGCTGTATTAAGACCGATACTCCTTGGTTTTGCTATAGCTTTTGTAATAAACCTGCCTATGAACTTTTTCCAAGAAAAAGTATTTGGTAGAATCATCGATCCACTAAAGCATAGAAAGACTGTTCTAGTATTATCTCTAATACTAAGTTGGTTAATATTCTTTGTTGGTATTACCGTGATTATACTCGTAGTTATACCTGAGATAATAAATGCAGTTGAAACTGCAATTGTAAACATTCCACAGTTTATAAAGTCCTTAGAAGAATTTACTAGGCAATTCCCACCGATTAATAAATTGGTCTTAGAAGCTGAACAATACGTAAGTGAATTCGATGTCAATTGGGCTGCCAACAAAGTAACAGATTATATCACAGGTGAGGGTAGCGATATTATAAACAGTGCATCAAATATTATATCCTCAGTAAGCTCGACCTTGATTGCTATTGTGATGGGCTTTATCTTTTCGATATATGTTAGTATCAACAAAAAGAATCTTAAGCTTAACTCTAATAGAATCCTATATGCAAACTTCAATGAAGAGAGAGCTGATCAAATTAATTACGTCTTTAAACTAACTTATGATGCCTTCTCAAGATTTTTAGAATCTAGGTTATTATCTTGCTTAATCCTAGGGATCCTAAACTTTATTGGTATGAAAATCCTAAGGCTTCCTTATGCAGGCATGATATCAGCACTTGTGGGAGTACTTGATATTGTTCCGTATTTTGGTCCAATTATAGCGGCGGCTTTTGGTATGATTATGATTTTTATTATCTCGCCAATCCAAGCTGTAATATTTATTGTGTTTTTAGTAATATTACAACAAGTCCAAGAAAATGTGATTTATCCACTATTCATAGGCAAGCAAGTAGGCCTACCTGCTATATGGATATTTGTATCAGTATTCCTCGGTGGTAGACTCTTTGGTATACTCGGCATGATTATATTTATGCCAATCGCCACAGTGCTTTACACTCTACTTGAAGATAACACAATTAAAAACTTAAAAGAAAATAATATGGATAGAATAACGGTAGCTGAAAAAGCCCAAAAATCCTTTGAGGAGATGAGGGAAGAGAAGCAAAATGATAATTTCTAATTGAAAAATGCGAGGCAGGTGCCTCGCATTTATTAAATATCAATTTTTAATTATCTTTACTTTCAAAAATCACTAATAGATAGCCGTCAGCCACAGATATAGAAAAGTCCCTATTCATTGTTTCGTTTGAAACACCTAAGCTATCGTCCATAGCCATATCGTAGTCATTTAGCTCATAAAATAAGCCCTTGATACAAACTCCTTTGGATAGTTCTGATAGGGCAAAGACTGATACATAGAAATTTTGATGGTCTTTCTCGTATTTATAATCAATTTGGTTATCAACTATTTGAATCTGTTTTTGACAGGTTTTTAGAGATACATCTATGCCTTGCTTTTTAAATTCTAACATCATTTTTATATTGGCTATGGTATGGCTCTCGCGACCTCCCAGGCCACCGTATACTACGATTTCTTCATAGCCCTTATCTATGGCAATCATAATTGCTGCCTTGGTGTCTGTGTAGTCTTTTATTGGATTTAGCTTGACGACATTATCAAGTTCAGGTCTATTGGTTGAGTCAAAGTCTCCTATTACATAATCTACTTCTATCCCATAATCCAAGACATATTCATAGCCTTTATCAGCGGCTATGACTAAATCTGACGAATCGACATCGTCACAAAACCCATCAAAATCCCCGCCAGCTATTATATAACATTTACTCATCTATTCCTTCTCTCCTTTATCTAGATTATATCCTTTTTAGCTATTATTAAAAATTATTAACTGGGGTAAAGTTATATAGAAACTATAATAAGGGAATAAGATGAACAAATTAGATATCAGATCGAGAAACTGGCTAAAAGTTATACTGATAGGACTTACTATATTTTTTATATTTTGGTATATAGGACCGATAACGAAATTCCTATCTAGACTTTTAAAAATTATTCAACCATTTTTGATAGGCTTTATGGTAGCCTACATTATCAACATACCTATGAATTTTTTTTATAGGGTCATACGCGAAAATTATAAGAATCCCAAACACGAAGGGCTCATTAAGGGTATATCCTTGCTACTAAGCTGGGTGTGTGTTTTGATGGTGATAACACTATTACTGACCACCCTCATCCCTCAAATCGTAAATTCTGCCATTACCCTTACCAACAAATGGCCGATATTTATGAGGGAGACCTACAACCTCTTAAAGGGCAATAGTCTCACAGATGGCTTTGCCGATAGCTTTATAGAATTTGCATCAAGCATAGATTGGATGAGCTTTAGAAATATAATCTTCGGGGTATTTAGGGCAGAGGAAAATGTGAGTATGATTACCCTCACTACCAATATCCTAAATTCGATTGGGTCAAGTGCTATTTTAATCTTCACCATAGTTGTATTTTCAATATTTGTCCTAGTTTATAAGGATATGTTAAAATACAATGGCAACAAGATTTTGTATGCATTTTTTAAAGAAGAGACTGCAGATTATATCAACAAAGTATTCTCGCTATCCTACCACACATTTAAGGACTATATATTTTCTAGAATGATAGCTGTAGCTATGCTTACAGTCTTTACTTATGTGGGCATGCGTATACTTGGGATACCAAATGCACCGATGATTTCAGTATTTGTAGGTCTTTCTGACCTCATTCCAATCTTTGGTCCAATATTTGGAGCGCTCATATCAGCTATACTAATTTTTATCGAATCTCCGGTAAAGGCGCTAATATTTTTAATATTTAATATAATAATCCAGCAGCTCCAAGAAAATGTATTCTACCCAGCGATAGCCAATGCACAAGTAGGTCTACCTGCTGTTTGGGTACTAGCTTCCGTAACTGTTGGGGGAGCCCTATTTGGGATCGTAGGTATGCTTTTGAGCATACCAGTTGCAAGCATTCTCTACACCCTCTTTCATGAGAAAGTCAATCATAAGCTCATGGAAAAGGGCTTTGATGAGGCAGACATTGATGCCAAATACGAACACAAATTTTATACTGAGGTAGAAGATGAAACTATTTAGAAGTAAAATAGGACAGTTTGTCCCAGTTAGAGCCAATAATGGCATATATTATGGAGGCTATCAAAATTCGCTGGGTGATGTGGGTATTAACAAGTTTTATAGGGACAGGTCATGTGTGGTGACAGCCTTTACCAATGCCTATCTTTATATGTATAGGCCAGGCGAGGTTTTTGATTTAGATGAATATAATAAGTACCAATTAAATTTCTATCAAAAAATCAGGCCCCACATCAATGGAGTTCCAACAGCTAAGACACTCGACCGTAGGGTCGATAGGGTAAGGCGCACCGAAGGGCTCAGGCTAAAGGGCCACGTTAAGCAAGAATTTGCTGTAAATAAAAAACCAATAGAAGAAAAAATAGCCTTCATCAACGAAGGATTAGCCAAAGACTGTCCTGTAATTTTTATAAATTGGCTATCAAATGATGTCAGAGTCATGCGCCACCATGGGGTGGCCATCACTGAGTGCAATGACATGGGCGACTATCACGAAATAGTGATATCATCATGGGGACAGCTTTATAGAATAAATTTCAATCAATTTGATGCACAAATTAGGACCTACAGTGGCCTAGTTTATTTTGAAAGGATGGATTATGGATTATTTGAAAGTTGAAGTCTATATACCAGATAAGGACAAGTGGCTGGTAATTGATGCTCTAAATATAGAAGAAATCCTAAAAAACGATGGCTATGATTCTGTCTTTACCGAAACAAAAGTCATAGACCATTTCACTCCGCTCGAAGGATCTGATCCAGATATTGGAAAGATTGGCCAACATACAACAGTCGATGAGGTCAAGCTAGAATTTAGGATCGATGCAGCAAAGCTTAAGCAAGTAGATGAGATAATAAGGGCAAATCATCCATATGAAGTGCCGATGATAAATTACTTTACATTATTATAAGGAGATACAATGAGCAAAAAACAAAAGAGATTAAAAAGGGCAAATGGAGTCATTCTCCCAATATTTTCTATTCCGTCTCCATATGGCATAGGAACTTTTGGCAAAGATGCCTATGATGTAGTGGATTTTATATCCGATGCATCTATCAGATATTGGCAAATTCTACCACTAGGCCAAACTTCATACGGCGATAGCCCATACCAGTCATTTTCATCCTTTGCCGGCAATCCATACTTTATAGATCTAGATATGCTGGTAGAAGATGGATTACTTCTTGAAGAAGACTTAGAAAACCTAAATTTTGGCGACAATGAGCGTTATGTGGACTATGCTATACAATATAACATCCGCTACAGAGTTTTAGAAAAAGCCTATGAAAATGCCAAGGGTGTCCTAGATGAAAAAATCGCTGCCTTTCGAGAAAGAGAAAAAGATTGGCTAGATGACTATGCCCTATTTATGGCAATTAAGCGCGATAAGCTCGATATAAGCTGGGTAGAATGGGAGGCTCCACTTAGGGATCGTAACCCAGAGGCCCTTAGAGAATTTGCAGAAGAACACGCTGATGTAATAGGTTTTTATACCTTTATCCAATACGAATTTTTCAAACAATGGCAGGCCTTAAAAGAATACACCAACCGCCACAAAATCGAAATCGTAGGTGACCTACCAATATATGTGGCATTCGACTCATGTGATGCTTGGGTAAATTCTGATATTTTAATGATCGATCCAGAAACAAAAGAGCCACTAATAGTAGGTGGTGCGCCACCAGATGCTTACTCAGAAGACGGCCAACTTTGGGGCAATCCAGTCTATGAATGGGAGAAGATGAAAAAAGAAGGCTATAGCTTTTGGCAAAAGAGAATCGAAATGGCCCTACGCACCTATGACCTCCTACGCCTAGACCACTTTAGGGGTTTTGAAAAGTACTATGCAATCCCTGCCACAGATGACAACGCTAAGTTTGGTAAGTGGGAATTAGGCGGCGGCTATGACTTTTTTGACTTTATCATGCAGAAAATCCCAGCCAGACAATTTATAGCAGAAGATTTGGGGTACATTACTAAGGAAGTCGATGACTTAAAGGATAATTATGGTTTCCCAGGCATGAATGTTATCCAATTTGCCTTTGGCGAAAACTTTGACAGCAATTACTTGCCACATAACTATGTTAGAAACTCAGTGGTATATTCGTCAACCCACGATTCATCTACCCTAAAGGGATGGCTCGATGAGCTAGAGGAAGAAGGATTAGAGCTAGTTGAAAGATATTTCGGCCTAGAAAAAGATGACGATTATCAGTGGAAAATCATAAGAGCCCTTATGGCGTCAGTTTCTGATGTAGCAGTATTTCAGATTCAAGACTTCTTCGAATTGGGGGATGAGGCAATTATAAATCATCCTGGCACCCTCGGTGAGAACTGGAAATGGAGAGCGAAAAAAGATGACTTCACAGATGCTCTCGCTTTAAAAATAAAAGAAATGTCAAAATTATACGGGAGATATAATGGATAATTTAGCAAAGAATAAGTTTACAGAAAATTACATTGAAAACCTGCAGAGAATTACGCTAAAAAGCTTCGATGAAACATCCAGCAAAGACAGATATGATGCCCTATGTGATACTATCATGGAGCTTATAAATCAAGAATGGAGACATACTAAAAACTCTACCCGCTTTGAAAGAAAAGCATATTACTTATCTGCTGAATTCTTAGTAGGTAGATCACTTGGTAACAACCTAGTAAATCTAGGGATCTATGATGAGGTTAAGGACTTACTTAATGAACTTGGCATAGACTTTGAAGCTATCGAAGACCACGAAGATGATGCAGCCCTTGGAAATGGGGGTCTAGGTAGGCTCGCAGCTTGCTTTATGGACTCAGCTGCCACCCAGGGGCTCAATATGTACGGCTATGGTGTTCGATATAGAGAAGGGCTTTTTAAGCAAAGCTTTGAAAATGGCTTCCAAAAAGAACAAGGTGATAGCTGGATTAAAGATGGAGATGGCTGGTCAATCAGAGTAGACTCAGATAGCCGCATAGTAAATTTCAAAGACCAATCTGTAAAGGCTGTACCATTTGATATGCCTGTAGTTGGTTTTGAAAACGGAGTGGTAAATACCCTAAGATTATGGCAAGCGGAACCATTTGAAGAATTCGAATTCGATAAGTTTAACAATTTCGAATACGATGCTGCTGTTGCCCTAAAAAACAGAGCTGAAGATATCACTAGAGTTCTATATCCAAATGATATCCAAAGAGCAGGCCGTGTTCTAAGACTTAAACAACAATATTTCTTCTGTTCAGCTTCTATCCAAGACTTAGTAGCTAAATATAAGAGATATTTTTCAGATGACATGAAGTTTAAAAACTTCCACAAATACCATGTAATCCAACTAAATGACACCCACCCAAATATTGCCATACCTGAGCTAATCAGAGTACTAGTAGATGAAAACGGACTTACATTTGATGAAGCACTAGAAATAGCTAAAAAGACCTTTGCCTTCACCAACCACACAGTCCTCCAAGAAGCATTAGAAAAATGGCCACTTGATATAGTAGAAGAAGTAAGCCCAAGGTGTCTAGAAATCATTTATAAAATCAACGACATCCTAGTAGACCACTTCAAAGAAAAAGGCCTATCTGACTATGAAATCGACCCATACAGGATCGTAATCAATGACCAAGTACACATGGCAAATCTTGCAATCTATGTAGGATATTCTGTAAATGGTGTAGCAGCCCTTCACACAGAAATCCTAAAAGATGACACCTTTAGCCATTGGTATAAGATATTCCCAGAGAAATTCAACAACAAAACAAATGGTATCACCCCTCGTAGATGGTTAGTATATGCTAACCGCGAGTTAACAGCCTTTATTTCAGAAAAACTAGGCACAGACGACTGGAAATACAACCTAGATATGCTTAAGGGACTAGAGAAATTTGCTGATGATGAAGAAGTATTAAATGAGCTATGGGATATCAAGCACGACAACAAAGTTCGTCTTGCTAACTACATCCTAGAGCACGAAGGCATCAAGATTGACCCAGATTCAATTTTTGATATCCAAGTTAAGCGTATTCACGAATACAAACGCCAACACTTAAACATCCTTCATATCATCTACCTATACCAACAACTAAAGGCAAATCCAGACATGGACTTCTACCCAACTACCTTTATCTTTGGCGGTAAGGCAGCTCCAGGCTACTTTAGAGCAAAAGGTATGATTAAACTTGCCAATGAAGTCGCAAGAGTAGTAAACAATGACCCAGACGTTAACGAGAAACTTAAAGTAGTATTTGTAGAAAACTTTAGAGTATCTTACGGTGAAAAAATCTATCCAGCAGCAGATGTATCTGAACAAATCTCAACAGCTGGTAAGGAAGCATCTGGTACAGGAAATATGAAATTCATGCTAAATGGTGCGCCAACTATCGGTACTCTAGATGGGGCAAATATCGAAATATTTGACCACGCAGGTGAAGAAAATAACTACAGATTTGGTGCTACAGTAGAAGAGCTAGCAGAAATCTCTGGCTCATACAATCCTGTAGCATTCTATCAAACAGATCAAAATATTAGAAATGCAGTAGATGCCCTAGTAGATGGAACCCTTGATGATGACAATTCATACATGTTCCTAGATATCTACAACGAACTTATAAATCCACAAGGCGGTGGCCGTGGAGACCAATATTATTTATTAAAAGACTTTGAAGACTACAGACGTGCACACGCTGAGATCAACAAAGATTACAGAGATAAACTCGCTTGGTCAAGAAAATGTCTAATGAATATTGCTAATGCTGGCTACTTCTCATCAGACAGGACAATAATCGATTATGCAAACGACATTTGGAAGATTGAATCTCCAGAATATTAGATGAACCCACAAATACTACTAGGCATTATGATTCCTTTCATAGGTACATCCATAGGCTCAGCCTGTGTGTACTTTATGAAAGATTAAATCAAGCCAAAACTTCAAAAGGGGCTATCAGGCTTTGCTGCAGGCGTAATGGTTGCAGCAAGCTTTTTCTCCCTTTTGTTGCCTGCTATGGATATGGTAGAAGAATCGATGGGCCGCATGAACTGGGTCCCAGCTGCGGTTGGATTTATCATTGGCGTACTATTCTTATTATTTCTAGATAACGCCATTCCCCATCAACACGTTGATTCATCCATTCCTGAGGGCAGGAATAGTGAGACATTGAGAAGAACAACTATGATGGTACTGGCTGTAGTCATACACAATATCCCTGAAGGTATGGCTGTTGGAGTATCATTTGCAGGATCAAATACTGGTGCCATAACAATTACACAAGCTATGGACCTTGCTATAGGCATTGCTATCCAAAATTTCCCTGAAGGGGCTATCATATCTATGCCTCTAAAATCTGCAGGAGTTGATAAACACAAGGCCTTTGTGATGGGAGTCTTATCAGGTGCAGTAGAACCAATAGCTGCTTTTGTCACAATCCTATAATCACAAATCATGATTCCTATTTTGCCTTATCTATTAAGCTTTGCAGCAGGGGCAATGTTTTATGTAGTAGTAGAAGAGCTAATTCCAGAAGCAACTGGAGATAGTGAATCCCATACAAACATAGGAACAATTGGATTTTCTGTAGGATTTATAATAATGATGATTTTAGATGTAATGCTAGGATAAAAAAAGCCTCTCTACAAGTGTGAGCTTGTAAAGAGGCTTTTAAATTTTATTCATCTTCTTTTTTGTTTCCGACAATAGCTACTTTTAGACTGTCATAAGGATAATTATATGCAGCCAATAAGTCATTTATAATCAGGAACTTATCTGCGTTACTTAGATTGCTCATAACATGAATTTCTTCATCTATTTTAGTAGAGTATCCAGGAACTTCAGTATTTCTAAACATGCTAGCTAATCTATTATGCTTTTCTTCTGTAAGTGATGCTTCACTTATTGGGTTAGGGTTTTCTTCGTATAATTTATTTATCACATCTAAATATAGATCTAACCAACTCTTAGTAGCAACAAAGTTATCATCAAGGAAAGAGTATCCCTTAAGTTTTATACTAGAAAATTGGCTATAATCACCATCGTAGTCTATAAGTTCTTCCCTATTCTTATCTACTACTAGATCGGTTTGTGGCATCTTCCATATTTGAAGTGCCTTATCTACTATCTGATTTTGTCTATTCTTAATCATTTCTTCATTCCAGGTGTCAACACTCGCTGGAATTTTATTCAAGAATCTAAATGGACTATCTTTGAATCCGTGCTCCATCTCTTTCTTTTCTAAGAAAGGTCTGTTACTGTATTCTGAATTATAACCAGTTACAGTTAGGTTGCCTATATTATGAAGGTAGGTTTCGTGAATTCGTTTATAGTCGTCTCCAAGTTCTTTTTTCCATGCTTCTTTAAGAGTCTGAGGCATAATGTGTTCGATTGAATATTTATTATCTTCAAAACCTTTGCCAAAATCTATTACTTCTTTTTCATTATAATTCTCAAGTCTTTCAAAAATGTAATTTTGATAGTTGGTCTTGATGTTGTAAAAGTCATAGCCCCTTAATGCATTTTCAAATTCTACATCTCTAGGCATTCTACCTGTATTATCCTTAGATAATAAAACTGCTGCTAGAACTTCGGCAAAGCTGTAATTATCTTTGTTGTCTTCGTAATATTTTTTAGTGTCCCTATATAAGTTTTCAGCCATAAACTTTAAGCCATTGGAAGGTTGTTTTGTTATCATTCTTCTAGCCAGATAGGTTTCAATGACATTTAAAGTTTCTACTAAGTCTGCATCCGATAAGTCACCATTTTTGTGATCTACTAATACTGGCATCATGAATACGCGAGCGGTTGAGAAATCTAGTAGATTTAGTCTTTCTAGTACTTCATCAATACTGTTTATCTCAGTATCTGAATTATTGTATTTTCTGTAAGCCTTAGAGTAGTCTAATAAATCCTCAAATAATTGATTTTTTGACTTCGTATCCTTATCAGCTAGCTCTTCTTTAGTATAAGATTTAAATTTTTCGTATAAAGTCTTCGCTGATGGGGAAGATGATAGCTTTACAGTTAGATAATCTTTGAAGAATGAATCTAAATTGAAATTAGAATTTTCTTCCATCACAATCCAGTATTTGTCATACAGTTCGTTTTGTCTGTGATTATTTTCATTCATCAACAGATAGTTTCTTATCTTATCAGACTCTGATAAAGCAAGTCCTGTTGAGTTAATTGATTCGAATATGAGCTGTGCATCATCATCTGAGTTAAGTTCGATTAGTACTATTTCTAACTTCTTTATGGCTGTTATTAAATCATCTACATTAATTGAACCTTTTTCAAGTTCGTTATAGAAGAATTTATAATTTTTTGTAATATTAGATGATTCTACTAAGTCGTTATCATTATCGTATAGCGCCTTGTAAGCAGCCTTATCTTTAGGATTAGAATTAAGTTTTATACTTTCACTGCCCACTATTTCATTATCTTCAAGATAATTACTTCTAAAGGTATCCATATTTTGAGTAGTTTGTATCTCGTTATTTTTAATGTAGTTGTAGATTGCAAGTAACATTAATGAAACAGTTGTGATTCTTTGTTGACCATCAATAACATCGATTGAATTTAATTCAGAAGATTTCACTACCACGGCACCGAAAAAATGAGTAGGTGTGTCTTCGTTTAGCGATTTTAAATCTTCGAATAAATTTTGGCATTGAGATTTAGTCCAGTTATAATTTCTTTGATAGTAAGGAATATTGATTCTAGACTGTGTTTTGATTAAAGTTAATAAATTGTACTGCTTGCCATTCATAAGCCCCTCCTATTTATATTCACTTAGTATTACATCATAGCTACTAATTGATTTGTAACTTCTATTACTACCAATATCAATTGTAATATAGTACTATATTATTAGTAATACATAGGGGGAGTTATGAATACTTTAACGAATTTTGTTAACTCGCTTTCGCTCATTAGGGTTTCTGATATTATAGATATTGCTATTATATCTTTTGCGGTTTATAAGCTATTTTCTTTGTTACGAAACACTAGGGCTGAGCAGGTTTTAAATGGACTTATTATCGTTCTCATATTTGCTTCTGTAGCAGATATATTTAATCTAAATACCGTAAGTTGGGTGATGAATCAGTTTTTAACTGTGGCGCTTGTTTTTATCATAGTAGTATTCCAGCCAGAAATGAGATCGGCACTTGAAAGAATCGGCCGAGGTAGATCTATTTTTACAGGTGAGAGGGCTCTGCGTAGTGAGAAGACAATTGATGAGCTGGTTTCTGCTGCGAGTTCGCTATCACGTCAAAAAATTGGAGCACTTGTTGTAATCGAGCGAGAAACAGGTCTTTCTGATATAGTCGAATCTGGTACTAAGCTTCATGCGGAGGTGACCAGCGAGCTTTTGATAAATATTTTCATACCAAATACACCACTGCACGATGGGGCAGTGATTATTAGTGAGGATGAAATCCTTGCTGCAGCTTGCTATTTGCCTTTATCTAGTTCAAATACCATTTCTAAAGAACTAGGGACTCGCCATAGAGCGGCTATTGGTATATCAGAACGTAGCGACTGTATCGTAGTGGTAGTTAGTGAAGAAACTGGCAATATTTCTGTAGTAGAAGCAGGCAGAATTGATAGATATTTTGATGCTGACTCACTAGCTAATAGGCTAAAGACTGAGATAGTGTACGAACCTCTAGAAGAAGAGGGATTAAAGGAAGAAGACGATGAACAATAAAAAAGATAATCGTTTAAAAATATTATCGGTAATAGTTGCGATAGTAATGTGGACATTTGTAGTAAATTCTACCAACCCTACTGTCAACAAGGTCATTCGAAATGTACCAGTTGTTATCCGCAACCAAGATGAGCTAGAAAAATCTGGCTACACCATAATCGGTGAGCAGGATACCTATCAAGCTAATATAAAGCTAAAAGGTAATAGGGAAAGGTTAGTTAATCTAAGACCTGAAAATGTCTTTGCATATGTAGATATCTCATCAGAAAAAGAAGGCGTCCAATCCCTCCAGATAGAAGTAGACACTCCAACTGGTGTATCAGTAGATACTATAGACCCTGAGCAAGTAAATTTAAATATCCAAAAAGTTTTGGAAAAAACTCTTCCGGTAAACCTAGTTATAAGCGATGAGCTCAAAGATGGCAAGATAGTAGAAGTTAATCAGATGAGTCCAGAAGAAATCACTGTAAAAGGGCCGGCTAGTGCCATGAATACAGTCGATAGGGTAGAAGCGAGAATCGATGATCAGGCCCTCCTTGATGGCAAAATTCATAATGTAGACCTTTCGGTGATTGATAGGGCTGGCAATCCTGTATCAGAGATCAGTCTTTCTAATGAAGACATAAATATATCATTTAGGGTATTTGAAACCAAAAAAGTTCCGGTTATTATAAACACAAATGGTTCAGTAAACAAAAACTACGAAGAAAAAGCTAGAGCGATTAGCCCAGAATCTGTGGTTCTAATAGGGCCAGAGGCTATCATAAAAGATATCGAATCTATCGAAACAAAACCAATTGATATCACAGGCCTAAAGGGAAATAAGACTGGCGATATCGAGCTAGACTTACCAGAATCAGTTGAAGTTTACGATGGCGAAAATAAAGTCACCTTCAAAATAGATGTAGAAAGAAAAGTCGTAGAGCGAATCATAATCGGCAACACTGATTCAGACGATAAAGACAATAAGACTACTAGTGACAAGAATAAAACCAATGAATAATAAAATTTTAAATAAATTAATTGAAGCAGGATACGAATCATATTTGGTAGGTGGTTGTGTAAGAGATCAGCTATTAGATAGACCAGTCTTTGACATTGATATCACCACCATAGCTCGTCCAGATGAAATAAAAGAAGTGTTTAATGACTTTAAGACAATCGATATCGGGGCAAGATTTGGAACTATAAAGGTTCTGGATGGAGCAGATGAATATGAGATAACCACATTTAGAAAAGAATCTGGCTATGCTGATAAGAGGCATCCCGAAAAAATAGTATATGCAGATGATATATACGAAGATTTAAAAAGACGCGATTTTACAATAAATGCCTTGGCGGCAGTGAATGACGAAATCATAGACCCCTTTGATGGCCAAGCTGACCTAATGGCAAAAATCATCAGAGCTGTAGGAAATCCCGATGACCGCATCGAAGAAGACATGCTAAGGGCCCTTAGGGCAGTTCGATTTGCAACGACCTTAGATTTTGAAATAGAAAGTAATTTAAAAGAAGCGATTAAGGCTAATGCATCTTCAATAGTTGATATTTCAAAAGAGCGCATACAAATTGAGATAAATAAAATACTATTGGCGGATAAACCTGCTCGTGGCATCAGGCTCCTTCAGGAGGTGGGTCTTCTAGCTTATATATTCCCTGAGGTCCACCGAACCATAGATTTTGACCAGCACTCAACCTTCCATCCTGATGATTTATACAATCATACCTTAAGTGTAGTGGATAATTCGCCTGATGAATTAGAGGTCAGAATGGCAGCCCTATATCACGATGTTGGCAAGGTTGATACATTTTTTCTAGATGAAAATGGAGAAGGTAGATTTTTTGGCCACCAGAGCTTATCTGAAGAACTTGCCATAACAAGACTTAAAGATCTTAAGTATCCCAACAAATTTATTGAAGATACAGCAGTTTTGATAAAACGACATATGGATAATACCAATACATATACCAAAAAATCAATCAGAAAACTTCTAAGAAATATAGGTGAAGAAAACCTTCTAAAGCTTTTCAAACTCCAAGAAGCAGATGTGTTGAGCACTAGCCATAAGGATACATCAAACATAGACCTAGGTAGGGAAATACTCGCAGAGGTCAAGGCCGATAATATCCCAAAGGGCAGGAGTGAGATAAAAATAAATGGCAATGACCTAAAAAAGCTTGGATTTAGTGAAGGAAAAGAGCTTGGCAGAGCCCTTAAAATCATAGAAGAGATGATCTATGATGAAAAATTAATAAACAATAGAAAAGAGATTATTAGCTTTGTAAAGACCGAGCTTTTAAATGTTGATACTGACAAATAAGTGAAGTATATTAAACAAATGAGTAGCTATTATAGCAGGAGGAAAAAATGACAGAATTAAAATCTCATGATAATAACGTAGCAAAGTTTGAATTTGACGTAGCATATGATGATTTTGCTAAGGCTGTAGATACAGTTTACAAAAGAAATAAAAACAGATATAGACTTGATGGATTTAGACAAGGCCACGTGCCAAGAAAAGTACTTGAAAAAATGTACGGTCCAGAAATTTTCTACGATGAAGCTATCCAAATCGTCTTCCCAGAACCATACGAAGCTGCAATCGAAGAATTAGCTTTAGAACCAATCGACCAACCATCAGTAGACCTTGATGATATCGAAAAAGGTAAAGATATTACATTTATAGTTGAAGTAGAAACCCTACCTCACCCAACACTTGGTGATTACTCTGAGCTTATCGTAGAAGATATCGAATCAGAAGTTACAGATGAAGATGTAGAAGCAGAACTTACCCGTCAACAAGAAGAAAATGCCCGTCTTGTGCCTGTAGAAGACAGAGGAGCAGAAGAAGGCGATACAGTAAATATTGACTTTGATGGCTACCTAGATGGCGAAAGATTCGAAGGCGGCAAAGCAGAAGATTATGACCTAGTAATCGGTTCTGGTACTTTCATCGAAGGTTTCGAAGACCAAGTAATAGGCCATAAAACAGGCGAAACATTTGATATCAATGTAACATTCCCAGAAGACTACCAAGCTAAAGAATTCCAAGGCAAAGATGCGAAATTCGAAGTAGAAATCAATTCAATTACCAAAAAAGAACTACCAGAAATTGATGACGAATTTGCTATGGATATCTCTGAATTTGACACTCTTGAGGAACTAAAAGCAAGCCTTAAAGAAGAACTTGCTGAAAGCAAAAAACAATTTGCTGAAAATACAAAACAAAACCAAGCTATCGAAGCACTTATTAGAGCAAGTGAAGTTAGCGCACCAGAATCAATGATTAATCAAGAAATTGACATTGAAATGCAAAACCTAGACCAAAGACTACAACAAATGGGTATTGGCCTTGCTCAATATATCGAAATGACACAAATGGATATCAACACAATCAGAAGCCAATACAGAGACCAAGCTATAGAACGTGTTAAAGCAAACCTAGTTATCGATGAAGTAGCACTAAAAGAAGGTTTTGAAGTAACAGAAGAAGAAATCGAAGCTGAAATCAACGAAGCAGCAAACTCTTATGGAGTAGAAGATATCGAAGAATTTAAACAAATCTTCAAATCAAACGTCTCAGATGAAACTATCAAAGAAAACATCAAAAGACGTAAGGCTGTAGAACTTCTTGTAGAAAATGCAAAAGCACTACCTCATGAAGAATACCATAAAGCAATCGGTTCTGACCACTATCATGAACACCACGCTCATGAAGCGGAAGACCACAGCGAAGAAGCAGCAGAAGAAGAATAAATTAAGTAGATATCAAGCTCCATTTGCATCATAAAGGAGATAAGATGAATCCACGTAATTACCTAGTACCAACAGTAGTAGAATCTACCAACAAGGGCGAACGTGCCTACGATATATATTCCAGATTACTAAAAGATAGGATTATTTTCTTATCTGGAGAAGTAAATGACCAAATGAGCGATATCATCATCGCCCAACTACTTTTCCTTGAAAGCGAAGACCCAGATAAGGACATCCAATTTTACATCAACTCACCAGGTGGGGTTGTAACAAGCGGGCTTGCAATTTATGATACAATGAATTACATCAAACCAGATGTATCTACTATTTGTATCGGCCAAGCCGCATCAATGGGTGCAGTCCTATTATCATCAGGAGCCAAAGGCAAGAGATATTCTCTACCAAACTCGAATATCATGATCCACCAACCATCAGGTGGGGCCCAAGGTCAAGCTTCTGATATCGTAATCCAAGCTGAGCAAATCATAAAAATCAAGAAAAGACTAAATGAAATCTTAGCAAACAACACTGGTCAAGACCTATCAAAGATTGAAAAAGATACTGACAGAGACTTTGCTATGACAGCAGCAGAAGCTTTAGAATACGGCCTTATCGACCAAGTAATTGAAAGTAAGTAGGTATTAATGGCAAATTTTGAGGGCGAAGATATCAAATGCTCTTTTTGTGGTAAGGACTCTAGCCAGGTAAATCGTATTATTGCAGGGCCAGATGCCTATATTTGCAATGAATGTATAGACCTATGTTCTGAAATCATTGACCATGAAGCTATGTTTGATAGTGATGGCTATGATGGTATAGATTTTGACCTATCAACACCAAAAGAAATCAATGATTTCCTAAATGAATATGTCATAGGCCAAGATGCTGCCAAAAAGACCTTGGCAGTAGCAGTCTATAACCACTATAAAAGAATAAATGCTAACGAAACTGACGATGATGTAGAACTATCTAAATCTAATATCTTAATGTTGGGTCCAACAGGATCTGGTAAAACCCTATTAGCTCAAACACTTGCTCGTAAGCTAAATGTCCCATTTGCCATAGCAGATGCGACTAGTCTTACTGAAGCAGGATATGTGGGTGAGGATGTAGAAAACATCATCTTGAAACTTATCCAAGCAGCTGACTACAATATAGAAGCGGCTGAAACTGGAATTATTTATGTAGATGAGATAGATAAGATAACACGTAAATCTGAAAATCCTTCTATTACCCGTGATGTATCCGGTGAAGGTGTCCAACAAGCCCTTCTTAAATTAATCGAAGGTACTGAAGCAAATGTACCACCACAAGGTGGCCGTAAACACCCTAGTCAAGAATACATCCAAGTAGACACTTCAAATATCCTATTTATCTTAGGTGGGGCCTTTGATGGTATTGAAGATATCATAAACCGCCGTCAAGCTCAAAAAACTATAGGCTTTGGGGCAGACATAAAGTCAGGTAATCGCGATGCCAATCTAAAGGATGTCAATACTGAAGACCTACTGAAATTTGGTCTTATACCAGAATTTATAGGTAGGATGCCAATAATAGTGACCCTTGATAGCCTAGATGAAGATGCCCTAATCCGCATCCTAAAAGAGCCAAAGAATTCTCTAGTCAAGCAGTATCAAAAGATGCTAGAGTTAGATGATGTGAAACTCACCTTTGAGGATGAGGCTCTCCATGAGGTAGCTAAAAAAGCTATAGACCAAAAGACCGGGGCCAGAGGACTTCGTACAATACTTGAGGATGTGCTCCTCGATGTAATGTATGAAATCCCATCTGAGAAAGATATCAAAGAAGTAATAGTTACAAAAGAGTCAATTAATGACCACTCTAAACTTAAATTTAAGAAAAGATAAGAAGGGGATGGCTTGCCATTCTCTTTTTTGTAAGGGAGAAAATGTATGGCAGAAATTTATGAAATTAGCACAAATGAATATCCTCTAGTGCCGCTGAGGGGACTATGGGCCTTCCAACACACAATCCTAAACTTTGATTGCGCTAGACCTATTTCTAAAAATGCTATCGAAGATGCCAATATAAGAAATACTGATGTTTTTTTGGTCAATCAAAAAAATATCTTTGATGAAAATCCAAGCCCAGAAGACCTATACGAATATGGGATGGTAGTAAAAATCAAGGAATCATTTACCCTACCTAATGGTGATATCAGAGTCTATGTAGAGGCTCGTGCTATCGCAAAAATCGAAGAGGTAAAAATAGCTGAGGGCTTTTTTAGGGCAGAAGTAAGCGAATACAAATACCTAGAAGAAAACGAAGAAAAAGACCAAAAAAAAGAAGCCCTAAGACGCCTTCTAATCGATGATTTCAAGACCTATATCGAGCTAGATGGCAATATTTACGATGAATCAGTCTTTACAATATCAGAGGTAGATAATCTACACAGGTTAATGGATATTATAATCTATCACTTAGACCTTAGGGCAGACGAATATTATGCTCTACTCACAGAGCTGGATACAAGTAAACGTATGACCCTCCTCCACCAAATACTAGCTAAAGAAATCGACCTAAAGAACTTATCGATTGAAATAGATGCTGAGGTCCAAGAAAATATCAACCAATCTCAAAAAGAATATTATCTACGAGAAAAGATTGATGTTATAAAAAAAGAGCTCAATGAAACCACTGGGGATTTTGATAACGAAACTGATAGCTTAAGAGAAGCTATCAAAAACCTAGACATAGATGAGGAAATCAAGGAAAATTTCCTAAAAGACTTATCAAGACTTGAAGCTATCCCAGAAATGAGCCCAGACTATGGGGTAATCAGCTCATATCTAGACTTTGCTGTAAATCTTCCTTGGAATGAGAAAACCGAAGATAAGCTAGATATTAAACTTGCCGAAAAAATCTTAAATGAAGACCACTATGGCCTAGATGAAGTTAAAGATAGAATCCTAGAGTCAATTGCCGTTAGAATTAAAAACGCCAACAATCAAGGATCTGTTATCTGCCTAGTGGGACCTCCAGGGGTAGGTAAGACATCAATTGCCAAATCTATTGCTAGAGCCCTCGACCGTAAGTTTGTCACCATGAGACTAGGTGGGGTGACTGATGAATCAGAAATCCGCGGCCACAGACGAACCTATGTTGGAGCTATGGCAGGCAGAGTGATTAATAATATCAATAGAGCCAAGGTCAACAATCCAGTCTTCCTTCTAGATGAATTAGATAAATTAGGATCTGACTTTAGGGGTGACCCATCAAGCGCCCTACTTGAAGTCCTAGACCCAGAGCAAAATGATAAATTCATAGATAGGTACCTCGATGTTCCATTTGACCTATCGGATGTATTTTTCATTACCACGGCCAACGACCCCAATGAAATCCCTGATGCCCTCTATGATAGGCTAGAAGTAATTGAAATATCAGGCTATACCATGACTGAAAAACTAAATATAGCCAAAAAATATCTTATAGCTAAAAATATGGAAAAAAATGGTCTAAAGGAAGATGAGCTTACTATTTCTGATACAGTCCTTGAAGCTCTAATTAAAAACTACACTAGAGAAGCTGGGGTCAGAGAGCTAGAAAGGCTAATTGATAAGATTTGCCG
Organism: Anaerococcus pacaensis 9403502; assembly: GCA_000308255.3. GTDB lineage: Bacteria > Bacillota > Clostridia > Tissierellales > Peptoniphilaceae > Anaerococcus > Anaerococcus pacaensis. The sequence continues at coordinate 172,559 of HG326663.1, read as the reverse complement.
CCGCGCTGTAAAAGAAATCCTAGAAGGTAAGGAAACAGTAAGGGTTACAGCTCAAAACTATACCAAGTATGTGGGCAAGGAAAGATATTTCGAAGACCATATCTCAAGAGAAGATAAGATTGGTGTAGTTAATGGCCTTGCTTGGACATCTGTTGGTGGAACCATGCTAACCATCGAGGCCAATGTCATGGAAGGCAAGGGCAATGTTGAATTTACCGGTTCCTTGGGTGATGTTATGAAAGAATCTGGCCAAGCAGCCATGACATATATTAGGTCAAATGCCAAAGAGCTAGGAATCCGTGGCCAATTTTATGATAACAAAGACATTCACGTCCACATCCCAGAAGGAGCCACTCCAAAAGATGGCCCATCTGCTGGTATAACCATGACCACAGCTATGGTCTCAGCCCTAACCAAGAAAAAGGTTAGGAAAGACTTGGCCATGACAGGAGAAGTGACTATCACAGGAGACGTACTTCCTATAGGTGGCTTAAAGGAAAAGGCACTAGTAGCCTACACCTATGGAATCAACAATGTGATAATTCCAAAAGATAACAAACGTGATACCGAAGATATACCAAAGGAAATTAGGGATAAGATAAACTTTATTGAAGTTTCTAATGTATCTGAAGTTATAGATAGGGCCTTAGTATGAAATTTAAAGAAATAAACCTAGAACAGGTTGCAGGATTTAAATCCCAATGGCCGGTAGATAACCTAGATGAGATAGCCTTTGTAGGCAGGTCTAATGTTGGCAAATCAACCTTCATCAATGCCTTTTTAGGCCGCAAAAACCTTGCTAAAACCTCATCTAAACCAGGAAAGACTAGGACCATCAATTTTTATAACATTGACAATAAATTCCGCCTAGTCGACCTACCTGGCTATGGCTATGCCAAGGTGAGCAAGGCTGAGAAGGCCAAGTGGGACAAGCTAATCAACGAATACCTCCATGATAGGGAAAATCTCAAGGAAGTATTCCTATTAGTAGATATCCGCCACGACCCAACTCAGTTAGATAGGCAGATGTATGAACGGATTATTGAATCCGGTTTCACAGGTTTTGTAATTGCAACTAAGTATGACAAAATTAAGAAAAGTCAACTAAATAAACAAGTAGCTGCAATTATGAAAAAACTTGATATAGAAGATGAGGGACTAATTTTTGCCTACTCATCTGAGAATAAACACAACCTTGGTGTTATCCACGAACAAGTAGAAGTAATTATAAATAATTAGATAACAAAACCGGCACGAGGCCGGTTTTAGTGTGCTTAGATTTATTATTTTTTGTAGGTGTATTCTGCTAATTTTTCGTATTCTTCGTTAGAACCCAATCCGGATTCTTGGTTCATTTTTCTGCCTTTAAGGATGAAATTTATTTCATCGGTTTCTTTTATTTGATCAAGAGTCATATCAGAAAATTCATTATTGTATATAAAAGTAACTTCATCATCCTTGCCTGTTCTAGCATCTAAAGTAAATGTATTGCCATCTCTATTCACTCCGATTACTTGGTAATCATAACCCATATTCAAGTTATTGATAACTGCAGTCATTGTGATTGGATTTAGCTTAATAAGGGATATTTCTATGCCGTTTTCTAACACTTGGTCTTTTGCAAAGATGATGTTTTCTTCGTTGACTGTATTTGTACTAGTTTTTATAGAGACAATTTCACTTCCTGTACCATCTGTAAAATATAGGTCGACATCAGTATTATCATGAGCAGGAAATTCTTTATCAAAGTTAATCATTGCAACTTCTGATATAGTTTTGCCATCTGAGAGATAACCGGCCTGACCGGATTGACCCTCAGACTTGTAGCTTTCTCCATCTACAACGATTTTGTAAATAGAAGCTTCATTTTCTGAAAGCATACTATCAATTGATCCATCACCTTCTCTAAGGGTGTTAATAAAGACCTTGTTATCTTCAAAGGCAATATTTCCTATTACAAAACTATCATTGCCCACTTTTACTGGCTCGTCAAGTTCTGTTACATACTTATAAGAATCAGGGCTTGCACCAATTGCTTCCATCATGGAAACTTTAATATCTGTTGTGAACTTAGCCACTTCTGCTCTTACTGGAGGTGCCATTAGACCTGTGAAAAGTAAAATAGCAGCAGCACTAGCGACAAATTTCTTTTTATTATCTTTTTTAGAATAATTTTTTGCAGTTTTTATCATTTTTGCCCTTTCAATATCATTTAATTCTAAAACATCTGTATCAAAATCAACATCATTTATTTTATCGTAAATATTAGTCATATCGTCCTCCAAGTTGTAATTTAAGCTTGTGTTTTGACCTTGAAACCTTGTTGTATAGTCTGTCTTTGGGGATTTCAGTTATCAGACTTATATCATCATAGCTATAACCTTCTATATATAGTTTTCTAAAAATTTCTCTATCATCTTCGTTTAGAAGGCCCAAGATTTCATCAATATCATCGTTTATAAAGTCTTCTTCAAGACTTAAAACTCCTTCAATTTCATCAAGGTCTACACTTTCATGACGATTTTATTTTCTAATTGCATCTATAGCCTTATATTTTGCAACACCTGCACACCAGTTCTTAAAAGAAGATCTATTTTCATCAAAAGAATCTATATTATCCCATATGGCAAGAAGAGAATCATTTAATATCTCTATTACAAGTTCATCTCTATTTCCAATAGTTTTAATAATACTAGCCTTAAGTATAGCACCGTACTTATCTATGAATGCGACTAGAGATGACTCATCTTTCTTCTTAATCCCGGATATTATTTTTTTATCATCCATATGTCCTCCTTCACATATATATTCGTAAGCTAAGGACTAAATCTATCATTTATTAAAAATTATATACTAAATACACATTAAATTTCTATTCTTTGCTAGATTTTGTTGAATTTTATCCACTTAAATGAACTTGTGCTCCTTAAAAGCTGAGGCTGCATTTTATAGGTAATATGTGAACTTACAGCTAAATATAATTTTTATCAAAAATTAAATGATATTGATTATCAATGTTAAAAGTGTTATAATTAGCTCATAATAAATTAAAGGAGAAGATATGAAGAAATCAGCATTAATTTTGACCCTAGCTTTATCAATTAGTTTAGTAGCTTGTGGAAATGATAAGGATGACCAAAAGTTAGGTAATGAGCCTAATCAAACTGAGCTTACTGAAAATGAGCAAGTAGACAATACACCAGATGAAGTAGTAGAAGAGGATAAGGATTTGAAAGATTTATCTAATTGGTCAGGTACATGGGGCTCAATGACAGTTTATCTAGATGACCCTGCTATTGACGAAGCATTTGAACAAGTGGCAGATAAAGAGGGTACGGACTTAGCTACCGAAAAAAATAACTATGATGCTAAAAGAGCAGTAGATTTTAATGGGATTAAATTTGAGGGTGATACCGTAACATTTTATGATCAGCCTGAATATCAAGATGGTAAAGAACTTACTTCAGCTACATATAATTTTGATAAGGTAGTAGAAGATAAGCAAACTTGGTATGTTTACAAGGCCAATGAAGAAGATGCTACATATCCTGTTCTTTATTTAATGCAAACAGACAATGATAGTGGTCTCCATCATTTCCATATGCGATATGGAAATAGTGATGAAGAAATAATGGAGAAAGATAGTTGGTACCCAGGATTTGTTGATCCAGATACTACAGTAGAAAATATTGTAGGAGATATCCTAGATTAGTTTACTTAAAAATTAAATTTTATTTACTAATAGGGCTTTATCATATAGCTCTATTAATTTACTAAAAAATCTTAATTTTCTCTAGTGTGTTAGTGAAAAGGCTTGCATTTAACTAGGGGATTTGTTAATCTATATACATTACTAATATTTTTAATAGGAGGATATATGAAAAATAACAAAATATTAGTATACATATTATCGATGTCTATGTTACTTACAGCATGTGGTGGGGGAAATGCGCCAGCTGAAAATAATGAACCAGCTCCAGAAACTGAAGTTACAGAACCAGTAGAAGAAACTACAGAAGCTGAGACTGACGAAGATACAGAAGAAACTGAAGAAGAAGTAGACGAAGAAGCTACAGAAGAAACAGAAACTACCGAAGCTACTGGAGATACATTCGAAGGTACAGCTAAGGGTTACAATGGTGATGTAGTAGCAAAAGTTACTTTTGATGGTGATGATATAGCAAGTATTGATGTTGATCATAACGAAACTGAAGGTCTAGGTAAAGATGCTATCGAAAATCTAGTTCCAAAAATGGTTGACAACCAAACAGTTAATGTTGATTCTATATCAGGAGCAACATACTCATCAGCAGCTTTAATCGAAGCTGTAACAGCAGCTATCGAAGTTAGTGGCCGTGATGTTGCAAACTTCCAAGGTGAAGTTGCCCAAGGTGAAAAAGAAGATAAAGAAATCTCTATGGATGTTGTTGTTGTAGGTGGTGGTGGTGCTGGTTTTGCAGCAGCAGTTGAAGCTAAAAACAATGGCGCTGATGTAGTTCTACTTGAAAAAATGCCACAAGTTGGGGGTAACACTCTAATCTCTGGTGGGGAAATGGCTGCACCAGCAAACGAACTTCAAGAAAAAGATGAAATTGAAGATAGCAAAGAACTTTTTGCAGAAGACGTTAAAAAAGCAGGTGGTAACCCAGAGCTAATCGATGTACTAGCAGACCATGCTACAGAAGATGCTTACTGGTTACGCGATGAAATCGGTGTTAAATGGCTAGATAGCTTAATGTTCTTTGGTGGCCACTCAGTAAAAAGATCACTTATCCCAGAAGCTCACTCTGGCAATGAACTTATCAAAAATTACCTAGTAAAATGCGAAGAGCTCGGCATCGAAGTCATTACAGAAGCAGATGTAAAAGAAATACTCACAGCAGATGGCACTATCACAGGTGTAAGCGCTGAAACTCCAACTGGTGAGCTAGTAGTAAATGCCAAAGCAGTAGTACTTGCAACTGGTGGTTTTGGTGCCAATGATGAAATGACCTATGAATTTGACAAAGAAATCGATGAACACGTCCTATCAACCAATGCCCCAGGAGCAACTGGTGATGGTATTATCATGGCAGAAGCCCTAGGCGCTGATACTGTAGATATGGACCAAATCCAACTTTACCCAATCTGTGACGTAGAAACAGGCAAACTCCTATACGTAGGTGATACACGTCTAGTAGGTGGTGCGCTACTTGTAAACAAAGAAGGTAAGCGCTTTGTAGAAGAGCTTGATACTCGTCGTGCTATCTCTATGGCAATTAAAGAGCAGACTGACCATGTTGGTTACCTAATCTGGGATGAGAAATCAAATGAGATTACAGGAACTATGGCATCTAACCCAGAAGAAGCCCAAGGTCTATTTGATAGAGGACTATTAGTGAAAGCTGATACTATCGAAGAATTAGCCGACCACTTTGAAATAGACAAGGAAGCCCTCCTTGAAACAGTAAAGACATTTAACGAAAACTCTCTTAAGGAAGAGGACCCAGAATGGAACCTACGTATGCTAGGCTGGACTATAGATGAAGGTCCATACTACATGCTAAAGGCAGGCCCAGCAGTACACCACACCATGGGTGGTCTTGTAATAGATACTGAAGCAGAAGTAAAAGATAAAGACGGCAATGTTATCCCAGGCCTATATGCAGCTGGGGAAGTAACAGGCGGCATCCACGGTTCAAACAGACTTGGATCAGCAGCCATAGCTGATATCACAGTGTATGGTAGAATCGCAGGTAGAAACGCTGCAAATTTTGCGAAAAACTAAGAAAAGTAGCCCACGGGCTGCTTTTTTTATGGGTAAATATCTACTAGGTGATAAATATGAAATTAGAAATATGTGTCGATTCTTATGAATCAGTATTAAATGCAAAAAAATGCTGGAGCGGATAGATTAGAAATATGTTCTGCTCTTGATATGGACGGGCTCACACCAACTATAGGGCTCGTGGACCTGGCCGTAGCTCAGGCTGATATAGAGAAATTTGTTATGCTAAGGCCTAGGGGAGGAAATTTTGTCTACAATGACCTCGAATTTGAGCACATCAAGCAAGATGTTTTAGTTTTAAAGCAAAGAAACATCGATGGCTTTGTATTTGGTGCGCTCTTCCCAGATGGGAGCCTAAATATACCTATGATAGCTGAAGTAGTAGAGCTTGCCTATCCTAAAAAAGTTGCCTTACATAGGGCCTTTGATTTTTCAATAAATGGGGAAGAGAAAATTGAAGAATTGATCGATGCGGGGGTATGTAGGATCCTCACTTCTGGTAAAAAAAGTGAGGTAGGCCAAGGCCTAGACCTTATCAGATTCTTACAAGAAAAATATGGTGACAGGATAGAAATAATGGCTGGAGCTGGTGTGAGACCAGGAAATATACGTGAGATTTACTTAGAAACTGGCATTTATAATTTCCATATGTCGGCAAGAATAGCAAAGAAATCGGAAAGTGAATATAGTCCTGATTTTGGATATATAAATGATGATATTAGAGTGGCTGATTTTACAATAGTAAAAGAGGCCGTTGAGATTTTAAAGGATATAGGAGAATGATATGTGGGCAATAATTGGAACCTGGGCCATGGTAAATGAGGGCCTTATTAAAGCTAGTGAAAAATTATCAGAAGGTGCATCTACAAGAGAAGCTATAGAGATAGCAATCACAGATGTGGAGGACAATCCTGGTTTTAAGTCTGTAGGCTACGGAGGCCTTCCAAATAAGGAGATGCAAGTAGAACTTGATGCGGCCTTTATGGATGGAGATACCTTTGATGTGGGTGCAGTGCTTGGTGTAAAGACTATAGCAAATCCTATTAAAGTGGCCATTGCCCTTTCAAAAGAAAACCTTAATAACTGCCTGGTAGCGACTGGAGCTGAACAATATGCGGCTGACCACAACTTTGAATTTAAGAACATGCTCACAGACAAGGCTCAAGCTAAATATGAAGAAAAAATCAAAGAAGAAGGAGCAACTGAAGATTTAGCTGCCTATGACGATAAAAACTACGACAACCACGATACCGTTTGCGTAGCAGCTTTAGACAGTAATGCTAACATTTCTGTAGGTACATCCACATCAGGCCTTTTCATGAAACACCCTGGTAGGGTAGGTGATACACCATTTATCGGATCAGGGTTTTATGCAGATAGCGACTACGGGGCAGCTGCTGCCACAGGAGTGGGCGAAGACCTCATGCGTGGGGTAATTTCCTATGAAATAGTAAGTAAGATGAAAAATGGCCTCACAGCCCAGGAAGCTTGTAGCGAGGCAATGGCTGAGATAGACACTAAACTCAAAGCAAAAAGAGAAATCTCAGACATGTCTGTGATAGCAGTTGATAAGGCCGGCAATATGGGGGCTGCTACCAATACAGAAGAATTCTCCTTTGTATTTGCAAATGAAAATACAAAGCCAACTATATATTTAGTTAAAAATATAGATGGCAAGCAGGAAATATCTGAGGCTAGTGATGAATGGTTTGAGGCCTACATGGAAAAGAGACGTTAATGGAAAGATTAGACCAATTTGAAAGAGATTTGATAAGGGAAATTGAAAGGCTAAAGAATGATTTAATAAAAGATACCATAAGCCTTATCAATATCCCTAGTAAAAAAGCTGGTCCAATTGGCCCTGTTCCCTTTGGTTCAGATATCCAAAGCGCGCTCGAAATGGCTATGGAAATAGGAGAACGAGAAGGTTTTGCTACAAAAAATATTGACAACTACATGGCCTATGCATCTATTGGAGAATCTAATAATTATATCGGCATTCTTGGCCACCTGGACGTAGTTTCAGAGGGTGAAGTAGGCGAATGGACTTATCCTCCATTTGCCGGAGAAATCCACGATAACAAAATTTATGGCAGAGGAGCACTCGATAACAAGGGCCCTCTCATGGCAGCCTTTTATGGGCTAATTGCCCTCAAAAAAACGGGCTATGAATTTAATAATGAAATCCGCATGATATTTGGAACAGATGAAGAAAGCGGGATGAGTGATTTATCCTACTATTTAGAGAAAGAAGCCCCTCCTATCATGGGTTTTGTCCCAGATAACAAATTCCCAGCCATTTATGGCGAACGCGGTAGGGCTGAGATTGCTATACTTGGTGATGTAGATAAGTTTTATGAAGAGTATTTTATAGATTCTAAAAATGCCACAGAAAAGCTTGGCATAAACTATAGCGACAGAACCTTTGGAAATACTATAATAAAAAGAGTCACAAAAAAACCAAAAGCTATTAGCCTAATAATATCAACTCCTGTAATAGAAATAGATGACTTAGTGAAAAAAATCGAAGAAAAAGCCGAAGGACTTGATGTAAGGCTTGTCAAATATTACGAACCAGCTATAAAGTCGCGCGATTCTCTTTTAGTAGCTACCTTAAATGCAGCCTATAATGACGTGATGGATGACAACCTAGAAGTGGATACAACAACAGGTATAACTTACGCCCACTATTGCCCAAATGTAATAGGCTTTGGCCCAAGTTTCCCAGGCCAAAATGGCATATCGCACGCTCCAGATGAGTGGATAGATATAGACGATATGGTAAAGATGGCTCAGATTTATGCAGTGGCTCTTTACAGGCTAGACCAATTAAAACTCAATTAAAAAACCTTAATCTCCTGTGGATTAAGGTTTTACTTTGCTTAGTTTTCTTCAAATACGATATTATCTGGCTCAAGTTTTGCAACTCTAGCTAATGAATATACTTCTACTCCCATGTCTTCTATAAGCTCGCGGCCATTAGAGAATGATTTTTCTATTACGATACCGCAGCCTACTGGGTTTGCTCCTGCTTGGCGGATGATTGCTATCATGCCTTTAGCAGCTTGGCCGTTAGCTAGGAAGTCGTCGATCATTAGGACATTTTCGCCTTCTGAGATGAATTTTTTGCTAACTATTAGCTCATTCATCACTTGTTTGGTAAATGAAAATACGCTTGAATGATATATGTCTTCATCTGTGGTAAGCGATTGTTTTTTTCTAGCAAATACACATTTGCAGCCTAGTTCGCTTGCTGTAGCAAGTGCTGGGGCTATACCAGATGATTCTACTGTAAGGACTTTGTCGATTTTTTTATCTTTATAGTGCTCTGCAAATTCTTGGCCCATTTTCTTCATTAGTTCTACATCGATTTGGTGGTTTAAAAATGAATCTACTTTTAAGATGTCATTACCTAGGACAATGCCTTCTTCTAGGATTTTTTCTTCTAACTCTCTCATTATTCACTCCTCTAATCTTTTAATATTATTATAAGTATAAATGAGTAAATAGTCAAAAAACCATCTGTTAGGGTGGCTTTTAATAATGAGCGGCGTGGCCCATTTTTTCGGTTGTTTCAGTTGGCTCTGGGATAAAGAATGAACCTATAAAAAATGAAAAGCTTAAGGCAATGGCAAGATATATTGCGGCCTTGTCCCCAAAATTTGTTCTTACTACATTTCCTACTATATAAAAAGCAATAGTTTCGATAGCGTAAACTCCTGCCCAGAAAAATGACATGATTTGCGTAATCAGACCCTTACTCATGCCAGGTAGTTCTTGTGGGATAGTGACAAGATTTGTAAGTGGGACATACATCACAGTACCGAGTGTTAGGGCTATGATACTTGTAAGGGTTGGTGAATTTACATTTACTAGTGCAAAGGCAAGGATTGGGAATATAATCCCTGTTATCTTTAGCACTGGTACTCTTTTCTTAGATTTTTTAGCTACATAGACTGCTATCACACTTCCGATAATACCGCCAATAGTAAATAGCAAGCTTACCCTACTAGCAGGGATAGCAGAAAGACTTGTGGTAGGAAAGAGATTTAGCATCACCATGTATAGTAGCAGGTGGCCAAAGTACATTAGTGGCATAACCTTGCCGATTTTGGTACTAGCAGCATCTTTTAGCGTGTACATTTCACTAGCCGAAGGATCATCGGCTAATTCAAAATCTTCACCGAAGATCATCCACAAGATAAATAGAACAAGGCTTATAGTTGCAAAAAATAATAGGGTCTTGCGACTGGTATTTAGCCATGCATAGACTGGTTCTAGTAATAGTAGGACTAAGATCCCTCCAATATTAAAGGCAAGGCCATTGATGGCATTAATAGTTGGCCTTTTATCTGCTGTAAAATATTCGAGCACAACTGGCGCCATATAAACGACTAGAAGTGCCCCGCCTAGACCAAATATAGCGCGTCCCACTACAAGCATCCAGAAAGCTGGAGCAAGGGCAGTTATATAGCTACCTAGGGCAATTAAAAGTGCACCAAGGCCTATTGATTTTTTTGGATAAAGCTTATTTAAAATAGTGGCTGCCACAAAGTTACCAACTATCCTTGCTATAGTAACAGCATTTTGTATAGCTGTAGACCCTCCATGAATCCCAAAAGTTTCTAGTATCTCAGGGCTCATATTTGTAGCTGCTATCCAGTTTACACCAAAAAATGCATAAGCAGTAAAAAGCAATATTTCTATTACATAGGCCTTGGAAGAATTCTTTGTCGTGTTATTTTCCATAATACCTCCTCAATTGATTATCAATAAAATTATGTATATTATATACCCAAATATTGAATATCCGTCTAGGACAAGTAGAGTTTTATTATGAATAGCATAGAATTTTGTAATGATCTAATAAAATTTATAGATGAGAGTCCCCTCAATTATTTTGCAGTAGAAAATGCAAAAAATATCCTTATTGATAATGGATTTAGGGAACTAAAAGAGAATGAACGCTGGGAAATCGAAAAAGAGGGCAAATATTTTATAAGTCGCAATGGCACAGCCCTCATTGCCTTTACAGTTGGTAAAGACCTAACCAAAGGCTTTGATATCATCGGCAGCCACACAGATAGCCCTACGTTTAAGATAAAGTCAAATCCAGAACTTACCAAGCACAATTATTTAAGGTTTAATATCGAGCCGTATGGAGGAATGATTTATAATACTTGGCTTGATAGGACCCTATCCCTAGCTGGTAAGGTGACTTTCAATAGAGATGGCAAAATCGAAGATGCACTCGTAAATATAGACAAAGACCTACTGACTATCCCAAATGCGGCCATCCATCTAATTAGTGAAGTGAATACTAGTTTTGAAATCAATCCCCAAGACCACGTATATCCGATAGTAAAAACTATTGATAGTACTTTTGAGGGTGGATATCTAGAAGACTTGCTTGCGACAGAGCTAGAGATAGATTCAGATATGATAATAGACTATGACCTTGGCCTATACGACAGACAAAAGGGGACTATTATCGATAATATATACCAGGTCGGCCGTATTGATAATTTAGGCTCAGTCCATGCATCACTCATGGCCCTAGTCGATGCAAAGAGCACTTCAAACAATGTCTTAGTTCTAAATGACAACGAGGAAATAGGATCTAGAACGGCCACAGGTGCTTTTTCACCGTTTTTAGCAGACACTTTAAGAAGACTTTGCGATAATCTCGGACTTGATAATGAAGATTATTATATAGCCCTTAGCAATTCTTATCTCGTATCAGCTGACCAAGCCCATGCCATCCACCCAAGCTATGCATCACTTCACGATCCGACCAATCAAGTCGAAATGAATGCAGGGCTTGTGATAAAGATTGCGGCAAATGGGGCTTATTCATCAAATATTGTAAGCAATAGCAGATTTATAGATCTGGCGAATAGCATCGGATGTAATATCCAAACATTCCACAATAGAAACGATAAGCAAGGTGGGTCTACTATTGGGCCAATAGCATCCACAGGACTTGGAATCACATCAATAGATGTGGGTGAACCAATACTTGCCATGCACTCAATTAGGGAACTTGGAGGCATACACGACCACCTAGACGCATACAAAATATACAAGGCATTTTACGAACAATCTTTGGAGGACTAATATGGCAATACTTGAACTAACACTAGTACCAATCGGCACAGGATCCACATCAGTTAGCGGATATGTAGCAGAAGCTAGTAAGATTTTAAAAGAATCGGGCATCAAACATGAACTAAACCCAATGGGTACAGTCCTAGAGGGTAATCCTGATGAACTCTTTAAAGTAGTCAGAGACATGCAAGAAAAGGTCTTTGATACTGGAGCAAAGAGAGTATACACAGTGATAAAGATGGATGACAGACGTGACAAAGAAGGTCACATGGAAGAGAAGATAAAATCTGTAAATGATAAGTTAAATTAAAAAGGAGTTCCCAAATAGGGGACTCCTTTTTTCTATGCTAGGCCAGGCACAATATATCTTAATAAAAATACAACTGCAAGCACGTATACAAGTGGACTTACTTCTTTGCCGCGGCCAGTAAATATTTTGATTGCTGTATATGAGATAATACCAAATGAGATACCTTCTGCAATAGAATATGTGGCAGGCATCATTAGGATAGTCATAAATGCTGGGAAAGCTTCTGTGATATCAGAAAAGTTGATATCAACTACTGTAGTAAGCATGAATAAACCAACTGTTACTAGAGCTGCAGATGTAGCTTGAGCTGGAATTATGCTAAATACGGGAAAAAAGAAAGCTGCGATTGCAAAACAAGCTGCAGTAGCAAGTGCAGTAAGGCCAGTACGGCCGCCTTCAGCAACGCCCGCAGAACTTTCTACAAATGTAGTGATAGTAGATGTACCTAGAAGAGCGCCACATGTAGTTCCAATAGCATCAGCTAGCATTGCCTTTGATCCATTTGGTAGGTTGCCATTTTCATCTAGCATATTAGCCTTAGTAGCAACACCAGTAAGGGTACCAAGTGTATCAAAGATATCTACAAATAAAAATGCAAATAATACTGAGAACATCTCAAATGAAAATACATTTGAAAAGTCTAATTGAAATGCTATTGGTCTAACAGATGGTGGGGCAGATACTAAAGATCCTGGGAAATGTGTTACACCAAGGATAAGTGAAAGAATAGTACCAATTACCATCCCCCATAGTAGGGCGCCTTTGATATTTCTAGCAGTCATGATAATCATGATTGCAAGAGATAAGAAAAATACAAGGCCCTCAGCACTAGCGATATTGCCTAGTTCTAGAGCAACAGCACCATGGCCTACGATATTGGCATTTACAAGACCAATTAGGGCAATAAATAAACCGATACCTACAGATACAGCCTTTTTTAAGTTTAAAGGAATAGCATTAAATATTGCCTCGCGGAAGCCTGTAAAGGATAGGATAATAAATATTAACCCCTCTATAAAGACTGCTGTCAGTGCAAATTGCCAGCTCATGCCCATTTGTAGGACTACAGTGTATGCAAAAAATGCATTGAGGCCCATACCTGCAGACAAGCCAAATGGCATATTTGCAACAAAAGCCATAACAAGCATAGCAATCACTGAGGCAATAATAGTAGCAGTAAATACTGCACCAGAATCCATACCGGCATCAGCGAGTATTGCTGGATTTACGGCAAGGATATAAGACATTGTCATAAAAGTAGTAATGCCAGCCATGATCTCTGTGCGAGTATTAGTACCGTGTTCTTTGAGCCTAAAAACTCTTTCATTAAACGATGATTCGCTCATATAACCTCCAATATTAAAAATAATACGCATCTATTATACGCCTTTTATTTCTTTAGTAAATTTACTTTATTTTTTAAATAATTTATAATATCCCTAGGAGGATGTATGTCGACAGTCAATGTTATACAACTTATTGTAATAATTATAGGAATTATGCTATCAGCATTTTTCTCATCATCAGAAACAGCTTTAACGAGTACAAATATATTTAAAATCCGCCAAATGGAAAAAAATGGCGTAGAAAAAGCACCACTCGTTCGAAAACTCGTTGAAAATATCAATTCGGTACTCACAACAATCCTAATTGGTAACAACATTGTAAATATTGTAACTACAACAGTAGCAACTATATTTTTCACAGATGTATTTGGACCTAGGGGAGCGGTTATTTCGCCAATTATCCTAACAATAGTAGTACTAATATTTGGAGAGGTAACTCCAAAAAATATCGCTAGTTCAAATAGTGAAAAACTTAGTCTAAAAGTGGCAAGACCAATTAAATTTTTGGATTTTATTTTAAAGCCAATTAGCTTTTTACTAGTGAAAATCACTGGGGCTATCACCAAATTGTTTGTCTCTGAAGAAGACAACTCCAATATCGTAACAGAAGAAGACTTAAAAACCATAGTAGATGTATCAGAAGAACAAGGTGTAATCAATAACGAAGAAAGCGAAATGATAAACAATGTATTTGAATTTGGTAATTCAGATGTAGAAGATATCATGACAGCAAGGACAAATATGCAAGCAGTCCAAGTAGATGCATCTATCGATGAAATCAAAGATGTGCTCATAAACACCAACCACTCTAGAATCCCAGTCTATGGGAAAAATATAGACAATATCGTGGGGATTCTCCACATGAAAGATATCGTATCAGCTATAGCCGAGGGCAAGGATTTAGACCTTGAAACCCTGATGCGACCTGCTTATTATGTCTATGACAACATGCACATCTTTGACCTATTTACTAGCATGAGAAGCGAAAATGTATCGCTTGCTATAGTTATAGATGAATATGGTGGTACTAGTGGGCTTGTGACTATCGAAGATATCGTAGAAGAACTGGTGGGTGAGATCGATGACGAATACGATGTGGACCAAAAGGACATAGTAAAAATCGATGAGCGTACCTATACGGTCGAGCCAGCTATGCACTTATCTGACTTTAATGATTATTTTGACCTAGAGCTCGAAGAGATTAAAAATGACTCTGTCGGTGGCTATGTGATAGACCATTTATCGAGGATACCTGAGGCGGGAGACTTCATAAATGTTGAAAATATGATTATTTCAGTCGATGAGGTAGATAGGTACAAAATAGTATCCTTAAAGGTAGAATTTATATAAGGAGAAATAAATGAAAGAGAAAGTATATATAACAGGCCACAAGAATCCTGATACAGATTCTGTAGTGTCTGCTGTAGCCTACGCAGATCTAAAAAATAGACAAGGTGATGTAGAGGCTATTCCAATTAGACTAGGAAAACTAAATCAAGAAACTAGATTTGTATTCGATTATTTTGGCGTTACACCACCAATCATAAAAGAATCTATGCTACTGCAAGTATCAGATATAGATATAGACAAGGCCTTTGCTGTTGATCCACTTATCCCAGTAAGAAAAGCTTGGGATATCTTCCAAGAAGGAGTGACCAATTCACTAGCGGTAGTAGATGGAGATGGCAAAATCACAGGGGTTGCGTCACTATCAAATATCACCAAGTCCTACATGGACGTCTGGGATGATAGAATAATAGGCAGAGCTAATACTCCAATAGAAAATATCATCGATGTACTTGCAGCAAAAACTCAAGTCATTCCAGAAAGTCCTCGTGAATTCTCAGGTAAAATCACAATACTTGCTATGAATGACGATAATGTTGGCTTTGATGAGTACTTCGCTGAGGGAGATATAGTAGTTATCGGCAATAGAACTGAGTATTTAGAGTATTTAATTACTCGCAAGGTAGCATTAATCATCCTAACCAATGGCTCACAAATTGATGATGAGCTAATTGATTATGCCAAAGAACATAAAGTCACCATTCTATCAACAGAATTTAACACCTTCATGACAGCAAGACTTCTACCTATGACCATCCCAGTAAGCCATGTCATGACCAAGGATAATCTTATATATTTCACCACTACAGATACCATCGACACAGTCCGTGAAACCATGGCAAAGACTAGATTTAGGTCATATCCTGTAGTAGATGAAAATAAAAAGGTAGTAGGATCTATTTCTAGGTATCATCTGATATCTGCTGATAGCAAGAAACTAATCCTAGTAGACCACAATGAAAAAAACCAATCTGTAGATGACATAGAAGAAGCAGAAATTATAGAAATAATAGACCATCATAGGGTAGCAAATATTTCTACCACAGCCCCTCTATTCTTTAGAGCAGAGCCTGTGGGATCTACTGCGACTATCATATCAAAGATGTATCTAGAAAGTGGCATCCGCCCATCAAAGGCTATAGCAGGACTTTTATGTGCAGCTATTATTTCAGACACACTACTATTTAGAAGTCCAACTACTACAGATACTGACAAACGAGTACTCGAAAGAATGGCAAAAATAGCTGACCTAGACCCAGAAGACTTTGCCAACAAAATGTTTAAAGCAGGTACTTCCCTAAAAGGCAGAGCCCCACAAGACCTAGTAGAAGGCGATGTGAAGACCTTTACTATCGGAGGCGAGGCAGTAAGAGTAGGTCAAGTAATGACTATGAATCCAGAAGAACTTGCCCCACTACGTGAGGATATCGAAAAGCTTATGCGTGAAAAAATCGAACGCAAGGGTGAATCAACCTTTGTTCTAGTCCTTACAGATATTTTCAACGAAACTAGTGAACTCTTAGTAGTAGGTAAGCACATAGAGGCTATAGAAGAAGAATTTGAAAATAAGGTGACCAATGGCACTATATCAGCCCCAGGTGTTCTTAGCCGAAAGAAGCAAGTTATCCCAAGACTTACCAACGCCATATTAAAATCTGAAAACTAAAAAAATCCTAGCTGCGGCTAGGATTTTATTATATTAATATACTAAAAAATATATACTTATGGTTTATAATCAGTTTAAATTAGTGGTATACTAAATAAGTAAAAGTTTTAAGGAGGGATATATGTTTAAAGAGCCAAAGGGTGTAGACATACCTAAAAATAAAGATAGGACTATGAATAAGCCTATTGAGCCACTTAGCCCACCAGAATATGTTTATTTCCCGATGAATATGCACATAGGAAAGCCTGCTAAAATATCAGTAAAAGTAGGGGATAAGGTGCTAATAGGAGATAAGCTTGGGGACCAATCTGGTTTTATGAGTTCACATATATCTTCATCAGTATCTGGTGAAGTAGTAGATATAAAAAAAATGGTGACCCTAAGGGGTGAGAATGAAGTTATCGTTATAAAAAACGATGGAGAATTTAGAGAAAATCTCATGGAACCTTTAACAGGAGAAATCACTGTTGACCAGCTTGTCGATCGTATAGAAGAAGCGGGTATTGTAGGCAAGGGTGGAGCTGGATTTCCTACCAAGATTAAATATAAAAACGAAGCCAAGGATATAGACTACATAATCATCAATGGATCAGAATGTGAAGGTTATTCTACAACTGACTATAGAGTGATGGTAGAGCATGCAGATGAGATAGTAGAGATGGTTGCTAAACTTATGGAAATCTACGATGCCAAGGAAGCCTACATAGCTATCGAAAGAGTCTATGATGAGCCAATCAAAGCAATCACTGAAGCCATCAATAAGTATGGAGTAAAAAATTTCAGAATACACACCCTAGGAACTTCTTATCCTCAAGGCCACGATGCCCTTCAAATCAGAGAGGTTCTAGGTACTGAAGTTCCAAATGCCCTCTATCCAGCAGATCTCGGCATCATCCAATCAAATGTATCAACTGTAAAAGCTATACATGATGCCGTATTTAAAGGCCTCCATGCTTCTAGGAGAGTCGTCACAGTTTCTGGTGATAGACTAAAAGACCCAAAGAACCTACTAGTTCCAATAGGAGCCCCTATTTCCCACCTCATAGCTGAGTGTGGCGGTGTAGAAGGGGATAAAGCTGATATCAAATACATCAATGGTGGCCCAATGATGGGTAAGAGCTTTGACAATCTTGATGCACCAATAGAGAAAAACACAACCACAATACTAGCTCTCACAGAGCCGATAAAGAGGAAAGAGACAGCATGTATTAGGTGTGGTAGGTGTGTAGATGTATGTCCAGTAGGACTCATCCCAGTTGCTATATCTAGGGCCTATAGAAATGAAGAAATCTATAAGGGACTTTCGCTTAGGTCTCGTGCTTGCATCAGCTGTGGCTCATGTACCTATACATGTCCTGCTCATATTCCACTACTTGAAAATATTCAATCATTAAACAGAAAATTGGGGGATCAACTAAATGCAAAAAATAGCTAAAGCGCCTTTTTATAAGGACAAAACAGACTCCATGTATATAATGCTAGATGTAATCATTGCCCTCATCCCAGTTTGTATCATGGCTATCGTCAAATTTGGTATTAGAGCTTTATTTATCATGCTACTAGCTGTGGGATCTTGTGTGTTTTTTGAGTGGCTGTGGAACAAATTAAGGCATGAAGAAAGCACCATTAAGGACCTATCTGCATGCGTAACTGGCCTTTTACTAGCCCTCTCATTTGTCGTAACAGTTCCATATTGGATAATAGTATTTGCAAGCTTTATAGCAATTATTGTTATCAAACAACTTCCAGGAGGGATTGGTAAAAACACATTCAACCCAGCAGTATTTGCCAGAGTTTTTTGTAAAATAACTCTTACACCCTATATTACAAATTGGGTTTCGCCTCGTCCTGATATGGTCTCAACAGCAACACCACTCCAATATCTAGGTAATGGCGTAGAACACGTACCAGATAATATGCCAATGCTATCTGATCTTTTCATGGGCAATATCGGTGGTAATCTGGGTGAGCCAGTAAAATGGGCGATTATAGTTGGCTATGTGTATCTAGTAGCTAGACGCACTATAAACCCATGGATGCCAATTGCAACTCTAGGTGGTTTATTCTTTACTATGACTCTCTTTGGCCAATCAGACTATTACTTTGGCCTATACCACATCCTTACAGGAACAGTAATGTTTGCAGCAGTGTTCATGGTAACTGACTACACATCAGGACCTGTAAACTACAGAGCAAGAATAATCTATGCCCTCTTTATAGGTGTATTTACTGGAATACTCAGATACCTATTCAACTTGCCTGGTGGTATAGGGATAGCAATCATTACAATGAACCTATTTGCTCCACTATTTGATATGATGTTTGTGCCAAGAGTATTTGGCTTTAAAGGACCAATATCAGTCTTTAACGATGATCACTAAAATGGGTATCTAATCCACAGGAGTGATAATATGGAGATAATGGATTTATATGACGAGAATAGACAGAAAACGACTGATACTTATGTAAGAGGTTCAGCCCAGCCCAAGGGTTTTTATAGGCTGGTAGTGCATGTATGTATCTTTAATAGTAATCATGAGATGCTAATTCAAAGAAGAACCTATAATAAAAAAATGCCAGGCCTTTGGGATGTGACCTGCGGGGGAGCGGTGACTACTACTGAAGCCAGCAATTTTGCAGCAGAAAGAGAACTTTTTGAAGAGCTAGGCATAAAGCTAGACTTTACCTACAAGAGACCATCTCTTACAGCCAATTTCCCGCTAGGTTTTGATGATTTTTATGTGGTAAATGAAGATATTGATTTGGATACTTTGGTACTACAAGAAGAAGAAGTGTCGGATGCCAGATGGGAAAGCTTAGATGGAGTGCTAAATCTCCTCCATGCTGGACAATTTGTAGGCTATAAGGAAAATTTTGTGAGATTTTTGTTTGATTTAGCAATTGACAATAGATATGTTGAGATATAAAAAAGGAAGTTAACATGAATAAGATAAAAGCAAGGATAAAGGCAGCTTATGCACTACTTAGGGCATTATTTAGTCTTTTGATAGCAGTTAGTATTCTAAACATAAAAAAACTTCCGAACCAAGTACCTATACAATGGGATGGAAGTGGAGGGGTAAGCAACAGTATAGACAAAGTTCATTTTCTGATTAGTATATGGATTGTGTACACTGCTGTAATACTTATTGATCACTTGACTAATAAAAAAGATTATTATGATAAGACTAGCAATATATCGATAATACTAGTTCTATCTATTTTCTTTTTAGGATATAGCTTTATATTATCAAAATGGATATAAAAAAACTCGAAGCAGATGCCTCGAGTTTTTATCTATTTAATTCCTCAAGTAGGTATTCTGGGTCCATGCCGTGAACCATGCATGCTTCTTCTAGTGTTTCATATAATGAAGATGGGCATGCAATGCAGCCCATACCTGCCATAAGGAGAGTATTGATTGATTCTGGTTTTGTTTGGATGATATCACCAATTAGCATATCGCGGGTGATTTCAACTTTATCTGTATCTTTAGTTTCCATAATAATCCTCCCTTTACAAATCATATAATACTACAAATTTAGTCGATTACAAGTGTTATGCTAGGATAGGGGTAAGATAAAAGCAAGGAGGTAGCCATGGAGAAGAAACATTTAATAGAAGAAAAAGAAGAGATTTTTAAGGAAGTCATACGTCTAAGGGATGAACTAAAAGCGACCAATGATATGATAAATGATATAGGTGGGAGTGTTTCTTTTATAAATTTTGTACTTATCCCTATTGTAGTTGCAGTTATTGTAGCGATTATTACATATTTTATTAATGTAAATACTAATCAAAGAGTGGGGTCAATCTTAATAGCCTTTATCATATCATTTGTAGTATCTACTATAGCAAATCGAGAAAGAGTGGCTGATAGGAAAAGAGACCTGGTTGAAAAACGTGTCAGACTACAAAGAGAGCTTGCTGCACTTGGTAAACGCCTATCTGAAATAGAAAATGAAATCAATTCTTAGTTTGAAAAAAATAGTCTACTTAGTATAATATTAGCAGTCATACTAATAGAGTGCTAAGGAGGATATATGAAGCAAGAATTTAAAGCAGAAGCCAAAAAAGTCATGGATTTGATGATAAATTCGATTTATACCAATAAGGAAATATTCATTCGCGAACTCATCTCAAATGCATCAGATGCTTTGGACAAATTATATTATGAAGATTTAAAATCAGAAAACGAAACAAACAAAGAAGATTTTTATATAGAACTTATTCCAAATAAAGAAGCGAGAACACTTACTATAATCGATACAGGTATCGGTATGGATGAGACTGACCTTGCTGAAAATCTAGGTACTATTGCTAGATCTGGCACAGATAATTTCAGACAATCTGTAGAAAGCGCTGATATCAAAGACCTTATTGGTCAATTTGGTGTAGGATTTTATTCTGCCTTTATGGTAGCTGATAGTGTAGAAGTTAAGTCAAAAAAAGCAGGATCTAATCAGGCTTATCTATGGGTGAGTGAAAATGCTGATGGTTTTGAAATCACAGAAACTGATAAAGAAAATCACGGCACAGAAATCACTTTATTCTTAAAAGAGAATACCGATGATGAAAACTATGATGAATACCTTGACCAATGGAGAATACGTAATCTAGTTAGCAAGTATTCTAACTACATCAGATACCCAATCAAGATGGAGGTCACAAAGACTAGACTTGCCTCTGATTCTACAGAGGATGAGCCGAAATATGAGGACTACAAAGAACTAGATGTCTTAAATTCTGAAACACCAATTTGGAAGAAAAATAAAAATGATTTGACCGATGAAGATTACGTTAATTTTTACAAAGATCAACACTTTGGCTTTGATGAGCCACTTAGCTGGCTGCATTTTAATGTAGAAGGTGCAGTAGAATTTAGAGCGCTCATCTATATTCCAAAAAAGGCTCCATTTGATTTCTATTCAAAAGATTATGAAAAGGGCCTACAACTATACACTCACGGTGTAAAAATCATGGAAAGATCTGAGGACCTATTAGACAATGCCTTTGCCTTTGCCAAGGGTGTGGTAGAATCAGATGACCTTACCCTAAATATTTCCCGTGAGACCCTCCAACAAGATAGGCAGCTAAGGTTTATAGCAAAGCAAATCAACAAGCGCATAGCAAACCACCTAAAAGAGATGTTGGAGAATAAACGCGAGGATTACGAAGCCTTCTTTGCTGAATTTGGAAATACTATTAAGGCAAGCATTTACGAATCTTATGGCTCAAATAAGGATGAACTTCAAGACCTACTCCTTTTCTATTCTAGAAAAGAAGATAAGATGATAAGCCTTGCTGAATATAAGGCCAATGCCAAGTCTACAGAGGAATACATCTACTATGCAGCAGGGGACTCTATAGAAAAAATCAAGAATTCCCCAGCCCTTACCATGGTCGATTCTGAAACTGATGTGTTATTTTTAGATCAAACACTTGATGAATTCCTAGTAAGAATGTTAAATGAATACGAAGGACTAGAATTTAAGTCAATAGCAGAAGTCGAAGATACAACCGAGGATACTGACAAGGCTGACCTCATTAGTCTAATCGAGGCCACACTACCAGATGAGGTGGTAGATGTGAAATTTACAGACAAATTAGATGATATCCCGGCCATTATCAAGCAAAAAGGCGATATCTCCATAGAAATGGAAAAGGCCCTAAGAAACCAACCTCAGGCTATGGGTATCAGAGCAGACAAGGTGCTAGAGATCAATTCTAAGTCTAAGGCTTATGATCTATTAGAAGAAGCTAAAGATGATAATGAAAAATTGAAAGAATTATCGAACCTACTATTAGACCAAGCCAAACTACTAGAAGGCCTAGAAATAGAAGACCCAGTAGCTTATACAAAAAATATTTGGAAACTTATTTAGGAGGAAGAAGTGGAGTACAAAAGAAAAAATATTTGGTTAAACATCAATGAAGACCAAAAACAAGAACTATTTAACATCTCAGATGACTACATCAATTTCTTAGATACAGCTCGTACAGAAAGACTTGCTGTCAAAGAAATCATCAAACGTGCGGAAGCTGCAGGTTATGTAGAGCTTGATGAAAATGCTAGTTCATTAAATCCAGGGGATAAAGTATATGCTGTAAATAAAAACAAGGGTGTGGTAATGTTTCACATCGGAGATGAAGATATCACAAATGGTATGAATATCGTAGGTGCCCACCTAGATAGCCCTAGACTTGACCTCAAACCTGTTCCAGTATCAGAAGATAGCAATCTAGCATATCTTAAAACTCACTACTATGGTGGGGTTAAAAAATACCAATGGACTACTATTCCACTAGCCCTACACGGTGTAATCTACACCAAAGATGGAGAATTAGTAGAAATCTCAATTGGTGATAAGGATGATGAGCCAGTATTTACAATTTCTGAACTACTTATCCACCTATCAAGAAAACTAATGGACAAATCAGCTCGTGAAGTTATCGAAGGTGAACAACTTAAAATCTTAGTTGGATCTATCCCACTAAATGATGAAGATGACAATCCAGTTAAGAAAAACATCCTAAAAATTCTTAATGAAAAATACGGTATCATCGAAGAAGACTTCATAACAGCAGAATTTGAAGCAGTACCAGCAATAAAAACCCGCCACGCTGGCCTTGATAACTCTATGATTTTAGGCCATGGCCACGATGACAGAGTATGTGCATATGGGGCACTAAATGCCATCCTTGATATAGAAAATCCAACAAGAACAGCAGTTGGCCTATTTGTAGATAAAGAAGAAATCGGTTCATACGGTGCAACAGGTATGAGCTCACAATTCTTTGAAAATACATTACTTGAAATCCTAAATCTAGTAGGCAAAGCTGACTTAATTAGCTTCAAACGCGCCCTAAAGAATTCTAAAGTCCTATCAGCTGACGTAACTCTAGCCGAAGATCCAAACTTCAAAGGTGTGACAGAACTAGACAATACAGCACAACTTGGATGTGGTGTAGCGCTTACAAAATACACAGGTTCTGGCGGCAAAGGTGGTTCAAATGATGCCAATGCAGAATACCTTCAAGAAGTACGCGCAGCCTTTGACAAATCAGATGTCATCTATCAAACAGGTGAACTTGGTGCTGTTGATGCAGGTGGCGGTGGAACTATCGCCTTTATCCTAGCAGAATATGCTATGGATGTAGTAGACTGTGGTACACCAGTAGTATCTATGCATGCACCAACAGAACTTATCAGCAAGGCTGACCTTTACTCTACTTGCAAGGCTTATAAGGCATTTTACGAAAATATTTGACAAGAGCTCATATAAAAGTATAATAATCGACCAACTTGACTTTTACCTATTTCTCGTGTATAATATTTACTAGTACAATATGAGAGGATGATGAGATGGAACAATTATCAGTAAATGACATCAGAAAACAAGTTGAAGACAATATCGGCAAAGAAGTGATTTTAAAGGCAGATATGGGTCGCAAACGAATCAAAACCAAGACAGGTGTCATTGTAGATGCATTTCCTAGCGTCTTCACTGTAAGGGTAAACAATGATTTCGATGTAGAGCGCACAGTAAGCTATTCTTACTCAGATATACTTACATCAACAGTAGAACTACTTAGCGCTGAATAATAGAAAAAGAACTGATCGGAAAT
>HG326663.1:133891-147317 GCA_000308255.3 Anaerococcus pacaensis 9403502 | reverse complement strand
AAATATCCAATCAGTTCTTTTTTTATGTATTAAATTTTCATATCTAACCACTTACCCTTATAAAACCTACTACGAAGAGTAATGATTCTAGTAAGTTGGTCTGATAAAATCCCCATCCATATACCAACGAGCCCCAGGCCTAAGAGGTGTACTGATGTGAGGGTTACGATTGTTCTAATAAAGGTTACAGATAGTAGTGCAATAAATAAAGTGTAGCGCACATCCCCAGCTGCTCTTAGGCAGCCACCGTAGATTACTTGGGAGATTTGGAATATAACTATAAAGCCTAAAAATCCAGTTATGATACGACTGTAGTCTAAGATATCGGCTTCTGAGAAAAATAAGCCAAATATATTTCTACCAAATACCCAAATGATAAGGGCGAGTACTAGAGAAATACCAAGTCCTATTTGCTGGCTCACCTTACCGTAGGTAAGTGCCTTATTTTTATCTCCTTCTCCAAGGGCATTACCAGTAAGAGATATGGCAGCTACCTGCATACCATTACCAAAGGCAAAGGTTAGGCTAAGTAGATTCATACCTACATTATGGGCTGCAAAGGCGTTGGTGCCAAGGCCTGCCGCTGTTATAGCGGTGATTAGAAAGCCTATTCTTGCCGATATGCCTTCTACAAATATATTTGAAGCTAGAGGGAAGATATCTCGGGCGATTTTCTTATCGAATTTGATTTCCCTGACAAACATATGCTTAAAGTTTAGATATGACTCAGAGCGACTTAGTGATAAGAAGCACATGATGGTAGACGATACAGTTCCCATCACAGTGGCTATCGCAGCCCCAGTCACGCCTAAGGCAGGAAAGCCTAGATTACCATTGATCAACAAAAAGTTAAAAAATATGTTTACTATAGTTGATACTACATTGGTAGTAAAGGCAATCTGTGTATTGCCAGAACCTCTATGGGCTCCATTAATGGCTGTTGATAGGGCTGTAAAAATGATTCCTATCATTATAATTCTAAAGTACTTCACTGATAGGTCATGGGTATCTGGATTGGATCCAGCAAATCGCATAAAGGCTGGGGCAAGGGGGATAAATATCAAATCAGTAATGATAACAAAAACTAAAATGATAAATAAGCTTGTCACCAAGGTTTGATTGGCCTTATACCTATTGCCCTCACCCTGCCTTCTGGCGATGAGGGCTGAGAGGGCGGCATTAATTGCAATAAAAATCGAAAGAGCGATAAATTTTGGTTGGGTGGTAAGACCAATAGCTGCTACAGCCGAAGGACCCATGGCCGATACCATAAAGGTATCTATAATATCAGCTATGGACACGAAAAAGAATTCGAGTACGGCAGGCCATGCGACCCTCAGAGCTCTCTTATAATATTTATCTTCGAAAAACACAAAATCTCCTAGTCTAGCAAGTCAAAGTAGGACTCTATATAAATATCAGCATCACAAGGACGTTCGTTTATATGTTTTCTTATAATTCTATCAATGCTAGTAGCTGCATTTTCCACCGAGCTCTTAAAGTCATGAGTCTCTATATAATTGCTCAAAAATAATGCATCAAAAAGGTCTCCAGTTCCAGCCAGGCGGACATCTATTTTTTCAAAATCTACTTTGGTTAATTCTTTGTCTATGCCAAGTATGTAGTACTTCTCGTCATCATTTACACTCGTGATTACATATTTTTTATCATCTGAGATGAGCTTCTCATAATCAGTAAGGCCAAGGAAATTTGCTTCGGTGAAATTTGGTGTAGTAATATCAGCTATATCAAGTAATGCCTTGTAATTGCCAATCTTTTCTTCATCCACACCCTTATAAAGCTTGCCGTTATCACCCATGATAGGGTCTAGGATGATCTCAGGCCTATATGGCAGATTATTTATATAATCAATAATCAATTCAGTAGTTTTCTTATCTTCAACATAGCCAATAAAAACCATATCAAAAGTAAAGCCTAGATCTTTGTAGACATCAAGGCTTTCTTTTATGTAGGTAAAAGTATCGAGTTTTGCAACTTGGCCATAATCGAAGTTATTAGATATCAAAGCTGTCGGTATAAAATAAGTGTTGAAATCTTTGTAAGCTAACACAGAAGATAGCATATTTCCTGCAATCTTGCCCCTAGATACAAAGTCATTTAGTATAAGTATATCAGTCAAAATATTCTCCTTATCCTATTATAATATGATTTAAAAGTAAACTGTCAATTAACTAATATTTTAAAATTTGATATAATAAAGCCATGACAGATCAAATGAATACTTTTATGCAAAAAATAAATGATAATAAATATGTCAAGCAAACCAAGACTTCTATGGTTAGCCTAGTATTCTCCAGAGCCGGTGTATTTGCCCTACTGATACTTTTACAGATTGGCCTATTGGTATACCTATATAAGTACCTAAATATAGATCCTTCGATACTACTCGGGGGAGATGCGGCTGTTACACTGATTTTCATGATAATTATCCTAAACATGAATAGTATCAAGCCTTCTTACAAGCTGTCCTGGTTTATACTTATAGCACTGGCACCTGTATTTGGTACTATAGTTTTTATCATCAATTACTCTTCGCTAGGATATAGGGCAGAGCAAAAGAGAGTTCTAAGGCTTGAAAAAACATCTCGCGCCCTACACAATAGAGACATCAATCTAATCAAAGAAATCCATGAGACTGATATCGGCCTATACAATGCCCAAAACTACTTCTATGACTTGGGAGGATTCGTAGTTCATAGGCATACGGCAACTAAGTATTATGCGGTGGGTGAGGATGTGTTTGCCGATCTATTAGAAGATATAAAAAAAGCCAAGCACTTTATCTTTATAGAAATATTTATCATCGACTATGGTTATATGTGGGGGACCGTCCTTGAGGAGCTGGTAAAAAAAGCTCAAGCCGGAGTAGAGGTGAGGCTTTTAATCGACGGGACCAATTTGCTTACCAGAGTAAAGACCAATTTCCCAAAAGAAATGAAAGATTTGGGTATCAATTGCAAGGTATTTTCACCTATGTATCCAATTGTTTCGACTTATTATAACAACAGAGACCACAGAAAGATTTTTCTAATAGATAACGAAATAGCCTACACCGGTGGTATCAACCTAGCAGATGAATATATCAACGTATACGAACGCTTTGGCCATTGGAAGGACTGTGGTTTAAAAATAGCAGGCCGCGGGGCAGAAAGCTTTACTATAATGTTTTTACAAATGTGGAATGCCCGCACAGATAATGTAGAAGACTTTTCTAAGTACCTACCTGTCAAGGCAAACTTTGAGGGCGAAGGGCTCGTGATGCCATTTTCAGACAACCCTATGGATAATGAAAACTACAGCAAGAGCTCGCTACTTATGATGTTAAATAGTGCCAAACATTATGTATACATCATGACTCCGTATTTGGTCGTAGAAGATGAGATAATAAGTGCCATCATAGGTGCATCAAAAAGGGGAGTAGATGTGAGGATTTGCCTGCCACACATACCAGATAAGAAAATAGCCTTTGCCCTTGCAAGAGCTAATTATAAGAGGCTTTTGGGTGATGGGGTCAAAATCATCGAATACACCCCAGGCTTTTCTCACTCCAAGGTATGGCTTATGGACGGGACCTATGGCTTTGTCGGTACAGTCAATCTCGATTATAGGGCCTTTTACCTAAACTTCGAATGTGGGGTCTGGATGAAGGATACAAAAGCTATAAGAGAGATTAAAAACGACTTTGAAATATTTTTGACTATTGGAACAAGTATTACGATGGAGATGGCTAATAATTTCCCATTCTGGCAAAAGGCCGTGGGAGTTTTGGCAAAGCCATTTGCACCACTTTTCTAGAGATGAGAGCATAACAGCTCTCTGTTTTTGTTTAAAACTATTGACAGTTAGCTTTTAGATGTTATAATTTAGATATAAGGTGTATGGCAATACATAACACACCATAAGGAGGAAAAATTGTTTGATTTAAATCCAAACTCTGACACACCTCTTTATATGCAAATAGTAGAGCAGACCAAGCTTGCCATAGCCAAGGGCTATTTTCGAAACGGTGATAAGTTTCCGTCAGTGAGGGAGCTCTCTCGTGAGCTTTTGATAAACCAAGCTACAGTCTCTAAGGCATTTAAAGAGTTAGATAAACAGGGGATAATAGAAACCCAACCGGGAATTGGGACATTTATTTCTTTTGATGATGATAAAATCAGCCAAAGAATAAATGATTTGTTAAAAAAGATAGAAGATGATTTTATAGAGGCCAAGTATCTTGGGATTACCCTTGATGATATAGTAAAGATTTATGAAAGTGCAGGTGATGATAAATGATAGTAGAAGCTATCAATGTTAATAAATGTTTTGATGAACATAAGGTCTTATCGGATGTGAGCTTTACACTCACTGAAGGGATGATAACAGGCCTAGTTGGCCGAAATGGGAGTGGAAAGACTACTCTACTAAAGATTCTTGCTGGTATATATAAAGAGGATAGTGGCAAGATAAAAATAGCTGGTAAAAGTATAGAAATAAATCCGGAGACTATCGAACACTTGGCATATCTACCAGATAGGTTTGATTATTTTAACTACCACAAGATATCTGCGATACCAGATTATTATGAACTCCTATATCCTAAATTTGATAGGAAATTTTTCGAAGATGAAGTAATTACTCAAGGTCTTAGCTTAAAGCAAACAGTAAGAAACTTATCAAAGGGTGAAAAAAACCTACTTGGCCTCATTACTGTACTAGCCTCAAATGCGAATGTGATACTTGTAGATGAGATCCTTGATGGGATGGATGTTTTAAATAAGCGCCGCATCACAGAATACCTACTCGATGCAAGAGATAAGGGCTGTGCGGTATTTGCATCTAGCCACGAGTTATCCGAATTATCTGGAATCTGTGATAATATTTATTATCTATCTAAGGAAGGTAATTTGAGTGTTACTGGAGAAAATGCTAATGATGATGTCAGAAAATTACAGATAGTAGTAAAGGATACTTTGCCAGACAAAATCAAAGAAAAAGTGATTGTACTTTCTAATATAGGCAGAGTTTATGTAGTCCTAAGTAAGATGAATGAAACAGACCTACACAATTTGTTGCAAACACCAGAGATTGTCCAATACGATGATCTAGCTGTAAAAGTTGAAGACTACTTCTACCTAGAAGAAGGAGTGAGAAGATGAGTGATTTTAAGAAACTATTTAAGGTAACCTGGAAGAGGTTTGGCTTATGGATTGTGCTATTGTCATTATTTGTGGCCATGATTTCTAGCTTTAGTGTTAGGACGCAAACTAAAAATGATGCCATCAATATAAGTAAAGCTGTCGAAGCTATGGCAAAAGATGTAAATATGCCAATTGATACATCAAAGATTGATCAAGAATTCTTAGATGAGGCAGATAAGATTGCTACAGCTTATGTAGAAAAATATAACATCAAACCAATAGAGTTTTATGACTTTGCAAATGAAACAGAATATGAACGATACTACAAAGAAATGAAAAAGAAGTATAAAAGGGACTACTGGGAAATAGTAGAGCCTACAGATATATACGCATATTTGCGCAATCGACTAACCTCTAGTCCATTTGAAGCTTATGATGTAGATATAGTCACTGATACTTATCCAGATTCATATGCTGTGGATTATGTAAGACAAACCTTAGCTCCACTACTATTTTTTATATGTATGATTGCTATGCTTATAACAAGTCTAGAACAATCTTTGCCATACTATGAATTTACCATGATGTATCCATGGAAAAAACGTGATGAAGTGTGGATGAAATCTATACTTGTCTTTGTCTTTGGCCTAATAATAATTGCTATAAATCTAGTGATTGGACTTTTGGTACTAAAATCATCAGCCCTAGGCCCAGCGATTACTTTTGATGGGGTAGGAAGTCAGCTATTAAATAATATCCTAATTGGCCTTGCTACAAGTATCCTATCAGTAGCTACAGGAATGATTTCTGGAAACTTTGTGGGTCATTTGGGACTAATGCTAATAGCAACTTGGGCCTTTGACCTAGTTAGATATATTATCTATATATTGATATCAGTATTTTCTGATAATATGTCTCTAAAGTTTAATATGGCAGTGGATAATTTTAATTTGAATCTACCAGGATTTTTCGAACCATTCTTTACAGTATTTAATACTACAAATGAATTACCAAATATCCTTGGATATATAGTGGTGGCCTTAATATGGGGGCTTATAGCCTATGCTATTAACAAAAACATCAGCGCTGAAAAATCTGGCTACCTAATAGTATCAAAACCAATGGAGATAGTAGCGAAGGTTTTAGGGATTTTAAGCCTTACAAGCCTACTTTTCATAATGCTAAATACCGCTTTAACTGGATCAGAAATGATATTCTTAAACGTGATTGCATATGCCTTATCCCTATTGATAAGCTACAAACTATTTGATATCCTATTTAAAGTAAGACTTAAATTCTAAAATTTGGAGGATATCATGGCTAAATATAGGTTGACTTGGGAAGAATATTTTATGAAACTTGCTGTAAATGTTGCAGCGCGTGGGACTTGTGATAGGGCCTATGTGGGTTGTGTGATAGTAAATGATGATCATAGGATAGTCACAACTGGGTATAATGGTTCTATAAAGGGCAATCCACATTGTGATGAAATCGGCCACACCATGCGTGATGGCCACTGCATTGCAACTATCCATGCTGAGATGAATGCACTGTTATACTGCGCCAAAGAGGGGATCCCAGTCAAAGGATGCGATGCATATGTGACCCATTTCCCATGCCTAAACTGTACCAAGTCCCTAATCCAAGCTGGGATAAAGAGGATATATTATAGGGAAGCTTATAGGGTAGACGAATATGCCTTAGAGCTATTAGAACGAAATGGTATAGAAACCATCCAAATAGATTTGCCCGACTATGAAATATAGGAGGAGCCATGAAATATAGTGAAGATAATACTCAATATCATATAGGGCTTACATCTGATGATATTGGTAAATATGTTATAGTCCCAGGTGACCCAGACAGGTGCGAAAAAATAGCAGCTCATTTTGATAATCCAGTAAAAGTAGCTCAGCGACGCGAATATGTGACTTATACCGGTACACTTGATGGGGTCAAGGTATCTGTGACATCTACAGGAATCGGCGGCCCATCAGCTGCTATCGCCATGGAAGAGCTTACTAAAATCGGCGCCCATACCCTTGTTCGTGTAGGAACCTGCGGAGGTATGCAAACTGATGTCAAAAGTGGGGATGTGGTAATAGCCAATGCTGCTATTCGTGCAGAGGGGACTAGCAAGGAATACGCCCCAATAGAATTCCCAGCTGTATCTAGCTTTGATGTGACACTTGCACTTAAAAATGCTGCTGATAAGCTAGATACAAAAAGTCATATCGGAGTAGTCCAATGCAAGGATAGTTTCTACGGTCAACACGAGCCAGATAAGATGCCTATAAGTTATGAACTAGAAAACAAATGGCAAGCCTGGCTAAAGATGGGGACACTAGCCAGTGAAATGGAATCAGCAGCCCTATTTACAGTGGCTAACTATCTAGGAGTACGCTGTGGATCTTGTTTTTTAGTAGTAGCTAACCAAGAGCGCGAAAAGGCAGGACTCGAAAATCCAGTAGTCCATGACACAGAAGTTGCAATCAAAGTAGCTATCGAGGCTATACGCGTATTAATTAAAGAAGACCAAGCAAAAAACGAGCACTAAGCTCGTTTTTTATTTGTCATAACCATAGCCAATTCCCATTGGCTCTAATTTTTCATTGTTAATATCTAAATCAAAGTAAATATCTTCAATATCATCTGTATTTTCTACTATAAAATAATCCTTGTTGTAAGTTTCTTTGCTAGACTCAGTAGCTTCAGCACGACTTAGAACAGGCTCGACTTTTGTGCCATCTTTATAGAGGATATACGCCCTGATAAGGTCTGTATCATAATCTTTTTTCATACGATCAATTTCTCTAGGCTTAGCCCTGTCATCATCAATAGTATATTCAAGTCTGAGTACACTTTTGTCAGGAGATGTTAAGTGAGATTTAAGTGTAGATTTTTCATTATCTGTCAACATATCTTCATCCCATGTAGATGACTCATGGATTAAAATATGGATTCCTTCAGTTGGATTTAACGTATTTAGCACAATCCTATCGATGACTTCCTCAGATTGGTTTTCTGAAGTTTGGTTTTCATTAGCTTCTTCTACAGAATTAGTGTCTGTTATGGTAAAGCTATGAGTATACTCCGCTCCATCTTTTTCTATAATAGAGTTTAATGTAGCGATTTCAGTTTCTTTATCAATTACAAAAAAGACATCAACTATTTCAGTATCGCCAGCATTAAGGGTTAAGTATGCTGGTCTTATTTCTTTACCAGCTGAGTCAGTAGCTGAGAAGTCTAGGATATGATCATAATTATCACTAATTATCTCTGCTTCCATCATATACATAACTTGGTCTTCTTCTAGGCTATCATATATTTCTTGGACCTGTTGGCCGTAGCCACCGGCACTACCCTCCTTCATTAGCCCGTGATTTTTAAGTTTAAGTGTTAAATCTGCTATTTGAACTATATCGTGATTAGCATTAGTATTTACAGTATTTCGAGGACTTGTGCAAGCTACTAAAGATAGGGCTAAAGTAGCTGATAATAAAATATATTTTAGTTTCATGACTTGGTCTCCCAACTTTTATTTAAGTATACTAGAGCCGGTGTTAAATTCATATAAAGAAAAAAGGGTAGATTCCTCTTAGATTCATTCTAATTCTTCAACTTCTACATAAGGTAGCATTGCCATAATCTCTTCGTAATTTGGTAGGTCTAGGACTCTGGCTGTAGCGGATGCTGCGGCTACTGATACCTTGTAGGATTCTAGTGGATTGTTATCTTTGACCATAGTTCCTAAAAATCCAGCTATCATAGCATCACGGCAGGCTACAGTGTTTATTATCTCCCTACCATCATCAATTTCACTTGATGTGTAAATCTTATCCTTGGTAAATAGCATAGATCCTTGGGCGCCGTATGAGATGATTACATTTGATGCACCCATTTTTACCAGTTCCTTGCCATAAGGTATGTAGTCGTATTTGTCGTGAATTTCTGCGGCAAATATTTTTTCTATATCTTCACCATTAGGCTTTATCAGAACAGGTTTTGCTTTTACGAGTGATTCTAGGTATTGGCTAGGCACGTCAGCTACAAAGTGAGCGTTGTTTGATTTGGCAACTGATACTAGTCTTTCGTATATGTCTTCGTCGTGGCCATCTTCCATAGGTGGGACAGACCCACCGAAGATTATTACATCACCTTCGCGCACACGTGATAGGTAGTAGAGTAGCTCGTCTACTTCTTCAGATGAAATATTTGGACCCTTAAAGTTTACTACTGTTTCTCTGTAGTTTTCAAAGATTTTGAGGTTGGTTCTATTTTGACCTTCTATATTTACAAAGTCGGCTGTGATATCTTCTTTTTTTAGCCAGTCTCTGATGAAGTCACCTTGAAATCCTCCTACAAAGCCTGTAGCGACAGTAGGGATTCGTAGAGACGATAGGACTCTGGATACATTGATAGCCTTACCACCAGGTAATACTGTTTCGTATTTTATGTGGTTGTATTCGCCTAGGTTTAGGTTATCAAGTACCGCATATAGGTCTATAGATGGGTTAAGGGTTACAGTATAAATCATTGTTGCTCCTTATAGTTTGAGTGTTTTAATGCATTCGATTATTTCTTCCATATGCATGCCATGGCTGCCTTTAAAGAATATGAGGGTAGATTTACTGATTAGATATTTGAGCTTATCACATACATCAGCCTTATTTTCAAAGTGGAATATCCTAGATTTAGGGAAGTTCTCACTGGCACCCTTATACATTTCATATGAAAGAGGGCCAAAAAAAAGCACATAGTCGATTTCTTTTGGAAGTATTGACTTACCAATATTATAATGAAGCTCTTTTTCATTATCGCCTAGTTCTAGCATATCGCCAAGGACTGCTATTTTGTGTTTATAGCCATCTAGCATATAAGTTGTCTTTAGGCCTGTGGCAAGAGATTGGGGATTGGACTTATAGGCATCATCAAGAATATCAAAGCCATCCATTTCTATAAGCTCAGACCTATTGGCAGTAGATCTAACATTGGCCATACCTGAATTTATCTCTGCTGCTGAAAGACCAAGGATCTCTGCTACCATCACTGCGAATCCAGCATTATATATTTGGTGGTCACCAACGAGTGGCAGTTTATAATTATCATCACCATGTTTAAATTGTACCCCGGAGTGGTTACTTTCTAATCGGTCAATTATAAAATCTGCATCATTTCCTGTACCAAAAGATAAAACTTTTTGACCGACTTCATAAGTAGGAACTTCTTTAGCGAGGATTTCATCATCTATATTATAAATAAAAATGCCATCTTCACTTAGGCCATCAACTATTTCCATTTTAGCCTTGGCAATGCCTTCTTTGGTTTTTAAATTCATCAGGTGACTGTCGCCTATATTTAATATAGCCGCTATGTCAGGCTTTACTATAGGACTCGTGAGAGCGATATCTCCAAAGGTATCAGTGCCCAGTTCTATTACTGCCACATTTGTATCTTCATCTAGGTCTAGTATAGTCTTTGGCACACCTATTTCGTTATTGAGGTTGCCGATAGTTTTTTGTACCTTATATCTCTCAGCTAGGACTGATGTAAGGATATCTTTAGTAGTGGTCTTGCCATTAGATCCTGTGATAGCTACGACCTTCATATCAGTAAGCTCATTTCTATAGCTTGTAGCCAGGTCTCTTAGAGCTTTTTGTGTGTCAGCTACTCTTATATATGGGATATTGATAGTCTTATTTAGGGCATAATCATTATCAATTAAAAAAGCAGCTGCACCCT
The DNA here is from genome assembly GCA_000308255.3 of Anaerococcus pacaensis 9403502. GTDB lineage: Bacteria > Bacillota > Clostridia > Tissierellales > Peptoniphilaceae > Anaerococcus > Anaerococcus pacaensis. The sequence goes on along the minus strand of HG326663.1, from coordinate 136,431 downwards.
TATCTTCACATTCTTTTATAAAGATTCTACCATCAAATACCTCACCGATGAGGGGGATATAGAGGTTGCCTTTATCGATTGTTCTAGAATCAGTAGATATACCGTTGATTTTGGTATCGTTAAAGGAAGAATCTGAGATTTCTCCGCCTACCATGCTTGCCACTTGGGCCAATGTCCTTTTTATCATTAGTTAAATCTCCTAAGCCCATCTTCTATGAGCTTATCAAGTACGTATGAGAAGTCAGAATCATACATGAGCATAGCAAGTCTTGCAAAAAATGACGATGGAGTAAAGCCAGGGAAGGTATTTATTTCATTGATATAAAATTTCTTATCATCTGTGTAGAAGATATCAACTCTGGCAAAGCCTTCACATCCTGCTGCCATATAGCATTCCTTGGCAAATTCCATAGCGGCAGCTTCATCATCCTTATCCATATCATAAGGCAGTTGTTCCACAGTCGATTTGTCAAAATATTTAGCATCATAGTCTAAGAAGGTATGGTTGGTGATGTAGGCTGCTGGGTGACTCACATCAAGATTTGATCCGCTTCCTATGATAGATATTTCAATCTCTTGACCATCGATGAGTTCTTCTACAAGGACCTTGTTGTCATACTTGAGTGCATCTTCTAAAGCTTCTTTCAAATCAGCCTTATCTTCAACCTTGCTCACGCCAACAGATGATCCATTAGCAGATGGTTTTACAATCAAAGGAAAGCCAATCTCAGATTCACATCGGTCTAAAAAGTCTTCGCCGTATCCATCCTTATATGTATAAAGATATTTAGCTTGGCTGAGATTGTTTTTATGGAAGATATCATTGGTTGTTACCTTATCCATACATATAGCAGAAGGAAGCAATCCATTGCCTATATATGGAAAGCCAATAGTATCTAAAAAGCCTTGGATAGTACCATCTTCACCATAGGTCCCGTGAATGACTGGGATAATGATAGTATTTGCTGGGTCCTTATCGGATAATTCTTCTAAAAATCCCATAATAGAAGCTGCCTTGTTTGGATTGGTTTCTTTTACCAAGTCAAATTCATCGCTAGTTTCTATTACCTCATAGGCTTTAGAAAATGATCCCTTCTTATCTATATAGACCATTTTGATATCGTATTTTTCTTTATCTAAATTTTTACTAATATTAAGCCCGCTTCTAAGTGCTATGTCATGCTCACTAGAAGGGCCACCACAAAGGATATAACAATTGAGCATATCAGATCTCTCTTTCATCTATTAATATATAAAATTTTACTACATATAAAAAATGTGGGCAAATTTATAGGAGTTAATAGAAAATTATTAATGATTTTGTAATTAATTAGTTACAATTTCGATGGATGTTGATATGTTGGGATTTGTAACAAATCTAGAAATTATATTATTTAATGTAGGGAATGTGTAGATTTTTATAGTTTTTATCACGCTAAAGCCAAGAATATATAAATGTTGAGAGCAAACTACAAGAATTAAATGTTGATATTTGAACGTTTACAGTTTGAAATTATAAGAAATTAACAATATATCAAAACCTACATAATTTCCACACAATTCACATGTATAATAGTCATTGTTAAAACAAGCTGTTAACAATTTGTAACCTTTGTTACAATTGATAATAAAATATATAAAACTTGAATACGAAAGGAAATTTAAATGATCAATTTTAAGAAATATGCACTTGCAGCAGCACTAGTAATCCCATCGGTATTTGCTATGGGAGCAAACGAATCAGAAGCAGCGAAAGCTACAATTGATAAAAGCCTAGCTGGCGGAGTAAATGTACGCGCAGAAGCAGCTATGGGAGATAACATCATCGGCCTAATCGAAGATGGTAAAAAAGCTTACGATATCGTAGAAGATGGAGAAGAATGGATTAAAATCAAATTTGATGACAAAGAAGCTTACGTAGCTAAAAGATTCTTCCACATCCTTGATGAAGATAAAATCATCTCTGACGCGAACCTTAGAGAAGGCGACTCTCTAGATGACAAAGTAATCAGAGTACTTAAAGAAGGTACAAAAGTAGAAGTAGTAGAAATAGCTGACAATGGTTATGTAAAAGTAGAATTCGAAGAAAATGACGAAACAATCGAAGGCTATGTATACCACAACCTACTTGAAACATTCAGAGAAGCAAACCTAGCTAAAGAAGCAGATGCTGCTCCAGTAGTAGCTAAAGCTCAACCAGCTCAAACTCAAACTACAACTACAACACAAACTCAAGTAGTATCTCAACCAGCACCACAACCAGTTGAGCAACAAACATACACAGGTTCATCAAACTGGGCTAAAGAATGGATCGCTCAAAGAGAATCTGGTGGTTCATACACAGCTTACAATCCAAATGGTGGATACTATGGTAGATACCAACTAAACCCATCGCTAGTCCACTACGGCGCAAGCCCAGCTGAACAAGAAGCAGCAGCAGATGCATACGTAGCACAAAGATACGGCTCATGGGAAGCAGCACAAGCTTTCTGGGCAGCTAACGGTTGGTATTAATAAATAAAATATAAATCTCTTTTGAA
>HG326663.1:130427-132742 GCA_000308255.3 Anaerococcus pacaensis 9403502 | reverse complement strand
CCCCTTTTTTGTGTAATAAGTTATAAAAAGTAAGGTTATATTATATATAGAAATGAGGAGTTATGAAAAGAAAAATCTTATGGACATGTGTAATAATAATCTTATACATAATAATAGGGTCATCTCTGCCCTTTATAAGGCAACTAGAAATAACTGATGAGTATAAAGGTAACTTTGATATATCTAGATTTTATAAAAATGATGGCTCAAAAGCCTACGCACTAGCTATTAGAGATAATGATGAAGCTAGGATTGAAAAAATCAGAGCTATAGAAAATGCTAAAGATAAAATAATACTAAGTTCATATAGGCTTAGGGCAGATGAGGCAGGCAAGCTATATATAGCAAGCCTCATAAATGCGGCAAAAAGAGGAGTAGAGATTGACATTATCCTTGATGGCAACACCTTAAAGGTAAATGCTGGTAATAATAATTATTATAAGGCCTTGGACAGTTTTGATAATGTTACAATCCAAATATACAATCCCATGCGTATATTAAAACCCTGGTCTCTTCATGGGAGAATGCATGATAAGTATATGATAGTTGATGGAAAGTTGGCTTTTCTAGGCGGAAGAAATATTGAAAAGAGATTTCTAATTACAGATGAGAACCTAACCTACGATTGGGATTTACTGGTTTATATGCCTGAGCGTGCATCGGGTGATGCCATCAGTCAATTAACAGATTACTTTTATGATATATTTAATAATGGACAGAGGAATCAAAGCTTAGAGGGAGCTGCTATATTTGCTCATAATAGGGACAATGAAACTATAATAAAAGAGCTAGATGAGATATATGCTAAGAGTAAGAATTCAAATCCTAACGCATACACAGCGATAGATTACTCCACAACGGCGATAGAGGTCGATCAAGTTTCCCTTATAAGTAATCCAATAGGTGCCTATAGCAAAGAACCTCAAGTTTTTTATGAAATGACGGAACTTATGCTAAATGCTGAGGATAGAGTGACTATTCATACACCTTATTATATAGGAAATCAAGCCATGTATGACAGGACTAAGGCTATAGCTAATAATGCAAAAACAACTATATTTACTAATTCGCCTGCCAATAACGCTAACCTGATAGGGACTGGTGATTTGCTCATCCATAAAAACAAATTCAAGGACTTTGGTCTTGATATTCTCCTAAATTCTAAGGACAATTCCTATCACGGCAAGGCCTTTATGGTAGATGATAATATTGCTGGCATAGGTAGTTTTAACTGGGATATGAGATCTGCTTATATCGATACAGAGCTGATGATGGTAGTCTGTGGGGAGGATTTTAACAAGCACCTACAAAAAGAATTTGATTATTATGAATATGACGCTAGCCGATTTAGCAAAGATGGGGAGATTATTAATCCGTCTGCAAAACCATATGTCGAAGCAAGTTTTCCAAAGAAAGTACTCTCAGTTTTACTTGTGATCCTGCTATACCCATTACGCTTTTTATTTTAAAAAATAGATTTTACATAAATTTTACATTTTTATAGTATAATACTTACAAAGCGTGAAAACAGTGCAGGGGGAAATAAATGTCACACGGCATTAATGACTATTTAAGGAACTTAGAAGAAAAATCAAAATTAAATAAAATATTAACTGATGACCACACAGACGTATCTGTGAGCCTTGATTTATATACAGCTGAATATAAGGGTGCTAGAATAAGATTTGAACTTGATGATAAGACAGTCGACCTAAACACAGAGGACTTGCGCGTGGTAGTATATGGTGAGAAAAAAACTACTAGTAAACTAGACCAAATCATCGCACTTGCTATAGATTATCAAGTGGTAAGCACTTTTAATATACATAAGATTGACGAAGACTACTTTGATGATTTAAAAGATAGCCTAAAGGATGACCTCAAAGACTTACACGAAAGTGAAAGCGCCAAGGTATATGAAAAAATAGTGCAATGGCTAGAAGACATCAAAGACAGTGATTATGACGAAGAGATTATAAAAAATCAACTAAAAAAATATGATATCAATGATAAAACAGACCACTTTATCATAACTCGTGACCATAAAGGTACTAGTATTAAGTATAACACTGAAAAAAATAAATTCACCTTAAAAAACACCTCGTCTTACAAAAAGAAATTTACTCCAGATGAGGTGGTTGCAGATTTTGATAACCACAAGTTTGATGAGGTGATAAGAGACATTGTGCATAAAAAAATTTACAATGATAGAAGGCTAGACTTAGATGATGGCCTAAGCGATTTATATTCGTCACTTGGCAGAACATCATACCTAGAGGATGGAGACTTATCTGATGAGATATAGTCTCTTTTTA
>HG326663.1:107616-129178 GCA_000308255.3 Anaerococcus pacaensis 9403502 | reverse complement strand
GTAAATATGTAGGATTTGGATATAAATATACTATGAAAGAAAAGAGGTAAATATGAAAGAAAATCCAATAGTAACATTTGAAATGGAAAATGGAGATAAGTTTGTAGCTGAGCTTTATCCAGAAGTTGCACCAAATACAGTAAACAATTTTATATCACTAGTAAACGATGGCTATTATGATGGCCTAATCTTTCACAGAGTAATCAAAGGCTTTATGATTCAAGGTGGGGACCCAGAAGGAACAGGTATGGGTGGCCCAGGTTATTCCATCAAAGGCGAATTTAGATCAAATGGCTTCGACAATCCTATCAAGCACGAAGCAGGCGTTCTATCAATGGCAAGAAGCATGATGCCAGACTCTGCTGGTAGCCAATTCTTTGTAATGCACAAAGATAGCCCACACCTAGATGGAGACTATGCTGCTTTTGGTAGAGTGATAGAAGGTATGGAAATAGTAGATAGGATAGCAGAAGTAAAAACTGACCGTATGGATAGGCCAACAGAAGACCAAGTAATGAAAAAAGTCACAGTCGATACCAAAGGCGAAACCTATAACAAACCAGAAACTTTATAAGCTATAAAAAACGAGTACCGATGATGATACTCGTTTTTTAATCCGGTTTTTGTCCGCGTTTTGGGCATGATGATAAATCAAATGTGCCAAGTGTATGTGAATATAACCATCTGCCACAATATGGGCACCTGTGCTAGTATTATTAAGCAAATTATCATTAATAATATCCCAAGATAGAATAACGGTACTTGCGTATTCTCAAAATAGTAATCAGAATAAAGAACCAGTAATAATCCACTTATGCCGATTAGTAAATTTAATAGACCCGACTTTAAGTGTTTAATATGACTAGTCTTCTTTTATATCAGACCCACAATACGGGCAATTCTTATAGGGCCTTAGTAAACTTTCACTATTTAGTAGCTTATCGCAATATGGGCACCTACATACAGCTATATCTAAAATTATAGCTCCAAGCATTATTAGTAGGCCCAAGTAAAATGGCCAGCCAAAACTCACACTATAAGGGTCATTAAAGCCAAGCATTAGAATAAGGGCTAGGATGGCCAATATAATTGTGATTATCTTCGAAGTCTTTCTTTTCATATTATATCTTGTCGTATTCTTTGAGGAGTTTTTCTAAAATCACTATTCTCTTTTGCATTTCCTTGCCCTGGTCGGTATCTTTGATTAGCATCCTTGGGTGGAAGAGCTCAATTTCTGTGATTTTTGGCCTATAAGAATTGGCCCCATCTGTGATTGACTCGTAGTTGGTGTGCTCAGCTAGGGATACTGAGTGGGAGTTATAAACCAAAGTATAGCCTGAGATGCCAGTCTTATCTTGGTATGGTTTCGATATGCCCCCATCGATGACATATAGCTTGCCACCCGCCTTGACTGGGCTTTCCCCTTTTTTCGTCTTAACTGGCACATGGCCGTTTATGATTCTTCGCCTGTCACCTTCTACGCCAAATTCATCGAGGATCATATCTACGATTTCTTCGTTATGGGATAATTTGTAGTATGGGTTGTACTCCTCGTGCTTGAGCTCTTTGTTTTCTATAAATATGTTTTCGAAATATGAGAATTGACTTTTGCCAAATATTGGTGAATACTTGCCATTAAATAAGTACCACATTATATCGATGGCATATGGGTCATGTTGCTTGTAGGCATCTCGCGCTAGGCTATCTAGTTTATCCATCAGTTCTCTACCGGCAAACTTGCCTCCGTCTATGTCGACTTCAGTAAAAGTGCCATCTTCATTTAGTGGGATACAGCCGTGGAATAAGAGTGACCCGTTTTCGATTTTATACATGCCACCATTTTCATATAGGAATTTGATGTGCTTATTGAGTTTCATGCCTCGTTTGAAGTCTTGTTGCAGACCATCTATCACGTGTTGCTCTTCAAAGGTAAGGGCTAAGGGGTCTTTAGGATCGACAGTTGGCAGGTGGGTGTCTTTTAGTGGCTCACCCTTATAGCTCATTTCATCGTAATTGATGAGTTTTAGGAAATTCCTATCTTCCATTTCAAATTCAGGGTTTCTTTCAAGTAACTGGCCATCTAGCTTGTAGCGGATGATTGAGATTGCCTTAAACATCTTTGCTGCTACATCGTCATTGATATTGTCGTAGAGGTTTTTGTCAAAGACTCTTGGCATAAAGAGTTCTGCTGGATCATCTCCATAGCAAGTCATAGCAAATTCATAGAGTGGGCGGAGGTTGATCCCGTAGCCCATTTCTAACATATCAAAGTTGTTGTATTGGACAGCGTTGGCGATGCAGGCTGCTGTAAGAGCTTCAGATCCTGCTACAGCTCCCATCCATTCGATATCGTGGTTGCCCCATTGGATATCAACATTTGGGTGGGCAATGAGTTCATCCATGATGATCTGAGGTGATGGTCCCCTGTCATAGATGTCTCCAACAACGTGGAGCTTATCTACACTTATTCTTTGGATGAGTTTTGATATTAGGATGATAAAATCTGTGGCTGCACCGTATTTTACGACATTTTCGATTAGTTTGTCATAGTAGGTTTTTTTGTTGTATTCGCTGTCGTTGGTATAAAGCAGTTCATCTACTATTTCTGAATATGAGCCGCCAAATTTTTCTCTCACATAGTCTTTGGCATATTTTGTAGATACGAACCTAAAGAGACTGATGAGCCTATGTATATTTATAGTAAGATAGTCCTCAGAGAGCTCATCGTTTAACTTTAGCTCGTGGAGGACTTCTTTTGGGTTGTAGACTAACTCTACTAGCTTATCTTGTTCGCTTTGGAGCAGGGTATCTCCAAAGTGGGCTGAGGTTTTTTCTCTGATGTTACCAGATGCGGACTTTAAGAGCTGTAAAAATGCAGCCGCTTCTCCGTGGATGTCTGAGAAAAAATATTCAGTCCCCTTTGGTAGATATAGCGTAGAATTGAGTGAGATTAGTTCGTGGCGGACCTTCTGCTTGGTGTTGTAGTGCTCTTTTAATAATCTATAGTAATTTCTTTCCATATAAAACCTTTCTTGTCTAAGCCCTTAGGCTCGCTTCCACTATCTTCTCATTTTTAATTCCACTTAACTTATTCTTTTTCTTTTTATTCTTCTCTACTTTTGGATTCGTAAATTTCTTCTGTGCTGATTGCTTCGCCGCGGCTGACTTTATTTGTAGCATCGGTTACTCTAATCTTTTCTGTATGTCCCTTGTCTTTTTTCTTGGCTACTCTTTTTATAGTAGTGGTTTGACTTGGGTCTGTTTGTTCGGTTGACTTACTATTTGTGCTTACTTCTTTTTGCTGGCCTTTTGACTCAAATACCATTTTCTGATCTTTTTCTAATATGGTTTTGCCAGGTGTTTCTGATTTTTGAATCTCTTTTGCTATTTCAGTTTTTGTTGCAACTTCGCCTGTTGGAGAAATTTTGGTTTCTTTGATGACTTTTGGATTCTTAGATGGTTCTTCTTTTACTCTGATGACTTCCTTCACTGGTTCGATACGGACAGGTTCTTCTTCAAATTCGATGTATTCAGTAGTTGTCTCGGTATCGTCAATTTCTTCTTCTACTATATATTCACCACGAGCACGAGCTATAAGGCCAAGTATAGAGTTTAGGGCAACTAGACCGTTTATAGCAAAGAGGCCATAGATGATTGGAGAATTTCCACCCCTTAAGGTCACATAGATAAATGCATCTAGAGCTAAAAATAGAAGACCAAATACCAGGTTTGATACATGATATCTTCCAGTTTCGCCTGCATTAAATATATTTCTAGTGATAATTAAGTTTATGATAAACATTAGGCCAAATATAATAAAGAATATTGGCTTTATTATTGCAGCTGATATGCCAGTAAAGCCAAGCATATCAACAAAGGCTACGAGTAGATTTGCATCTACCAGGGCTGTAAAAATTATAGCTAATAAAAATACAATTGTGACAACTGATCTTAAGATACCAGTTACTTTAGATATAAATTTAATAAATTCTTTCATAAGTCCTCCATTTAGTTTATTATAACATAATTTTAGATATAATTTTCATTAGTTTACAAGTTGATATAATGTATGTATAGTGATATGTAAAGCGAGGTATCTTCTTTATATTTAGCAATGTCTAAATAAATATTTATTTTCTTAAAAGTCTTGACAAATTTGATTATTTAGTAGTATAATATAGCATTGCTAGAAATCTAATTTTTAAGATTTTTATTTGTTTTAAGAAGGCTAATTTTTGTTGAAATCTAGCCTTTTGTGTTTTTATAGACAAGGAGTTTTAATTAATGGCCCAATATCACGATGAGTATTTTGGAAGAACTCAAAGAGTAAGTTTTTCTAAATTTCCACAAGTCTTAGATTTACCAAATTTACTAAAAGTTCAAAAAGATTCTTATGAATGGTTCTTAGAAGAAGGTTTAGGAGAAATATTAGAAGATATTTCACCAATCGAAGATTACAATGGCAACCTTATTCTAGAATTCGTTGGATACGAGTTTGACGATGAAACAAAATACACTATCCAAGAATCAAAATATAAGGATACAACATATTCAAGAGACCTAAAAGTTAAGGCTCGCCTAATTAATAAAGAAACCGAAGAAGTAAAAGAACAAGAAGTTTTCATGGGTGATTTCCCAATGATGACTGATTCTGCTACATTTGTAATAAACGGGGCAGAAAGGGTTATTGTAAGCCAACTTGTTCGCTCACCTGGAGTGTACTATGCAGAAGAAACTGACAAGTCTGGGGACAATCTTTATTCCTCAACTGTAATCCCAAACAGGGGTGCATGGATAGAGTTTGATACAGATGCTAGCCATACAGTAAATGTTCGTCTAGATAGGACTAGGAAATTACCTGCTACTACTCTTGTAAGAGCACTTTTATTTGAAACAAATGAAGAAATAATAGAAGCACTAGGAGATACCAAACACCTACGAACCACATTAGAAAAAGAAAACTCTGAAACTAGTGAAGAAGCGCTAATTGAAATTTACAGAAAGCTAAAACCAGGAGATCCGGCAAGTTTAGAATCTTCACAAAATCTTATCAACAACCTATTATTTGATGATAGAAGATATGATTTAGCTAAAGTAGGTAGATATAAATACAACCTTAAACTTGCCCTATGGCCAAGAATCGAAGGTAGAATTGCAGCAGCTGATGTAATCGATGGGCAAACAGGAGAAGTCTTTGTAAAAGAAGGCGATACTATCGATCGTGATACTGCTATTGCAATTGAAAATGCTGGTATCAATAGTGTTGACATATTAAAATTAAATAACGATGATGAAGACCAAGTCCTTAGAATAGTAGGTAACCACTTTGTCGATATCAGATCATTTGAAGAATTAACAGATCTTGACTTTGACATAGATGAATTTTCAGAAAAAGTTTACTATCCAGTGATGAGAGAAATCATAGATGGTGCAGAAAATGATGAAGAAATCTTATCAGCAATGTATCGCAGAAAAAAGGAACTTTCTCCAAAAAATATCACCAGAAGCGACCTACTTGCTATAGTAAACTACCAATTCAACCTCTTTGAAGGCGTTGGTGAAGTAGATGATATCGACCACTTAGGTAACCGTAGGGTACGTGGAGTAGGTGAATTACTTCAAAACCAATTCAGAGTAGGGCTTGCTCGTATGGAGAGAGTAGTACGTGAGAGAATGACTACTCAAGACCCAGACCTTGCAACACCACAAGGGTTAATCAATATCAAACCAGTGACAGCTGTTATCAAAGAATTCTTTGGATCATCTCAGCTATCACAATTCATGGACCAAACTAACCCAATGAGTGAGCTTACACACAAAAGACGTTTATCAGCTCTAGGTCCAGGTGGTCTATCTAGAGACCGTGCTGGTGTAGAAGTCCGCGACGTACACGATTCTCACTACGGTAGAATCTGTCCTATAGAAACACCAGAAGGTCCAAACATCGGTCTAATCACATCTCTTACAACCTATGCTCGTATCAACAAATACGGCTTTATCGAAACTCCATACCGTATTGTAAGAGAAGGTGGGGTAGTAACAGATGAGATTGACTACCTAACAGCAGACATTGAAGATAACTTCATCATAGCCCAAGCCAACGAACCTCTAGATGAAGACAATAGATTCGTCAACGAAAGAGTATCTGGTCGTGGTTACAACGGTGAAAATGATATCTATCCAAGAGAATCAATCGAATACATGGACGTTTCTCCTCAACAGATCGTATCTGTAGGTGCTTCCCTTATCCCATTCCTAGAAAACGACGACAGTACTCGTGCTCTAATGGGTGCCAACATGCAACGTCAGGCAGTACCTCTACTAAAAGCAGAAGCTCCAATCATCGCTACAGGTATCGAACACCGCGCAGCCAAAGACTCTGGTGTATGTGCCGTATCTACTGCAGCTGGTGAAGTAGTTTATGTAGGTGGCGAAAAAATAAAAGTTAAACGTGATTCAGATGGTGAAATCGACACTTATGAATTACTCAAATTTGAAAGAGCCAACCAAGGTACCACCATCAACCAAAGACCACTAGTAAAACTAGGTGACCATGTAGAAGAAAATGAAATTTTAGCAGATGGTCCATCTACACAAAATGGTGAGCTTGCCCTTGGTAAAAATATCCTAATAGCATTCACCACTTGGGAAGGCTACAACTTCGAAGATGCTATGCTCCTAAATGAAGAGCTAGTAATCGATGATGTACTCACATCAGTTCACATCGAAGAACACGAATGTGAAGCAAGAGAAACCAAGCTAGGTGCCGAAGAAATCACTAAAGACATTCCAAATGTCGGTGAAGATATGAAGAAAAACCTTGACGAAAATGGGGTAATCCGTATCGGAGCTGAGGTTAAATCAGGCGATATCCTAGTTGGAAAAGTATCTCCAAAGGGTGAAACAGAATTATCACCAGAAGAAAGACTACTACGTGCTATCTTTGGTGAAAAAGCTCGTGAAGTACGTGATACATCACTAAAAGTACCACACGGTGAACAAGGTATTGTAGTAGATGTAAAAGAATACGATAAAAAAGATGGTGACGAACTATCACCAGGTGTAAATAAAGTTATAAGAGTTTATGTAGCTACCAAACGTAAGATCATGGTAGGGGATAAGATGTGCGGTCGCCACGGTAACAAGGGGGTTGTTTCAAGAATCCTTCCACGCGAAGACATGCCATTCTTACCAGATGGTACACCAGTACAAATCTGCCTAAACCCACTTGGTATCCCAAGCCGTATGAACCTGGGCCAAGTACTAGAAGTACACATGGGTCTTGCAGCTCGTACTATGGGTTGGAAGGTAGCAACACCAGTATTTGATGGAGCTATGGATACAGAGATTGAAGATGCATTAGAAGAAGCAGCAGAAATCGCACCATACATCAACAAAACAGGTAAAATTGAGCTTCGTGATGGTAGAACAGGCGAGGCTTTCGAAAACCCAGTAACTGTTGGTGTTATGTACATGTTAAAACTTCACCACATGGTAGAAGAAAAAATCCATGCACGTTCTATCGGACCATATTCCCTAGTAACCCAACAACCACTAGGTGGTAAGGCACAATTTGGTGGCCAAAGATTTGGGGAAATGGAAGTATGGGCACTAGAAGCTTATGGTGCAAGCCACACACTTCAAGAAATCCTAACAGTTAAATCAGATGACGTAACAGGCCGTGTGAAAACTTACGAAGCTATAGTAAAGGGTGAAAATATCCCAGAACCAGGCACACCAGAATCATTTAAGGTATTAGTAAAAGAACTTCAATCACTAGCCTTAGACGTAGAGCTACTTGATGAAGCAGGAGAAGTCATCGAAATCAAAGAAAATATCGATGAACAAGATAGATTTAGCCAAGTAGATAAAATAGATGCATCAAAAATTAAATCCCAAACAAGATCACTAACTCAAAATCAAACAACTGAAATGAGCAATATCGACCACGACAAGGAAGCCGTCCATGATGAAGAAAATGTAGAAACTTCAGATGATATCCTTATCGAAGGCGAGTTTGAAACAGTATATGATGATGCTGAGGGAACTGGATTTAGTGTAGAAGAAATAGAATAGGGAGATTTATGAGCGAATTACAACAATTTGACGGGATGAGGATGAAAATCGCATCCCCTGAGAAAATCAGAAGCTGGTCTCATGGTGAAGTTAAAAAGCCAGAGACAATCAACTACAGAACCCTAAAACCAGAAAAAGACGGACTTTTCTGTGAAAAAATCTTTGGGCCTACCAAGGACTACGAATGTTCTTGTGGTAAATACAAGAGAATCCGCTACAAAGGCGTAGTCTGCGAAAAATGTGGGGTTGAAGTAACAAAAGCTAAGGTTCGCCGTGAACGCATGGGCCATATCGAACTAGCTGCTCCAGTATCACACATTTGGTACTTTAAGGGTATTCCATCAAAGATGGGCCTACTCCTTGATATGAGCCCTAGAATACTAGAAAAAATCCTATACTTCGCTTCATATGTAGTAATAAATCCAGGTCAAACCGACCTTATGTTTAAGCAAGAAATATCTGAAACAGAATACCAAGATACCCTTGAAAAATTCCCAGATGATACAGAATTCAAGGCTGCTATGGGTGCAGAAGCTGTAAAAGAACTCCTCGCTAGCATCGATCTTGAAAAAGAATATGAAGTGCTATTAAAAGAACTAGAAGAATCAACAGGTCAAAAGAAAGTTAGAATTTCAAGAAGACTTGAAGTAGTAGATGCTTTCATGACAAGTGGCAACCGCCCAGAATGGATGATCTTAGATGTGCTTCCAGTGATGCCACCAGAACTTCGTCCTATGGTTCAACTTGAAGGTGGTAGATTTGCTACATCTGACCTAAACGACTTATATAGAAGAGTAATAAATAGAAACAACCGTCTAAAGAGGCTTCTAGATATCGGAGCACCAGAAATTATCGTTCGTAACGAAAAAAGAATGCTCCAAGAAGCTGTCGATGCCCTAATCGATAACGGCCGTCGTGGTCGTGCTGTTACAGGTGCATCAAACAGAAACATGAAGTCCTTATCAGACCTACTTAAGGGTAAGAGCGGTCGTTTCCGTCAAAACCTACTTGGTAAACGTGTTGACTACTCAGGACGTTCAGTAATCGTAGTAGGACCAGACCTTAAGTTTAACCAATGCGGTCTTCCTCAAGAAATGGCCCTTGAATTATTTAAGCCATTTATCATGAACAAGGTAGTAGATAAGGGCATGGCTCACAACCTTAAGTCTGCTAAGAAAATGGTAGAGAAAAAGGACCCTAGGGTTTATGATGTCCTCGAAGAAGTCATCAAAGACCACCCAGTTCTACTAAACCGTGCTCCGACACTTCACAGACTTGGTATCCAATCATTTGAACCAAAATTAGTAGAAGGTAAGGCAATCAAACTCCACCCACTAGCTTGTAACGCATTTAATGCCGACTTTGACGGTGACCAAATGGCTATCCACTTGCCACTATCAAACGAGGCTCAAATCGAAGCAAGACTTCTTATGATGTCAACAAATAACATCCTAGGCCTAAAAGATGGTAAGCCAATCACATCTCCATCTCAGGATATGGTGCTTGGTGCATATTACCTAACCACCATCAAAGAAGGTGCTAAGGGTGAGGGCATGGTATTTGAATCAATCGATGAAATGAAAAAAGCCCTCCTAGCAGGATACGTAGAATTTCAATCAAAAATCGGTGTACGTATCAAAAAAGACCCTTCTGACCCTGGTAAGATTGTAGAATCTTCTGTAGGTAGATTTATCTACAACGAAGGTATTCCACAAGACCTAGGCTATGTAAACCGTAAAGAAGACCCATATTCACTAGAAATAGACACAGTAGCTGACTCTAAGACACTAAAAGATATCGTAGATAAGTGCTTTAGAAAACACGGCAATATTAAAACTGCAGAAGTACTTGACTACATCAAACAAACAGGCTATAAATACTCAACCCTATCAGGCCTTACAGTGTCTATGGCTGACGTAAACATCCCAGCAGAAAAATGGAATATCATCGCAGAAGCCGATGCAGAAGTAGATAAATACGAAAAACTATACCGCAGAGGTCTAATCACAAATGATGAACGTTACGAAAAAGTAATCGACATTTGGAGAGTGACTACTGATAAGGTAACAGAAGCCCTACTCACTGACCTACGCGATGACAACAATATAAAAATCTTCGCTGACTCTGGTGCCCGTGGTTCTACCAACCAAATCAGACAGCTAGGCGGTATGCGTGGGCTGATGAGTCAGGCCGATGGTAAAACAATCGAAATTCCAGTAAAGGCAAACTTCCGTGAAGGCCTATCAGTACAAGAATACTTTATCTCATCCCACGGTTCTCGTAAGGGGCTAACAGATACGGCTCTTCGTACAGCTGACTCTGGTTACCTAACCCGACGTATGGTTGACATCTCTCAAGATGTTATCGTTACAGAAGATGACTGTCATACAAATGGCTATGTAGAAGCCTACGAATTTAGAGATGGTAAAGAACTAGTTGAAGACCTAAGGACAAGAATAATTGGTCGTACATCTTTTGAAGAAATCAGAGATAGCGAAGGCGAAGTACTTTGCGAAAAAGACCAACTAATCGATGAAGACACAGCAGATAGAATAGTAAATGCAGGTGTAGAACGCGTAAAACTACGTTCAGTACTAGAATGTAAGGCTAAGCAAGGTGTATGTGCAGCTTGCTATGGTAGAAACCTTGCTACAGGTAAACCTGTAAATATAGGTGAAGCTGTAGGTATCATCGCTGCCCAATCAATCGGTGAACCAGGTACACAGCTAACCATGCGTACCTTCCACTCTGGTGGTATCGCAGGTGTAGGAATCACATCAGGTCTTCCAAGGGTTGAAGAGTTATTTGAAGCTCGTAAACCAAAGGGTCTTGCATATATTGCAGAAAACTCTGGTACTGTAACCCTTATCCAAAATGAAAAGAAAACAGACATCGAAATCCTATCTGAAGATGGCTATGTACAAAAATACAACATCCCATTCGGCTCAAGAATCCTTGTTCGCGATGGCGATGTAATCGAAAAAGGTAGCCAACTCACAGAAGGTTCTCTAGATCCACACGATGTATTAGCTGTCCTTGGTAAAGTCGGTGTACAAGACTACATCACCAAAGAAGTCCAAAAAGTATACCGTATCCAAGGGGTAGAAATCGACGATAGACACATCGAAGTAATCACCCGTCAGATGCTAAAGAAAGTTAAAATTGATGAAGCAGGAGACACCGAATTCCTACCAGGAAGTTTACAAGAACGCCGTGAGGTAAATGCTGTAAACGAACAAATGATAGAAGAAGGCAAAGCTCCAGCAGAATATACCCAAGAACTACTTGGTATCACAAAAGCATCACTAGCAACTGATTCTTGGCTATCAGCAGCCAGCTTCCAAGAAACAACCAGAGTTCTAACAGATGCTTCTATCAAGGGTAAAGTAGATGACCTAATGGGACTAAAAGAAAATATCATCATTGGTAAACTAATCCCAGCAGGTACAGGTATGAAACGCTACAATGATGTAGATATAGATTACGAAACCAAAGAAGCAGAAGATGCCCAAATCGCCCTAAACTTAGAAGAGTTAGAGGCGGCTGAGGCAGAAGAACAAATGCAAAACTAGATAAAAGTAAGGTGATGTTGCAGAATAGTTAGATCTATACGATCATCACTTTGGCTATGTAAGGGTATGTAAGTAATTTTGTGTATCAACCTAAATCCTGATCAAAGGGTAAGGGTTGATACATTTTTTAGATTTAAAATATTTTGAAAATATATATTGCGATGGCATTAGAAATATCAATGAAATCACATATTTTTAGTTCTGCTAGGAGTTTTTATGAATTATAAGAATACAAATACTAAAATTATTTCATCTACATACATTTTTTTATCTATTTTACTCGCAATTGTATCATCTATTCAGCCATATTTATTAAAAAACATAATAGATAATTACAATAACATTTCAATAATAAAAACATATATATTATTATACGGAATATCTATCATATCCATAATAGGATTTGAATTTGGTATAAAACTTTTATTATTAAAATTAACAGTGAGTATGAAAAATATTATGATATCACAAATTATAAACTTTATAGAAGAGGATGAATCTTTATTTAAAAACCATGATTATCTAGCTGACATAAATGTTGATATTAACACTAATATAGAGGATTTTATAAATGATTATTATATAAATAAATTAGATATTTTTATACTAATAATTAACATTTTGATTTATAGTTTTGCAATAAGTAATCTGGATTTTGTATTAGTATTGCTCATACTAGTGCCGAATATATTAACGCTTTTTGTCCCTTATTTTTTTAAATCTAAAATAGAATACTACAAGAATAAAAATATAGAGCTCAATAAAAATTTTAATAGTAAAATTATAGATTATACTTTAGGGATAAATGTACTTAGAAATATGTTCGCTACTTATGCTTTTAAAAATGTTGTTGATGAGAGTTTAGATAAAAATTTAGGTTCGGAAATGAAATTAGGAAAACTTGAGAGCAAGTTGGAGATACTTATAGGTCTTATTTCTTATCTTGGCTTGTTTATACTTATAGGCTATGGATCATTATCTATATATCATAATATGATGACAGTAGGAGCTTTTATAGCAGCTATACAGTTTTCCGATATTATTATTAATCCTTTAATAAGGTTGATAACTTCTATAAATATTCTAAGTTCTGGTAGAGCAGCTTACAATACTATAGAAAGAAGGTATGACAATAGAAATATAAAAGGTAAAGAATTATTAAAAATAAAAGAACCCAATAGTTTTAAATCTCTCGTTATTGATAATCTAAAATTTTCTTATGCTGATAATTTAATGATAAATATAAGCAATATTAAAATATCTAAGTCTGATAAAATATTAATCAAGGGAAATAATGGGAGTGGAAAATCAACCCTCCTAAGAATTATCACCGGTAATATCAAAGACTATGATGGTAGTATATACTTAAATGGATATAAACTAAATGAATTAAATAATGATTATATCAATCGTTATTTTTCAATAATAGATCAAGATCAATATATTTTTAATATTAGTGTTGATGACAACGTTAGTCTTTATTCTCCAGTTAGTTTTAGTGATTTTAAAGAAATTCTGGATTTAATACAATATGATGCAATATCAAAAACCGATAAAACTTCTCAATCTCTTTCTGGAGGAGAAAAACAAAGAGTTGCTTTATTAAGAGCTTTAATAAGAAATAAAGAAATACTAGTTATTGATGAAGGTCTTAACCAAGTACAAAAAGATTTAAGAAATGAAATTCTAAAATTTTTATTGAATGATAAAAACTTAACATTTATCTATGTTAGCCATGATATTGATGTTTATGCAGATGATTTTGATTTAGTTATAGATATGAATAGAGAGAACAGTTATGTATGAAAATTAAAAGAAAAGAAACCTATAGTGAGCTGATCTCCAAAATTGATATGTACCCTCTTTACTGGACAACCTAGTAAGGAGGGTATTTTTTGTGAAATACACTTATGAATTTAAAATAAAGTTTGTATTAGAATATTTAACAGGTTTAAGTATTAAGATAATTTATAAATTGATAAAGGCTATTGCATTTTAACTGTTACACTGTTATAATATGAGTTATACAGTTAGTAGGATTTAAGGAGATTAAGGAATGGATATTGTTATAAATGACAATAGCATAGAGCCTATATATGAACAAATTCAGCAACAAATAATTAAAGCTATAATCAAAGGTGATTTGGTTGAAGGTGACCAATTACCCTCACTAAGGTCACTGGCTAAAGAATTAAGGGTCAGTGTCCTAAGTGTTAATAGGGCATATACAGAGCTAGAAAAGAATGGTTTTATATATAGTATTCATGGAAGCGGATTTTTTGTAGGTGATACTGAATCTAAAATAGTTAAAGAGCAATATATTAGAGAAATAGAAGATTTGTTTATCAAAGCTATAAAGTTAAGTAAAGTTTCCAGTTTAAGCCTTAGTGACTTAAACGAGATACTTAAAACTATCTATAAATTAGAAGAAGGTGAAGAATAATATGGATCCAATAGTAAGAATAGATGAGTTAACAAAAAAATATCCCGATTTTACCATGGAAATATCCTCAGAAATTCATAGGGGATATATCACGGGGTTAATAGGAGCGAATGGCGCAGGAAAGACAACTTTTATAAATATCCTTATGAATATCACAAAGCCTGACGAAGGTAGAATTTATTATGATAATGAAGTGGTTAATTTACAAACCTATGATTATAAAGAGGACATAGGCATAGTATTTGATTCAATATGTTTTCCGTCATTTTGGACAGCAGAAACAATTGCAATAATATATAGGGAAAGTTATACTAACTGGTCGGATGAAAAGTTTATTAGATTTTTAAATAGATTTCATATAGATTTTGATAAAACAGTTTCTACCTTATCAAAAGGTATGCAAATGAAACTAATGGTAGCTGCTGCTATTAGTCATAATCCTAATTTATTGATTTTAGATGAACCTACATCGGGGCTAGACCCTGTTTCCCGTGATGATTTATTAGCTGTGTTACAAGATTATATGGAGGAAGAAAATCATACCGTTTTATTTTCTACACATAATACTAGTGATTTAGAAAAAGTAGCAGATTTTATAATTTACTTAAATGATGGCAGTATTGAATACAGTGGAGAAAAATATAAATTTGTAGATAGTTTTAGGTTAGTACAAGGGCCTAAGAGTCAATTTGGGGATTACCTACAGGATTTAGCAGTGGGTTGCGAGGTTAACTCCTATAGTTTTAAAATACTTATAAAAACGGCTGATTTAGAAAAAATAAACGCTAATAATTATCAAATAACTATACCTAATATAGAGGATATCATGATATTTACTAATAAATCGTTAATAAAAGAGGTAATTAATGAAAGCATGTAGTATAGAATGGAATCTAATAAAAAAGAATATTTTACCAGTAGTATATTTAACCATAGTCACTGCCATTATTACTATAAGAGCTAAAAGCTTACTAATCACAGCGGTAACGGCATCCTTAATAATTGCAACTAAGTTAATATCTTTACCCTTTGAAGTGGAAGAAACTGAAAGTTTAACTAGGTTTTATAAGTCATTACCTATACCTTATGAAGACTTTGTTTTTTCAAGATATGCTATTTTGCTAGTTATAGGGCTAGTTAGTATAATCTTTGCAGTTATAATAAACTTTATTCTTCAAAGTTTTATAGGGTGGAGTGACTTAAATATAAAGCAAATACTCGTATCTATATTAATAGGATTAATTATTTTTCTCTTAACTCTAGTATTTGAAGTTCCATTATTCTATAAGCATGGTGCAATAAAGGCTAAATTTATATCAGTCCTACCCGCTTTAATATTTCTTGGATTATTTTTGATATTTAATAGGATAAATATATCAGCCCCTGTATTAAATCTTCTACTCGATAATTCAGGAACAGTCCTTATTATTTTGGTAATTGTAACAGCTATAGTAGGGGTATTTTCTTACAAAATCTCTACAGATATTTATAAATCAAAGGAATAAAAATGGAATTTAATAATGAAAAAATTAACTACCTAGGTAAAGTTTTAGCTTTTACTGGGGCGTTGTTGGGAATTATACATATTATACCTAACGGTGGTATACTTCAAATTGCTCTAGTTGGAATTGGCGGAGTAATGGTTTTTTTAACAGAAAAAAATTAGCGGTATACATTGTTTCACCGCTAATTTTTATTTGGTTTAATATAAGCTTAATAAAATTCTTCTATTAAGCTTTTTTCCTAAAAATTGACACCCAAGTGTTGTTTGAAACAACCCTTAAAGGTCATCTGTGATTTTATTATTAATACCTAGATAAGTTTTTTTACTTCTTCTAGAGCCTTATCAAAGTCGACTTCATCTGTTACTTCAGGTACGTATTCTACGTATTGTACAACACCTTCTTTATCAACAACTACTACACCGCGAGCAAGAAGTTTTACTTCGTCGATTAGGAATCCGTATTTTTCACCAAATTCGCGGTCTTTGTAGTCTGAGACCATGAGGTTATTTTCGATGTTTTCGTTTGAGCAGAATCTTGCTTGAGCGAAAGGTAGGTCAAGTGTGATTGTCACTACATTTACATCGTCAAGTTTAGTTGCTTCTTCGTTAAATTTCTTAGCTTGGATAGCGCATACACTAGTATCTAGTGATGGAGCAACTGAGTATACTACTACTTTGTTGTCGCAGTTTTCACTAGTCCATTCTGATAGGTCATTCATAGTAGCTTTGAAAGCTGGTGCTTTGTCGCCTACTTTGATTTCGTTTCCTACTAGTGTTACTTTATCTCCGCCAAATGTAATATCCATTATATATTCCTCCTAAATTTTAATTCTTCCTTAACTATATACCCAGATCGTAGTCTAATCTGATAATTTATCCATGAAATCAGTAGCCATGAGCGCACTTGCTTGGATGATTGATCTGAGGTCGTTGTTTAAAATATCAGTAGCTCCAGCCCACATGCCGCCCAGGTATATATTATCCATTATCCCGTATTTTTTATTAAGAAGATTATATGAAGGATAGGTGACCCTGATGTATTTTTCCTTGACATCAGCTTCGATAAAGTTATGGTCGTAGAGATTTCCGAGTAGCTTGTCATTTTTTACAGCCTTTAGTAGATTTTTCTCAAAACCTTGGGCGTTTATTATTATATCAGTGCTGATATCTGGGTGCTCTTTACTAACTACAGAAAATTTCTTGTTAGCATCTACATTGATATCTTTAGTTCCTCTTATAATTTTAATCTTGCCTTCATCATAGTCATTAATGAGTTTTTTCATAGTTTCATATGGGGTCTTTGAAATAAGGAAATCTATTTTTTGTAAATAGTTCTTATCAACATCAAGACGGTCAAGACCGCTTAAGGAGTTGTAAAGCTTGGCTGCTACGACCCATAGGTCCATGGTATAGGATTGGGCAAAGCCGAGGTCCTTATCATTATCTTCCATGGCTTTTTTGTAGTCTTCGATTTTTGTGTTTTGATAGAAGTCGTAGGTATCAAGCAAGGATTTATGGCCAACTTTTTTGAAGTCATTTTTTATGGTTTCTTTTATAAGGTCTAGGTCTATAAAGCCTTCATCATCCTTATTATCATCTATCCATTTATCATCAATGGAGCATACCTTCCCATTCTTCTCATAAGGGATTTCGACTGGATGAAAGCCTGAAGTCTGGGTGAAAAAATAAACTGGAAAGTCTTTCCCGTAATTTCTTCTTAGATACCTATAGATATCTATAGATGTAGGACCGGTACCTATAATACCAACAGTTGTATCATTATCTATTGTAGAGAGCTTTTTATTTTTGTTTATATCTAGTTTTTCTTCTAGAGGATAAGGATCTCTAAGAAAATTATCATAGTCTGATAGCTTATAAGCATCCTTATAATAAGGCTGGCCGATATTTAAAAAGATTGCGTCAAAATCCTTATAAGTATCATTTTCGGTACTTATGTTATACTTATCTTCATTTTTTGTAATATCAATTACCAAATCATTATGTAGTCTCACATTATCATTATTTAGATAAGGCTTATAAGTATCCTTTATGTAATCTCCAAACACACTCCTAGGCAACATCCCTTCAATACGTATGTCCTTATCAGGATTAACTTCAAGCCATTTGTATATATGGTGTGGATTTCCCAGCTCAAGACTCACATACTCTTCGTGGACATTTAATAATTTATAGTCGGTATCATCTTCATAGGCTATGCCTACGCCAAATTCATCTCGTTTTTCAAAAACATGTATATGTAAATTTTCGTTGTAATGTGGGTGGTCTATGATAGTTTTTAAAGTATGGACACCACCTATACCACAACCAATTATAGCAATATTCATTTTATCCTCCGATTTTTCCTTATTACTTAATATTCATACCCTAAAGTTATGGAAATCGTCTAAATTAGTTGACATTAGAAAGTCAAGATAGTAGAATTATTAAGTATTGGCATAGACTTTGCCAACATAAATATAAAAAGAAAAGGAGGTGCATTATGCCTACAATCAACCAACTTGTTAGAAAACAACGTAAAAGTGAAAAGTCTAAATCAAACACACCAGCTTTAGGTTACAACTACAATACACTTAAGAGTAGAACTACTCCTAACCAATCACCACAAAAACGTGGCGTTTGTACATCTGTACGTACAGTAACACCTAAAAAGCCAAACTCAGCTCTTCGTAAAGTAGCCAGAGTTAGACTAACAAATGGTGCTGAAGTTCTTTCATACATCCCAGGAATCGGTCACAACCTACAAGAACACAGTGTTGTACTTATCCGTGGTGGAAGAGTAAAAGACCTTCCAGGTGTGCGTTACCACATCATCAGAGGAACTTTAGATACAGCAGGAGTAAACGGAAGAAAACAAGGTAGATCTAAATACGGTGCTAAAAAGAACCAAGGTTAAGATCTAAATAAATAGTGCATAATGTACCTATTAAAAGAGAAATTAATTTTTTGAAAACACGGTATATCTTGCACACAAACGATAATTTAGTCGAG
Source organism: Anaerococcus pacaensis 9403502 (assembly GCA_000308255.3). GTDB lineage: Bacteria > Bacillota > Clostridia > Tissierellales > Peptoniphilaceae > Anaerococcus > Anaerococcus pacaensis. Next base: position 110,574 of record HG326663.1, on the reverse strand, counting down.
TACTAATGATATTACTTTTAAATTGGTAAAGGAGGGAAGCAAAGTGTCAAGAAAGGGACATATACCAAAAAGAGAGGTAATGCCTGATGCCAAGTATAATGACCGCGTGGTAACAAAGCTTATCAACAACGTTATGCTAGATGGCAAAAAAGGTGTTGCTACAAAAATTGTCTATGATGCATTTGACATCGTAGCAGAAACTACAGGCAATGACGCACTTGAAGTTTTCTATCAAGCAATGGAAAACATCATGCCAACACTAGAAGTTAAAGCACGTCGTATTGGTGGTGCTAACTACCAAGTTCCTATGGAAGTTAGACCAGAAAGACGTCAAACTCTAGCACTAAGATGGCTAGTAAACTTTTCACGCGCTCGTGGTGAAAAGACAATGGTAGAAAGACTATCAAAAGAAATCATAGATGCATCAAACAATGCTGGTGCAGCTGTAAAAAGAAAAGAAGAAATGCATAGAGCCGCTGAAGCTAACAAAGCTTTCGCACACTATAGATATTAATAGGGGGAAAATTTGGCTAGAGAAGTTTCACTTAAAGATACCAGAAATATTGGGATCATGGCGCATATCGATGCCGGTAAGACAACTACAACTGAAAGAATCCTATATTACACTGGTAAAATTTATAAAATAGGTGATACTCACGATGGTACTGCAGTAATGGACTCCATGGACCAAGAAAAGGAACGTGGTATCACAATCGGTTCTGCTGCAACCACAGCATTCTGGAAAGACCATAGAATCAACATTATCGATACTCCTGGACACGTGGACTTCACTGTAGAAGTAGAAAGATCACTAAGGGTACTAGATAGTGCTGTCGCACTTTTCGATGCTAAAAGTGGGGTAGAACCACAATCAGAAACTGTATGGAGACAAGCTGACAAATATCACATCCCAAGAATTTGTTTCATCAACAAAATGGATGCTACAGGCGCAGACTTCTTCATGGCAGTAGAAACAATCCGTGATAGACTAAAAGCAAATGCAGTTCCACTAGAAATTCCAATAGGAGCTGAACAAGACTTCCAAGGTGCAGTAGACCTAATCACAATGGAAGCTGTAACATACAATACAGAAGACCTAGGTGCTCACCCAATCTATTCTGAAATCCCAGCTGAACTAAAAGAAAGGGCTGAAGAATACAGAAACAATCTTCTAGAAGAACTTTCTGAAGTAGATGATAACATCATGATGAAATATCTAGAAGGTGAAGAAGTAACAGAAGAAGAAATCAAAGCAGCAGTAAGAAAAGGAACTATCGAACAAAAGATATTCCCATGCCTACTAGGTTCTGCATACAAAAACAAAGGTGTTCAACCACTTCTAGATGCTATCATTGACTACATGCCAAGCCCACTAGATGTACCAAACATCAAAGGTATCGATCCAAAAGATGAATCAATCGAAATGGAAAGAAAACCATCTGATGATGAACCTACATCAGCACTAGCATTTAAAGTAGTAACTGACCCATATGTAGGTAAACTAATCTACACAAGAATTTACTCAGGTACAATTGAATCTGGTTCATATATCTACAATGCAACAAAAGGCAAAAGAGAACGTGTAGGTCGTATCATGCAAATGCACTCTAATAAGCAAGAAGAAATCCCAGTAGGTTATGCTGGTGACATCGTAGCTCTATTAGGTCTAAAAGATACAACTACAGGGGACTCACTCTGTGATCAAGATAACCAAATCATCCTAGAAAAAATGGAATTCCCAGATCCAGTAATCTCTGTAGCAATCGAACCAAAAACACGTGCATCTCAAGATAAAATGATTATCGGTCTTCAAAAACTAGCCGAAGAAGACCCAACATTCGTTACAAAATCTGACGAAGAAACAGGTCAAACAATTATATCTGGTATGGGTGAGCTTCACCTAGAAATCATCGTAGATAGACTTCTTCGTGAATTCAAAGTAGAAGCAAACATCGGTAACCCACAAGTAGCATACAGAGAATCAATCACTCAAGAAGCAGAAGCACAAGGTAAATTCGTAAGACAATCAGGTGGTTCTGGTCAATACGGTGATGTAATGCTAAGAGTAACTCCTGGTGAAGAAGGATCTGGTATTACATTCGAATCTCAAATCGTCGGTGGTGCCGTACCTCGTGAATACATCAGACCAGTAGAAGAAGGTGTAAGAGAAGCTGCAGCTAGTGGTATCCTTGGTGGATATCCAATGGTTGACATGCACGTCGTACTATTTGATGGTAGCTACCATGAAGTCGACTCATCAGAAGTTGCCTTCCACGTAGCAGGATCTATGGGACTTAAAAACGCTGTAGAAAAAGCAAAACCAGTCCTACTAGAACCAATCGAAAAAGTAGAAATCACTACACCAGACGAATACCTAGGTGATGTAATGGGTGACGTATCAAGTAGACGTGGTAAAATCGATGGTATGAATCCAAAAGATGGCATCCACGTACTAGACGCATTCATCCCACTATCAGAAATGTTTGGTTACGCAACAGACCTACGTTCTAAGACACAAGGTAGAGCGACATACTCAATGCAATTTGACCACTATGCGCAAGTACCAGAATCAGTAAAAGAAGCAGTATTAAACAAATAATCTAATCGGAGGAAATTTAAAATGGCTAAACAACAATTCGAAAGAAGCAAACCACATATTAATATCGGAACAATCGGCCACGTAGACCACGGTAAAACAACAACAACAGCAGCAATCACACAAGCTCTAAACAAAAAATACGGCACAGGTGAATTCGTAGACTACGAACACATCGACAAAGCTCCAGAAGAAAGAGAACGTGGAATCACAATCAACACATCAGTAGTAGAATACGAAACAGAAAATCGTCACTACGCACACATCGACGCTCCAGGCCACGCCGACTACGTTAAAAACATGATCACAGGTGCTGCACAAATGGACGGCGCAATCATCGTAGTAAGTGCTGCAGACGGTCC
>HG326663.1:81477-105907 GCA_000308255.3 Anaerococcus pacaensis 9403502 | reverse complement strand
CCCCTTTTTTTATTGCTAGCAAGGTCGCGAGGACGTATAGGGGTAATTATTTTATATACTCCAACTAGCTTTGATTCATAGACAATTGTTTTATAATCAAAATTAAGTATAATAATAACTTCGGAGGATTTATGAGTAAAAAATCGTTAATAATAATGTTCGCCTATGTAGGGGTGGTGACTGGGGCAGGTCTTGCTTCTGGTCAGGAGCTCTTGCAGTACTTTGTATCTCTGGGGATACCGGGCCTTGTTGGTATTGGTGTCGTGGGGATATTACATATACTTTTTGGTGGTATCTTGCTACAGCTTGGGTCACACTTTTTAGCTAGTGACCATTCGGAAGTTTTTTCTGAGATTACTAATAAGTTTGTCGGTAGATTTATGGACTTTGGTCTAATCTTTACTTGCTTTGTAATTGGTTTTGTAATGATAGCTGGGGCTGGTTCGAATCTAAACCAAGCTTTTGGTATTCCTACATGGATAGGCCAAGTGGTCTGTGCGCTGATGATAATAGTCGTTGGCATGCTGGATTTTGATAAGGTATCTAGGATTATCGGGTCGTTTACCCCATTTATTGTCATCTTTACTATCATAGGATCTGTATATACCTTTCTAAATTTCAATCCTGATTGGACATATCTTGATAGTGTGGCAAGGACACTTCCTTCAAACTTCAATAACGTAGTCTTTGCAGTCCTAAACTATTACGGCATGTGTCTAATGAGTGGGGTGTCTATGGGCTTTGTCCTAGGTGGAGAAGAGCTAAATCCAGCTGAGGCTGGTGTAGGTGGCCTACTTGGGGGAGCTATCGCAGGGATTCTTGGAATCTTAATTTCATTTACACTATTTATCAGAGTAGATGAAGTAGGAAATTTAGATATACCGATGCTTTATATTATCACTGATATCCACCCAATACTTGGTGTATTAATGGCCATTATTATATTTGGTATGATCTTTAATACCAGTATTTCCCTATTTTATGCCCTAGCCCGCAGATTTTCTTCTACAGAAAAAAGGTTTAGGGTTATGCTAATTGGACTTACCCTCATAGGCTTTGTCCTAAGTTTTGGTGGATTTAGGGAACTTGTATCTGTCTTTTATCCGCTTATAGGCTATGTGGGTATAGCTATGATGGTGCTTTTAGTAGTGGCCTGGTTTAGACAAAGACAGGCTATGAAATATGAAAGCTATTGGAGGCTAGGTATTGATAAGTACATGAGAAAAAAAGTCGATGACAATGAAGAGTTTACAAAGGCAGATGAAGAAAAACTTGGTAGGTTAATTGAAAGATCAAATGTAGATAACGAACAAATAGAACAAATGGCTGAAGAATATATCAGCAATGAATTAGATAATCAAGAAGAGTAGAAAAGTCCCTGCGAGGGACTTTTTTAGTTGAAATATGCCCAGGAGATAGTCTTGGGTATGATTTCAAATTCTATTCGATTTGTCTCAAAGATCTCACCGTCGTTATTGGCGAGGAAACTCTTAGATGAAATGATGATACCCGATTTGACCTTATACTCTGCTAGATATTCAGATGACTGGTGAAGACCTTTTTTGTATTTAGTTATCATAGGCAAGAGCATATATCTGGGGAACCTATGCTAGGATTAGATTTATGATTCCATCATCGATTTTTGCATCAGGGGCAGGATTGAAAGTAGATTCGTAGTAGCTCCCATTGCATATAGCAGAAATCAGGAACTCGCCATGTATGGAGACTGTGCTACCATCGGCAAGATGTAGGTTAATCGTGAGATTTTCATAGATCAGATTTTTTAACTTGTCAGCTACAGCCTTGAGATAGGCTCTTTTGCCGAGTGATTTATCTATATCTAGATATTCGTAGGCTCTGGCGAGGACCGCTGTGTCAAAGCCAAGGCTTGTCACATTTACACAGTACATATCATTTATTTTTATAAGATCGATTGGTCTTAAACTAATGTCAAATGTATCAGTTATTTTAAAATTCTTGTAATCAAAATTCTTCGCAAAGTCATTGCCTGTGACTGTAGGTATGAGGCCAAGACCTATATTATGGCCATAGATTCTATTGGCCACTTCATTTAAGGACCCATCTCCACCTAGGATGATAACGACCTTGTCTTCGATATCCATAGAGATGAATTCATCTAGTATATCGTATATGTGGCCTGGGTACTTGGTTTCTTCAACATATATTTCATCAAGTCTACCTAGAGCGGCGTAAACTTTAACTATATCTTCTTTCCTAAAAGAATATTCGCTGGCTACAGCTTGTGAGCTAATTAAAAACAACTTTTTCATATGTCTATTATAGCAAAAAAAGATGCACATTAGCTGTGCAACTTTCTTATTCTTCTCGGAGAGCTTCCACTGGGTCTTTCTTGGCAGCCATCGATGATGGAATGATACCTGCTAGTAGGGTCAGACCTACAGATATTAGTACGAGGACTATAGCTGCCTTGCTTGGTAGGGTTGAAGCAATATTATCTACCTTAGTAAGGTTTCTGATGATATTGGTAATTGGGATATTTACTAGCATTGTAAGGCCAATACCGATTAGGCCTGATAGGAGGCCGATGATGAAGGTCTCTGACATGAATACTTTTCTGATGTCAGACTTGCTAGCACCAATTGACCTGAGTATGCCTATCTCTTTGGTGCGTTCTAGTACGGAAATGTAGGTGATGATGCCTATCATGATAGAAGATACCACTAGGCTTACTCCGACAAAGGCAATTAGCACATAGTATATGGCTGATATGATTTGGGTGACTGATTTGGTAATCAGACCAATGAAGTCTGTGTAGGTGATTTTTTCATTTTCTTGTCTATCAACATTGTAGTCATCGATTATCTTTTTGATGTTTTCCCTGTTTTCAAAGTTTTCTACATAGATGGCAATTTCTGCTGGGGCATCCTTGCTTACAACTCCTAGTTTTTCTAGGTTTTTGTTGTAGGAATTGCCAGCTACGAATTCGTCGTAGATTTCAACTAAGAGGTCCTTGTCATTTTTTTCTATGACATAGGATGCAAAGGCATTTTGCTCGGAAGCGGACTCATCTGCTTTATTTTCTGGTTCTGCTGTGTCTGTAGGTGCTTCTTGGCCTGGCATCGGAGGCGCCATAGATGCCGCCGCCATTTCTTCCATGGCCTTTTTTTGCTTTTCTTCTAGGTCTTTTTGAGCTTCCTCTGCTACATCTTCCTTATTTCTCACTATCCATGTGGAGAAGGCTAGCGAATCTCTTTGGGTGAGATTTTCTAGGAAATATTTACTAGCTTCGACTTTTTCTGTATCATTATCTGCCTGGAAGGCAAGATTATTTAGTACATTTTTCTCTTTGTCTTTTATCTGAGCTTTGACAATCTCTGCTTCATTGGCGTGGTCTATCATGAGATCAGTGAGACTTTCTGTAAAGCCAATCGGTGCTTGGACTACTTGGTTGTCTTCATTAGTAGTACGTTTGGCTATTCCTACGATTTTGGCACTGATTCCATTTTCAACTATCTCATCTACCTTTAGCTCATCATCGGCGACACTTACAAAGCTTTCACCTTCTTTTTCGTAATAGTCGGCTGGAGATATGAACTTATATTCCTTGCCGATTATATCAGCTGGATTTATGGTTTGTTGAGTGATTTCTATATCTTCGTTATTATCAAGCTTTGCCAAGATTTCTCTGTAGTCTTTGGCTGGCAGAAGGCCTAGTTCATACAATCTTGAGGTGTATATTTCGTTATTGAAGTCGGTAAAGAGTACTAGCTCATCTGCATTTTCTGGCCACTTGCCGTGGATGATTTCATATTCATCTGTGATAATTGGGCTAATCGATCCATCTTCTGCTTGGATAAGCTGGCTAAAGTTCCTGTTGTCTTGGTTAGGGGAGATGAATTGTTGGAAAGGTGATTGGTTATTGGCTTCAAAGTCCTCACCGTTCGTATTGACCAATTCTCTTTTTGGATCTTTGGCGTAGATGTCAAAATTCATGTCATAGATATATGATATAAAATTTGGACCGATGGCTTCGGTGAGGTCGTTTTTGTTCTCTTCGATGTATTTCTTAAAGGGGGTGAGGTTATTCTCCCTTACATTTGAGGCAAGTTCATTACGACGCTCGAGGATGAGGTCATTGGAATAGACTTTATCAGTCGAATTGTTCTTTTCTTCTTCTGTAGGTGGCTCAACGATATTACCTAGGTCAAGGAACTCTTTTTGGATTTGAATAGGATATGCCTTTAAGGCATTTCTTTGGGAATCGACTATGAAATCATTGGCCCCAGTTGAGATTGAAAGTATCAGGGCTATGCCTATGATACCAATCGATCCAGCAAAGGCTGTGAGAAGAGTCCTGGCCTTTTTTGTAAGGAGGTTATTAAAAGATAGGCCTATGGCTGTGGGTAGGCCTAGCTTAATCTTCTTGGTTTCAAAAGTATCCTCTCTAGTATCGGACTCATAAGGGTCGGTGTCGCCAATGATTTGTCCGTCTTTGAGCCTTACAATTCGTGTTGAGTACTCCTCCGCAAGCTCTGGGTTGTGGGTAACCATGATAACTAGCCTATCGCGGGCTATTTCTTTTAAGAGTTCCATGATGGCTACTGATGTCTCACTATCAAGAGCTCCTGTTGGCTCATCGGCAAGTACTATGTCGGGGTTGTTGACTAGGGCACGGGCTATGGCCACTCTTTGCATTTGTCCGCCAGATAGCTCGGCGGGTTTCTTGTGCAAGTGCTGGCCCAGACCTACTTTTTCAAGGGCTTCTGTAGCACGTCTGTCACGGTCTTTTGCATCTACACCTGAGAGGGTGAGGGCTAGTTTGACATTTGATAGGATGTCTTGGTGGCTGATGAGGTTGTAGGATTGGAAAACAAAGCCTACTGATACATTTCTATAATAATCCCAGTCGTTGTCGGTGAAGTTCTTGGTCGATTTACCATTGATTAGCAAGTCACCCGAGGTATAGCCGTCGAGTCCACCTATTATATTTAAAAGTGTGGTCTTGCCGCCTCCAGACTGGCCCAGGATAGATACGAACTCATTTTCCCTAAAGGATATCGAAACATCATCGAGAGCTTTTTGCTCGAAATCTCCTGTCTTGTAAATTTTAGATATATTTTTAAGTGTTAACATTTATTCCTTCTTTCTGTAATTTTAATTATACCCTGGCCTTTAAATATAAGTAGCGTAACTGTAATATATAAAAAGAGGATAATGAAAAATCTAGTGATATATAGGGAAGATAGCCCTAATGTGATAAAGAAAATTAAATATTATAAGAATCTGGGAGTAAATGCCATATTAGTAAATCAGCTAGGTGATATTAACGACGAGAAAATAGCGGAAATTATTATCCTAAATGAGGCTTTACAAAAAAATGATTTGCTCATGATAATAAAAGTCGATGTGGTAGAAATCTGTCAAATACTCCTTGATTATAAAACTAACTTTGACTGGGCCAATCCAAAGGTGAGGAATTCATTGTATCAATTTGTAAACTATCTGAGCAAATATGGGATAAGAGGTTTTTTCTTTACAGGCCTAACTGAAATAATCGAAAAGGTATCTAACCCAAGAGACTTCTTGGCCTATATGAGAGAGCTTGATAAAAATGTAAAGCACAAGGTTGATATGGTCACAATTGCTGAGCTAAATAATATCAGCATAGACATGGCAAAATCTCTTAAGCCTATATTTGATTATATAGCTATTAAAAATAAGCCACTAGATAATTTATTTGATATAAAAACTAGCCTGCTAGATCTTTATCAAAATAATCCAGCCCATATAATACTCGACTCGAACAATGCTTTGAAGAATTTTACCAATAGTAAAAACTATCCGTTTAAGTCCCATAGCCTTGTGGCGGGCCTGACTTTTTTACTGGCCGGAGCACCACTGATACACGACTTTGAAGAATTAGGCATATTTAATTTCGATGCTAGTAAAAACGATGTGAACATGCTCGATAACTCAAACATGACCCTAAATTTTTACATGCAAATGTTAGCTGCTAGGGCACAGTATAAAGTCATCAATGAAGGGTCTTTTAGACTTTTGTTTGAAAAAGATAGCGACATCTTGGCGTATATGAAGGTCAATGAAAATGAGAAGCTAATAGTTTTTGCTAATTTCAGCCAAAGCGAGATCTTGGTAGACATTAGATTTCACTTTATTGATCTATACGACTATGAGTATCTCTTGGGCAATTATGGTAGGCGAAGAATAGTTAAAAATCTACTCTTAAGGCCTTTTGAGTTGGTTAGTTTTATAAAAGAATAATACAAACAAATATTATATATATTGGGTATTTTTAAATATAATAAAAATGAGTTGTAATTAGCGCTTTTTAGTGTTATAATCTTTCTGTACTCAATTTTACAAATTGTTAAGGAGGATTATATGCAATTTGTTGCTTTATTAATAGCACTTATTTTATTTGTTGTATTACATCAAATGAAAAAACGCGGCATATCCTTTGGTATCAGGGTCATAGGCGCAGCAGTCGCAGGCCTTATCATCGGATATATATTTGCCGGTTCTACAGAATATGTAGCAATCTTTGGGTCAGTTTATATCAGACTGCTCTACACAATGGTTATTCCATTACTACTTACCACCATCATCAGAACAATGGTAAATACTGGATCTCTTAGCCAATTACGTTCGATTGGTCTAAAGTCAGTAGGAATTCTTTCACTCCACAACATCCTAGCTTCAACCCTAGGTGTAATCCTTGCAGTAGCCTTTGGCATAGGCAAGGGAGCTAATATGGCTGCACCTAGTGATACAGAAATCAGGGAAGTACCTACAGTAGCTGAAACTATTACCAATTTCTTCCCAAGAAATATTGTAAAAGATGCTGCTGATTCAAATATCGTACCAATCATTGTATTTGCTATATTAGTAGGGATCGCAATCCTTACCCTAATTGAAAATGGCAAGGAAAATGAAACTAAGCCATTTACAGACTTCATCAATTCCGCAGCTGAAGTTATGTATAAGCTTACATCTATGATTACAGGCCTTACTCCATATGCAGTACTATCACTAATGGCGGCAGCTATTGGCAATATCGATGCAAATGCAGTTAAACCACTGATTTTAATCCTAGTATTAAATTACGTGGCAAGTTTGATCCACTCATTTATCACTACAGGAGCTCTAGTATCAGCTTTTGCAAAAGTCAATCCAGTTAAATATTTCAAAAAAGCTTGGCCAGTGCAAGTCATTGCCTTTACTACACAATCATCAATGGGTTCACTACCAGCTAATATTGAAAACCTAACCAGTGAACAAGGTGTATCAGAAGACATAGCATCATTTGTGGCACCACTTGGTGCAACCATGGGTATGCCTGGATGTGCAGGCTTCTGGCCAGTGATGAATGCTATCCTTACTGTGAATATGCTTGGCATGACTTACACAGGTTTTGATTATGTGAGGCTAATACTTGTTGCCCTACTAGTTTCTCTAGGAACTGTCGGCGTACCAGGTACAGCTACTATATCAACCACAGCCTTATTTGCAGCTATGGGACTTCCACTAGAAATGGTAGTACTCCTTGCACCTATCTCTTCCCTTGCTGACATGGGTAGGACAGCTACAAATGTTACTGCAGCAAACTCATCCGCACTAATTGTTGCAGCAAGCGAAAATAAATTAAATAGAGATATCTTTAATAGATAGGATATTAGACTCGGCTACATAGCCGGGTTTTTTATTGTAAATTTAGCCATTTATTGTAAAATAAATCTATATATTAAGGAGGAAATGATGAAAATTTTAGTATTTGGACTTGGATATGTGGGTTTATCCAATGCTGTGTTTTTATCTATGGATAATGAAGTGGTGGGGATAGATGTAAATATATATAAGGTAGAGCTTATTAATGAAAGGATTTCCCCACTTAAAGATGATTTATTAATCGAATATATGGCGAATAAGGATTTAAATCTTATAGCAAAAACTGACTATACAGATGATATTTCTGATGCAGATCTAGCAATACTTGCTGTACCTACAAATTATGATGAGGAAACTAAGTATTTTGATACATCTTTTGTAGATGGGGTAATCGGTGATATCAAAAATACTCGTGATGACTTGCCAATTCTTATCAAATCAACAATCCCAGTGGGATACACAGAAACACTTAGAGAAACCTATGATACTGACAATATAATCTTCTCACCAGAATTCCTAAGAGAAGGCCATGCCCTATACGATAGTATAAATCCATCTAGGATTATATTGGGTGATAAATCAGATCTTGCCGAAACAATCGCAGACTTATATAAAAATGGTGTGGAAAATAGCCCAGACGTCTTATTTATGAATTCAACTGAGGCAGAGGCAGTCAAACTATTTGCCAATACCTACCTTGCAATGAGAGTAGCTTACTTTAATGAGCTTGATACCTTTGCGGAAATCAAAGGCCTAGATACAAGAGACATAATAAGTGGAGTATCATCAGACCCTAGAATCGGCAATTACTACAACAATCCTTCCTTTGGCTATGGAGGATATTGCCTACCAAAAGATACAAAACAGCTTTATGCAAACTATAAAGATGTGCCAAACTCCATGTTTGGAGCAATCATTGAAGCTAATCAAATTAGAAAAGATTTCATAAGCAGGCAAGTTTTAAAAGATAACCCAAAAACAGTAGGCATTTACCGCCTAGTAATGAAAAAAGACTCAGATAACTTTAGAAAATCCGCTATTTTTGATGTGATAGAAAATATAAAAAATAAGGCAGAAGTCATAATATACGAGCCAAATTTAGACTGCCAATATTTTGAAGGACTAAGAGTCCTAAAGGACCTAGAAGAATTCAAAAAATTAGACATTATAGTAGCCAATAGACTATCAAGTGAGCTTTTAGATATCAAAGAAAAAGTCTATACTAGGGATATTTTTAATAAGGATTAGAAAAAATAATTGAGTGAAGCTTAAAAAGTTGATTAACTTTGAACTGCCCCCCCAAAAGTTAGACCTAAAAACTAACTAACGGAGGTCAGTTTTTTTATGGCAAAATACAGCACAGAATTTAAAATCCAGGATATCAACTTTGCAAGAAAAATTAAAGATAAGATATTCTTAAAATACGAAAACGAACAGAAAATTCAAAACTCATTAAGTACCCTAGATGAAGGATTTGAAGATGCCTTTGCCTATTTAGCTAATTATGTGATTCATAGTAAACTTAGGTTAACCAATTGCTTAGACAGACTAAACGAAGAAGTTAGAAGACGCGAAAAAGTAATTAGAATATTTCCTTATGAAGATTAAGCCATTAGATTAATAGGCACAATCCTCATTGATATCAATGAGGATTGGATGTCAATATCTAAACTATATATTAAAATGTAATAGAAAATATTGTACTTGTTTAATTTAAACAAACTTATGGACTTGACTAAAAGAAAAGATAATGATATTATTAAGGTAATAAACATAGAAATGAATAATAAGTATTACATCTAGATATTTTTTAACTACCATTTATTTTATTTTATTATTTTGTGTTTTGATTTTATTCAATAACACTATATGATAACGAATGTTGAGTAATATTTATTTTGGTTTTGATAAATACAATATTACAATTTAAGGATTACATTTTTTTGATTAGTAAATAAGCATAATTTTGTAGCTTATTAATGCTAAAATAAAAAAGAAAGGAGGACCATTTATGAAATTCAAAATTGTCAAAAGGCATTACGGGAATAGCAGGTTAAATAATAACTGTAATAATAATTGTGGAACTATTGATTAATAGATTTATTAAGAAATAGGTATTACTTTGAATAAAATCTTTCATAGCCATGTATTAAACTATATTTTTTAATATATGGCTTTTGAAAGATTCATTATTTATATTCTAAAAGATATGGAGTTTATAGATGGGGCTAATTATTAAGTGGGATATTACATATAGTTGTAATTTAAACTGTGATCATTGTATCAATGGTCAATTTTTAGGTGATATCCAAGATGAGATAAATTACAATGAATTTGTAAAAATCATAAATACTATTAAAGAAGTTCATGAAATAGATTATATACATTTTTTAGGAGGGGAACCTACTAATAGAAATGATTTTTTATTGATATGTAAACTCTTAGACGATAACAATATAGATTTTGGTTTTAATACGAATGGATTACTTTTGAAAAGTGAACTTTTAAAACAACTTTTAAGTATGGGACATTTGAAAGATATAGTTCTTAGTTTGGAAGGTTCAAACAAGGAATTAAATGATAAAGTTCGTGGTAAGAAAGTATTTGATAATATGGTGTTGGTTCTTGATAGGATTTATAAATACAACAATAAAACAAGAATTATAATAAATACAGTTGTTAGTAAGTATAACTATTTAAATATTTCAGATATGATAAATTTTTGCATTGATAAAAACGTAGACGAGCTAAGTTTACTTGAGATGATAAATGAAGGTAATGCTGAAGGGAAAAATTTAAGTATTTCCTATAATCAAAAAATTAAAGTATTAGACCAAATAGCTGAAAAATATCCTGAATGGAATGAAAAAATAGACTTGGATTTAAAATTTGTAAGACCAGCTTTAGTAAATTATTATAATCTTAAAAACAAAGCGGATTTACCTTTGCCTAATCATGGATGTAATGCTGGTTTGAGTTTTTTATATATAGATAATAAGGGATTTTTCTATTCATGTGATAGAGTCAGAACTAAAAAAATACAAAAACTAAAATATAATTTAAAAGATGAAGATTTTAAGAAACAATGGGAAAGTGATGATTTTAATTATGTATTTAAACATCTTGAGTCAAACAAATATAATGAGTTAAAACCTTGTAATAAATGTAAGTTTTTCAAAATTCAATGCTTTCCATGCCCGATTGAAAGCAATAAAGATTATGTCACTGAATGTGTAAAAACATTTGAGCTTATTAACAAATATTTATACGATAATATACAAATGACTTATGGTCCATTAAGGGTTAATGAAAGTAAAGACAATAATACAGTCCATCATGTATCAAGTTGTACAACATTTAACTTAGATGATAAATCATTGAGGGTTGTTAAAGAATTAAATAAAGGAAAAGAAATCGATTTACAAACCTTAAAGAGTATCACTGCATGTGAAGAAAATGAACTGGAATCATTTATTGATTTTTTAGCTATTAACAATATTTTAATAAAGCCAGAAAGTGGTGATATTAATTGTTTGAAAAATATAGAAGGTTATTAGCTTATATTGGACCTTTTAGAAAAAGGCGTATATTTATTGTTATACTTTGTTCTTTTTCAATAGTTATTGGAACATTTATTCCTTATATGATCGGTAAGCTAATAAATTTGATCAATGATGGAAGTAATATTAATCAAATTGTTTTTTATGGGATATTTACAATTGTAGTATCCGTTGTTGATGGTCTTCTTAATGCTATACAGAATTATCATTGGCATATTTATGCTACAGAGTACATAAATTATTTTAGGACTTTGATGCTTGATGCGGCCTTAAAGAAAGATATTTCATTTTATAGAAATAGTGATGAAGATTATTCTACTAGGATTATTCAAGATTCACATATTATTGCAGAAGATATTAGTATTGGATTTCCTATGCTGATACTTAATGTGCTTAGGTTAGTAGTTGTTATTTTTTTTATGATTAGAATTTCTCCACTATTATCCATATTGCCAGTTATAGTAGTACCAATATATATTTTAATTTTTCATCGAATTGACAAGTCTTTAAGAGAAGGATCAAAAGATGAACGTGAATCATATTCCTTGGTAAATAAATCTGTAAAAGAGTATCTTGATGGCATTTTGGAGATAAAGATAAATCAAAAAGAAAGTTTCTTTTTGGATAATTTTAGATTAATAATTAAAGATTATTCTGAGAAATTAAAAAAAATCAAAAAATATCAGGCTATTAGTTTAGGGGCGAGTTCGATAATAACAAATATCTTACCTATATTAGTACTAATATTGGGTGGCATATTAGTAAATAGAGGGCAAATGGAGTTAGGATATTTATTTTCCTTTTATTCCTATCTATCTTTTTTATACGAACCGATGAGTAATTTGGTGGATTGGTATACAAATCTAAACATAAGTCTTGGAATGAGTGATAGAATTATTGATTTTTTGGAGGAGAAAGATAGTGTAGATGGAGGTATTCCTATCAGTGATATTGACTATATAAAAGCCAATAACTTATCTTTTTCCTATGGTGATAGAATAGTTTTTGATAATCTTAACTTTGAAATTAATAAAGGAGATATTGTTTGTATAATAGGAGAAAGTGGGTCTGGAAAATCCACTTTACTTGAAATAATATTAAAAATTTTGACCAACTATAATGGAGAAATCAAAATTAATAATATTGAGCTTAAAGATATTTCAAGAGACTCACTTTATAAGTATGTTAGTCTTATACGCCAAGAGCCATTTATATTTAACGGTAGTATAGCAAGTAATATTACTTTTGAAAAGGATATTGTTTCAAAAAAAATTATTGAAATTTGTAATTTGGGAAAGATATTAAATGCTAAAAATGGACTTATTAGCGGTGAATATTTTAATAGGAATTCTTTTTCTGGTGGAGAAAAACAGAGGATAGCTTTAGCTAGGGCATTAAGCAAAGATTCCAAGCTTTTAATATTAGATGAGTTCACATCTGCTCTTGATATAAAGACCGAAAAGGATATTGTTGATAGAATTGATAAGATGGATAAAACTGATAAAATTATATTAATGGTAAGTCACAGGAAATATCCATTAAAATTAGCAAATAAAATTATAGACTTATCAAAAGAGGTCGTAATTAACGAATAATTGCAAAAAAATGATTAAAATAAAATACGTCAACAGGCCAGAGTTTATCCGAAATTCTGGTTTTTCTTTTTTTATAGCTAAGGATATAAAATTATTGATAGATTAGCACATTATTAATAGGGTAAAATTATATTAGTGTATTTTTTAGGAAAGAAGGTTAAAAATGACAGAGAAAAAAGAAAAATATATTCCACAAGTGCATTCTAAACTTAGAAAATCTTTTATCACAGTGCCAAAAGAGATTTATAAGGCTTCAGGGATTATGATATTTGAAAAAAGGATTAAGTCCCTACTATTTACTACGGACCTAGCTATTATTAGAAACACAAATGCTGACAGCATACTGGCGGTATATCCATACACCCCACAAAGGTCGATATCTGATGCGATCCTTTCTGTATCCAATGTCCCATGCTTTGTGGGCGTAGGCGGCGGAACTACCCAAGGTCTACGTAGTAAATACATAGCCATAGATGCTGAGCTTGCAGGTGCTTATGGGGTTGTTGTAAATAGCCCTATGCCAAATAAGGACATCAAAGAAATCGCAAACTTTGTCGATATACCAGTTATAGCAACCATCACAAGCTTTGAAGATGACTATACAGGCAAAATTCAAGCAGGAGCTGAAATATTAAATATATCTGGTGGCCAATATACAGCAGACCTAGTTCGTGAAATCAGGTCAGATATTGGTAGCAAATTCCCAATTATAGCTACAGGTGGCAAAACCGGCGAACAAATTCTAGAAACTATAGCTGCAGGTGCTAATGCCATTAGCTACACCGCACCATCATCTGCAGAAGTATTTGCTACTATGATGGATAAGTACCGTAACGAAGGCCACGAGGGATAAGATGTATCAGGGATATCTCACAGATGTGGCTGGCATAAAAGTAGGCCATGCAGAAGACAATGAAAGAGGCACTGGAGTCACCGTCATTATCCCACCAGTTGGCAACACTTGCGCAGTAGAAGTCAGAGGCTCAGCTCCAGGCACACGCGAAACTGATTTATTAGCACCTATCAATTCGGTAACAAGTGTCAATGCAATCATCCTATCTGGAGGATCGGCATATGGACTAGCCGCAGCTACTGGTGTCATGGAAGCCCTTGCTGATGGTGGGATTGGTCTTGATGTGGGTGTAAATATAGTACCAATCATCCCACAGGCAGTCCTATTTGACCTAGCCTACAAAGATCCAAAGGCATTTCCTGATGCAGCTATGGGAAAACTTGCCTATAAGAATGCGAGCATCAATGAGTCCCGCCAGGGCAATGTAGGCGCAGGCGCAGGAGCGACAGTAGGTAAAATCCTAGGCCATGAAAATGTCATGAAAGCAGGACTTGGTTCAGCTACTATAAGCGAAGGTGAGCTAGTGGTGTCTGCAATGGTAGCTGTAAATGCCTTTGGCGACGTATACGATTCTGAGACACACGAGCAAATAGCAGGCCCGATACATATGGGGACAATGGTAAAGACTACCGATGTTATGGGTAAAGTCATTAGCCAAATGAATGACCTATCTGGGCAAAATACAACTATAGGGATAGTGGCAACCAATGCCAAGTTTGATAAGACCAAGCTTTTAAAGATTGCTCAAATGACCCATGATGGTTATGCTAGGTCAATTGACCCAGTCCATACTATGTTTGATGGAGACACCATATTTTCCTTATCCACTAACGAAATCGAGGCAGATATCAACCTTGTGGGGACTCTCGCAGCCCATGCCATGAGCCGTGCTATAGCCAATGTTATATATAACTTGAAAAATGAATAAAGTAATTGACAATCATAGCTAGTGATAGTAAAATATACCGGTAAACACTCTACTCCGTGATATAATCAACGGGGTCATAGACCATAGGGAGGTGAAAAAATGAATAATTACGAAGCAGTATTAATTTTCAAACCAGATATGGCAGATGCAGATAGAACTGAACTATTCGATAGATTTAAAGATATCATCGCAGAAAATGGTGAAGTAACTAATGTAGATGACTGGGGCAAGAGAAGATTAGCTTACGAAATCAATTATATCAGAGAAGGATATTATTATATCGTAGAGTTCAAATCTGAGCCAGACCATATCAGAGAGTTTGAAAGAAGACTTAGACTTTCAGACTTTGTACTAAGATACATGGTTATCAGAAAAGAGGACTAATCAATGAATAGAGTTATACTTATTGGAAGACTTACACGTGATGTCGATTTAAGATATACTCAAGGCCAACAAGCAGTTGCTTCATTCACACTTGCAGTAGACAGAAGAATGAGCAGAGAAAGAAGACAAGAAGCAGAATCTCAAAATCGTCCGACAGCTGATTTTATCCGTATCAATGTATGGGGTCAGCAAGCAGTTAATTGTGAAAGATATCTAAGCAAAGGAAGTCAATGCGCTGTGGAAGGTAGGATCCAAACAGGAAGCTACCAAGACAAAGAAACAGGCAAGACCATTTATACTACAGATGTAGTTGCTGATAATGTAGAGTTTTTAGGCAGCCGTTCTGATAATCAAGGTGGAGCTGGTGGCGGATATAATAACCAAAACTATGGCGACAACCAAGATTATGGCAACAATAACTATTCTCAAACAGGTTATCAAAACAACAACTACAACAATAATAACAACAACTACAACCAAGGCCCATCAGGCTTTGATGCTAGTGATGATTTCTTCGATGATGATTTCACAGAAATAGAAGATGATGGCAGGATTCCATTCTAATATAAGAAAGGGAAATCATGGCTCAAAACAGAAGATTTAAACCAAGAAAAAAAGTTGATCCATTTGTAAAAGACCCATCTAAAGTGATCGATTACAAGGATGTTGAAACTTTAAAAAGATTTATCTCTGACAGAGGAAAAATCTTACCAAGAAGAGTTACAGGTCTTAATGCAAAACACCAAAGAGAAATCACACGTGCTATCAAACGTGCTCGTCAAGTTGCATTACTACCATACGAAGATAAATAAGACTAAAATAATAATAAACATTCAATAAGCAAATCTAAGCAGCGGGATGACCTGCTGCTTTTTTTTATAAATCTTTATATATTTATTGTCAAAGTCTTAAATATAGTATATGATAGTATTAAAATAAAAAAGGAGGAATTGTGATGTTTGTTGAAATTTTTTCACTAATAGTTGCAATTTTAGCAATTGCTTTCATGGCCTTTATGATAAATAAGAAGATTCTTCCATTATCAATGGGTAATGAAAAAATCGAAGAAATTGCTGGTCACATCAGGAGTGGTGCTATGGTATTTCTAAGACGCGAATATACATTTATCGCTATATTTGTAGTCGTAGTAGCCATACTTATCGCTATATTTTTAGATGTGCGCGTAATGATTTGTTACTTACTAGGCTCAGTATTTTCAATGCTAGCCGGCTTTATAGGTATGAGAGTGTCTACTGCATCAAATGCTAGATGTTCTAACCAAGCCCACGAAAATGGTACTGACGGAGCGCTAAAGGTAGCCTTTTCAGGTGGATCTGTAATGGGTATGGCTGTAGTTGGCCTTGGATTTTTAGGAGTAATTATTACATATATTGCCTATAGAGATCCAGCACCAATCATGGGATATTCTCTTGGAGCATCATCTGTAGCGCTTTTTGCTAGAGTAGGTGGCGGTATCTATACCAAGGCTGCTGACCTTGGGGCAGACCTTGTTGGTAAAGTAGAAGCTGGTATACCAGAAGATGACCCTAGAAACCCAGCAGTTATTGCTGATAACGTAGGGGACAATGTTGGCGATGTGGCTGGCATGGGTGCAGACTTATTTGAATCATACTGTGGAGCAATCATATCATCTCTTGCCTTAGGCTACACTTATTATGCTGATAATGGAGTGAGATTTACTATGTGGCTTGCTACAATTGGTATCCTCGCATCAATCTTTACAAGCTTTATGTTTATGACTACAAAACACAGAAACCCACAAAAATCTCTGATGTCTACACTTTATGTGTCAGGTGGGGTTGTAGTTATTGCAGCACTCATCCTATCATATGCATACTTTGGCAACATGAGAGCAGCCCTTGCTGTAATCACTGGCCTTATTACTGGTATCTTAATCGGTATCCTTACCGAAGTTTACACATCTGATAAATTTAGACACGTACAAAGAATTGCCCTAGAATCAGAAACAGGGGTAGCTACAAATATCATTTCTGGTCTATCAACTGGTATGCTATCAACAGTATTCCCTATGCTTCTTATAGCTATTGCAATTATTATTGCTTTCACTGCTATGGGTGTATATGGTGTGGCTCTAGCTGCTGTAGGTATGCTATCTATCACAGCTACTACTGTAACAGTAGATGCCTATGGACCAATCACAGACAATGCTGGTGGTATAGCTCAAATGGCTGGACTTCCAGAAGAAGTAAGAGAGATTACAGATGAGCTTGACTCTATTGGTAATACCACTGCAGCTATCGGTAAGGGCTTTGCTATAGGATCTGCAGCACTTACTGCACTTTCACTATTTATCTCATATAGTGAGGCAGCAATGATTGATAACATATCAATCCTAGATAGCAAAGTAGTAGCAGGTATGTTTATCGGTGGTACACTACCATTCTTATTCTCTGCCCTAACTATGAACTCAGTTGGTAAGGCTGCTACACAAATGATTGAAGAAGTACGTAGCCAATTTAGAAAAAATCCAGAAATCCTAAATGGCAATGCTGATCCAAACTACGCTAGCTGTATCGAAATATCAACTACAGCTTCACTAAAAGAAATGATAATCCCAGGAATACTAGCAATCCTTGCACCAATCCTAGTCGGCCTAATCCTTGGCCCAGAAGCCCTAGGCGGTATGCTATCAGGTGCCCTAGTAACAGGTGTGCTTATGGCAATATTTATGTCAAATGCAGGTGGAGCTTGGGATAATGCTAAGAAATACATTGAATCAGGACATTTAGATGGTAAAGGCTCAGAAGCTCACAAGGCTTCAGTAGTAGGGGATACAGTAGGTGATCCATTCAAGGACACATCTGGCCCATCACTAAATATCCTAATCAAGTTAATGACTATAGTATCTGTAGTATTTGCAGGATTATTTATCTAAGTTAGAAAAGACCTTCGGGTCTTTTTTTTGTCCCCAAATTGCCAGATAAATATCAGATTATTTTAAATAAAATATAAAAACAAATTGACAATAAATTAATTAACGGTTAGATTAATATGATGAATAAGATCAGCAATATTACATAGGAGTAATTAAGTACACATGCAATGATTTTATTTATTTTTTTGTTACACTTTGTAAGCGATTGCTTTAGTACACCTTAGTGTAAATATCAAACCTAAACACATAGAGGAGAAAATAAATGAAAAAATATAAAAAAATTGCACTAGCACTAGCACTTGCACTAAGCTTTGCAGGTTGTGTAAATAACAATGAGGGAGCTCAAAACACTAGTACAACAGAAGTAGCAGAAACACAAAGCACAGATACATCATCAGAAAATGTAAATGAAAAAGATCCAGCAGATGTAGAAGAAGCTACAGGGGAAGCTGCAAATGACAATGCTAACGAAGACAATGATGTAGAAGCAACAGGTAAGATTGAAGATGAACCAAGATATGGTACACCAATTAAGGTAGCCTATAATGGTGGTATCTGTACATCAGGACCTGGTATTGCATCAGTAATAGGTGAATTTGAAAAACGAGGTCTTGAAGTAGAATTTATCAACGTAGAAAGCGACGTAGACTCAATTGGTACACACACAGCAGATGCTACAGTAGGCCACATCACCAAATTCGTCCCACCAACAGTAAACGGTGTAGACATGGTATTTGCATCAGGTGCACACACAGGTTGTAAATCACTATACGTAATTGATGATGAAAATGTAAACTCTACAGCAGACCTAAAGGGCAAAACAATCGGTATTCCACAACCTATCGGTTCATCTGACCACAATATCGCAATCAGATTCTTCAGTAACGACGGTATCATGCCAGAAGAAGTAAACTACAAACAAGTAGAACTAGCTGCTATCGTCCAAGCTCTAGAAAATGGCGAAATCCAAGGCGCTATCCTTTCTGACGAATATGCTGACAAATTCATGGCAGATGGTACACTAAAAAGAATCAGATCTCTAACATGGGATGATGACTTCAAAGATGAAACATGCTGTGTAAATGCTCTAAATGGTGAATTCGTAAGAGAAAACCCACTTATGGCTAAGGCATACAATGAAGCAGTTCTATCAGCTCAAAAATGGATGGAAGATAATGTTGATGAAGCAATAGAAATCCTATATGAAAACAACTGGGCTAGTGGGGATAAAGAAGCTGCTACTAGAATGTTTGATTCATACAACTGGGCAGTAACAATAGATAATACTGAACAAACACTAGGTGTAGTATTTGATGATTACGATAGATTTGGCATCATCAATACAGATATGACAAAAGATGACTTTATCGCTAACTACTTCAATTCTTTTGGCGTTAAAGATAGTGACTTCAACTAATTTTATAAATGAAAAGTAATGATCAAACAAAGAAAGTAGAAGTGAAAAAATCAAATGAAGTCAAAAACTTCAATTTGTTTAAGTTACTTTTACCTCTAATTGCAGGACTCGCGGCAATATTTGAATATGTATATGTACCCAATCATAGGGCTAATGCTATTCAAACGAACTTATATTCAGGATTTTTATGGATACTAGTAGGGATATATGTAGTTGCCCTACTAATATCTATTAAAAATGAAAAAATAAGGGCAAGATTGGTACATAAGGCACCATTTTATACCCTCATCCTAATTCTACTAATAATCTTAGATGTACTGACATTAAAAACAGAGAAATTGAAACTCCCATATTTTCCACATGTAGATATGATTTTTAATGCTGTAGTAAGTGATAATGCTTATATACTAGAATCAACTCTAGCATCATTAAAACTATTATTTACAGGTTATGGTATAGGTGCTATTTTAGGACTAATCACTGGAATTCTTTGTGGTTACTCAAAGAGAGTTAGCTATTGGGTAGAGCCATTTATGAAAATTCTTGGACCAATACCAACTACTACATGGCTGCCAATTGTAATGGTGCTAGCAGCAACCCTTTTTAAAGGGGCTGTATTTATCATTGCTCTAGGTGTTTGGTTTGCAGTAACTCTTGCTACTATGACAGGTATCAGAAGCGTAGATAAGACCTACTATGAAGCAGCCAAGACCCTCGGTGCAAGTGAAAACCAACTAGTTAGAAAAATAGCAATACCATCAGCTCTTCCAAATATTTTCCAAGGACTAACAGCAGGTATGACATCAGCTTGTACATCACTACTGATAGCAGAAATGATGGGGGTTGAGGCTGGACTTGGATGGTATATCAACTGGAAAAAAGCATGGGCAGAATATTCCAGCATGTATGGGGCAATCATTGTGATTTGTATAACTTTCCTAGTTGTAAACTGGATTTTAAAGAAGGTTAGACAAAGAGCCCTTGTATGGCAAGAAGGGATGGTTAATTAATGAGCAGCTTAGTTTTTAATGATATTAACAAAAGTTTCCTTAGAACTGACTCAATGACCATGACCACCGCCCTTAAAAACGTAAGTTTTTCTATCAATGATGGCGAATTTGTAAGTATAGTTGGCCCATCAGGTTGTGGTAAATCTACCATACTAAGGCTTATAGCAGGTCTCATCGAGCCAAGTAGCGGTGAAATCCTCCTAGATGGCGAACTAGTTCATGGAACAGATAGCAATAGGGGTATGGTATTTCAAAAGCCTACACTATTTCCATGGCTTACCGTTCGTGAAAATGTGGCTTTTTCTGGAAAGATGAAAAACAATGTCAACTACGATAGGGTAGATGAACTCCTAGAAAAGGTAGAATTAGCTGATTTCAAAGACGCCTACCCACACCAATTATCCGGTGGTATGGCTCAAAGAGTGGCGCTTATTAGAACTATGATCAATGAGCCAGG
The DNA here is from genome assembly GCA_000308255.3 of Anaerococcus pacaensis 9403502. Classification (GTDB taxonomy): domain Bacteria; phylum Bacillota; class Clostridia; order Tissierellales; family Peptoniphilaceae; genus Anaerococcus; species Anaerococcus pacaensis. The sequence continues at coordinate 85,118 of HG326663.1, read as the reverse complement.
AGTATTCCTCCTAGATGAACCACTAGGAGCACTCGATGCTTTCACTCGTATGAATATGCAAGATGAGCTACTAAATCTATGGAAGGAAAACAACACCATGATGATCATGGTAACCCATGACATAGATGAGGCTATCTACATGAGTAATAGGGTCATAGTAATGAAGCCCAGACCTGGTGAAATTAAGGAAATAGTGTCAATTGATATGGACTATCCTAGGGATAGAACCCATCCTAAGTTTACAGAATACAGAAACCAAATACTAAATATTTTAAATATTTGAGAGAATGCCAAGACAAACTTTGTCTTGGTTTTCTTTTTTAAAGAAATATTTGACAAATTTTTATTAGGTTATATAATAGTTTTATCAAATACATAGACAGTTAATTGCGTTGAAGAGACGAGTAGTCTTTCCTAAGCTTACAGCGAATCCCGTGAGGTGTGAGGGGAGAAGTAGCAGATTGATGAAAAGAACCTCTGAGCATATAGGTCGATACAAGGAGACCTATACGGGCACTCCCGTTATAGAGTTAGAGTATTATTGTACTTGATGAGGTCTATTTCGTGAGAAATAGATAAATTTGGGTGGTATCACGAGCTTTCGTCCCTATAGGGATGGAAGCTTTTTTTGTTACAAATTTTAAGGAGGTAACAATGTTAAAAAACGAATATGAAATTTTGAAAGGTGCTGACAAGGTAGTTCTTGCTTATTCTGGAGGACTTGATACATCTGTGATGGTGACATGGCTAAAGGAAAATGGAGCAAATGATGTGATATGTGTTTCCGTAGACCTAGGTCAAGTAAAAGACCCAGCAGCCCTTGAGAAAAAAGCTATTGCAAGCGGGGCTAGTAAATTTTATAATATCAACGTCGAAGAAGAATTTATAGATGACTATGCTTTTAAGACCCTGAAGATGGGTGCCAAATACGAGAGTGCCTACCTTCTCGGTACAGCCATTGCCCGTCCACTTATTTCAAAAGTATTAGTCGATGTAGCCAAAAAGGAAGGAGCAAATCTCATAGTACACGGTTGTACAGGTAAGGGCAATGATCAAATCAGATTTGAAGTATCAATCAAAAGCCTAGCGCCAGAGATTGATGTTCTTGCTCCATGGAGATTTTGGGATATCAAAGGTCGTAGTGAAGAAGAATCCTATGCCCTAGAGCACGGCATACCACTAGCTGTAAAAAAAGAAGAAGACTATTCTATGGATGAAAATATTTGGCACTTATCACACGAAGGATTAGAATTAGAAGACCCACAAAATCCAGCTGATTTATCTAAAGTCTTAGATTGGGTGATAGCTCCGGAAAAAGCCCCAGATGAGGCAGAGATTGTAGAAATCGAATTTGATAAGGGCATACCAGTAGGCTTAAATGGGGAAAAGCTAAGCGGGGCAAGTCTTGTGAAAAAGCTAAATAAGATTGCAGGTGCTCACGGAATTGGCATCGACGATATAGTTGAGTCGAGGGTAGTTGGAATGAAAAGCAGGGGCGTATATGAAAACCCAGCATCCAGTGTCTTATATTTTGCAATAGAAAAGTTAAAGACAACTACTATGCATCCAGATGCATTACAATATCAACAAAAAATGGCTCTAGACTATGCCAACCTAGTCTATGAAGGTAAATGGATGACTCCACTTAAAGAAGCTATGGATGCCTTCAATGACATAGCTTGTGCCAACGTGACAGGTAGTGTGAAAATCAAACTCTACAAGGGACAATTGTATCCAGCCGGAATATTTGCCACAAATTCTCTCTACCTTGAAGACTATGCTACCTTTGAAGAAGATGCTGTATACAATCAATCAGATGCCACAGGTTTTATAAATCTATTTGGCCTATCAACAAAAATTTACTCACAAGCTATAAAAAAGGAAAACTAAAATGAAACTTTGGAGTGGAATGCTATCAGGTAGTCTAGATAGCCGTGCTGAAGAATTTAATGCTTCGATAAAAATTGACCAAAGACTAGTTTTTAAAGATATAGAAGGGTCGATAGCCCATGTCGAAATGCTAGCCCACACTAAGATACTAGGTGAGGATGAAGCGGAGAAAATAATTGATGGTTTAAAAACTATATATAAAAAAATTCAAGAAGGCAGTTTAGAAATTGATTTAAGAAGTGAGGATATACACACATTTGCCGAAGCAAGCCTTATTGAAGAAATAGGTGAACTTGGCAAAAAAATGCACACTGCAAGAAGCCGTAATGACCAAGTAGCCACTGACCTTAGACTTTACTTACGTGATGAGTGTGAAGAAATAGAATTGCTATTAAAGGCTTACATTTCATCATTAATAGGAATAGCGGAAAATAATATCGATACAATCATGCCAGGCTACACTCATCTTCAAGCAGCTCAGCCAGTGAGCTTCGCCCACCATATGATGGCTTATGCTATGATGGGCATAAGAGATATGGATAGAATAAGGGATGTGAAAAATCGCATGAATTATTCGCCACTTGGAGCTTGTGCCCTAGCTGGGACCTCGTACCCAATAGACAGAGACTACACAGCAGCTGAACTTGGCTTTGAAGGAATCATGGAAAATTCTATGGATGCGGTATCAGATAGGGACTTTGTCCTCGATATACAAAGTGCCCTTGCTACCATAGCTATCCACCTATCAAGACTTGCCGAAGAGCTCATCATTTGGTCTAGCCAACCATATTCTTTCGTAAGAATTGATGATAGGTTCTCAACCGGATCATCTATTATGCCACAAAAGAAAAATCCAGATATGGCAGAACTCATTAGGTCAAAAGCAGCTAGGGTCATCGGCAACATGAACCAATCATTTATCATGCTAAAAGGCCTTCCACTTGCATACTCCAAGGATATGCAAGAAGATAAGGAGATGATATTTGATAGTATAGATACCATTAAAATATCACTCGAAGTCATGGCTGGACAAATGGAAAGTCTAAGTATAAATAAAGAGAAAATGCTAAGGGCTTGTAAGGAAGGTTTTTTAAATGCAACTGATGTAGCTGATTATCTGGTGGCGAAGGGAGTAGCATTTAGAGATGCCCACCATATATCTGCCCGCCTAGTAAAACATGGGATTGATAACAATTTGACCTTAGATGAGATACACCTTTCAGTATATAAAAAAGAATCTGAGCTTTTTGAGGCCGATATCTACGAAATGATTGATATAGAAAAATGTGTAAATGCTAGATCATCCAAGGGTGGCCCAGCCAGGAGTGAGGTTCAAAGACAAATAGCTTTAGTAAAAGTTAGGATAAGTTAGAAGGAAAGTAAATGAATAATATTTTAAAAAAACTTTTTACCTCTTTGCTTGCATTGCTAGTATTTTTACCTATAAATGCTCATGCAGATAAAGAAGTAATAGATTTTGGAACCAGTGCTGATTTCCCGCCTTATGAATATTATGAGGGTGATAAGATAGTTGGGATAGATCCTGATATACTAGAGGCTATTGGAGAGTATTTGGGTGTTGAGATTAAGCTACATGATATGGATTTCAACACTATTATAGCAAGTATCCAATCGGGGAAAATCGACGGTGGGGCAGCTGGTTTTACTATCACAGAAGAGAGGAAAAAATCTGTAAATTTTACCGAGCCCTTTGCCAAAACTAGTCAAGTTGTAATCACCAGAACTGATTC
>HG326663.1:78990-80799 GCA_000308255.3 Anaerococcus pacaensis 9403502 | reverse complement strand
AGCCCTAAACTTTACAAATTCAAACAAGGACCTAACTATAGTAGAAACTCCATATGTAGAAGAAGAATACGCCATAGCTATTAGCAAAAACCAACCAGAGCTTCTCACTCAAATGAATGAGGCTATAAGTGCTCTAAAGGAATCTGGTGAAATAGATCAAATCATGGCTAAATACGAAAATCCAGAAACAGTGAATGAGGCTAATGGATTAATTGGAAGATTTAAATCAACTATTATAGACAATGGTGCCTATAAATATCTAATCGATGGCCTAAAGACAACATTAATAGTGACATTTTTTGCACTTATCATATCTTTTGTTCTAGGCCTAATCATTGCTCTAGCCAGAGAAGCAAGTTTAAGTATGGATGTATCGAGCAGCGGACCTGGTGCGATTTTAATCAAAGTCCTAGATAAGATTTTTAGTATGTTCGTATCAATAATACGCGGGACCCCATCGACCATCCAGCTATTAATCATGTTTAATGTAATCCTTGTTAACCTTGATAATCTAATGCTCGTAGCTATCTTATCCTTTGCCATAAACTCATCAGCCTATATGGCAGAGCTCTTTAGGGGAGGAATTAATTCTGTAAGCAAGGGTGAAAAAGAAGCTGCTCGTAGCCTCGGCCTGTCAAACTTACAAACCATGCAAAAGGTAGTCATGCCACAGGCTATCAAAAACTCTCTGCCAGCACTTGGCAATGAAGTGATTACTTTATTTAAAGAAACATCGATTTCTGGCTTTATAGGGCTAGCCGACCTAACCCGTGGGGCATCTATCGTTATTAGTCAGACATTTGATGCGGCGACAGCATATTTTTCAGCAGCGTTGATTTATCTAGTGATAGTACTAATCATGGAGAAAATTTTTAAAAACTTAGAGAAAGGATATACCTATGCTTAAAGTAAGAAATTTGGAAAAATCATTTGGAGACCTTACGGTCCTTCGTGATATAAATTTAGATGTAGGCGAGGGGGATGTGATATCAATCATCGGCCCATCTGGATCTGGGAAATCTACATTTCTTAGATGTCTAAATCTCCTAGAACAACCTACTGGCGGCGATTTATATTTTGAAGATAAGAAGATAAATGATAAAAATATCTACATCAATAAGCTCCGCGAAGACATGGGAATGGTATTTCAATCTTTTAACCTATTTTCAAATATGACTATAATGGAAAATCTCACTACCGCACCTATCCTTCGTGGTAAATTGTCTAAAGCAGATGCAAATGCTAAAGCCTATGAGCTTCTAGATATCATAGGCCTTAGGGCAAAAGAGAATGTTTATCCTGCATCCTTATCAGGTGGGCAAAAGCAAAGGGTGGCTATTGCCAGAGCGCTCATGATGAATCCTAAAATCATGCTATTTGACGAACCAACCAGCGCCCTCGACCCGGAGATGGTGGGGGATGTGCTTGCTCTCATGCAAAAACTTGCCAATGATGGGATGACCATGATAGTGGTAAGCCATGAGATGGGCTTTGCTAGAGAAGTATCAAATAGGGTGGTATTCATGGATGGGGGCTATATAGTAGAAGAATCCAACGACCCAGATGATTTCTTCACTCATCCAAAACACGAGCGCAGCCAACAATTCTTATCTCAAGTCTTATAAAACATTTGACAAGATATAAATTTAGGTGTATATTTAATTAGTATTTACGCAGGATTGGCGGAATTGGCAGACGCGCAAGACTAAGGATCTTGTGACCGATTTTAGGTCGTGGAAGTTCAAGTCTTCTATCCTGCACCAAATACTAACAAAAAAGGAACGCTAAGTATAGGGCGTTCCTTTTTTA
>HG326663.1:67804-77538 GCA_000308255.3 Anaerococcus pacaensis 9403502 | reverse complement strand
GCGAGCTTTCTTAAAACCTGCTCGCCTTGCTTCATCTTCACTTTTAAATTCAACTACATTGTGGTCGGCGATTTTGTCATAGTCTTCGCCTCCAGGCAGGTGGTAAATCATGGAGTTCTTGTTGCCCTTAATCGGACCGTTGATAGTTTTTAATCCAGATGCTTGGTCAAAAGCTTTAGCTTTCTCAAAATCCCAGATTCCGAGATGTTCAATCCTGGCCTCATCTTCGATTTTTTTAAGCGCTTCATAATACTTGTCATCAGGCGGATAATGGTATGCATGGGCAAGGCCCTCTCTTACCAAGATGCCATTTATCATTTTTGTCTCAATATCTATAGTACTTGGATTATCAGGATTGTCTGGCACATCTAACCATACATAGCGTAAGAGCCTACCGTATTGGTCAGCATCTGATACGTCCATTTCTAGATAAATAGTTTTATTATCTAGGACTTCTTTTGTATATAGGTAGGCATTCTTACCCATATAATCATCACTACCATCTTCCTTATCTATCTCAGGTGTATCGATCCCCACCATCCTAAGCTTATATATGTCTCCATCCATATCGATTCTTAGAGTATCTCCATCTATGACTTTGACTACCTTAGCTTTCACATAATCAAAACTAGGATTTTCCGCTTCTTCTATACAGCCAGTGAGAATGAATAATAAAGAAAAAATAATGACAGCAAAGCTATTTTTTATATATTTTATCATGGACCCTCCTTATTTAAAATATAATACTCTTTTTCCATATTTAAGTGAGAAATATTTTTAATATAATCCATATAAAAATTTTACAAATTTTTTATCAAAAGGGGGTATAATAAAATTAAATATAAAGCAATGCTGCTATTAATCATACAAGGAGGAAATTATGTATAAGGGTAAAGTTTTGATAGCTATACTTTCAGCAGGATTAGTTTTAGGAACAGGACTGACTTCATATGCAGATGGCGAAGAGCTAGAAGTAAGTCAAGTTAGCGAAGCTGACTATGTCAGAGAGCTAGAAGAGAAATTAGAAGCAAGCAGACAATTATTAGAAAAAGTAGAAAGCCGCTGGCTAGAGACCACAGAAGTTAGTGATGAAGAAGTAGAAGCTACAGAAGAAGTTGAAGAGGAAGTTGCTGAAGTAGAAGCAGTAGAAGAAGAGGAAACAGTTGAAGAGGAAACTGTAGATGTCGAAGAAAAAGATGTAGTATCTGAAGAGGTAGTTCAAAAGCCAATTGAGAAAAAATCAAGTTCTCAAAAATCTGTACGCCATGAACAAGCTAAAAAGGCAATCTCAGCTAGCACATCAGACTCTAGATATATCACTATCCCAGAAGAACATGCTAGCTACATGACAACTACAAGCTCTAGCTACTATCCTTATAGCTATTATTACAGCTACTACCCATATAGCTACTACTATAGCTATTATCCATCAAGCTATTACTACACTTACAAGTACTATCCATATAGCTACAGCTATTATAGTGATTTTTATGATAGATATGGATACTATCCATCAAGCTATTACACTAGCTATTCGTACTATCCATATAGCTACAGCTATTACAGCGATTTCTATGATAGATATGGATACTATCCATCAAGCTATTACACAAGCTATTCGTACTATCCATATAGCTACAGCTATTACAGTGATTTCTATGATAGATATGGTTACTACCCATCAAGCTACTATAGCTATTATCCATATTCTAGCTATTATAGCTACAGATATCCATCTAGCTATTATAGAGAATTTTATGAAAAGTATGGCTACTATCCATCAAGCTACTATAGCTCATATTATCCATACTCATACTATTACTACTATTTCTGAGAGTAAGCATAAGATAAGGGATTATGCCCTTATCTTTTTTTGCGAACTTTTAGAATTTTTGTATAATTGTAACTAGAGGTTAAGATGAAAAGACAATGTTTTGCAAAAATCAATCTAACACTTGATAGCTTATCGCAAAGGCCAGATGGATATCATGAGATAGACACCATCATGGCTCGCATAAGCTTATTTGACGAGCTCACAGTTATTAAAAACGAAACTGGAGCCTTTAATTTCTCGTCATTTGACACTGACCTAGGGCCGATAGAGGACAATTTAGTATACAAAGTATGGGATATCTTAAAGGATAGGACAGCAAGTGCTGGGGTGGATGTGTTTTTAGAGAAAAATATCCCCATAGCAGCAGGACTTGCTGGTGGATCTACTGATGCAGCTGAGATGATAAAGGCGCTAAATATCCTCTGGGACTTGGCCCTTACAGATGATGAAATGATGGAAATAGGTGCAAGCCTTGGGGCGGATATACCATTTTTCTTTACAGATGGTATGGCAAGGGCTCGTGGCATAGGGGAGAGATTAGAGGAATTTGAGAATAAACTCGATATGAAAATCCTCCTTATTAATGATGGGACTGAGATATCATCTGCTTTTGTTTATGAAAACTTAAAAGATTATGGGCATATAGATAATGATGCGATTATAGATAAGCTAAGAATATCTGATAGATCTGCCATAGGTCATTTTGAAAATGTAATGGAAGAGGTGATTGTTGAAAATTTTCCTCATCTAAGTGATATCAAAACTGCTCTTCTAGATTATGGTGCAGAGAATTCTCTAATCAGCGGGTCTGGAGCAAGTGTTTATGGGATTTTTAAGTCTCACGAGGACCTAGATAAGGCTTATAAAAATTTAAAAGATAAGTACGACTTTGTAGAGAAGGTGGAGCTCATATGACAAATATCGGAGTATTCGACTCTGGCCTTGGGGGACTTACAGTCCTTTCAAAGCTTGCAAAAGAAAAAAATGCCAATTATTTCTACTTTGGAGACTCAAAAAGAGCTCCCTATGGTAGCCGCGATAAAGAGACGATTATAAAATTTACTGAAGAGATAGTGGATTTTCTTGAAGACTTTGATATAGACACTTATGTCATAGCCTGCAATACCATATCTGTCATTGCTACTGACTACCTTTGTAATAAGTACGGCAAAAATTTTATCCCTATTAGTGATGCGGGAGTTAAAAAAGCTCTCGAATATGATGGTGATTATCTGGTGCTAGCTACTGAAACAACTGTAAATAGCCACTATTATAGAGAAACACTGGGTGAGCAATCAGAAGATTTGGTCTATGAAGTAAATGCTGGGGGCATGGTTAGATTAATTGAAGATGGCAAAACAGATAGCCCAGAAATGGATGAGCTCTTGGAAAATTATTTAAAATTCGCTAATGAGAATAAGATTCCAAATATAATACTAGCTTGTACACATTTCCCACTAGCAGCCGATGCTATCAAGAAAAACTTAAACTATGAGGCAAGCCTTATAAATCCTGCAGACAGGATAGTAAAAAGCCTTGATATAGCACAAAATGAGAAGAATAAGATACATATTTTTATGTCTGAAATAAATGATAATACTTTAGCTGTAATCGATAGCCTGATAGAGTCTGATTATGAGCTTTTGTGTAAGGAGTTATAAATGATATATGCGGTAATTGATATTGGATCAAATACATGTAGACTATCAGTCTATAAAAAAATGGAAGATAGGGTGATCAACCTCTTTAATGAAAAAGAGCAAGCATCGCTTAAATCTTTCGTGGAAAATGGAGTCTTATCTGAAAAGGGGATTATTAGGCTAATAGAAACCCTAAGACGCTTTAAGCTCGTAGTGGACAATTTCGGCGACATAGATGAACTTCACCCATTTGCAACAGCTACCATCCGAGATGCAGCCAATAGAACTGAAATTCTACAAAGAGTTCATGATGAACTGGGACTTGATATTGAGATTCTATCTGGCGAGGAAGAAGCAAAACTTGCCTTCATCGGGGCAAGTTCTTCTATTGAGGTATCTAGGGGTGTCCTTACAGACATAGGTGGTGGATCTAGTGAGATAGTAATTATTGAGCAGAATAAAGTAATCAAATCATCATCTCTACCTATAGGTTCGCTATCAGCCTTCAACGAATATGTAGATGGGCTATTCCTTACTACTACTGAAAAGAAAAATATCGACAAAGATATGAAAGAGATGTTTGAAGCCAATAAGCTTTATAGAGAAAATCATGATCTTCTTTGTGCGGTAGGTGGTTCAGCTCGAGCTAGCCTTAAGGTCTACAATGAATACTATGAATTAGCTCCCTACAACACCACTATGGATAAGGTGAAATTTAATGCCATGCTCAGGGAAGTCATTGAAAGACAACCTAGAGAGATCCTAAATGCTATACTTGCAGTCAAACCTGACAGAGTCCACACACTATTGCCAGGTATGGCAATTTTAAACCGCATAGCCAAATATTTTTATTGTGAAACTATAAGTGTAAGTCAGACAGGGGTGAGAGAAGGGTATGTATATACTAAACTACTAGGAGGCGATATCTAATATGCACGATATATCTTTTACGCAAAACAGAGAACTATCTTGGCTAAAATTCAACCAAAGAGTTTTAGAAGAAGCAAGTGACAAAGACGTAGAATTACTAGAAAGACTCAAATTTTTCTCAATCTATGACACCAACCTTGAAGAATTCTTCATGGTAAGAGTAGGAAGCCTTACAGATTTTAGAAACTTAAAGAAAAAGCCAGTAGATAATAAATCTGGGCTTACAAGCGATGAGCAAATCGATGCAATACTTGCGGAGTGTATTGATTTATACCGCAAAAAAGACCAAGTATACAATCAGTTAGTAGATGACCTAAAAGTTAATGGCATCAATCTGCTTAAGGTATCAGAACTTAACGAGAAAGATAAAAAAAATGTAGAGTATTACTTCAATACAAAGATAGAGCCAATACTCAATTTCCAAATAGTAGATAGGGTCCATCCGTTTCCTAGATTACCAAATCTTGCCCTATCAGTTATATTTTCGCTGCGCTCTCTTGAAGATGAACAGATCAAAAGTGTGGGTATCATCCATGTACCAGACAGGCTAAAGAGATATTTAAAAATCAACGATACAAGCTTTGTATTCATTGAGGATATCATAAAAGAATTTGGTGAACAAGTCTTTGAAGGATATGAAGTGGTCAATAGATATGTCATATCACTTACTCGTAACACTGATATATCTTTCGACGATGATGACTATGACGTTGACCAAGACTTTAGAGATTATATGAAGGGTAAGCTTAAAAAACGTAAAAGACTACACCCTGTAAGAATCGAAGTAGATAAAGACCTCAATGACGCTAGCATAGAATTCATAACCAACCAGTTTGACCTAGACAAAAGTCACATCTTCGTCACCAAATCTCTCATGCAAGCAGGCTTTATTTTTGGTATGATAGGCGACCTGCCAGATAATTGCATAAGCAGCCACAGCTACGATCCATTTGAACCACAACCATCATTTATGGTTGACCCAAATAGGAAAATGATAGATCAGATAAATGAACGTGATATATTCCTATCATTCCCATACGAATCTATGGATCCAGTCATCCGCTTGCTTGAAGAAGCAGCTGAGGATGATTCTGTAGCAAGTATTAAAATCACCCTCTATAGAATTGCAAGTGACAGTAAAATCGCGAAAGCTCTTATAAAGGCTAGTGAAAATGGTAAAGATGTTACTGTTCTAATGGAGCTTAGGGCTCGTTTTGATGAAGACAACAACATCCTATGGTCAAGCAGGCTTGAAGAAGCAGGTTGTAAGATCACCTATGGTTTTGATAACTACAAGACCCACTCAAAGGTATGTCTAATCACAAGAATAGATGAAGAGGGCAATATCAACTACATCACTCAAGTAGCCACAGGTAACTATAACGAAAAGACAGCTAAACTATACACAGACTTCTCGTTTATGACATCTCATCCTGCAATTGGTGCAGATGCAAAGGATGTATTTGACAATGTACTCCTCGGTAACCTCGAGGGTGAATATAAGAACCTCATGGTAAGTCCAAAGTCTATGCAAGAAGGTCTTGATAGACTAATTGATGAGCAAATTGAAAGACAAAAGACTCATGGAGATGGCTATATCAGACTTAAACTAAACTCTATCTCTGATAGAATCTTAATCGACAAATTATCAGAAGCATCTAATGCTGGAGTTAAGATTGATATGCTAGTTCGTGGTATTTGCTGTATACTACCTGGCATCAAAGACCGCACAGAAAATATTGATATCTACCAAATCGTAGGTAGATTCTTAGAACACCACCGTGTATATCAATTTGGTAGAGGAGAAGAAGCAAAAGTTTATATATCATCTGCAGACTTTATGACTAGAAACATCCGTGCACGTATGGAAGTGGCAGTACCAATCTTTGATGATGCTATAAAAGCTCGCATTATAAGCTTCTTAGATCTTATGTTTGCTGACGATGTGAAGATTAGAAAATTACTTCCAAATGGTGAATACACCAAGGTACAAAAAATAAATAACATCGATGCCCAAGATAAGCTAATCCAAGAAGCTAAAAAGCATACTCTAGCTATGGATGAAGAAAAATCTATGAAAAAAGTAGAAAGGACTCGCCAAAGAGAGAAAACTCCTCGCGAACCAATCTCAGAAGAACGTCAACAACTCAAAAATGAAAAATCTTACATTCAAAGAATTAGAGATATCTTCAAAAGATAGACAAAAAACCTAAATTATTCATAAAATCGGCCCAAGAGGTCGATTTTTTTTGAAAAAAGGCTCAAAAATAGCCGACTAGCCCTATGAATTTTTATTTAACCATGTTATAATGTTAGTAAATAAAGTAGTTGGACGATTTTAATTGAGATATATTAAAATGGCCTCTACATTTCCCACAGTTCTACTAATATAAAATAATTGAAATAAATGAATAGGAATTTTATATATGTCTAATAAAGGTATCAGAGAAAAGAAAAGAATCAAAGATCGCAAGAGAAAAGCTAGAAACAAGAAAATCGCAACAAGGACAGGTGTGGGCGCTATCGCGCTTGCAGCAATCTTCCAATTTGGTTTCAATAGACCAGTTGAAGAATTTGAGATATCTAGACCTACAGAATATAGACAAGCATCCGCAAACTTCGCAGACCTTGAGGCAGAAGTAGCAGAAGAAGTAACAGATAAAATCCATGTTGCAACTAATGCTGGATTTAGCGAAGCAAATGTAGATGAAAAATTAGCTATCACAGATGATGGGTATGCGGATGAGCTAAAGGAGTATGTATATTGCGTACAAACTCACTACGCTTACCAGTATCCAAACGACTACAGCCAAACAGAAAAATACGTAGTTGAAGGCAAATATCTGCCATACTATGGTACTGAAAATGGTTTTTCTAAGGTTAAAATCGATGATAGCTATTATTATGTAAACAAATACGGCCTATCAAAACTTGATAGTGATAAACAAATCAAGGTAATAAATGGCTTACCTTATGTAAGTGAATCTTATCAATTGCCAGCTGATTTCAACCCTGGTGTTGATAAGACAGCCCGCCGTGCCTTTGAAACCATGCGTCAAGATATGGAAAGATTTGGTATGGAGATAAAGATTGCTAGCGACTATCGTGGATACGATCTAGAAGCGAAAATGCATAATGTAGATGAACCAGATAGCTCAGCACCTGGTACAAGCGAGCACCAATTAGGTGTAGCCTTTGATTTCTTTACTGAAGGTAGCAAGTACAACGACAAGTTTGAAAAAACTGCCGAATACAAATGGTTAGCAGAAAATTCCTATAAATATGGATTTATAGAAAGATTTCCAGCTGGGAAAGAAGCTAAGACTGGTCATAAGGCTGAGCCTTGGCACTTTAGATTTGTTGGCGTAGAAAATGCCAAGGAAATCTACGAAAATGATTTAACTTTAGAACAATATTTAAAAGTTAATTAAAGAAACTTTGGGTATTATATTAATAGTTAAAACTATAAAACTTAAAGGAGATATTTATGAAAGCAATTCACACTGACAAAGCACCTCAAGCAATCGGACCATATGTACAAGCTATTGGCACAGACCAATTAGTATTTACATCTGGACAACTTCCAATCAATCCAGAAACAGGTGAACTAGAAACAGAAATTAGCGCAGCTACACGTCAAGCTCTAGAAAATGTAAAAGCTATACTTGAAGAAGCAGGTAGTTCTATTGATAAAGTTATTAAAGTAGTAGTGTATCTTGCTGACATCAATGACTTTGCTGCTATGAATGAAGTTTACGCAGAATACTTCTCTGACCACAAACCAGCTAGATCAGCATTTGAAGTAGCTGCTCTACCTAAAGATGGTATTGTAGAAATTGAGGCTATAGCTAGCTTATAAAAGCTAACTTAAAGACATGGAACTATCCGTGTCTTTTTTATTGATTTTATCGTGATATTATATGTTTACTAAAGCTAGATTTGATAATATAATATATTTAAAAGAAACATATTGTTATAGTGGCCTAGGGAACGATTTAAGGAGTGGATAATGAAATACAATTTTGATGAAAGAATTGACAGAACTGGCACAGGAGCCTTCAAACTTGAAGGTTATAAAAGCTATATATTCCATGCAGACAACTCTATGGTCCTACCATTTAAAGATGAAGAATTCATCCATATGTGGGTGGCTGACATGGAATTTGCTACAGCACCAGAAATTCTAGAAGCAATCGATGAAAGATTAGACAGAAAGATACTAGGTTATACTGGAAATCTTGACTCAAGACTATATGATGCTCTTAATAAATGGTGCATGGAGAGATATGACTGGACTTTCAAACAAGCTAATATGTTTACAGAGGCAGGCATAGTAACGGCTATTGTTAAAATAATAAGCTACCTAGTAGAAGAAGACGAATATGTATTATTTAATACTCCATCATACGGCCAATTTGCCAATGTATGTAGACTAAACCACAGATCATATATAACAAGTGATATGAAGGTGGACGAAGAAGGCAGATATTCTATTGATTTTGATGATTTAGATGAAAAAATGGCTAAGTCAAAATTATTTATCTTCTGTAACCCACACAACCCAACAGGTAGGGCATGGACTGAGGAAGAAATAACAAAGCTTGCAGAACTAATCAAAAAACACGACATCTGGGTAATCTCAGATGAAATACACTGCGACCTAAGACGTGCTGATGCTCCTAAACATGTGCCACTAGGCAAAATTATGGAAGATTATGATAAGTTAGTGACATGTATGTCTGCATCTAAGTCTTTTAATATAGCTGGTCTTGCTGAAAGTTGTATCATTATAAGAAGTGATGAGTTAAAAGATAAGTGGATGTTCTATTCAAATGGGCTAGTAAATCCAATATCTCATGAGGCGCTAATAGCAGCTTATGAGAGAGGATCTGATTGGCTAGCAGCTTGTAATGAATACCTAGATGGTAACTTTGAACTTCTAAACACTTTCCTAGCAGAAAACCTACCAGAAGCTATAGTAACTCCATCTGAAACTACTTACCTAGGCTGGGTAAACTTTGAAAATTATTTCGAAGAAGACGAAGATGTTGAGTTATTTTTTGCGGAAGTAGCAGGTGTTCTTATAGAAGCTGACAAGGCTTTTGTGGAAAATGCCAACAGAAGAGTAAGACTAAATCTAGCTTGCCCACGTGATTACCTAAAAGAAGGTCTAGAAAGAATGGCTGATGCACTACTCAACAAACACGATGAGAAATTCCAAGGTGGCGTGAGCAAAGCTGCCCTATAATATAAAATTGACCCTTAGTACAGATATGGACTAAGGGCTTTTTAGTTTAAAATATCCTGCAAAATAAATCAACCTGGACGAA
>HG326663.1:0-66507 GCA_000308255.3 Anaerococcus pacaensis 9403502 | reverse complement strand
TTGTGTCTAGGTTGGTTTCTTTATTATGCTAATTCTTTTAATAATTCTTTGATATAATCCCAGAATTTGAGAGTAGATGAGATGTTTGCTTTTTCTTTTGGTGTGTGGACATCTTCTATAGTTGGGCCAACTGATATCATAGGTGTTTCTGGCATTTCATGTTTTAGGAATGCAGGTTCTAGTGTACCGTGTACTGTGATGGTGATTACGTCGTGGCCGTATTCTTTTTCTGCTAGATTACGAGCGATTTCTACTAGCTCGCTATCTTCTCTCTCCCAACCAGGTATGATGTTTTTAATTTCAGCTCTAGCACCATATTTTTCACAAGTGTCTTTAATCATGTTGGCATTGAATTTAAGTTCTGACTCATAGTCGTCTCTTAGCATGCTCACTCCTCGGATGACATCACCTTCATCTTCTAGGACACCTAGGTTAGATGAGGAAATAAGAGCACCCTTGTGTGCTTTGTATACGCCGTCTGGGAAGTGGAGGATTAGGTCTACTAGGTTTTTAGAATTTTTCTTACTCATCACTTGGCCATCGTGGCTAGCATCATCCACAAGGATGTGACCATTAGGATCATTTAGGCTGAATTCATTTTTAAGTTCAGCTGCAGTTTTATCTAGTATAGTGCGAGCTTTTTCTTTGTCAGATACAGCTATGATAGCGTGAGCAGATGATGATACTGCATTTTTCATGCCAGCTCCACCCTTGATTTCTGCTATTTCGAAATCTTCTAGGCCATAAAGCAGGCGAGCAAGGCCTTTGCTAGCATTTAGCTTGTAGTCTCCTACAGCAAGTCCTGAGTGGCCGCCGTCAAAGTCTTTTAGTTCTACTTTTAAGTACTCGTTATTTGTATCTGTAAGATCTTTATCATAAGTAAATTCAACGTCTACTGCACCTATACAACCAATGATGATAATACCTTCATCCTCACTATCGAGATTTAGTAAGTAATCTGCGTGCACATTTGATAGGTCAATTGCTTCTGCTCCTATCATGTTTACTTCCTCACCTGTTGTTAGGATGACAACTAGAGGGCCGTGTTCGATTGATTCATCATCAAGTATAGCTAGGGCAGTAGCAACACCAATACCATTATCAGCTCCTAAAGTAGTCCCATTAGCTTTGATATAATCACCATCGATTTGAATTTCAATAGGATCTGTATCAAAATTATGATTACTGTCTGATGTTTTTACAGCTACCATATCAATATGGGCTTGGAGGGCTATGGTTTTTTTATCTTCGAAGCCTGCTGTAGCATCCTTTTTGATGATAAGGTTGTTTGACTCATCTTGAACTACTTCTAGGTTGCGCTCGTTAGCAAACTCAAGTATGAAATCTGAGATTGCTTGTTCTTTGTAACTTGTTCTTGGGATTTGACTTATTGCATCAAACCACTTGAAGATACCGTTTTCTAATAGTTGTTGATAATCCATATCTACTCCTTTATTATTCTTAGTCCTATAGTTTCATTATATAAAAGAATAGAGGTATAGTAAATGACTTTACAAAACTTTACAAAAACTTTACCTAAATTTTTTATTTGATTAGTGCATTTTATTTTTATATAATAAAGATGGCTAGACCATATTACATAATATTAATAGAGGAGGTTATAATATGGATGGTGTTATAGCAAATATAAACCCAACCTTTTGGGTATTTGCATTTATTTTAGTTGCTTTCGTACTTATACAGGCATTCGTTTTTTATAAGAAGGCCAAAGATTTTAATGACAGACACAAGGTACTAACAGAAGAAGAAGTTAAGATGAGTAAGAAGACTGGTGGTATATCAGTACTAGGACCAGCTATTTCAGTTCTTATCGTAGCTATATCATTTATTTCAATGTTTGGATCTGGGGCTACATTTATGAGACTTGGGGTAATAGGTTCTGCCCAATACGACCTTATGCTTGCAGATATCGCAGGTAGCGCCCTAAACACTGATATCAATGCAGCAGGAGCTCTTTCAGAATCTGCTATCACTCTTATCATGTTTGCCATGGCTTTAGGTTCTGCACCATATTTTATCAACTGTATCTTTTCACTAAAACCACTTGAAAAAGCTATTATGAGCAATACTTCTGGCAAAAAGACTTTTGCTACAGTGGTAGGTTCTATAGCAACCATTGCCCTTATAGGATACTTCTCAGTAGAGCAAGTGACAAAAGGACCTATAAATACAGTTGCACTACTAGCAAGTGGAGCTACTACATGGTTCCTACTTGATAGAGCACAAAAAACTGGCAAGAGATGGTTAAACGAATGGTGCCTAGGTATCTCACTAATAGTTGCTATAGTAGTAGCTATAATAATGATGAAAGCTGGAATAGGAGCATAAGATGACTGATAAAGAAAAAATCGTAATCGAATCAGATGATAATACAACAGTAGTAAAGGAAAATATAAATACTACAACAGAACACAATGCTGATAGTCAGATGTTGAAAGAATACAACAGCGAATTCTTACCTGGCATTCACAAATGGGGTAGGACAACAATGGTAATAGGATTCTTCCTTACCTTCCTTCCTGCTATTTATATGTACTTCATAAGAGGATATAGAGAACCAGCTGAAGCTTATGGCAATGTAGTGATGGCTATAGTTGCCTTTGGTATAGGCATGTGGCTTACAGAACCTATTTCATATTTTCCAATCCTAGGCTCTGCCGGCACATACATGGCTTACCTTTCTGGTAACGTAGGAAACATGAGAACTCCAGTAGCCCTATCAGTGCAAAACACACTAAAAACTGACGTTAAATCCCCTAGAGGTAACCTTGCTACAATCTTTGCTATAGCTGTATCAGTTTTAGTAAATATACTCATCCTACTACTCGTAGTACTAGCAGGTAGCTTTATTATAAAAATCCTACCAGACTCAGTAAAAGCTGGCCTTGCTTTTGTAATGCCTGGCCTGTACGGTTCACTACTTGTAATGATGACAAAGAATAATCCGAAATTTGGCTTAACATATCTATGTATTGCTGCAATCCTATATTTCATAGTGGACTTCCTTGGAACAAAGATAGCCTTCTTCAACACAATTGGTCTTGCCTTTGTAATGGCCTTCACTATCCTAATTGGATATCTAAAATTTAAAAAAGATAATCAATAACATTTAAAGGGCTACTAAAAGTAGCCTTTTAAAATACAAATATACAGAAGATGAAAAAATTTGTGACAAGGTTTTAGCCTTGTCTTTTTTTTGACCAATATATGAAAACGTTATATAATACTCATATAATAACATAAGAATGGAGGAGACATGAAGTACGATTTTGATCAAAGAATTGATAGAAGGAATACAAATGCAAAGAAGTTCGATGGATACAAGGCCTACATGTTTAAGGATGCTTCCATAAAGTTGCCATATGAGGATGATGAACTCATCCATTTTTGGATAGCCGATATGGAATTTGCAGTAGCCCCGGAGATTACAGAGGCCATCAAAAAAAGACTAGATCAAAAGATATATGGCTATACTATCAATTCAGATCGAAGGCTTTATGATGCTCTAAATTCATGGTGTATGAATAGGTATGAATGGACTTTTGATGAAGATGAGCTAGTTATTTCTCCTGGCATAGTGCCTGCTATAAGGACTCTAATAGGCTATATATGTGCGGATGATGAGAAGGTCCTCTTTAATACTCCTGCCTATGTTCAATTTGCTAGTGCTGCTAAGCTAAATAATATCGACATAGTAACAAGCCCATTTATAAAAAATTGTGATGGGACCTATGATATAGATTATATAGATCTAGAAAAAAAGATGGCAAAAGCAGATACACCTGTATTTATTCTATGTAACCCTCACAATCCAACAGGCAAGGCCTACACAGAGGATGAATTAGAAAAATTTGCAGAATTAATCAAAAAATATGACATGTGGGTCATATCAGATGAAATCCATTGCGACCTAAGACGCGAGGGAACCCCAGCCCACATACCACTTGGTAAGGTCATGCCTGATTATGATAAGCTCATCACCTGTATGTCGACTTCAAAATCATTTAATATAGCTGGTTTAGCCGAATCATCTATCATAATCCGCAATGAGAAACTTAGAAATACTTGGAATACTAGTGGGCATGAAAATATAAATCCGCTTAGCCATGAAGCAACTATCGCCGCTTATACCAAAGGGGAAGAATGGCTTAAATGCTGTAATACATATCTAGACGAAAATTTCAAATACCTAGTTGATTTTGTAGCAGATAATCTACCTAAAGCAAAAGTCTGCCCATCTCAGACCACATATCTCGGCTGGATAGATATGAGTGAATATTTTAATGAAGATGATGATATAGAACTATTTTTTGCCCATGAAGCGGGAGTCCTAATTGAAGCAGACAAGGCTTTTGTAGATAATGCCAATAGGATGGTTAGGATAAATCTAGCCTGCCCAAGGTCATATCTTAAAGAAGGTTTAGCGAAGATGGCAAAGGCCTTAGACTATGCCCTAGTCTCCTAAAAGGTTGGACTAATACAAATATTAGATTATAATAATATAAAACAAATGGCAGGAGTCAATCTGCCATTTTTTTGAGGGGTTTATGCAAATATCAAATGAAAATATTATACAATCTGTGAGAGAGGTGGAGGATTATCTAATATCTACCCGCCGCCACTTGCACGAATATCCTGAGTTATCAGGAGAAGAATATGAAACAACTGAGTTTTTAAAAAACGAAGTGAATAAGCTCGGCCTTCCTATAGTAGAGGTAGGAGGGACTGGTTTTTATGCCATCCTAGATACTGAGCGTCCAGGCAAAACCATAGGTCTACGCACAGATATCGATGCTCTGCCAATAGAGGAAACTCCATCAAATCTCAAAAACAAAAGACTATGTAGGTCCAAGAGAGAGGGAATATTTCATGCCTGCGGCCACGATGGCCATATGGCAACTGTACTAGCAGCTATGAATATCCTCTACCACTACAAGGATAAATTAAACGGGAGAATAATATTCATATTTGAAGAGGGAGAAGAGACTGGATGTGGTATAGATAAAATGATAAAAGCATTAGAAAAAGAAAATATAGATGCCATCTATGGTAACCACTTAGCAGCCTTTCTAGATACTGGCAAATTAGCAATCAAAGACGGTCCAATTATGGCAGGATCTGCAGTAGTGGACTTTACTGTCAGAGGCAGGGGCGGACATGGATCTCGTCCAGACCTTTCGATTAGCCCAATTTTTGCAGCGACAAATATCATAAATGGCCTTGCCTCAGCCTGGGCCAATAGGATAGATGTGACAAAAACAGTTACCCTAGGCCTTGGAACTATCCATGGGGGAACTGCTGCCAATGTTATCCCTGATGATGTGAGAGTTACTGGGACTATGAGATTTTTTGACATAGATGAAGGCAGAAAGGCTATTGAACTGGTAAAAAAAGTAGGCAGACTTACAGCAGAAGCTCACGAATGCCAATTTATAGAAAATGAAATTTATTTACAAAATCACACAGTGGATAATGATAAGTTTTTAGCTGACCTTGCCCTAGACCAAATATCTGAAATCATGCCAACCAGAGTAGTAAATGATGTGACTTGGTTTGCATCAGAAACATTTTCTGAATACGACAAAGTAGCAAAAACATTATTTACTTTCGTAGGTACAAAAAATGATAAACTAGGATCTGGAGCTGAGCACCACAACGAATATTTCGACATAGATGAGGACTCTCTTCTCATAGCTGTCATTGCTATGGTAAAATTTACACTAGCTTTTCTAGATTATGACAACTAATGGGTATGTATATACTAGAAAGTGAAAGGAGATTATAATGACACTAAATATCGGAGACAAGGCACCAGATTTTACACTTAAAGATCAAAACAAAGAAGAAATTAGTCTAAGCGAACTAAAGGGCAAGAAGGTAATCCTATCTTGGCACCCACTAGCATATACATCAGTATGTACAGATCAAATGAGAAGCCTACAAAGAAACTACGAAAGAATCCAAGAAAAGGGTGATACAGTAGTAGTTGGCCTATCTGTAGACCCATTCCCAGCTAAACAAAAATGGGCTGATATCCTTGACCTTAGAGACGTAAGAATTGTATCAGATTTCTTCCCATATGCAGAAGTAACTAAAGCTTATGGATTATTTAACGAAGAAAATGGGGCTAGCCAAAGAGCAAATGTAATAGTAGATGAAGAAGGTAATGTAAAGTTCTATAAGGTTTATGAACCAAGCGAACTACCTGATATAGAAGAATTAATAGAAAACTTATAAAAAATTTACCTCCAAGTTACCTTGGAGGTTGTTTTTTTAATGGTTGTGTAGGTAAGCCATGAGGCTAAGAGAAGCTGATATGGCCATTACTATTTCATCTGAGTCTGTTTCTAATTTTAAATTGTCTTCATCATCAAATGTGAAATTGTATGTGCCATGAGAAGATTGGTAGTTAAATTCTGGATATGTTACATCTACCTTATCTTCACCAACTAGCATGTACACATTTTCGCCTTCACCATAGATTTTAATTTCTCTACCATCTTCAAATTTTAATAGGTAAGTATGATCATCAACTATTTCCATAGGTTGGAAGAAGTCTTTTGATCTAAACTCTACTTTTACTTCGCCATCATCAAATTTCTTTATTTGTGCTATTTCGTGGTGGAATTCATCATAGGCTCCACCGATATGGGTTGTGTCTGAAAATTCAATTTTATATGTATCCATGATACCCTCCTTGTGTTATTCCTTATGATTTATAGATACCCCATAGGATTTTAAATTATTCAAATTATATTAGCTGGGTATCTATATTTAAAGATGAAATAAGACTATAAGGAGAATATCATGCAATTACAAAATGTAGTCGACATGCAAAGAGAATATTTTTACTCTGGAGCTACAAAGACCAAAGACTTTAGAAAAGCAAATCTTAGAAAATTAAAAGAATTGATTAAAATATTTGAAGACAATATCCTCATGGCCCTAGCCAAAGACCTAGGCAAATCAAACTTCGAGGCCTATGCTACAGAGCTTACTATGGTTTATGATGAGATTGACATGGCAATCGAAAACCTTGATGATTGGATGGAGCCAATTCATGAAAAGACTCCACTAGTAGCGATGCCAGCCAAATCATACACCCTATACGAACCACTAGGGGTGACACTAATCATATCTCCATGGAATTACCCATTCTTACTTGCGATTGACCCACTAATTGGCGCTATGGCTGCGGGTAATACTATGATTTTAAAGACTAGTAGAAAGTCTAAAGAAACTTCTATGCTAATACATCAAATGCTCAATTCAAACTTTGAACCAAGATATATATATGTGGTGGATAACACGGAAGTGGACCATGATGAACTTCTTTCATATAACTACGACCATATCTTCTACACCGGTGGGGCAGAAGTTGGAAAAGAGATTATGGCAAAAGCTGCTAATAACCTATCAAAGGTAACCTTAGAGCTAGGAGGCAAATCACCAGCGATAGTAGAAAAGGATGCAAATATCGGCCTTGCCGCAAGGTCTATCGCCTGGGGCAATACTGTAAATGCAGGTCAAACGTGCGTATCACCTGACTATATCCTAGTCCATGCGGCGGTAAAAGATAGATTTGTACACGAATTGGCCAATGCCTTGGTAGAATTTTATGGAGTCGATCCACTCACATCTCACGACTATCCAAAGATTATAGATCAAGAGCACCTGGATAAATTAGTAGGGCTAATCGAAGGCCAAGAAGTTGTCTTTGGTGGAACTTACAATAGGTCAAGCTTAAAGCTTGCCCCAACTATAATCGATGGGGTAGACTTTGACAACAAACTTATGGATGCAGAAATATTTGGACCAATATTTCCGATTATTACCTACAATAATCTAAACGAAGTCTTATATAAAGTAAAAACTTTACCAAAACCACTTGCCTTCTACCTATTTACAACCGATGAGAGAACGATTGAAAAAGTAATGTATAATATGGAATTTGGCAATGGTATGGTAAATGATACGCTCATGATGACATCAAACCCATATCTAGAATTTGGTGGTGTAGGCAACTCTGGTCAAGGTGGCTACCATGGCTACTATAGCTTCCAAAATTTCTCTAATAGAAAATCAATCATGGAATCATCAGCTACACTAGAAATGAAAGTAAAATACCCACCTTATCAAGACGGCAAATACAAATTGATTAAAAATATTTAGAACCGAAGCCTAGCTAGAAATAGCTAGGTTTTTAATATTTTAAAACTAAAATTCTTTTTAAATATAAATATATTGACAAAATATTATTTAATAGTTTAATATAATTGGTTGATAATTAAATTGATAAATTCAATGAGTACACTTAATTATCATCGATAAATTACATATATATTATTAATAATCACTTAGAAAAGAAAGCAGATGCTTAGTACACTCTTTTCTATCCCGCACAAGAGTTGTGTTTCTTTGTGATGCCATTAATAATTTTAAAACTCTATGCGTGATTGCTTAGAGTTTTTTTTGTTATATAAAGGTAGGTAGAATGATTTATTTTGACAATGCAGCCACAACTATGAAAAAGCCCCAACAGGTCTATGACAATCTCTTAGGTTCAGTTAATAAGCTAGGTAACAATGGTCGCGGATTCAATAGGGCAAGCCTCGATACATCTAGGTATATCTTAGATACAAGGATAAAACTCGCCAAGCTATTTAATGCGCCAAGTCCAAAAGACATAGCCTTTACGGCCAATGCCACAGAGAGCTTAAATATAGCTATAAATGGCTTATTTAGAAAGGGTGACCATGTGATTACGACTGTTGCTGAGCACAACTCGGTGCTTCGCCCACTATATAGATTAGAAGATGCTGGTGTGATAGACATTTCATTTTTAGATATTATAAAGGGAGATGAGGTAGACAATCGCAAGGGAATCTTAGACATCGATTCACTAGAAAGTTTCATTTGTTCAAATACCAAAGCACTTATCATCACTCATGCTTCAAATGTCACTGGTAATATTACTGATCTAAAAAAGGTATCTGAGATTTGTAAAAAACATAATCTTATTATGATAGTCGATGCAGCCCAAAGTGCGGGAGTTATAGATATAGACATAGAGTCTATGGGGATTGATATCCTCTGCTTTACAGGACACAAGGGCCTCTTTGGAATCCAGGGCACTGGTGGAATCTATGTAAGAGACGGTATAGACATCGATCCGCTTAAGGTGGGTGGCTCTGGTGTTAAGAGCTTTGATAGAATCCATCCAACGACTATGCCAGAAAGACTAGAAGCAGGGACTCTAAATGGTCACGGTATAGTTGCCCTAAATGGTGGAGTTAGCTTTATACTAGAAGAAGGTCTTGATAAACTCAAAGCTAAAGAGGATGAACTAAAGAAATACTTCGTAGACCAGCTAAGGGAAATTCCAGATATTATCTATTATGGCAATCCAGATCTCAATCAAAGAGTTGGCATAGTTTCTATAAATATCGCTGGTATTGATTCATCAAAAGCAGCTGACCTTTTGGCAAGTAAGTATGATATCGCGATTAGAGCAGGGGCTCATTGCGCACCTTTGATGCATAAAGCATTGGACACTGACCACCAAGGACTTTTGAGATTTTCTCTATCTTATTTTAATACGAAAGAAGAAATCGATGAGGCTATTAGAGCGATTGATGAAATATCGAAGGAGTATAAATGAATACTGCAATTATCACATTTGACACCACAACAGATGCCATGGCGATGGAGGACTTTAGTAAGCACTCTGATGTATCTGGTAGGCTAATACCTATACCAAATCAGATATCAGCTGGCTGTGGACTAGCCTGGGATTATGAAAGTGATGACAAGGATGGGGCTATTAGCATATTAAAAGAGAATAACATCAAATATACTGAGGTGGTTGTTATAGATATCTAAGGGAGGACGTATGTATTATGTAGGCATAGATATTGGATCTACTGCTGCAAAAATTTCGGTTATAACTCCCGATGGCACCGTTGACCATTTTGTGATGCCGACAGGCTGGTCAAGCAAGGAAACTGCAAGGATTATAAAAGAGAAAATAGCAGATAAATACGGTGTCGATGTCGACTCTGACGAGGTGAGGACTGTGGCAACAGGCTATGGCCGCATATCTGTAGACTATGCGGACTTTGTGATCACAGAGATTACTTGCCATGGCAGAGGCGGCAGGGAGTTATCAAATAGTAAGGATGTCACTATAGTAGATGTTGGTGGCCAGGACACCAAGTCTATAAAGTTAGAAAATGGATTTGTCACTGATTTTCAGATGAATGACAAGTGCTCAGCAGGTACTGGTCGTTTTATTGAAATCATGGCAGATAAGCTAAATTTCACCCTAGAAGAGATGTTTCGTGCAGCAAGCGAAGGCGAGCCAATTGCAATTAGTTCCATGTGCACGGTTTTTGCTGAAAGTGAGATTATCTCATACATTGGTGAAGGAAGGGACAAGGAGGATATAGCAGCGGGCGTTATCGATTCGGTAGCAACAAAAGTAAGCAATCTTGCAAGTAGATCAGTGGATAACAATCCAGTTATACTTACAGGCGGCCTAAGCTCTGTGGACTATTTTGCCAAAGTCCTAGGTGAAAAATTGAAGACAGAAGTAGCAACAACTGAAAATGGAAAGTTTGCAGGCTCATATGGAGCTGCACTTTTAGCAAAGGAGAAGAAAAAAAGATGACAGACGTTAAAGAAAATATTTACATACACGACCTACCAGAAACATTTGAACAATTCGCAGATGCTAGAAAAAATGCCTTTCTAAGCATTAAAGAACTTAAAGATAAGGGCATACCATTAGTTGGAGCATATTGTACATATTTCCCTGAAGAATTAGCATGGGCTGCGGGAGCAAGTTCTGTGGGTCTTTGCCAAACATCTGATGAAACTATAGAGGAAGCTGAGAAGGTACTTCCAAAAAACCTATGTCCAATGATTAAGGCCTCATATGGTTTTGCTGCAACTGATAAGTGTCCATTTTTCTATTTTTCTGACATAATTGTAGGTGAGACTACCTGCGATGGTAAGAAAAAGATGTATGAATTAATGAATGATAACATCAAAGAGACATATGTATTAAACCTACCAAATGATCAAAGTGATAAGTCACTTAGGGCTTGGAAGCAAGAAATCCTAGACTTTAAGGACTATATCGAACAAAAATTAGACTCGGAAATTACAGAAGAGAGTCTAAGGAAATCTGCTAAGCTTGGAAATGATATCAGAGATGCTCTAAAAGATCTTGCAAATACTATGAGACTAGACCCAGCACCAATGGATGGATACGGCTTCTTTAAGGTATCAAATGGTGTTATGTATAATCCAAACAAGGAAGAAATACCAGCTCAAGTTAGGGCAATCACTCAACAAGTCCTAGATGAATACGATCCTGAAAAAAGAGAAAGAAAACCTAGGATAATTATAACAGGTTGTCCAATAGGTGGTGCACCAGAAAAAGTGATCAAGGCAATAGAAGCTGCTGGTGGTCAGATAGTTGGTTTTGAAAACTGTAATGGTGAGAAGAGATTTGACAATAATATAGATCTTGAAGCTGAAGATATATACGAAGCCCTAGCTCGCAGATACCTAGATATTGGATGCTCAGTTATGACACCAGATGAAAAGAGGTTTGAGCTACTTGGTAGAATGATTGATGAGTATAAGGCTGATGGTGTAGTAGAAATGGACCTTGTTGCTTGCCATACCTACAATGTAGAACGCGAACAAATCAAAAACTTCTGCCAAGAAGAAAAAGGTGTACCATACACCTATGTAGAAACAGATTTCTCACAAGCAGACGTTGGACAAATCAACACAAGAATGGCAGCCTTTGTAGAAATGTTATAAGTTCCTGTTAAAAGTCTAATATTATCGTACAATATTAATGATAATAATTTTAACAAGGAAGTGATTACATGAGTAAACTCGAGGTTTGTGGTGGTTGCAATGCGAAAATTGCAGCAGGCAACCTAGACAAGCTATTATATGACATAGAACCACTAAAACGCGATGACATCATCGTAGGCTTTGATAAAAAAGACGATGCAGCTGTTATCCAAATGAGTGATGATGTGGCTGTTATTCAAACTCTAGACTTCTTTCCATCTATGGTAGAAGACCCATACCTATTTGGTCAAATAGCAGCGACCAATAGTATGAGTGATATCTATGCTATGGGTGGAGAGGTAGTCTGTGCCCTAAATATTGCTATGTTCCCATTAGAAGGTGACTTTGATATCCTTAGAGAAATCTTTAGGGGTGGCAATGATAAGGTAGTTGAAGCTGGCGGATCTCTCACAGGTGGGCACTCTATCCACGACCCACTTACCAAATATGGTCTTTCTGTAACAGGCAAGGTTCATCCAGATAAGATATGGAAGAACAACACACCACAAAATGGCGATGTCATCCTAATAACCAAAAAGCTTGGTGTAGGCCTTGTGACATCTTCATACAATGCTGGACTTGTAAGCGAAGAAGACTTTAAGGCTTGTACAGACCAAATGTCCTATCTAAATAAGTATGCACGTGATATCTTCGTAAACTACGATATTCACGCTGCTACAGATGTAACTGGCTTTGGCCTACTTGGCCACTTATCTGAGATGGCAGAAGATGATTTCACCATCGTAGTAGACAGCAAAAAAGTTCCAGTTTTAAACCCAGCCATTGACCTTGCCAATGAATTTTATTTCACATCAGGTGGTCAAAACAACAGAAACTACCTAGGCAACAAAGTAGAATTTTACATCGAAAACATGGGACTTGAAGAAGTTCTATTTGATCCACAAACAAGTGGTGGTTTAATGGTAAGTGTAGATAGACCTACAGCAGATAAGATAATAGCAGAGTTTAATGAAAAAGAAATGCAAATTTATGAAATCGGGGAAGTAAAACTAAGAAGATCAACCCCAATCATAGTAAAATAGGAGGCAATATGATTAAAGTAGATGTATTAGGTAAAGCATGTCCAATTCCAGTAATTGAAACTAAAAAAGCTCTTAGAGAAAATCCTGACGAAACAGAATTTGAAGTATTAGTAGACAATGAGGTGTCCACTGAAAACCTAACAAAAATGGCTCGTGAGTTAAAAATAGAGTCAGCTGTAGAAAAAGTAGCTGACAGAGAATACAAGGTGAGCCTAACAAAAACAGACCAATCTAAAGACCACAGAGAAATCGAAGATTATTCTGTAGATCAAGCTACAAGCAATAACTACATTGTAGCAATTAATTCAAACAAAATCGGCGATGGAGAAGAAGAATTCTCTAAGCAAATACTAGAAGGCTTTATATATGCTCTCACAGAACAAGATCAGCTGCCAGTAGAAATGATTTTCTTCAATACAGGCGTATATCTAACTACAGAAAACGAAAAAACTATTGAAGACCTTAAAACTCTTGAAGAACGTGGCGTTAGAATTTATTCTTGCGGCTTATGCTTAGAACACTATGAAGTTAAAGATAAACTTGCAGTTGGTGAAATCACCAATATGTATAAAATCGTAGAAGAGCTTAGAAGCAATCACGTAGTTTCTCCTTGCTAATGATTGAATATTACTTATTTTCATTCAAATCAACTGGGGATGCTACAAAGGCCCTTGCTAAAGTGAATGGTAAATTAAAAAGTGCACGACTAATCCCACTACCTCCAGAAATCTCTGCAGGTTGTGGGAATAGTTTGCGTGTAGGACTTGATGATCTTGATAAGGCATTAGAAATATTAGGTAAGGATGACTATGTAGGTATCTACACCCTAAGCCATGAGGGCAGGAAGAGAGTGATAGAAAAGCATGTACTTTGATAATGGGGCGACCACTATCCATAAACCGGATAGTTTGAAAGAAAAATATATAGAAATATTAAATGCTGGTAATTTCGGCAACCCATCTAGGTCAGGCCATAGCCTATCGCAAAACTCCATGCTAGGAATCTACCAGACAAAGACTAGTCTTGCAGAAATATTTCACATAGATGACCCATCTGATATAGCCCTTACCGAAAATGCTAGTTTTGGCCTAAATATGGTAATCAAATCGCTAATCACTGATGAGGACCATGTCATCACATCGACTACTGAGCACAACTCAGTCCTTAGACCCCTATATCAAACAGGGGCAGAGCTTTCATTTGTAGATTTTGATGAAAATTGCAATTTAGAGCTTGATAAAATCAATGAGATGGTTAAGGATAATACGAAGTTATTAGTAATAAACCATGCTTCAAACTTACTAGCAAACATCAATGACCTAGATAAGATGCATGAGATTGCAAATGAGCATAATTTAACCATGATAGTAGATATGGCTCAAACTGCAGGATGTGTGGATACTGACTTGTCAAAATATGATAATAGCATCTTCGTCTTTACAGGCCACAAATCACTTTATGGACCTACTGGTACTGGTGGAATAGTAAAGGTAGGGGACTTTGATTTTAAAAATGTCTTTGCTGGTGGATCCGGCATGAACTCATTTGACCACTGCCACCCAAAAGAATTCCCAGATGTATTTGAAGTAGGGACTAGTAATTTCATGACTCAAATAGCCTTTGATGCGAGTTTAAGATACATTTTGGATATTGGTATAGGAAGTATAAATAAAAAGCTTACAGAGCTTACTAAGGCCTTTTATGACGGTATTAAGGATATAGAAGGAATAAAGATATATTCTAAAGAACCAGGAGAAAATACTACAGCTATAGTAAGTTTCAATCTAGCTGACATGGACTCATCAGAGCTTGCTCTCATATTAGATGATGAATACGACATACAAACAAGGCCTGGTGCCCACTGCGCTCCGCTCATTCATGAGCATTTTGGGACTCAAGACCAGGGCATATGTAGATTTTCATTTTCGTATTTTAACGAGATGGAAGAGATAGAAAAGGCAATAGAAGTAGTAAAAGAAATTGCAAATGAATATAGATAAAAAAAACCGGGACTTAAATCCCGGTTTTAGTTTATTTTGATTCGTATGTTGTAGTTTCTTCTGTAACTACTCTTTCTCTATTTGCATCATTTGCTTCAAAAGCGAAGTGGCCACCTTTGATGCGGGCAAATTTCTTTCCACCATTGATTTCATAGTCGTTGATAATATCTTTAATATCATCTCTTAGTAAGAATATAGCAATGATATTTGGTATTACCATTAGAGAGTTGAATAGGTCTGATAGGTTCCATACTAAGTCAACTTTTGCCATAGAACCAGCAATGATGAATAGGATAACTAAAATTCTATATGGCCATAAACCTTTTTCGCCAAATAGGAATTTAATGTTTGTTTCACCAAAGTAGTACCAACCAATAATAGTTGTGAAAGCGAAGAAAGTAAGTGAAATAGCAAGAACTATTTTACCAAAGTTACCAAAACCAATTTCAAACGCTTTTTGTGTTAGTAGAGCGCCTGTTAGGCCTGATTCCATTGAATCAGTTACAAGGATGATAAGAGCTGTTGCTGTACAAACAATAATTGTATCGATAAATACACCACATATAGCTACTAGACCTTGGTTAACAGGATGTGGCACGTTTGCTGTAGCATGAGCATGAGGTGTAGAACCCATACCAGCTTCGTTTGAGAATAGACCACGAGCAATACCGTAACGGATAGCTGTTTTAACACCATAACCCATTACACCGCCAGCAGCTGCTTCTGTAGAAAATGCTGCAGAGAAGATGTGTGAAAATGCTGATCCGATATGTGCTCTAAATTTAACTAGTGTTACGATAGTAAGGATAATATAAATTAGTGCCATGAATGGAACTACGAGTTGCGCAAAGTTTGCGATTCTATCAATACCGCCAACAAATACTAGTGCTGCGAAGATAGCTATAATAAGACCGATTACAAATAGTGGTATAGATGGGAATGCTGCGTTTACTGCACCTGAGATAGAGTTTGATTGGGTCATATTACCAAATAAACCAAGGGCAATGATAATCATTACAGCAAAGAATTTTGATAAGAATCCAGCCGCTCCATTGCCTTTTAAACCACGAGAAATGTAGTAAGCAGGTCCCCCAACCCAGTTGCCGTCTTCATCTTTTACTCTATATCTTTGAGCAAGAACAGCTTCTGAGAAGATAGTACCCATACCAAGTAGTGACATGATCCACATCCAAAAGATTGCACCAGCACCACCTGAGTACATAGCTGTAGCAACACCGGCTACGTTTCCTGTACCTACCTGAGCTGCTATAGCTACTGCTAGTGCTTGGAATGAAGATACACCATCATCTGATTTTTTAAACATTCCACCGAATGTTTCTTTAAACGCCTGACCAAATCTTCTAAATTGGACACCTCTGTTCCAAAATAGGAAGAATACACCTGCACCTACAAGTGCAAATGTTAAGAAATAATCTACAAGAACTGAGTTAATACTGTTAACTAATGCTGCCATAATTACACCTTTCTGATATCGATTGAATGTAATGAAAATAAACAATAATTTTTTAACAATCGTATCCAAAAAAAATTTAATATTATTTAGAATAAACGATAGGGGCTATAGTAATAGCCCTATCATTTATTTAGTGTTTTTCATTATTCGATGAAGTTATTTTCTTGTAATACTTTTTTAACTTCTTCTATATGTGCTTCATTTACCATGACAACTGGACCGGTACATCCCATAGCTGATTCTGCATAGATACCAGCTTTGTGTACTGCTGTAATAGCATCATCAATTTCAAGGATGTCGATACCACCGATAGATCCATTAACAATTTCCTTGTCTGGAACTTTTACTTCTTCTGTGGATTCGCTAGCTGCTGCTGCTTTTGGTTCGAGAGATTTTAGTACATCTTCAAGACCAGCTTTTTTAGCAGATGCAAATACGTCTTTAGATACTTGGTTGATATTACCTTTTACAGAATCTATAGCATATCTAATAGCACTTTCAATAACTGGAGTACCACTAGCACGACTTACGATAAATACTGGTGTATAGAATCCTTCACCAATAGATGGGCCGTAGCCTGATCCTGTAGTTTCGTAGAATCCACCTGAGTTAAATGATGAGAACACTTTTTGGAGGACATTACCTGTAAGTGAATCACATACGATGACATCTGTACTAGCTGCTAGCACGTCGTTACCACGAAGTGCAGCACCACCGTCAGCTCTTTGGCTAGATCCAAAGTTTATGTCAAAGCCATTTTCTTTAAGCTCATTTAGTTTCTTTTCTACTACACGTGCACTATCAACATTTAGGATACCTACTGTTGGATTTTCGATACCGTTTGCTTTTGCAGCGATAATACCGTCTATAGCATTTAGTACCATAGCTTTTTCACGGTTGGTATCATTTGTACCTGTTGTGTTTGCTACGTATACTTGTTTACCATTAGCTGGAGCTATAACACGGCCTACGGTAGATACGCCGATAGGGAATGGGTAGTGCATAGTAATAGCAGCATCGATTTTGCCTTCTTTAAATAGATTTTCGATTACATCTGCATTTGTAGCATCATCTTTAGCTTCGTAATATTCAAATTCATCTGTGAATTTTTCGCCAACGATAATTATATTAGCGTCATCTTTTACATTATTGATGGCGTTATTTACATTATCTAGACCTAGCTCAGAAAGGAAGTTTGTAACAGCTATGGTAGGCTTGTTTAAACTTTCACCACTTTCTAAAAGGCTAGCGATTTCTTCAAGTGATTTAGCTAAACTTAATTTATCCATAATTAAGCTTCCTTTGTTAAATCTTCTGAAATTTTTCTTAGAGCTTCTGCTAGGAAGTTTTTGATTTCTTCGCTATCGTTTGATGATGTAGCTGTTGCTTCGTCAGATTCTCCACTATTTTTTTGGATTAGTACTGATACACCGTCAAATAGGTTTGTAAGTCTACCTAGGAATAGGGAACCCTTACCTATAAGCATAGCACGTTCGATTTTACCATCTTTGATATCTTCGATCATTTGTCCGATATATGGAGCAGCTGAAGGGATATGTCCTTGTGTAGGAGCCCAACCAACCATTCCTTTTTCTTTAATGAAGTTTGGAAGTTCTTTCTTTTCTAATTCACCATTTTTAACTGCAAGAGCACCGATCATTTTGTAGTTTGCTTCTGGTACGTTACCAGCACCTGCAGGAACTGTGATATCTGGGTTTTGCATTTCTGGTGAGAATTTATCAATATCTGTGATTTTGAAACCATTATCATTTAGTGGTTTTGCAACTAGTGATGTGATAACAGCTTGTGGGCTTGATCCAGTATTAACTGTGTGACGACCTACAACGTCTGTTCTGATTTCTGGAGAAACTCCGTCGTTTTCAGAAATTAGTGTTGCAAATCCAGCGATAACATCTTCAAAAATAGGTAGGTCTTTTTTAACGTGGTCACGTGAGTTCATACCAAGTTTTGGTACAGATCCACCAGCTACTACAAGTACGTTTTTGTAAACGCCAGCTTTTACTAAAGCTGCAGCTTCAATTATAGAGTGGATTGGTGCTGCACAGAATCCTCTTGTATCAGAACCTGTAGCATTACCAAGGCCTAGTACTTCTGCGATTGATTTAGCGATGTTACCACCACCTCTTTGGTTTACATCTCCAGCAGCTTCTTCAGAACATTCTACTACATATTCGATAGAATCTTTGTCTACACCAGTTCTAAGTACATTTAGACCAGCGATAACACCTGTAGCTTTTACTACAAGGTTTTCAAGCATATACTCTGCACCTAAGTTACCGTCAGAATCGTGAGCTGCTTTTACATAACCTACAAGTTCACCATCGTGGTTTAGAGGTTCAGCCATGTGAGATTCTAATAAATCATTACCTTTAGATAAATCAGAGCCTTTTAGTTTAGCGAAACGATTTTCTAATTCTGGGAATTTTTCCTTAAGTGATTCAGAATTAGCATTGATGAAATCTTCTGATAAAAATACTAGGTCGAATTCGTCTACCATTTGAAGTAATAAATATAATTCTTCTTCTCTAAGGATTTGACCAAATTTACCTTCAGTTTTATCGCTTGAATAATCTAGACTAGAAAATGGCATTTGCTTATCTTCTAGTGCTTCGATTCTTTCGTTACCTATGTAGATTTGGTTAGGTAGGTAGCTTACTACGTCTTCAAAGCTTCTTACATGTGATTTGTAGTTTTTTAGAAAATCACCGTCAGGATTATTGTGCTTTTCTTGAACAAATGTACTCCCAGCTACATCCATTAAGCTGGGAGCATTTGCTAATGTAAATCCTGCACATTTAATTACTGGATACATTATGCCTCCTAATTTTCAAAAACAGTTTGTTCTGAAATTTCAGTTTCTAAAGCTCTTAGAGCTTTTTCAACTAGGTTGTAACGAAGTTGATATTCCTCATCCGCTGTCATTTCTGGATTACCAAGTGGGTGAGGGATTGCTATTGTAGGTACAATTCTGTTAGCACCAATTGTTAGAGAAATTGGTGTGATTGTACACATGTGAGCCACAGGGAATCCTGCTGCTTCTATAGCCTTAACCATTGTTGCACCGCAACGTGTACAGGTACCTCATGTACTGGTTAATATAACTGCGTCAACTTTATCTTCTTTTAGGTATTCAGCAATTTCTTCACCGAATTTTTTAGCTGATGCGATAGCTGTACCGTTACCTACTGTTGAGTAGTAGTAGTTGTGAAGGGAACCAATTTTTCCTTCTTTTTCCATATTTCTAAGTACATCTAGAGGAAGTACTCTGTTTGGATCGTGGTTTGCATATGTTGGGTCATAACCACCGTGTGCTGTTTCTGCATTTTCACTTGTAAATGCATCAATACCTTCGATGTCATATCTACCGTATTTA
Source organism: Anaerococcus pacaensis 9403502 (assembly GCA_000308255.3). GTDB lineage: Bacteria > Bacillota > Clostridia > Tissierellales > Peptoniphilaceae > Anaerococcus > Anaerococcus pacaensis. The sequence goes on along the minus strand of HG326663.1, from coordinate 46,701 downwards.
GAAGCAGATGATGATTCGATGTGGTCAGGGTTTCCTTTTGGAACAATACCACCTGATGTTACTAGAGCGATTTTAATTTTTGAAACATCCTCTACTGCAGGTTGTGGATCAACTCTGTCGAATGTAGGCATTGGATATTCTGTTTCAAATTCTTCGCCATTGATTTTCTTAAGAAGCATTTCAACAGCACGTGTAGAACCATTTTCTTCTGCAAAGTAGTTCTTTCTAACACCTTGAGCCAAATAACCATCAGCTGCTGGTGATACTTCTTCGTTATTTGCGATTTTTTGAGCTAGAGTTGCTAATGATTTGATAGCTTTTCTCATGCCAGCAGCACTGTCTTTTGTTTCAACAATGTATACTGACTTTTTAAACATATCTGCACCTGGGTTTTCAACATACATACCAGTGATAGCAGGGATGTTTAATTCTTCTTTTACAGCTGCTGTGATAGAACCTGCTGCAACACCGTAACGACCAGCGTTAAATGCAGGACCAGCTATAAAGAAGTCTGGATCAAATCCTTTGATCATGCCAAGGATTTCTTCTTTTGCACTAGCTTCATTTTCGTTGTAGTATGAGTCACCACATACAACTGTAGCTACAACTTCAAAGTCATCGCCAAGTTGTTTTTGGAGTTGCTCAGAAATTGGAGGAAGAGTGTCAGCTACAAATGGTTTTGTATCGGCAACTTCTTCACCACCAATACCAGCGTAGAACTGGTTTACGTAATGAACTAATTTAATAGCCATATCTTCTCCTTATAATTAATCGAGGAATTCCTCTCTGATGTCATTCATTTCTTCAGCAATTTCGTCGACATCTAGAACCATTTCCATCATGCCGATTTCTTCATCGTAAACGTCTGGATCAACTATTGATTTGATTTCTTCTTCAACTACGTGGTAAGCTGGAAGTTTTAGTTCGACGTTTGCAAGAGGTCCTGCAAATGTAGGATCGCCACCCATTACTGTTTCTGCGGTCAGACCTGCCGCTTCGGCTTCTGCTGCACCTAGTAAAACCACGATATTATCTCTACCGTATTCTTCTGCGAAAGCTTTAACTCTCTTTTGGTTTTCTAAGTCCATAGCGCCGGCGCTTGTTCAGACGAAACATTCAGTAGCTGAAAAAATAACGTCTGTGTTGTCAACTGTCTCAACACATGTTTTGATCGCATCTCCTGGGATACCGTCACGGTCACCAAGGATTATGATCTTTTTATTTTCTAATAAGTTAGACATTTTTTCTCCTTGTATTTTTATTTATAATAGTTACGTTCTTATTATTATCTTACTGGAAATTTAAAAATTATAAACCTTTAGCTGTTAGATAGTTAAATCCAGTTTCGTTTGTAGCACCTGTGATAGCTTGAACTTCAACTCTTAGTGAGCCGTCTTCAAGGATAGCTTGATCGCTACCACCAGCTATTACTAGTACTGCGTTTTGGTCACCGATGATGTGGTCGATTTTTGGAAGTACTACTACTTCGTTTGCGTTACCACCTGTTACTGTTGCTGTTGCTAGTGGATCAGCATCTGCTAGAGATTGGCTAGCTCCGTCTTGTCCAGCGTATTCATCAGTGATTAGAACTGTCTTGATATCTTTCTTTTCAAGTTTTGTACAGTTCATGATAAGGTCTGTATCTGGGTTACCGAAACCTTCTTGGCTTACGATAGCAGCGTCAGCACCGATAAGTTGTGCTAATTTACTTGCCATGTCAGAAGATCTTTTCTTATCAGCTAGATACACGTTTTCGTTAGTAATGATACAACCCATGAAGTTTAATGTTTTACCATCTTCTTCATATAGTCTTTTGATTACTTCGTTGTTTAAGTGTACGTATGTTGGGTTTTTATCACACGCAGATACACAGTTACCTGATACGATAGCACCATCCATTACTTCAGTAGGGTAGATGAATGTTGGGATAATTCTTTTAGCATCCACACCGTATACGTAAGTATCGTGTAATAGACCTTGTGTTTGAAGCATGTATACATAAACTACATTTGGAAGTCCGTTGTTTAATTGGTGGATTTCTTTGATAGTTTTAGTTTCGTATACTTTTGTTTCATCACATTCAAGATCAGCTGCAAGTTTACCGATAAATTCAGCAATTCTTAAGCCAACCATACGAACTGATTCTTCGTGGTTCTTTTGTTCAACGCCTTCTTTAACTGTAGCTATTACTACAAGGTTGTTAAGTTTAGAGAATGGTGTGTATTTTGCACCTTCACCTGTCATATCGATGATTCCTTCTTGGAAACCTACGATTGAACCTGTTGTAATAACTGACATGCCTTTTAGACATTTTGTTACACCTGAACCAACTTGGTCAACATCATTTAAGATGCCTGGGAAGATTTTGCCGCCTTCTGTTTTAACTCTTGGCTCTAAAACATCTTTAACAGGAATGATTCTTGTTTCATCGCCTGGTTTTGCAATTTCAAAATCAAGCGATTCAAGATATGTTTCAGAGAGTTTAGCGGCTTCTAATAATTCTTCTTTATTAACATAAAGAACGTGGTCTTTAATTTCAGATTTTTCAGCAAATTGAATATCTTCAATTAAGATTTCACCTAATTCTAGACGCATATAAACTCCTTATTAAATATTTAATTAGTTAGCGTGTTTTTCAACGATTTCTCTGATTTTTTCTTCAGTACATTCGTCTTCGTGAAGTTCTTCTAGCTTTTCACCGTTTTCATAAACGATCATTGTTGGAAGACCTAGTACACCTTGTTTGATAGCAACTCTACGAGCACCTGTAATGTTTAGGTCACAGAATTTCATTTTGTCGCCAAATTCTTCAGCAAGTTCGTCAACGAATGGTTTAAGCGCCATGCATGGAACACATGATTCTGACCAATAGTCAACAAATACTTTACCTTCGTGGTTTAGTACTTCTTCTTCAAAGTTTGTTTTATCAAGTGATAGCATCATAATTAAACTCCTAATAATCTAGTTCTTTTAGTTCTTTTTCTGCTGTTACTGCTGCAATTGCACCGTCAGCTGCTGCTGTGATTACTTGTCTTAGTACAGTGTTTCTTAGGTCACCAGCAACGTATACATTTTTAAGATTTGTTCTCATATGTTCATCTGCTATGATGTAGCCAGAATCATCCATTTCAACTTGATCTACAAATAATGCATTGTTTGGATCATAACCTATGAATACGAATACACCGAATAAGCCATCTTCTTCATCAGCATCGTAAGTCCATTCTTCTTTGGTTTCGTTATTTACTAATAGTAATTGGTTAACAACGCCTTCGCCTCTGATTTCTTTGATAGAAGTGTTATAAAGTACTTCAAGATTATCAATAGCTTCTGCACGTTCTTTAACGATAGCATCACATCTTAGTTTTTCACGTCTACAAAGAATAGTAACTTTTCTAGCAAATTTTGTCAGATACATAGCTTCTTCAACAGCAGAGTTACGAGCTCCTACTACGAATACTTCTAGATCTGAGAAGAAATCCGCATCACATGTTGCACAGTATGATACACCCTTAGAAGTAAATTCCTTTTCACCAGGAACATTTAGTTTTTTAGGATTTGCACCTGTTGCAATAAGTACTGCTTTTGCTTCGATAGTTTCACCTGTAGCTAGTTCAAGTTTTTTAACATCACCTTTAAGGTCAACGCTTACTACATTAGCCTTTTGAATAGGTACATTAAATCTTTCTACTTGAGCTTTCATTCTGTTTGTAAGCTCTTTACCAGATTCTGGCTCACCAGCTTTACCACCTGGGTAGTTTTCTATTTCATCAGAAATAGCGATTTGACCACCGACAGCATCTTTCTCAAGAATTAGTGTATTTAGTCTAGCACGACCAGCGTAAAGACCTGCTGCAAGTCCTGCTGGGCCTGCACCAATGATTACTAATTCATACATGTAACATTCCTCCTTCCATGTTTTCCCTCATTATTTGAAAGTCAATGTAACTATAGTCATCTAGCATCTTTTCGGTTGCGATTCTTTTATTTTGCTTTGATAGAATATTCTCTATTTTATTTACAGAATGTTCTATAAGATCAAGTGATAATAAATCTACCTCATTTGACTCTTCAACAACTATTGACCTATAAAAGATTTCTTGAGCTCTAAAATTACCATATAGGGGATGAGATAATAGCTTGTAGCCTTTTTGGATATAGCTACGCGCTTCCTTTAATATTTCTAAAGGCTCTACATCCATATAGATAACTTTAAGGTCATAGTAATCTGGTTTATAATCCTTAAATCTAGGATTATTGGTAATTAACATATATCCTCCAAATAAAAGTTACTCTTGCTAGTCTTACCTTCTGTCGTAACCTCCAGAATCTCATCTGTTGCAACTCCTTGGACCTGAGAAATTCGCTAGTGTCGACTAAGTCACTAGCTTGTACCTTCGGTTTTAAATTAAATCTCATTGCAACTTCACTTGAACTTGATAATATTTTATCACTTTTTGAATTACTTTTCAAGTTGGATAGCGATTTCTTACTTATTTGAGAAAAATTTATTTATTTTGTATAATAAACTAAACGGAGGAATTATGGACAATTTATACAAAAAATTACCTCAAATGAATGAGATATTAACAAAATACGAAGGAAATCGCAATATAATAAAAGAAATTGCCAATAATGTACTAGCTGATTTTAGACAGATGGCAAAAAATGGTGAAGACTTTGAAACTAGTGATGTGTACAAGGAGATTGATAATAAGTTAATCAATTTCAATCCTTATTCACTGCACAAAATGATAAATGCAACTGGGGTCATACTTCATACAAACCTTGGTAGGGCGGTCCTATCTGAGAAGTCTATAGCAAGGATTATAGAGATTGCTAGCAACTATTCGAACCTCGAATACGATGTTGATACAGGAAAACGTGGTTCCAGATATACCCACCTAACAGATATAGTAAAAAAACTTACTGGAGCAGAGGATGCACTTATCGTAAATAACAATGCCGCTGCGGTGTTTTTAGTATTAAACACTTTCTGCCAAAACTCAAATGTCCTTATATCAAGAGGAGAGCTAGTTGAAATTGGTGAATCCTTTAGGATAGCTGAGATAATGAAGCAAACTGGGGCCAATGTCATCGAAGTAGGGGCAACCAATAGAACCCACCTATATGATTATGAAAGAGAGCTAGATAAGGACATAAGTGCCATAGTAAAAGTACACAAGTCAAATTTCCAAATGGTAGGCTACAATGAAGAAGTCGATACCAAAGAGCTTAAAAATCTAATAGCTGATAAGGGCATCCTATTGTATGAGGACCTAGGAAGTGGGTCATTAATTGATTTGACTCCTTATGGCTATTCTTATGAAAAAACAGTAACTGATTGCTTAAATGATGGTATAGACCTAGTTAGTTTTTCTTGCGATAAGCTAATCGGTGGTTCTCAGGCTGGGATTATAGTTGGTAAAAAAGACTTGATTGCAAAAATGAAGAAAAATCAGCTTCTAAGAACACTGAGAGTAGATAAACTAACACTCGCATCAGTAGAAGCAACTCTTCTAGAATATATGGATTTTGAAAAACTTAAAGAAGACAATCCAACTATTAGAATGATCCTTGAAGAAGAAAAGTCTGTAAACACAAGATGTCAAAAACTATTTAAAAAACTACAAACTATTGATGGTATAGATATAGAAATGGTAAATTCTTTTGGAAAAGTAGGCGGTGGATCATATCCACTTGATAACAAGAATACTTATTCTGTAAAAATAAATACCGATAGTCCAAATGAACTGGAAGAATACCTAAGACTTTCAGATGCTCACATCGTTGCTACAGTGCAAAATGGAAGTGTATATCTAAATGCCCTCACCATTTTTGACAGGCAAATCCCAGAAATATATGAAACCCTAAGGGGATATTATGAAGAATAATTTTATTATAGGTACAGCCGGCCACATCGATCACGGTAAGACTACACTAGTTAAGGCTCTAACTGGTCGCGAAACTGATACCCTAAAAGAAGAAAAAGAGCGTGGTATATCCATAAACCTTGGCTTTACTTACATGACCTTATCCAATGGGGATAAGGCTGGTATAATCGATGCGCCAGGCCATGAGAACTTTGTTAAGAATATGATGGCTGGTGTAGTAGGTATAGATGTAATCTTGCTTTTAGTAGCTGCTGATGATGGAGTTATGCCACAAACCATAGAACACGCCCAAATCCTCCACTACATGGGAGTTGATAATGCAATTATAGTTATCACCAAGAAAAACCTAGTCGATAGTGAAATGCTCGGCCTAGTGGAAGAGGATATTAGACTATCGTTTGAAAATACAATCTTAAAAGATGCGCCAATTATAAAGGTGGATTCTGTATCAAGCGAAGGGATAGACGAGCTAAAAGCGACTATAGAAGATAAAATCCTAAATACTGATAAGGCTGAAGATAATAAAGCCATGAGGATGAATATCGATAGGGCATTTTCGCTAAAGGGTATAGGTACAGTCATTACAGGAACACTTACTGAAGGTCAAATTGAAAAAGATAAAGACTATATGATCTATCCTGCGGGTAGAATAGTGAAAATAAGGTCTATAGAAAACCACGGAGTGCCAACAGACATCGCCCACAAGGGCCAGAGGGTTGCCCTAAACTTATCAAATATTTCTTCAAACGAAATCCATAGAGGGGATATCATAGCAGAAAGCAATTCTCTTATCAAGGTAAAAAATGTCCAATGCGACCTATCTCTATCAAATTTTGAAGATATCAAAGTAGAACATTGGACTAGAGTGAGATTTTTCCATGGAACTAAAGAAGTCCTTGCTCGTGCAGTCCCATTGTCAAGCAAGGAAATCTATCCAGGTGAAACAAAGCTATGCGAATTTAGGCTAGAAGAAGAAATCTTTGTAAAAAGATTAGATAGGTTTGTAATAAGGTCCTTCTCACCAGTTATGACCATAGGTGGGGGAGTAATAATAGATACCAACCAAGACAACCACACATCAAACACAACTGATTACGTGGCTTATCTAGAGAGCAAGGAAGAGTTCTCTGAATTAGATGAAATAGCAGATTACTTATTTAACTTTAGGAGCTTTGCAGAAATTTACGGGCACATGGGTATTGATGAAGAAAATTTAAGATCTTCCCTTAATCAAATGGAAAAAGATGGGCTTATACAAATCATAGGGGAGTCTTTCATATCAACAGAATCCCTCAAAGACTTATCTGACACTTACAAGACCTACATGGAAGATTATCATAATAATCATCCGCTAGAAGAGGGCTTAAGCAAAGATGAGTTTAGGCAAAAACTTGCTATAAACTTAGATAATAAGGACTTTGAGGCTTTATTAAAAAATAAGATAATTACAAAAAATATTATGATGCAAAGAGGCATCATAAAAGATAAAGATTTTGCGATAAATACCGCCAACCAAGAAGAAAAAATCAATGATATATTAAAAATATTAAAAGATAATGAACCAAAGATTCTAAAAGAAACTGAAATTATCGACAAAAAAGAAGATAAAGACCTACTAAGTTTCTTATTAAAAGATAGACTGACTAAGGTAGATGAATTCTTCTTACGTAATGAATATAAAGATGAGCTAACAGAACTTGTAAAGAAGATTATAGTTGACAATAAAAAGCTGGAAGTATCTGAATTTAGAGATCAATCTGGTCTTAGCCGCAAGCAGGCTGTAGCCTTCCTCGAATATTTGGACAAAAAAAATATCACCAAACGAATTGATGATTACAGGGTGTTAGTGTAATGGCGGGAGCGGGTAGGAATCGAACCTACCTAAGAAGTACACTTCTCACGACGGTTTTGAAGACCGTAGAGCACACCAGACACTCATCCGCCCCCATATGAACTATATTATAACATTCTTAGAATAAAAATCAAATATAATTAGAAAACCTCTGCAAATATTATCTTTGCAGAGGTTTATTTATTATGCTAATTCATAAGAATCTAAGTCTGCTTTGATAGCCTTAGCTAATTCTTTGATTTGTTCTACTTGTTCAAGTTTTACTGATGAGTTGATTAAGACATCTTCACCGATATATTCATGTTTGCCGCCTTCAAGGATTTCTTTAGAAATCTTTAAGCTGTTACCACCCCAAGACCAGTTGTTTAGGAAGGATACGTGTCTGTTTTTCCAACCACAGCCAACTAGTTCTGTAAGGAAGGCTTCCATTTTGTAGTATAGGCCTGAGTTATAGTTGATTGGAGCAAATACTGCGTGTGTGTATTTGAAGCAATCAGAAATCATATATGATGGGTCAGTACCTGATACGTCAAAAATTTTGATTTCTTCTTCCACACCTAGTTCTACTAATTCTTTAGCTAGGATATCAGCAGCTTCTTCTGTGTCCCCATACATGCTTGCATATATGATTGCAACACCCTTTTCTTCTGGTGTGTATGTTGACCATCTTTGGTATTTTTCCATGATGAATTCGATAGATTCAGGGTCATCATAAACTGGACCGTGTAGAGGTAGGATCATATTGATTTCAAGGTCAGCCACTTTTTTAAATAAAGCTTGTACTTGGCCACCAAATTTACCTACGATATTTGTATAATATCTACGAGCTTGGTCTAGCCAGTCTCCTCTGTGGATGACATTACGAGCTTTTAGATGACCTTCGATAGCATTAAATGAACCAAAGGCATCAGATGAGAAGAACATTTTATCAGTAGTTTCATAAGAAACCATTACTTCTGGCCAGTGAACCATTGGTGCAAATACGAACTTAAGATTTCTAGTACCTAGGTTTAGCTCATCGCCTTCTTTTACTTCATAGTATCTATCTTTAAATTCATCATTATAGAATTGTTCGTAGAATTTAAATGTCTTTGCATTACCTACAAATTTAGCATTTGGGTATTTGCGAAGGACAAAGTCGATATTTCTACAGTGATCTGGTTCCATGTGGTGGATTACCATATAATCAAGTTCTTCGCCTGCTAGGGCTGCTTCTATATTTTCAAGGTATTGTCTAGTAAAACCAGATTCAACACTATCTAAAAGGACATTTTTATCATCTGTAATAAGATATGAGTTGTAAGCTACGCCGTTTGTAAGTGGGAACATATTTTCGAATCTGTCGATTCTTCTATCATTTACACCTACATAGTATAAATTGTCGGCTACTTCTCTAATATTATGCATTAATTCCTCCATTATTATTAAAACATTTGTGATTATTATACATCAATGACCCTAATAATGAAAATTATTTACCTAATTATTTTAAATTTAGTATTATTAATAATAAATATAAAATATTTTCTATATTATCATTGAATTTTTATTAAAATTGGCCAATAATGAATAAAAAATGATTGGCTAAAGATTCTGTGACAAGTATAATAACTTGTGAGGCAAACAATTTCATAAGTTTGTATACAAGTAGAAATATTATATATGAAGGAGATATTATGGCTTACGATTTACCAAGAGATTTAGAAGAATTTAGAGCGTATGTTAGGGACTTTGCTGAGAAAAAAGTTAAACCTATCGCTTTCCAATTAGATCAACATAAGGAATTCCCTAGAGAAATAGTTAAAGAAATGGGTGAGCTGGGGCTAATGAGTATACCATTTCCAGAAGAATATGGTGGCGCTGGCCTTACCAACAAACACTACGCAATCGCTGTAGAAGAATTATCTAGAGTTGATGGTGGTGTGGGTGTAATTTGCTCTGCTCATACTTCACTAGGTACATGGGGACTTAATGAATGGGGTACAGAAGAACAAAAAGAAAAATACCTAAGACCACTTTGTGATGGTACATCAATCGGTGGTTTTGGTTTAACGGAAGATAATGCTGGATCTGACTCTGCTGGTACAGAAACTACAGCAGTAGATAAGGGAGACCACTGGTTATTAAATGGTAAAAAAATCTATATCACAAATGCACCCGAAGCTCAAACTTATCTAGTAACAGCTGTTACTGAACCAGGCAAGGGTAATCACGGTATCTCAATGTTTATCGTTGATAAAGATTTTGAAGGCTTCACCTTTAGTGAACCATACGACAAACTAGGTATCAGATCATCTATCACTGCTGAACTACACTTTAAAGATGTAAAAGTACCAAAAGAAAACCTACTAGGTGACCTTGGTAAAGGCTTTAAGCAAGCTATGATGATTCTAGATGGTGGTAGAATCGGTATAGCATCTCAAGCACTTGGTATAGCACAAGGTGCTTATGAATCAGCTCGTGAATATCAATTACAAAGAGAACAATTTGGCCAAGCTATAGCATATTTCCAAGTCAACCAATTTAAGTTAGCTGATATGGCTACCCAACTAAAAGCAGCAAGATTACTTATTTATGATGCAGCAGAAAAGAAAGATAACCACGAAAAAGGTTACGGTCTAGATGCAGCTATGGCAAAACTATATGCATCAGATCTAGCTAATAAGCTTACAAGCGAAGCCCTACAAATGTACGGTGGATCTGGTTTCATCAAGGGTGTAGACGTAGAGCGCCACTACAGAGACTCTAAGATTACTCAAATCTATGAAGGTACAAATGAAATCATGAGAGTGGTAATCGCAGGCTACCTACTTCCAAAACCAGAAAAGAAAAAAACTGACGCACCAAAACAAAAGAAATCAGTAGTAGGTGATCGTAAAAAACAAATCTTCAAGGGTGATGCCAAAGAAGCTGCTAAACAATTAGTAGAAGCTCTAAAGGCTGATGGCTATACATTTGATCAAAAAAATGAAGATGTAGGCTACAAATTTGAAGAATCCGACAGACTAGTAGTAGCTGGTATGGGTATTGGTGAAGAGCAAAACCTTGATTTAGTGAAAGAACTAGCTGGTGAACTCAATGCAGAAGTAGGTGCTTCTCGTCCAGTATCCGAAGTAAAACACTATCTACCACTAGATAGATATATCGGGCTTTCTGGTCAAAAATGGGCAGGAAACCTATATGTAGGTGTAGGTGTATCAGGAGCTGTTCAACACTTATTAGGTATTCCAGAAGTTAAGACAATTGTTGCAATCAATAATGACGAATCTGCAGCTTTCTTTGAAAACTGTGACTACGGTATCGTAGGAGACTTCCACGAAGTAATCCCAGCATTGATCGAAGCTATCAACGCTTAATATAAAATATAAGGGTCTGCTCAGGCAGGCTCTTTTTTGTGGGTAAAATTATACTAAGAGGTGAGTATAATGCGAACAAATTTAAAAATTAGATCTACAAATTTCGAAGTTGCCGTAGGCAATGTGACAAAAAATAAAGAAACTATCAAAGAACTAGTAAGAACAGCTGAAAAAGATGGGGTGGATATCCTATCATTACCAGAATTATCCCTAGTGGGGGCAAGTTTTTATGATGGTTATAAGGATATTACAGAAAAATGTGAGGAAGCAGTATTTGACTTAATCGAATTTTCTAAGGAAATAAAAGTTATTTTTACAGTTGGCTTTCCTTTAGCCTATAACAACAAAATATACAATGCTGTAGTACAAATCTTAGATGGCGGAATAATTGCTCTTACAACAAAGAAAAATCTAACTACTATTGAAAAATCAGTATTCTCTGATGATATGATTGACGATGATTTTATAAATGTTTTAGAAGGCTGGCCAGATGTAAACCTCTCTTGGTCAACTATAAATGGTCTTGCTATCAATGTGACAATTGGAGAAGATGAGCTAATGCCTATACCAAGGAGCCTAGCCTACAACAGTAGTAAAGAAGGTTTTCATGATATAATCCTAAACCCATCTGCAGAAGCTAAGCTTGCCCTAAATGAAGATGAAATCTTAAATCGAGTGAAATTCTTATCTAAAGATGTGACCTATGTGTATACATCAAGTGGATCTGGCGAATCTACTACTGATTATGTGTATGGCGGCCTAAATATAATCGCCCACAAGGGTGAAATTAAAAGTTTTGCTAGTAATCATCCAGTAGAATTTGTTGGTAAATACTATCTAAACTTAGATGAAGATAGCTGGTTTATGAAGGACTTTAAGGCCAAGCGAGAGGATATAGATAAATTTCCATATCTGCCAGACTATGAAAAATCTGAAAAATATGTGGCTGATGTACTGGACATAGCGGCTACAGGCTTTCTTACTCGTATGAAACGTATTGGAGTCCGTGATACCTTTATCGGAGTATCTGGTGGGCTCGATTCTACCATGGCCTTGTTATTCTTAGTGCATGGCTACCGCAGGGAAGGTTGGGACTTATCTGGCATCCATTGCTATACTATGCCAGCTTTTGGCACAAGTCATAGAACCAAGTCTAATGCCTTTAAGCTTTGCGAAGCTCTGGGCTTGACTCTCAATGAAATAAATATCACAGAGGCTGTGACAATTCATTTGCGCGATATTGGTCATGATGGCACTACTACAGATGCAGCCTATGAAAATGCCCAAGCCCGTGAGCGTACACAAATACTATTTGACCTTGCCAATATGCATAATGGGATAGTGATAGGAACAGGTGACCTATCTGAAAATATGCAAGGCTTTGCCACCTACAATGGTGATCAGATGAGCAATTACTCAATAAATGCAACGCTTATGAAAACGGAAATTAGATATATAGTTGGTCAAATTGCAGAAAACACAGAAAATATTGCCCTTAAAAATGTCCTAAATGACATCCTAGACACTCCGATTTCACCTGAACTTATAGCCAAAAATACTGGTGAAATTAGTCAAAAAACAGAAGACATTATAGGGCCTTATGAGCTGATTGACTTCTTCATCTATCATCATTTGACCTACCACAGCCCTGCAGCAGATATCTTAGAAGATGCCATTTCTGCTTTTTGCGATACTTATGATGAGACTACTATTCGAAAATGGATGATCTCATATTTCAAACGCTTTACAATGAGCCAATTCAAGCGCTCTGCTGCAGTAGATGGACCAAATATAACTGGTCGTAGCTTCTCAGCACGAGCTGGCTTTAAAATACCATCTGATGTGGGGTCTGATGTATACATCGAGGATATAGATGAAAATTAAAAATAAAAGAAGACTAGCAGCAGGCCTTGCCATTGCAGGGCTTGCTCTAGGATTTTATGTAAACAACCAATGTTTCGTGGCCCGTGAGAAAGATATTAGAATCACTAGTGCCAAAGTTGATGAGCCTATCAAAATCACCCAAATATCAGACTTTCATTCCAATGTCCTAAAAAATCTAGATGAGACGATTGCAAATATTAAAGACTTTGATCCTGACTTTATAGTCCTTACAGGAGATATCATTGACTATGGTACAGATAAAAAGATTGAGAGATCTGTGTATTTTCTAAAACATCTAATGACCCTTGGTAAAGATACTTATTACATCACAGGCAACCACGAAGAAGGCGGGCCAAATCTTAGTAAGTTTTTAAATGAAATTGATAGATTGGGGATTATATATCTAAATAATGAGGGCAAAGAACTGGAAATTAAGGGACAAAAAGTGTATCTTTATGGGACTGGCATGTATAATTTCTCTTTGGAATCTTACAAGCCTTCTAATGATAGCCTAAATATAATCCTTAGCCACTTTTCAAAGAATATAAGAGATAATTATAGGGATGACATAGACCTAGTCTTATCAGGCCACACTCACGGAGGCCAAGTTAGAGCACCTATAATAGGCGGCCTAATAGCTCCGGGTGAAGGCATCTTCCCAGACTATGATAAGGGAATCTATAAGTTTAAAAATTCGGTAATTTATGTAGATAGTGGACTCGGAAACACCTTCCTACCCCTAAGAATCCTAGACCCAATAGGCTATTCAAATATCACAATTGCACCAGTAGTTTAAAGGCAAAATAAAGGTGTCCGAAGCCTAAGACGAGGGTTCGAATCCCTCCTGGTGTGCCACCAAGCCTGCCCGGCTTTTGGAGGGCCCGTGCCCAATAGGCACGGAATAACCGCAGGGCGCAGCCCGAGGACCACAGTCAAAAGAATAACCTAGTAGGTTTAAAATATATTTATGGCGTTTCAAAGTGAGTTTACTCACTTTGTCAGCAAGTCGACGCGATAAGCCCGGCCGGCTTCCTGGGAGGCCTCGCGCCTACAAGCGCGAAATATCCGCAGGAGCGAAGCGACGAGGATCAATCCTCATTTCATTTGCTTTACCAAATGACTATGAGATTTTTTGGAAGGTCAGATGTCGCAATTGGCCTGTCCGGCCCGTAGAGGACTTTCAAAGTTGCGGAAGCAACTTTGTCAGCAAGCCGACTCAAGCCCACTACGAAAACCCGCTTTCTGTGAAAGCTCTCCCTCGCCCCCGCGCTAAGTTTTCGGGGTAAATATGCGAAATCAACGCATATTTACCCGGCTTTTGGAGGGCCCGTGCCCAATAGGCACGGAATAACCGCAGGAGCGAAGCGGCGAGGACCAAAAGTAGATTTAAATTCACCTAGGCCAAACTCTATCCAAAACCTTATTCCATTCCAATTATCTAAATATCTCTCAAATTTAAAACTCATTAAGTCCAATTAATACATTGTTTATACCTTCATAAGATCATTTATCAGAATAATTAAGCAAAAAAACATGACAAATATATCATTTATTTGATATAATTTATATATAATTTTGTAGAAATCATCTAAGTAACCGTATTAGAAAGGAACAATTATGAGATTAAGTAATGACAAAATTTGGATTTCTGGAGCCAGTGGCAGGCTAGGAGCAGCCATGACCCGCCACTTAAATCCAATTGATGCAGAGATCGTAGCTACAGATGAAAATCAAGTTGACATCACTGACCAGCAAGCAGTTTTAAATTTTGTAGATAGACTTCGTCCACATATTATTATTAATTGCTCAGGTATGACAAATAGAAATAAATGTGAAGAAAACCCAGACCAAGCTTATCTACTAAATGCCATAGGAGCTAGGAATATCGCCATAGCTGCTGCCAGATGCAATGCTAAGCTCATCCAACTTTCAACAGCTGATGTCTTTGATGGCAAGGCTGATAGGCCTTATACTGAATTTGACACTCCAAACCCACAAAGTATCTACGGGAAAAGTAGGTATGAGGGGGAAAATTATGTTAGACAATTCTGTTATAACCACTTTATAGTAAGAGTAAGTAGACTATATTCTAGAGAACGTGGCCAAGTAGAGGGCATCATTCAGCAGGCAAAAAATGGCAAAGTAGTAGTTGGTAAAGATCTTTATGCCAGTCCAACATCAGCCTATGAACTTGCTCAATTTATCATAGATTTAATGCAAGGCAATTCGTATGGCACTATCCACGCATCAGGTGGTGGCTATACCACCATGTATGATTTCGCCAAAGAAATCATAGATTATGCTGGAATCCGTGCAGAAATTGTCGAAGTAACTGATGTAGATGATATGGAATATAAGCCTGGATTTATGGCTCTTGAGGATTATATATTAAAAATAATCGGTGATTATAGCTTACCTCATTGGAAGGACATGGTTCATGACCATATAGATAGGGAGGGCTTACGTGGATAAGAAAAATACAAAAAATACCAATAAAAGATCTCTCACATCAAAAATATTTATAGCCCTAATTGCAGGCCTCATAGTCGGCATGCTCATGCACTATTTAGTACCTGATTCATCATTTAAAAATGATGTACTTATCGAAGGAATATTTTACACTATAGGCCAGCTCTTTATTAGGCTAATGCAAATGCTAGTAGTACCACTTGTGTTTTTCTCTATAGCAGATGGTTGTAGGAACTTAGGAGATACTGAAACGCTAGGTAAGGTCGGAATAAGGATTGTAATTTTCTACTTATTTACTACAGCCCTTGCTATAATCATTGCTCTTTCATTAGCAAGTGCAATTAAGCCAGGCCTTGGTATGAATATGACTATAGGTGAGCAGAGCTTTGATGTAGAAACAGTAGAGCTATCTCTATCTGAAACCATTTTAAAATTTATCCCAACCAATCCAATAGGGGCTCTTGCCCAAGGAGACATGATTCAAATTATTGTATTTGCGGTCCTTGTTGGTTTACTAGTAGCAAGTATGGAAGATAGAATGGTTACCCTTGGTAATATCATTACAGAAATGAATGATTTGATGATGGGGATGACTATGTGGGTAATGAAGCTTGCTCCAATAGGGGTATTTTTCCTAATCGCCCGTACCTTTGCAAATCTAGGATACGATGTAATATTATCAATGCTAAGCTATATGCTATCAGTTCTTGGTGGCCTAGCTCTCCAGTTACTATTAGTATATATGATTTTCTTAGCTGCCTTTGTAAGGGTAAATCCTTTTAGGTTCTTAAAGAAATTCTTACCTGTAATTACCTTTGGATTTTCTACTGCATCAAGCTCGGCGACAGTACCAATCAATATCCAAACCTTAGATGAAATGGGTATTGATAAAAAGATTTCATCTTTTACAATTCCACTTGGAGCTACTATAAACATGGATGGTACCGCTATCATGCAAGGTGTAGCAGTTGTATTTATAGCTAACGCCTACAATATCGATCTTACCATGACAGACTTTATGACAGTAATACTTACAGCAACTATTGCATCAGTAGGTACAGCCGGTATCCCATCTGTAGGGCTAATCACTCTTTCAATGGTACTCCAATCTGTGGGCCTACCTGTAGAAGGGATTGCCATCATTATGGGTATCGATAGGATCCTAGACATGGCTCGTACTGCGGTAAATATAACAGGTGATGCAGCAGGAACTACTATTGTTGCTAATACTGTGGGGGCATTTGATAAAGAGAAATTCATGCGAGATTAAAATAAAAGATGTATATAAAAACAAAGACTAGGTCAAGAAACAGACCTAGTCTTTGTTTTTTAAACTATCCATTAGCATTTGCAGTGGGTCAGCCACGTCTGTTCTTACTTGGCCCTCGAGTTTCATATGGCGAAGGGTTTCGTAAAATAGGTTGCGGTTTCTGAGGTTGCTTAGTAAAAATGTTAATAATAGGGCTAAAGATACGATAAGTGTGAGAATAAAGAATGTAATGGTAAACTTATCTGGCCTTATAGCTGATGGTTCGGCTGTTTCAAACCAAATGGCATTGAGGTTTTGTGATACTGAACCGACGACACCGACTATAATAGAAAGGACTAATGATACTGTCATTGTATTTATCCTACCATTTAGCTTATCTCCCTCGCTTAGGAGTTCGTTATTTACAAATACAGTAAATTTCGTATCATTTTCTCTAAACATTTTTTGGATGATGGTTTCGGCTTCTATGATTTCCTCTTCATTGAATCTAAAAACTATAAACCAAGTATATAAAACCATAGCAATTATAACGATTATAATGATAGTAAGTAGCGTTCTAGTTGGGTCAAATTCTGACTTAGATATATTTTCTCTCAAAAAATCAAAACCAAAGATTAGCACTACAAAGGCTATTAGTGTAGCCAGATATTGAACCATTTTGTAGCCTGTATTTAATGAATCGTAAATTTTTGAAAATTTCTTAAATATTTGAAATCTGTCGGCTATCTCCAGGCTATAATCAACACCCTCATCATTTAATTCATAATCATGTGTAAACTTAATATTAGCTCCTTAGTTTTTTTCTTGGCAGGCCGGGCAGATTCCAGTAAATTCGAAATTGTGGCCGGTGATTTGAAAGCCTGTTTCATTTGCTACTTGATCTTCGAGTTCATGTATAGGGCAATTTTCTATTATATATTTGCTGTGGCAAATATTGCAGGTAATAAAGTGCTTGTGGCTATCTGTATGAAGCTGATAATAGCTCATCCCATCGATATTTGTTGTCTTTAGAAGAACGCTTTTTTCTTCTAGGATATTTAGATTTCTATATACAGTAGATAAATCTAGGCCCTCATCTTTGATATCTTCAAATATCTCCTCAGCTGAGATAGGGTTGGCTGCTGCTTCAATTGCCTCTAGTATCATCTTTCTTTGCTTGGTTATTCTAAGATTTTTATCTTTTAGTAAGTCTTCATGCTTCACGTTCTCACCTCTTTTCTATTATACAAGAATTTGACAGAATGATAAAATAATATATAATTATAAATGCAAATGATTTGCAACAAGGAGGACTTATGAAAAGAAATAGGCTTATAGCAATGCTTGCTGTGACTATGATGTTTACAGCTTGTGGTAATCAGACAACAGAAACTAAAAATGACACATCGACAGAAATAGTACAAACAGATAGTGAAACTGAAAATGATACAGAGATAGTAGAAGAAAATGAAAATCAAGGGGTAATCTATACTTCAATTTATCCAATTTATAACCTCACCAAGCAAATAGCAGGAGATAAATATGAAGTGAGAAATTTCTCATCACTTAAGACCGAATCCCACGGTTGGGAGCCATCTGCTAAAGATATGGCTGATCTAAGTGAAGCAAGCCTAATATTTATCAATGGAGCAGGTATGGAAGAGTGGGAAGAATCAGTAAAGGATGCTATTGACATAGATATGGTCGATACTAGCGCTAATGCTAATTTATTAGAAGCAACAGGCGACCACACACACGACTATGACCATCAAGATGAAGACCATGACCACGATTATGAAGATGAAGACAATGATTATGACCACGAAGACCACGACCATGTTCACGGCCAATATGACCCACACACTTGGCTATCTCCAATAGTTGCAAAAGATCAAGCTAAGGTGATAGCGGATAAATTATCCGATATAGATCCTGCCAACAAAGAATACTATATGGCAAATTATGATAAAGTAATTGCCGAACTTAATGATATAATAAAAGAGTACGAAGAAAAATTTGAAGAAACAACTCATAAAAATTTCCTAGTGAACCACAAGGCCTTTTCATATCTAGCACGTGATTTTGGCTTAAATCAACTAGCCCTCACAGACCTCACATCCACAGGCGATGAAGGTGCTCGCGATGTAAAACAGATGATAGATACAGCAAATGAGCTTGGTATCAACACAGTGTTTTATGAAAAAGGCACCGATGGCAAGTCAGCACAGACTATAGCTGATGAAATAGGAGCTGAAACAGCCACTCTAAATACTATGGAATTTGCAACTGATGAAGATTTGGATAATAATATTACTTATCAACAACTAATAAGAGAGAATTTGGAAGCTATATACCAATCAATGATTAATTAATGACAATACTTGATATAAGGAATTTAAAATTTGCCTATAAAGAAAATTTAATATTAAATGATATAAACCTTGAGTTAAGAGAGGGTGACTTTATCGCCATATCAGGGGCCAATGGATCTGGCAAGTCTACGCTAATCAAGCTCATCCTAGGTGAACTTAAAAAAAATGCTGGTGAGATTTTGATAAATGAAATCCCAATCGAGGATTTCACAGACTTTAACAAAATCGGATATGTGCCTCAAGTAAATGAAACCAGTCGCATATCCTTTCCTGTGACTAGCAAAGAATATGTCATGCTAAATCTCTATGAGCATTTTAATAAGTTCAATAGGCCGACTAAAAAATGTCAAAAGATAGTGGAAAATTCTTTTGTATCTTTAAATATTGAGAATCTTATGGATAGACCAGTCAATCAGTTATCAGGCGGCCAGGCCCAAAGAGTGATGATAGCAAGGGCACTTGTTAATGCGCCAGATTTTCTTATCCTTGATGAGCCAACTGTGGGGATTGATCAGAAAAACAAAGAAGATTTCATGGACCTCTTATCTCACTTAAACCACGACCATGGGATCACAATACTTTTAGTAAGCCATGAGATTGACGTGATTGAAAATCATGTCGATAGCAAGGTTTTTCTAAAGGAAGGGAGGCTAAGCCATGTTTAGTTATGCCTTCATGCAAAGGTCCTTTATAGTAGGGGTCATGCTTGCAATAATTATCCCTATGATTGGGATAATTATGATTAACCGCAGGACTTCAATGATAGGAGATGCCCTAAGCCACGCTAGCCTTGCAGGTATTGGTTTTGGTCTTATCATGGGGATTAACCCAATTTGGACTTCGCTTTTAGTTTGTGTCATCGCTAGCTTTGCAATAGAAATAATTAGACGCCAGTTTAGGGATTTTGGTGATATGGCGGTTGCTCTTGTAATGAGTGCGGGGATTGCTATAGCAGCAATATTGTCTGATTTCACCCCAGGTGGGACCAATTTCGAATCCTTTATGTTTGGGTCTATTACAACTGTATCAAAAGAAGATGTATGGATAGTTGGCGTAATATTTGCTCTAGTCGTAGCCGTTTCAATTTATTCTTATAATGCACTATTATACAATGCCATAAACCCAACTATGGCAAGGCTTGCTGGAATAAACACTCGCAGAGTAAATATAGTTTTCACCTTCCTTACGGCGATCACCGTAGCAATCTCTGCTAAAACTGTAGGGGCGCTTATGATAACATCGCTTATGACAATCCCAGTTGCAACTAGCCTTTTAATATCTGATTCATATAAGAAAACATATGTCAGATCGATAATACTATCAGTGATCTTTATGGTGCTGGGTATTACTGCAAGTTTTTATCTAGGAGTCAAACCTGGTGGGGCGATTGTCCTAATTGCAATTGGCTTTATGCTAGTAATAGGGCTCATAAATTATATATACAATAAATCTAATAAGAGAAATTTGAGTAAGTAGGCTTAGGCCTACTTTTTTTCATGTATAATTAATATAGATGG
The DNA here is from genome assembly GCA_000308255.3 of Anaerococcus pacaensis 9403502. Lineage (GTDB taxonomy): Bacteria > Bacillota > Clostridia > Tissierellales > Peptoniphilaceae > Anaerococcus > Anaerococcus pacaensis. The sequence goes on along the minus strand of HG326663.1, from coordinate 26,108 downwards.
AGGTGCATGATGAAAATAATTATTTCACCAGCAAAAAGTTTTAAAAAAAATGAAGGTATAAAAACGGAAGAGCTTTTGTTTCCTAAAAAAAGCGAAAATTTAGTAAAAAAACTTAAGAAATACACCATGAACGAGATGGGCAATCTAAATAGGACCAATGATAAGCTTACTGAAAAGGCCTATTATGATTACCAAGAAATGGACTTAGACAATCTATCTAATCCAGCTATCTTTGCCTATGATGGCTTGGTTTTCAAACAATTTGGTCGAGATGATTTTGATGACCTAGCTTATCTAAACGACCATGTATATATAATATCTGCCCTCTGGGGGCTAGCGAAGCCACTTACCGGCATTGCTGACTACAGGCTATATTTTGACAATGAAGACATGGATTTATATGAATATTGGGGCGATGACCTCTATAAGGAATTATACAAGGATGGGGACTGGGTATTAAATCTTGCTAGCAAGGAATACACTGGAACCATCAGGCCGTTCCTTAAAAAAGATGATCGCTTTGTAACTGTTGATTTTAAAGATGTCCGCGATGGTAAATTAAAATCCATAGTGGCCTACATGAAGCAAATGCGAGGCAGGATGCTAAAAGAAATTATTACTAACAAAATCGAAGATATAGAGAAAATCAAAGAAATTGACATAGATGGCTACTATTATGATGAGGATGAATCGACTGAGGACAATCTAGTATTTGTTAGGAGAGAGTCTTGAGATTACTCCATTTAGCCGACCTGCATTTGGGCAAATCAATAGGAAATTACTCATTAATCGAAGATCAAGCCTATGCCCTTGACCAAATCATAGATATCATAAAAAACAATAACATCGATGCTGTTATGATAGCGGGTGACATCTACGATACTGCTGTTGCAAGCTCTGAGGCTATGGATTTATATTCTAATTTTATAGAAACTATTATATTTGAACTTAAAAAACCAGTTTTAGCAATTAGTGGCAACCATGATTCTAGCAGAAGGCTTGATATTCACAATAGATTCTTTACAGCCAATAATTATTATCTGCACGGTGAATACAGGGGCAAGGTAGCTAGTGGGCTTGATAATGGAGATGTGATTACCCTAGAAGATGATTACGGTAAAATTCATTTTCACCTCATCCCATTTATGACTATCAATGCCGCTAAGCTTATATTTGATGATGAGATCAATAATTTTACTGATGTATATAGGAACTTATTAACTGATAAAAGCTATGAAGATAGGAATATCCTCATCACCCATTGCTATGCTAATACGAGAACAGAAGAAGATGAAGATACATACACCGAAGGCCAAAAGCCTCTTGTCATAGGCGGTACAGATGCAATGGATGGGCACTTATTCCTGGACTTTGACTACGTAGCCCTAGGCCATCTTCATAGAAAACACTATGTGATAGATCCAAAGATTAGATATGCTGGGACCTTTATGAAATATTCCTTTGATGCCAATGAGGGAGAAAAGTCGGTGACAATTGTTGATATCACTGATGAGGTCCGTACAGAAGAGATTAATATCAATCCACTTCGTGATTTTAGGATACTTACTGGGACATTTGATGAAATAAATACTAAAAATGAGGCGAGCGATGACTATATCAAATTCGTCCTCACAGATGATACTACAATCACCAATGCTATGACTAAGCTAAAGGAAAAATTCCCTCACGCGGTCCAAGTGACTTATGCAAACAATGCTATTTTTAATGTCGACAATGAGCTGACTCTTGACCTAGAAAATAAAAACACGTTAGAACTTTTCGAAGAATTTTACCGCTACAAGATGGATGAAGATATGACAGTAGAGCAAATAGAAGCCTTAAGGGAGGTCCTTGAATGAAACCTATAAAACTCACCATGAGGGGCTTTATGACCTACAAAGACCAGATTGAAATCGACTTCACAAAGCTCTATCCCAAAAAAATCTTTCTAGTATCTGGCGATACTGGATCAGGCAAGACTACTATATTTGATGGAATAAGCTATGCGCTCTATGGCGAAATATCAAGAGGTATAAGTGGCTCGACTCTCCGCTCAGACTTTCTCTCAGAGACTGACCCATATACCTTTGTTAGACTCGAGTTTGAACTTGATGGAAAGAGATATATGGTCGAAAGAATCCCTAGCCAAGAGGCAAATAAAGAAGGCAAATCAATCAACCTTCGCGGTAATAGTGCAAGCTTTTATGAAATAGGCAACGAAAAAGAAAGCCTACTTACAAAAGTAACCCCAGTCAATAATAAAATAATCGAACTAATGGGTCTTGATAAAGACCAATTCACCAAGGTCATGCTCCTTGCCCAAGGCCAATTTCAGCAATTTCTCTCAGCTGATTCCAAGGTCAGATCGAAATTACTTGGGGATATATTTAAAACTCTTATGTATGAAGAAATCCAAATCGACCTTAAAGAAAGAGCCAAGGCAAGCGCCAATAAACTCGAAGCCATATATGAAAGCCTAAAGACAGAGGTCGAAAGAGATGAAGAATTAGCGGCAAATGTCGAAATAGGAGACATAGCAAGCAGAAAATTTAAGCCAATATTAGAGCAAATAAATCTAATCATTACTGATAGAGAAAATTTGTATGCTGATATAGAGAGTAATAAAAATAAGCTCAATGAGGAATACACAAACTTAATTCGCAAAAAAGAGCAAATCTTAAATGACAATGCTAATATCGAAAAGCTAAACACCATAAAACATGACCTGGAAAGTCTAAGTGAGGCTGAAAACCAGTATGAAAATCTTAAAGAAAATCTCAAAAAAGCAGAGCTTGCTTACGGTATCAAAGACTTTGAAAATAGGCTTGATGGATTAAAAAATAATTTAGATAACAAAGAAAAGTCACTTTTTAAATCTCAAAATGACTTAGAGCTTGTTAATAAGAGCCTAAGTGAGCATCAAGATTTAGTTGATAGTTTGCCAGATAAAAATAAGACCCTAGATAAGTTCAAAACAGAAAAAATAAAGCTTCTAGAAACACAAAATAACCTATTAGAATATAATGAGAAAAAAAGAGACTACTTAGCTATTGAAGATAAACTAATCAAACTCGAAGACCTAAAAAGATCTCAAGATAATGATAAAATAAACTTAGCCAAATCATACGAAGACCTAGATCAGAAAAATACCCTATTAGACTCCAAAAAAACCGACCTCCGCCTTAGAGAAATAGAGCATAGATCTCTAAATGAAGATGCAAATCAAATAGCAGATGAAATAGCAATTTATAATAAAAACCAAGAAATTTTAAGCCAAATAGCTACTAATGGAGATAATATACTCGCCCTTCAAGGCCAAAGAGCAGACACTCTAAAAATCAAAAACCTCTTTGAAGAAAATCAAATGCTAATTCAAATTAATTCACTCATCGATGACCTAAATAAATCAGGCATCTGCCCAGTATGTAAAACACATCACGACGATATATTTGAAAAACATGCTATATCGGATATAGAAAGTATTGATTTAAGCGAAGAAGAAATAGCTGAAAGGCTAAGCACTATCGATATAAAAATCGCCCAACTAAATGAGCGAAATACTAGCTTAGAAGCTACCGTAAGAGAGGTAGCTGACATTGATGAATTAGAAATAAAGCTAAAGGAACTTGATAAAAATATAGCGGATATTAACAAAGAAATAACCGAACTTTCCGATGTTCAAAAAGAAATCTCTAATGAGATTTTATCAATTAGGGCCAATATAGATAAATTATCAAAAGCTATATCAACAGCTGACAATGAAATTACAAATCTAAATCATCTAGCAAGTGAATCGCAAAGCTTAAAGACCTATTACGACGCCAACAAAGAGACGATGGAAGCTCTAGATGAAAACGAGATTAAAGAAGATATCTCTGATATATCCACAAATATTGTAGGTCTTGAAGGAGAAATCAATCAAATCAATAGCACTTATAACCAACTAAAGATAATCGAGGAAAAATTTAAATCTGAAATTTCAAATTACCAAGTAGACATTAAGAGCCTTAGGGAAGATATAGCTAAATATGAACTGGAACTAAAAAACAAAATCACAGCTGCCTTTGTGAGTGAAAATGAGTATAGGGAAATATTAGCTACTTACGATGAGATAATTACTAGAAAAGGTGAGATTGAAGACTTTTTTGAAAGGATAAATAATCTTAGAATTAGCAGAGATACTCTAAAAGAATATGAGGATATGGAAATAATCGATGTTGCCGCTATTAATACAAATATCGATGCACTAGAAAGTGAAATTGAGGAAGTAAATAAAAATCTATCAGATATTCACCATCGTTTACTAAATATAAGGGGGATACGAGTAAGTATCAGTAATTTGCGTGATGATTACAATACTATCGAGTCTAATTCTCACATCCTCCACCAGCTATCTGAAATCGCCAATGGGGATACAGGAAAAGTGGCTGGCAGGACAAAGGTCAAATTCGAAACATTTGTTCTAACATATTATTTCGACAAGGTCCTAAACCTCGCCAATATGAGGCTAGCCTACATGTCTAATGGCCAGTTTAAAATGGTGAGAAGCAGGACTGCCATGGACAATAGAAAAGATGCTGGCCTCGATATAGAAATCCTCGATGCAAATACCGGCAAACTTCGACCAGCCAGCACCCTATCAGGGGGCGAATCTTTCCTCGCATCCCTTGCCTTAGCCCTTGGTTTATCTGATGAGATAAGTGCAGAAAGTGGGGGAATAACAATCGATACTCTCTTTATAGACGAAGGTTTTGGTACACTTTCTGATGATTATCTAAACAAGGTAATCGAGCAAATTGAAATCCTATCCTATGAAAATAAATTTATTGGTCTTATAAGCCATGTCAAGGAACTAAAAGATGCCATAGATGCGAAAATCCTCGTAGACTACGACGAGGCTACTGGTTCAAGTATAAAGATAATTTCTTAAGGAGATATATATGATAAAAATAATATATTCCAGGTACCCAAAAGAAAATTCAAAGAAAATCTATGAATATATAAAAAATGACCTTACAAATCATAAAAAATCATTTCTTCTAGTACCCCAACAATACACCCTCCAATCCGATGTGGACATGATAGAAGCACTCGAAGTGGAAGCTGTCATGGATGCCAAGGTCCTAAGTTTCCATTCATTTTCTAGATATGTCATGGACAGGGTGGGTGGATCAGCTGAGGATGCACTTACACCAAATGCCAAGCTAATACTAATTAGTAACATTTTAAATGATTTAAACGAAGAACTTACCACCTTTAAGGATGCCTATCAAGATATAGAATTTTCAAATAACCTTGCCGATATGATCAGTCAAATCAAGGACAAGGGCTTAGATGAAGCTGCTTTTAAGATGATAGAAAATCTGGATGATAGTTCATATGACAGGATAAAAAATAAATTTCATGATATAAAGCTAGTATACGATGAGTATGAAGAAAGAATCAAGAATAAGTACCTCGATACCGAAGATAGGATAATGACTGTCATCGAAAAGCTAGATCAGGCTGATTTTCTAAAGGGAACTAGCTTTTATTTTGATAAGTTTGACACCCTAACAGACCTACAAATAGAGCTATTAAAGGCCCTTGATAGAATGGGAATAGATATCACTATTAGCCTAACCCTAGAGCCAGCTTATGTCTATGACAGGGCAAAAAATGACCTAAATATGTTTGATAAGTCCTATGCATTTTTAGATAGGATGCTTAGGCTAAGGGATGAAAATATTAAGGTGGAAGCAAAGTCTATAGAGGATAAAATCGACAATGACATATCTTATGAAATTGTACATTTAGTGGATAATTTTGAAAGATTTGAAGTATCTTTGCTTGATGCAGATTATTTAAACAGCCTTGATTCCTATGTCAAAAAAATCGAAAATCAAAATGAATATTTTTATGATTATGACCATATCAAATTATTTGAAAACCCATCCACTGCCAAGGAAGTAGAAAATGTAGCCCTTTTTATAAAAAAAGCAATCATAACGGATGAAGATAAAAAGGTACGCTACAAAGACTTTGCTGTTTATATTACAGACAAGGATGAGTATGAAAATGAGATAGTCAAAGTCTTTAATAGAAATGACATCCCATATTTTATAGATGACACTCAGACCCTTAGCGATAACCACATCATAAAGACCTTTATGGCAGCCCTTCGTATGGTTATTTATAATTTTAGGATAGATGACATTAGCTATTTTATAAATTCTAACCTGTATTATTTTAAAGATATCGAAAATATCAGAGAAATTACCCTTATCCCTTATCTCATTGAGAGAAATATTAAGGGCGATATGTTTACAAATGATAAATATTTTACCTTCGATGAAGCCTATTATGAAAATCTTTATGGCGTAGATGATAAAAGATATAAGAGCAAAGAAGCAGAAATTACTAGCATCAATAACTTAAGACTTGCTGTACTAGATTTACTTGATGAAGTATTAGCTATTAGAAAAGGTGAGCATGAGGCGAGAGACATAGCTAGTGCTATCTATAGGCTCATTAGCAAAGATGAATTTAGAAGGGGAATCGCCCGCTTCCAAGAGTTTTTAGATGAGGATAAGAAAAACGAAGCAAAACTTATTAACCAACAAGCCGTTGAAAAATTTGTAGTAATACTCGAGCAATTTGTAGCTATCATGGCTGATAGGAAAATAAGCCTTAAAGAAGCCTACAAACTCATCGAAGCTGGTACAAAAAATTCTAAAATCGGAGTCATTCCGCCAACCAAAGACCACGTTATTATCTCAGACCTCATGAGATCAAGCATTGCCAATAGGAAAGACAACTTCATCATTGGCCTAAATGATGCCTTTTTCCCAAGCCTAGACTCAGCTGCCAATATCCTTACCAATACTGAGATTGACCAACTAAAGCTCATCTCATCAGATGGAACAGATAAGGAAAGTGCGATAGATCTTAGATTTTTTGAAGAAAATATCGAAGACAAACAGCTACGTGACTTATACAAAATATTTACTGTAAGTGAAAATATTTACCTCTCTTTTGCAAAAAGTAATAAGGATAACGAAGGTCTAGAAAAAGCAGCTGTACTAAAGCAAATTAATAATATTTTTAGGAATATAGGACCGATTGATACATCTACATACGATATAGGAGAAATCAAATTTTCTAAGGACTCATCTATAAAGCACATGCTAGACTTACTTTATGCTTACAAAAATAAAGACAAAGACCTAACAGATGAGGACCTCGACTTTATCCTTTCGGTTGATAAGTATCTAAGAGAAGACCACGAAGATAGGCACAAATTAAAAGTTCTAACTGACTATGACCTGATAAACATAGGCATTCATTATAGCAATGATAAAAAAAGACTAGATACAAATCTTTCTAAAAATCTTTTCAAAAAAAATACCTGGGGGTCTAGTCAAATTGATAGTTTCTCTAGGTGTCCGTACAAGCACTATATCGACTATGGTATAAGGCCGGTTGAAGTCCGCGACTATGAAGTCGACCCTAGGGAAGAAGGCAATGTAGTTCACAATGTATTTGAAGAACTAACTACCCACATCAAGGGCAAAGAGCCAGGAGAATTAGAATCAGAACTTGACAGGGACTTATACGAAGAAATACTTGCCAAACACCTCGATAACGTAAGGCTAACCGACCCTAGAAACCAGATTACCACAGAAAATATCTACGATAAGAGCAAGTCAAACTATAAGCATATCATAGACCAGATAAATGCTGGTAAATTTATGGTAAAAGACGCTGAACTCAAATTTGACGTAACAGATGATAGCAACCTACCGGCTGTAGATATAGATGGAGAAAATGTCTTGGTCGGTAGGATAGATAGGCTAGATGAATATGTCGCAGATGATGGCAATTACTACTATAGAGTGGTTGATTACAAGACTGGTGCCAAGGACTTTTCCCTTGCCTATGTATTAAACAAGCTTGACTTCCAGCTAATCGTATATATCCTTGCTATCACTGATGATCAAAATAGAAAACCACTAGGTGCTTTCTATCTGCCACTAAAAGAAGAGTACGAATCTGTGTCAGGAATGTATGATGAAGATGACTTAAAAAAAGCTAACGCCAACAAACACAAGATGGTAGGTATAGTCACCGACTACATCACAGACTATGAAAACACCAAAAAATCAAATATAGATAAGGCAAGAAAACCAATGTTTGATATTTATAGTTTAGGTGCAGGTGGAGTATCGAATCTAGAGTCGATTAAAATAGACAAAAAAGACATCCTAACCCCGGCTCAAGCCGAAATGCTGACTCAGTTTGTAAAAGAAGAAAGCAAAAACTTCGTAGAAGAAATCAAGGCTGGGAAAATCGACCTAGAACCAGTTAAAGAAAGCAAAACTAGAACCAATTGTGATTTTTGTCCTTATGGTGGAGTTTGTAAGATAGATGTACTTATCGATTCGGATAGGTATAGGGAAATTGATAAGGACCTAACCATAGAGGATTTGGAAAAAATACTAGAGAAGGGAGATAGGGCAGATGAGTAGAACAGAAGACCAACAGAGGATAGTTGATGAACGAAATAAAAATATCATAGTTTCAGCTGCGGCAGGGTCTGGTAAGACTAAGGTCCTAGTCGATAGGATAATTGAACTTGTAGCAGAAGGCGCAGATATTGACTCGATGCTCATAGTAACCTTCACCAACAAGGCCAGCACTGAAATGAAGGGAAGGATTCAAACAAATCTCGAGAAAGTCTACAAGGAGGCTATCGCTAATAACGCAGCTAATGCTAGCCATCTCAGAGATCAGGTCAAAAAGCTAAGGACTACCCACATAGAGACCCTCCACGCCTTTTGTGCTGACATGCTAAGAGAGAATTTTTATGAAGCTGGCATATCTCCAAACTTCAAAATCCTAGATGATAGAAAGTCTAAGATATTAAAGTCTGATACTCTCGATGAACTTTTTGACTATAGATATGAAAATCTCACCGAAAACTTTCGCCTTTTTATCAACAATTTTTCAAAAACTCGAGATGATGAGAATGCCAAATATGTAGTAAGCTATGCCTACGATAAAATCATGGATCAGATATACCCAGACCAGGCCAAGGAAATATATTTTAACCCAAGCTCATCTATAGATGATTATAGGATGTATATCAAAGATGAATATGACAAGCTAATAGAAGATATCGATGAATTTTTAAAATCTGAACTCTTTATAGGCTATGATGAACTAAAAGATTTCTTTTCTTTGGAAATGGAAGATATCAAAAAAGCTTATAAAAAGGTGGAATGGGCAGCTATTACTGATGATAGCTGGGATGAATTTATTGATGATACAGCGAAAGTTTATTTTGCAGACCTTAGATCCTTTAAGGGTGAGAAGCCTGATAAGAATAGCTATGGTGACATACAAACTGCCCGCAATAATATCAAGTCGAAATTATCAGAAATCAGTGTAAAGATAAGCCCAACTAAATCTGAAGTCTATAAGAAGTTTGAAGAAAAAGAAGAGGCGATACTTAAAGAACTTGCTAAGCTTGTAGATGAATTTGAAGAAATCTATAGGGCGAAAAAGGATGAGATATCAGGTCTAGATTTTAATGACTTGGAGCATCGCTTTGTAGAACTTATCAATAATTCCGACAATAACACCCTAGAGCAAATCAGAGACCAATTTGCCTATATATTCTTTGATGAATATCAAGATGCCAATGATACACAAAACTATATAGTAGAGAAAATCAGCAGATCCGACAACCTATTTTTCGTAGGCGATGTCAAGCAATCTATATACGGCTTTAGAAGAGCCAATCCAGAGCTATTTATAAATAGGCTTGATAGCTACAAGAGCCCATCAAATGAGCTTTCTACTCGCATAGACTTATCACAAAACTTTAGGACTGAAAAAGACATCCTTACTTTCAATAACTATGTCTTCGAAAGGCTTATGACCAAGGACCAGTCAGGTATAGATTATCTAGACGGCCACCAGCTCAATTTCTATAAGGATATTGATGATACTGACCACAAAGTAGTTCTAGATATAGTGAGAAAAAAGAATACTCGTAGCAAAGAAGCTGAAGAAAAGGCTCGTAGAGATGACCTAGCCTACAAGGCAGTAGCCCACAGGGTAAAAGATTTAGTTGAAAACTCTTTATATAAGGTAGCTGAAAAGGATGGGGATGAAGAAAAGATTGTAGAATATGATTACCAGTACAAGGATATCTTAATACTACTTAGAGGAGCCCGCGGTAAAGCCCACCTTTATGAAAATGCCCTAAGAGATGCTGGTATACCTGTAGTAAATGAAATTATAAACCCAGATATAAAAAGTGTGGAAGTAAATTTCTTTATTGATATCTTAAATTATTTGGCCAATCCATTTGATGATATCACCTTACTTTCAGTCATCCGCAGCGAAATATTTGGTTTTACCGAAGATGATATAGCAAAGATAAGGCTTTTTGGTCCAAATAGGAATTTTTATAAGGCCTTTGATGAGTACTCTTGGACCTATGATGATGAGAGACTTAATGAATACAAGAAAAATGTCAGAGAATTCTATGACGAAGACCTCTCAAATAGGGTGAGTGATTTTATAACCAAATTTGACCAACTTAGGTATGAGTCAAATCTCATGGATTTAGCAGAATTTGGCTCTTATATCTTTGAAAATACCGGATATTACAATTTCCTGAGAGCCCGCGATAGGGCAGATGAGCGAATTAGCAATGTAGAAAATGTTATTGAAATGATGGCAGACTTTGATGAGGCCAATGAAAATGGCTTGTTTGGATTCTTAAAATATTACGATGACCTAGAGCGCAACAATACCAACGACCTTTCTGCACGCGGCCTTACCGACAATGAAAACTTCGTCCGCATCATGACAGTCCACAAGTCCAAGGGACTCGAGAGCAAGGCTATAATCCTTGCCAATGCTGAGAAAGAAATGGATATCCAAGAGGTCAAAAAATCCTACGCCTTCCACCCAGCCATCGGATTTGGCTTTAGGATCATAGATGAAGAGCTCATGGTAAAAGTTCCATCGATCAATTATTCTCTGATTATAAATAGGCTCCGTGAAGAAAACCTCAGAGAAGAAATGCGTATCCTATATGTAGCCCTCACTAGGGCCGAAAATAAGCTAGTAATATCCCAAGAGCTAGAGGACTTTAATAGTACCCTCGAAAAGGTAGCTAGCAAAGATTATCTAGATTTAAATTCTCACAGCGAGTGGATAATAAAAGCACTAAATGATGCTGGTTTAAAATCTTCAGATGAATCTACCTACACTACAAGTGAATTAGGTAATATTGTTAAAATCAACTTACTTTCAGATGATATAGGTGAGGATAAGGGGACGAATAAGATAGATGATATCTTAAAGACAGAGATGAAACTCTCTTATTATGATAAACTTAGTGAATACTATAAGCCTTATACCTATGAAAATGCAACCACCGACTCTATCAAGCGCACGGTAACAGAAATTTCTAAAAACTTTAATAAGCAAGTTGATGATGATGGTAGAGAAGGTCAATATTATGCCTATATCCCAGACTTTGACATTAGAAAACCAGATTTTCTAACAGAAAGGATCGAGTACAGGCCAATGGAAAGGGGTACTATCATCCACAAGGTATTCCAAAATGTGCCTGTGAGATACTATACAGAAGAAGAATTAGCAGAAGAACTTGATAATCTCATAGCAAATTATAAGCTAAGCCAAGACGAGGTAGACCTGATAGAAATTGATAAGCTTTTGTATTTCTATCAAAGCGCTGTAGTTAAGAAACTGAGCGAAGGTGCCAAAGCTATCATCAATGAAGAATCATTCTTGATGAAGTATGAGTATGGCGAGGCGGATGATGACTTTTATTATATCGACGGGCAGATTGACCTAATGTTTGAATATGATGACCACTTCATACTCCTAGATTTCAAAACAGACAAGGAAAAAAGACTTGATGCCTACAAGGACCAGCTAGCTAGATATAAGGAAGCTATTATGAAATCTAAGGGCGGTAAAGAAGTAAAAGAATCAATAATTTATTGGTACAATTTCAAAGAATTTACTTATTATTAAAATAAGCACTTGGGGATATCTCAAGTGCTATTTTAATAGAAACCTCCATTAATGTGGATAATATCTCCGGTAATGTAGCTTGCCTCATCAGATATCAGATATCGGACAAGGCCTGCTATCTCCTCTGGTTTGGCAAAGCGGCCTGTAGATACTTCATTTTTTAAATCTTCTAGCTCACTATCTGTAAAGTCATTTCGCATAAGGTCCGTATCAACCATTCCAGGGGCAATGGCATTGACACGAATGCCCGAAGGGGCTAGCTCCTTGGCCATGGCCTTGGTGAAAGTATTTATCCCACCCTTGCTAGTCGAATAAAGAGCCTCCATACTAGCGCCGAAGTCTCCCCAAATAGAACTCATATTTATGATGACACCATATTCGTTTCTAATCATAGAGGGGATAGCTCGCTTAGAATTTAGGAAAACTGAATTCAGATTGGTGTTTATGACATTTTTCCAAGTGTCAAAGTCGATATCTTGTATGAGCGAGAAGTGCGATATGCCAGCATTATTTATAAGTATATCCACATGACCGAAGTTTTTCTCAGCTACTTCAAACATCATATTGACGTCATCTTCGTCTGACACATCGGCCTTTATGGCTATCACATTTGGATTGGCCTCCCTTAGTTCATAAAGCAAATCAAAGGCAGCATCCTTACTGTTTTTATAATTTAATACTATTTTATATTCATCATTTAGTCTTCTGGCTATGGCAGCACCTATGCCCCTCGAAGACCCTGTTATTAATACTGTTTTCATAGTATCATTATAGCATAAGAGGGTATAAAGAGAATAAGAAATCCTGGAGGAAATATTATGAAATATTATGACTTAAATGACGGAAACAAAGTACCTGCTATAGGTTTTGGCACATATAAGATAACTGAAGCAGCTGATATGGATAGGGCTATTGAGGCTGCGCTTGAGGCGGGCTTCACATATTTTGATACAGCGAAGTTTTATAATAACGAAAAAATTTTAGGTAAGTATTTAAAGGAATCTGGCAAAAAAAGAGATGACTACCAAATAGCGACAAAGGTTTGGCCAAATTCTTTCGATACTGATAAATGCAAAAAATCCATCGATGATTCACTTGCTGACCTTGATAGTGATTATATTGATGTCTTACTTATTCACTGGTATGGGGAGAACTTTAAAGAGGCTTGGAAAGTATTTGACGACTATAAAGAGCAAGGCATCGTAAAATCTATTGGTGTATGTAACTTTAGTATAAGTCAAATGGCTGAGTTACTTGAAACAGGAGTAATGCCAGTCCTTGACCAACTAGAAAGCCACCTCCACCTACAAGATAAGGATACAGTAAATTTCTTAAAAGAAAATAATATTCTCCACCAACCATGGAGTCCTATAGCTCGAGGCAAAGAAGATTTATTAGGTGAAGAAATCCTAAGTGAACTAGCTGATAAGTATAGCAGAACCCCTGCCCAAATAGTTTTGAAATGGCATATAGAACGTGGGTCTATGCCAATTGTAAAATCAATAACACCAGATAGGATTAGAGAAAATATTGCTTTATTTGATTTTGACTTAGAAGAAGTTGATATGCATGCACTAGCAAGTCTTGATCAGAAAAAGAGATATTCAAATGATCCAGAAGATAAAAAGTGGCTTGATGAAGCCCGTAACATGGACTAAATATGCATTTTAAAACCCTCCGAAATATCGGAGGGCTTATTTATTTTGTGAACATAATAATGCAAGCAATAAAGGATTAAAGCTCCAAAGATTTTTAAGATCTTACTGTTCTTATCATCTTTTTGTCTCAAAACTCCACTTACAAAAATCATTATGCCAGAAAAAATTAAGATACTTTTAAGATTTCTTATTATGAAATCCAATTACTTATTTCTTTTTTCTTTAATATATTTATCAATATTTTCTGCAGCTTTTTTACCAGCACCCATGGCTAGAATTACTGTAGCAGCACCACTTACAGCGTCCCCACCAGCAAATACACCATCTTTTGTAGTCATGGTTGTATCTTCGTTGATGATAATACCACCCCAGTCTTCAGTTTCGATATCTGGATTAGTTTGTTTGATAAGTGGGTTTGGTGATTGGCCGATTGATATTACTACAGAGTCAAATGGTACTTCTTCATATTCCCCTGTAGGGATTGGACGACGACGACCTGATTTGTCTGGTTCACCTAGTTCCATTTTTTCTACTTTAACAGCTTTTACCCAACCATCTTCGCCTAGTATTTCTACTGGGTTGTGTAGATTTAGGAAGTTGATGCCTTCTTCACGAGCATGGTGACTTTCTTCTATACGAGCTGGCATTTCTTCGAAACTACGTCTGTATACTACTGTTACATCAGCACCTAGACGCTTAGCAGATCTTGCAGCATCCATCGCTACGTTACCACCACCTACTACACATACTTTTTTACCAACTTGTACTGGTGTGTCGTATTCTGGGAATTTGTATGCTTTCATTAGGTTGATTCTGGTTAAGAATTCGTTAGCTGAGTATACACCATTTAGGTTTTCCCCTGGGATACCTAGGAAGGATGGGAGTCCTGCACCTGTTGATACATATATAGCTTCAAAGCCTTGATCAAATAGGTCTTGTAGAGAGATTGTTCTACCAACTATTGTGTTAGTTTGAAGTTTTACACCAAGACCGATTACGTTTTTAAGTTCTTTTTGTACTAATTGTTTTGGAAGTCTGAATTCTGGGATACCATACATTAGTACACCACCAGCTGTGTGGAAAGCTTCAAAGATTACTACTTGGTAACCTAGTTTTGCTAAATCTGCTGCAGCAGATAGGCCAGATGGGCCAGAGCCTATTACAGCTACTTTGGCATTTTGGCTGGTAACTTCTACTGGTTTGTTGTAAGAGTTATTCATGTGCCAGTCAGCTACAAATCTTTCTAGACGACCGATAGCTACTGATTCACCTTTTTTACCACGTGTACATACACCCTCACATTGAACTTCTTGTGGGCATACTCTACCACAGATAGCTGGAAGGTTGTTGGTCATAGAAATCGCATCATAAGCTGCATCAAGGTCACCTTCTACTACGTGGTGGATAAATTCTGGTATATGAACTGAAACAGGACAACCTGTCATACATGGTGCATTTTTACATTGTACGCATCTTAGTGCTTCTTCTTGAGCCATTTCAAGTGTATAGCCAAGAGTTACCTCTTCAAAATTGGCATTTCTAACATTAGGGTCTTGTTCAGGCATTGCCACCTTTTCTTGACTCATATTAAATTTGGCCATTTCTTTCCTCCCCTGTTAGTCTACAAATGTGGTCACGTTCTTGATTAATATAGTTTCTAGATCTATTCATTGCTTCTTCAAAATCTATCTTGTAGCCGTCAAAGTCTGGGCCATCTACACAGGCAAATCTCATTTCACCATCTACTGTAAGTCTGCAGCATCCGCACATACCTGTACCATCTACCATGATAGAGTTCATAGATACTGTTACTGGAATGTCGTATGGGCGAGCTACTTCTACGACATTTTTCATCATGATAACTGGACCAATAGCTAGTACGTGGTCGTATGTTTTGCCAGCTTCTATATTTTCCTTTAATATTTCAGTAACAAAACCATGGTGTCCTGCTGAGCCATCATCAGTTGCTATGTATAGGTTTTGGCTTGCATCTTTTAGTTCATCTTCTAAAAGTATAAGGTCTTCATTTCTAAAACCGATGATAACATCTACATTAGCTCCAATATCGTGTAGGTATTTAGCTTGTGGATAAGCAATAGCAGTACCAAGACCACCACCAACTACACATACGTTTTTGCCTTTAAGTTCATCTAGTTCTGTTGGTATACCAAGTGGTCCTACAAAGTCTAGGAAACCATCACCAGCTTTAAGCTGATCCATTCTCATGGTTGTACCACCAACGATTTGAACGATGATTGTTACATTTTCTTCATCAGTAGATGAAATAGTGAAAGGTACTCTTTCGCCTTTTTCATCAAGTCTTAATATAATAAACTGGCCTGGAAGCGCACGTTTAGCTATTTCAGGCGCATTAACTACAAATTTAATTGTATTTTCGTTAAGATTTGTTTTTTCGATAATTCTAGCCATTCTTTCCTCCTGTTATAATAATAACAAAACTTTACTAATAATTCAACTAACTTAGCCTATAATTTTTTGAAAATAATAGTAAAATAGCTTATATTGCGAAAATTAAATAAAGGAGGATATATGGAAAAGAAATCTTATAACACAAAAGATTTATTAGGAAAATTCATTCCTTATTATAAACCCTACAAGGGCATACTGGCAGCTGACCTTTTTGCATCAGCCCTTACCACAGTCAGCCAATTGGTCCTGCCGCTCTTGCTATCTTATTTGACAGACTGGGCTCAGCTTGGACTTTTAGATGCAAATAGGGTTATAAAAGTAGGCATTATATATGTTGTGACAAAAACCATAGAAGTAGTAGCTAGATATTTCATGCAATCTATAGGCCACATCATGGGGGCAAAGATTGAAAGAGATATGAGAAAAGATGTCTTTAATCATCTCTTAGCTATGGACACCGAATTCTTCAACGAAGCAAGGATTGGTGCATTAATGAGTAGGATTACTACAGACCTGTTTGATATTACAGAATTCTCCCACCATATACCCGAAGAAATTTTGGTAGGAATTATAAAACTTATTATTTCTTTCGTAGTCCTTATTGGAATCAATTGGCAACTCTCGCTTATAATCTATGCTATAATTCCATTTATGTTTATTTTCTCGTCTAGTAAAAGAAGAAGCTTTAGAAAAGCGACATTAGATGTAAAGAGACAAATAGGAGAGATAAACTCTGGCGTAGAAGATACCTTGCTTGGTATATCAGTTGTAAAATCATTTGCCAATGAGGGAGTAGAGAAGGAAAAGTTTGCCCTAAATAATGACAAGTTTGTAGATATCAAACGCGGCAGATATTATGATATGGCAGGATTCTTCATGATTACTGAAGTTTTTGCTGGCATCATGTATGCTATTATGATATTTGTTGGTGGATTTTTCGTTTTGACTGATAGAATTAGTCCTGGTGAACTTATTGCATTTACTATGTATCTAAATATGCTGGTAGCAACAGTTGAAAGAATCTTAAATTTCACCGATCAATTTGAAGCAGGTGTAACAGGTATTGCTCGATTTGTTGAAGTAATGGAGATGGATAATAGCATCTTCGACCTTGACCATGCTCGCAAATTAGGTGATGTTCGCGGCAAGATTGATTTTGAGCATGTATATTTCAAATATCCAGAATCTAGTGAGGAAGATCCATGGGTGCTTGAAGATATAGATTTTTCAGTAGACATAGGGGAAAATATTGCCCTAGTAGGTCCATCTGGGGCAGGTAAGACTACTATATCAAAACTAATCCCAAGATTTTATGATATCAACAAGGGATCTATCAAAATCGATGGAGTAGATATCAGAGATCTTACACTCGAATCCCTTAGGGATAATATCGGTATCGTCCAACAAGATGTTTACCTATTCTCAGGTACTGTCAAAGATAATATCCGCTACGGCAAGGATGATGCTACAGATGAAGAGATAAGACGCGCAGCAGAGCTAGCGGGTGCTATCGAATTTATCGATGACCTTCCTTATGGTTTTGATACCTATATTGGTGAACGCGGGATTAAATTATCTGGTGGACAAAAACAAAGATTATCTATTGCGAGAGTTTTTTTAAAGAACCCTCCAATTCTTATCTTAGATGAGGCAACAAGTGCCCTAGATAATAAATCTGAGGCAATTGTCCAAAAATCATTAGAAGAATTATCTAAGGGTAGGACAACAATTACTATTGCCCACAGGCTATCAACCATTATAAATGCTGATGAAATCCTAGTTTTAACCTATGATGGTATAGTAGAGCGAGGCAATCACAAAGACCTTCTCGCAAAAAAAGGTATCTATTACAATTTATATAATAGTAACAACGAAGCGTTGTTTGGTTAAATAGGTGGCATATGCCATCTTCTTTTGTTTTAAATAATTCATAGATTTTGATATAATCTAATGGAATGGAGAAATTTATGAAAATTTTAGGTAAATTTATTCGCGGACTTGCAACCGTGATAGGGACGATATTTAATATCCTGATTAATATTATGAATATAATTACAATTGCCTTTGAAAATATCAGACAGCTTCTAGTAATGATTTTCTTTGTGGGATGCTCAGTTTTTATATTTTTCCCAATATTTTTAATAAACATCCCAAGGCCTGTCTTTTGGTTTTTGATGGCAGTCATATTTATCCCAATACTAGGACCTAAGTTTATTTCATTTTTGCGCTATGCCAACTACACCCTTACAGAATGGATGTATGACAAGGCGGATACCATGATAACTGGGGAACAAGTAGGCTATAAAAACCTATCTGATTATTCAGATAGATACCGCTACGAGCAAGAACAAGCCCGCCGTCGTGCTTATGAAGAGCAAGTTCGCCGCCAACAAGAAGAAATGAACCGTAGGTTTGAAGAATTTGTTAGAGGCTTTGGTGGATATTATCAGCAACAGTCGGGAGGCTACGGCCAAGGTGGTTACAATCAAGGAAACTATGGTGGATATACTGGAGTAAATAATATTGGTTTTAAAGAAAAATACGAAGAAGCTACTCGAATTTTGGGCGTACCTGTAGATACTGATATTTATCAAGTTAAGCTAAACTATCGAAAACTTGCTAAAAAATACCACCCAGATGTCTCAACCGATCCAAATGCCACTGAGATGTTTACCAAAGTCAACGAGGCTTATGAATTCCTCAGCGAAGAAAATATCAAAAAATATAAGAGTCAATTTATGTAGGGTATCTTATGGTACATGAAAAAATAACATCATACGAAGAAGCAATCTTACTATCGGAAATAGCAGCCAATGCAGGGGCGATTATGCTTGCCAATGGTGCTGAGATATATCGTGTGGAAGATACAGTTGAAAGAATTATTCGAAGCAAGAAATCAATCAAAGATGTTGATGTCTATGCTACAGTAAATGTAATAATAATATCATTTTCCTATGAGGGTAATATCCATACCAATCTTAGAAGGGTAAAAACCAGGGGGACAAACCTTCATTATGTAGACAAGGTGAACACCTTCTCTAGAAACTTCTCGCAAGGAATGTACACCCTAGATGAGGCAGTCAAGGAATTGGAAAATATTAGAAATTCAAAAGGCACTAGCACTAGTTTGAAAATCCTTGGTGCTAGCATAGCCTCAGGTGCCTATTCTATATTAATTGGGGCAAGTATCAAGGAGATAGTGCCAGCCTTTATTGTGGGACTATTAGGTTATTTATTTTGTATTTTCCTAGAAAAGAATAGTCTTACATACTTCATAGTTCATTTCTTGTATGGAATTTTCGTATCTTTTCTAGCGCTGTTGATAAGCTATTTTACTGGGTCAAATTATGACATCATAATCATTAGTGCAATGATGGCATTTGTACCCGGTATGCCCATTACAAATGCTGTAAGAGATATCATGAGTGGTGATGCGACAAGCGGCTTAATAGCAGCGACATTAGCCTTTCTAATATCTATAGCCCTAGCCCTAGGAGTAGCTATACCGATTAGTTTGTTTAGATTTGTGGGGTTAATATGACATACATCTTAGAGTTAATTGTAAGTATCATTTCATCAATAGGATTTGCACTTATATTTTCTATACCAAAGAAAACTTTGATAATATCAGGAATTACTGGTGGCTTTGGATGGCTGATATATAGAATCTCTCTAGAAATGACTGGTGGAGTTTATATGTCAACATTCGTTTCATCATTTGCTATAGCAGCTATATCTGAAGTACTAGCAAAGTTTTTAAAACACCCAGCATTAGTGTTTATTTTTCCTGGGATTATAAATTTATGTCCTGGAGTTTATATTTATAGGACAATGACTTATTTTATATCTAATCAATCAGAAATTGCTATTTCAAGCCTATATCAAGCTATAGCAATCGCAGGATCTATTGCGTTTGGAGTATTACTAGCAAGCTCATTTTCGACTTCACTTAGAAGTTTTAGAAGAAGGCCAGCAAATAGAACAAAGTATTAAACTATTAAGGAGAAATCATGATAAAAGAAATTTATTTAGCAGGAGGATGCTTCTGGGGAGTAGAAGCATATTTTAAAAATCTAGAAGGAGTTTTAGAAACAGAAGTTGGCTATGCCAATGGCCTCACAGAAGAAACTAGTTATAGAGAGCTTTCTAGAACTGACCATGCAGAAACAGTTAGAGTAGTATTTGACGATGATGAAATCGACATTGAAACAATCTTAGAATATCTATATTACATCATAGATCCATTTTCTATCGATAAGCAAGGTAACGACATGGGCCGCCAATATAGGACTGGGATTTATGCTACTGATAAGGATATACTAGAAGAAGCAAAAGAATTTATCGACAAAAAACAAGCTGAGGCTGATAGAAAGATTCAAGTAGAAGTAGAAAGCCTTAAGCATTTCATCTCAGCTGAAGAATATCACCAAGACTATCTAGATAAAAACCCAACAGGCTACTGCCATGTGAACCTAAGTGATGTGCCAGAATTTTAAATAAACTTTTACTTTTATAATTGTGTCGTATAATACCCTTTATAATATTTAAGGAGGATGTATGAAAAATATTATAAGTAAAATTTCTGTAGCTCTACTAGCTATGGCTAGCTTAACTGCTTGTGGTAATACCACTACAACAGAAGCTCCAGAACAAGTAGAAACAACTATGGAAGAAACTGTAGATCAAACAGCTGATACTACAGAAAATGAAGAAAAAACAGAAGAAGTAGCTGAAGAAGAAGCTCAAGAAGCTGAAACTGAATCAGAAGAAGAAGTAGTAGCTACCAATGAATTTGAGGGTAGAACACTAAATGTAGTTGCTACTAGCGATTCATATGTACCACTATTTGAAGAATTCACAGCTCAAACTGGTGCCAATGTAGAATTCCTTTCTATGTCATCAGGTGAAGTTATCTCAAGAACTAAAGCTGAAGGTAAGGCTATGGCTGACCTATGGTTCGGTGGTGGTTTAGATGCATTTATGGCAGCTAAAGAAGACGGCCTATTAGAACAACACAGCTCAGACATGACAGCCCTACTTCCAGAAGAATATAAAGACAGTGAAGATTATTACTTTGCCAAAGGTCTTACAGTAGTAGGATTTTTAGCAAATAATACTATCCTAGAAGAAAAGGGTCTCGAAATTCCAAAAACTTGGGATGACCTAGCAGATCCAGCTTATAAGGGTGAACTAATCATGTCAAACCCAGCTATCTCTGGTACAAACTACGCAGCCCTAAAAGGCCTACTTGACCTTAAAGGTGAAGAAGCAGGTTGGGAATTATTCACAAAAATCAACGACAACATAGACTTCTATTCTAAACGTGGTAAAGACCCACAAGAAAAGACAGCTCAAGGCGAATTTGCTGTTGGTATTATTCCAGTAGACCAAAAAGCATTTGATGCAGCAGAAGACTACAACCTAACAGTTGTTTATCCAGAAGATGGTATTCCATGGGTTCCAGAAGGTGTTGCAATCTTCAAAGACAGCGAAAATGTTGATGTAGCAAAAGCTTTCGTTGACTTCATGCTTACAGATAAAGCTCAAAACATGATTGCTGAAATCGACGGTAAAGACACAAACCAACTTATCGTACCAGGCATCACAGGTCTAGACCTTGGCCTACCTAAAGATAAGCTAATTGACCAAGACCTATCAACATTTGGTTCAAAAAGAGATGAAATTCTAAATAGATTCCAAGAAATCGCAGGCGATAAAGCAAGCGAAGAAGAATAAAAAATGGGGTTGTTGCAAATCAATAGATAATCATTGTTCCATCATTAGAGTGCACTCGCAGAAAGTTTGAGATTAAGCCCGCCGGCTCATGGAGGCTTGTAGCCCGTCGGCGGACTGAGACACTTTATGAGAGGGTGCTCGAATGATTTTGGAACAATTTATCTATTTTGCAACAGCTCCTTTCTTACATAATATGAAAAGATTTAAAAATATCAAAATTTCAGACATAATCATAGAGGGGATGTTGGGCTTAGCTACCATCCTCTTTATTTTAATGCCATTTTTGTATGTGTTCATAGAAAGTTTTGTAATAAATGGTGAGATAAACTTTAACTTTTACAAAGAATTGCTAGATAGCGGATATCTATTAACTAACACATTAAAGCTTGGTTTTATCACATCATTCACATCTTTATTGACCTCAATAGTACTCGCTGTCTATTTATTTATGACGCGTGATACTATAAAGAGAATTATCACCTTTATCCTATCTGTCACTCTTATTAGCCCACCTTTTGTAACCAGCTTAAGCTATATTAGTCTATTTGGTAGAAGAGGCTTTATTACCCACAAGGTCCTATCCCTTAATCTCGATCCTTACAACATGTGGGGAGTAGTGGCCATGCAGACCCTAGCATTTATTTCACTCAACACACTCATTTTATATGGATTATTAGCTAGTATCGATAAGGATGCTATCAATTCCGCTAGATCTCTAGGGGCAAATACCAATCGCATTATAATAGACATCATCCTACCACAAATTAGAAATCCGATGATAACTGTATTTCTACTTAGCTTTTTTAAATCGGTAGCAGACTTTGCGACCCCATCTATTATTGGAGGACGTTTTAATGTCCTTGCCCTCCAAAGCTATTTTGAGGTAATAGCCAACGGCAATCTAGCCAAGGCAAGTTCAATGAACGTATTGTTATTATTACCAATTGTTTTTTTATATTTGATATTAAATAGGCTCTATGACAAAAGACCTATCCAGTCAAAATCACAATCATTGTCAAAAGTAATCATTAAAAGAAATGGGACTATTTATTATATATTTGCAATAATTTCAATTCTATTAGTCACACTACTGACTATGTTATATTTATCAATTATATTTAGCGCATTTACAACCATGAGCAAGGGCGAGCTCGTATTTTCACTGAAGAATTTTAGAAATGCGGGAAAATATATCAATGATTCTATGCTTAGGTCGATTGCCTATAGCTTGATAGCAGCTATATTTGGTACTTTTATAGGATTTTTGATAGGATATTATGTGATAATAAAGAAAAGTAGATTTATGAGGCTGATAGATCTTATTTCAAATATGCCATATATAATCCCGGGCACATTTTTTGGTTTGGGTTATCTATTATTTTTCAAATCCCCTCCGCTAGCACTCACAGGCACTAGCATTATAGTTGTTCTAAATGTACTCTTTAAGCAAATGCCATTTGCAACTAGAGTCGGTAATAGTGCTATGAGTTCAGTTGATAGAAATGTGATAAATTCTATAAGAGACCTTGGAGCCAATACCTATTATGAAATAAAAGATGGTATTATTCCAAACATCAGGTCATCAATTGGTATATCTATAATCAATTCATTTACCGCCACCATGACAACTGTAGGTAGTATCATATTTTTAGTATATCCAGGCAAAAAACTTATGACGCTTGTCATGTTTGATGTCATCAATAGCGGTAAATATGATGAGGGCGCTGTAATAGCCTTATTAATTATGATAATCTGTCTCATATTTAACATTTTAGTTAGCAAATTAATAGTTCGCGAGAGCACTTTTAATAAATTTAGTTAGGAAATCATGTACTTAGAAGTAAACAATTTATCAAAATCATATAATGGATTATATGCCCTAAAGGATGTAAATTTTTCCTTGGAAAAAGGTAAGTTTTTATCGCTATTAGGGCCATCGGGTTCCGGGAAAAGTACTATCCTCCATTCCATAGGTGGATTCATAGACCATGAGGGTACTATCTCTTTGGATGGTGAGGATATCACAAATCTTGGTCCAGAGAAGAGAAATGTATCTACTGTTTTTCAATCATTAGGCCTTTTTGCCCATATGACTGTATATCAAAATGTGTCTTATGGTCTCAAATTTAATAATAAGGGCCTTAGTCAAGCTGAGAAGAAAAAGCTAAGTCTTGATACAATTGAAATGGTAGGGCTCGCCGGCTACGAGACCCGTAAACCTCACGAGTTATCTGGTGGGGAAAGGCAAAGAGTAGCGCTAGCGAGATCTCTAGTAGTAAAACCAAAAATACTATTGATGGACGAACCACTGTCTGCCCTAGACCAAAAATTAAGAGAAAAAATGCAACTAGAGATAAGAAGAATTCACAAAGATTTCGATTTGACCACTATATTTGTCACTCATGACCAAGCTGAAGCCTTTATAATGGCCGATGAGGTCATTGTTCTGAATAAAGGTGAGATAGTAGACCGTGGGACACCACAAGATATTTATAATAAGCCTGCAAATAAGATTTCACTCGATTTTATAGGGCAGAAAAATTATGTAGAGGAATCTTATGTAAGGCCAGAGAAAATTACAATATCTGATGCGGGTGAAGAATTTGTCATCAAGGATATCTTATTTTTAGGAAATATATTAGAAATTGTGGCCAGCAATGGTCAAATAGATCTTACTGTCATGGAACTAAATAATAACAATCAATATAAAGTCGGCGACACTATCAGATTAAAATATGAATTGGAGCAGATAAAATGAAAATACTACATGTACTTACCCAACTCCCATCTCTTACTGGAAGTGGCGTGTATTTCTCAAACCTTATAGAAAGCTTGGATAAAATGGGTGTAGAAAATGCAGCTATATATGGGACTGAAGAAAAATATGATATCAATGTAAAGGCTGATATTATCAAACCAGTAGTCTATGATAGCGCAGAATTACCATTTCATATATGCGGCATGAGCGATGAAATGCCATATGATTCTACTGTCTATAGCGAAATGACAGATGTAGAAATATCTCAGCTCTTAGATGCCTTTAGAGACAGACTTATAGCTATGAAAGAAGAATTTGATCCAGATATAGTCATCACCCACCACTTATTTTTTATCTCTGATCTAGTAAGAGAAATATTTTCTGATAGAAAAGTAGTAGGCATCTCTCATGGTACAGACATTAGACAAATCAAAAAACATGAAAGATTTCTAAAATATCTTGGTCACATCAAAGATCTAGATTATGTGCTTACAGTAACCGATGCCGAAGATGAAGCAATTATCAATAAACTAGGTGTAGATCCAGTAAAGGTTGAAAATATCGGGGGTGGATACAACGACAATATTTTCTATCCTGCTGAGATTGATGAGAATAGAGAATATATAAGAGTAGTCTATGCTGGTAAAATCACTGAATCAAAAGGTGTATTTGAACTTTGTAAGACACTCCCAATTCTTGAAAAAAAACATCCCAATATAAAACTATTTATCATTGGCAACCCTGATAGAGAATCTTGCCTAAGACTCAAAGATTCAGCCAATCATTCAGAAAGGCTGGTTATTTGCAATGCACTAGACCAGAAGAAACTAGGCAATATGCTAAGATCATCTGATATATTTGTCCTCCCATCGTATTTTGAGGCACTAGGGCTCATAGCTATCGAGGCCCTAGCTTGCCATAGACTCGTTGTAACTAGTGAGATTGAGGGTTTGCGTGAATTACTAAGCCCTGTTATTATCGGATCTGGTGTAATAGAATTTACAAAATTACCTGGCATATACGATGTCGATAAACCAGTAGCAGCAGATATACCTGCTTATGTAAAAAGACTAGCAGAAAATATAGATAAGCAAATATCAAGGCTAGATGATGGACTTTTCACAGAAGAAATAAGCGAAGTAATACTGAAATTATCATGGTCCAACATAGGTCAGAAAATATTAGAAAAAATTTTGTAAAAAATAGTTGACATAATAAAACGAGCATGGTATTATATTATTTGTCGTTAAGAAACGACACTGAACCAGATAGATTTTCATCTATCAACATTTAAATAGTAATTAAACTTTAAGCAATTAATTTGAGTAACCTTAAAAACAATGATTTCGTCTTAGACGAAATATTAAATCACGCATTAACAGTAAGTTGATGTAAATGAATGGAGCCATGACAACATAGGCTCTCATAAAAAGACTAAAAGCTATCTATATAATAGATAGAAGAAA